>DASYAL010000103.1:0-22291 GCA_036501365.1 Allostellaceae bacterium | reverse complement strand
GTCCCCGCCTCGCCGGCGCCTTTGGCGCCCAGCGGGTTGAGCTTGGTCGGCACCGGCTGGCTCTCGATCGCCACGTCGCAGAAATCGTCGGCGCGCGGCATGGCGTAATCCATGAACGAGGCGGAGAGCAGCTGCCCGGATTGCGGATCGTACGCCACCTGCTCCATCAGCGCCTGGCCGGCGCCTTGCGCCACGCCGCCATGGATCTGGCCCTTGAGCAATTTAGGATTGATCACCGTGCCGACATCGTCGACCACGGCATAGCTCATCAGCGCGACCTTGCCGGTCTCGGGATCGACCTCGACCTCGCAAAGATGGCAGCCATTGGGAAAGGTGTCCTGCGGCGGCGAGAAGGTGCCGGTCTCGTACAGCCCCGGCTCCATGCCTTTGGGCAATTTCCCCGGCTGGAACGCCGCGCGCGCCACCTCTTTCAAGGACAGCGCGCGGTCGGTGCCTTCGATGGCAAAGCGCCCGCCTTCGAATTTCACATCGGCCTCGCTCGCCTCGAGCAGATGCGCGGCGATGCGCTTCGCCTTGGCGATGACTTTGTCCGCGGCGACGGTCACCGCGGTGCCGCCGATCACGGTCGAGCGCGAGCCGTTGGTGCCGGTGCCGAAAGCGACGAGGTCGGTGTCGCCGTCGACATAGCGGATGTCCTCGGGCGCGAGGCCGAGCTTCTCGATCGCGATCTGCTTGAAGGTGGTCTCGTGGCCCTGGCCCTGATGGATCGTGCCCATGAGCAGCGTCGCCCCGCCGGCGGTGTTGAAGCGCAGCTCGGCGAATTCCGGGCCGGGGCTCGCGGCGCGCTCGATCGCATTGGCGATGCCGAGGCCGCGCAGCGCCCCGCGCGCTTTCGCCTCGGCGCGGCGCTTGTCGAAGCCGGCCGCGTCGCCGAGCGCGAGGCCGCGCGCCATGATCGCCGGGAAGTCGCCGCAATCGTAATTGAGATTGCCGAGCGGCGTCTTATAGGGGAGCTTCGCCGGCGGGATAAGATTCTTTTGCCGCAGCGCGACGCGATCGACGCCGAGCTGGCGCGCCGCATCCTCGATCAGCCGCTCGCAGATATAGATCGCCTCGGGCCGCCCCGCGCCGCGATAGGGCGCGGTCGCCGGCTTGTTCGAGAAGGCGACGGTCAGATGCGCGTAACCCGCCGGAATGTCGTAGACGCCGACCAGCGCGCCGAGGCTGCCGAAGGTCGCGAGCAGATTGCGGTCGGACGAGAGATAAGCGCCGATGTTGCTGACGAGGCGGACGCGCAGGCCGAGGAATTTGTGATCGGGCCCGAGGGCGAGCTCGGCCTCGGCGAGGACGTCGCGGCCGTGCTCGTCGGCCAAGAGGGCCTCGCTGCGCTCGCAGCTCCATTTGACCGGGCGGCCGAGCTTCTTCGCGGCAAAGAGGGTGAGGCGGTGCTCGACATACTGCCAGCCCTTGGTGCCGAAGCCGCCGCCGACATCGCCGGTGACGACGCGGATCGAGCTCTCGGGAATCTTGAAGATGTTGCCGGCGAGCATGTCGCGCACGCGATGCGCGTATTGCACATCGGCGTGGAGGGTGAAGCGCTGATCGCTCGGGTCCCAGGCGCCGACCGTGCCGCGCGGCTCCATGTATTGCGCATGGACGCGGCTGATCGCGTAGCGGCGCTTGACGATATGCGCGGCGGCGGCAAAGGCGGCGTCGGCCGCGGCTTTGTTGCCGGTCTCGAAGATGTGCGAGACGTTGTCGGGATTCTCGTCCCAGACGCGCGGCGCGCCGGGGGCGAGCGCATCGTCGATCTCGGTGACCGCGGGAAGCGGCGCGTAATCGATGTCGATCAGCTCGGCGGCGTCTTTTGCTTGCGCCAGGGTCTCAGCAACGACCATCGCCACCGGATC
The DNA here is from genome assembly GCA_036501365.1 of Allostellaceae bacterium. Classification (GTDB taxonomy): domain Bacteria; phylum Pseudomonadota; class Alphaproteobacteria; order ATCC43930; family CGMCC-115725; genus CAIKMD01. Next base: position 20,420 of record DASYAL010000103.1, on the reverse strand, counting down.
GCCGACATAGCGCACGCGGCCGCGGGCGAGGCCGGGATGCGGGCGGGCGAAAGCGGGCGAGCCGTCGGGACGCTTCCTCGGGAGCGCGAGGCGCGTGGTGCCGAGCTGCGCCGCGGCGAGATCGGCCTCGGTGAAAACGCCGAGAACCCCGGGCGCGGCGCGGGCGGCGTCCGTGCTGACGTTACGAATTGCGGCATGGGCATGCGGCGAGCGCAGGAAAGTGGCGTAAGCCTGGCGCGGCAGGCTGACGTCGTTGACGTAGCGCCCCGCGCCTTTCAGCAGCCGCGGATCCTCGAACCGGCTCACCGCCTGGCCGACGCCGTATTTTTCCTCTGCCATGCGGGCATTATCGCCGCCGCGCGCGGCGCCTCAAGCCCCGGCGTAGGGATTCTTGCCTTTCCTCAACATCATGCGGATCGGCACGCCGGGCAGGTCGAAGCTTTCCCGCAACCGGTTGACGAGATAGCGCCGATAACTGTCGGGCAAGTCGCCCGGTTTGGACGCAAAGAGCGCGAACGTCGGCGGCCGGATATTCGCCTGCGTCATGTAGCGCAGCCGCAAGCGCCGGCCCGCGACCAGCGGCGGCGGGTTGCGCGCCTGCGCTTCTTCGAGCCAGCGATTGAGTTGCGGCGTCGGAACGCGGCGGTTCCACACCTCATGCGCCGCGATCGCCGCCGGCATCAGCTTATCGATGCCCGTGCCCGTCTTGGCCGAGAGCGTCACCGCCTTGATCCCGGCGAGCTGCGTTACGCCGCGCTCAATGCCTTCGCGCAATTCCTCGAGCTTCTTGCGCTTGTCCGCAACCAGATCCCATTTGTTGACGGCGAGCACCAGGGCGCGGCCTTCCTCGGCAATCTCGCGCGCGATGGTAAGGTCCTGCTTTTCCAAGAGCTGGGTCGCGTCGAGCACCAGCACGCAGACTTCGGCGAAACGGATCGCGGCGCGCGCGTCGTCGACCGCGAGTTGCTCGAGCTTCTCCGTTATTTTCGGCCGGCGGCGCAGGCCCGCCGTGTCGAAGAGCCGGATCTTGCGGCCGCGCCATACCCAATCGATCGCGATCGCGTCGCGGGTGATGCCGGCTTCGGGGCCCGTCAGCACGCGCTCGCTGCCGAGAAGCTTGTTGACGAGGGTCGATTTGCCGACATTCGGTCGACCGATCACCGCCAGCAGCAGCGGCTTGTCGGCGTCTTTCTCTCCCGCGAGCGTAACCTCATCGCCGCGGAGCAGCGGCGCGAGCGCGTCGTAAAGCTCGCCCATCCCTTCGCCATGCTCGGCGGAGATCGCGACCGGCGCGCCAAGGCCAAGGGCGAAGAACGCGTCGGCATCCGCACTGCGGCTCTCGCTCTTGTTGGCGACGACGATCACTTTCCCGCCGCGTCGGCGCAGCAATTGCGCGAAATCGCGATCGGGCGCGAGCAGCCCGGCGCGGGCATCGACCAGAAACAGCACCGCATCGGCGGTATTGAGCGCAGCCTCGGTCTGAGCGCGCATCCGCGCGGTGAGGCTGCCCTTCTCGCCGTCGTCGAGCCCGGCGGTGTCGACGACGGTGAAGCGCAGATCGCCGAGTGCTGCCGGCGCTTCGCGGCGATCGCGCGTCACGCCGGGCAGATCGTGGACGAGCGCCAGGCGCTTGCCCACGAGGCGATTGAACAAAGTCGATTTGCCGACATTCGGCCGGCCGATGACGGCGACGCGCTTCGCCATTGTAGGGACCCCGCTGCGCGCCTCAGCGCATCGCGACGAGATCGGCTTCGTCCGTCAGGACATAGAGAGTCTTGTCGGCGACGACGGGATTGATGAAGACGCCGTCGGGGAAATCCGCCTTGCCAAGCGGCTCTCCGGTATAAGGCGAGACCGAGAAGGCCTCGCCTTCGGAGGAGATGACGATCAGCCGGTCCCCCGCGAGCACCGGCCCCGACCAGAAGATCGGGTCTTTCTTCTTCGCCTCATTCTCCCATTGCGGCAATTCGCGCGCCCAGCGCACGCGGCCGTCGGCACGGGTAAGGCAGATGAGCTCGTTGTCGGCGCTCAGTACATAAATGAAATCGCCCGCCACCCAGGGCGCGTGAACGCCACCGATATCCTGCTCCCAAACGCGGTCGCCGGTGCGGAGGTCGATCGCCACCATCAAGCCGCTATGGCTGATCGCGAAGACGCGGTCACGGTCGATCACCGGCGCGCCGCGGATATCGGCGAGAGAGGAAAGCGCGCCAACCGGCTGCGCCGCGGCAAGGCTGTCGCTCCAGAGTGGCCGGCCGTTCTCGACGCGCAGTGCGTAGAGCTCGCCTGAACTGTAGGGCACGACGACGAGATCGCCGGCAACCGCGGGCGATGCGCCGCCCGCGAGGCCCGCCGGTTCGGGCAGGCCGTTATGCGTCCAGAGCTTCGCGCCGTCACCGGCCGAGAGCACGTCGAGCTCGTTCTCGACCGTGACGACAAAGACGCGATCGTCGGCGACGGTCGGCGGGCTGTGCACCGGCGCGGCGAGCTTCGCGCGCCAGACCACCTTGCCGGTCGCGGCATCGAGCGCGATCACTTCGCCGTAGCCCGACCCGACATAGACGCGATTGCCGGCAGCGGCGACACCGCCGCCATAGGTGGTCGTGTCTTCGTCCTTCGGCTGCGGATCGAAGCGCCATAGGCGGCTGCCGCTCTTGGCGTCGAACGCCGTCACCATGTCGTCGGCATCCATGGTGTAAATCCGCCCGTCGGCGAGCACGGGCTCGGCAACGACACGGCCATAGCGGTTGGCGCCCTCGCCGGCATTCGCTTTCCATGCCCGCTCGAGATTGTCGCCGAGCGCCAGATGGTACATCGCGTGATCGGGATAGCCGCCGGCATCGGGCCAGGCGGTGTTGTCGTAGGGCCGCGGCACAGCGATCTTCAGCGCATTGAGCTGGGGATCGGGCTTGAGATTGTGCTCGAGATTGAGCACCGAGATGCGCGTGCCCGGGAGTGGCGTCTTGTCGCTACCTGAGAACAGCGACTTGATCGAGTCGCATCCGCCGAGCGTACCCACCAGCGCCGCGGCAAGAACGATGGCAATCCCCCGATGCCCCCTCATGGAGCGAGGGCCGCGAGCATTCCGGCGGCGCGCTCGCGCACGCCTTGCGGCGCCATCGGATCCTTGGCCAGCGCATCGAACGCGGCGCGGGCCTTGGCCGTGTCGCCGGCTTTCAACTCGGCGATCGCGCTGAGCTCGAGCGCCAGCCCATGCCAGGCGTTGGTCGACGCGGTCAGCGGCTGGAGCCTCGCGATGACAGTCTGCGGATCGCCCTTCTCGAGCGTGTAGCGCGCTCCGAGCATCGTCGCGACGTCGCGGAAATCCTGATCGATCGTACCGTCGCCGGCCATCTGGTCATAGATCGCGACGGCGCCGGCAACGTCGCCGGTATTGATCTTCGAGGCCGCCTCTTCGAGCCGCGCCAGCACCGCGCGGCCGCGATCCGACCGTTGCGCCAGTGCCGCGAAGGCGGCCGCAGCATCGGCATCCTTGCCCTGATGGGCGAGATCGAGCGCCGCGGCATATTGCCCGCCCTGGGCCTCGCGCTGCTTGTTTTGATAAGCGCGCCAGCCCACCACCGCCGCGGTCGCGACGACGATCAAAACGGCAAGGACGATGACGTAATTGCCGTATTTTTTCCAGAGCTGCTGCAGATTATCGCGGCGCAGCTCTTCATCGATTTCGCGGAAGATATCGCTCAACGCAAACCCATGCGGCAGAAGCGGAGAAGCGGCGACACCTTAGCGGCTTGATCCTCGCCACGCAAACTTTTGGCTCTCGTTTTACCCTGCCAGGATGCTGGATTTCGCCGCAAAAATCGGAAAAACTCGGAATCGGACGAGGATGACAAGGCTGTTAGCTGCGCGCCGATGAGCACCGTCTTCCGCCTGAACGATCTCCGCCGAAGCAAGCGCGTGTTCTTCACCCGCGCCGAGCTCAATCAGCTCTTGTCGCTCTATACACGCCAGGTGATGCGCGGCGAATGGCGCGATTACGCCATCGACCAGCGCGACGGAGCGGTGTCGTTCTCGATGTTCCGCCGCACCCAAGAACTGCCGCTCTTCACCGTCACGAAAATACCGCCGGGAACGAGCCGCCACGGCGATTATGCGCTGCTGTCAGGCGGGCAAAAGATCGCCACCGGCGCGACCCTCGGCGACGTCATGGTGCGGTTGATGAAGATGATCCGCTATCGCCAGCCGCGGCTCGAAAAAAGCAGCTAAGACCTATGCGGTAGCCAAGGCTGCCTCGATCCCACCCGCGATCGCGAGCAAACGACGATCGCCACCGTGGGGACCGATCACCATCAGCCCCACCGGCGCTACGCCTGGCGGCGACACGGGCAGGGTCGCGGCGCAGCGGTCAAGGAAATTGACAACGCTCGGATTGCGCAGGATGCGCGTATTGAGCCGGTAAAAGACCGCGTCCTCGGAGAAAGCCGCGATCGGTGGCGCGAGGCAGGCGACGGTCGGGGCGATGAGGGCGTCGCAACTCTCGGTGCGCGCATCGACGCGCACGATGAAGCGGGCGCGATCCGCCACCAGCTTCACGTAATCGGGCGCGCTCATCTCGGCGCCGCGCGCGATGCGTTGCCGCACGCGCGGATCGTAATCGCCGCCGCGTCGCGCCATCAGCTCGGCATGGCAGGCATAGGATTCGGGCGGCGAGAAGCCACCTTTTGCGTTGATGGGCGCGTAGTCGGCGAGTTCGGGAAGCACCAGATCTTCGATCCGCGCCCCGGCGCGGCCGAGCACCGCGCAAGCGCGCTCGAAGCCGGCGGCGACGTCGGCATCGAGATCGTCGAAAAGATAGGTGCGGCGAGGAACCGCGAGGCGCAGGCCCGCCGGGCCGAGCGGCGTCGGCACGTCCGGGGTCTCACCCGCCATGATCGCATCCGCAATCGCGCAACAGGCAACGCTGTTGGCGAGCGGTCCGACCGAATCGAGCGTCGTCGACAGTGGGAAAGCGCCCTCGAGCGGGATGCGTCGCTGCGTCGGCTTGAAGCCGACGAGGCCGCAGAGCGCCGCGGGAATCCGCACCGAGCCGCCGGTATCGCTGCCGATCGCGACGATGCATTGCCCATCCGCCACCCCCACCGCCGCGCCCGACGACGAGCCCCCGGGAACGCGGCTACGATCCCACGGATTGCCCGGCGTGCCGTAATGCGGGTTGATGCCGACGCCGGAGAAGGCGAATTCAGTCATGTTGGTGCGGCCGATGATCACTGCGCCGGCGGTTTTGAGCCGCGCGACCACCGCCGCGTCGCGCACAGCGGGCGGTGCATCGTCGCGCGCTGTCGAGCCGGCGAGCGTACGCTCGCCCGCGATATCGAACAGGTCCTTGAGCGAGACCGGCAACCCTGCCAGCGGCGATGCTTTGTAGCCGGCGAGGCGCAGCGCATCCTGAGCGTCGGCCGCCTGCCGGGCCGACTCGCCATGGACCTTGATGAAGCTGCGTTGCCCTTCGCCGGCCGGATCAGCGATCCGCGCCAGTGCCGCCTCAATCAAATCACGACTGGTGGTCTTGCCGGAATCGAGATCGGCGGCCAGTTGCAGAACGGTCGGTCGCGCTTGCGTCATGACTCCTCGTTTAATTTTTCGCTAGAAAACAACGCGGCTGCGACAAGCGCAACGAAAAAGCCGCACCCAGCCCTGGTATAACCCACGGCCGTGATCGCATAATACGAGGACCTTCGGCAGGAGGCACCGATGTTCAAGCGCATCGCGTCCTGGCTTCTCGGCATCGCGCTCCTGGCGCCTGCCTATGCGTTCGCCGCAGGCTGCGAACCCAATATCGCCTCGGCACCGCCGCGCTTGATGCTTGCCGACTGGTCGCTCGCCGACGCCGTCGAAGGGAACGTCGACCTCACCTTCATCGGCCATGCCAGCGTGCTGATCAAGAGTCCGCAAGGCGTCACCATCGTCACCGATCTCAACGACTACTTTCCGCCGCCTTTCCCGCCCGATGTCGCGACGATGAACCATTTCCACGACACGCATTACACCAACCATCCCGATCCGCGCATTCCCTATGTGCTACGCGGCTGGGATACCGGCAGCGGCCCGGCGCATTGGGATCTGACCGTCAAGGACGTGCGCGTGCGCAACGTGCCGACCAATGTGCGCAACTTCTTCACCGGCGGCACCGAGTTCAACGGCAACTCCATCTTCGTCTTCGAGATCGCCGATCTCTGCATCGCGCATTTGAGCCACCTGCAACACACGCTCGCACCCGAGCACCTCGCCGCGCTCGGCCAGATCGACGTGTTGCTGCCGATGGTGGACGGCGCCTATTCCCTGTCGCAGTACGACATCATCGACGTCATCCATCAGATCAAGCCGCAGCTCATCATCCCGATCCATTACTTCGGGCCGACCCAGCTGCAGAATTTCCTCGATCGTACCAATAACGAGTATCCGATCGTGCACGGTGAGGATCCCCACGTGGTGCTGTCGCGCGCGACCTTGCCCAAACAGCCCTCGATCTTGGTGCTGCCGGCCATCCAGCAGGAATTCTTCCGCTTCTCGCCGCCGCCGCCGACCTCAAATTCAAATTGAGCCTTGCCGGAAGGCTCACGTCCTTTAATAAACCCGTCATGGCCCGTCGATCCGCCAGCCGTCGTCCCGCAACCCATGGCGAAGCCTAAGCGTCCATGGGGAACTTCGTCGCGCGCATCGTCGATGCCTGCCGTCGCCACGCCCTTGTCGTGGCCGTGGCCTATCTCGTCCTCGCCATCGTCGCCGGCTACTACGCAGCGACACATCTCAGCCTCGATACCGATCTCGGCAAGCTGATCTCGGGCGACCAGCCGTGGCGCCAGCAGGAAGAGGCGCTCGACAAGGCATTTCCGCAGAACAGCGATCTTCTCGCCATCGTCATCGACGGCGCGACGCCCGACCAGACCTCGGACGCCACCGCCGCTCTCGCCGAGCGCCTCGGCGAGCGGCCCGATCTCTTCAAATCGATCAGCATTCCCGGCGGCGGCGATTTCTTCGCGCAGAACGGCCTGCTCTTCATGTCGAAGGACGAGTTGCAGAGCTTCGCCGACCAGCTGATCGGCGCGCAGCCGCTGCTCGGGGCACTCGCCTCCGATCCCAGCCTTAGCGGCGTCTTCGGCACGCTCGATCTCCTGGCCCAGGGCGCAGCCCACGGCCAAGTTCCGGCAAGCGATCTCGATGGCCCGTTCAACGCGATTGCGGCGGCCGTCGAAGTCTCGCTGCAAGGCCGTTATGCGCCGCTGTCGTGGCAAACCTTGCTCAGCGGCCGCAGCGCCGACCCGCGCGAGCTGCGTCACTTCATCCTGGTGCGGCCGGTGCTGGATTATGACGCGCTTCAACCCGGCCTTCGCGCGACCCGCGTGATCCGCGCGCAAGCGAATTCGCTCGGGCTGACGTCCGATCGCGGCGTCCGGGTGCGCATCACCGGCGAGGTCGCCTTGTCCGACGCGCAACTTGCTTCGCTCTCCGAGGGTGCAACCTTCTCGGCGGTCCTAGCGATCAGCCTGCTCTGCGTGTGGCTGCTCCTGGGCATGCAATCGCTGCGGCTGGTCGGCGCGATCCTCGGCACGTTGATCGTCGGCCTCGTCGTGACCGGCGGCTTCGCAGCCGTCGCGGTCAAGGCGCTCAATCCGATCTCGGTGGCCTTCGCCGTGCTGTTCGTCGGCATTGCCGTCGATTTCGGCATTCAGTTCAGCGTGCGCTATCGCGACGAGCGCTTCCGCGCCGACGACCTCGGCGAGGCGTTGCGCCGTGTCGGTCGCGGCATCGGCGGGCCGCTTAGCGTCGCTGCGGCGGCGACCGCGGTCGGCTTCCTCTCCTTCGTCCCGACCGATTACACCGGCGTCTCCGATCTCGGGAAGATCGCGGGCGTCGGCATGCTGATCGCGCTTGCACTCAATCTGACCCTGTTGCCGGCATTGCTGACGCTGTCACGCACGAGCGGCGAACCGCGGCCGATCGGCTACCGCTGGGCGGCTCCCATCGACCGCTTCCTGCTCAGCAATCGCACCGCCGTGATCATCGCCGCTTGCGTCCTCGCACTTGCCGCCGCGGCGACGTTGCCCTGGCTACGCTTTGACTTCAATCCGCTCAATCTCCAGAGCCGCAAAGCGGAATCGGTCTCGACCCTGTTCGACCTGATGGCCGATCCCAATTCGACGCCCTACACGATCGAGATCCTCGCGCCCTCGATCGACCAAGCGACAGTCGTCGCAAAGAAGCTCGAAGCTCTACCGGATGTCGGCCAAGTGATCACCGTCAACACCTTCGTTCCCGACGATCAGGACGCGAAGCTCGCGATTGTCCAAGATGCGCGGACGCTGCTTGCGCCTTCGCTCTTTCCCGCCCGCATCAAGCCCCCGTCGAGCGATCAGGCGATGCTGGCAGCCACCGAGAATTTCGCCAAGGACGTCCAGACGTTAGGCCAGCAAGGCGATACTGCGGCTACGCGCCTGGCGCACGCGCTGCAACAAGTACTGGCGCGCGGTCCTGCGATCCTGCCTGCGCTTATCCAGAACCTTTCGGGCAATGCCGCGCGTCGGCTCGACGAGCTGCGGGATTCACTCGATCCGCACAAGATCACGCTCGCCGATCTGCCGCCGAGCCTCAAAGACGATTGGGTCGCGAGCGACGGCCGTGCGCGCGTCGAGGTTTTCCCCAAGGGCGACATGCGGAGCAACGACCAGCTCGAGCATTTCGTCGCCGCGGTGCGCACGATCGCGCCTGACGCGACCGGGACACCGGTAACGATCCAGGAATCGGCCGCGACAGTGACGCATGCTTTCTCGACCGCAGGGATCATCGCTTTGATCGCGATCGCGATCCTGCTGCTCGCGGTCCTGCGCCGCGTCGGTGATGTCGTATTGGTGCTAGTACCGTTACTGCTGGCGGGATTATTGACGCTAGCGACCGGCGTCCTGGTGGGCCTGCCGCTCAACTACGCGAACATCATCACCCTGCCCTTGCTGCTGGGCATCGGCGTCTCGTTCGACATCTATTTCGTGATGCGTTGGCGCGCCGGCGGCGGCGGCGAGATACTGCAATCGAGCACGGCACGCGCGATCCTGTTCAGCGCGCTCACCACCGGCACCGCCTTCGGGAGCCTCGCGCTCTCGAACCATCCCGGCACCGCCGATATGGGCAAGCTCTTGATGCTGGCGCTCGCCTATACCCTGCTCTGCACCTTCATCCTCCTGCCGGCGCTCTTGGGACCGGCTAAGGACAACGGCAAGCTTTAGGCTGCGTCGGGCGGCGCGGCGTCAATGCGCGAGCTCGCGCTCGCGCAGGAAATGGAAGAATTCGACGCCCTCGCGCAGGCGGCGCTTCATCATCTCGGGACTGCGCACCATCTCGCCGACGATCGAGGCGATCTTGCCGGCACGGAAATAGAAGCGCTTGTAGAAGGTCTCGACCGAATCGAATATCTCTTGATGACTGAGATGCGGGTAATGCAACGGCGCGATCTGGATGCCGCGATCGTCGATGAGCTCCGCATGCTTGGCGTCGAGCCAGCCGTTCTCCACCGCTTGCTTGAACAGGAACGTGCCGGGATAAGGCGCCGCGAGCGAGACCTGGATGGTGTGCGGATTGATCTCGGTGGCGAATTTGATCGTCTCCTCGATCGTCTCCTTGGTTTCGCCGGGCAGGCCGAGGATGAAGGTGCCGTGAATGACGACGCCGAGCTCGTGACAATCCTTGGTGAAGCGCTTGGCGACGTCGATCAGCATGCCCTTCTTGATATTGTGCAGGATCTGTTGATTGCCGGATTCGTAGCCGACCAGCAGCAGTCTCAGGCCGTTGTCCTTCAGCACTTCAAGCGTCTTGCGCGGCACGTTGGCCTTGGCGTTGCACGACCACATCACGCCGAGCTTGCCAAGCTCCTTCGCAATCGCCTCGGCGCGCGGCAGGTTGTCGGTGAAGGTATCGTCGTCGAAGAAGAACTCGCGTACCTGCGGGAAATAGTGCTTGGCGAGGCGAATCTCCTCGACCACGTGGTCGACGCTGCGCACGCGGTAGCGATGGCCGCCGACAGTCTGCGGCCAGAGGCAGAAGGTGCAGCGCGACTTGCAGCCGCGGCCGGTATAGATCGAGACGTAAGGATGCTTGAGGTAGCCGATGAAGTAATCCTCGATCCGCAGGTCGCGCTTGTAGACCTCGGTGACGAAGGGCAGCTGATCCATGTCTTCGAGGATCGCGCGCTCGCGATTGTGAACGATGTCGCCGGCGGCGTTGCGATAGCTCAGCCCGTCGATTGCATCCCAGGCACGGCCATCCGCGATTTCCTTGATGGTGAAATCGAATTCGTTGCGACCGACGAAATCGAGTATGCGCGCCGCTTCGAGACTCTCGGTCGGCTCGACCGCGACCTTGGCGCCGACGAAGCCGATCTTGAGGCGCGGATTCACGTCCTTCATCGCCTGCGCGACCTTCACATCGTTGGCGAAGGACGGCGTCGAGGTGTGCATCACCACGAGCTCATAGTCCTTGGCAAGCGGCAACACGGCGGGGAGCGCCATGCCGGCGGGCGGCGCATCGATCAACTTGCTGCCATCGACCAGCGCGGCCGGCTGCGCCAACCACGTCGGATACCAGAAAGAGCGGATTTCGCGCCGCGCCTGATAGCGCGAGCCGGCGCCGCCGTCGAAGCCCTCGAACGACGGCGGCTGCAGGAATAGGGTTTTCATCATGCGGATACTATCCTGTGCTGGCCTATCACCGGGGTTTCTCTGGGATAAGCTGCCCTTCCGGACCGATCCGGAACCGACGATCCCGCCAGGCAACGCTTCGGCCCAGGAAACTAGCGATAAAGACGACGAAGGACAACAGATCGCGGAGCGGCAGGAGCCAGAGCGGCGCGGCCTCTAGCCGCAGCGCCCGATCGATTCGGCGCCCGGTCAGGCCTCGGACCGCCAGGGCCGCGACGGTCATCGCTGCGGCGGCGACAGGCGCGCCGCCGAGGCACAGCGCCAGCAGCGCCAGAGGCACCGGAAAGGTGACGATCGAGCCGGCGAAACCGGCGGGTGCGACCAGGCGGATGGTCCGCGCCCAACGCAGCTCGTGCAGGAACAGGCCGCGGATGTCGTCTTCGGCGACGATGTCATTGACGAGAAAGGGCGAGAGCTCGACCTCTCGGCCGAGGCGGTGCACCGCCCGGCCCAGCGCGTGATCGTCGGCAAGCTGGTCGGCGAGCGCCTCGAGGCCGCCGGCGGCGGCGAGCGTCGCGCGATCGAGCGCCATGGTCGCGCCGAAGCAACCGGAGCCCCGGCCCAGCGCATCGCCGACCACCGCTTGCGGCAGGAAGCCGTGGTTGATGTGGAGACAGGCGAGATCCGACCACAGCCCGCCGGCCGAAATCGCGCGATAGAGGCAGGTCACGAGGCCGACTGCGCCGCGCGACACCAAAGGCGCCGTAACCGTGGCGAGGTAATCGGGTCCAACCCGCATGTCGCTGTCGGCGAGCACCAGCAGGTCATGCCGCGCCGCCGGCAGCATGTTGCGCAGATTGGCGATCTTGAGATTGGTTCCCTGCGCCTGCCCCGTCATCAGCGCAATATCGGCCGACGGGAATTCCGCCCGCATCCGGCGGATGACGGCAAGCGCCGGATCGTTAGCCTCGGCAACCCCGAAGACGACTTGAAAATCGCCGTAGTCCTGGCGGAGGAAAGACCGGAGATTCGCGGCCAGCGCCGGATCCTCGCCGCGCAGCGGCTTCAGGACGCTTACCGGCGGCTGCGTCGCTGCGCGCGGTGGCGCGCGTTTAGCGAATTTTGCGACGGCGTTGCACGCATACCACAGATAGGCGCAACCAACCGCGCTGGCGCCGATCAACAACCAAACAAGATATCCCAATATTTGCAATTGCATGCCGAATTTAACCGTTCCTTATCGGCGCTCGTCGTAGGGTTTCCGACCTGCGGCCTGAGCTAAAAATTGCTGTTGCATTCGCGCTTTAGGTCGTAAACGATACCATTCCTGTGGCAAGCACAAGCCACGATAAACCGTAAGCACTTGGGCGCTATCCGTGGACCTCGCAAATTCCGCAAAAAGATTCCTGGCCGCCCTTGTCCCGCTTTTGGCGATGAGCGCCTGCGCGACCCCGCCGACCGATCCCGCTGCGCGCGCGCAATTCGATGCCAATAACGACCCGCTCGAGCCGATGAACCGGCAAATCTTCGCGTTCGACATGTTCGTCGACAAATGGGTCATTAAGCCGGTTTCGCAGGTCTATCAGAACGTCGTTCCCGATCCCGGCAAGGATGCAGTCCGGAACTTCCTCGGCAATCTGCACGAGCCGGTGATTTTCGCCAACAACGTCCTGCAGACCGAATTCCAGCGGGCGGGATGGACGGCGGAACGTTTCGCGCTGAACAGCACGGTCGGCGTCGGCGGCATCTTCGACCTTGCGACGCGCTGGGGCATCGAGAAGCAGTCCGGCGATTTCGGCCAGACGCTCTATCACTATGGCGTCCCCGAGATGTTCTATCTGGTGCTGCCGATTCTCGGCCCTTCCAATCCGCGCGACGCCGTTGGCATGGCGGCGGACGGCTATGCCGATCCGTTCTCCTATCTTGCCTATGATTACGGCGCGGATGTCGCGACCTATTCGCGCTGGGGCGCCGAAGGACTCGACGAGCGGGCGCAAAATCTCACCAATCTCGACGAGTTGCAGAAGAATGCGATCGATCTCTATGCCGAGATCAGAAGCCTCTATCGCCAGCACCGCGCCAGCGAGTTGCGGCATGGCGAAGCGGCGCCGGCATCGAACGAGATGGATGAGCTGTACAAGGACCCGGGCGCGCCGATACCGCCGGCGCATTGAGCCGCGCACGGCGGCTCAGCCGCTGCCGGTCGCCAGCGCCTTCGTTCTTTCTTTCAGCACCGCGATCAGCCCCGACGCGCCTTGCTCGCGCAGGATCGCCGTGAATTCGGAGCGTCGCGCCGCGAGCTGGCTGATCGTGCCGCTGAGGAATACGTCGATGATGCGCCAATCGCCCTGCTCTTGCCGCAGCAGGTAATCGAGCTGGACCGGCTCGCCATTCGACTGGATAAGCTTGGTCTTGACGATGACGTCGCCGCCAGGCGCCGGCGCCGCCTTGGAATCGACTTCGAATCGCTCACCCGAGAAATCGTCGAACTGGCTCGCATAGGTCGCGACGCTGAACTCGGTGAAGCCGGCGACGAGTTGCCTTTGCTCCTCGGGCGAAAGACTCGGCCATTGCAGCCCGACGACGAGCCGGGTCATCAGCGACAGATCGAAAGCCCGCGCGATCGCTGGCAAGAGCTTTTGCTGCCGACCGTCGAAACCGAGCTTCTGCCCGTCCTTCATAACCGAAAGCAGCGCGTCGTAGAACGAGCGGAGCGTCGTCGCCGGATTTGCGGCCGCCGCGACGCCAAGCGCCGAGAGCGACGCGACGAGCGCCGCTCCCGCGGCCAAGATGCTGCGACGGGTGATCATGCTTGGCGATCGACGACAAAACGCGCGGCATCGCGCAGAAGCTTCGCGCGGCTCTCGAACGGCTCGAGATGGGCCACCGCCTGCCCGACCAGCAGCGATGCCTGAGCGCGGGCGCGCTCGACGCCGAGGATCGAAACGAAGGTCGCCTTGCCAGCGGCGGCGTCTTGACCTACGGGCTTGCCGGTGACGCCCGACGAACCCTCGACGTCGAGGAGATCATCGGCAATCTGGAAGGCAAGGCCGAGATCGTGGGCATAGCCGCGTAGCGCGAGGCACAGATCCTGCGGCGCCTTGCCGAGGATCGCGCCGGCCTCGCAGGCAAAGGCGATCAAGGCGCCGGTCTTCAGGCGCTGCAACCGGGTGATCGCGCCGATATCGAGATCGGGGCGATGCTCGGCGAGGAGATCGATCATCTGGCCGCCGACCATACCGCGCACGCCCGCCGCCTGCGCGAGCGCACTCACCAATTCGCAGCGCACCGCGGGATCGCCATGCGTGTCGGGATGGGCAAGCACTTCGAAGGCCAGGGTAAGCAGCCCATCGCCGGCGAGAACGGCGGTCGCGTCGTCGAAAGCCTTGTGACAGGTCGGCCGGCCACGGCGAAGATCGCTATTATCCATCGCCGGCAGATCGTCATGCACCAGCGAATAGGCATGCACCATCTCGATCGCGCAGGCGACCTGCAGAGCGCTGCGGCGCACCACCGAAAAGAGCTGCGCGCTCGCCAGCACGAGAAACGGCCGCAGCCGCTTGCCGGGCGCAAGCGCGGCGTAGCGCATAGCGTCGAACACCCGCGCCTCGAGTCCCGGGGGTATGACGATCAGCTTGTCGAGCGCGGCATCGGTGAGCTTCACCGTATCGGCGAGCGCCGCCGAGAGCTCCATCTCTGCTGGCCAAAACTCAGTCAAGAGCGAGCTTCTCGACGCTGGGGGAGCCATCGACACCGATGACGATTCGGTCGACGCGCGACTGGGCCTCGCGCAGCTTCGTTTCGCAATGTTGCTTCAGCAGAGCGCCGCGTTCGTAAGATGAGATCGCGTCGTCGAGCTTGGCGTTCCCGGTCTCGAGACGCTTGACGATCGTCTCCAGCTCCGCGAGCGCCACCTCAAAGCTCATCCCCGCGATATCGGCCGGCAGATTGGAGTCGGCCATCAACCACTGCCTTCAATCATCCGGCCAATTTAGGGACAGCCCTCCCTTGGAGCAAGCGGCGCAGCGTAAGCTGTTGCTATTCCATCATGAGCGCAGCGACATGGGCCGCCGTTGAGGCCGCCAGAGCGTCGAGATCGTAGCCCCCTTCGAGCGACGAGACGACGCGGCCGCGCGCGTGCTGAGCAGCGATCTCCTTCAACCGCTCGGTACACCAAGCGTAATCGGCCTCGACGAGCATAAGTTGGGCTAGCGGATCGTCACGATGCGCATCGAACCCCGCCGAGATGATGAGAAGCTCGGGAAGGAACGCATCGAGTGCCGGCAGGATCGTTGCGGCGAACGCTTCGCGGAACGCCTCGGAGCCGGCACCGGGACGCAACGGCGCATTGACGATGTTGCCGACGCCGCGCTCGCTCGCCGCGCCGGTGCCGGGATAGAGCGGCATCTGATGCGTCGAGCCGTAGAAGAAACGGGGATTGTGCTCGAAAGCCGTTTGCGTGCCGTTGCCGTGATGGACGTCGAAATCGACCACCGCAACTCGTTTCAGTCCGTGCGCCTGACACGCGTGCTGCGCGGCAATCGCGACGTTGTTGAAGAGGCAGAAGCCCATCGCCCGACGCGGCTCGGCGTGATGGCCCGGCGGACGCACGGCGCAAAAAGCATTCTGGCCCTCGCCCGCGATCACCGCATCGACTGCTGCCACCGCGGCGCCGGCCGCGCGCAGCGCCGCTTCGCCCGAGCGCGGCGAGAGCACGGTGTCAGGGTCGAGCGCGACGTAGCCTTCGCGCGGCACCCTTGCAAGCAGTTGCTCGGCGAAATCGCCGGGATGGACTCGCGCGATTTGCGACGGGGTCGCGAGCGGCGCCTCGCGTCGCGTGAGCTTGGCGAAAGCGGGCGCCGCCAGAGCCTCCAAGACGGCTTCGAGCCGCGCCGGCGATTCCGGGTGATGCGGGCCAGGGTCATGGGCGAGACAGGCTTCGTGCGTAAAGAGCAAGGTCGTCATGTCACCTCCAGGGTGCGCCGGTCGGCCGGCGACTCAGCGCCGCAGCAGAAATGCCTCGGCTGGCCGGCGGCGTTCCCATCCGGCGCGCTCGAGCTCAGGCGTCGCGGCGTCGTCTTCGGCATAACCCAGACAAAAATAGCCGATCAGCTTCCAACTCGCCGGCACATCGAGCGCCGCTGCAACCTCGTCGGGGTCCAGGATCGACACCCAGCCCATGCCGACGCCCTCGGCGCGCGCAGCGAGCCAGAGCGTGTGAACGGCGGCGACAGCCGAGTACTCGATCATCTCGGGCATGCTGCGACGGCCGAGGCCATGGCCCTGCCCGGTCGCACGATCGGCAAAGATCGCGAGCTGCACCGGCGCGGCATCAAGACCGGCGAGCTTCAGCCGCGCATAGTCTGCGGCGCGGTCGGACGATTGCGCGGCCAGCGCCTCGGCGTTGCAGCGCTCGAAATTGCAGCGGATGGCGAGGCGCAAGCGAGGATCGTCGATCGCAACGAAACGCCACGGCTCGCTCAAGCCCACCGACGGCGCAAGCATCGCGACCGCGATCAGCCGCTCGAGCACGCCTTCGGGCAGCGGTGCGCGCCGGAAGCGGCGGACATCGCGCCGCCATGTGAGCAATTGCCGAAGCTGCGACCGGAACGCCGCATCGAAAACCGGGCCCTGGGTCATCGACAACGAGAATAGCGCCGATCGCCCCCAGCGACGACTCAGCCTTCCGGAACGCGCGGCTGGGAGCGCGGCGGCATCATCGCGCTTGCCGGGCGATAGTAGCAGCGGTATAGCGGGTGGCTTTTCTGGCTGCGCCGATCGTCTGGGGCGCAAGCAAAAACGAAACGGGTGCGAGGCGTGATCCTAAGACGCAGGCGGTCGGCGAGCGCTTGGATCCTGGCGTCCCTTGTGACGTTGTCGCTCGGCGGCATCCGCGTCGAAGCCAAGGACCGCACGACCCAGATCACGGTCCGCGCCGGCAAGGCGGACAATCCGAACTATCTGCTCGCCCGGCAATTCTCCGAGGCATTGGCGCTCGCCACCAACGGCACCTACGCGCTCGAGGTGCGCGAGAGCCAGGGCACGGTGCAGAACGTGATCGACGCGCCGAAAAGCGGCGCCAACACGATCTTCACGGCATCGCGCAGCGTTATCCTTCGTGCCCGGCGCGGACGCCAGCCCTTTGTCTCCAATCGCGGCTACTACGACATTCGCGCGCTGTTCCCGATCCCCGCCCAGACGGTGCATTGGGTGGTGCGCCAGGACAGCGGCATCCAATCGATGACCGACCTCGCCGGCCACAGCTTCGTCCCCGGCGCCAATGGCAGCGTCAGCCAGCGCGTCACCGCGAGCGCCCTGCAGGTCCTCGGCATCGAGCGCAAGGTGCAGCTCATCGATATCGATGTCGCGGCTGCACCCGAAGCGGTGATGAGCAAAAAGGTGAGCGGCCTCGCCTTGACCGGCAGCTTTCCGATTTCGCGCATCGCCGATATCGCCGCTGCGGCACCGATCCGGCTGTTGAGCCTGCCGCCCGCGGTGGTCGCAAAGATGGTGGCGGCGGACGACAGCATCATTGCGCAGACGATCCCGCAAGGAACCTATCCCGGCGTCGACAGCGATATCTCGACGGTTGCCGTTCCGGCCGGCATCTATGCGATGCGGCATATGAGCAACGACACCGCGTATGCGCTAACCAAAGCCTTCTGGTCACAACTCGGCGCGCTCGCCGCGAAGAATCCAGCCTGGCGCGCGGTCACTGCCGGCACCGTCGCGACGCTCGGAATAACGCTCCATCCCGGTGCGCAGCGCTATTACAAGGAAGCCGGCGTCGCCGTTCCGGCGGCGATGCGCTAAGCCCTCCGCGGACGCAAAGCCGCGACCAGAACCGCCAGCCAACCGAGGATGAAGGCGGTGCCGCCCCAAGGCGCGGCGGCGGCAACGCCATGTGGGGCTCCCGCCGCCAAGAGATCGAGGCTGCCGCAAAACATCGCCAGCCCGGCGACGAAGCACCAGCCCGCGGCCTTGAGCCAGAAATTGTTGGCACGCTCGATCAGCAAGGCGAGAGCCAGCAGCGCCGCGGCATGGATCACGCCGTAACGCGCGGCGGTGGCGGCAAAAGCGAGGCGTTCGGCATCGCCGGCGAGCAGATGCGTCGCCGCCGCATCGATCCCGACCGAGACCGCGCCGCTGGCGCCCGCAACCGCGAGGAACACCCGGCTTGGCATAGTTCCGCTAGAGATTGGCTTTTGCCGGTTTGAGCAAGCTCGCACGCTGCGGGTAGAAGAGATAGGCGAGCAGCCCCGGCAAGGTCGAGACCACGAGCACGCAGCGCAGCACCAGAAAGATGGTGCCGTAAGGGATGCCGGCGGCCGAGGGCTCGAGGGCAACGCAGGCCGAGGCGAAGGCGCCCTCGCCGATGCCGAGGCCGCCGGGCGTGAACGGCAGGCTGTTCGCGATCATCGCATAAACTCCGGCAATGCCGTATTCGACTGCGCTCAAACCCCGGAATTCGGTGGCTGCGGCGATGATGACGACGCAAACGGCAATGATCAGCACGATGACCAACGATAGGCAGAGGCAGAGCAGGACGGTACGCCACCGCCGCGAATATTCGTGCAGCGCATTGCCGGCCTCATCGATGACGGCGGCGAGGCGGTGCGAGCGGCCGGCAAAGATCCGATTCACGAGCCGCGCGATGCGATGGCCGAAGACGAACAGCACCGCAAGGCCGACGACGAACAGGAAAGCGAAGGCGAAGATGCTGTATTCGAAGACGCCGTAGCTCTGCGGCGGTCGGGTCAAGGTCGCCGCCACGCCGAATATGACAAAGGCGGTCACTCCGATCAGCCGGTCGATGAAAATCGAAAGCAGGGCGTGGGTGCGCCGGCCGTGCGAGGCCTGATAGATATAGACGCCGCGGACGAGATCGCCGCCGGCCGCGCCCGGGAGGAAGGTCGCAAAAAACGCGCCCATCGCCACGATCCGGATCGTGTGCCACAGATGGAGCACGAGGCCTTGTGAACGCAACAGGATGTGCCACCGAAAGGCAGTCAACGGAATCGTCACGAGCCCGAGTATCGCCGCCAGCGCCAACAGGCCCGGATGGCCCAGAGCCTTGCGCAATTCGTTGAGATCGATCAGCCGGAAATAGAACAGAGCGGCCAGCAAGACGAGGCCGGCGCCCAGTCGCGCCAGTTTCATCATCGATGAAGCGTCATCGAGCCGATATCATCGGACGGCTAGTCTCCGGTCGCGCCGCGTCGCAAGGTGATCATGGCGATCTCTCCCCGACAATTGAAGCGCAATGGTACTTCGCCGACGCCGAGGCCGTTGCTGGTATAGCCGATCATCGGTCCGGCGCGCCACTCTCCCCGGATGCCGAATTTGCAGCGCCGCAAATGGCTGAAAACCGAGCGGCCGCCGGGCAGACAAATCTGCCCGCCATGGGTATGGCCGCAGAGATAGAGGCCGAAGCCGGCGGCGGCGGCGTGATCGGCGATCTCGGCCGAATGGACGAGCGCGACGCGAAAGCCGTGCGGCGCGGCGCTCAAGGCCGCCGTGGCCGCGGGGGTATAGAAGCGATGGACATCGTCGAGGCCGGTCAATACCAGCCGGTCCCTGCCGCGCTCGATCGTCAGCGATTCGTTGAGCAAGGTGGTGATGCCGTGTTGCTCGAGCGCCTCGGCCATCATCGATGGATCGTGGTTTCCGAGCACGGCGACTACGCGGTCGCGCACCTTCGCTCCGGCGAGAAGTGCGGCCAGTGGCTCGGTCGCCGCCATGAGCGAGGCATGTCGCTTGCCGCAAATATCTCCGGTCACCGCGACAAGATCTACGGCGACGCCCGCGATCAGATCGCGCGCGATTTCGGCCAGCCCGGGCAGGCAATCGAGATGCGGATCGCTGATCTGCAGGATGCGATAGCCGTCGAACACCGCCGGCAGGTCGCGGAACACGAATTCGCGCTCGACCAGCGCCGGCGACAGCGCGTTGCGCCGGCCGCGGCCATAGAGGCCGAAGAGCCGCATAGCCCAGCCGAAGCCGAGAACGGCGAGGCTGAAAATCCGGGAATCCCAGTCGAGGCGCTGGCCGTCGGGATTGGCGATGCGCCCGCGCCGCTCGAGCACCCGGCGGCGATCCGCCCAAATCTCGCGCGCGCTCCCGAGCGTGACCCTGTGACCCGGCGGCGTTTTGCGAGCGAAGCCGTCGGAAAGAGCGGTCATGGACATGATAGGCGCGCCTTTGGCAAGCGGGGCAGACTGGTCGCCATCCTGCTTGGGGCTGGTTAACGGGCGATGAATAGTGACACGCTGGCCGGGCCCGGAACGGAAAGCTATAAGACAAAACGCCGCGACACGAGGGGATCATGCCCAGTTTCGACATCGTCTCGAAGCTCGATCTGGCCGAGGTCGACAACGCGCTCGCCGGGCTGGCGCGCGAGATCGCGACCCGCTTCGACTTCAAGGACAGCAAATCGACCGTCAAGCGAGACGAGGCCGGGCTCACCGTCCTTGCCGACGACGAGCTGAAGCTGCGCCAGGTCCAGGAACTGCTCCGCATGCACATGGTGCGGCGCAAGGTCGATCCCGGCGCGCTCGACTTCAAGAATCCCGAGAAAGCCGCCGGCCAGAGCGTGCGCCAGGTCGTCGCCTTGCGCCAAGGCATCGACCAGGAGCTCGCGAAGCGTATCGTCCGCGCGATCAAGGACAGCAAGCTCAAGGTCCAGACCGCGATCCAGGGCGATGAACTACGCCTCTCGGGCAAGAAGCGCGACGACCTGCAGGCGGCGATTGCGCTGCTCCGCGGTCTAAAGCT
>DASYAL010000102.1:0-197438 GCA_036501365.1 Allostellaceae bacterium | reverse complement strand
CGATCGATGATGTAATGCGCCGTGGTCTGGCCCTCGACGGTCGCGTTCATGGCGAGGATCACTTCGTGCGCCGGCACCTCGGCGACACGCTGCACGAGGCTGTCGATCCTGAGCTCGCCAGGGCCGATGCCGTCGAGCGCCGAGAGCGTGCCGCCCAAAACGTGATAGCGGCCCTTGAAGATATGCGCGCGCTCGATCGCCCAGAGATCGGCGACGTCCTCGACGACGCAGATCACGCCGGCGTCGCGGCCGGGGTCGCGGCAGAGCGCGCAGGGATCGACGGTGTCGAGATTGCCGCAGGCCGAGCACGGCTTCACCGCGCGCGCCGCATCGGCGAGCGCCATCGCCAGCGGCTCCATCAGCGATTCGCGGCGCTTCACCAGGAACAGCGCGGCGCGGCGCGCCGAGCGCGGGCCGAGGCCCGGTAGCTTGGCGAGGAGCTGGATGAGCTTTTCGAGCTGGGGCGCGGTATCGGGCATTTATTATTCTTGTCATTCCGAGCGAAGCGAAGCAATCCAGCCAATCGTGCGCCCTGGATTGCTTCGTCGCTGCGCTTCTCGCAATGACGTTAATAACAACGGGCGCGACGCATTAGAACGGCAGCTTCATGCCCGGCGGCAATTGCAGCCCGCCGGTGAGCTTCGACATTTCCTGCGCGAGATGCGCCTCGACACGTCCCTTCGCGTCGTTGGTCGCGGCGACGATCAGGTCTTCCAGCACCTCGGTCTCGTCAGCGACCATTAAAGAACGATCGATCTTCACCCGCCGCATCTCGCCCTTGCCGTTGAGCGTCACGTGGACCATGCCGCCACCCGACGCGCCGGTCATCTCGACCTCGGCGAGCTTCGCCTGCAGCTCGGCCATGCGCGTCTGCATCTCCTGCGCCTGCTTCATCATCTGGCCGATATTCTTCATAACGCGTCGTCTCCTTCGGGAAGCTCGTCGGCATCGGGCAACGGCTCCGCGGCCGCGGCGGGCGCGGTCTCGCGCACGCTCTCGATCCGCGCGCCGGGAAAGGCATCGAGCACCGCGCGCACCAGCGGATCGTGCGCCGCCTCGCTCTTCATCGACTGCGCGCGCGCCTCGGCTTGCTCTTTGAGGGTCGGCTCGCCCGGCTCGCCCGAGACGCTGACCACCCAGCGCTGGCCGGTCCATTGCGAAAGCAGGCTGCCGAGCTTGTTCGGCAGATCGCGCGGCGCGGCTTCATCGGGCCTGAGCTCGATCAACCCGGACTCGAAGCGCACGAGATGGATATGCGCGAAGAGATGCGCGCGGATCAGCGCCTCGTGATTCTTCTCGAAGAGCTCGACGACTTGGAGGAAGCTTTGCGGTTGCGGCAGCGTGCTGGCCGGCGCGGGTGCCGCTTCGCGTATTGCAAGACTGCCGATGGCAGACGTATTGCCGCCATTGGCGCCCACGGGCGCAGCGCTGTGGCCGACACGCGGCGAGGATGGCGACGCCGGCGCGGATGCGGGCGCGCCTTCGAGGGCGCGGATGATATCGGCGGGCGCCGGCAGATCGGCGACATAAGCCAAGCGCACCAGCACCATCTCGGCGGCTTGCAGCGGCGACGGCGCGGCCTGCGCTTCCTCGAGACCCTTCAAGAGCAATTGCCAGGCGCGGGTGAGCGACGGAATGCCGAGCTTCTGCGCCAGCGGCAGGCCGCGCGCGCGGTCGCCTTCGAGCGCGGGATCGCCCTCGCCGGCATTCCCCGCGAGCTTCAGCCGTGTCAGGAAATGGGCGAGTTCCAAGAGATCCTGCAGCACGATGATCGGATCGGCGCCGCCTTCGTAGAGCGATTTCATCTGCGCCAGCGCCGCACCGGCATCGCCCTTGAGCGCGACTTCGAGCAGGTCGAAGACCAGGCCGCGATCGGCGATGCCGAGCATCTCGCGCACCGCCGCCTCGGTGATCGTCGCGCCGCCCAACGCTATCGCCTGATCGAGGATCGAGAGCCCGTCGCGCACCGAGCCGTCGGCCGCGCGTGCGATCAAGGCTATCGCCGGCGTCTCGGCCTCGATGTTCTCCTTCACGGCGATCGCGGCGTAATACGCGGCGAGCATCGCCTGCGGCACGCGGCGCAGCGAAAAACGCTGGCAGCGTGACAGCACCGTCACCGGCACTTTGTGGATTTCGGTCGTGGCGAAGATGAATTTGACGTCCGGCGGCGGCTCTTCGAGCGTCTTCAGAAGCGCGTTGAACGCCGCCTTCGACAGCATATGCACTTCGTCGATGATGTAGATCTTGAAGCGCGCCGCAACCGGCTTGTAGCGCACACCGTCGGTCAGCTCACGGATATCGTCGACGCCGGTGCGCGAGGCGGCATCCACCTCCATCACATCGACGAAACGGTCGTCGGCGATGGCGCGGCACGGCTCGCACACGCCGCAAGGCGACGCGGTCGGACCGCCCTTGCCGTCGGGGCCGATGCAGTTGAGCGCCCGGGCGATGATACGCGCCGTCGTCGTCTTGCCGACCCCGCGCACGCCGGTGAGGATGAAGGCATGGGCGATGCGGCCCGTGGCGATGGCGTTGGTGAGCGTCTTCACCATCGCCTCGTGCCCGATCAGCTCGGCGAAGGTGCTGGGCCGGTATTTGCGCGCGAGGACGCGGTAAGCGCCGCCCGGCTCGCTCATGCTGCCTCCGGGGAAGGGAGAAGGTGGGAGGCTGGACAACGACCCAGGCCGAAACTCGTTACGGCTGCTTCCTTCCGGACCTGACCGGGTTGGCGAGGGACCTGTCCATCGCCAGCCTCCCGAGCTGACTATATCAGGATCGTCCGCGAGTGCCACAAGGCGGCGCGGGTTGCTAAGCTGCGGCACCGAGGGAGAAACGATGCCGGATTCGCCGTCCAAATCCGCGAATTTCTATGCCGGCGGGGTCGACCGCGCCTCGCATCTACGCAAGGACGCGGCCTGGCTCGCCGAGCGCCTCGCCCGTACGACGAGCCGCTTCGTCCTGGTGTGGCGCGGCCAGAATCTGATCGCCGATCATGAGGGCGCCGCGCCGCGCGGCGTCTTCCTGCCGCCCGAGGCCTTCGCCGCCGAGGGCAAAGAGACCGTGCTGCTCGGCATCGAGGACGAGTGCGCCTATTTCGCCTGCGATCTCTCGGGCATGGAGGCGCCGCTCGACGCGATTCACAAAGCACCGGCTTCGGCCTTCATCGATCTGCGGCGCGTCGGGCCGCTGCTGCCGCAGCACGAAGGCTCGCTGCTCGCTTTCGCGCGCGGCATGAGCTACTGGCACAGCCGTCATCGCTTCTGCGGCGTGTGCGGCAGCCCGACCGTGGCGGAGGAAGCGGGCCATGTGCGGCGCTGCACCAACCCCGCTTGCGGCGCGCCGCATTTCCCGCGCACCGACCCGGCGGTGATCATGCTGGTGCATCAGGGCACCGAGCGCTGCCTTCTCGGCCGCCAGGCGGCCTGGCCGCAGGGCATGCATTCGACCCTCGCCGGCTTCGTCGAGCCGGGCGAGAGTCTCGAAGAGGCGGTGGTGCGCGAGGTCTATGAGGAGACGCGCATCGAGCTCGCCAGCGTCACCTATCACTCCTCGCAGCCCTGGCCCTTCCCCGCCTCGCTCATGCTCGGCTTTCACGCCGAGGCGAAAACCACCGCGATCACCGTCGACAAGACCGAACTCGATGATGCGTGCTGGTACGAGCGATCCTGGCTCTTGGCGCATCAGGACGACGAGAGCTTCCGCCTGCCGCGGCGCGATTCAATTGCCCGGCGACTGCTGGAGGACTGGCTGAAGCGGTAGGGGCGGCGTACGAGCGGCTTGCCGATTCCTCTTGATTTTGTTCCTGTTTTGTTCTAGACTGCCTTCAAAATATTTGGAGGCTCCATGTCCGAAGCCGGACAGAAATTCGTTCTCTGGTCGAAAACCGAAAAGCACGCGCGCGAGGGTGCGGTGCTCGACATCGACACCGGCGTGCTGCGCCGGGATCACGTGCTCGTCCTGCGTTCGCCACAGGCCGAGATCACTCTCGGCCTAGGCGCTACCGCCGTGGCGTTGATCGACTTCGCGCAAAGCGGCAAGTCGGGCGGCAATGCTCTCCTCGATGCTTGCGAAGAAGCAGACGAAGCCATCGCACGCGGCGACCTCGTCAAATCCCGTGCGCTCGGCATTGCGGACGTCATTACCACGATCGAGGATCGGTCGCTTCGGCGCTTGGCGCTGGTCGAGTGTTTCCTCGGAAAGGCGAGCCCCGATGATCCTATTCATCCGGGATATCCCGCAGGAACGTCGGGCGGTCGTGGCGGCCAGTTCATGCCGAAAGACGAAAGTCCGGAGGCTGTGCAGGAGCTCAAGCGGCTAAAAGCGCTGCGCGAGTTTCGCGCGGCCACCAAGGCTGCGCTGGTCCTCCTTCGCACCGCGCTGACCGAGGAAATCCCGGTAATCGATATCGCGACAAGCATCAATGCGGCGATCGACCTCGGTCGCATCGCGATCGAGCTCGACAATGACGAAGACGAGATCAACAAAGCCATCGAGTTCGTCCGAGACGGACCTTACTCGCTCGACGATCTTCAGCCTCGCGGTAACGGCAATAGCTTTTCCTCATTCGCTGACTTCAAGAAAATCTCGATTCTGGAGATGATCCTGAGGGCTTATGCCGCGGCCGGCGACGGAAAGGAATGGCATCACATCGTCGAGCAAGGCGGGGACAACAAAGACAATTTTTCCGCCGAACAGCTTCAAAGCACGAAAAACATCGTCCCGCTGCCGGGGCCGATTCACGATCTCGTCACGGCCGAATATGCCAAGGAATACGACACGTCCGGCAAGAGCGTGCGGGAATGGTTGAGCGGGCAATCCTTCGACGATCAGTGGAACGCGGGCGTCAAGATCCTGCGCAATCTCGGCATCGTGAAGTAAGGGAGGATGATATGAGCGATCCAAAACCGAAGAGCACAATGCGCCGGCTTCTTGAAAGCGGACCGACCGATCCGCTTCTGCTCAACAAGCTGGCGCTTCTGGAAGAGCTTCAGGAGGCGCACGCCAAGGGCGATCAAAAAACCATGCTCGAAATCGGCCAGAAGCTCGCGGTGAATGACGCGGCCTTCGATCAGACGCAAACGAACCGACGTGCGAGGATCAAGAAAGCAATGGCAGCGGCGAAATCCGTTGCTGATCCGGAGGAGCGGACGAAAGCTCTTCTTTCTGCCTTCCAGTTCTGCGTGAAGGAAGCCTGCGCGGCGGACGAGGAAAGCCGCGATATTCCAACCTACAATTTCGGCGTGAAGCGACTGTGCGAGATCAGCGATGAGCTTAAAGCTCTCGGTCGATTCTCCGCACTGGCACAATTCCTCGACAGCCCCGATATAGAGGTACGCGGTTTTGCTGCCGTGTGGGTTCGGGATCTTTGGCCCGAGCGGATTCTGCCAATCCTGAAAGAGATCAACAAAACCGAGGGATTCGGCACGCCCGTCGGCACGCAAGTGTATATCGCAATGTGCGAACTGGAACGTGCGAAGGAAAAGGCCGCAGCAGGGCAGAAGGAGCCCGGCGCGAAACCCTAAAATTACCAAACAAAGCCAATTCGGCCTTGTGAAGCAAAGCGCGGCGAGTCAGCGGGACGGATCAGCGCGCGTTCTTGGGATCGCGGCGGAACGGATGGCCGGGATAGACGCCGAGGATCTTCACCTTCTCGGAGAAGAACCGGAGCTCGTCGAGCGCGAGAGCGAGCCGCCGCTCGTCGGGATGCGCCTCGACATCGGCATAGAATTGCGTCGCGGTGAAGCTGCCGCCGACCATGTAGCTTTCGAGCTTGGTCATGTTGACGCCGTTGGTCGCAAAGCCCCCCATCGCCTTGTAGAGCGCTGCCGGCACGTTGCGCACGCGGAAGACGAAGGTGGTGACGACGAGGCCGCTATTCGCGGCGCGCTTCGGCATCTTCGCCATGACGAGGAAGCGGGTCGTGTTGTGGCCCGCATCCTCGATATTCGCTTTGAGCGAGACGAGGCCGTAGACCTTGCCGGCGAGCGCCGAGGCGATCGCCGCGACGTGCTTGTCGCCGCGCCGCGCCACTTCGGCGGCCGAGCCCGCCGTGTCGGCCGCGACCTCGGCCTTCAAACCGAGCGCGCGGATCAGCTTGCGGCATTGCGACAGCGCATGGACATGGCTGCGCACGATCTTCAGGTCAGAGAGCTTCGCGCCCTTCACCGCGAGCAGGTGATGGTTCACGCGCTGGTAATGCTCGCCGATGATGTGGAGGCTCGAATCCGGCAGCAGGTGATGGATGTCGGCGACGCGGCCGGCGAGCGAATTCTCGATCGGCAGCATCGCAAGGCTGGCGCGCCCGCGCCGCACCGCGGCGATCGCATCCTCGAAGGTCTCGCACGGCAGCGATTGGCGGCGCCGGAACACCTCGCGGCAGGCGAGATCGGAATAGGCGCCGGGCTCGCCCTGAAAGGCGATCAGTTGCTGCGGATTTGGGCGGCGAGGCATCAGGATTTCAGGGCTAGACGCGCGGCCATCAATTCGCGCGCGCGGGCGAGGTCGGCGGGAGTATCGACACCGAACGGAACCGTGTCAACGAGCGCCACGTCGATGCGCATGCCGGCTTCGAGCGCGCGGAGCTGCTCGAGGCTCTCGCGCTTCTCCAACGGCGAGGGCGGCAGCGCAACGAAACGCTCAAGCGCCGCGCGGCGATAAGCGTAAAGCCCGATGTGATGGTAATGCGCGCCGCCGCCGTGCGGCACCGGCAGCCGGCTGAAATAAAGCGCGCGCGCGACGCCGATCCCGGGCGCGAAACCGGCGGCGATCTTGACGACGCTGGGATTGCCGCGCTCCTCGTCATCCTCGATCGGCGCGGCAAGCGTTCCGATATCGACCGCCGGATCGGCGAGCGGCGCGAGCGCGGCGCGGATCGCGCCGGGATCGATCAGCGGCAGATCGCCCTGCACATTGATCACGATGTCATGAGCGCGCTGGGGATCGTACCGCGTCACGGCCTCGAAGATGCGATCGGAGCCCGAGGGATGATCGGGCTTCGTCACGACCGCCGCGCCACCCGCGGCGCCGATGGCATCGGCGATCGCTTGCTCGGCGCAGGCGACGAGCACCGGGCCGAGCGCGGCCTCGCGCGCGCGGCGCCAGACATGCACGATCATCGGCACGCCGCCGATATCGGCGAGCGGCTTGCCCGGCAACCGCGTCGACGCCATGCGCGCGGGGATGATGAGCACTGGATTAGACATTCTCTTCTGCTCGCTCGGCCACCACCTAGCCAACCTAGGCCGAGCGAGCAGGGTTGGTGTGGCGGCTGCTCGCGAGGCCCGATGAAAATTGCGGCGTTATGCCGCATGAAAGTGGCGCAGAGCCGCGAAAGCGCCGCGCTAATCTCGCGCCGCACTATATTGGTTTGAAGGGCGAGCGGAAATTGGCTTTTCTGCCGCCTGGAAAATCGCCTAGCCGACAATCTCGCCTGCGCGAGGCACTTTCCCGAAGGGTCGCTGATGTCGTTCGAAGCAAACAAGATCGCTGGCGCCATTCTCGCCGCCATGATTCTCGCGATGGTCTCGGGGATCATCGCCAACGTGCTGGTGCGCCCGACGCCGTTGGAGAAGCCCGCCTATGCGATCGCCGGCGCCCCGGCGGAATCCTCGGCCCCGACCGCGGCTGCGGCGCCGGCCGGCCCCGAGCCGATTGCGCCGCTGATGGCCAATGCCAAGGCCGATGCCGGCAAGAGCAAGACCCAGCTTTGCGCCGCCTGCCACACCTTCGAGAAGGGCGGTCCGAACCGCATCGGCCCCAATCTCTACGGTGTCATCGGCGCGCCGATCGCCGAGGATCGCGGCGGCTTCGCCTTCTCGAGTGCGCTGCAGACCAAGGGCAAGGGCCAGACCTGGACTCTCGACAATCTCAATGCCTGGCTGTTCAAGCCGCAGCAATTCGCGAGCGGCACCAAGATGACCTTCATCGGCCTGCCCAAGGCGGAAGACCGCGCCAATGTCATCGCTTATCTCAACACGATGAGCGACAAGCCGGTGCCGCTGGCGCAGCTCACCGCCGGCGCGGCGACCGGCGCGCCGGCTCAAGGCGCAGCGCCGGCGCAAGGCGCGGCTCCCGCGCAAGACGCCCCCGCGGAGAAAAGCGCTGCGCCCGCCGACAAGACCGCCACCAGCAACGGTCCGGCGCAGACCAACGGCGCGGCGCCGAAGACTCCGGGATCGCAGCAAGGCGCAAATCCGAGCTCTTCCGCCATCGAAGGCCAGCAGAAGTAACCGCCTTCGACGGCTTGACCGTCCCAGGATAAGCTGCGCGGCATGACGCCGATCGTCACCGCCGCGCATCTCGCGCTCGCCGAGACCCTTGCCGATGCCGCGGGTGATATCGTCCGCGGCTATTTCCGCAAAAAGATCAGCGTCCAGCAAAAGACCGACCATACGCCGGTGACCGTCGCCGACCGCGCCGCCGAGAAGGTGATGCGGCGGCTGATCGAGATCGCCTTTCCGTTCGACGGTATCGTCGGCGAGGAATTCGGCACACGCAACGCCGATGCGGAATACGTCTGGGTGCTCGATCCGATCGACGGCACCAAATCCTTCATCAGCGGTGTGCCGCTGTTCGGCACGCTGATCGCGCTGACCCATCGCGGCCGGCCGGTGCTCGGCGTCATCGACCAGCCGGTGCTGCGCGAGCGCTGGATCGGCGCCGCCGGGCGCAAGAGCACCTTCAACGGCCGCGCCATCAGGACACGGCGCTGTGCCGGCCTCGCCGCGGCGACGCTTTATGCGACCGCGCCCGAGATGTTCGCGGCGCGCAACGCCGCGGCCTTCGATCGGCTGCGGCGCAAGGTGAAGCTCGCGCGCTTCGGCGCCGATTGCTACGCCTATGGCCTGCTCGCCGCGGGGTTCATCGATCTCGTCGTCGAAGCCGATCTCAAGCCCTACGATTTCTGCGCGCTGCTGCCGGTGATTGAGGGCGCGGGCGGCCGGATGACCGACTGGCAAGGCCGCGCGCTCACGCTCGCCTCGGACGGCCGCGTCGTCGCCAGCGGCGATCCGCGGCTCCTTGCCAAAGCCCGCGCGGTTCTGGCGCCCCGGTGATTTTGCCCTAAACTCGCGCGATGCTGCGTGTTGTTGCGAAAGCCCTGGTCGCCGCGAGCCTGTTGCTCGTCGCCGCCGCCACACCGGGGCACGCCGAACCGCAGCACGGCCTGTCGCTGTTCGGCGATCCGCTCAAATATCCGCCCGGCTTCACGCATTTCGATTACGTCAACCCCGACGCGCCCAAAGGCGGCAGCGTCCGCTTCGGCGATGTCGGCACCTTCGACAATCTCAACCCCTTCATCCTGCGCGGCGTCGCCTTCGTCCGCTATGCCAACTCGATGGTGCAGCCCGGCGCGTTGTTCGACAGCCTCATGACCGGCTCGCTCGACGAGCCGTTCGCCGCCTACGGGCTGATCGCCGAGAGCGTCGATCTGGCGCCGGACCGGCTGTCGATGTCGTTCACGCTGCGCAAGGCGGCACGCTTTCACGACGGCACGCCGATTACCGCCGCGGATGTGTGCTGGACCTACAACACGCTGATCACCAAGGGCCATCCGAGCTTTCGCGTCACGCTCGCCGATGTCGAGAAATGCGAGGCCCCGGACCCGCTGCACGTGAAGTTCACCTTCAAGAGCAATCAGGATCGCGACTTGCCGATGACCGTGGCGACGCTGCCGGTGCTGCCCGAGCATTGGTGGCAGGGCAAGGATTTCAGCCAGCCGACGCTCGATCCGCCCCTCGGCAGCGGCCCGTACAAGATCGCCGCGGTCGATCCGGGGCGCTCGATCACCTATGAGCGCGTCAAGGACTATTGGGCGAAGGACCTGCCGGTGAATGTCGGAATGAACAATTTCGACACGATGCGCGTCGACTATTACCGCGACAGCTCGATCATGTTCGAGGCATTCAAGGCCGGGCAGATCGACGTGCGCGAGGACCTGACCTCGAAGGATTGGGCGACGGCCTACGATTTCCCGGCCGCGAAGGACGGCCGGGTCATCAAGGAGCAGGTCGACCATCAGGTGCCGCAGGGCATGCAGGGCTTCGTCTTCAACACGCGGCGGCCGATCTTCCAAGATGTGCGTGTCCGCCGCGCGCTCGGCTATCTCTTCGATTTCGAATGGACCAACAAGAATTTCTTCTACGACTCCTACAAGCGCACCAAGAGCTATTTCGAGAATTCCGATCTCGCCTCGCACGGCCTGCCGCAGGGCGCGGAGCTGACGCTGCTCGGTCACTATCGCGGCCGCATTCCCGATTCGGTATTCACCACCGCCTACGAGCCGCCGGTCTATGACGGCAGCGGCGATATCCGCCCCGGGATTCGCGCCGCTTTGCAGCTGTTGCAGCAGGCCGGCTGGACGCTCAAAGGCGGCAAGCTCCTCGACAAGAACGGCCGGCCGTTCACCTTCGAGTTCCTGAACGATGATCCGCGGCTCGAGCGCGTCATCCTGCCCTACCTTCAGAATCTCGCGCGCATCGGCGTCGACGGCCATCTGCGCAGCGTCGACGCGCCGCAATACGAGAATCGCGTGCGCGATTATGATTTCGACATGATCGGCGTGCGCTACGGTGCCTCTCTTGCGCCCGGCACCGACCTGCTGCAATATTTCGGCAGCGCCTCCGCCGACCAGCCCGGCAGCCCCAACACCGCCGGCATCAAGGACCCCGTGATCGACGATCTGATCCAAAAGGCCCTCGCCGCGCCGACGCGCACCGCGCTGCTGCCAATCATCCACACGCTCGACCGCGTGCTGCTCGCCGGCTACTACGTCGTGCCCAACTGGTATTCCGGCTATTACCGCGTCGCCTATTGGAACAAATTCGGCAGGCCGGCGACGCAGCCGATCTATGCGAGCATGCCGTCGGCCGTGATCAACGATTGGTGGATCGACGCGAAAGCCGCGCAGGCACTGTCGGCCCAAGCGTCGCCGCCGCCGGCCGCGCACTAGGCGTCGCCGATGCTCGCTTACATCGCGAGGCGCCTGCTCCTCATCATTCCGACGCTGTTCGGCGTAATGCTCTTGAACTTCGTCATCGTCCAAGTCGCGCCGGGCGGGCCGATCGATCAGATCGTCTCGCAGATCCGCGGCGGCCAGGGCGCGCTCGCCCGCGTCTCGGGCGGCGGCAGCGACATCAGCCAGAGCCAGACCCGCGCCGGCCGCGGCATCGATCCGCAGCTCATCCAGCAGCTCGACCACCAATTCGGCCTCGACAAGCCGATGGGCGAACGCTTCGTCCTGATGATGGAGCACTACGCACGGTTCGATTTCGGCCAGAGTTTTTTCCGCAACGGCGACGTGATCCACCTCATTCTGCAACGTCTGCCGGTTTCGATCTCGCTGGGGCTCTGGACGACGCTGATCGCCTATCTGATCTCGATCCCCTTGGGCATCCGCAAGGCGGTAAGGGATGGCACGCCGTTCGACGCCTGGACGAGCGGCGTGATCTTCGTCGGCTATGCGATCCCGTCCTTCCTCCTCGCGGTCTTCCTCATCGTGCTGTTCGCCGGCGGCAGCTTCTTGTCGTGGTTTCCGCTGCGCGGCCTCACCTCGGACGATTGGGCGAGCTTTTCCTGGCCGCACCAGATCGTCGATTATTTCTGGCATATCGCGCTTCCGGTGATCGCGCTTGGCGTGGGCGGCTTCGCCAGCCTGACGATGCTGACCAAGAATTCTTTCCTCGACGAGATCAACAAGCAGTATGTCGTGACGGCGCGCGCCAAGGGCCTGACCGAGCGCCGCGTGCTCTATGGCCATGTCTTCCGCAACGCGATGCTGCTGGTGATCACCGGCTTTCCGGCGGCGTTCATCGGCATCCTCTTTACCGGGGCGCTGCTGATCGAGGTGATCTTCTCGCTCGATGGCATGGGCCTGTTGGGCTTCGAGGCCGCGGTCAACCGCGACTATCCGATCATCTTCGGCACGCTCTACATCTATACGCTGGTCGGCGTCGCCGCGAACCTGCTGCGCGATATCACCTACATGTTCGTCGATCCGCGCATCGACTTCGGCACGCGCGGACAATGACGCCGCTCACCCGCCGCCGCTTGCAGAATTTCCGCGCCAACCGGCGCGGCTTCTGGTCACTGTGGATCTTCCTCATCCTCTTCGGCACGACGCTTTGCGCCGAGTTCATCGCCAACGACCGGCCGCTCGTCGTGCGCTACGACGGGCATCTCTATTTCCCGGTCTTCGCCGATTATCTCGAGAGCGATTTCGGCGGCGATCTGCCGATCGCGGCCGATTACCGCGACCCGGACCTCGCCAAGCGCATCGACGCGCAAGGCTTCATGGTTTGGCCGCCGATCCCGTTCGCCGATAGCACCATCAACTTCAACCTGCCCTCGCCCGCCCCGTCGCCACCGGATCGGGTCAATTGGCTCGGCACCGACGATCAGGGCCGCGACGTGTTGGCGCGGCTGATCTACGGCTTCCGCATCTCGGTGCTCTTCGGCCTCGCCCTGACGATCCTCAGTTCGATCATCGGCGTCGCCGCCGGCGCGATCCAAGGCTATTACGGCGGGCTCATCGACATCTCGTTCCAGCGCTTCGAGGAGGTCTGGTCCGGCCTGCCGCAGCTTTTCCTGCTGATCATCCTCTCCAGCATCATCCAGCCCAATTTCTGGTGGCTGCTGATCATTATGCTGCTGTTCTCGTGGATGTCGCTGGTCGATCTGGTGCGCGCCGAATTCCTGCGCGCGCGCAATTTCGACTATGTCCGCGCCGCCCGCGCCTTGGGCGTCGGCGATGCGACGATCATCTGGCGCCACGTCTTGCCGAATGCCATGGTGGCGACCCTGACCTTCGTGCCTTTCATCCTCAACGGCTCGATCACCACCTTGACCTCGCTCGATTTCCTCGGCTTCGGCCTGCCGCCCGGCTCGCCCTCGCTCGGCGAGCTCCTGGCGCAGGGCAAGAACAACCTCCAGGCGCCCTGGCTCGGCCTCACCGCCTTTGTCGCCCTCGCGCTCATGTTGACGCTGCTGATCTTCATCGGCGAAGGGGTGCGCGACGCCTTCGATCCGCGGAAAGTTCGCTGATGGCTGAGAGCCTGTTGCACGTCAAAGACCTCACCGTCACCTTCGCTGCTGGCGACGCCCGCGTCGAGGCCGTCAAAGGCGTGAGCTTCGAGCTCGAGAAGGGCGAGACTCTGGCCCTGGTCGGCGAATCGGGCTCGGGCAAATCCGTGACCGCGCTGTCGATCCTGCAACTCCTGCCCTATCCGAGCGCGAGCCACGGCGCGGCGAGCAGCATCCGCTTCGACGGCAGGGAGCTGGTGCGTGCCAGCGAAGCGACCTTGCGCGATATCCGTGGCAACCGCATCGCCATCGTGTTCCAGGAGCCGATGACCTCGCTCAACCCGCTGCACACGATCGAGAAGCAGGTCGCCGAGACCCTGCATCTCCATAAAGGGCTGAGTGGCGGCGCGGCGCGGGCACGGGTGATCGAGCTCTTGCGCCTCGTCGGCCTACCGGAAGCCGAGACTCGGCTCAACGCTTATCCGCATCAGCTTTCGGGCGGCCAGCGCCAGCGGGTGATGATCGCGATGGCGCTCGCCAACGAGCCCGACATCCTCATCGCCGACGAGCCGACCACGGCGCTCGACGTCACCATCCAGGCGCAGATCCTGAAGCTCTTGAAAGACCTTCAGGCGCGCTTCGGCATGGCGCTGCTGCTGATCACGCACGACCTCACGATCGTGCGCAAGATGGCGGATCGGGTGCTGGTGATGACCGAAGGCCTGATCGTCGAGCACGGCAAGACCGCCGATATCTTCGAGCGCCCGCAACACCCCTACACGAAAAAGCTGCTCGCCGCCGAGCCCAAGGGCGCGCCGCCGCCGCGCATCGACGCCAAGTCGCTGCTCGAAGCGCGCGACATGCGGGTATGGTTCCCGATCAAGACCGGCTTCTTCCGCCGCACCACCGGCTATGTCAAAGCGGTCGATGGCGTCGATCTCACCTTGCGCGGAGGCCAGACCCTCGGTGTCGTCGGCGAATCGGGCTCGGGCAAGACGACGCTCGGCCTCGCGCTGCTGCGCCTCACCGACAGCCAGGGCGAAATCATCTTCGACGGGCGGCGGCTCGACCAACTCGGCGGCAAGGCGCTGCGCCCCTTACGGCGCGAGATGCAGGTCGTGTTCCAGGATCCCTATTCGAGCCTATCGCCGCGGCTGTCGATCGCACAGATCATCGAAGAGGGGCTGAAAGTCCACAAGCTCGGCGGCAGCGCCGCCGAGCGGCGGCGCGAGATCGAGCGGCTGTTGCAGGAGGTCGGACTCGATCCGAGCGCGGCCGATCGTTATCCGCATGAATTCTCGGGTGGGCAGCGGCAACGCGTCGCGCTAGCGCGCGCGCTGGTGCTGCAGCCGCGTTTCCTTTTGCTGGACGAGCCGACCTCGGCGCTCGACATGTCGGTGCAGGCGCAGATGGTCGATCTACTGCGCGATCTGCAGGCGCGGCACGGCCTCGCTTATCTTTTCATCAGCCACGACCTGAGGGTGGTGAAGGCCCTCGCCCACGACATTATGGTGATGAAGGACGGTAGGATGGTCGAGAGCGGCCCCGCCGCGTCGATCTTCAACGCGCCGCAAACGGCCTATACGCGCGCGCTCATGGCCGCGGCTTTCGATATCGCGATCACCGAGCCGCAGGCGGTCGGAACGTGATCCTTAGGCCAGCTTCCAGCGCTCGATCACGCGCTTGGTGGCGGCGTCGTTGGGCTGGTCGAGCGTCCAGCCATGATCGAGCAGCGTGCGCGCAGTGAGACGGTTGCCGTAAAAGCCGAGGCCGATTTGCAGCACCAGGAACACGGCGCAGAGCACGAGCTGCGCCGTCTCGGTCGCTTGCGGCCCGACGCGCAGAATGCCTGCGACCAGCACCAGCAGCCACAGCACCAGCACGCCCGCGCCCCAGCTCGACAGGCGCCGCCAGAACAGCGGCAGGCCGAACACGCCGGCGAAAAGGAACAGATCCCAGGCAAAGCCTGTCGCGACCCGCCGTTCCTTGCCGCTCGGCTTGTGCTTGAAGCGGATCGCGGCGGGCGGCGTCCCCGCGTCGCCGCGGGCGCGGCGGCCGGCGCGTTTTTGCGCAGTGCTAGCGGCCACGGCCGAACCGGTGCTCGATCAGCGCATAGAGTGCGCGCAACCCCAGCGCCTCGCCGCCTTCGGGTCGGCCGGGCCGACTCTTCTGGCTCCAAGCATAGGTGTCGATATGGAGCCAGGGTGTACCCGGCGGGACGAAGGCCTCGAGATAAAGCGCGGCGGTGATCGCGCCGGCAAAGCCCGATTCCGAGACGTTATTGAGATCGGCGATCGGCGACACGATCATCTGACGATAGGGCTTCCACAGCGGTAGGCGCCACAAGGGATCGCTCTCGATCAGGCCGAAGCGCAGCAGCTCGTCGGCGATCGCGTCGTCATTGGCAAAGAGCGCTGGCAGCTCGGGGCCGAGCGCGGTGCGCGCCGCCCCGGTCAAGGTCGCCATGTCGATCAGCAGTGCCGGCTTCTCGCCGCAAGCCTCGAAGAGCGCATCGCACAGGATGAGCCGGCCCTCGGCGTCGGTGTTGCCGACCTCGACCGTCATGCCCTTGCGCGTCTTGATGATATCGAGCGGGCGGAAGGCATTGCCCGCGACCGCATTCTCGACCGCCGGCACCATGACGCGGAGACGCACGGGCAGCTTCGCCTCCATCACCGCCGAGGCGAGGCCGAGCAGGGTCGCGGCGCCGCCCATATCCTTCTTCATCAGCCGCATGCCGCCCGAGGGCTTCAAGTCGAGCCCGCCGGTATCGAAGCACACGCCCTTGCCGACCAGCGTGAGTTTGGGAGCGGATTCGTCGCCCCAAGTGAAGTCGATCAGCCGTGGCGGCTTGGCGGCGGCGCGGCCAACCATGTGGATCGCGGGATAGTTCTGCGTCAGCAGATCGTCGCCGACGACGACGCGGTAGCGCGCGCCGTGACGCGCGGCCAAGGCCTGTGCCGCCTCGGCGAGCTCCGGCGGCCCCATATCCTCGGCCGGCGTGTTGATGAGATCGCGGGCGAGCGCCGTGCCCCGCGCCAGCCGCTCGACGCGGCCGCGATCGGCATCCTCCGGCCAGACCAGATCGGCCCAGCCCCTATCGCGCGAGCGGTAGCGGGTGAAGGCGTAGCAGCCGAGCGCCCAGCCGAGGGCGAAGCGCGTTGCCACTTCGGAGGATTGCGGGCCCTCGAGCGCATAGGCGCCCGGCGGCAGCCCGTCGGGCAGGCCCGCCAACGCCCACAACTCCTCGCCGGGCCGGATGCCGATCAGCACCCGCTTCAGCCGCCCGGCGCCGTCCGGCAGCAGCGCAAATTTGCCAGCCTCGCCGAGAAAGCGCGTCGTCTCGACCCAGCGGCGCTCGGTCTCGTCGAGCAAGCCGAGCGCGGCGGCGAGACCGTCCTCGGTCACCGGCAGAATCGGCACCGCGCCGGAACGATGAGCAATCAGATGATCGAGCACCACAACCCTCCCGGCCGCTGGGCTTGCGAGCACCGCTTGCGGCCGTCACAGTCATTCCATGAATCCCGACCGAGCATAGCCGATGGCCGAGTTCACCATCTACCTTGGGAACAAGAACTATTCTTCCTGGTCGCTGCGCGGCTGGCTGATGCTGAAGCAGACCGGGATCGCTTTCGACGAGGTGGTGATCCCGCTTTATGAGCCGCAGAGCCGGCCGGAGATCCTGCGCCACACGCCGTCGGGCAAGCTGCCGACCCTGGTCCACGGCAAGGTCACCGTCTGGGAGTCGCTGGCGATCGGCGAATACCTCGCCGAGCTGTTTCCGGCCGCCGGGCTCTGGCCGAAGGACGCCCCCGCCCGCGCCCATGCCCGCACCATCAGCAACGAAATGCATGCCGGCTTCCTGCCGCTGCGGCGGCATTTCCCGATGAACATGCGCTCGGCCTTCGACCGCGCGATCATCCCCGAGATTCAGGGCGATATCGACCGCATCACCGCCTTGTGGCGCGATTGTCGGCGCCGTTACGGTGCCGGCGGCGATTTCCTCTTCGGCGCCTTCAGCATCGCCGATGCGATGTATGCGCCGGTGGTGAGCCGCTTCCGCACCTTCAGGCTGCCGCTGGAAGGCGAGGTCGAAGCCTATGCCGCGGCGATGACCGCTTGGCCGGCCTACCAGGAATGGCTCGGCGCAGCGCGCAACGAGCCGATGGTGATCGAGCAATGGGAATTCTGACCGCGGCTTCGCGGCGACGCTAATTGATGCGGACGTAGCGCAGCGGAAAGATCCCGTCTCCCTGTTGCACGACCGCGACATTGTCGCGCGCCGCCCACACCAGATCCTGCTGATGCAGCGGGATATAGGCGATATCGTCCTTCACCAGAGCGAGTGCCTGATGGAGAAGATCGAGCCGCTTGGTGGCGTCGGTCTCGGCCTCGATCTTGGCAATCAGCGCGTCGAGCGCGAGATTGGAATAGAAGCCGAAATTGGCGTCGCCGCGATGCGCGTCCTTATTGGGTGTCGCCGCAAGATTGACGAGGGCGTCAAGCGCGTCATAGGTCGGCGGCGTCCAGCCGAGGAGGAAAAAGCTCGACCCCCCGCCCGGGTCCATCAGCTTGGCGAAGAACTTGCCGCGCGTTTGCGCATTGAGACGCAGCTTGACGCCGACCTTCGCCATCATCGCTACGATCGAATCGCAGATCGCCTCGTCATTAAGGTAGCGGTCGTTGGGACAATCCATGCCGACGGAAAAGCCGCGCGGGTAGCCGGCTTCGGCGAGCAGCGCTTTCGCGGCGGCGGGATCGAAAGGCAGCCGTTGGTTGAGGGCGGGCTCGAAGCCATTGACTCCGGGTCCGACCAGCAGCGCCGTCGGCGTCGCGAAGCCGCGCATAACTTTGGTCCGAATCGTCGCCTCGTCGATCGCCTGAGAGAAGGCCTGGCGCACGCGCCGGTCGCGAAACGGGTTGCGTCCCTTGACGTCGCTGTCGGCGAGCGGATGGTCGCGGAGATCGAAGCCGAGGAAGATCGTGCGCAGCTCCGGCCCCTGCACCAGATGGACGCCCTTGGTGCGCGCGATGCGATCGGTGGATTGCGGCGGCACCGCATAGAGCATGTCGAGCTTGCCCGCGAGCAACGCCGCGACGCCGGCCGCGCCGCTCATCGGCCGGAACTCGACGCGGTCGAGATTGTGCTGCGGCACGTCCCACCAGCCCGGATTCGCGACCAGCACGGTCAGCTTGTCGGGATCGCGCTCCTGCACCATGAACGGACCGGTCCCGTTTGCATGATCGCCGGCATAATTGTCCTCGCCGGCCATCGCGTTCGCCGGCTCCTCGGCGTCATGCGCGGCGGACCATTGCGCGCTCATGATGTCCCAGACCGGCAGCTCCTCGGGCAGGATCGGATCCGGCTCGTTGGTGGTGATGTCGACGGTGAAGTCGTCGACCCGGTCGACGTTGCGGATCGCCGCCAGCGCGTTGGCGATCCCCGAGTTTGCCGCGCGGGCGCGCGCGAAGGAGAACACCACATCGGCGGCGGTGAAGGGCGCGCCGTTCTGGAAGCGCACGCCGTGCCGCAGCTCGAAGCGCCAGCGATCGGGCGCGGCCTGTTCCCAGCGCGTCGCCAGTGCCGGCTCGAGGCGCAGATCGCGGCCGCGGCGCACCAGCGGCTCATAGATGTTCGAATCGAAGGAAAGGAGGAAGGTCTCCTGCCGCGCATAGGGATCGAGCGAGAAGACGTCGAGGTCGCTCGACCAGCGCAAGGTCTTCGCCGCCGCCGGCAAGGCAAATAGCAGCACCGCCGCCGCCAGCGCACCAAAACGTGTCGCCGTCATCCTCTTCCCCGACCAGTTTCCCACCGCGCGGAGAGTTTGGCGCGCGACTTGCGGTGTCAATGGATTTGGCAAAGACTGCGGCAAAAGGACCGGAGGACGGAAGGATGGCGGTGATCTATGTCGCGCGCAGCGCAGCGCTCGGCAAATGGGCGTCGGATGTCGGGCTGAGCAAGAACATCTTCAAGGTCGGCATCGCCGAGGAACCGGTGAAAGAGCTGATCGCCGAAGGGTGGGCCGGCGAGACCGACTGGACCCTTGTCAAGAAGGAAGATGCCGGCGAGCTCACCGAAGACGCCGTGATCGAGCGGCTCGCCAAACGCGAAACCGCGATCGATCCGAAATACTATCCGCGCATCCGCGACACGCGCGGCCTCTTCAAGGTCAATCCGGTCCATGTCGAGAGCCATATCATCGTCGGCCGCGCGCTGGAGGGCGGCGCCGAGCGCGTCGCTCTCAAACTGAAGCCCTTGGATTTCGCATCCTACCTCATCCACAACGCCAAGCGCTGAGCGGCTCCCTCAGCGCGGCGCCAGCGTATCGCGCATCCAGCGCGCCATGCCGATCAGCTCGGCATCGCGATCGAGGAAGCCGAGCAGCTGTAGCCCCAGCGGCAGGCCCTCGACCTCGAGCAGCGGCAGCGAGATCGCCGGCACGCCGAGCGCCGAGCCCGAGACGACGAAAATCGAGTCGCCGGTGCTGTCGAGGCCGAGCGGCGCCGGCCCAGTCGCCGAGATGGTGATCGCGGCATCGACCTCGCCGTCAAGCGCCGCATAGATCGTGCGGATCGCGGCGCGCTCGGCGCGGCGCGCGCGGTATTGATCGAGGGTGATGCGCTCGGCCTCGACCAAACGCTCGCGCGCGAAGGCGGTGAGCTTCGAGGCATCGGTGGCGCGATAGGACTTGATCGCCCAGCGCGATTCGAAGGCATTGATCTGCTGCGATACCGGCATGGCACGGGTCAGCGCGACCTCGGCGGTTTCGAGCGCCGCGCTGTCCTGGCGCCGCACCAGCGCGACGCCGGAAGCGGCCAGCCGCGACAGCGCGGCATCGAGCGCGGCGATCGCCGCGGGCGCGGCCTTGCTCCAGCCCGGGGTCTCAAGCACGGCGAGCCGCTGTGGGCGCTGCGCCGCGGGCGGCGCGGCCGGACCGAAGAGACCGGGATAATCGGGATCGCCGCCGGCGCGGTCGGCGATCTCGCGCAGCATCACCCACGCATCCTCGATGCTGGCGGCGAGCGCGCCATGAACGCTTTGCGACAATCCGTCATGGCTGCCGCTGCGATTGATCGCGCCGAGGCTCGGCTTGAAGCCGACGCAGCCGCAGAAGCTCGCCGGCCTGAGGATCGAGCCGAGCACTTGGGTGCCGAGGCCGGCGGCGATCATGCCGCTCGCGGTCGCTGCGGCCGAGCCAGAGGACGAGCCGCCGGGCGTGCGCCGCGTGTCCCAGGGATTGCGCGTCGGCCCCGGCGGCGCGGTCGCGAATTCGGTGGTGACGGTCTTGCCGAGGATCACCGCGCCAGCCTCGCGCAAGGCGGTCACCGAGGCGGCATCGCGCCGCGATTGCCAGCCCTTGAAAAAGGCCGAGCCGTTCTCGGTCGGGAAATCGCGCGTCTCGATGATATCCTTGACGCCGACCGGCATGCCGTCGATCGGCGAAAGCGGCTTGCCATCGCGCCAGCGCGCCGTCGAGCGCGCCGCCTGTTCGCGCGCCGCCGCCGCGTCGTAATGCACGAAAGCGAGCACCTGCGGCTCGGTCTCGGCAAGCGTCGCGAGGCAGCGTTCGAGAAAGGCGCTGGGACTGTCCTTGCCGGCATGGAAATCGGCTTGCGCGGCGAGATAGGAGCGCGGGACGGGCTTCGGCATGGCGTGCCTCCGCGGGCGACGATAGCGGCTTTCACCGCGCCGAGCGAGGGCGGCCGATTGTCTCCGACCGGGCGTCTCGGTATCTTCGGTCAGCAGCAGCGAGAAGAAGCGGGCAAGGAGCGAAACCCATGACGGATCATGACGACCGCAAGCCCCCCGGCCTCGGCCATAACCAGCCCGAGGAGGAGGAAGGCGATGTGAAATGGGAGCGCTGGACGCGGCGACGCATCTTCGTGCGCGAGCTCGCGGGCACCTATTCGCATCTTTACAAGCAGCTCTTGGATCAGCCGCGGGTCTATTCCTCGAAAAGCATGCCGTGGAAGGGCGGACCGCAGCAATACGGCAAGCAGATCATCAACCCGCAAGCGACGATGGTCGCGCAATCGATCGAGACGCATATCGAGGCCTATGGCCCCGGCGCCTTCGGCCAGAAGCACGGTCATATGAACAGCGCCGTGTTCTATGTGCTGAAAGGCTACGGCCACGACGTGCATGATGGCCGCCACATCCCGTGGAAAGCCGGCGACGTGATGATCGTCGAGAATGGCTGCGTCCATCAGCATTTCAACGACGATCCGGAGAACGAGGCGATCCTCCTCGTGATGAAGGCGAAGCCGCTCTTCCTCTTCATGCACCTGCTGTTCCAGAAGATCGTGTCCTATCCGCCGAACGAGCCGCTAAAGGGACACGAGGACTGGCAGCCCCCGACCGACCTGTGATCGCCGAGATTTAAGGAACAGAACGATGGCCAAATCACCCGATGAACGCGACGTCGCCCATGCCGGCAGCGAGAGCTGCACTTTCCGCACCGAGGCGATCACGCAATCCGCCGAGTTCCGCCGCCTTTACGAGGCGATGCGCAACGTCGTCCATGCCGACGAAATGCCGTTCGAGAACGCACCCGATGGGCTCTTGAAACACCTCGTTCACGAGCGGCTCGGCACGCGCGAATGCTGTATCGAAGCCTATATGCAATTCCTTCCCGGCGGCGGCCAATCCGGCAAGCATCGCCATATGTGGGAAGAGGTGGTCTTCGTCGCCGAGGGCTCGGGCTACGATCTCCACTGGGACATGAAGTTCGATTGCCTCGACGCCTTCGAATGGGAATGGGAGGCCGAGCCCAAGCGCCACGAATGGTCGCGCGGCGACTTCATCTACATCCCGCCTTTCACGACGCATCAACACGTCAATGCCGATGCGGCGAAAGAGGCGCGGCTGATCGTCATCAGCAACCGCATCGTGCGCGAAATGGGCTTCGACTGGCTCGATCAGCTCGAGCACGCGCCGGGGTTCTGATCGTCACTCAGGTCGTCATTCCCGCGAAAGCGGGAATCCAGAGCAACCATCGAGCTGTTGCCCTGGACCCCGGCTTTCGCCGGGTGACGACATGACTTTTGTTATTGTCGCGCGATAAACGCCGTCAGCTTCGCCGCAACCTCTTTCGGCTTCTCGGTATGGAGCGCGTGGCCGGTGTCAGCCATCGCCTCGAGCGTCGCGTTCCTGATCGGCTTCTTATAGAGATCGGCGCAGGCGAAGGGGCAGATCTCGTCACTCGTGCCCCAGACGAACAGCACCGGCACGTCGATGCGGTGCAGCCAATAGGGTAGCTGCGGATTGTTGAGCCGCGGATTCCAGGCGAGCCGCGCCGCCGCGGCGCGGTTCTGCAGCCAGATATCCTGATCCATGGTTTTGAGCTGCTGCAGCCGCTCTTCGGCAAAGCGCTTGTCATAGAACATGCGGCGCGCATGCTCCTCGGGCGACCACAGGAAGATGTCGCCGAACGGCACGTCGGGCGAGCGCACGCCCGCCGGCGCCAGAAGGCCGAGGCTTTTGAGCCGCGATGTGTTGCGGATCGCGATCTCCGCCGCGGTCCAGCCGCCGAGCGAGTGGCCGACGAGATGCACGTTCCGCAGATCGAGCTTCTCGAGGAAGTCGAGATAAAAAAACGCAAGATCGCTGACGCCCATCATCCAATCGGGAATTTGCGAGCGGCCGAAGCCCGGATGCTCGGGCGCAAGCACGCGGTGGTTCTCGGCGAGGAGCTTGAGCAACGGACTCCAATTCGAGCCGCCGGCGCCGTGCAGGAACAGCACGGTCTCGCCCCCCTTTGGTCCGAGAGGGCCGTCCTCATAGAGATGCAGCCTGGTGCCGTTGACCTCGATCTGCGATTCCTGCATTCGGCCTTCCTCCCGCGAGCCGGCAACGATAGGCAGCGCCTTCCTTGCGCGCAAGGCCACACGCGGCGCATAATCGCGCGAGGAGACACGCCATGCACAAGCTCGCCATTCCGCAGACCATCATCGACCGCGTGATCGCGCGGCGCGGCAAAGAACATGTGTTCGACGATCTTGATCCGGCGCGCACCGCGCTGATCGTCGTCGACATGCAGAACGGCTTCATGCTGCCGGGCGTCGCCTTCGCCGAGATCAAGATGGCGCCGAAGATCGTGCCCAACATCAACCGGTTGGCCGCGCCGCTGCGCGCGGCCGGCGGAACGGTGGTGTGGATCGTTACCACCTTTACCCCCGAGGTCGATCAGGAATGGTCGACCTATTATCGCCTCTCGACGCCAGCGAACGGAGCCAAGCGCAGCGCGGCGCTGACCAAGGGCGCCAAGGGCCATGCGATCTGGTCGGAGCTCGAGGTGAAGCCCGGCGATCCGATCGTCGAGAAGAAGCGCTTCTCGGCTTTCATCCAGGGATCGAGCGAGCTCGACAAGGTGCTGCGCGCCCGCGGCATCGATAACCTGCTCATCACCGGCACGGTGACCGGCGTCTGCTGCGAATCGACCGCGCGCGACGCGATGATGCTCAATTACAAAGTGACGATGGTCACCGACGGCAACGCGTCCTACAGCGACGAAGAGCACAACAACGCGCTGACCGCGTTCTACGGCACCTTCGGCGACATCATGTCGACCGACGTGCTGGTCGCGCTGATCGCGAAGAACGGCAAGCGTCAGGCGGCCGAGTAGCTACTTTTTCTTATCCGGCCGGAATTTCGTTTCGGGCTTGAC
Organism: Allostellaceae bacterium; assembly: GCA_036501365.1. GTDB lineage: Bacteria > Pseudomonadota > Alphaproteobacteria > ATCC43930 > CGMCC-115725 > CAIKMD01. Next base: position 173,754 of record DASYAL010000102.1, on the reverse strand, counting down.
GCCTTTTTCGCGCTGCTGCGCGCTGACCTTGCCGTTTTCGAGATAGCGGCCGGTTGCGGCGCGCGCCGCCGCCTGGTCCCATTCCGGCAGCCAGTCGCCCAGCGAATAGCCGAACCACGGCGCCTCGGGCCGCAGCTTCGGCAGGCCAAGCTTTTCCCAGATCTTCTGCGCACGCTCCATGTATTCGCGCTTCGGCAGCGCGAGCGGCGGCATGTCGCCCTTCGCCGTCGCATCCATCAGCAGGGTCGAGTCCTCGGCGGTTGCGGATTCGCGCTGCGGCCCGTGGCCCATGCCGCGATGCGGCACGCATTGCACGTCCTCGACCGGATTCATGCGATAGGCCATGGCCCAGAGGATCGCGTCCGCGTTGTCGGGGTCGATGTCCTCGCTGACGGCGATGGTGATCTTGCCCATGTCGCCCTTGAAGAAGGCGGCGCCTTGCAGCGCGCGCCACACCTCGGTGCGCGGCATGCCCTTCGCCATCGAGATCACGGTGACGCGCAGCAGCCCGGTCAGCTTCTCGTGCAGCGAGACGCGCTTCACGCCCTTGATGCCGAGCGTGTCGCGCAGATGCGCGAGGAACAGCGGCTCGTAGGAGACGCGCTTGATGACGCTCGATTCCGACGGCGCGACCTGGCTGATATAGGAGGGGATGATCGCGTCGCGGCGATGGGTGATCGCCGTCACTCGCATCGGCATGTTGAATTCCTCGAGCGCGATATGGCCGTGACTCTCGCCGAACGGCGCCTCGGGCTCGACATATTCGGTATCGATGAGGCCCTCGATCACCACCTCGGCCTCGGCGGGCACCAGCAGATCGACGCTGCGCGCGCGCACGACGTTGATCGGCGCGCCGGCCAGGCCGCCCGCGACCTTGAACTCGTCCATATCGATCGGCAGCTTCTGCGGCCCCATGAAAGCGACGTAAGGCGGGCAGCCGAGGACGATCGCGCAAGGCATGGTCTTGTCGCCGCGCTTCCGGTGCTTCAGATAATGCTGATAGCCGCCGGCGCCGCCAACACGCGTCGCCATGCGAACCACCAATCGGTCCGGCGCCTTCAGCGCCGCCCGATACGTGCCCATGTTTTGCACGCCGGTGTCGGGATCGCGGGTGATGACGTTGGTCGCGGTCAAGGTCGGCGCGGCGTCGAAGCCCGGCGTCGAAACCGGGATCGGCAGCGCATCGAGCCCATGCCCTTCGCCGTCGAGATCCTTGCCCTCGATCACGACCTCGTGGCACGGCGCCTTGTTGACGATGCGCGGCTCGACCGGATGCGCGATGGCGCGCTCCCATTTCGCCTCGATCTCCTCGACCGGCGCGCCCATGCCGACCGAATAGATCGCGCGATTGGCGGCGATGGCGCCGACCACCACGGGCATGTCGTATTTCCGGCCGCGGCCGTCGACGATATTGGTGAAGAGGAACGCCTTGCGCTCCGTCTCGGTCATGCCGCCGACGAATTGCCAGCGCACCAGCGGATGAAGCTCGGCATCCTTGTCGATCTTCTCGTCGATGGTGACGAGAAGATTCTTCGCCTTGAGCGCGGCAAGATGGTCGTGGAGGTCCGGATAGCCGCGTGCGGAATCGCTCACAGGCTCGCCCTGCAATCGCAGTCGACCTTGAAGATGCGCGCCGCGGTCTCGCCGAGGATTGCGCGCCGCTCCGCGACGGTGAGCGGCGTGTCCTCGATCACCTTCACCGGATCGGGATCGCCGATCGGGAAGGGGAAATCCGAGCCGAGGCAGACTTTGTCGGCGCCGGCGACATCGCAGAGGTAGCGCAGCGCCCGCGGCTCGAACAGCACGCTGTCGAAATAGAGCTTCTTGAACTCGGCCTCGACATCGGCGTATTCGCCTTTGTGAATGATATTGTTACGCTTGAAGCGGCCGAGCGCGTAGGGCAACGCGGCACCGCCATGCGAAATCAGCAGCGTCATGCCGGGATAGCGCGTGAGATGGCCGGCGAACATCAGCCGCGCCAGCGCGATCGAGGTATCGGAGACGCGACCGACCGCATTCATCAAGTCATAATCCCTCACCCGGTCGTCACCGCAGATGAACATCGGATGGACCATCAGCGTGGCCTTGTGCGCCGAGCAGGCCTCCCAGAACGGGTTGAGATCGGGATCGTCGAGCTTGCCGAGCTGGCCCTTGGGCTGGGTGCCGATCATCGCGCCGTGGAAACCCTGGCCGAGTGCCTCTTCGAGCACCTGCGCCGCGTGCTTGCCACTTTGCAGCGGCACGCAAGCGAGCGGCCTGAGCGCCGGCACCGGCTCGATGTCTTTCAGCATCGTCTCGTTCATGAAGCGGCACCAATCGGCGCCCTCTTCCGGCGGCAGCTCGTAGCCGAAGATATCGAGCCAGGAGCCGACGAGCTGGAAATTCACCCGTGCCTTCTCGAGCCATTCCTTGCGCTTGCCGAGATCGTGCAACAGGGCGCCGACCGGCCGCGTCGGCGGCTCGCCGCCGAAAATAAAGCGCATGCCCGGCTTCTCGTTGATGACCTTGACCGAGGGGAACAGCCGCCGCTGCGCCGCGAGCGCTTCGAGGAACGAACCGGGGACGAAATGGCCATGCGTGTCGATGTTCAACGAAGCCTCCTTTTCGAATTCTTTCTATCGCTGCTCAGGGTGAGGTAGAACGCATCTGGCATCTGGCGGTGCCCTACAAGGCGCTCCTCACCCTGAGCGAAGTCGAAGGGCGCGGGATGCCGATGCAACACTCTCATCCCTTCTTCCCCGCCGCGATCAGGTCGCCGAGCAGGCCGGGCGTCATCGGCAACTCGGCGATGCTGAGGCCGAGCGGCGCGAGCGCGTCGTTGACGGCGCATGATATCGCGGCAGGGGCGCCGAGATAACCCGCCTCGCCCGAACCTTTCTGGCCGAAAGCCGTCAGCGGCGAGGGCGTGCAGTGATCGACGATCGCGACGTCCGGCACCTCATGCGCCGATGGGATCAGGTAGTCCATGAAGGTGCCGCTCAAGAATTGCCCATTCTCGTCGTAGCGGAAACGCTCGTAGAGCGCGGCGCCGATGCCGTGCGCGATCCCGCCATAGGTCATGCCATGGACGATGTCGGGATTGATCATCACGCCGCAATCATGGCCGACGACGTAAGGCCCGAGCGCGACCTGGCCGGTGAGACGGTCGATCTCGGCATAGACGACATGCGCCTCGAAGGCGTAGCAGGGATACATCTGCACCCGGCCGTCGGCGCCAGGCAGCGCGCCGCCGGTCGGCACTTCGAGCACATGGCTCGCTTGCAGCCCGGGCTCCGTACCCGGCGGCAGCTCGTGGAATTTGCGATGCGCGATCTCGGCGATCGCCTCCCAGGCGATCATCTTCGCTGGATCGGCGCGCAGGCTGACCGCGCCGTCGCAATACTCGACCTCGCCCACACTTGCACCGAGCTTATGCGCGCCGATCGCGGTGATCGTCTCTTTCAGCTTCTTCGCCGCGCCCGCCGCCGCGCCGCCGAGCATGATCGCCATGCGGCTGCCGACCGGGCTGTTCGACGGCAGCGCCGAGAGCGAATCCGCGCGCACCACGCGGATCGAGTCGGGCTCGCGCTCCAGCACCTCGCCGACCACCGTTGCCGCCAGGCTTTCGTGGCCCTGGCCCGAGGAGGAGGTGTTGATCGAGACGACGATCGCGCCGGCGCCGTCGACCTTGACGCTGCAGGCCTCCATCCAGGTCGTGGTCTCGTTCTTGGGGTTGAACAGCGGCTCGAAAGCGGAATTGCCTCCCGAGGGCTCGAGGCAGCAGGCGATGCCGATGCCGGCAAGCTTGCCCTGGCCGCGCGCGGCGTCGCGCCGCGCGAGCAGCGCCGGGTGATCGGCGGCGGCAAGCGCCTTCTCCAGGACGGTATGGAAATCGCCGCTGTCATAGGTGCTGCCCGAGGGGATCGTATAGGGGAATTCCTCGTGCCGGATGAGATTGGCACGCCGCAGCGCGATCCGGTCCATGCCGAGCGCGGCGGCGACGCGATCGATCGCGGTCTCGAGCGCGAAATTTGTCGGCGCCTGGCCGAAGCCACGCACGGCCTCTTGCGGCGTCTTGTTGGTGGTGACGCTGATCGCCTCGTATTCGACCGAGTTGACGCGGTACGGCCCGCAGATCGCGCCGATCGGCTTGCCGAGCTGCAACGGCGCGCGACCGGCATGGGCGCCGACATCGTCGAGCGCGCGGATCTTGAGCGAGCGGATGATGCCGGCGCGGCTGAACGCGACCTGCATGTCGAAGATGCGGTCCGGGCCTTGCGCGTCGCCGCCGCGCATATTCTCGAGCCGGTCTTCCATCAGCCGGACCGGCACGCCGAGGCGGCGCGCGAGAAAGCCGGCGAGGATGGCGTGCTTCAGCCCGCGTTTGACGCCATAAGAGCCGCCGACATCGACGTCGAAATGGACGCGCACGGCGTTGCCCGCCAGGCGCAACGCGCGCGCGAGCTGATCGGCGAATTTCGGCATCTGGATCGATGCCCAGACATCAAGCAACTGCTGCGCATCGTTCCATTGCGCGACGACGCCGAAGGTCTCGATTGGCACCGTCGAGCTGCGATGCCAGCGCGCGCGGAAGGCGCGCGTCGCGTCGGCCGCGGCGAAATCCTCTTCGACCGCACCCCAGACCCACTTCTTGCGGAAGAGCACGTTGGAGCCGTGATCGGGATGCACCGGCGGCGCATCGGCAAGCATCGCCGCTTCCGGATCGGTGACCGCCGGCAGCGGCTCGTAATCGACCTCGACCAGCTCGGCGGCGTCTTCGGCAAGCGCGCGGCTCTCAGCGACCACGGCGGCGACCCATTCGCCGACATAGCGCGCATAGTGATGCGCCAGCGGCCAGCGCTTGATCTTCGGCGCATCGAGGCCGCTCATGATTGCTTCAGTACCGGCGGCAAGATCGGCCCCTGCCAGCACCGCCCTGACGCCGGGCAGCGCCAGCGCGGCTTTGGCATCGATGCCGCGGATGCGCGCGAAAGGATAAGGACTGGCGACCAGCGCGATATGCAACATGCCGGGCGGCGCCAGATCGGCGACGAAGCGGCCGGCGCCGGCGATGAAGCGGCGGTCTTCCTTCGGCCGGCGCTTCTTCGCGATATAGCGGAAAGCCGGCTCAGCCATGGCCGCCGGTCACTTCTTGCTTCGGCGGCATATTGGCGCCTTGCAGCCGCGAGGCGGCAAGCTTGATCGCCTCGACGATCTGCTTGTAGCCGGTGCAGCGGCAGAGATTGCCGCCGATCGCCTCGCGGATGTCATCGTCGGAGGGTGTGCGCGTCTCGTTCAGCAGCGCTTGCGCGGCAATGAGCATGCCGGGCGTGCAGAAGCCGCATTGCAGCGCATGCGTCTCCCAGAAACAGTCCTGCAGCACGCTGAGCGCGCCAGGCTCGGGGGCAAGCCCCTCGACCGTGGTGATGGTCGCGCCATCCGCCTGCACCGCGAAGATCAGGCACGAGCGCATCGGCCGGCCGTCGAACAGGATCGAGCAGGCGCCGCAGACGCCGTGCTCGCAGCCGGTATGGGTGCCGGTGAGGCGCAGATGATCGCGCAGGAAATCGACCAGCGTCAGCCGCGCCGGCACGGTGGCGCGATGGGCGCGGCCGTTAACGGTGAGCGCGATCTCGTGCTGCGACATCAGGCGGCTACCCGCGCTTCGTCGCGCGCTTCGGCGAGCGCGCGCGCGGCGAGCGCCCCGGCGACGCGGCGCCGGTAATCCGCCGAAGCATGAACGTCGGCGAGCGGCGACAGCGCCTGCTGCATCTCGTCCATCGCCTTATCGAGATCGGCGGTTTCGAGCCGGGTGCCGACGAGCCGCGCTTCGGCTGCCGTCGCGCGAAAGGGCTTCGCTTCGGCGCCGCCGATGCCGAGCGCGATCCGGCGGCAGACGCCATCCCGGTCGAGGGCGAGCTGACAGGCGGCGGCGACCAGCGCGAAATCGCTGTGTCGCACGCTCATCTCGGCAAAGCCGGTACCCATACGGCCGGCATCGCGCCAGGCCGGAAAGCGGATCGCTGTGAGGCATTCCTCGGGCGCGAGCGCCGTCGTCATCGCGCTGACGCAGAAATCGGCCATCGCGAGCTTGCGCTCGCCTTGGCTGCCGCGCGCCGTGATCTCCGCATCGAGGGTGCGCGCGACCAGGCAAATCTCGGCGGCGGGATCGGCATTGGCGAGGCTGCCGCCGATGGTGCCGCGATTGCGCGTTTGCGGGTGGCCGACCAGATGCAGCGCCTTGGTCAGCAGCGGCAGCCGGCGCCGAACGACCTCGTCCGCCAGCACATCGGCTTGGCGCGTCGCCGCCTTGATGACGACGCCGTCCTCGGTCGCGGCGACGCCATGCAGTGCGTCGAGGCGGTTGATATCGATGACAAGGCTCGGCCGCGCCAGCCGCATGACGAGAAGCGGCACGAGCGTCTGGCCGCCGGCGATGATCTTGCCGTCGCCATGGGCGCCGTCGAGCAAGCGGCACACCTCTTCGACCGTGCCGGCGCGCGCATAGTCGAATTCAGCCGCCTTCATTCGCTGCTGTCCGGCACCTGCAGATAGATGCGCGCGTCGCGCACGGCGATCGTGATCGGCTCGAGCCGCACGCGCGGATCGCCCGGATGGCGGCCAGTCTCGAGATTGAACTCGTAGCCGTGCCACGGGCAGACGATGTTGCGCGCGTCGGAAAAGCGTAGCCCGTGGCTGGTCTTGTCGGGGCCGAGTTGCTCTTCGGTCTGATGGAAGATCTTGCCCTGGCAGACCGGCCCGCCGTAATGCGGGCATTCGTTCTTATAGGCGACGAGCTTCTTGCCGAGGCGGAAGACGCCGATCTCGACGCCGTCGACCTCGACGACGCGCTGATCGTCCTCGGCAAAATCCGCCAGCTTGCCGATCTCGACCTCCGCCATCTCCCCGCTCCTATTCCTCGCCGGCGACCGGACGCCGGAACCACATCGCGACGTCGAACAGGTTGAGATCGGCGGCGCGGATCATCGCACAGGCCGCAACCACCGTCTCGGTCGCGGTCACGGCGTTGTCGAGGAACGGCGCGATCTCGCGCCCGGCTTCCTCGGCCTTGGCCGCATAGACACGCACCGCCGCGGTCAGCACACGCCGCAGCGCGGCATCGCTGATCGCTTGCGGCTGGCCGCGCTTCAAGGCGTGCTCGACCGCCGCGCAAAAGGCGGCGCCGGGATCGCCGGTGGTTTTGGCGCGCGCCGCCGGTGCCCGCACCGGGCGCGAGCGAGCGGCCGATCGCTTTGAAGATGCACGCTTTTTTGCCGGCATAAGCGGGTTATGGCACGCCGGGGGCGAGGGCTCAACCCTTCTCGGGCCAGCGCGGCGCGGTGCGAACATGCTCGGGCCGCACGCCGACGCCCAGGAACAGCGCGGGGAAGGCGCGCAGCGCCGGAAAGCACCGCAGCAGCTTCACCGCGAGGGGCGTCTCGAGCGGCGCGCCGCTCAGCACCCGCGTCAGCACGCGGTTCTGCACCATGAGCTGGAAGCCCTGGATCACGCGCGTCGGGAATTCGCGGCGCTTCTGCACGCGCGCGAGATCGTCCTCACTCAGCGTCCGCGACGCCAGCGGCGCCGCGAGGATATTGGAAGCGGCGACCGCGTCCTGGACCGCGAGATTGATGCCGACGCCGCCGATCGGCGACATCGCATGCGCGGCATCGCCGATCGCGAGAAAACCCGGGCGGTACCAAGTCTTGGCGCGGTTCACTTGGACGGTGAGCAGCCTCACCTTCTCCCAATCGTCGAGCTGCGCGACGCGGTCGCCGAGATAGGGCGCAAGCTCGCGTAGATGGGCGCGGAATTTCTCGAGCCCTTGGCGCTTGATCTCGTCGAACGCGCCTTTAGCGATGACGTCGCCGATTTGCCAGTAGTCACGGCGATCGATCGCGACCAGCACGCTGCCCGGGTCGAAGCGGCCCATAGTCTCGTCGGGATCGCTGGGCGCGCGCGGCAGACTGAACCACAGCACATCCATCGGCGCGCCGAACTCCTCGACCGCGAGTCCTGCGTTGTCGCGCAAGCTCGAATGCCGGCCGTCGGCGGCGATGACGAGGTCGGCACGCACCTCGAGCGGTCCGCGCGGCGTAGTCGCCGTGACGCCGACGATACGGCCGTTCTCCTCGATGAGGCCGGTCGCTTCGGCGCCCATCTTCAGGGAAAAGGTCGGATAGCGCGCGGCGTACCGGGCGAGGAAATCGAGGAAGTCCCATTGCGGCATGAAGGCGACGAACCGGCAGCGCAGCTTGGTGCGCTTGAAATCGGCGATGACGCCATTGGCATCGCCGAACTGGAACGAGAGATGGTCGGCTTTTTGATGCGGCAGCTTCAGCAGGTCGTCGAGGATGCCGAGCTCGTGCATCAATTGGAGCGTCGAGGGATGGATCGTGTCGCCGCGAAAATCGCGGAAGAAGTCGCCGTGCTTTTCCAGCACCACGACATCGACCCCGGCGCGGGCGAGCAGCAGCCCCGCCATCACCCCCGCCGGCCCACCGCCGGCAATGCAACATCGAACCGCGACTTTCTGCATCGGCTCCCACTCTAGCCGCGCCGCGCCGATTACGGCAAAGCCGGGCGGTCTTGCCGAGTCACGATAAATCCCGCAATCTTCGCAGATTGGGAATGAAGCCCGGCGCGTCTGGGCAAAAAGGGGAGTAACCGATGATCCAGATTACCCAGACCATCCGCGACTTGCTGAAATCGGCGCTGGAGGACGGCACGCCGTGCCTACTCGGTACCTCGACCAAGGACGGGCACCCGCAGATCAGCCCCAAGGGCAGCATCGTCGTCTTCAGCGACGATTCGCTCTGCTATTGGGAGCGTAGCAACCGCAGCGCCGCCAAGCGTGTGCTCGAGAACCCGCATGTCGCCGTGTTCTACCGCAACGCCGCCAAGGCCGGGAAAGACTTCCGCGGCGGCGTCGTCCGCTTCTATGGCGACGCGACCGTGCTCAACGACGGCGCCGATCGCGAGAAAGTATGGGGGCTGATCCCCGAGGCCGAGCGCCGGCCGGATCCCGAGAAGAAGGGCTCCGCCGTGGTGATCAAGCTGAGCAGCATCGAGGAAATGTCCGGCAACGTCATTATGAAGCGCGACTGACCGTAGGTCGCGCCGGACCGCCATGACCGCCGGAGCGCCGCAAACCGGCGTCAGCTTCGTCATTCCGGTGTTCAACAAGCGGCGCTTCCTCAAGCAGGTGATCGCCGGACTCGCCGCCCAGCGCGGCGAGTTCGCGCGCGAGTTCATCTTCATCGATGACGGCTCGAGCGACGGCTCGCGCGAAGAGCTCGAGCAGCGCGCCGGCGCGCTGGGCGACGCGCGCATCTTGAGCCAGGCCAATGCCGGACCGAGCGTCACCACCAATCGCGGCCTGCGCGCGGCGCGCTATCCGCTGGTGAAGCTGGTGGACGGCGACGACGTGGTGCTGCCCGAGGCGACGGCGCAGCTCGCCGTCGCGCTCGCGCGTCATCCCGAGGCGGCGCTCGCTTACGGCCAATCGAGCTACTACGCCGCTGCCGAGGATGCGCTGGCACGAATCGCGCAAGACGCCGCCGGCGCGCCGCCGCCGGAGCGGATCGAAGACGCGCTCAAGGGTCTGCTGCGCGAATGCTATCTCGGGCCGAGCAATTGCCTCATCCGCCGCGATGCGGCGCTGGCCGTCGGCGGTTGCGACGAGCGCGTCTTCGTGCAGGACTATTCGCTGCTGCTGCGCCTCGCCGCGACCACGCCCTTTGTTGCGCTCGATGCGCCGGTGGTGCTGCATCCAAGCACGCCGCAGGACCGGCTCAACGACGGCGGGCCGCAGCTTCTCCACGACACCAACCTGACCGTCGCGCATTTCCTCGCCGAGCACGCGATGCCCGCGCCGCTCGCGACCATGGCGACGCGCCGCGCAATGACCCGCGCCTGGCTCTGGGCCAAGCGCCGCGAAGGCAAGGGACCGCTGTCGCGCTGGTATTGGCTGCGGCTCGCCGCCTATCTGCCGCTACCGGGATTGCGGCCACGGCTGCTCGATGCCAGCTGCGGCGCCTTCACCTTGAGCCGTCCGGTGCGGCACAGTGTGCCGGCAGGGCCATGACCATCGTCACCGCGACATCGGCTTATGAGCGCTGGGCACGCCGGCGCATCGGCCTGATCGGCGCGGATATCGTTGTGAAACACCGGCGCATGCACGACGCCGCCTTCCCGTTTCTGCGCGCGACCTTCTATCGCTGGTGCGAGCTCTATCACGATGCCTGTCCTCATCTCGCTGCCGCGCCGAAGCTGCTTGCGGTCGGCGATCTGCATATCGAGAATTTCGGCACCTGGCGCGACGCCGAGGGCCGGCTGATCTGGGGCATCAACGATTTCGACGAGGCCTCGCCGATGCCCTACACCGTCGATCTGGTGCGGCTCGCGACCAGCGCGCTGCTCGCCAAGCGCGAGCACCGCTTGTCGATCGGCGCACGCCAAGCTACCGCGGCGATCCTCAAGGGCTATCGCGCAACGATCGAGCGCGGCGACGGCCGGCCCTTCGTACTCGAAGAGAACAATCCCGAGCTGCGCGCCATGGCGATGGGCGAAGAGCGCGACCCGGTGCGCTTCTGGGCGAAGCTCACCGGCTTCCGTGCCGTGAGCCCGCCGCGTCCGGTGCGCGCGATGATCGCGCGCCGGCTGCCCGAGGAGAATGGCGCGCCGCGCTATGTCCACCGCATCGCCGGCCTCGGCAGTCTCGGCCGCGCGCGCTACGTCGGCATCGCGCAAAGCGACGGCGGCCTTGTCGCACGCGAGGCGAAGCCGACACTGCCGCCGGTCTATGGCGGATTGCGCGCCGACGCCGAGACCTACTACACCGCGATCATCGCGCGGGCGGTGCGCGCGCCCGATCCGTTCGTCGCGGTCGAGCAAGGCTGGCTACTGCGCCGCCTCGCGCCGCATTGCACGCGCATCGAGCTGACCGAGCTGCCGAAGCGCCAGGATGAGCGCCTGCTGCTCGAGGCGATGGGCGCCGAGACCGCGAATGTACATCTGGGCTCGCGCGAGGCCCTGGCCGCGCTGCGCCGCGACCTGAAGAAGCGCGGTACGAATTGGCTGTACCATGCCGCCGCCGCCATGGCCGAGGCGACGCTCAAGGACTGGAAGGACTGGCGCGCTTCTTAATTCCCGCTTCTTAATTAATGCGCCGTCACCTCGGACGAGCGCGGGCTCTGGCGCTCGGTGATGAATTCCAAGAGCGCCGGCTGGCCGTCATTGATCTTGGCCAGCGCCCGCTTGATCGCCGGCACGATCGCGCCGGGCTCGGTCACGCGCTCGCCATAGCAACCGAGCGCCTTGGCGAAATCGGCGTAATTGCCGCCGATCGCGGTCGATTGATATTTGTCGGTCGAGTATTTCATCACGTTGAGCTCGGCCGCCATCACCGAATTGTTGAAGAGGATCGAGAGGATCGGGATGTTGCCGCGCGCCGCCGTCTCGATATCCATGCCGGTGAAGCCGATCGCGGCATCGCCCCAGACATTGATGCAAAGCTTTTTCGGATCGGCGAGCTTGGCGCCGATCGCGAGGCCGAGCCCATAGCCGAGCTGGGTCGACTTGCCCCAGCCGATATAGGAGCGCGGCGTCTTGCATTGCCAGAACGGCACGAGCTGGTCGCGCGGGCTGCCCGAATCATGAGTGACGATGGTGTTCGCGACGTCGACCGTGTGCAGCAGATCCCAGATCACGCGATAGGGCGTGAGCGGCGTTTGATTCGAGGTGAGGCGCGGCATCCAGGTGCCGAGCCATTCCTCGCGCAGCGCCGCGACCTCGCGCGCGGTCGCGCCGAGATTGGCGCGCGGCTTGGCTTTGAGCCGGTCGCGCACTTCTTCGATCAGCGCGTCGAGCGCCAAGCCGGCATCGCCGACGAGCGCGAGGCTCGAGGCGATGTCCTTGTTGATGTCGGCGGCATCGAGGGTCAGATGCACCATCTTCTTGCCCTTGGGCATCTGCATGTTGAACGGCGTCGCCGTCCAGGAGCAGCCGATGCCGAAGACGAGATCGGCCTTCTGCAGCATCACATGGAATTGCTTCGAATGCGTCGTGCTGCCGGCGCCGAGCGCGAGCGGATGCGTTTCGTCGAAAGCGCTCTTGCCGGGATTGCTGGTGCCGACCGGCGCTTCCAGGAGCTCGGCCAGGGTCTGCAATTGCTTCCACGCCTTCGCATAGTGGATGCCCTGGCCGGCGAAGATCACCGGCCGCTCGGCGGCGACCAAAGCCGCGGCGACGGTGGCGACGTCTTTCGGATCGGGCGCGCTGCGATAGCGCGGCGTCTTCTCATAAACCAGCGGCTCCGGCACCTCGGCTTCCCAGAGATCGACCGGCACCTCGACCATGGTCGGGCCGGGCCGGCCGTTCTTCGCCTGGCTGAAGGCGCGGCGCATCGCATCGGGCACCATCGACGGCACGGTGATCTGCTCGACCGATTTGGTGACGTTGCGGAAATTCGCCGTCGCCGAGAAATTAGGCTTCACCCCCGATTGCGCGCGCGGATGGCCGGCCGGGATTACCACCAGCGGCACGGATTCGGCATAGGCCTGCGCCACGCCGCCGAAAGCGTTCTCGGTGCCCGGCCCCTGCTGCATGGCAAAGACACCGACGCGATCGCCGCAGGAGATGCGCCCCAGCGCATCCGCCATATGCACGCCGGTACGTTCCTGCCGCACCAGGATCGGCCGGATGCCGGCCTCGGCCGCGGCCTCGATCAACCCGTTGCGCGGGTAGCAGACGAGGTATTCGAGCCCCTCGCGCTTAAGGATTTCGGCGATCGCGGCGTTGACTTTCATGGCAGGAGCCCTTCCCGATTTTTCTAACCGATTGTTTCTACGTACAAAATTGGCTTTGTTTGGCAATTTTGCGTTCTTCGGCGTTCCCTCAGTGGCTTAGCCGCCGCGCGCGGACGCGTTATACGTACGATCGCGCGTACGGCAAGTCAAGAGCGCGCCTACTCCGCCGCCTCGCGCTGGGCGCGGCGCTTCAGCTTCTCCTCCGACAGCGCCGGCTCGAGATTGAGGAGCTTCAGCGCGTTGCCGCCGAGGATGTTGCGCTTCGCCTCCTCGGTGAGGAACGGCAGGTCGTAGATCGTCGAGGGCAGATCGGTATCCCAATGCGGATAGTCCGAAGAATAGCAAAGCTGAGTCTCGGCATTGATCATCTTGAAGGTGAGCTCGAGCGCTTCGCGGTTGTTCACCATCTCCATCGGCTGGCTCGAGTAGAACATCTCGCGCATGTAATCCGAGGGCTTGCGCTTCAACAGCGGCACTTCCGACGAGCGCATCATCCATTCGTTGTCGAGGCGCTGCATCAGGAAGGGCACCCAGGCGAGGCCGCTCTCGACCCAGATGGTCTTGAGCTTGGGGAAACGCTCGGGCATGCCGTTCACCAGCCAATTGGTGCAGTGAAGGATGCTCGACCACGAGAAGCCCAAGGCATGCGCCGCGATGAAGCGGTTGCAGAGATTCATGGACGCGTCGCGGCCCCAGAACAGGCCGGCATGGAAGACGAGCGGCAGGCCCATCTCTTCCATCAGCTTGTAGGTCTTCACATAGACATTGTCGTAGACCGGCTTGAAGCGCGGCGTCAGGAAGGTGAAGCCGACCACGCCTTTCTGGCCGGCGAAATCCTTCACCACCTTGTACATCGCCTCGGGATCGCTGGCCGGGAGATAGAGCGAGGCGCGGATGCGCGGCTCTTCGGCGAGGATGCGCTCGCAGAGCCAGCGGTTATAGGCGCGCGCCAGCGCGACCTCGACCTCGGGCCGCGGTGTGAACGGCAGGCCGAGCATCGGCGTCGGGAACATCAGCACCTGGTCGATGCCGATCGCGTCCATCCAGCGCTTGGTATAAGTGATGTCGCGATGGACGTTCGGCGGGAACTTCTCCGGCGCGCGGCCGTCGCGGCGGGTGATGCGGCCGGTCAGGTCCTGATAGGCGCCGGTCGGCGCGGTGATGCCGCCGCCGCCATAGCCCTGATACTTCGCCTGATCGCGCAGCACCGGATCCTCGATGTATTCGACGATCTGGGCGTAGGACATGGTCTCGAGATGATGACCGTCGACATCGACGATCGGGAAATCCTCGTAACGGCGCTGCACCGCCTGCTGCCGCGCATGGGCGAGCAAGGTCGCGGTGTTGAATTCCTCGACCGCGAGATCGCGGAACGGGATGTTCTCGATCGTATCCATAAGGCCCTCCCCGGCCGGCCAAACCGGCTCCCGGGCCTATTTAAGAGCGGCGGCAGAGCCGAGGCAAAGCGATTCGCGGGCGCAGCCGCGGGCCTCGGCGCTACGGTGCGATCAGGCTGGCGGGATCGGGGTTGCCCTTGATCAGGCCCTGCTCGCGCGCGGCCTTGATCCAGAAGGTCAAGCCGTCGGGCTTGGCATGGGGCGCGAGATCGTCGGGGATGGCGATGCTCGCCGCGGCCGCGGGCGGCAGCTTGGTCCATTTGGCGATGCTGTCATGCACCGCGGCGGCATGCGCCGGATCTTTCACATAGGCGACGCCGTCATCGAGCGAGGCGCGGAAGGCTTTGATCGCCCCGGGGTTCTTGGCCGCCCAGGCCTTGGTCGCGGCGTAGAGCACGATCATGGTGCCGGGAGGGGCGCTGTCCCAGGGATCGCCCATGGTGTGGCCGACCTTGCTGGTGAGGATACGGGCGTAGAACGGATTGACCGCCAGGACGGCATCGGCGAGGCCGGATTTCAGCCCGTCGCCCATTTGCGGGAATTGCAGCTCGATCCAATTGACCTGGTGGATATCGACGCCGTGGGTCCCGACCCAATAGCGCGTGATCACGTCGAAGCTGCCGCCGAAACCGGGCACGGCGACCTTTTTGCCGACGAGGTCCTTGGGTGTGTTGATCCCCTCACGAGCGATCACGCCCGCGGCGTCCTTGGGGAAGGGCAGCACCGTCGCACCGGCGACGACGAGGAGGTCCAGGCCCTGCTCATTGGCTTGCAGCAGCACCGGCGGCGTCGGCACGCCGATCTGCGCCTGGTCGGCGGCGAGCGCGGCCGAGATCACCGAGCCGTTCTGGGCGATCGACATATCGACGTCGAGACCGTGCTTGTCGAAGATGCCCTGGTCCTTGGCGACGAAGGCCGGGACGAAATCGCCGCCCGGGATATAGAGCAGGTTGATCTTGGTCGCCGCGACCGCCGGCGGCGCGTCGAGCCCCGCGAGCAGCAGCACCGCGGCGACAGTTTTGACGAGACGATGCGCGATCAACTTTCCCTCCCCGATGACGCGGCGAATGCCGGTGCATATTAGACCGTCATACCCGGACTTGTGCCGGACGACCCGTTCAATCGCTCTTGGCGATTGAACCCGTGAGGGGCCGACCGCGAAGAGCGGTCGGCCGGGTCGTCCCACGTTTTCAAACTAAAACCCGTGGATGGCCGGGACAAGCCCGGCCATGACGCAAGACAAAGGGGTCGCTTTGCCTATTCCGCGGCGTTGCGCGCGGCGAGGCGCTTCGTCTTCACCTCGGACATCACCGGCTCGAGATTGAAGACGCGCTTCGCATTGCCGCCGAGGATGTTGCGCTTGGCCTGCTCCGACAGGAACGGCAGATCGTAGATCGTCGAGGGCAGATCCATGTCCCAATGCGGATAGTCCGAGGCGTACATCAGCTGCGTCTCGGCGTTGATCATCTTGAAGGTGAGCTCGAGCGCCTCGCGGTTCCCCACCATCTCCATCGGCTGGCTGGAATAGAACATCTCGCGCATATAGTCCGACGGCCGGCGCTTGAGCAGCGGCACCTCGGACGAGCGCATCATCCATTCGTTGTCGAGGCGCTGCATCAGGAACGGGATCCAGGCGAGACCGCTTTCGACCCAGGCGACTTTGAGCTTGGGGAAGCGCTCGGGCATCCCGTTCACCAGCCAGTTCGTCAGATGGATGATATTGAACCAGACGAAGCCCAAGGAATGCACGGCGATGAACTTGTTGCACAGCGACAGGCTCTGATCCTCGCCCCAGGCATAAGAGCCGTGGAACACCAGGGTCAGGTTGCGCTCTTCCAAGGCGCGCCACACCTTGACGAACGCGTTGTCGTAGACCGCCTTGTAATGCGGCGAGACGACGGTGAAGCCGATCACGCCTTTCTTGTCGCCGAAATCCTCGATCATCTTGTAGCAGGCATCGGGATCCTGGAACGGCAGGTAGAGCGTCGAGCGGATGCGCGGCTCGGGCGCCAGCACCTCGTCGCAGAGCCAGGCGTTGTAGGCGCGGGCGAGCGCGACCTCGACGTCCTTGCGCGGCGTGGTGCCGAGGAAGAGCATCGGTGTCGGGAACAGGCAGGCGATGTCGACGCCCATCGCGTCCATCCAGCGCTTGGTCAGCGTCACGTCGCGATGCGGCGTCGCCGGCGTCTTCTCCAAGAGGCGGCGCTTGTTGCGGGTGACGCGGCCGCCGAGATTCTGATAGCTGCCCGCGGCCGTGGTCAGGCCCTGCGCGCCGAAGCCCTGGTATTTCGCCTGGTCGCGCATCACCGGGTCTTCGATGTAGTCGCAGATGCGGGCGAAGCTTTCGGTCTCGTAATGATGCGCGTCGACGTCGACGATGAGGAAATCCTCATAGCGGCGCTGGATCGCCTGTTCCTTCGCATGGGCGAGGAAGGTCGCGGTGTCGAATTCCTCGACCGAGAGATCGCGGAAGTTGAGGGAGTCCATCAGAGCGGCGTCCTAATTATCCCTCTCCGCGCGAAGCGGGGAGAGGGAGGGGCCCACGCGAAGCGTGGGAGGGTGAGGTGTCGTTCAACGACCCACCTCACCGACAACCCGTTCGATCGCGAAGAGCGATCGAACGGGTTGTCCGCTTCGCTCGCACCCTCTTCCCCCGCAAGCGGGCGGAGAGGGTTAGTCTTTTACTCCGCCGCGGCGCGGGCGGCGAGGCGCTTCACCTTCACCTCGGAGATCACCGGCTCGAGGTTGAAGAAGCGCTTGGCGTTGCCGCCGAGGATCGATCGCTTGCCCGCCTCCGACAGGAACGGCAGGTCGTAGATCGTCGAGGGCAGGTCCATGTCCCAATGCGGATAGTCCGAGGCGTACATCAACTGCGTCTCGGCGTTGATCATCTTGAAGGTCAGCTCCAACGCCTCGCGGTTGTTGACCATCTCCATCGGCTGGCTCGAATAGAACATCTCGCGCATGTAATCGCTGGGACGGCGCTTGAGCAGCGGCACCTCGGACGAGCGCATCATCCATTCGTTGTCGAGGCGCTGCATCAGGAACGGTATCCAGGCGAGGCCGGATTCGATCCAGGCGACCTTCAGCTTCGGGAAGCGCTCCGGCATCCCGTTCACCAGCCAGTTGGTGCAGTGGAGGATGTTGAACCAGGCGAAGCCGAGCGCATGCACCGCCATGAAGCGGTTGCAGAGCTGGAGGCTCTGATCGCCGCCCCAGGCATAGGCGCCGTGGAAGACGAGCGGCAGGCCGGCCTCTTCGATCGCCGCATAGGTGCGCATATAGGCGTTGTCGTAAACCGCCTTGTAGCGCGGCGAGACGATGGTGAAGCCGATCACGCCCTTCTTGCCGGCGAAATCCTTGACCATCTTGTAGCTGGCCGCGGGATCGTTGAGCGGCAGATACAGCGTCGAGGTGATGCGCGGCTCATGCGCCAGCACGTTCTCGACCAGCCAGCGGTTATAGGCATAAGCGAGCGCGTTCTCGACCTCGGCGCGCGGCGTCAGGCCGAGGGTCAGCATCGGCGTCGGAAAGAGGCAGACCTGGTCGATGCCGATCGCGTCCATCCAGCGCTTGGTCAAGGTGATGTCGCGATGGATGTCGGTCGGCGTCTTCTCGTTGGGATTGCCGCCGGTGCGGCGGGTGACGCGGCCGAGCAGGTTCTGATAGCCGCCGCCCGCGGTCGCCGAGGTGATGCCGCCGGCGCCGAAGCCTTGATACTTGGCCTGGGCGCGCATCACCGGATCTTCGATGTATTCGACGATCTCTTTATAGGATTGGGTTTCCATGTGATGACCGTCGACATCGACGATCAGGAAATCCTCGTAGCGCCGCTGGATCGCCTGCTGCTCGGCATGGCTGAGCAGGGTCTTGGTATCGATCTCGGCGAGGGACAAATCGCGGAAATTCACCGAATCCATACGCGTCCTCCTTCAGGAATAGGGCTCACTCGGCAGCGCTCTTCGCCGCCAGGCGCTTGATCTTGGTCTCGGACATCACCGGCTCGAGATTGAACACGCGGCGGGCATTGCCGCCGAGGATGTTGCGCTTTGCACTCTCGCCGAGGAACGGCAGGTCGTAGATCGTCGAGGGCAGATCCATGTCCCAATGCGGATAGTCCGAGGAATACATGAGCTGGGTTTCCGCGTTGATCATCTTGAAGGTCTGCTCCAAGGCCTCGCGGTTGTTCACCATCTCCATCGGCTGACTCGAATAGAACATCTCGCGCATGTAGTCCGACGGCCGCCGCTTCAAGAGCGGCACTTCCGACGAGCGCATCATCCACTCGTTATCGAGCCGCTGCATCAGGAACGGCACCCAGGCCAGGCCGCTCTCGACCCAGGCGACCTTGAGCTTGGGGAAGCGCTCGGGCAAGCCGTTCACGAGCCAGTTGGTCATGTGCAGGATGTTGAACCAGGCGAAGCCCAGCGCATGTACCGCGATGAACTTGTTGCAAAGCGACAGGCTCTGATCGCCGCCCCAGGCATAGGCGCCGTGGAAGACCAGCGGCAGGCCGGCCTCCTCCATCAGCGCCCAGCTCTTCATGTAGGCGTTGTCGTAGACCGCCTTGTAATGCGGCGAGACGACGGTGAAGCCGGCGACGCCTTTGCGCCCGGCGAAGTCCTTGACCATCTTGTAGGTGGCCTCGGCGTCGTTGAGCGGCAAATAGAGCGTCGAGCGGATGCGCGGCTCGGCGATCAGCACCCGGTCGCAGAGCCAGGAATTGTAGGCGCGCGCCAGAGCGACCTCGACCTCGGGCCGCGGCGTCAGGCCGAGGGTCAGCATCGGCGTCGGGAACAGCAGCACCACGTCGATGCCCATCGCATCCATCCAGCGCTTGGTCAGCGTGATGTCGCGATGGACGTCGCTCGGCGTCTTCTCCTTGCTTTCGCGCGGATTGCGGGTAACGCGGCCCATCAGATTCTGATAGCCGCCGCCAGAACTCGCGGTGGTGATGCCGCCGCGGCCGTAGCCCTGATACTTCACCTGGTCGCGCATCACCGGGTCTTCGATGTAATCGAAGATCTCGGCATAGGACATGTTCTCGTAGTGATGCCCGTCGACGTCGACGATGAGGAAATCCTCGTAGCGGCGCTGGATCGCCTGTTGCTCGGCATGAGCCAGGAGCGTCTTCGTATCCATCTCGGCGACCGAGGCCGCCGTCAGATCGCGCAGGCTGAGGCTGTCCATGCGCCTACTCCGCCGCGGTGCGCTCGGCGAGGCGCTTGATCTTCGCCTCCGACATCACCGGCTCGAGATTGAAAGCGCGGCGGGCATTGCCGCCGAGGATGTTGCGCTTGGCCTGCTCCGAGAGGAACGGCAGATCGTAGATCGTCGACGGCAGATCCATGTCCCAATGCGGGTAGTCGGAGGAATAGAGGAGTTGGGTCTCGGCGTTGATCATCTTGAAGGTGAGCTCCAAGGCCTCGCGATTGTTCACCATCTCCATCGGCTGCGTCGAATAATACATCTCGCGCATATAGTCCGAAGGCTTGCGCTTCAAGAGCGGCACTTCCGACGAGCGCATCATCCACTCATTGTCGAGGCGCTGCATCAGGAAGGGGATCCAGGCGAGGCCCGATTCGATCCACACCGGCTTGAGCTTGGGGAAGCGCTCCGGCAAGCCGTTCACCAGCCAGTTGGTCATGTGAAGAATGTTGAACCAGGTGAAGCCCAGCGCATGCACCGCGATGAAGCGGTTGCAGAGCTCGGCATGCTGGTCGCCGCCCCAGGTATAGGCGCCGTGGAAGACGAGGTTGAGGCCGCGCTCTTCGATCGCGCGCCAGGTCTTCATGAAAGCGTTGTCGTGGACGGCCTTCTTGCCCGGCGAGACCACGGTGAAGCCGAGCACGCCCTTCTTGTCGCCGAAATCCTCGACCATCTGGTAGCAGGCTTCGGGATCGCGGAACGGCAGATAAAGCGTCGAGCGCAGTCGCGGCTCATGCGCGAGGATGCGCTCGCAGAGCCAGCGGTTATAGGCGCGGGCGAGCGCGGTCTCGACCTCGATGCGCGGGCAGGTGCCGAGCTGCAGCATCGGCGTCGGAAACATGCAGGCGATGTCGATGCCGATCGCGTCCATCCAGCGCTTGGTCAGGGTGATGTCGCGATGCGGGGTCGCCGGCGTCTTTTCCTTGTGGACACCGGGATAGCGCGTCAGCCGGCCGACGAGATTCTGATAGCCGCCCGGACCCCCGGTCAGGCCGGCGCGGCCGAAGCCCTGATAGAGCGCCTGATCGCGCATCACCGGGTCTTCGATGTATTGGACGATCTCGGCGAAGCTGTCGGTCTCGTAGTGATGCGCGTCGACGTCGACGATCAGGAAATCCTCGTAGCGGCGCTGCTGCGCCTGCTGCTGCGCGTGGCTCAGCAGCGTCTTGGTATCGAAGGCTTCGACTGCGAGATCGCGGAAGCTGACGCTATCCATCGGCTACGGGAACTCCGTCTCAGTGTTGCTCGGCGCCGGTCTCGGCGTCGGCGTCTTCCGGCTGGCGCTTGCCGACCGTCGACCATGATTGCCAGAGGGCGAGATCGAAGAGCGGCACGTTGACGCCTTCGAGCATCGCGGTGCAGCCGATCATCACGTCGGTGGCGGTGATGCCGCTGTTGCGCGCGAAGGGCCGCGGCGGATTGCCGACCTGCGCCTTGGCCGCATAGAGCCGCACCACGCTGGCGAAAAGCTGTCCCAGCGAATCGTCCGGAACATCGCCGAGCTTGTCCTCCTCGATCACCGTGGCGAACAGCGCCGCGACGTCGCTGGCGAGCTCGGCGATCTTGGCCTTGCGCTCGTCAGACGTTGACATAAACGGCGCCGTCCTTCTCGACCACGTTGAACTTCTGCAAGCGGATCCGCTTGTCGCAGACATTGACCCCGTCCTCGAGATGGAATTCGTAGGAATGCCAGGGGCAGACGATATGCATGTCGCTGCGGTTGTAATCCTGGCCGAGGAAGGTGCGATCGGCGGCGATCACATCGACGACCTGCGGCATGCGGATGCCTTCGCAGACCGGCCCGCCCTGATGCGGGCAGTGATTGCGATAGGCGTAATACTTGCCGCCCTGGCGGATCACGCCGATCTCCACCGCCCCCGCGGTGATGACGCGGACCCCGCCCTCGGCGATATCGCCATTCTTGCAGACCAACACTTCAGCCATAGCGCTCCCATCCCTTTTTCAACTGGTGGCCGGATTGCCCGGATATTAGCCCGCCTCCGGCAGTCTTGCCCATAGGCTTCGTGCGGCGATTGCACGCGGCTAAGCATGGCTCCGCCGCGCGATTCGCGAGGCTTGGCGGCGATTTCCCTCAGGAATTGTCGCCCGCGCCGCGAGGCCGTACGGCTAATCGGTCATGACGTAGGTGTTGAAGACATGCCGGCCGGTGCGCGAGGGGAAGCCGCCGCGCACCGCGCCGGCGCGCTGGTCCTGGTAGATCGTCGCCATCAGCGGCGAGAGCGGCCGCGAATTCGGCATGGCGAGCCACATGCGCAGGAGATGGCGGTGACGCTCGTCCTCCGGCCAGTCCTCGAAAGCGGTGCGCGCATGGAAACAGGTGTGGTTGTTGACGAGCTGCAGATCGCCCGGCTGGAACATCATCGAGAAATTGAACGCCTCGCTGTTGGCGAGCTCGTCGATCAGCGCCCGCGCCTCGATCTGTGCCGGGGTGAAGTGCGGCACGCCCGCGAAAGCCTGCGCGTTCTTGATCTGGCCGTCGATATAGCGGCAGGAGAAATAGCCGTCGCGTTCGCTGAAGATCGGCTGCGGGTAATAGGGCTTCTCGCCCGGCGGCTCCTGCTTGTTCCAGCTCCAATAGAAGGGCTGGTAGAGCACCTCGAGCAGATCGGGGCGGCGGCGCGCGATCTCGTTCCGCACCGCGACCGAGCTCGCGAGCTTGCTGAGGCCGCCCTCCTTGGCAACGTTGAGCACGAACAGCCCGGTGACGTCGCAGCTATCGGTGTGGAAGTTTAAGCGCTGGTTCGACTGATAGCCGCGCCCGCCGGCGCTTTCGGTGACGACGCCGAAATTGCGCACATCGCCGAGGAGATCGCCGACCCGGCTTTGCGAGCGCGCGGTGCCGAGATGCTTGCCCATGCCCCAATAGATGAGCCGCAGCTCGTCCTTGCTGTACCGCGCGTTGGGAAAGCCGCGGAAAAGCTGCAGGCCGCCGCCATTCTCCAGCCGCTCGCGCGCCGCCAAGAAGCGCGGCGCGACGGTCGGCAGCGGGAAATCCTCGTGCGTCAAGGTCTCGAGCGTTCTGCCCGCGGCGCGCGCGCCAAGGAAGGCACGCTCGATCTCGGCGACCTCGTCCTTGGTCCAATCGTGGATCCAGGCGGTCGATTTCGCCATGTCCGGACCGCGCCAATCGGCCGCGCCTTCGATGATCGTCGCCATGCGGCTCCTCCCGCCAAGCGTCGCGCTTTGGCCGCAAACGTTACGCCCGGCATTTAACCGAGTCCATCGCCGGGAAACATAATCGCGTGTCCGGGGGTTGATACGGGAACCACAGTCGGGATCCCCATGGCCAACGAAGTCGAGCTGAAGCTGGAAGCGACCGGCGCCGCCGCGCGGCGCCTGCTGAAGGCCGCTTGGTTTCGGCGCATGGAGCGCGCCCCGATCAAGCGTCAGCATCTCGTCTCGGTTTATTACGACACGCCGGGCTGTGCGCTGCGCGATGAAGGCATGTCCTTGCGGGTCCGCCGTGTCGGCGCGCGGCGGCTGCAGACCGTCAAAGCCGATCCCAAGGGCGCTGCCGGCCCGTTCGGCCGGCACGAATGGGAAAGCCAGATCGCCGGACCGGAGCCGGACCTCGCTTTCGCAAAACACACCGCGCTCGATCGCTTCCGGCTGAAGAAGCTGCGCCATCGTTTGCGGCCGGTCTTCGAGACCGACGTGCAGCGCGTCGCGGTGCCGCTGCGGCATCGCGGCAGCGAAATCGAGCTCGCGATCGACCGCGGCGAGGTGAAAACGCGCCGCCGCCGCGCGCCGATCAGCGAGATCGAGATCGAATTGAAAGCCGGCGACCCGGCGCCGGCAATCGACCTCGCGCGCCGGATCGCGAAGACGGTGTCGGTCGGCTACAGCGCCAAAGCCAAGGCCGAACGCGGCTACGCCCTCAGCGCCGGCGAGACGGCAGCGCCGGTCTTCGATGACACCGTCGTTCTCGATCGCGACATGACCGCGGGCGAAGCGTTCAAGGTCATCGCCCTCTCCTGCCTGCATCACCTTGCCGGCAACCGCGAGGCCATCGCCGCCGGCGACCGCGAGGGCGTGCATCAGATGCGGGTCGGCTTGCGGCGGCTCCGCGCGGCGATGGCTTTCTTCAAGACGCTGTTGCCGGACGCCGAGAGCGCGCGCATCCGCAAAAATCTCAAATGGCTGCTCGGCGAGCTCGGCCCGGCGCGCGATCTCGACGTCCTTATTCGCGAGGGCGTCGAGCCGCTGCAGCAAGAACGAGCCGACGGCGCCGCGCTGGCGGCGCTCGACAGCGACCTCAAGCACCGGCGCCGCGCGAGCCTCGAGCGGGCAAAGGCGGCGATCGCGAGCGACCGTTATCGCGCCACGACGCTCGACACGGCGCTGTGGATTGCGGGCGGCGGCTGGTCGCGAACGAGCGCGCCGCTGATCGCCGGGCGCCGCGAGCGCCGCGTTGCGGACTTCGCCGCCGAGGAACTGGCGCGCCGCGATCGCAAGATCGTCAAGCGCGTCAAGCATCTCGACAAGCTCGATCCGCATCACCGCCACAAATTGCGCATCGCGGTCAAGAAGCTGCGCTATGCCGACGAGTTCTTCGCCAGCCTCTACGACCATGGCGGCGCGAGACGGTGCTTGAAATATCACGGCCAAGCATTGCAGGCCATGCAGTCCGCCTTGGGCAAGCTCAACGATATGCAGGTTCACGCGACGATGGCCGACGCCTTTGTCCGCTCCCGGCGCCGTGCGAAGCAGAAGCCGGAAAAAGCCTTCGCCATGGGCTTGATCTCGGGCAAGGACCTGGCGCGCGCCCGAGCGCTGATCGCGACCGCTTGCGCCGCCGGCAAGGAGGTCTCGGGCCTGAAGCCGTTCTGGCATTAGCGCGGCGAATCCGTTTAGGCTGGTGTTCGCCAATCGTCGGGAGCGCCGGTGCCGGGATACATCGCCAAGTTGTTGCTTTGCCTCGCGTGCATCATCGCCGCGGCGCAGCCGGCGCAGGCCGCCGACACCGTGCGCGCCGGAAAATCGATCGGCTCGCTCTGGGCTTTCCTGCCGCTCGATATCGGCGTCGAGAAAGGCCTCTTCGCCAAATACGGCATCGACGTCGAGATCAGCGATCTCGGCAGCGGCGCGAAATTGCAGCAGGCCCTCGCCTCCGACAGCATCGATGTCGGCTTGAGCGCCGGCTCGGACATGATGGCATCGGTCAAAGGCTCGCCGGTGCTGACCGTCGCGGCCTTCGCCGAAGAGCCGCGCAGCGTCGTGATCATGGTCGGCGCGAATTCGCCGATCGAGAAGGCGGCCGACTTCAAGGGCAAGCTCGTGGCGATGCCGAGCCTCGGCTCGGTCAGCGAATGGCTGCTGCGCCGCATGGCGGCGGCGGAGGGTCTCGGCCGCGACGGCGTGCGCATGGTCTCGCAAGGCTCGGTGCAGGCCAATCTCGCGGCGCTGCGCACCGGCCAGGTCGACGGCATGATCGGGCCGCTGGAGGTCGGCTTCAATCTCGAGGACCGGCATGAGGGCCGGATCGCCGTCCATCTCGCGCAATACGCGCCGCATTTCCACGCGCATATCATTTTCGCCCGCAAGCAATTCATCGCCGATCACCCCGACGTGCTGGAGCGCTTCCTCAAGGGCTTCTTCGCAGCGGTAAAAGTTATGAAGAGCGACAAGGCCACGACCTCGGAGACCGCTGTCCGCGTGCTGCAGGCGAGCCCCTCGATCGCCGACCGCACCTATGACGCCGAGGTCGGCATGCTGATCGACGACGGTCATTTCGATCCGCAGGCGATCGCGCTCCTGAAGCAGTCCTGGGTCGAGCTCGGCATGCTTCCCGCAGCGCCGAGCGACGACCAATTCCTCACCACGCGGTTCGTGCCGGTGACGCCGTAACGCGAGCCCGTGGCGACAAGAGATCGGACGACAGGAGATCGACAGGCCGCGGCGCTTGCCGTAATTTCGCAAAAAAGGGAGGAACGTCGATGCGATGGACGCGAGCGCTCGCTCTAGCTTTGGTTGCAGCCGCGATATCGGCGCCGCGCGCCGATGCGCTCGACAAAGTCCATGCCGGTACCGCGGTCGCGCTCTGGGCGTTCCTGCCACTGCAGATCGGCATCGAGGAAGGGATCTGGCCGAAATACGGCATCGATCTCGACATCACCAACAACGGCAGCGACGCCAAGCTGCAGCAGGCGATGACCGCGGGCAGCATTGATTTCGGTCTCGGCAGCGGCGCCGCCATGGCCTTCGCGGCCAAGGGCGCGCCGGTGCGCGCCGTCGCCGCTTTCGCCGGCGAGCCCAAGACGGTGACGATCATCGTCGCCGCGGATTCGCCAGTCAAAGCGCCGCGCGACCTCAAAGGCAAGCTCGTGGTGATGCCCGGCGTCGGCTCGATCAGCGAATGGCTGGTGTGGCAGATGTCGATCCAGCAAGGCTGGGGCAAGGACGGTATCCGCACCGCCGGCCAGGGCTCGATCGACGCCAACGTCGCCGCGATCAAGACGCATCAGGCCGATGCCATGACCGGGCCGCCGGAAGTCGGCTATCTGCTCGACAGCCATCACGACGGCCATGTCGCCTTCAGCCTCGCGCAATTCGCGCCGCATTTCCACGCGCATGTGATCTTCGCGCGCAACGACCTCATCCAGAACAACCCCGATCTGGTTGAGCGCTTCCTCAAGGGCTTCTTCGCAGGGATCGCTTTCATGAAAACCCATAAGGACGAGACGACGCACATCGCGGTGCGCGAACTGCACAACACCCCCGAGATCATGAGTCGCATCTACGACGAGTTGGCGCCATGGCTCGAAAGCGACGGCCATTTCGATCCGCAGGCGATCGAGGTGCTGAAGACGTCCTTCCTCGATATGGGCATCCTCGACAAGAAGCCGGCGACCGGCGACATCCTCACCACCCGTTTCGTGCCGGTGACGCCATGAGCGCGCGTCCTTTTGCAGCGCTTGCCGCGTTGATCCTCGGCATCGGCCTCGTCGCGCCGGCGCAAGCGGCCGACAAAGTCGTTGTCGGAAAGGCGGTCGGCACCGCCTGGACCTTCACGCCGATCGATGTCGGCGTCCATGAAGGCATCTTCGCCAAATACGGGCTCGACGTGGAGAGCGCCGCCTTCTCGGGCGACGCCAAGCTGCAGCAGGGCTTGCTTTCCGGCAGCCTCCAATTCGGTCTCGGCAGCGGCCCGGCGATGGCCTTCGCGGTGAAGGGCGCGCCGATCCTCGCCGTCGCCGCCTTCGCCAACGAGCCGCGCAACATCGCCGTGACCGTGGGCGAGAATTCGCCGATCAAGACCGTCGCCGACCTGAAGGGCAAGCTGCTCGCGATCAGCACGACGGGCTCGCTCACCGAATGGCTGGTGAAGAAGATTTCGACGACCGAGGGTTGGGGTCCCGACGGCATCCGCCGCGTCGCGATCGGCGACGCGGTGCAGCAGACCGCGGCGCTGCGCGCGGGCCAGGTCGACGGCGTGATGGGCGCGCTCGAGAACGGCTTCCAGCTCGAAGAGAAGCATGAGGGCCGCGTGCTGGTCGGCATGGA
The DNA here is from genome assembly GCA_036501365.1 of Allostellaceae bacterium. GTDB lineage: Bacteria > Pseudomonadota > Alphaproteobacteria > ATCC43930 > CGMCC-115725 > CAIKMD01. Next base: position 146,837 of record DASYAL010000102.1, on the reverse strand, counting down.
GAAGTTCGTGCCGCATTTCGTCACCCATGTGATCTTCGCCCGCAAGGATCTGATCGCCAGCGATCCCGACGAGGTCAGTCGCTTCCTCAAAGGCTTCTTCGCCTCGCTGCAATGGATCAAGGCGAACAAGGCGGCGTCGCTGGCGATCGTCCAGCCGATCCTCAATGAGAGCCCGGCGGTGCTGGATAAGACCTACGACGTCGAGATGCCGATGATGGTGATGGACGGCGAATTCGATCCGCAGGGCCTCGCGCTGATCAAGGATTCCTTCGTCGATCTCGGCATCCTCGATAAGAAACCGAACGACGATCAGATGCTGACGCGGCAGTTCCTGCCGGTGAAGCCCTGAAGGCGCGGCCGATGAAAGCCCGCAGCGCCGCGGCGGCGCTTTGCCTGATCGCGCTTGCCGCCGCGAACGGCCCCGCGGCGGCCGCCGACAAGCTGCGCGCCGGCAAGGCGGTCCAGGTCTCGTTCCCGATGTCGATGCTCGAGCTCGGCACGCATGAGGGCATCTTCGCCAAATACAACGTCGACCTCGAGATCACCGCCTTCACCGGCGACGCCAAGCTGCAACAGGCCTTCGCCGCCGACGCCATCGATGTCGGCCTCGGCAGCGGTCCGGCGATGGCTTTCGAGGTGAAAGGGTCGCCGACCATTGCGGTCGCGGTGTTCGCCGGGCCGCCCGGCACGATCGCGGTCGCGACGACGGCGAATTCGCCGCTCAACTCCGTCGCCGACCTCAAGGGCAAGACGCTGGCCATCAGCACGACCGGCTCCCTGACCGAATGGCTGGTGAAGCGCCTCAGCGTCCACGAAGGCTGGGGACCCGACGGCATCAAGACGATCGCGCTCGGCGCCGGCGCGGCGATGAACGGCGCGCTCTTCACCCATCAGGTCGATGCAATGATGACCGGCACCGAGAACGCCTACATCCTCGCCGATAAGGGCCAGGCGCGCGTGCTTGCCGGCGCGGAGACCTTCGTGCCGGATTTCATGACCCATGTGGTGTTCGCGCGCAAAGATCTGGTGGCCAGCAACCCCGATCTCGTCGCGCGCTTCCTCAAGGGCTTCTTTGCCTCGATCCGTTACGCCAAGGCGAACAAGGCCGCGACCGCGGCTTTCATGGCGCCGCTGCTCAACGAGAGCCCTGCGGTCTTCGAGAAGATCTACGATCACGAGGCGGCGATCCTCAGCGACGACGGACGTTTCGATCCCAAGGCGGTCGCGATCCTCAAGGATTCCTTCATCGACATGGGCATCCTCGACCGGAAGCCCGGCGACGATCAGCTTTTCACCACCCGCTTCACGCCGGTGAAGCCGTAACGCGCCGCGCGGGATCGACAGCGCGGAGCGCGTCAACTATTCTCGGCTTCGATAAAACGGTCGAAGCAACAAGAATTACGGGGAGAGGGCGGCGATGAATCGTTTTGGCAAATGGGCTTTAAGCAGCGCGGTCGCAGCGGTTGCGGTGCTGGCGTTGAATCTGGCTCCCGCGCAGGCCCTTGATCATGTGGTCGCGGCCAAATCGGCCGACGTCGCCTGGACCTTCGTCGTGCTCGACACCGGCATGCGCGAAGGCATTTTCGCTAAATACGGAATCGACGTCGAAATCACCGCCTTGGGCGGCGATGCCAAGGTGCAGCAGGCACTTGCCGCCAAGAGCATCGATTTCGGCCTCGGCAGCGGTCCATCCATGGCCTTTGTCGCCAAAGGCGCGCCCGTCTTCGCCGTTGCCGCTTTCGCCGCCGAGCCGCGCAACATCTCGGTCGTGGTGGGCGCCAATTCGCCGATCAAGACCGTCGCCGATCTCAAGGGCAAGCTGCTCGCGGTCACCACCGCCGGCTCGCTGACCGATTGGCTCGCCCATCGTCTCGCGGTGCAGGAAGGCTGGGGCAAAGATGGGGTCAAGACCGTGGCGCTCGGCGGTTTCACGCCGTCGCTCGCCGCGCTCAGGACCGGCCAGATCGACGGCATCATGGCTGCGATCGAGGCGGGCTACGGGCTCGAAGAACGCGGCGACGGCAAGGTCCTCGTCGGCATGGAGAAATACGCGCCGAAATTCATCACCCATGTCGTCTATGCGCGCAAGGACCTGATCGCGGACAAGCCCGATCTGGTCAACCGCTTCCTCAAGGGCTTCTTCGCCACCATTGCCTTCGAGAAAGCGAACAAGGCGAAGACCACCGAGATCGCGATGGACGTTCTGCATCAATCCAAGGCGGTGATGGACCGCACCTATGACTACGAGATCTCGATGTTCGAAGATGACGGGCATTTCGATCCCGCAGCCGTCGAGGTGATCAAGGACTCCTTTGTCGAGATGGGCATCCTCGATCACAAGCCGCCCAATGACGAGCTCTTCACGACCCAATTCGTGCCCGTGAAGCCTTAGGGTTTGTTCAAATGCCGGCGCAGCTAGAAACTTCGTCATTGCGAGGCCGAGCTTGTCGAGGCCGAAGCAATCCAGTCGCAAAGATCCCTGGATTGCTTCGTCGCTTTGCTCCTCGCAATGACCTCAGAGCCTGTCTCATCGCCGCGGCGGCGCTCGCGCTTCTCGCGACATTGCCGGCGCGCGCCGCCGACACGCTCCATGTCGGCAAGGCGATCGACGTGCTATGGATCTACACGCCGCTCGATATCGGCGTCGAGCAGGGCATCTTCGCCAAATATGGGCTCGACGTGCAGATCTCGGTGCTGCCGGGCGACGCCAAGTTCCAGCAGGCGCTGATCGCGAAAAGCATCGATATCGGTCTCGCCAGCGGTACCTCGATGGCGCTGTCGATGAAAGGCTCGCCGGCCATCGCCGTCGCCGCCTATGCCGGCGCGCCGCGCAACTTCTCGGTCAACGTCGCCGCCGATTCGGACATCAAGACCGTTGCCGATCTCAAAGGCCGGCTGCTCGCGACCGCGACCGCCGGCTCGCTGCCCGAATGGCTGATCAAGCGCCTGTCGCTACATGAGGGCTGGGGCGTCAACGGCATCCGCACCACCGCGACCGGCGGCTTCGAGGCGAGCCTTGCCGCGACGCTCGCCCATCAGGTCGATGGCTTCATGGGCGCGACCGAAGCGGGGCTGAAGCTCGAAGAGGAAAAGCGCGGGCGCATCATCACCAATATGGAACAATACGCGCCGCATCTGATCACCCAGGTGGTCTCGACGCGCACCGATCTGGTCGCCGAGCACCCCGACCTGATCGAGCGCTTCCTCAAAGGCATGTTCGCCTCGATCGCCTATGTGAAGCACCACAAGGCGGAGGCGACGGCGGCCGCGACGCGCGTGCTGCACCAGAGCCCCGCCGTCATGGACCGCACCTATGACGACGAGCTGTCGATGCTGTCGGACGATGGAACCTTCGATCCCGACGGGATCAAGCTGCTCAAGGATTCCTTCGTCGAGATGGGCATCCTCAGCGAACGCCCGCCCGACGACAAGCTCTTCACCACCCGGTTCGTGCCGGTGAAGCCTTGATGTGGAAGGCAGCGATCGTCGCCGCGATCGCTTTGCTCGCGATCCTCCCGGCGCAAGCCGCGGACAAGGTGCGCGCTGCAAAAGCCGTCGGCAGCCAGTGGGTGTTCCTCCCACTCGATGTCGGAGTCGAAGAGGGCATCTTCGCCAAATACGACGTCGATGTCGAAATCTCGACCATGAGCGGCGAGGCGCGCGTGCAACAGGGCCTCACCGCCGGCAGCCTCGATGTCGGCCTCGCCGGCAATTCGGGCGCCGCGCTCTCGGTCAAAGGCGCGCCGACCATCGCGGTCGCCGTCTTGGGCAATGCGCCGCGCAATTTCTCGGTCGTGGTGCTCGCGGATTCGCCGATCAAGACGGTCGCGGACTTGAAAGGCAAGCTGGTCTCGGGGGCGACCACCGGCGGCTTGCCGGAATGGTTGGTGAAACATCTCGCCGTTGTCGAGGGCTGGGGCGCGGACGGCATCCGCAGCATCTCGGTTGGCTCGCCCGATGCGAGCCTCTCGGCGCTGCGGACGCGCCAGGTCGACGCGATGATGACGGCCACGGCCACGGGACTTTTGCTCGAACAGCAGGGGATCGGGCGCATCGTGACGCAAATGGGTCAGTTCGCGCCCAACTATCACGCCGAAATGATCTTCGCGCGCACCGATTTCGTGCAGCAGAGCCCGGACGTGCTCCGCCGCTTCCTCACGGGGCTTTTCGCCTCGATCGCGTTCATCAAAGCCAACAAGGAAAAGACCGGGGATATTGCGGCGCGCGTACTGCATCATGACCGCGCGCTCGTCGATCGCGTTTATGATATTGAGCGCCCGGAGCTGTCGGATGACGGGCATTTCGATCCGTCGGCGATCGATGCGTTGAAGCAATCCTTCATCGAGATGGGAATGCTCACCGAGAAGCCGCGCGACGATCAGATCCTGACGACCCGGTTCGTCCCCGTAAAGCCCTGAGGCGACAACGATGACGTTTCCCCGCTCTCGCGTGCTGGCTCTTGCCCTGTCCGCGGCGATCGTCGCGGCGCCGCTCGCGGGCGCGCATGCGGCCGACAAGATTCGCGCCGGCAAGGCGATCAATGTGATTTGGGCGATGATCCCGCTGGACATCGGTGTGAAGGAGGGTCTCTTCGCCAAAAACGGCGTCGATGTCGACATCGTGACGATGAGCGGCGGGGCGAAACTGCAGCAAGGCCTCATCTCGGACAGCATCGATATCGGCATCGATGGCGGCACCAGCCTGGTCTTCGGCGCGAAAGGCTCGCCGGTCGTCGGCATCGCCGCCGTCGCCGGGGCCCCCAGCAACTTCGCCGTCGTCGTCGCCGCGGATTCGTCGATCAACAAGGTCGCCGATCTCAAAGGCCGGCTTCTCGGCGTCGCGACCAACGGCTCGTTCCCGCAATGGCTGATCAAGCGGCTGGCCGTCGCGCAAGGCTGGGGACCGGACGGCATCCGCACCGTGGCGCTCGGCGGCTTCGAAGCCAGCGCCTCGGCGATGGAGACACATCAGACCGACGGCTTCATGGGTGCGACGGAAGGCGGGTTGACCCTCGAGGAAAAGGGCAAGGCCAAGATCGTCACCACGATGGGAAGCTATGTGCCGCATTTTCACAATCACGTGCTGATGGCGCGCAAAGATCTGGTGGCGCAGCATCCCGACACAGTCGCGCGCTTCCTTAAGGGCTTCTTCGCCGCGGTCGCTTTCATGAAGAGCCATCGCGACGAAACCATCAAAATCTCGTCCGATGTGATGCATATGAGCACCGCCGTCATGACCAAGACCTATGACGGCGAGATCGCGATGATGTCGGACGACGGCAGCTTCGATCCGCAAGCGATCGAGGTGCTGAAGGACACTTACGTCGAGATGGGCATGCTCGACAAGAAGCCCGCGACCGACGAGCTGCTCACGACGCAATTCGTGCCGGTGAAGCCTTAAACGCGATCGACGAGAGCGCGGTGCCTATCGCGCCACGGCCTTGCGATAGAGATGCCAGCTCGCATGGCCGATTACCGGCACGACGATGATCAACCCGAGCAGCAGCGGTATCGAGCCCACGACGAGGCCGGCCGCGATGATCGCGCCCCAGATCGCCATCGGCACCGGATTCGCCGCGATGACGCGCAACGAGGTGCCAACGGCGGTCCCGAGGCCGACATCGCGGTCGAGCAGCAGCGGAAATGACACGACGCTGATGGCGAAGACGACGAGCGCGAAGATGAAACCGATGCCAATGCCGATCGCGGCGAGGGCCCAGCCGCGCGGCGTCGTCAGCACGTCGCGGATAAAAGCGCCGAGCGACGCCGGCTGTTGCGCGCCCAGCGTCACGGCGTAGATCGCCTGCGCTGTAATCAGCCAGACAAGAAAGATGGCGGCAAGCACGAGGCCGAGCGCGACGATCGCGGCGAAGGACGGCGCGCGCACCACGGCGAAGGCCGTCGCCCAATCCGTTTCGTGCCCCTCCTCGCGCTGCCGGCTCAACTCATAGACGCCGACCGCGATGAACGGGCCGATCAGCGCGAAGCCCGATACCAGCGGGAAGAGCAGCGGGAACATGCCCGAGCCGACCGCAAGCCGGCCGAGAACGAGGCCGGCGATCGGATAGATGATGCACAGGAAGATCACATCGGTGCGCGACGTGCCGAAATCGTCCAGGCCTTTCGCCAGCGCGTCCCAGAGATCGGCCGTGCGAATCTTGCGGACCGCCGGCGCCGCCACATGCTCGCGGTCGCCGCGCACCGCGCGGCCGGTAACGGCGATGCCGGATGCCGCGTGCCTGACCTGGTCGTAGCCCCATTCGATCGGATTCCGGATGGTCGTCGCCATGGCCGAGTCCTCCACTCATGTCGAACCGATATCGGGACGTTGCGGCACGAGGCACGCAACGCCGTCGCAACCCGTCAGCCGCTAGGCCCGCGTTCCTCGATCTTGCACGCAACCGCATCGCATACCTGCGCGAGCTCAAGGAGCTCGTTCCGCTGCCCGGGCTCGGGCGCAGCCGCAGCTTGCTGTCGCAGCGCGACAGCGCATTCCAGCCAGAAATCTTCCTCGAACATGCCGCCTCCACGATTCCACGACGCGAAGGGACTTGATCGATATTACTCCGAAGACGTGCGCCCGCGTAAAAAATCTAAGAGATCGGGCATCCTTGCTGTCCCGTTCGTCGCGATCGTGCTTGACTTCGGATCGTGACGGATTTTTGCTAGAGGCGATCAGAACAGGAGGATGTCCATGGACATGACTCCACCGATTCTCTTCGCCGCTGCTGATTAAATCGCTTCGACAACCGCCGAAGGAGGCTGCTCAACGGCATGACTCCGCCGGGCATAGTGGGTGTTGCCGGATCGCTTGGTTTCGGCGACGGAACCTAAAAATCCAAGTTTGAGCCCGAGATCATCCCGGGCGCGAAGCTCGCTTCGCAAACCGACCCCCGCATCGCGCAGCGCGAGCGGGGGTCTTTGCTGATCGCTCACATCGCGCAAGCCGAGCCGAGCCGTCGCACCGCGCCGGTGGCTTGAGCGTCGCCGGTGAGGGCTTGCACCGCCCGCTCGATCGCGGCGATGCGCGCTTCATCGAAGCGCGCGCCGGCATTGTCGCGGAATTTCTTGAGGATCTCGAAATCGCGCAACGGCCGCTCGGCGCTGCCGCGGTTGTAAGGCTCGACGCGCTCCAGCGTCCGGCCGTCAGTGGTCTCGGCGATCACCCAGCCCTTGAACTGGCCGGGTTTGGCCGTCGCGTCGATCTCGTGCTCGATCTTTTGCGCGAGCGCGCGCACTTCGCTGCGCGTCGCCGCGTCACCGCGATAAGAAATGCCGTCGAGCTTGCCGGTGACCAGCGCCTCGGCGAGCGAATAGGGTAACGACGCCCTGCCCTGCCAATCGTTCTGCGGCGCAACCTTCTGCGCGCGCGGCTCGCACACCACGCCGATCATGTAATCGGCGATCGGACAGCGGATGCGCTGGACGTCGCTCGCTTGCAAGCCTTGGGCGCGCAGCGCGAGGATGGCGTCGATAAAGGAATGCAGCACATGCGCGCAAGGGTAGGGCTTCAGCGAGATGGTCTGGCATTCCCAGCGCGCGCCGAGTCCGTGGAGCGCGCCGGCGAAATCGAAGCGATAGTCCTTTTCCTGTACATGGGTCGGCAGCAGACCGCCGGTGCCTTCGAATACTTCCATCGGCCCGGTATGGCCGTGCTTGGCGAGCAGCGCCGCGGCAATTCCGGATTGCGCCGCCCAGCCGGCATGGAGATTGGGCGATTCCGCGCCCTCGCGCATACCGATGCCGATGCCGGCGGCGAAGCTGCCGGTGATGCCGACCGCATGCGCGGTCTGCTTGGCATCGAGGCGCAGCAACCGGCAGGCGGCATAGGTCGCGCCGACCGCGCCGAAAATCCCGGTCGGATGCCAGCCGCGCTTGTGGAATTGCAGCGGCGCCGCCAGGCCGATGCGGCAAGCGAGCTCACTGCCGGCGATCAGCGCGGTCATGAACTCCGCGCCGCTGGCGTCGATTTCCTCGCCGAGCGCCAGGCACGCCGAGAGCAGGCTCGCGGTGACGTGGACGATGGTCGCGTTATGCGTGTCGTCGAAGGACTGCGCCGAGGCCATCGCGCCATTCGCGAGCGCGGCCGGCTGCGGCGCGGTGGTGCCGGCGAAGCCGAGGATATGGGCACGGCCCTGCCCGCCCATCGCCAGCGCGCCGGCGCGGATCTTGCGGCCGTACTCTTGCGCGGCGACGGCGAAGGCGACGCCAAGCGTGTCGAGGACGCGCCAGCGCGCGCCGGTAACGACTGCCGTGGGAATGGCGGCGAAATCGAGGCCGGCGCTCCATGTGGCGGCTTGCTCGCTGACGCTGGGCATGATCCCTCCGGCCCTGTGCTCGCTCGCCGCCGAGCCTAGCACATCCCATTTGCGCGCCGGCTGTCCGGGCGTCTATCCTCCGGGCGAAACGCGCTGCACCCGAAGACGCAGCGCCACCGGGAGACGGATGATGAGCGCGACGGGACCCTCGACCACGCCAGACCATGTTCGCAAGGCCTGGAAGGACGCGAATGTCTCGCCGCTCTGGGAACAGCTCGAGGCGCATTCGACCGAGGTGAAGCGCGACCGCCCTTATATATGGAAATGGTCGGTGATGCGCCCGCTGGTCGAGAACGCGCTCAACCTGCAGGATATGGCCGCCATCCAACGCCGTGTCCTCAGCTTCAACAACCCCAACCTGCGCACGCCGAACGCCATGGGCGCGACGCCGACCCTGACGGCGGCGCTGCAGATCCTGAAGCCCGGCGAGGTCGCGCGGCCGCATCGCCATTCGCCGAGCGCGCTGCGCTTCGTGCTCGAAGGCGACGGCGCCTACACCATCGTCGACGGCAAGGAATGCCTGATGGAGGAAGGCGATCTCGTCATCACCCCGGGCTGGACCTGGCACGCGCATGAGCATCGCGGCAGCCGCCCGATCATCTGGCTCGATTCTCTCGACGTGCCGTTGCACCGCTATTTCGGCACCGACGGCTTCGAGCCCGGCCCGCCGCCCAACGAGCTGCCGGCGACGACGCCGGATGCGGCGCTCGCCGTCGCCAGCATCGTGCCCGACGGCATTGCCACCAACCCGAACTTTTCGCCGCTCTTCCGCTATCCCTACGGCCAGGCGGTGGCCGCGCTCAAGGCCGCGCCGGTGGCGCAGGACGGCGTCAAGCGCGTGCGCTATGTCAATCCGATGACCGGCGGACCCTGCATGTCGCTGATGGATTGCTACATGCTCGAGCTCGGCGACGGCGAGACCGTGCCGGTGAAGAGCACCCAAAGCATGGTCTGCGCCGTGGTCGAGGGCACCGGCACGACCCAGGCCGGCGACGACACGCTGCAATGGGAACCCAAGGACGTGTTCACCCTGCCGACCGGCGCCACCATCCGCCATCGGGCCAAGGGCACGGCCCGCATCTTCGCGGTCAGCGACCGCGAGATTTTGCGCCGGCTCGACCTGCTCGAGGAAACCTCCGGCGCCGCTGTCTGAGTTGTCGAGTACCATGGCGGTCAAGGCCGAACACATCCCGGTCCTGATCGTCGGCGCCGGACCGATCGGCCTCGCGCTCGCCGGCGATCTCGGCCGCCGTGGCACGCCCTGCCTCGTCATCGAGCAAAGCGACGGCGTCGTCTATCACCCGCGCGCCACCGCGATCAACGCGCGGACCATGGAGCTGTTGCGCCGCTTCGGCGTCGCCGAGCGCGTGAAGCGCGACGGAACGCCGCCCGATTTCCCGCATACCGCGCTCTATCTCACTGGCTTCGACGGCTTCGAGATCGCGCGCATCGAGCGACCGAGCCATGGCGGCTTGGCGCCGTCGCCGATCAGCCCGGAGCGGCCGCAGCGCTGCAACCAGATCTGGTTCGATCCGATCCTGCTCGATCACGCGAAGAGCTTCCCGACGGTGACGATCCGCTATCGCTGCCGCTTCGAGGCGCTGCGCGAGGACGGCGAGCACGTGATCGTCACCGCGCGCGATCTCGCGAGCGACGAAGAGGTCACGATCGTCGCGCAATATGTCGCCGATTGCAGCGGCAGCCACAGCCGCGTTCGCCGGGCGCTCGACGTCGAGATGCGCGGGACGGAAGGCCGCGAAGCCGATACCGAATACCACCTCAGCGCCTTTATGCGCCTGCCCGAGCTATGGAAGCGTCACGACAAGGGCAAGGCGGCGCTGACCTTCTTCATCGACGAGAAGGGCAATTGGCGCAATCTCGTGATGATCGACGGCAAAGAGCTTTATCGCTACGGCGTCGACGGCAAGGAGTTCTACGACAATCCCGACGCGGTCGATTTCGAGATGCTGTGGCGCGATGTCGCCGGCCCGTCGATGCCGCACGAGATCCTGTCGGTCCTGCGCTGGAGCGCCGCCGACGTCGTTGCCGACCGCTATCGCATCGGCCGCGTCTTCCTGATCGGCGATGCCGCGCATCAGAACCACCCGTCCGGCGGCTTCGGCCTCAATACCGGCATGGGCGACATGGACAATATCGGCTGGAAGCTGGCGGCGACGCTCAGCGGCTGGGGCGGCGCGCATTTGCTCGACAGCTACGAGACCGAGCGGCGGCCGATCGGTCTGCGCAACATCAACCAGGCCTGGCTCGGCCATGCCGACAATCGCGACCGACCGACCCATCCCGACATCCGCAAGGACACGCCGGCAGGCGCCGCGGCGCGCGCCAAGATGAAAGAGCAGATCCTCGGCTCGCAGCCCGCGATGGTGCTGACCGACGGCATCGCCCTCGGCTATCGCTACGAGGGCTCGCCGATCATTTGTCCCGATGACAGCGCGGCGACGCCCGACCACCCGACACGTTATCTGCCGACCGCGCGGCCCGGCGCGCGTGCGCCTCACGCCTGGATCGAGGCCCCCCAAAATAATCAGGGGCAATCGACGATCGATCTCTTCGGCGGCAGCTTCGTGCTGCTTCGCCTCGGCGCGGATGCGCCCGATGGCGGCGCGATCGCCCGCGCCTTCCGCGAGCGCCAGGTGCCGATCGCGACCGTGGCGATCGAGGACCCCGCGATCGTGCAACTCTACGAGAAGAAGCTCGTGCTCGTGCGACCGGACGGGCATGTCGCCTGGCGCGCCGATACCGTCCATCAAGACCCGTTGAGCCTCGCCGATCGCCTCCGCGGCGCCAGCGACTAGACCAGCGAAAAGCAAGAACGGGAGAGCAGCGATGAAATGCCTCGAGATCGTCGCCACCACCGGTTTCGAGGGATTGCGGATTGCCGAGCGGCCGACGCCCAAGCCGGGCCCGCGCCAGGTGCTGGTGCGGATGCGCGCCGCCTCGTTCAATTGGCGCGACATGATGATCCTCAAAGGCGGCTATGTGCGGGGGATTCCGCTGCCGCGCATTCCGTTGTCTGACGGCGCTGGCGAAGTGGTCGAATGCGGCGCCGAGGTGACGCGCGTCAAAGCCGGCGACCGCGTCTGCGGCATTTTCTTCCAGCGCTGGCTCACCGGACCGGTCTTTCCCGAAATCCAAGACGCCGCGCTCGGCGGCACCGCCGAGGGTGTGCTCGGCGAATACGCGCTTCTGGAGGGCGATGGCGTCGTCAAATTCCCCGAGCATCTGTCCTTCGCCGAAGCCGCGACTCTGCCCTGCGCCGGCCTCACCGCCTGGCATGGGCTGATCGAGGCCGGCGGCCTGCGCGCCGGCGACACCGCGCTGCTCTTGGGCACCGGCGGCGTCTCGGTCTTCGGCCTGCAATTCGCGCACGCGGCAGGCGCCAATGCGATCATCACCTCGTCGAGCGACGAAAAGCTCGGTCGTGCGGTAAATCTCGGCGCAACCGGCACCGTCAATTACGCCAAGGACGCGAAATGGTGCGAGACGGTGCGCGCGCTGACCGGCGGCCGCGGCGCCGATGCGACGCTCGACGTGGTCGGGGGCGAATCGTCGAAATCGGCGCTTGAGGCGCTGCGCCATGGCGGGCATGTCGCGGTGATCGGCGCCCGCTCGGGCGTCGCCGGCGACCTCGACCGGCGGTTCGTCCTGCAGAAGGGCCTGCGCGTCACCGGCATCAATGTCGGCAGCCGCGCCATGTTCGAGGCGATGAACCGCGCGATCACGGTCGCGAAGCTGAAGCCCGCCGTCGACAAGACCTATCCGCTCGACGAGGCCATCGCCGCCTATAAGGATTTCGCGACCGGCCGGCATTTCGGCAAGGTCGTGGTGACGATCTGATCTCGGGCCCGGCCTAGCCGAGCGCGTTCGTCGCCTCGAGCGCCGCCAGCAACGCGTCGAGCGCCGCGTCGTCGCTCACCGCCCGCAGTGCCGCGACGGCGAGACTTTCGGCGGCGGACCCGTCGATCACCGGATCGGCGAGACGATGGAATTTCGCTCGGAGCTCGCTCTCGCTCAAAGCGCGCGCCGGATCGCCCAACGCATCGGTCACGAGCGTCGCCATCGTCTCGCCATTGTTGAGCTTGGCTTCGACCCGCGCCGGATAGGTCGCAGGGAAATGGGACGAAAGCGCCGGATCGGGCGCGATCTCGACCTTCGGCATGAACGCGGCGATCTTGGCGTCCCGAGTGAGATCGGGCCGCACGACGTCGTCGAGGAGATCGGGCCGGTAAGCGGCCAGCGCGAATTGATAAGCGGTGCAGATGATGCGCTCGACCCGGCCCTTGGTATGGCGCTGGCCGATCATGCCGGCATAGGCCGGCGGCACGGTCACACGCACCGACGCCATCGCTTCGGGGGACGTGCGCGCCAAGAGCTGGCGGAAGCCGTCGATCGCCGCGGTGTTCTGCTTCGCCGCGCAGAACGGCTTGTAGCTAACGGTTGCGATCGCGCCTTCGCCCGCTTGCGGCGCGACGAGCGGCGCCGGATCGAGCGCGATGCCGTGGCTGCGCTGCAGCCAGTCGCCATCGAGCAGCGCGCGATCGCCGCGATAGCCTTTGGCGGCAGCCAGGGCCGCCCAGACGCCGGCGCGCGCCGCCTGGCCGAGCAGGACGAAACGCGGCGACGCCTCGCCATGGCCGCCGGCCGCGCCGCTGGTCAGCGCCAAAGCCATCGCGAGCGCATCCGCGGTCTGCGCCGCGTTGAGGCCGAGGAGCGGCGCCGCGGTCCCAGCCGCGCCGACGGGCGCCGAAAAGAAGGTCGGCCAGATCCCGCGATAGAGGATGGTCGCGCCCGAGATCGCGAGGCTGAGGCGCGCCATCGCCTCATAGCCCGCGGCGAGCGCCTGGGCGAAGCGTCCCGCATCGGGCCTGCCGAGCGCCGCGGCGAGCGTCGCCGCCACCGGCACCACCACCGAGCCGATGGTGGTGCAGGATTGCATATGGATGTCGTCGATCTCGGTGGCACGGACGATCGCGACACGCCGCGCGACGCGATCGAGCGGGCCGTCGCCGCTCGCCGCAAGGCCGGGCTCGGCCGCGGCGAGCCCGGCGACGAGCTGCGCGTCCTCGGTACGCGTGCCGGCGTGCCAGGCGCCGATCGTGTCGAGCAGATGAAGGCCGAGTTTCGGGCGCGCGTCCTCAGGCGGCGCGAGAATGGCTTCGGCGAAACGCTCGAGAATCGTCATGCGATCGATTCCAACGGCTAGCGCGCGGGGAGATAGGCCTCGGTGTAGAGCTTCGACATGTTGGGCGCGTGGTCGAGCGTGCCCATATCGACGAAGGATTGCTGCAGCGTCTTCAGCGCCGCGGCGTGGAAGCGGCCATCGCGCGAGAAGATCGGCATCACCAGATCGTATTCCTGACTTTCGATCTCGGGCGAGAAACGCGTATAGCCGCGCGCGAGCTCGACGACCTCGGCCTTGTGCGTCTGCATCCAGTCCATGTTCTCGAACCAGGCCTCGAGGAAGCGCCGCACCGCGTCGGGATGATCGTGCAGCAGCGCGCCCGAGGCGAAGATCGCTTCGCCGAGGAAATCGGCGCCGGGATCGATGGTCTGGAGCAGCAGCCGGCCGTGCTTCTGGCTTTCGAGCTGCAGCCCGACCGCAGGCGGCGCGACCACGGCGTCGATCTGATTGGTGGTGACGAGGGCGATCTCGTTCGAGAGCTCGCTGCCGATCGGCACCAGCGTCACGTCGCCGCTCTTCCAGCCCTTCTGCTGCATCAGACGCTGCATCAGCCAGGCGGTGAGCGAGCCGACGGTGGTGACGCCGACCTTCTTGCCCTTGAGCTGGTCGACGGTCTTCACCGGCGAATCATACGGCACGACGAGGCCGAGCATGGGCCGGCTGCCCATGGCCGCGACCGCGAGCTCGGGCGCGCCTTTGGCGATGAAGGCCATGTCGGTTCCCGCCGAGACCGCGATATCGACGGCGCCGGCGACGAAGGCCTGCTGCAGCTTGGCGCCGCCGCCGAAATCGCTGACCGCGACATCGAGCCCGTGCTTTTTAAAGACGCCCTCGGTGACGCCAATGCGCAGCGGCAGGAAGGTGAAGTTGTTGCCGGCGGGCGTACCGGCGCGCAGCGTCTCGGCGGAGCCCGGCGGCGGCGCGGCCGCCAGCAGGGCGGCAACGGCCATGGCAAAGCAGATCGGTGACGCTGTCACGCGCATGGTTCCTCCTCCCTCGATCGGCCGGGCACGAGGCCCGGTAGTTCTCAGTCGACGTTCCAGCGGCTGAAGCGGCGCTCGGCGGTACGGCACAGCTCGTTCAAGGTCACCGCGATTACGGCAAGAACGGTGATCAGAGCGAAAAGATCGGGCGGCGAGAAGCTTTCGGCGAACAGCCGCGAGTAGAAGCCGATGCCGGCGGTCGACACGTAGAGTTCGGCGAGCAGCACGCCGATCAGCACCGCCGTCATGCCGAGGCGCATGCCGGTGAAGAAGCTCGGGATCATGTGCGGGAAGATCACCGTGGTGAACATCTGCCAGCGACTGGCGCCCATCGAGTGCGCCGCGCGCATCAGCTGCGGACGCAGATTCTGCACGCCAGCGACGGTGGTCACGATCACCGGGAAGACGCCGTGGCTGATGCCGAAGGCGATCTTGGCCGCGGGACCGATGCCGAAGATGAGCACGAAGAGCGGCAGGATGATCGCTTGCGGCGTTGCATACAGCATCAGGATCACCGGCAGAATCGATTGCTTCGTGAACCCGCTCAGACCGACGGCGAGACCGATGGCGAGCCCGGCCGCGACCGAGACCGCGAAGGCGGTCACCAGCTCGTAGATCGTCACCATGATCGCGTTGTCGATCTTGGGATCGGAGAGGATGTGCGGCAACGCTTGCAGCGCCTGCACGGGCGTACACAGGAACAGAGGATCTCCCCACAGCGCCGCGCTGACTTGCCAGACCGCGAGCAGGAGAAAGATGACGATCAGCCGCGCGATGCCGGGCGAAAGGATGGGCCCGCGTCGGGCAAGTGAAACGCCGCTAGTGGTAATGGCCGTCATTGCAGGCTCCTTCGGCCGCGCGCCTCGACGAACGACACCGTGCCGTTGATGATGAAGGCCATCAGCACGGCGAAGATGATGTTGGCGAACATCTGCGAGGATTCCATGTTCTCCGCGAGCGAGACGATGCGATGCCCGAGCCCCGCAAGCGATGAAATCGTCTCGCCGCCGAGAATCACCAGAAAGGCGATGATGCAGCCGAGCCGCAGCCCGGTCAGCACCACGGGAAAGGCCGCGGGCACCATCACCGACCAGAAGAGCTGAAGGTCGTTGGCGCCCATGGAGTGCGCCGCACGGATATAGGCCTTATCAACATTGGCAAGGCCGGCGATGGTGTTGAGCACGACCGGAAAAAAAGCGATGGTCGTGCCAAGCGCGATCTTCGAACCCTCGCCGAGGCCGAAGAACAGCAGATAGAGCGGAAACAGCAGAATCGCGGGGATCGAATAGATACCCGCGAACAGTGGATCGAAGACCCGCACCGAATAGGCGGATCGGCTGACGAGATAGCCAATGCTGCAGCCGAAGACCGAGGCGATCACCACCGCACTGACCCATTCGCGGACCGTAACCAGCAGGTCCGGCCAGATGCTGCTCGTGGTGAGGAGCACCCAGAAATCCCGGAACACCGGCGCCGGCGGCGGCAGGAGCAGCCGGTTGATGCCGCCCGGCAAGGTGAAATACCACCACGAGAACAGGATGAAGATCACCACGCCCAACTGGACGAGTCGCTGCGCGAGCTTTGACTTGGTCATGAGCGTTACTCCGGTTCCGCGCGCACGTTCATGGTCTTGCGGATCTCATCGCGCAACAGCTCGTAGAGCTCGTTGCGCAAATCCGAAAGCTTATCCGAGGTCATGAAGTCGCTCTTGCGCGGATGCGGCTCTTCGACATGGATGATCTTCTTGATCTTGCCGGGCCGCGCGGTAAGCACCGCGACGCGGTCGGCGAGGAATACCGCCTCGACCAGGCTATGGGTAACGAAGATGATGGTCTTGCCGGTGCGCGCCAGAAGCACGGACAAATCCTCGCCCAACACCATGCGCGTCTGCTCGTCGAGCGCCGCGAAGGGCTCGTCCATCAACAGGATCTCGGTCTGGAGCCCGAGCGCGCGCGCGAGCTGCACGCGCTGCTTCATGCCGCCCGATAGCTGGGCCGGATAATGATTGGTGAAGTCCGCGAGGCCGACGGCTTCGAGCGAATGATACGCGCGGTCGTCGCGCTCGGCCTTGGCGACGCCCTGGAAGGCCATGCCGAGCTTCACGTTGTCGATCACCGTGCGCCAGGGAAAGAGCGTATTCTCCTGAAACACATAGGCGACTTTCTGCGGCGAAGGCCCGCGCACCAGCTGCTCTTCGATGGTGACGCGGCCGGTTGACGGCGTCGCCAACCCGCCGATGATGTTGAGCAAGGTGCTCTTGCCGCAGCCCGACGGGCCGATGAGGCTCAAGAGCTCGCCGCGCGCGATGTCGAGGTTCGCGCTCTCGAGCGCGACCACCCGCCGCGGATCGCCCTCGGCACCGAAGGCCTGGCTGACACCTTCGATTTTGATGATCGCATCGCCCCGATTCACGTTCTTCTCCCCTCTGTGCCGCCGGTCATGAGTGTCCCGGCAGGAATTCTTCAGTGTAAAGCTTGCTCATATCGGGCTCGCTCGGAAGCAATTTCATCTCCACGAAAGAGCGACTTAGTACCGCAAGCGCCTTGGGCTCGAACCGCCCGGTATCGGAGAAGACCGGCATCACCACGTCGTAGGCGCGGCTCGCGATCTCGGGCGATTGGTGCATGATCGGCGCAATCAGCTTCACCGTCTCGTCCTTGTTGGCTTTCATGAAGGCGACGGTCTCGAACCAGCCGGCGAGGAAGGCGCGCACCTGCTCGGGATGCTCGGTCGTGATCTTCCGGGTCGCGTAGATGACGTGGACGATGAAATCCGGCGCCACCTGCCCGAAACGGACGACGGTGTGAGCGACGCCTTGCTCTTCGAGCCGCGCCGCGGTCGCGACGTCGCTCGACATCGCATCGATCTGGTGGGTCCTGAGCGCGGCGATCTGGCCGGCGATGTCGCCGAGGAACACGATGTCGATGCCGTCGGGACCCCAGCCTTGCTGGCGCGAGAGCTCGCGCACCGCCCATTCGGTCAGCGAGCCGACGCTCGAGACGCTCGCCTTGCGGCCCTTCAAGTCGGCGACGCTCTTGACCGGCCCGTCATCGGCGGCGATCAGCGCAAGACCGTCGGGGCGGCCGGCATAGGCGGCGACGCCGATCACCGGCGTGCCTTTGGCGACCGTCGACATCTCGGGTCCGCCGCCGAGGCCGAAATCGACGGCGTCGGCGACCAGCCCCTGCTGCTGCTTGGCGGCGCCGGCAAACACGACGACATCGAGATCGACGCCGTGCTTTTGGAAGATGCCTTTCTCCATACCGACCTGCGGCGGCGTGAAGTCGATCGGCCCGACCTGGGCGATGCCGACGCGCAGCGTCTCATTGGCCACCGCCGGTCGCACGGCGCCAGCCGCGGCCAGGATCGCGACCGCCGCGATCGCGCCCGCCCCGTTTCTTATGTTGCGCGGCAGAATCATCGCCATCCGCTCAGTTGGTGGCCGGTGCGCTGGGTAGGAATTTCTCGGTATAGAGCTTCGACATATCGGGTGCGTGATCGAGCAGCTTCATGTCGATGAAGGAGTTCGCCAGCACCTTCAACGCCTTGGGATCGAACTTGCCGGTATCGGACAGCGACGGCATGACGACGTCGTAGGCGCGCGCGGCGATCTCCGGCGTCTTGTGCATCACCGGCGCGGCGATCTTCACTGTCTCGTCCTTGTTCTTGCGCATCCAGGCGACAGTCTCGAACCAGCCGGCGAGGAATTCGCGCAGCTCATCGGGATGCCCGGCGATGAATTTGTTGCTGGCATAGGTAATGTGGTTGATGAAATCGGGGACGATCGAGCCGAAATTCAGGACAATCTTCGCCGCGCCCGCTTCTTGCAGCGTATAGGCGCCGGCGACGTCGATGCACATGCCGTCGAGATCCTTGGTCCGCAGCGCCGCGATCTGCGCCTCGTCGGTGCCAAGCGCCGTGTTGCGGATACCGTCGGGTCCCCAGCCCTGCTTCACCGAGACCTGATGCACCATCCAATCGGTGAGCCCGCCGACGGTCGAGACGCCGATCCTCTTGCCCTTGAGGCCCGCGGGGCCGTCGATCCCGGCATCCGGCCGCACGATCAGGAGCAGACCGTTCGCCGGGCCGGCGAAGGCGGCGACGCCGAGATCGGTGTTGCCCTTGGCGACGAAAGCCAGCTCCGGACCGGAGCCAAGGCCGATATCGACCGCGTCGGCCGCGAGGCCCTGCTGCAGCTTGGCGCTGCCGGCGAAATTGATCTCTTCGATGTCGAGCCCGTGCTTCTTGTAGAAGCCCTTGGCCATGCCGACATCGAGCGGCGTGAAATCGAAAGGCAGCGCGATCGCCTTGCCGACGCGCACGGTGGCATCCGCCGCTGCGCTGCCGACGCCGAGGCCCGGCGACAGACACGCGGCCAAGCCGATCACGGCGAGCGGCGCGCCCCAGCGGAATTTCGTCGTCACGATCGGTTCTCCCTTTGCCCGTTCCCGGCGCCGCTCATAGCGGCAAGCGCCGAACAGCGCCGCGCGCCGATTGCCTTCGCTCATTCTCACAAATCCCTAAGCCATCCCTGTGCGGCCTTGCGAGGCCGTTTTGACATTTACGGTGATATTACCGGCAAAAATTTCTCGGTATAGAGTTTCGACATATCGGGCTCCTTATCGAGCACGCCCATCTGGACGAAAGACTGGCGCAAGACCGCCAGCGCCTTCGGATTGAAGCGCCCGGTATCGGAGAACATCGGCATCACGTCGTCATAGGTGCGGCTCGCGATCTCGGGCGAGATATTCATGATTTCAGCCGCTTTCTGCACCATCACCTGCTTGTTCTGGCGAATGAAGGCGATGGTTTCGAACCAACCGGCGAGGAATTTGCGCAGATCATCAGGGCGCTGCGCAATCGCCTTGTCAGTGGCGAAGATCACGTGAATGTGGAAATCGCTGACGATATTGCCGAAGCGAACCAGGAACCGGCTGACGCCTTCATCCTCGAGCTTATAGGCGAGCGCTACATCGGCGACAAAGCCGTCGACGTTGTGGCTGCGTATCGCCGCGATCTGCGACGAGTTCGAACCGAGATAGGCGATCTTGATGCCATTCGGCCCCCACCCCTGCTGGCGCGAGGTTTCGCGCACCAGCCATTCGGTCAGCGAGCCGGCGGTCGAAACGCTGATCGTCCTGCCCTTCAAGTCGGCGACGGTCTTGATCGGCCCGTCCTTCTGCACGCTGAGCGCCAAGAGCAGCGGCTGGTTCGCCATCGCGGCGATTCCGAGCTCGGGATTGCCCTTGGCGACGAAAGCGAGCGCCGGGCCGGAGCCGATACCGACATCGATCGCGTCCGCGGCGATCGCCTGCTGCAGCTTGGCGTCGCCGGCAAAGCCCGATTCCTCGATCTCGAGCCCGCGCTTCTTATAGAAGCCTTGCTCGATGCCGATGTCGAGCGGGACGAAGGAGAACGCGTCCGCCTGCGACTTGCCGACGCGCAGCTTATCTTGCGCCGCGGCCGTACCGGCGGTGAGCGCGAGGCACGCAGCGAGCAACGCCGCCACCATCCAGTGCAGCGATAAAGGGACACGACGCATCGGCGACTCTCCGCTCATGATCCGCTCGGCAGGAATTTCTCGGTATAGAGCGTCGCCATGTCGGGCGCCGCAGGCAGCATCTTCATGTCGACGAAGGACTGGCGGAGCACGGCAAGGCCTTTGCCATTGAACTTCCCGTCATCCGACAGCATCGGCATGGTCTCGTCATAGACCTTGCTCACGACCGGCGCCGGGATCTTCAGCACCGCGCTCGCGATGCGCACGGTCTCGGCCTTGTTGTGCTTGACGAAGGCGATGGTCTCGAACCAGCCGGCAAGAAATTTTTTCACATCGTCGGGGCGCTTCGCCATCACGTCGTTCGACGCATAGATCACGTGATTGACGTAGTCCTTCACGATGTCGCCGAACTTCAGCAGGATGCGCACCTCGCCCCTCGCGTCGAGCTCATAGGCGGTGGTGATATCGAACGGCACGGCGTCGACCTGATGCGTCCGGAGCGCCGAAAGCTGCGCCGGCACGTCGCCGAGCGCGGTCATCTTGATGCCGTCGGGTCCCCAGCCCTGTCGCCGCGACAGTTCGCGCACCATCCATTCGGTCTGCGAGCCGACGCTCGAGATGCTGACGGTCTTGCCTTTGAGATCGGCGACCGACTTGATCGGGCCGCTCGCCAGCGCGCAGAGCGTGATGCCGAGCGGCGGCCCCGCCTCCTCGGCAACGCCGAGGGTCGGCGAGCCCTTGGCGATGAAAGCCATGCCGGGCCCCGAGCCGATGCCGAGATCGATCGCGCCGGCGGCGAAAGCCTGCTGCAGCCTCGCGTCGCCGGCGAAAGCCGAGGCCTCGACTTCGACGCCGTGCTTTTTGAAGATGCCTTCCTCGATGCCGACGTCGAGCGGCGTGAACTGGAAAAGCGAGGGGAAGCCCTTGCCGACGCGCAGCGGCTCTTGCGCGGCGGCGAGCCGGCCGCCAAGCGCCAGCATGCCGAACGCGACAAGCGCGGCGGCGGCGGCACGGCCGCCGGCGAACCATTTCGAGCGCATCACGCCTCCCCTGGCGACCGGCGCAGCGCCGCTTTCGCGGGCGGCGCTGCGCGGCCGATAGCTTTTAGGCGGCCGCGCCGGCGCGCCGCTCGGCGCGCAGCTTTCCGGTCGCCGCTTGATCGATCGAGTTGTCCTTCAAGTTGAGCACCACGCCGTAATCGGAGCGCGCATGATCGAGCGTGACATAGCCCTCAATCACGTCCTGGCGGACGCGGTCGGGATCGCGCTCGAGCGGATCGCCCCAGCCGCCGCCGCCATTGCTGCGCACGATGACTTCGGTCTCGGGCGGCGTCGGCACACGGTTCGCGTCTTTTTCCTGGAAAGCATTCTCCCCCGGCAGTTTCATGAGATAGCGGCTGGAATTGCCCGGTTTGCCGCCCCAGAGACCCCAGGGCGGATTATGGATCCGCGCCGGCGCATGCATGTTCCAGCGGCCCTCGACGAAATTGCGCACATGCACGTCGAGGCCGAGGCCGCCGCGGAACTTGCCCGGGCCGCCGCTATCGGTGCGCATGCCGCGGCTCTCGATCAGCACCGGCGTCTTCATCTCGATCGCCTCGATCGAGCCGTTGCGCACGTCGCCCTGGCATACCGACACCGAAGCCGACTCGCCATCCTCATGCGGCCGGCCGCCCCAGCCGCCACCTTCGATGCTCTGCACGACGAAGGCTTTGCCGGTCTTGGGATTGCGGCCGAAGAACACCACCGCCGCACCGAGCGTGCCGAGATGCGCCGCCGGAATCTTGTCCTTGGCGCCCGAGGCGAGCGCCTTGGCGATGGTGTCGACCACGGTCGGGATGATGGTGCTCCAGCCCGCCATCGGCGCCGGATACTGCGCCATCATGATGTTGCCTTCGGGGATGATGTGCTTCAGCGCCGCGAACGAGCCTTCATTCACCGGATCGAGCGGCGCGGTCAGCGACTTGTAGGCGACGCGCGCACCGGCGAGAGTGCGCGAGTTGATGCCCGCCTTGCGCGCCTTGGAGCAGCCCGAGAGGTCGATGGTCATGTCGCCCTTTTCCTGGTCGACCGTGACCTTGGCGTGGATGCGCACCGGCTCCTTGCTGACGCCGTCATTGTCGAGGAAGGATTCCGCCTCGTATACGCCCGAGGGGAAGGCCGAGACCGTGCGGCGGCACTTCATCTCGGTCTCTTTGAAGATGTGCTCGATCGCCTCGAGCATGGTCGCCTTGCCGAATTTCTCGAACAGCTCGTCGAGGCGGCGATGCGCAAGGCGGCAGGCCGCGATCTGCGCCCGCATGTCGCCGAGCGAGGAATCGGGGAAGCGGATGTTGTCGCGGATGACCTTGAGCAGCACCTCGTTGACCTTGCCCGCCTCGTAGATCTTGAGCTGGTCGAGCTGCAGCCCTTCCTGCCACGGATCGACGACCTCGGCGCCGGCGCCAAAGCCGGTGCTCATGCCGCCGATATCGATCCAATGCGCGCGCACCATCGAGAACATGAGCAGCTCGCCCTTGAAGAAATAGGGCATGTAGATGACCACGTTGTTGAGGTGCTGGCCGGCGACGCGCGAGTGGTTGGTGATGATCACGTCATCCGTCTTGAAGCCTGTAGCGCCGTGCTGCTTCATCCCGTCCTCGACGATCGCGCCGAGATCGGCGACGAAATGGGACACGCCGCCGACATTCTGCGAGACGAGCCGCGCATCCGGCAGCAGCATCGCGGTACAGAAGTCGCGCACCTCGTAGATCATCATGTTGTAGGAGGTGCGGTGGAGATCGGCCGCCATTTCGGTGGCGATCGCCGGCAGCGCGCTGCGCACGACTTCGAGGGTGACGGGATCGAGCTTCGTCGTCATTTTGCGTGTCCCACGGTGATGATGAGTTCGCCGGTATCGGCCACGGCGAGCTCGTCGCCAGGAAAGATGACGGTGGTCGAGGCGTATTCGCTGACGAGGGCCGGCCCCTTGAACTTGTCGCCGGGCTTCAGCTTCTCGCGATCATAGACCGGGCAGTCGACTGGACCGCCCTGGTCGAAGAGCACCGGGCGCTTCTCGCGCGGCGCCAGCGTGCCCGACTTGGCGAGCGGCGGCGGCACCAGCTTCGAGCGCCGGCCGAGCGCGACGAGACGCACATTGATGATCTCGACCGGCTCGTCGGTGGCGTGATGCGCGTAGCGCTGTTCGTGCAGCTCGTCGAAAGCGGCGCGGATCGACTTGCGATCGGCCATGGCAAGATGCTCGGGCTTGACCGGCACCGGCAGGGTGAATTCCTGGCCGACATAGCGCAGATCGAACAGCACCTGCAGGTTGACGTTGTCCTTGCGCCCGAGGAGCTTGTAGGCCTCAACCGAAAGCTCCTCGGTGATCCGGCGCACCGTCTCGAAATCCGCAGCGCCGAGCTCGGCCAGATAGGTGCGCACGAGGTCGTGCCGCTCATCCGCCATCAGCATGCCCACGGCCGAGAAATGCGCCGGAAAGCGCGGGACGATGACGGTCGGGATGAAGAGTTCGCGCGCGATCGCGACGGCATGCGGCGGGCCGCCGCCGCCCGACGCGACGAGCACGAAATCGCGCGGATCGTAGCCTTTCTCGACCGAGACCTCGCGCACCGCGAGCGACATCTTGGCAATCGCGATCTGGACGATCGCGCGCGACGCCTCCTCCGCGGTCATATTGAGCGGCTTTCCCACCTTCTCGAGCGTGCCCTTCTTCGCCGCTTCAAGATCGAGGTCCATCTCGCCGCCGAGGAAGTCATGCGCGCCGATACGGCCGAGGATGACATTCGCGTCGGTGATCGTCGGCTCGGTGCCGCCGCGGCTGTAGCAGATCGGACCCGGCTCGGCGCCCGAGCTTTGCGGGCCGACCTTCAACGCGCCGACATCGTCGATCGAAGCGATCGAGCCGCCGCCGGCGCCGACCTCGACGACATCGACCACCGGCGTCATCACCGGATGGCCCGCGGCATAGCCGCCGACATAATAGCCCTCGGACATGGTCGCCTCGCCTTCGCGGACGAGGCTGGCTTTCGCCGTGGTGCCGCCCATGTCGAAGGAAACGACATTGTTGAAGCCGAGGGCGCGGCCGATCTCGGCCGAGGCGATGATGCCGCCGACCGGCCCCGATTCCATCATCGTCACCGGGCGCTTGATCGCGGTCTGCGGCGCCATCACGCCGCCATTCGACTGCATGATCGCGAGTTCGCCCTTGAAGCCGATGCTTTCGAGCCGCTGCTGCAGGTTGCGGACATAGCCGCCGACCACCGGGCCGATATAGGCATTCACCACCGTGGTCGAGATGCGCTCGTATTCGCGGTATTCGCGCAGGATCTCGTTGCTCTGGGAGACATAGGCCTTGGGCAGCGCCGCCTGGACGATCTCACCCGCCTGCTGCTCATGTTCGGGATTGGCATAGGAATGAAGGAAGCATACCGCGACCGCCTCGACGCCTTCCTTGGCGAAGACTTCGCAGGCCGTGCGCACGCTCGCCGGATCGAGCGCCTCGCGCTCTTCGCCGGAGGCGTAGAGCCGCTCGTTGGCTTCGAGCGTCAGATGGCGCGGCACCAGCGGCTTCGGCCGGTGGAAGAAGAGATTGTAGGCTTCGGGACGGTTGCCGCGGCCGATCGCATAGACGTCGCGCGTGCCGCGGGTGACGATGAGGCCGACTTTCGCGCCCTTGCGCTCGATCAGCGTATTGATCGCCGTGGTCGAGCCATGGATGAGATTGTCGATCGTCTTCGGGTCGATATCGCTCTTCTTGATGCAATCAATAATGCCGTCGACGTGGTTGCGCGGGGTGGTCAGGCTCTTCGCTTGATAAAACCGCCCACTGCGATCATCGAAGGCGATCAGATCGGTGAACGTCCCCCCAATATCAACCGCCAGAAAAATCACGATGTTTCGCCTCTCACCAATGATTGGGTACCACCCCGGTTGATTGTCCCACCGGGCTGGTCC
The DNA here is from genome assembly GCA_036501365.1 of Allostellaceae bacterium. GTDB lineage: Bacteria > Pseudomonadota > Alphaproteobacteria > ATCC43930 > CGMCC-115725 > CAIKMD01. The sequence continues at coordinate 121,879 of DASYAL010000102.1, read as the reverse complement.
GGCGCGACTATCGCGGACGCCGCGGAGCGACGCAATCCCTTTTGCCCGGCGCGTTCGCTCACGGCTCTTTCGGCGCGTGCGGGGCTGGGCCACACTGATGCGAACCGGCTTCCGATCATTGTCTCGATCATTGCAAGGAATTCATCAATGGCTCAGAACGGCGCGCAGAAACTCCGCAGCCTCTTGGGCGGACCCGAAATCCTGGTTTGCCCGGTGATCGCCGACCCGCTTTCGGCGAGACTCAGCCAGGAGGCGGGTTTCCCGCTGGCGCTCTTGGGCGGCTTCGGCATCGCGGCGATCGGCTTCGCCATGCCCGATGCCGGCCTCATCGATTTCACCGAGGTCGTCACCGCCGTCCACAACACCTGTTCCGCCAATCCCGGCTTCCCGATCATCGCCGACGGCGATACCGGCTACGGCAATGCGATGAATGTCCGCCGCACCGTCGCCGAATTCGCCCGCGCCGGGGCCGCGGTGATCCTGATCGAGGATCAGATCTGGCCGAAGAAATGCGGTCATTACGGCGGCAAGCGCGAGGTGATTTCGCGCGAGGAAGCGCGTCACAAGATCCGCGCCGCCGTCGAGGCACGCAACGACGCCGGCGCCGACCTGATGATCCTCGCCCGCACCGATGCGCGCGGCGCCGTCGGCTTCGACGAGGCGATGGCGCGGTGCGAGGATTTCGTCGCCGCCGGCGCCGACATCATCTTCGCCGAGGCGCTCGAGACCGAGGCCGAGCTCAAGGATTTCGGCCGCCGCTTCAAGCATCCGAAGCTCGCCAACATGATGCCGAAGACGCCGGTCAAATCGCGCGCCGAATTGAAGGCGATGGGCTTCGACATCGTCACCTACAACGTGCTGATCCACGCCGCGGTGCAGGCGATGCAATCGACACTGAAGGCGCTGAAGGCGGACGACATGGCGAAAGCGCCGCCGCTTGCCGGCTTCGACGAGGTGACGCGGCTCGTCGGCCTGCCCGACTACATGAGACTGGAGCAGCGCTACAGGGCGAGCTAAACCTTCGCCGGCTTCAACACCCCTCTACGGATCTGATCGAGCTCGATCGATTCGAAGAGGGCGCGGAAATTGCCCTCGCCGAAGCCGTCATTGCCCTTGCGCTGGATGAGCTCGAAGAAGATCGGGCCGATCATCGTGTCGGTGAAGATCTGCAGGAGTAGGCCCGCCTGGTCGCCGTCGATCAGGATGCGGTCGCGGTGGAGGCGCGGCAGGTCCTCGCCATGCCCCGGCAGCCGCGTCTCGATCTGCTCGTAATAGGTATCGGGCACGGCCATGAATTTAATCCCGTGCTGGTGCAGCGATTCGACCGCGGCATAGATGTCGTCGCTGGCGAGCGCGATATGCTGCACGCCTTCGCCCTTATAGGCGGTGAGATATTCGGCGATCTGCGACTTATCGTCGGCACTCTCGTTGATCGGGATGCGGATCTTGCCGCAGGGGCTGGTCATCGCCCGCGAGCGCAGCCCGGTGAGCTGGCCCTCGATGTCGAAATAGCGGATCTCGCGGAAGTTGAAGAAACGCTCGTAGAAGCCGGCCCACTGGTCCATGCGGCCCTGATGCACGTTGTGCGTCAGATGATCGATATGGGTAAGGCCGATGCCCTTGGGCCGCTGCGCAGCGCCGGGCAGCGGCACGAAGTCGACGTCGTAGATGCTGTGCTCGCCGTAGCGGTCGACGAGATAAAGGAGGCTCCCGCCGATGCCTTCGATCGCCGGCAGGTTGAGCTCCATCGGCCCGATCTTGCCGATGACCGGCCGCGCACCGAGGCCGATGGCCCGGGCGTGCGCCTTGGCAGCGTCGCGCACCCGGAAAGCGAAGGCGCAAACCGAGGGGCCGTGCACCGCGGCGAAAGCCGCGGCGAAACTGCCGGGCTCGGCATTGACGATGAAGTTGATATCGCCCTGGCGATAGAGCGTCACATCCTTGCCGCGGTGGCGCGCGACCGGCACGAAGCCCATCGCTTCGAAGCTGCGACCGAGCGCCGAAGCATCGGGCGAGCCGTATTCGACGAATTCGAATCCGTCGGTGCCCATCGGGTTGAGGCTATCGTCGCTCATGCGGCATTCCCCTGCAGCAAACGGTCCTCGGCAAGCGTCTCGCCCGGTTCGAGATCGGCGAGCGCGGCGAGTTCGGCGTAATGGGGCGTGAAATCGGGCTGGGTCGCGTCGAAGAGCTGCTCGAAGCTGTCGATGACGAAATAACTTTCTTGGTAGTCGTCGATGCGGTAGCGCGTGCGCATCACCCGCAGCAGATCGAAAGCGATGCGGTTGGGCTTCGGGCTTTCGAGGCAATAGATCGATTCGCCTTTCGAGGAGACGATGCCCGAGCCGTAGATGCGGATGCCTTCGGGCGTCGCGATCAGGCCGAACTCGACCGTGTACCAGTAGAGCCGCGCCAGATGCTCGAGATTATGGAGGCGGAGCGCTTTGAGTCCGCCCTTGCCATAGGCCTCCATATAATCGGCGAAAACCGGATTCATCAGCATCGGCACATGGCCGAAGATGTCATGGAAGATGTCGGGCTCTTGCAGATAGTCGAGCTGCTCGGCGCGGCGGATGAAGCAGGTCGAGGGAAAGCGGCGGTTGGCGAGATGGTCAAAGAACACGTCGTCGGCCACGAGGCCCGGCACGGCGACGATGCCCCAGCGCGTCGCCCGCCGAAGCGCCTCGTTGAGACGGCGGAAGTCGGGAATACCCTCGGCGGCGACGCCGAGATCCTTCAGCCCGTCGAGGAACGGCCGGCAGGCGCGGCGCGCCAGCACGGCTTCCTGGCGATGGAACAGCGTCCGCCAGATCGCATGTTGTTCGCTTGTGTAGGAAGCCCAGTCTTGTTCCAGCTTGGCCTGCTCAAGGTCCTTCATCGCGGCTGCCCCGCATGCGCTCTGCCAGGATGCGGTCGAACACGTCGAGCCGCGCAGCCACCCGCCCGAAGATGCTGTCGGGCGGATACTTGCCCGCGGCGTCGGCCTCGCCGGCCGCCATCCTCAACAACAACCCCGCCGCGTCCTCGACCGTTCCGACCGACCAGAGGTGGAAGCGGCCGGCAGCGATCGCCTGCGCGACATCGTCGTGGAGGACGAGGCTGATGCGGTTGGATTCCGGCACGATCACGCCCTGCGTGCCGGTCAATCCGCCGGGCTTGGCGGCGCAGACGCGGTAGAAGCCCTCGATCTTCCAATGCGCGCCGCCGATTGGCTGCGCGGCGCCTTCCTGATTGACCGAGCCGGTGATCGCGATGTCCTGGCGGACCGGCAACTGCGCGAGATCGGACAGCACCGCGATCAGCTCGGCCATCGAGGCGCTGTCGCCCTCGACGCCGCCATAGACCTGCTCGAAGGTGATCGAGCAGGTGAAGGAGAGCGGTCGGGTTTGCGCGAATTTCCCGGCGAGAAAGCCTTCCAGCACCATCGCGCCCTTCTGCTGGATCGGCCCGCCCATGCCGATGAAGCGCTCGATATTGATGACGCCGGCGCGGCCGGCATAAGCGCGCGCCGTGACGCGCACCGGCGTGCCGAATTGATGATCGCCGGCGGTGCTGACGGTGAGCGCGTTGATCTGGCCGACCGCACCGCCGGCCGTGTCGATCAGCATCATGCCGTCGACGACATGCTTCAGCATGCTCTCTTCGATCCGCGCGTTGCGGCGGCTGCGCGCATCATGCGCGGCGGCGACGATCGCGGGATCGAGCGCTTTCTTGCCCGCGCGGTGCGCCAGCGTCGCCGCCTCGGCGACGAGATCCTCGATCAGCTCGATCCGCGCCGTCAGCCGGTCGCGGCGCTCCGCCCAGCGCGCGGCGATGCCGAGCACCAGCGCGATTGCCTCGTTGCTCGCCCTATCGAGCCCCTGCCGCGTCACCATCGCGGCGATGAGTGCGGCATAGAGGCCGAGATTGCGGGCATCGGCCGGCGTGTCGGTGTCGATGTCGGCGTTGATCTTGAAATAGGTGCGGAAATCGGGATCGCCTTCGAAGAAGGTTGCATACCAGCGCGGTGCGCCGACCAGAACCACTTTCACATCGAGTGGAATCGGCCCCGGCTTCGGCGCGCCCGCGATCGGCGGGCTCTGTGCACGGCCGAGCTCTTCGACGCGGATCTGGCGGTCGCGCAGCGCCGCCTTGAGAAAGGCCCAGCTCGCCGGATTAGCCGCCATCGCCTCGGCGCGCAGCACCAGCACGCCGCCATTGGCGCGGTGCACGGCCCCGGCGCGGATCTGCAGGAAATCCGTTTGCAGCGAGCCCTGACTCTGGCGGTATTCGATCCAGCCGAAAAGATTCTCGTAGCTCGGATTGGCGGCGAGGATCGCCGGCGCGTGCGATTCCTCGCCGTGATCGACGAAGAGATTCACCGCATAGCGCCGCTCCGGCAGCTCGATATCGGGGGCGCTGCCCGGCTGAAGCTGGAAGCGCTCGGGCGATTCGGTCATGTCGACGCGCATTTCCGTGAGCCAACGCGCGAGACCGGGAAAACCGGCGAAGTCGTGCGCGAGGGCGTCGAGCGCCGGGCTCGCGACTTCGGCGGCGATGCCGCGATTGAGCTCGTGGATCTGCTCGGCGAGGCGGGCGCGCGCGCCGACCGCGCGAAGCTGGACTCGCGTCAGCCCTGCCGCCATCTCGCGCTCGGCCGCTTCGTCGAGCGCCGGCGGCGGGCCGCCCGGCGTCGCCGCGGCGGGCATCAGGCGCAACGCGCCATCTTCGCCTTGGACGAGTTGCAGCCCATGGGCTTGCGCCGTCTGGGCCAGCGTGTCCATTTCCGCCTTGACCGCGTGCTCCGCCTGCTCGCGCAAGGCGAGAACACGCGCCTGATAGGCCTCGCCGGTAAAGGACGCCGACAGCGCCTCGCGCAGCTTCGGCATCAGCGCGGTAAGAGCATCGCAGAAACGCCGCGCCGTCCCGGCCGGCAGCGCCAGCGGCGCCGGGCGATCGGGGTGACGGAAATTATTGAGATAGATCCAGTCGCTGGGCGCCGGGCGCTTCTGCGTCGCGGCATCGAGATAGGCAATGGTCGCGCTCATCCGCGCCGAGCGATCTTCGCCGACGACGAAGATGTTGAAGCCGAGCGCGGCGACCGAGAGGCCGAAATCGAGCGCCTCGCGGGCGCGAGCATGGCTGGTTAGATCGAAGACGCCGGCGCCGGCAACGGGATCCGCCGCAAAGCGCGGCAATCCCACCGCATCGGCTGCAAGCTTCGTGGCGCTCATCTCCCCCGCCTTTCCAGCCCCGGCGAGGATACGCTCATAGGGCGGCGATGGCGAGCATGCGCCCGTTTCTTGCTGGCGCGCGCCTCGCCCGATAGATTGGCCGCAAGCGGAGAAGGAGAGGCATGCGATGCTGGCGCAGGATCGGCGCACTCGGTTGCGCGCGGCGATGACTGAGGCCGGCATCGAGGCGCTGGTGGTCTACGGCAATTCCTGGCAGGCCGACTATTTGCGCTATGTCGCGGATTTCTCCTCGCTCGAAGGCCACGGCATGGCGGTGGTCGCGCCCGACGGCTCGGTCGAGCTGTTTGTCGACAGCGCCGCCGAGGCCGAGCGCGCCGAGGCCGAGACGCAAGGCATCAAGGTGAGCCTCGCGCCCGAGATCGCCAAGGAGGTGGCGAGCCGCCTGGAGCGCATCGCCAATCACCGCATCGCCGCGGCGCCGTTAGGCTTCATGCCGAAATTCATCGCCGACAAGGCGCGCGGCTATAAGCTCGAGGACGGCACCAAGCTGGTCGATCACCTGTTGATGGTGAAGACCCCGGCCGAGATCGAGACCCTGCGCCACGCGGCGAAGCTCGCCGATGACGGCTACACGGTCTTTCGCCAAGCGGCCCGGCCGGGCCGCAAGCAATTCGAGCTGATCGCCGATATCGAGAGCTTCTTCCGCCGCAACGGCTGCGCCGACAATTTCATGATCATGGGATCGGGCGGCAAGGACGTGTTCGCGATGGCGCCGCCCTCCGACCGTGTGATCAAGCCCGGCGACATGGTCACAACCGAGCTGACGCCCGCGATGCACGGCTATTTCGCGCAGATCTGCCGCACCATGGTGCTGGGCAAAGCGAGCGACGCGCAGAAACGCGCGCATGCGCTTTATCGCGAGGCGATGGAAGCCGGCATCGCCGCGGTGAAGCCGGGCGTCACCGCCGCCGATGTCGCGCGCGCCGAGAACGACGTTTTCCGCAAGCATGGCTATGGCGAATACGCGACCAGCAAGTACACCCGCGTGCGCGGCCACGGTCTCGGACTCTTCGTCGATACCAAGCCGCATATCCTCGAGGACGTCGATACCGTACTCGAAGCCGGGATGGTGATGATCGTCCATCCCAACACCTATCATCCCGAGGTCGGCTATATGGTGCTGGGCGACAGCATCGTCGTCACTCCGACCGGCGCCGAGGTGCTGACCCGCACGCCGCGCGACATCTTCGAGGTCTGAATGCGCCGCGGCTTCATCGCCTGGTCGAAAGCGGAATTGCCCGAAAGCGTCTTCGCGGCGCGGCTCCAGCGCCTGCGCGAGGCGATGGAGCCGCAAGGGCTCGACGCTTTCATCGCCTATACCAACAACACCCGCACCGCCGCGGTCTCGTGGCTCACCGCTTTCGTGCCCTATTGGGCCGAGGGCTTGCTGGTGGTGCCGAAGAGCGCCGATCCCTTCCTGACCATGGCGTTCTCCAACCGCATCGTCGGCTGGGGCAAAGGCGTCTCCTGCGTCGCGCGCTTCGAAGGCGGCGCACGGCCGGGCCAGGCCGCCGGCAAATATCTCGCCGAGCTCGGCGCGAAGAAGGTCGGCCTCGCCGATCTCGACACGCTACGCGCCGCCATTGCGCAAGATCTGACCGAGACGGCACCTGCCGCGGAACTTTCCGACGCTTCGGCGCTGTTCGAGCGCGTGCGTGCGCAGCCCGACGCCGCCGAGATCGCCCTCGCCGCCAAGGCCGGCGCGATCGCGCAGCGCGCGCTTGCTTTGGCGACCGGCCGCGAAGCGAGCATCGGCGAAGCGATCGCCGCCATCGACCACGCGGCGCGGCTCTTGGGTGCGGAAGAAATCTATATGGCGGCGGCGCCCGATCTCGACCGCGATCATCGCTTCATCCGGCCGGAAGGCACCGTCGCGCCCAGCCGCCGCTTCGCCCTGCGCGCGACCGTCGCCTACAAGGGCAGCTGGGTGCGCATGACCCGCAGCTTCGAGCGCGATGCGGCATCCGCAGCAACGGCGGAAGCGACGGCGCGTTTCGCCGCGGCCGCTGCCCGTCTGCCGTCGCTCGACGGTTTCCGCGACTTTGCTTCCTGGTCGATCGAGGGCTGCCGGCTGGCGCAGCCGCTCGATGTTATCGCCGCGCCATCGATGGCGAGCCCCCGCGCGATCGTGCCGGGATCCCTCGTCACCGCGCAGGCGGTGATCGCCGAGGGCGGCGGCAAGGTCGCGGTCGCGGCGCCGGTTCTGGTCGGCGCGCAAGGGTTTCCCTCGAGCTTGCTGGTCGCCCCAAGCTTCGCCTGAAGCGCGGTCGGGCCGCGCCACATCCCCTGCCGCTTTCTTGACAGGTGTGGGCAGCGCCCCGTAAATGGCCGCCGACAAAGGAGAGGCGATGGCATCGACGCGCAAGGCGGCTCTCGTGACGGGAGCCGCGAACGGAATCGGGCGATCTGCCGCGATCGCGCTGGCGAAAGCGGGCTATGACGTCGCGATCAATTACAGCCGCAGCGACGATCAGGCGAAGGAAACCGCCGCCGAAGCGCAAAAGGCCGGTGCCAAGACGCTGCTCTGCAAATGCGATGTCGCCGACGAAGCCGGCGTGCGCGCGATGTTGAAGCAGGTGGGCGAGACCTTCGGCCGGCTCGACGCGCTGGTGAACAATGCCGGCATTACCCATTCAGCGCATCCCAAGGATTGGGAGAACACCTCGCTCGAGGAGTGGGATCGCGTCTTCGCCGTCAATGTGCGCGGCATGTATCAGGTGACGCGCGCTTCGCTGCCGCTTTTGAAAGAGGCGCCGTCGCCGGCGATCGTTAACACCGCGAGCATCGTCGGCCTGCGCCCCGGCCCGCAGCCGCACGCCTATGCCGCCTCGAAAGCCGCGGTCGTCAGCCTCACCAAGACTCTCGCGCTCAATCTCGGCCCCAAGATTCGCGTCAACGCCGTCGCTCCTGGCTGGATGGAAGGCGACTGGATGAAGCGCATGCTGAAGGATCATTACGACGAGCTGATGACGCGCCGCGCCAAGGCGACGCCGCTGAAGCGCTGCGTCACCGCCGACGACGTCGCCGACACCATGCTGTCGCTGATCGAACATAATCACTTCGTCACCGGCGAGATTGTCATCGTCGATGGCGGCTTCGCCAATTCGACCTGAAGGAACTCGACATGCTCGAGGGCGTCGTTCCGTTTCCGCCCGATTTCGCGGCGCGCTATCGCGCCAAAGGCTATTGGCAGGACAAATCGCTGCGCGACGAATTCGCGGCGGTGTTCGAGAAATACGGGCCGCGCGTCTGCATCATCGACCGCGACCGGCAGATCACTTATGCCGAGCTCGACCGGCTCAGCACCAATCTCGCGCTTAACCTCGTGGAGCTCGGCTTCAAGCCGCTCGACCGCGTGGTGCCGACGCTGCCGAACATCGCCGAATTCGTGATCCTCTATTTCGCGCTGCAGAAGATCGGCGCGATCCCGATCGCGGCGCTCGCGACCCATCGCTACAACGAGGTCAGCCAGTTCGTGCGCCTATCGCAGGCGGTCGCCTGCATCTATCCCGAGCGGCAAAGCGATTTCGAATTCGCGCCGATGGTCAAGCGGGTGCGCGAAGAGAACCCGTGCTGCAAATTCGCGATCACCACCGGCAAGCCCGGCCCCGGCGAGCTGTCGCTGCAAGCGCTCATTGAGACGCCGGCAAAACTGCCGGCGAGCAAGCTCGCAAAGTTGAAGCTCGAGCCGACCGACCCCTGCATCTTTCAGCTTTCGGGCGGCACGACCGGCGTGCCGAAGCTGATCCCGCGCACCCATAACGACTACGCCTATAATTCGAAGCAGGCGTCGAAGGTGTGCGGCGTCACCGGCGATTCGGTGCTGTTGCTGATGCTGCCGATCGCGCACAACCTGCCGCTCGCCTGCCCCGGCATTCAGGGCTTCATGTTCAATGGCGGCAAGATCGTCCTGTCGCAGACGACGCGGCCGGAAGAAGTCTTCCCGATGATCGCCAAGCACCGCGTCAGCCATATCAAGGTGGTGCCGGCGCTGCTGATCCGCCTCATCAACAGCCCCGACGTGACGGGGCACGACACCTCCTCCGTGCGCTACGTCCAGAGCGGTGGGCAGCGGCTGCAGCCCGAAGTCCGCATCAAGACTAAGGAGCTGATCCCCTCGACCTTCGTGCAGGAGAATTTCGGCATGTCGGAAGGCATGCTGATGTTCGCCAAGATCGACGATCCTGAGCCGGTGCGGATGGAGACGGTCGGCTTCCCGATCTCCCCCGACGACGAGGTGCGGCTGCTCGACGACGAAGACAACATCGTGACGTTCGGCGAGGTCGGCGAGTTCTGCGCCCGCGGACCTTACACCCTGCGCGGCTATTACGGTGCGCCCGAGCACAACGCCAAGGCCTTCACCTCCGACGGCTTCTATCGCTCGGGCGATCTGATGCGCCAGCATCCCTCGGGCGCCTATATGGTCGAGGGCCGCAAGAAGGATCTCATCAACCGCGGCGGCGAGAAGATCAGCGCCGAGGAAGTCGAGAATCTGATCCTGTCGCATCCCGCCGTGCAGAACGTCGCCTGCGTCGCCGTGCCCGATCCCGATATGGGCGAGCGGATGTGCGCCTGCGTCATCCTCAAGCCCGGCAAGAGCCTGACCTTGCCGGAGCTGGTCGCCTATCTCCAGACCAAGGAGATCGCGAAGTACAAGCTGCCCGAGCGCCTGGAAGTACTAAGCGACTTCCCGCTCTCGAAATTCGGCAAGGTCGCGAAGAACGTCCTGGTCGAGATGGTCGGACAGAAGCCCCAGAAGAAGTGACCATGCGCAAGATCGACCTCCACTGCTATCCCAACACCGAGCCCTGGATCAAATGCCAGGGGCCGTATGTCGAGGCGCTCGCCAAATACTGGAACCGGAGCTGGACCTGGAAGCAGGAGGACGAGGTCGTCAAGGAATTCGAGACCGCCGGCGTCGAGGCCGTGCTGGTCGCGCTCGATCTCGAGACGACGACCAACACGCCGCCCTGCAGCAATGAATATGTGAAGGAGATGCAGCAGCGGCATCCCGACCGCATCATCCAATGCTGGGCGGCGGTCGATCCGTTCAAGGGCGAGATCGCGATCGCCCAAGCGAAGAAGGCGATCACCGAGCTGAAATGCCTCGGCTTCCACTTCCACCCGATCATGGGGCATTTCGCGGTCAACGATCGCCAGTTCTATCCGCTGTTCGAGACCATCAACGCGCTGAAAGCGCCGGTGATGATCGATGTCGGCACCACCGGCATGGGCGCCGGCATGCCGGGCGGCATGGGCGCGCGCATCCGTCACGCGCATCCCTCCTGCATCGACGATCTCGCCGCCGATTTCCCCGATCTCAAGATCATCGCCGCGCATCCGGGCTGGCCCTGGGTCGACGAGATGACGGCGGTCGCGCTGCATAAGGGCAATGTGTTCTGGGAGCTCTCGGGCTGGGCGCCGAAATATTTCCCGGCGCAGCTCAAAGTCGATGCGCGCTCGCGCCTGCAGGACAAGATCATGTTCGGCAGCGACTATCCCAGCATTCCCTACGACCGGCTGATGAAAGAATGGGGCGAGCTCGGCTACACCGAAGCCGTCATGGAAAAAATCTTCCACAAGAACGCTGAACGCATCCTGGGGCTCTGACTCGCGCAGTGCCCCTTGAACAGGGAGGTGAGGCAATGAAGCGAACCGCAATTGGTCTGCTGGCTGTCGTGGCGCTGGCGCTCGTCGCCCGCCCGGCGCGCGCCGCCGATACCGTTCACGTCGGCAACCCCTCCGACATCGCCTGGGCTTTCGTGCCGCCCTTTGTCGGCATCAAGGAAGGCATCTTCAAGAAATACGACCTCGACGTCGACGTCACGAGCTTCGGCGGCGATCAGAAGATGCAGCAAGGGCTCAACGCCGGCAGCATCGATTTCGGCCTCGGCGGCGGCCCGGCGATGGCCTTCACCGTCAAGGGCTCGCCAGTGATCGCCGTCGCCGCCCTCTTCGGCGCGCCAAAGAACATCTCGCTCGTCGTGCCATATGATTCGCCGATCAAGTCGGTATCGCAGCTCAAAGACAAGCTCGTCAGCTCGAGCCCGGTCGGCTCGCTGACCGCGTGGCTGCTGCAACGCGTATCGCTCGACCAGGGTTGGGGCACGGACGGCATCCGCATCGCGGCATTGGGTGGCTTCGAGCCCGGCGTCGCCGCCATGCGCACCGGCCAGATCGACGGCATGATGTCCTCGGTCGAAGGCGGGCTGACCCTCGAAGAAAAGAAGATCGGACGCAACTTGACCGACATGCAGAAATACGCGCCGAACTTCATCACCCATGTCGTCTTCGCCCGCGGCGATCTGGTGGCGAAGAATCCGGATCTCGTCGCGCGCTTCCTCAAGGGTCTCTACACGACCATCGCCTATATGAAGACGCACAAGGCCGAAACCGTGCAAATCTCGGTCGAGCAGATGCATGAGAGCCCGGCGGTCGCGGAAAAGACCTATGACGACGAGATCGGCACCTTCAGCACCGACGGCACCTTCGACCCGCAAGCGGTCGATGTCCTGAAGCAATCCTTCCTCGATATGGGTATGCTGAAGGAGAAGCCGGCGGACAATCAGATGTTCACGACGAAGTTCGTTCCCGTCAAACCGTGAGAAGGCGCGACCGATGCCCGTAAAGCTCGACCCCGTCACGCTCGAAGTCATCCGCAACGCGCTGCCGGCGATCTCGAACGAGATGGCCGCCGATCTGCAGCGCACCTCCTACAACATGATGATCTATGAGGTGCGCGATTTCTGCACTGCGCTGATCTCGGCCGAGGGCGAGCTGATCAGCCAGAATGTCGGCGGCGTGTCGCATTTCGTCGCCGATCTCGGCGTCATCATCACCGACGGCATGAAGCGCTATGGCAAGGACGGATTCGCGGACGGCGATGTCCTCATCATGAACCATCCCGCGGTCGCCGGGCAGCATCTCAACAACATCTGCATCTACATGCCCTATTTCTTCAAGGGCGAGCTCTTGATGTTCTCGATGGTGCGGGCGCATTGGATCGATGTCGGCGGCATGAGCACCGGCTTCGGCGCCGGCCGCGCGGCGCAGGATGCCTGGATGGAAGGCATGCAGTTCGACCAGCTCAAAATCTACGAAGGCGGCAAGCTCAACGAGATGCTGCATCGCTGCATCAAGGACAATATCCGCTTCCCGGAAAGCTCGATGGGCGATCTGCGCTCGCAGATCGCCGCCTGCCGGCTCGGCAACCGCCGCGCGGACGAGCTCTTCGAGCGCTATGGCCGCGACACGGTGATGGCGGCGATCCGCCGGGTGTTCGACGAGACCGAGCAGCGCTGCCGCAATGCCGTGAAGCACTTCGCCGACGGCGTCTACGAGGCCGAATCCTTCATCGACGACACTGGCGAGACCCCGCCGCAGCCGGTGCGCATCCACGCCACGGTCACGGTGAAGCGCGGCGCGATGACCATCGACCTGTCGGAATGCTCGAAAGAGCGGCCGCATGGGCCGAACTGCCGCTCGCTTGCCGGCGCGCGCATCGCTTACAAGGCGATCACCGCGCCGACCGATCCGGTGAACGAAGGCTCGTTCCGCGCGCTCGACATCGTGCTGCCGGAAGGCAATTTCATGATGGCGCGACATCCGATCCCGATGCAGGGCTGGAGCCTGATGCTGCCGACCGTCGCCGACACCATCGTCGCGGCGCTGGCGCCGGCGATGAAGGACAAGGCGCCTGCCGGGCATCACGCCGATCTCGGCGGCTCGGCCTTCTTCGGCGTCGACCCCAAGACCAAGCGCCGTTTCGTGTTGCAGAGCATCGACGGCGGCGGCTGGGGCGGCCGACCGCATGAGGACGGCGAATCGGGCTCGGTCTCGATCTGCCAGGGCGACGTGCGCAACGGCGCGATCGAGGCGATCGAGCTCAAATGCCCGGTGATGATCGAGAAGCGCGGCCTGCGGCAGGATTCGGGCGGCGCCGGCAAATATCGCGGCGGCCTCGGCATCGAGCTGCAGGTGCGCAACTTCGTCGAGGGCCGGTGGAATCTCGGCAAGCCCTATCGCCAGGGCCTCGCCTCCTGGCCGCTCTGGGGTGGCGAGCCCGGCGCGACCGCCGATTCGCAGATCCGGCGGCCGGGCGAGAACGAGTTTCACGAGCTTTACGGCCATCGCTATCTGGTGCCGGCCGAAACCCAGGTGCTGGCGCGGCGCGCGGGCGGCGGCGGCTGGGGCGACCCGCTCGAGCGTGAGGCCGAGCTGGTGCGCTGGGACGTGGTCGAGGGCTATGTCTCGCGCGAGGCGGCGCAGGACCAATACGGCGTCGTTCTGAAAGACGATCTGGCCCTCGACGCCAAGGCGACCGAAACGCTGCGTCAGAAATTGCGCGGCGAGCGCGCCGGCAACGGCCGGCGCAAGGTCGCGATGCCGGTGCCGGTCACCGACGGGGCCGGCGTGACCGCGCTCAGGACCGACCTGACGGTCTTCGCCACGCGCCCCGCCGCGGCCGCGGAGTGACAGCGAACGCTTAAGCCCACAACATCCGATCGTCGTGCCCGGACTTGTTCCCGGCATCCACGAGTTCGCGCTGCTCGGCAAAAACGTGGATGGCCGGGACAAGCCCGGCCATGACGTTGCAGGGAGAATGAAGGCCTAGGTGCTCGCTGCCTGCGCCGCCGCCGTGCGCAACTTGGCGAGGTTGCCGCCCTTCATCACGGCGCCGGGCAGCGGATGGCCGACGACGTCTTCGGCGAGATTGGCGCAATCGATCAGCTTGTCGAGATCGAGGCTGGTCTCGATCCCCATCTCCTGGCACATGAAGACCAGGTCCTCGGTGCAGACATTGCCCGCCGCCCCTTTATGTCCGGCGAAGGGGCAGCCGCCGAGGCCGGCAACCGCGGCATCGTAGCGCCGCACGCCCATTTCGAGGCCAGCATAGGCATTGGCGACGCCCATGCCGCGTGTGTCGTGGAGATGCAGCACGAGATCGAGATCGGGATAGCGTGACCACACCGCATCGACGACACGCTTGATCGAGGCCGGCGTCGCCCAGCCCATCGTGTCGGCGAGGGTCAGGCGCTTGAACGGCATGCTGTGCTCGCGGGCGAGCTTGACCAGCGTGCCGGTGAGATCGACGACGCGCGACACTGGAATCTCGCCCTCGAAATTGCAGCCGAACGCGGCGCTGACGAGGCCGCCTTCGAGCTGGATGCCGTGCTCCTTATATTTAGCGATGGTGGTCGGCAGCCGTGCGATCAGCTCGTCGATGGTGCAGTTCTGGTTGCGCTTCAAGAAGGCGTTCGATGCCGACAGGCTGATGCCGCCTTCGATGGTGAGCTTCTTGGTCGCGATCGCGCGTTCGAGCCCACGATCGTTGAGCCAGAGGCCGGTGAACTTGATGCCGGGCACCGCGACAATGCCTTCCACCACTTGCTCGGCATCGGCCATGTTCGGCACGCGGCGTGGGTCGACGAAGGACACCGTCTGGATGTGCTTCAGCCCGGTCTGCGCCAGCGCGTTGATGAATTCGACCTTGCGCGCGGTCGGGATCAGATTCTTTTCGATCTGGAAGCCTTCGCGCGGCCCTTCCTCGCGGATGTCGACGGATTTCGGCAGATCGGCCATGGCGCCCTCCTGGGTTGCCCGTCTCGGTTGGAATTGCAGCATAGCGCGCCGCGCGCCGCCGCCAACCGAGTCGTGCGAGATGCTATTTCAGATGCGTGAGCTCGGCGCGGGCGCCGATATATTCCGCGAGCGTGACCGGGCAATGCTGATTGACCTCGGTGAAGAGGCGCCGCGCTTCGGCTGGATGATGGTCGAGCAAAGCCGCTTGGCCGATATAGAAATTGCCCTGGCATTGGCGGTCGGTCTGGATGTCGGCATTGGGATTCGCGGCGGCCGCCATCAGCTGCTTCGCGGTCAGCTTCCCGAGATAGAGCGCGACCACCGGACCCGGCCATTGCTTCAAATCGACGGCGGCGGCGTTCTTCGCCAGCGCGTGACGATCGTCCTTGCCGGCGCGCCGCTGCGCGAGATCCAGCCAAGCAACCGCCAGCGCATCGGCTGGCGCGACCTCGACATCATGCGCGAAGTCGCTGGCGGAAGCGGCGAAGCGGCGGGCGTGAAACTGCGCCTGGCCGCGCATGAAATAGGCGGCGCCGCTGCCAGAATCGTATTTGAGCACGGCGTCGAAATCGGCGATCGCCGCGGCGTAGCGGCCCATGCCGTCGAGCGCCGCGCCGCGATTGAAATAGGCGAAGAGATAATGCGGCTTGCGGCGGACCACCGAGTCGAAATCGGCGATCGCCTTCTCGACCTGGCCCGTGCTGGCATAGGCGACCCCGCGCTTGTCTTCGAGGGCAGCGCGATCGCTTTCCGACAGATCCCCGCTGCGCAGCGTTTCGGTGTAGAGGTTGATGGCGTCTTCGTATTTATTGTGAGCCGCGGCGGACAAGGCGCGATTCGCCGTGACGGCAGCGTCATCGGCGCGCGCGATCGTCGCATCGGCCGCCGCGACAGACGCCAATACCGCCAATAATAGTAAAATCGAGAAAAGCCTAGGTGCTGCGCTCATCTTGCTGCGTCAGAGTAAAGGCGCGACGATGGCATCGCGAGCAAAATCCGCGCGCGGCTGGGTGACTGCTCGTTAAGGTTACGCGCTCTGCGGCGCTTTTTGATTTGACAAAGCCAATCATCGCGACCAATTTTGCCGACGTTTTTTGAGAATTCGACAAGTCGACGTTAATTTTTTTGGCGGAAATTAGGCGCGTGACGTTTCCTCAACCGCGATTGCAGACCTTTCTCTATGCCGGCTTCGCCGCGGCGTTGCTCGGCAGCACGGTCTTCTTTGCCTTGCCTTTCGCCGAGGCCTCGACCGCACAGAATGGCAATAATGTCACCATCGGTTTGAGCACGATCGTCCGGGGTGCGTGCTCGATATCGGCGGTTGCCGATCCGCAGGCCGCAAACATCGATCTGAGCACGACGCAAAGCAACCTCGCGATCGCAACCGTCACCGAGTCCTGCAACAACAACGGCTATACCGTTTCGGTCTCGTCGGAAAACGGCGTGACCAAGGGCCAGCCGGCACTGGTTGGCTCGGCGTTGAACGGCAGCATGAACTACACGGTGGTCTATGGCGGCGCGCCTGTTAATTTCAGCGGCGGACAGGCGACCGCTTTCGATACGAGCGCCACGCTGCCGCTCACGCGCCGCCAGGTCGGGATCGGCTTCGTCGGCAATCCGAACCTGCCGTCGGACAGCTACGTCGATGTCCTGACTTTCACCATCGCCGGGAAGTAGCCATCTTTCGACCGCTTGCGGCTCGGTGAGCTTCGCAGCGCAAGCGCGCTAGCGGAACATTGAAGACGAGGATTTCGAGGTCATGGCGTTCATGAATCGGAAATGGGGTCGGCTATTTTTCGCCGCCGCAGCGCTCGGCGCGGCCAGCCTGCTCGCGGGCGGCGCGCAGGCCGCCAACAACAATAATGTCAGCATCCCGTTATCGGGGACCGTTCCGGTCACCTGCACCGTGGCGAACAATTCGAGCGGCACCACCACCACTTTCAGCGATATGACCCAGGGTGCCTCGAACGTGCTGATCGGCACCATCACCGAGACCTGCAACGGCCGCTCGGGCTACAAGGTCACGCTGACGGAACAGAATTTCTCGGCCAATCAGCCGAGTTTCAAGGGCTCGAGCTCGGGATCGGTCATTCCCTACACCCTCAGCTACAACGGCTCGACGGTGAACTTTCCGAACAGCACCGCAACCCTGACTAACTCCGGATCCCAGACCGGCACGAACGGCGTCGCCAAGGCCCTCAACCTCAGCTTCTCCGCGGGCGCCTACACCGCCGACAGCTACAGCGACACCATCACCATCACGATGGCGAGCAATTAGCCTCCGTGTTTGGTCCGGCGCTGGGATTCCACTGATGGCGCGCCTCTTACCCCGCCTGCGGCGCAGCGCGGGGATCGGCCTCACGCTCGCTTTCCTCGCCCCGGCCGCGCATGCCACGAATAATAACAATGTCAGCATCCCCCTCGCGGGATCCGTGATTTCGAGCTGCTACGTCGCCGACAATACGAACGGCGCGACCACGGTTTTCCCAGACCTTACGGCGGGCGCGGTCAACATCCTGATCGGCACAATCATCGAGGACTGCAACGCAGGCTATCTCGTCGCCTTGACGACGACCAACAACGCGAATTTCAAGGGCAGCGTCAGCGGCACCCTGGTGCCCTACACGCTTGCCTATAGCGGCGTGCCGGTCTTCTTCGTGCGCGGCTTCGCGATCGTCACCCTCAACTTCAGGGGCACCGGTAAGAGCGGCGTCTCGAAACCGCTCACCATCAGCTTTTCTCCAGGCTACTACGTCGCCGACAGCTATTCGGACACCGTCACGGTGACGATCGTGAGCAAGTAAGCTGGCGATGAATAAGAAAGACAAATGGATCGATTGTCGAAGACGATACTGCGACGAGTCGCGTTGTCGTTAAGCCTTAGGCCTTTTTTAAGGCTAGTCCCGCAACAATAAAAAGATGCGCTTAACCTTACGAGATCACGTGTTTAGCTTCATTCGCCGTGCGGTTCACGAGATGTGGCGGTCTGTCGCACGCCGATACATTGTATTCTCGAATACGCATAAAAATTCATCTTGTTTTGCCGATAAAAAAACATTTATCTGCATGCCTGAAATCGGGAATGCCCGCGCTCAGGGGGCACGAGCCCGGACATCAGTTGTCGAACACGCCTGGTACGCCTTGGTTAAGTTCCGGCCTCGGGACTTTTGTCAGTCACCCTTGCCCGGTCGGCGTCTCGCACGACTGATGGGTAGAGAAGAAAGGATTTTTGTGATGATCGAGAATTTTGCCCGCAAGTCGATCGGCGGCGTGGCCTTCGCCGCCGCCCTGGTGCTTGCCAACTCCTTCGCTTATGCCGGCAACACGGTCAATATCGCGCTGTCGAGCACGGTGGCGAATGCCTGCAGCCTCGCGACCAGCACCAGCAGCGTCACGCTGGGCGATCTGCAGGTGACGCCGGCGAACAACACGCCGGTCGCCACCCTCACCGAGGCGTGCAACGACGCCGCCGGCTACTCGGTGAAGCTGGCCAGTGCCAATGCCACCTCGGGCAGCCAACTCTTCCTCAAGGGCACGACCAACGCGACTAACACGATCAACTACAGCCTCAGCTACAACAACGCGGCTGTCACCTACTCGGGCGGCACCGCGACGATCACGACCTCGACCTCGCCGACGACCTCGGCGACGGGCGTGACCAAGTCGCTCAACATCACCACGCCGGCCGGCTTCTACGCGACCGACACCTATGCCGACACGCTGACGATTACCTTGTCGGCGAGCTGAGTTTCCGCCGCAGTTGAAGGGTCGGCTGCGGCCGGCCTGGTTTGATCGGGCAAAGGCTCGGCGTGGCGGAAGTCACGCCGAGCTTTGCATATGAGCAGGGACTTTGAACAAAACGACTTTATCGGTGGGCGCGTGGCGTCACCGGCGGGGCTGGCTGTTCTTGCTTGCCGTCCTGTCGCTCGCCTTTCCCGAGGCCGCGCGGGCCTATACCAATACGACGACCGGGACCGTTAATCTCGCGGGCTCGGTTGCGCTCGTCTGCTCGCTCTCGGTGAATTCCTCGGGCGCGACGACGGTGTTTCCGAACATATCGCAGGGCACCACCAATACCAGCCTTGGGACGATCACCGAGACCTGCAACGACGCGAACGGCTATAAGGTCACGCTGACGACCGCCAATAACGAGCAATTCAAGGGATCGACTTCCAACACGCTCATCCCCTATGGCCTCACCTATAACGGCAGCGCGGTGAGCTTTTCGTCGGGCTCGGCAACCATCACCCCGAGCGGCTCGCGCACCACGCCGGCGGGCGTATCGAAAAGCCTCAACATCACCTTTCCGGCCGGGTTCTATACCGCCGACAGCTACAGCGATACGTTGACCATCACCATGATCAGTCAATAAGCGTGGGCAGCGGCGGCGCGAAAAGGTTAACCCTGACCCCATCGGATATGGCATGAAAGGCAAGGCTTTCCGAGGCGAATTTAATCGGCTATATAGTGAGGCCTAGCTAGCCTAAGTACGGGGTTTCGGCGACCGGCCAATCTCTGGCAGCGGCGCCGTCGGGGGATATCGGGGATATTCGGTGCGAGCTGCGCGATTCATTCTGATCGGTCTGGCGCTCTATCTTGCCTACGGCATCCCGTCGGCGAGCGCGCTCAAGGTTGTCCCCTTCGTCGCCGAGTTCACGCCGAGCGGTCCCGGTGCCGACCAGAGCTTCCGGGTCGAGAACGACACCGATCAGCCGGCGGCGGTCCAGCTCACCATGGTCCGCCGCGACATGAACGAGGACGGCCAGGAGAAGCTGACCGACGCCGAAGACGATTTCACGGTCTTCCCGCCGCAATTGGTGCTGCTGCCGCATGAGGCGCGCGCCGTGCGTGTTCAGTGGCTCGGCGATCCCAATCCGAAAAACGAGCTCACCTATCGCCTCATTGTCGAGCAGCTGCCCGTCGAGTTGAGTCAGGTGCCGCAGCGCGGCGGTCAGGTCCGAATCACCGTGCGCTATGAGACCGCGATCTATGTTCTGCCGAACGGCGCCAAGGGCGATCTCGTCGTTCACGGCGCGGAGGCGATGCGCGGCCCCAATGGCGCAAATATGCTGGCGCTGACCTTGCAAAACACCGGTAACGCGCATGCTCTGGTGCAGAACCCGATCGTGACGCTGCAAGGCGGCGGCAGCACCGTCACCTTGAACAGCAACGCGCAGCTCAACGGCATGATCAACGAGAACGTTCTAGCCGGCCATACACGCCGCTTCCTGCTGCCCTGGCCGAACGGCCTGCCGGTCGGGCCGGTCCAGGCGTCGCTGAAGCTCGCGGCGACGGCAAATCCCTGACCGGTCGCCGCGCGTGTGGCGCGGCTCGACGCTTATTTTGCGACGATATTGAACACCAGCGTGTCGGTGTAGTTACCGTTGCCGGCCTGGCCGAGCGGGACGAGGCCGAGCGCGCCGGTGCCGTTGCCGACCGACTGGCCGCCGATCGTGTCCAAGCTCGCAACCCCATCTGCGAATTGCAGCGGCTGGCCGTTATAGACGAGCTGGAAAGGAACGGCGGCGGAGGTGCCGTCCGCGGCGACGAGTTGCGGCGTTCCGTCGGCGGAGAGATTCGTCGAGCTGATGCTGATCGTATAGGCTTCGCCGCCATTGGTCGTGTTCGTGAAGTTGAGCAGGTTGATCGTCCCCTGCGGGTGGCTGAGATCGAGCGAGACGACTGTGCTCGCGCCGCTCGCGCCGAGCTGGATCGTCGCCTGGGGCGGGATATGGCCGACCAACCGCACGACGGCCGAGCTCTGCGCCGCGGCCCCCGGCGCATCGAGCGCGAGAACACCGCCCGCGCCGATGGCGAGAATGGCGCTGGCCAGTCGCAATGATCGTGCGTGCAAATTATCCCCCTTCGATGCCGTCGCCTCCCGATCACAAACCGGTCGGGCCGCCGAGCGATAGCGCGGCGAGAAAATTCTCGTGCGGCGCAATCCGCATTGCAAGCCTGCGTCTTTATCCGCTATTGCGCGATGCCCGTGATCGTGACCACATCGGCATAACTGCCGGCGAGCGGCAGATTCTGGCCGGTCGGAAAACTTGTCGTATTGGCGAGATTGGTGACCGCTATCGAGATCGGATAGTCGTTGCCGCCGAGACCGGTGGCGCCGCTGGCGGCGGAGAGCGTCGCGGTGTTGTTCAGATTGACCGGGGTATAGGTGCCGTCGACCTTGACCGAGAGCGTGTACGGCACCGTGCTGGGGTCGGCCGGATTGGCCGAATATTTCATCACACCTTTGTTCTGCGAGGCGAGTTGCAGCTTGAAGCCGGTATTGGCCCGCACCCAGAGATCGACAGCGCCGCTCGCCGCGGTCTGCAGGTCGATGGTCTGTAGCGTCACCGTCTGCGATGTGCTCGAGAGGCTGAAGCTCTGGCCCTGCGGCACTACCGAGACCTGCATATCCGACTGGACCGACGCCTGAAAGTTCACGTTGGTGCTCGAGACGGCGGAACCGGGATTGTTGAGCGTCCCCGTATAGACGTAGAACGTTACCTGGCGGGAATAGGTGCCGGTCGGCACCAACATGTTGGCGCTCGTCAGCTGCTGCGGCGGAATGTTGTAATAGAAGGTCAGCGTCGCGGTCTGATGCGGCGGCGCGGAATTGAACGTATAGGTGATGACCTGGTTCGAGGTCGCATTGGGCGGATTCCGCCAGACGTTCTGCAGCTGCGAGTCGGTATAGAGATTGAAGCTCAACGTGTTTGAGCCCCTGGCCAAGGTACGGTTCGTGCCGCTATCTGCATCCCCGACGGTTGCCCCGATGATTACCGTGCAGGGACCTGTGTTCTTCGACACCGTGAACGTGACCGATTGCGCGTAGCGGGTACTGTCGAGCGGATCATAGCCGGTCGAGGAGCCGCGCCAGCTGACCGGATTCGGCGAGAAGGAGCCGATCGCGACGCCGTTGCAACTCGCTGCCGCCGCGCGGGCGACCGCAGTCGACAACAGCGCCGCCATGATCAGCGCGAGAAGACAACGCGCGGGGATTCCGCGGTGCGCAAATGCGGACCCGGCGGTCACAGCCAGCTTCCTGCGAGGAGGCCGCGCTTGAAAAGGAGCTTCATTCACCCTGTTCGACCGAAAGCTTGATCGTGCCGATATGATAGATGCCGTTGGCGTCGGACGGAACGCTGAACTGCTGCGTGACGCCCGGGAAAGCGCCCGTGAACTCCATTTCGAACTTGCCGGGCTTCAAACCTTCGACGCGGAAGCGCCCGGCGCGATTCGTGAAGAAGGTGATGGGTTGGGCATTGCTCGCGCCGACCTCCTTGATTGTTCCCGAAACCAGGGAAAGCGGTTTGTCATTGCTCCCAACGAGGACACCATCGAGGAAGACCGTGGCGTCGGTGCCGAGCTTGATCAGGCTGCCGCTGCGATAGGTGGGCTGCAGTACGAAGGTTTCGGGACCGATGTCGTAGCCGGCGGGCAGGTCGGGCACGTCGAGTTGGGTCGTGCGCAGCTCGTAGGCGCTGAGATTGGGAATGACCGCCGGCATGAAGAAGTCGTTGCGCGTCGTGTAGTTGTCGCCTTGGGGATCGACCTTGAACGCGTAGCCGTCGGCGTTCTTCTGCTCGCCGACGATCGCGAAGCTGTCGGCGACCGGCCGCGCCAGCGCCGCTTTGCCGTCGGCGAAAACCAGCGCGCTGCCCATGGCCACCGACGTGTCGCGCTGGAGCGAGGATCCAGTGGTCGCGCCGCCCGGATAGGTTTCGTTATGCGAGAGCGTCGTCTCGAAGCGGCTCGTGTTGTAATTGAGATCGCCGTTGACCACGCTCGACTGCGTTGAGTTGCCGACATGCAGATCGCCGTAAGGGTGATAAAGATCGCTGGTCGGGATGTATTCCCAATCGGCGGTCTTGGCGCGCTGGTCCGAATCATAGCCGGCGCGCCCGAATTGCCGGCCGCCGTCGAAGGACACGGTCACGGTGAAGAGGATGCGATTGTCGATCTTGCCGTTCTCGTCGAAGCTGCGGATGAGATCGACATCGGCATTGATCGTCTGGGTGATGTTGCGGCGGAAGTTGACGTCGAAATTGTAGGAATTGTCTTTATTGCGGTTGATCTCGTACGTCCCGCCGAGGCCGCCATAAACATCGTAAAACAGCGGCTGGGAATAGCGCGAGGAGATGTCGAGCTTGGAGGTATTGCCCGGCGCGAGCGTGCCTAGCGTCGCGAAGCGGTCGCCGGTGAACGAGACCTGCGTGACAAGATTGCGGGCAACGCCGGTGGAGCTGATGTTGGAGTAGTTGTATTGCGCTTGGGCGGCATAGTCATAGCCGAAATCCGCTGTCCGGCTCCCGGCGACATCGAAATGCAGATTGCCGATCGGCGTTGCCGTTCCCAATTCGAGACCGAGCATCTCGAGCCGGTTGTTGCCTTGCGAATTGATGCCGGCCGTCACCGTGTCGGTAACGCCGTAGCGATGGTACATCGAGTAGCTGGGAAAGGTGGAGTGGTAGTAGCGCAGCCCGTCGGTCGTGACCATCGGCAGGCCGGCCGAGTAATTGAACACGCTCACGCCTTGGTCGAGCAGAGTACTGTCGAAGAAATAGGGGATCGTCGTCGTCGTGACGCGACCGCTCGAGTCGGTAACCTTGAGATCGACGTCGTTGGCGCCCTGGGCGAACGGAAAATTGCGGATGTCGTAGCGGCCGGCGGGAAGCTGGATGACCTGGGTTGGGCGGCCGTTGACGTCGACTTCGACTTTCGACGGACTCGTCAGGATGAACTGCTGCTGTCCGGCCGGCTGGATGTTGGTGTAGGGCTGAAGCGTGTAGTCGCGCGCGAATGAGAATCCGCCGAGCGGCGTGGATGTCTGGAGTCCGGCGAGCGAGTAGAGCAGATCGCCGAACTGGTAGCGGATCGCATGCTCGGAATCGTCATGAACCAGTCGCGTATCGCCGCGCTGCCAGCGGCGGCCTTCGCCCGAAATATAGTTCACCGTCGATTGCAGCACCTGACCCTTGTAATTGAGCGCGCCATCGACGCCGAGATTGAGCGGCTGAAGCCCCGGAGTCGCGCCGTTATTAACGTAATCGGCAAGACCGTGGGCGTTGATGTAGGAGCTCACCGTGGCCGGCGTCACCGCGGCGCCGACACCGGTCACCGGCGGCGCGCCATGCCCCTTCAGATCGACCACCTGTGCCTTGCGCAGCTCGCCGGGCACGTCGAGCGACAGCGACAGGGTGAGCGGGTCGATCTTCGCGCCGACCCCAGCGTCTTTGAGCGCTGCGATCGGAATGTAGCCGTTATCGGCTTTCACCGCCGCGAGCTTGGCGAGCGCCGAATCGACCACGACCGGTTTCAGCACATTCTGCAAGCTCACCAGTAAGAGGCGGCTACTGGCGACATCCTCCGGCAAGATCGCGCCGACCATGCCGAGCTCCTGCCCGTCCAGCGTCACCGGCACATCGATGTGCTTTTCGCCGGTCTGTTTTGTTGCCTTGCCGAAAAATTGCTCGAACAGTTTCTCGCGCTCCGCGTCCGAGCCTCCGCTGCCGGCGCCTGCCGCCGCCGATGCTGCGCCCGCGGCGGCTGGAGCCGCGCCGGCACTCGCGGCGCCACCTGTTGCAGGCGTGGCTGCCGGCGGTGAGGCGGCAGAAGGCGGTGACGCGTTAACCGCGGCCGGCGACTCCGCGGGCGATGTTTCGGTCGGCGGCGGTGATGTCGCCGAGGCATTGGCCGCGGGCGCGTCATTGGGGACGGCGTGCTCTACATGACGCTGCAGCGGGACAGTTGGCAGATCCGGCGCCGCTGGCGGCGTCGCAACTGCCGGCGATGAAGCAGGCGCTGATTCTGCGGTCGACGGCGCAGGCGACGCATCGGCCGCCGGTGCCGCCGTGGCCGGCAGCGGATTGGCAGCGGCGGGAGAAACATCGGGAGATAGGTTGGCCGCGGGCGGCAAGGCTGCTGGCGATCCGGCAGCGTCGGATGTTTGCGCGATGAGAACCGGCGGTGGAAGTCGCAGCTCGACGGCAGCACCACCGAATGCGCTTTGCGCGAAGCCCGGCGTCGCGGCG
This sequence comes from Allostellaceae bacterium, assembly GCA_036501365.1. Lineage (GTDB taxonomy): Bacteria > Pseudomonadota > Alphaproteobacteria > ATCC43930 > CGMCC-115725 > CAIKMD01. Next base: position 97,032 of record DASYAL010000102.1, on the reverse strand, counting down.
GCCATCGCCAACCCCGCGAGCACGCCCAAAAGTGGGAAAAGCCGGTGCGGGCGCTGGCCGAAACGGGCACGCGGCGGGAGCGGATCAAGCCGCATTACCCGCCCTATCCGGCCGCCAAGTATAGAGTCGGGCTATTTCTATAAATGGCAGAACTTTCATTTCCACATCACGGATGGGTGAGGAAACGCCGCCGCCTCACCGGCTCAATGGAGCAGCGCAGAGAATTCTCGCAATCCTAGAAAGAAAGATCGCAATAACCGGAGAAATTTCAACTTCTACAACTACTTATGGCACCTGAGCCAATATACGTTTAGCGATCTTTTGGTATTTCCCAGTGCGGCCCGCAGCGCCCGGTTTGGCAACGGTTAGCTATCATGAGTGCAATAAAAGAGCAATTAAAACGCGCCAAATACGCGTTATCACGCAGGCGATTTCTTGCCGCGCCAATAAATTCATAGGCAAAGTTAATAAAGGTTAATCCGCGGCGCGCCCCTGATACCGCCCGGTCTCGGTGACGATTTCATCCATCGCGATGTCATGCGGCAGCGGATGAATCGTGGGCAGCCGTCCGAGCTCGAAGCCCGTACCGACGCAGAGCGGCTTTTCCGCATAGGTCGCGAGGGTGCGGTCGTAGAAGCCGCCGCCATAGCCGAGGCGAAAGCCCGCCTCGTCGAAGCCGACCATCGGAATGATCAAAATCGCCGGCCGCACCGGCTCGCCGCGCGCCGGATAAGGAATATCGTAGACGCCGGCGACCATCTCCATGTCGCGCGTCCAGCGGCGGAATTCGAGCGGCTGGCCTTTGCCGAGAACGACCGGCAACGCGATCTCGTGGCGCCGTTCAGCCAGCCATTCGAGAAAGCCGATGACGTTGTATTCGCGGCGGAACGGCCAATAGGCGCCGACCATGGAGCGCGGCAGCGGCGCAAAAATCTCCCTGAGGCGCTTGCCGATCTCGGCGCTCGCGGCGTTATGCACGCTCGACGACAGCGCCACGCGTGCGGCGATCAGCGTCTCGCGCTGCTCGCGCCGCCAGGCGAGGATCTCGCGCCGCTCCATCGCCGCTAGGACAGGCCGATGATCTGCCCGGCCTCGTTGACATACATGGCTTCGGCCGAAGGCACGCGCGGCAGGCCCGGCATGGTCATGATGTCGCCGCAGATCGCGACCACGAATTCGGCGCCGGCCGACAAGCGCACCTCGCGGACCGACAGCTCGAAGCCCGACGGCGCGCCGTAGAGATCGGCGTTGGCCGAGAAGCTGTATTGCGTCTTGGCCATGCAAATCGGCAGATTGCCGAAGCCCTGCTTCTCGAATTCGGCGAGCCGGTCGGTGATCGCCTTGGGCGCCGCGACGTCGCCGGCGCGATAGATTTCCTTGGCGATGGTCTTGATCTTGTCGAGCAGCTTCATGTCGTCGGGATAGAGCGGCTTGTAGGCCGCCTTGCCGCTTTCGACCACCTCGGCCACCGCTTTCGCCAGTGCCTCGGCACCCTTACTGCCATCGGCAAAATGCGTGCAGACGATCGCGGTGACGCCGTCGGCCTTGCAGCCTTCGACCACCGCCGCCAGCTCGGCCTCGGTATCGGTCGGGAAGCGGTTGACGCAGACCACCGCGGGCACGCCGAATTTCTTGAGATTCTCGAGATGGCGCCTCAAGTTGACGAGGCCCTTCGTCACCGCGCCCGGATTCTCGGCGCCGAGCTGGGCGCGCGGAATGCCGCCATGGAATTTGAGCGCGCGCACGCTTGCCACAACGACCGCGGCGCTCGGCTTCAGCCCGGCCTTGCGGCATTTGATGTCGAAGAATTTCTCGGCGCCGAGATCGGCGCCGAAACCCGCCTCGGTGACGACGTAGTCGCAAAGCTTGAGCGCGAGCTTGGTCGCGGTCACCGAATTGCAACCGTGGGCGATGTTGGCGAACGGCCCGCCATGAATGAAGGCGGGGTTGTTCTCGAGCGTCTGGACGAGATTGGGCTTGATCGCGTCTTTCAGCACCGCGGTCATCGCGCCGTCGGCCTTCAACTGGCTGGCGCGCACCGGCTGGCGGTCGCGGGTCTGGGCGACGACGATGTTGCCGATGCGGCGGCGCAGGTCCTCGAGCGAGGTCGAGAGGCAGAGGATCGCCATGATTTCGGAGGCGACCGTGATGTCGAAACCGTCTTCGCGCGGAAAGCCGTTGGCGACGCCGCCCAGTGAATCGACGATCGAGCGCAGCGCGCGGTCGTTCATATCCATGCAGCGCCGCCAGGTGATACGGCGCGGATCGATGCCCAACTCGTTGCCCCAATAGACGTGGTTGTCGATCATCGCCGCGAGCAGATTGTTGGCGACGCCGACGGCATGGAAGTCGCCGGTGAAATGCAGGTTGATGTCGTCCATCGGCACGACTTGGCTATAGCCGCCGCCGGCCGCGCCGCCTTTGACGCCGAAGCACGGCCCGAGACTCGGCTCGCGCAGGCAGATCATCGCTTTCTTGCCGATGCGGTTGAGCGCGTCGCCGAGGCCGACGGTGGTGGTGGTCTTGCCCTCGCCCGCCGGCGTCGGATTGATCGCAGTGACGAGGATCAGCTTGCCGTCCGGCCGGTTCGCCAGCGCGTCCTTGACGAAATCCATGCCGATCTTGGCCTTGTAGTGGCCGTAAGGCTCGACCTGCTCGGCCGGAATGCCGAGCCGCTCGCGCGCGATGTCGAGGATGGGGCGCAACTTGCCGGCTTGGGCGATCTCCCAGTCGGTCTTTGGCTTTGTGGAGCTATCGGCCATGTTTTCCGTCCCTTTTTCTGCGAAACCTCTTCCGTCATCGAAGATGCGCGTCCACGAATCGTCAACCACAAATCCGCCCAAGATTTAAATGGGCGGATTTGTGGGCGAAATCAACGCGTGGCCGTTGTCTTTGCTATTTGCCGTTGACGCGCGCGGCCGCCTCTTTGATCAGCGCGAGCGCGTCATATTGGTGCGCGTCGAGATCGGCCTTGATGAGGCCGAGCTCGCGCTGTGTGTGGATGTTGCGCGACACCGCGTCGATATCGGTCAGCCCGTTCGGATCGCGGTAGTTGTCGGCCTTGGTGAAGAGCCAGTCCTGCATCGTCGCCACCGGCACCTTGGTGAAGTCGGAGACGTATTTCACCGCGGCGTCGTGATTCTTGGGATCGAGATACCAATGGATCGAGCGGACATAGTCCTCGAGGAAGTCGACCATCGCCGCGCGGTTCTTCTGCAGGAAATCCTGATGCGCCACCCAGAAGGACAGCGCGACGTGGCCCATCGCGTCGGCGGTGGTGAAAAGCGTACGGGAGATCGCCGCTTGGGCCGGGTCGCGCGACCACGGCAAGGTCGAGGGAATGAGGTCGGCTTTGTGCTCCTCGAGCACCGATTTCATGTTGGGGAAATTGATCTCGACGACGCTGAAATCGCGCTTGTCGACCATGCCGTGCTTTAGCATCTCGGCTTTCATGATCATGTCGAGCCCGCCGCCGATACCGTTGGTCACCAGCACCTTGCCCTTCAGATCCTCGACCTTCTTGATCGGCGAATCCTTCAGCACGGCGAAATCGGCGGTGCCGAAGCCGGGAATGCCCCATTGGATCTCGTCGGCGATGATGCGGAGATCGTTCATGCCCGCGTTCTCGACCGCGAGGCTGAAGGACGAGAAGCCGAGCGCGGCGATATCGATCTGGCCGCTTTGCAGCGCCGTGATCTGCAGCGGCGAGCCTTGGAAATGCGTCGCGTCGACGGTGTACGAGGTGCCGTTGTGCTTGGCGATGCCGGGCTCGGGAAAGAGGATCGGAATCAGCGATGCCGGTGCCGCGACCCAGCCCATCCTGATCTTCACCGGATCGGCTTGCGCCGCCGTTGCCGCCAGCGCCAACGCCGCGACCGCCCCGACAATCGAACGAACCCGCATCCTCTCCTCCCGAATCTCAAGTTTCTTGTCGCCTGCACCCTAACACAGCGATTTCCTGGAAACTGCCACGATCCGGTAGGTTGGGGGTTGACTTTCCAGATAAATGATATATCTTACGATATGTTTATAACTACAATTCAGGTGTAAGGAATGCATTATCATTTTGAAAAAGCTTGGAAATCGGGCCATCGGCATATGCATGGGCATCGCCACGGCCGGCACGGTTTCGGTCCCTTCGCGGCGGGGTTCGCCGATGGGACGGGAATGGGCGGCGGCGGCTTCCGTACCGGGCGCAAGCTCGGCGCCGCCGATCTGCAACTCATCATCCTGGCGCTGCTGAAGGAAAAGGCGCGTCACGGCTACGAGCTCATCAAAGCGCTCGAGGAACGCTCGGGCGGCTTCTATGTGCCGAGTCCCGGCATGGTCTATCCCGCGCTCACCTATCTCGAAGAGACCGGCCTTGCCGTGGTGTTCGAGAGCGAGGGCGCGAAGAAGCTCTATCGCATCACTCCGCAAGGCGAGACGCGGCTGAAGCAGGACGAGACGATCGCCGACGCGATCCTCACCCAGCTGGAACGCATGGGCCGCAAAATGGACCGGGTGCGCGAAGTCTTCGCTGCCGAGGCCGAGGACGAAGAGATGGGGCAGGACATCAGGGCGGCGCGCCGCGATCTCCGCAGCGTGTTGCGCGAGCGGCGCCGCTCCGCGCCCGAGGAACAGCAGCGTATTGCCGCGATCCTGAAGCGCGCGGCCGACGAGATCCGCAGCAAGTAGCATGGCGCCGCGGAAGCCGAGCCCGACGCGGGCGATCGCCAATGTGCGGCGCATCTTCAAAGCGTTCGAGACCGGCGACCTCGGCGACGCAGCCGACTACGTCCATCCCGATTATTTCAACCGGGAATCGGACGATCGTACCAATGCCCGCGGGCCGGACGAGCTGGCGCATAGCGTCGCCCGGCTGCGCGGCGCCTTCTCGGAGCTGAAATTCGAGGAGCAGGACGTGCTGGTCGCGGGCGATCGGGTCGCGATGCGCGTGGTGATGAGCGGCCGCCATACCGGCGACTTCATCGGCCACGCGCCGACCGGCCGGCGCGTTGCTGCCGAGCAGATGCATCTCTTCACCTTGTGGAACGGCAAGATCCTGATGCACCACGCCGTCCGCGACGATCTGACGATGCATCGCCAGCTCGGCCTCGTCGGTTGACCGCGGCCTCGCAATTTCGCGTGCGATTTTCGTATTGGGATCGCCGCAAGGGCGTGCCACCCTAAAGGTTGAAAACATTCTCCAGGGAGGGTCACCATGAAGAAACCGTCCGTGGCGGCGATCGCACTCGCGGCCGTCGTCGCGCCCGCCGCTTGGTCAAGCGGCGCGGTGCGAGCCGCAGTGAAGGTCCAAACCGTCGATTACAAGCAAGGCGACACGACGCTCGAAGGCAGGCTCGTCTATGACGACGCCAAGCAGGGCAAGCGTCCCGGTGTTGTTGTCTTCCCGGCCTATTACGGGCCGAGCAACGAAGAAAAGGAAGACGCCGAGCGGCTCGCCAAGATGGGCTATGTCGCCTTCGTCGCCGATGTCTACGGCAAGGGCGTCCGCCCGAGCAATCCGAAGGATGCCGGTGCCGAGATGGGCAAATACATGAAGGATCGCGGCTTGCTGCGTCAGCGGGCGGTCGCGGCTTTTGACCAGCTGCGCAACAATCCGATGGTGGATACGAGCCATCTCGCCGCGATCGGTTATTGCTTCGGCGGCGCCGGCGCGCTCGATCTCGCGCGCAGCGGCGCACCGCTGAAGATCGCGGTCTCGTTCCACGGCGTGCTGGCGCTGCACGGCGCCGACGATCCGATCGTCGGCCCGCAGGCGCAGGAGGACTTCAAGAAGGAGATGTCCGCCGCGCACGTGAATTGGCATCTGGTGCTCTATGGCGGCGCGGTCCACGCCTTCAGCGAGAAATCGTCCGGCACCGACAACTCCAAAGGCGCGGCCTACAACGCCAATGCCGACAAGCTCTCTTGGGAAGCGATGACGCAGGCGTTCAAGGATTCGCTCTGATCGCCCGGCACGCGAGCCGGCGGCGCTTCTAATCGAGCGCCGCCGCTTCGGCGTGCAGCCGCAATAATTCGGGAATCGTCGCGGGATCGCGGCGGCCGAAGCCGCATTCGCTCGCGATGGCAAAGCGCGGCAGATGGCGGCGCGCCGTCGCCATGCGCCGCTTGATGCCATCGATCCCGCCGGTCATATGGACGAGGCCGAGCGCGATTTCGGTTTCGCTGGCGCGATCAAGCGCCGCGAGCGGCGCGAAATAGGCATCGTCGGCCCGGTCGCGCGGCACCGGCATGTGGATGAGATCGATCGGGCGCTTCACCGTGCGGCGCAGCCGGTTGGCCATATCGACCATGTCGGCCATGTCCATGGGCTCGATCGAATGGCGATGGTTGTTGTCGCCGTAGCAGAAATGGAGCAGCAGATCGACTCCTTCGGGCACGCTGTTGCCGAGCGTGCCAAGGATCGCGGCGAAATTCGCCGCTGCCTCGTCTTTGCTGCGGCCATGCGCCTGAAAATCGCCGCGCTGCAAGACGGCGAAGACCGCCGAGGCGACGTCGAACTGGATGGCGAGATCGTCATGCGGGATCGCGTCAGCGATGCGCGCGACCGTGCGGCCGATCGCGTCGTTGTAAAGCGGCTCGAGCGCCGGCAGCAGCGCATCGACGACATGCGAGCGCACCGCCGAATGCGCCGGCGCGAAATCGACCTGGAAGCGCGTGCCGGGTCGGATCTTGCCCTGCTCGCGCAAGCGGCGGAACACGGCATAGGACTCGCGTGCGAAATCGGCGTAGGGCAGCGTATCGATGCGGATGTCCGCGACCGCGGCGCCGGGTTTCAGCTTGCGGCGGCGCTGCGGATTCGCGCGCTCATGGACGCGCCACGTCTCGTCAGCCAGTTCGAGCTGCGGGATCGCATCGAAGACGCGATCGAGCCAGGCGAGCCAGCTCGTCCGCTCACCGGTCTCGCCATCGGGGAGGCGTTTTGCGCGCCCGCCCAGCGCCGCGCTCAGCGCGGTAAACACCGCCGCGCTATCGGCAAGCGGCACGCTGCCGACGATATGAACGTCATGCGCCATGATCAGCCATCCCTAGACATCGCACAGGGTGGCAATCCTACGCCGCGGCGTCAGCGCCTCAAAGATGATCCGCCTCGATATCGGCGATCGAATGGCCCACCGCCTCGATCCCCTCTTCGAGATCCTCGGCGAGGGTGGGCGTGCCGAGAAGATATTGCGCGGAGTTGCGACGGTGGCGTTCGCCGGCGAGACGGCGCGCCTCAGGCCATTCCGTGCGGCTGAAATCGCCGCGGCCGATCCAGGTCAACGCGATGACCTCGATTGCCTCGTCCTCGTCGAGCGCGGCGAGCGCGTCGCGCAGCTCGGCCTGGGTCTTGTCGTCGCCGTAATCCCCGAGGATTTCACGCGACTGGTCGTCGACGGCATCCGAGCCTGGATCGGGCTCGACCGGATCGACCTTGACGTCGAATTCGCGCGCCTTGAGGACGAGGAAGGCGAGCTTCTCGTCCGAGATGTTGAGCTCCAACGGTTCTGGGTCTTCGTCGATCGTCGGCATGGTACGGCTCCTTGAGCGGGCTCTCGCTCCGCCTCAAGAACGCCGGCCGCGCCCGGTTCGATCCTTCGCCTTGCGCCGCCGCTAGTGGATCGTCACGAAGCCAACCTTGTTGATGCCGCTTTCGGCGATCGCGAGGCCGTGCCCAGTCGCCGTCGGCATCATGTTGCGGATGACGCCGCCGCCCGAGGGGACGACCCAGCTCTGGAATTTCTGCATCTTCGGATCGAAGCGCACCAACGCGTTCGGCTTGGTGCCCGATTCGCAATACCAGATCACGTCGTGAAGCGCGGTCATGCCGTAGGGCTGCGATTTCGGCCCCCCGGGCGAAGAAAATTCCGTCACCTCGCCCGTCTTGGGATCGAGCCGACCGAGAACGCCGCGGGTGTAATCGCCGTACCAGATGATGTCGTCGCTGGTGATGGCGATGCGGCGCGGCCGCGAATCCTGATGCGGCAGCTGGTATTCGGTGATCTTCATCGTCTTGGGATCGATCGAGCCGATCGCATTGGTGCCGAATTCGTCGAAGAACGGCACGCCCTTCGAATTGATTACCATGCCGTAAGGCTGCGCCTTCGGCGTCGGCGAGGCGACCATCTTGATATCGCCGCCCGGGACCTGGGGGTCGAGCCGGCCGACGTAATTGCCGTCTTGCACGGTGAACCACAGGATGCCGTTCTTGTCGAAGAGCGGCGTATGCGGATCGCGCGCCTTGGGATCGGGCAGCGGATATTTCGTCACCGCGGCGGTCTTGGGATCGAGCCGGCCGATATAGCCGCCGAAATTCGCGGTGAACCAAATATCGCCGTCAGGCCCGAATTTCAGCCCGTGCGGCCCCGACATCGGCGGCAGCTTGTATTCCGTGAACTTGCCGGTCTTGGGATCGAGATGGCCGAGGACATTCGCCATCTGGCCGCTGTACCAGAGCGTGCCGTCGGGCGCGGCGAGCGGATCGTGCGGTCGCGAGCCCGGCGTCGGCACGGTCCAGTCCTTGAAGCTGACCTTGACCGGGCCGGGGATCACCACTGGCTTCGGCGTATTGGCCGGCACCGGGAAATTCTTGGTGAGATAGGCGGTGACGACGGGCACCTGATCGGGCGTCAGCGGCGCGCCGACATTGCGCATCATCGAAATCACCGTCTTCCAATCCTCCGGCGAGTAGCCGGTATGGGTGAAGCGGTCGAGCGAATGGCAGCCCGAGCAGATCGACTGGACAATGTCCTTGCCCGGTCCGTCGGGCAGTTGCGGCTGTTGCTGCGGGCTTTGCGCTTGTTGCGCGTAAGCGGGAAGAGCGGCCGCCATCAGCGCCGCTGCGGCCCAGGACAGGATCCGGCACGACATCCTTGCCTCCTTTGCGCGGCGCATCATCGCGCGCCGCGCTTTATCTGCTCGCGCCTTGTCAGCGCTTTGTCTGGGCGAGTGCCCGCGCCGATTCCGCCAGGAAATCCGATAGTCTTTTCCGCAACGCGGCGGCCTGCTCCGGTGTCCAGTCGCGGAAGCCGCGGCCGGTCTTCATGCCGAGCTCGCCCTTCGCGACCTTGTCGACGAGATAAGGATGCGGGCCGGGCGTGCGATCAAGATCGGCGATCAGCGTCTTGTGGATGTCGAGCGTCAGGTTGAGGCCGACAAGGTCGGACTGTTCCAAGGGCCCGCACACCGCCATGCGCGCACCGAAGCCTTCCTTCACCACCGTGTCGAGTGTCTCGGCATCGCACACGCCGTTGGCGACGAGAGCGATCGCCTCGCGCTTCAGCGCGTGCTGCAAACGGTTGCCGATGAAGCCAGGAATGTCGCGGCGGACATGAACCGGCGCCTTGCCGACGCTTTTGAGTAGCGCGATGGTCTTCTCGACCGTCGCCAGCGACGTGTCCTTCGCTTGCACCACCTCGACCAGCGGCACGAGATGCGGCGGGTTCCAGTAATGCGTGCCGACGACCCGCGTCCGGTCGGCGACATCGGCGCCGACCTGCACAATGGGTATCGCCGAGGTGTTGGTGCAGAGGATCGCCGCGGGCTTGGTCTTCTCGCCGAGATTTTTGAAGATCGCGCGCTTGACCTCGAGCTTCTCCGGTCCCGCCTCGAAGACGAAATCGGCATCGCGCACGGCCGCGGCGAAATCGTCCTCATAGCGTAGGTTCTTCAGCCCGGCCTTGTCTTGCGCCAGGAGATCGAAGATCGCGGCAACGCGCTCGGGCGCCGAGGCGAGGATCGTCGCATCGGGATCGTGCAACGCGACGGGATGGCCGGCCGCGGCGAAAATCTGCGCGATGCCGTGGCCCATCAGGCCGGCGCCGATGACGGCGAGCCTCGCGGTCATGAGATCAGCCGGCGGTGAAGCCGCCATCGACATAGACGACTTGGCCGGTGGTGAAATCCGAAGCTGGCGCAAGCAGATAAAGCGCCATGCCCATCAGATCCTCGACCTCGGCGAGGCGGCCCAAGGGAATCCGCGACAGCGAGCGTGCCCGCGTCGCCTGGCCGAGCTCGTCCTCGCTATACATCCAGGCGGTGAGCTTCGAGCGGAACACCGTCGGCGCGATCGAGTTGACGGTGATGCCGTATTTCGCCCATTCGGTCGCGAGCACGCGGGTCAGCGCGTCGGTCGCGCCCTTCGAGGCGCAATAGCCGGTATAGCCCGAGATATTGCCGTGACGCCCGCGCACCGAGGACATCATCAGCATCTTGCCCTTGACCTTCTTGTCGATCCAATAGGAGCCGACCGCCTTGGCCATGAACCATTCGCCACGGACATTGGCGTCCATCACGGCCTGCCAGTCCTCGTATTTCATCTCATGGATGAAACCGGCCTTGTTGTAGCCCGAGGCGACGATGAGCTGATCGACCTTGCCGTAGGCGTCGAGCCCGGCCTTGAGCATCGCCTCGGCATCGGCGAGCGCGTCGGGCCGGCGATAGACCACGGTGACCTTGGCGCCGAGGCTCTTTGCCTCATCGGCGACCGCATCGAGCTCGCCCTTCGAGCCCGACGCGAGCGTCAGGTTGACGCCGAGCGAAGCCAGCATCAGCGCGCAGCCGCGGCCGAACGCGCCCGAGGCGCCGGTGATGAGCGCGGACTTGCCGCGCACCTCGAACATCGACAGCGGATTGCGGAGCGTTTCGGAGATCATGGCGCCACCTTGGCGTTGGAGACGATGACCAGCATCGTGCAAACGTGATTGCCGTTGTTGACGACGGTGCGGACTTCCTTCGGCGCGATATGGACGGAATCCATCGCCCCGAGCACGACCGTGCCCTGCTCGGTCGTCACCGTGATCTCGCCGTCCAACACCATATAGACGCGCTCGAAATCCGAGGCGCTTTTCTCTGCGCGGCCGCCGGGCAGGTAATGCGACAGCCCGACCCAGAAGGTGCTGGTCTTCGAGGCTTCCTGGCCCTGGAGACGCAGCGCGCTGACGTCGAAATGGTTCGCCGCCTCGTAGCGCTTCGCGTCCTTGTATTTCGTGACTTGCATGCCCCCGCTCCGCTTCTCAACCACGCTCGATCCGGAATTCCTGTCGCGGATCGACCACGGCGATGATGCGGATGCCGCAGCCTTCGCCTTCCGGCCAGCGCCAGGGGAAGCACATGAAGGTGCAGCGCTTGCCCGTCACTTTGTCGATGTCGCCGTTGACGTTCTCGATGCCGGGGATGCCGTTGGTCATCAGCACCTTGTGCGACGGTTCCCAATAGGGGAAATCCTCGATGATGTGGCGGCCGGTCTCGGCGAAATATTCGTCGTCGAGATGCGGTTGCGCCGGACCGGGGCCATGGGGCCCTAGGAACGTGCCAAGCGGATGGTCGAGCGCCTGGACATCGATGCCGAACAGCTTGATCTTCTTCTGCACCAGCCATTCCGCGCCCGCTTTGTAGAGACCGGGCGAGTAGGCGAAGTAGTCGGGGTTGTCGCCCCAATTGCGATGGCTGCCGGTGTTCACCATGACGATGTCGCCGGGCTGGATTTTCGGCCGCGCCTTCTCGAAATCCTCCGGCGTCACCACGCCCCATTTGCCCTTGGGAATCGAGACGACGACGCCGGTACCGAAGAAGCGCCAGGTCTCGTAATCGGTGATGAAGGGCGTGTTCTCAAGCACATGGATCGGTGCGTCCATATGCGTGCCGCGATGCATGATGCCTTCATATTCGAGCGTCTGCAGCCCGTCCTTGGCGTGGAACTCGCGTATCTTGATGTTCATGTTGGCCTTGGACGGCCATTGCGGCATCCCGTGCTTCCACTCGGTGCTGAGATTGAAGAACTCGAGACCCTTGGTGCTTGTCTTCGGCATTATCCTGATCCTTCTTACCCGACCACCCGCTCGCCCGACTCCAGCCGGTAATTGCCGCCGGGATCGAAGAACGCCACGAGGCGGATGACACAGGCATCGCCGTCGCGCCAGAGCCAGGGATAGGCGTGGAAGGTGGCGCGTTTGCCGGTCACATCATCGAGATCGCCGCCGCAATTCTCGATGGTCGGGATATTCGCCTTGAGAAGCGTCTTATGCGCGACGTTCCAGTCCGGAAAATCTTTCTTTGCGTCCTTCCCGGTCGCGTCCTTGTATTGCTGCGGCAGGTCCTTGATCTGCGGGCCGTTGCGCTGCGGCCCGAGCGAGGTGGCGAGCGGATGATCGACCGTCGCGCTGTCGACGCCGACCAGCTTCACCTTCTTCTGGACCAGCCACTCGGCCGCCTCCTTGGAGAGGCCCGGCGCATGGCCGAAATACTCCTGGCTGTCGGCATAGCGGTGGTGCCATTGCGTGTTGATGATGACGATGTCCTCGGGTTCGATCGCCGGCGTCGCCTGCTCGAGATCGCGCGCGGTGACCAGCTCCCATTTCTTCTTCGGGATGCCGACGATCACGCCCGAGCCGAAGAACGTGTCCATGCTGAGCTCGCCGACGCCCTTGCCGCCGGGGATGAGATGGATCGGCGCGTTGACGTGGGTCGAGACATGCATGATCGCGTTGATCTTCTGCGTCATCACGCCATGCTTGGCGTGATAGGTGATGCGCTCGATCCGCACATCCTCATAGCCGGGAAAAGTGGGCGAGTTGTAGCCCCAGCGATGGCTCAACTCGTAGAATTTCAATCCCGAGACCGGGTCGACGATGGCAGGCACCGGCAATTCTCCGTCGTAATCGCTATGGATGAGGATTGCTCGCCAGTGTAGCAAACTGCCCACTCTTGGGAAGCCCTTGGGCCGGCATGCCGGCATGCAACGCGCGCGCGAGACGCTATAATCGCGCCCGCAAAACGGGAGGAATGAGATGCGGATCGCCAGCTACACAAATCGCGGCAACAAGAGCTATGGCGTCGTCACCAAAGACGGGATCGTCGATCTCGGCAAGCGCATCGGCGGCAAGCATCCGGGCCTGCTCGCGCTTCTGGAGCATGGCGCGCTCGACGAGGCGCGGCGCGCCGCCGAAGGCCAGAAGCCCGACTTCAAGGAAAACGAGATCGAGTATCTCCCGCTCATCCCCGACCGCGTCAACATCTACTGCACCGGCCTCAACTATCAGGGCCATATCGAGGAGACCAAGCTCGAGAAGCCGAAATTCCCGCGGCTCTTCATGAAGATCGACGAATCGCTGGTCGGCCACAAAGTGCCGATGATCCGTCCCAAAGCCTCGGTCGAGTATGATTTCGAGGGCGAGCTGATGGCCGTCATCGGTAAGGAAGCGCGGCATGTCAGCGAGGCCGATGCGATGAAATACGTCGCCGGCTACACGCTCTTCAACGACGGCTCGCTGCGGGATTTCCAGCGCCGCACCACCGATCAAGGCAAGAACTTCTATCGCTCGAGCTCGGTCGGGCCGGAGCTGGTGACGCTCGACGAGATTCCGCCCGCCAAGGAGATGAAGCTGATCTCGCGGCTCAACGGCAAGGTCGAGCAAGAGACGAGCATCGCCGACATGATCTTCCCGGTGCCGGAGCTGCTGTCCTATTTCTCGGGCATCAGCCGGCTCCGGCCCGGCGACATGATCGCGACCGGGACCTGCGGCCGCGTTTCCTATTCCGACAAGGCTTTCATGAAGGCCGGCGACACGATCGAGATCGAGATCACCGGAATCGGCAAGCTCGTCAATCCGATCCTCGACGAGAAGTAGATCTCGCCCATCGTCACCCCGGCGAAAGCCGGGGTCCATTCATCGACGACCCAGCGGAAGAATAGACCCCGGATCGCGCCGCTCTACGGCTTGTCCGGGGTGATGAGAGCCGAAGCGATGCTTCGGTCCTCCTCAATTCCCGATGCGCAGCCAGCGCTCGGCATTGCCGTGCGCGAATTTCTCCATGTCGGCCGGCGAGAGCGGCAGATGGCGGAGATAGTCCATCCCCGCCTTGTTCGATTCGAACGGCCAGTCGATCGAGAACATCATGTTGTCGATGCCCACCGCGGTCAGCGCGCAGAGGAAGGTCGGGATCGAGAAATTGCCGCTGCAGGTGATCAGCAGATTCTCGAGCAGATATTCCTTCGGCGAGCGCTTCAAGCCGCGCTTCTTCGCCGAGAATTGCGCGTGATCGTTGAGGCGATGGATCCAGAACGGCAGGCCCTCGCCCCAATGGCCGAGGATGAATTTGAGCTTGGGATAGGCGTCGAACACGCCCGAGAAGACGATGCGCAGAAAATGTGTCGCCGTGTCCATCGAATAGCCCCAGGCGGCGAAGGCCAGATCCTCATAGCCCTCGAAATAGGCCTTCATCGCGGCCGGCGAGGGATTGCGCGGATGGAGATAGATCGGCACGCCCAGCGATTCGGCGGCTTCGAAGATCGGCCAGAATTTCTTGGCGTCGAGGAATTCGCCCTCGTGATGGCCATTGATCATCGTGCCCTTGAAGCCGAGCTTGGTCACGCAGCGCTCGAGCTCCTTGACCGAGGCGGCGACATCGGCGGTCGGCAGGGCGGCGAGGCCGAGGAACCGCGTCGGATGGCGCTGGCAAGCCTGATACATGCGATCATTGGCGTCGATCGCGACGGCGATGCCGGTCTTGGCGTCATAGGCTTGCGGGCCGGGCGCGACCAGCGAGAGCAGCTGCATGTCGACGCCGTTCTCGTCCATGAATTTGAGCCGCGAATTCTCGAGATCGAGCAGCTCGGCCGGCATGTCGTGGCCGAGATATTTCGAGCGCTCGACCAGCACCGCGGCGCGGCGCAGATGCGGCGGCACCGCCTCGTTCGCCATTTGGGTGCCCATATGCTCTTCGAGCGCGATAATCTTCATGGCGCAAAACCTCCCTGCCAAAGCGCGGCGGAGATTGCCGCCTGGAAGCCGGCGCGGCAATTGATTATTTTGCCGCAACACCAAAGGGAGACGCCGCCATGACCATCACCGCCGAGGCGCTGACGCGCTTTGCCCAAAGCATCATTGCCAGTGCCGGCAGCGAGCCGGCCGAGGCGAAGGAGGTCGCGACGCATCTCGTCGAAGCCAATCTCAAAGGCCATGACAGCCATGGCGTCGGCATGATCCCGACCTATGTGCGCAACCTGAAGGCGGGGCATCTGAAGCCTAACCAGCATGCGGCACTGGTGAGCGAGGCAGGGCCGATCGCGGTGTTCGACGGCCGCATGGGCTATGGCCAGGTGACGGCGCGCGAGGCCACCGAATGGGCGATCGCCAAGGCCAAGGCGATCGGCGTCGCGGTCTTCGCCTTGCGCAACACGCATCACGTCGCCCGCGTCGGCACCTATGGCGAGCTCGCCGCCGCCGCCGGTCTGGTCTCGATCCATTTCGTCAACGTCGTGCTCGCGCCGGGCCGCGTGGCGCCGTTCGGCGGCATGGTCGGACGCTTTGGCACCGATCCGGTCTGCATCACCTTCCCGGCGATGGGCGGGAAGCCGCCGGTGGTGCTCGATTTCGCCACCAGCCGGGTCGCCGCCGGCA
The DNA here is from genome assembly GCA_036501365.1 of Allostellaceae bacterium. Taxonomy (GTDB): domain Bacteria; phylum Pseudomonadota; class Alphaproteobacteria; order ATCC43930; family CGMCC-115725; genus CAIKMD01. Next base: position 81,646 of record DASYAL010000102.1, on the reverse strand, counting down.
AGCTGCGCGTCGCCGCGAATAAAGGCACGCCGCTGCCGCCGGGCTATCTCATTGATGCCAAGGGCAATGAAGCGACCGATCCCAACGTCTTCTTCAAGGAGAACGGCGCGATGCTGCCGTTCGGCGAGTATAAGGGCTCGGGCCTCGCACTGGCTTGCGAGCTGATGGCCGGCGTCTTGACCGGCGGCGGCAGCATGCAGGCCGAGTTTCCCAATCACGGCGTCAAGAACGGCATGTTCTCGATCGTGCTCGACCCGGCGCGCTTCGGCGATACCGGCTGGATGGCGCATGAGACGGCGTCGCTGATCGACTGGGTCAAATCCTCGCCGCCGCGACCGGGCGTCGAGGAAGTAATGATCGCCGGCGAGCCCGAGCGCAAATCGCGCGCGACGCGCCTCAAGGACGGCATTCCCGTCGATGCCAACACCTGGAAGGAATTGGTTGGTGCGGCGCAACAGGTCGGCGTGCCAGCGACGGAGATTCCTGCGGGAAACTGATCCGCCGCCCAGCTTTCGGGCTATAATGCAGGCATAACACCGCTCTTTTCGGGGGGCGCACCGCATGTATTTCGATCACCGCCTCTGGCAGTTGACGCGCGGCTTGCGCGGCCGCGTCGTCGCCACGGTTGTCATCGGCTTGCTGGCCTCGCTGGTCGGCATCTTACGCTTCGTGCTTCTCGGCATGCTGATCGCGCGCGTCTTCCAAGGCGCGCCCGTCGCCTCGCTCGTGCCACTGGCGCTCGCCGTCGCGGTCGCTGTGGTGCTGCGCGGCGCGATGGAGCATTGGCGCACGATGGTCGCGAACCGCACCGCCGCTGAGGTGCAGCAGTCGCTGCGCGCCAAGCTCTACGACAAGATCACCGCGCTCGGCCCGGCCTGGTTCGCGACCGAGCGCACCGGAGGCCATGTGCAATCGGTGATCGACGGTGTCGAGCAGCTGCAGGTGTTCTTCGGCCGCTACGTGCCGCAGATGACGGTCGCGGCGCTGACGCCGCTCGTGATCTTCGCGATCATCGCCTGGTGGGACGTGCCGGTTGCGGCGGTGATGCTCGGCGCCGCGATCTTCGGCCTGATCGCGCCAGTCGCTTTCCGTGCGCTCGACACCAGCGCCAGCCGCAACCGCAACGTCGCCTTCCGCGCCTTCAGCGCCGAATTCCTCGACGCGATCCAGGGCCTGGCCACGTTGAAGGCCTTCGGCCAGAGCGCGCCTTACGGCCGGCAACTCGCCGACAAGGCGCGCAAGCTCTCCAACACGACGATGTGGCTGCTGACCACGGGCTTGATGACGCGCGGCGTGATCGACGTCGCGATCGCTTTCGGTGCCGCTGCGGCGCTGGCGCTCGGCGCCTATCGCGTGACGCATGGCGAGATGAGCCTCCAGGCGCTGCTGATCGTGCTGATGGCCGGCACCGAGGTATTCCGCCCGCTGCGCGACTTCCGCGGCGTGCTGCATGAAGGCATGGTCGGTCAGGCTGCCGGCATCGCGATCAACGAGTTGCTCGAGAAGCCGACGCCGGCGCCGCAAGCGGCTACCCCGGTCCTTCATCTCGCGCCGACGATCGATTTCGACGAGGTGCGTTTCTCCTACCCCGGCGGGCGCGGCATCGCCCTCAACGGCGTCGCCTTCAGCCTCAAGGCCGGCGAGCGCATCGGCGTTGTCGGGCCGAGCGGCTCCGGCAAATCGACCATCGCGCGGCTGCTGCTGCGGCTCTACGACGCGCAGGAAGGCGCGGTGAAGATCGGCGGCGTCGATATCCGCACGCTCGATCCCGATCAGGTGCGCGCGCAGATTGCGGTGGTGCAGCAAGACACCTATCTCTTCCATGGCACGGTCGAGGAGAATCTCCGGCTCGGCAAGGAAGACGCGACTCAAGCCGAGCTCGACGCCGCGGCGCGTGCCGCCGACGCGTATGATTTCGTCGCCACGCTGCCGCAAGGCTATGCGACGGTGATCGGCGAACGCGGCGCGCGGCTTTCGGGCGGCCAGCGCCAGCGTCTCGCCATCGCGCGCGCGCTGCTGCGCGACGCGCCGATCCTCATCCTCGACGAGGCCATGTCCTCGGTCGATGCCGAGACCGAGGCGACGATCCAGAAGGCGCTCGACCGGCTGATGACCGGGCGCACGGTGCTGATCCTCGCGCATCGCCTCTCCAGCGTGATCGACGCCGACCGCATCCTTGTGGTCGAGCATGGCCGCATCGTCGAAAGCGGCAGCCACGACATGCTGATCCGCCGCGACGGCGCCTATCGCCGGCTGATGGGCGCGCAAGCCGAGGAGCGCGAAGGCTATACCGGCGTTCTCGCCGAGCATGCGGCGGAAGACGAGCAGGCGGCCGAAGATCTCGTCGATATTGAGGACGACGGCGAGGAAGCCGATTCGATCCTGCGTGTCGACAAGCTGCCCTGGGCGAAGACCATAGGCTGGCTGATCGCGCTGATCGCGCCGTGGTGGCGCCGGCTCGGCATTACCATGGCCTCGGGCATCGGCCGCGTCGCGACCTTCATCAGCGTCGGCGTCTTCTCGTCGCTCGCCGTCGCCGCGGTGAAGCATGGCGGCAATTACTGGACGCCGCTCGAAGTGCTGCTGATCGTCGCGCCGATCTCGGGCGTGCTCGCCTGGTGCGAAGCCTGGTTGGCGCACGACATGGCCTATCGTCTGCTCGCCGAGCTGCGCATCGCGCTCTTCAACAAGCTCGACACGCTCGCTCCGGCCTATCTGCTTCGCCGGCGCTCGGGCGATCTCGTCAGCCTCGCGACCCAGGACGTCGAGACGGTCGAATCTTTCTTTGCGCATACCATCACGCCCTCGGTGGTCGCGGTGCTGATCCCCGCCGCGATCATCGTCACCCTCGCCTGGTTCGGCTGGCCGACCGCGTTGGTGCTGTTGCCCTTCCTGCTTTATGTCGGACTGACGCCGGTCTTCGTGCGCCGGCGCATCGACCGGCTCGGCGCCGCGGCGCGCGAAGGCCTCGGCCGCATGACCGCGCATGTCACCGACACGATCCAAGGCCTGTCGGAGCTGGTCGCGTTCCAGGGCCTGGCCCATCGCCGCGCCGATTTCCTGCGCATCGTTGCCGATTATCACAAGCTGCGCGTGACGCTTTATCGCGACCTGTCGCTGCAATCGGCGCTGCTCGAAGTCGCGACCGGGCTCGGCGGACTGTGCGTCGCGATGACCGGCGCCTATCTCGCGATGCACGGCAAGCTCGACCCTACCATGCTGCCACTCTTGACCCTGCTCGCGGTGGCGGCATTCCTGCCGGTCTCCGAGATCGCCTATGTCAGCCGCCAGCTCGCCGACACTTTCGCCTCGGCGCATCGGCTGCAGAAAGTGCACAGCGAGAAGGTGCCGGTGACCGACGGGCCGCTGGCGCCGCCGGCACCCGCGAGCGGCGGCTCGGCGGTACGGCTCGATCACGTCGGCTTCACCTATCCGGGCCGGCAGCGCGCCGCGCTCAGCGAGCTCAGCCTCGACATCGCGCCGGGCACGACCCTGGCGCTGGTCGGGCCGTCCGGCTCGGGCAAGACGACGCTGGCCAATCTACTGCTGCGTTTCTGGGATCCGAATACCGGGTCGATCACCCTCGACGGCACCGAGCTGCGCCAATACCAGCTCGATCATCTGCGCGGGCGTATCGCCCTCGTCGCGCAGGATACCTATCTCTTCAATACCAGCCTACGCGCGAACGTCCTGATCGCGCGGCCCGAAGCTGGCGAGGACGACATCCGCGCTGCGATAGAGCGCGCGGCGCTTGCCGATTTCGTCGCGACGCTCCCCGAAGACCTCGACACCAAGGTCGGCGAGCGCGGCGTGCAGCTGTCCGGCGGCCAGCGACAGCGCGTCGCGATCGCGCGCGCTTTCCTCAAGAACGCGCCGGTACTGATCCTCGACGAGGCGACCTCGCATCTCGACGCGGTGAGCGAGGCGCAGGTGCGGGCAGCGCTCGACGCGCTGATGCAAGAGCGCACCACCATCGTCATCGCGCATCGCCTCTCGACCATCCGCGACGCCGGCATGATCGCCGTGCTCGATCGCGGCAAGCTGGTCGAGACCGGCACGCATGACGCGTTGATCGCGCGCGGCGGCCTCTATGCCGAGCTTGTCGAGCACCAGCTCGGTCTCAGCCGCGCCGCCGAATAGTTACGGCAAGAACTGCTCGGTATAAAGGCTCCTGGTATCGGCGGGCAGCTTGTCGATCTGATGGAGATCGACAAAGGACTGCATCGTCGCCGCGAGCGCTTTCTGATCGAACTTGCCGTCGAGCGACAAGGCGGGCGTCTCGAGTTCGTAGACCTTGTCGGCGATATCGGACGGCAGGTTGGTGACCGGCTGCGTCAGCTTAATGGTGTCGGCTTTGTGAGTCCGCATGTATTTGATCGTGTCGAACCAGGCGTGAACGAAGCGACGCACGGTATCGGGATGTTGCGCGATCAGCGCGTCGCTCGCGAACATGCCATGGGTGATGAATTGCGGCAGGATGCTGCCGAAAGTCATGAGCACCTGACCCTGACCCTTTTGCTGCAGCAGATAGCCGCCTTCAACCGGCCCGACGATGCCGTCGACATTCTTGGTCATGAGCGCAGCGACCATGCTACTCATATCCCCGATCGGCGTGCGCTTCACGCCGTCAGCGCCCCAGCCTTCATGCTGCGACAGCTGCAATGCTAGCCACGCCGTCAGCGAGGTCGCACCGCCGACGCCGATCGACTTGCCCTTTAAGTCCTCGACCTTCTTGATGTCGCCGTCCGAACGAATAACGATCGACATCTCGATCGGCGGCCCGGCGAGGACAGCGACGGCTTTCTCGGGCACGCCTTTGGTCGCGTAGGCCAGGCCGATATTGCCGGCGACCGACATATCGATCGCGCCCGCCGACATCGCCTGTTCGAGCTTGGCGCCGCCGCCGAAATTGAGCTTCTCGACCTCGATCCCCGCTTTGGCGAAGATCCCGGCGCCATTGCCGACATCGATTGGTGCAAAGACATAGGCGGTGCCTTCGGGCGTGCCAACGCGCAGATGGTCCGCGGCTTGCGCGGCGACGCTGGAGGCCAGCAGCGCAGCCAACGCCGCGCCGACGAAACCGCCTCGGCTGTTCATCATCCCCTCCCCGATTTTTTGAATTATTCCGCGGCGACGCGCGCCGACGCCCTGTCCTGCCGCCGTGCGGCGAATTCGGCGATCAGCGGCAGCGAGATATAGAAGAACGTCGCGCCGGCGGCAGAATCGAAACCGCCGGTCTCGGCGCCGGGCGGCAGATAGAGATACGTTCCCTCGCCCCATTCCTTGCCGTCGTAGCGGCAGGTACCTTCGACGATGTAGCGGATCTCGGCATCCTTCTGCGGTCCCGCGGCGAGCCGCGCGCCGGGCAGCAGGCGGAAAAAGCCGATACCGGTGCGCATCTCGTTGAAGGTGCCGAGATGCTTGGTCTCAATTCCCGGCCGCGCGCGATCGGGCAGCCAACTATAGAATTGCGGCTGCATCATCACCGGCGTGCGATAGCGCGACTTCGGGAAGGCCAGTTTCTTGCCTTCATGCTCTTCCCAGATCGCGACGTAGGAATCCTTGTTCCTCTTGCCGCCGCCCGGCGTCGTGCCGCGATAGATACCGTTCTCGAAAGTCGCGCCGTCGGCGATCATCTTCTGATAGGTCGCGTTCATCTCCTCGTTCGAAAGGAGATGCTCGCCGCTCGCGCCCTGGAATTGCAGCACCAGGGTCGAGCATTCGCCTTCCTGCGCCTGCGGACCGTAATAGGCGCCTTCGGGGAAATAGCCGATCTCGCCGGGCGCGAGATCGCCGTGGCCGGTGCTCTGGATACCGGTGAGGGTGTAACGGATCTGATCGAAATTGTGCCGGTGACGCGGAGTGAAATAGCCCTCTGGCACGACCGAGAGCGAGAACTCGCAGGTGACCCCGGGCACGCCGGTCTCGAGCGGCAGGCGCTTGCGGCGGATCATGTTGACGCGGCCGCGCTGCACGCCTTCGAGCGGCAGGTCGGCAACATTGACCAGGGTGATGGACGGCGACGTCATGGGCGGGCTCCCGGTATTTTCTAACGCATGGTGCCGTCAATGCGCGGATTCATCAAGCGCGTCGGCGAGCGCGTCGTACCAGCGTGTCTGATCGGCCGGCGTGAAATGCGCGTTGGCGGGACTGGGATTGGGCACGACGAAGACGCGCGTCGTTCCGATCAGATATGGTTGCAGACCCAGACCAATCTGGACCAATTGCGGCGCCAGCACGCGCTGCACCGGGCGGCCGACCGTAACGCCGTGAAGGCAAGCCATGCGTGGACAATAGCGCTTGAGCTTGCGCACCAGCGCCGCGACGCCGGCATTCGGCTCGTCGCGCGTCAGATCGGTCGAGCGCGGGCTCGCGCGCTTGACGAGATCGGTGAAGCCGAAGCCGTAATCTTGGAGGGCGCGATCATGAACCGGCTCCAACCGCTCGACGCCGAACACCTGTCGCGCCGCAAGGCTCAAGCGCGAGCGCGAGAAGGCCGGCCAAAAGCGGTTGATCTTGCGCGCGAAGTAATGACCTTGCTGCGCCGAGAAGACCGACGGGTTGATGCCGACGAAGACGACATCGAGGCCTTCGCGCAGCAGATCGGGCAGGGTGGGCGGCTTCGCCATCGGGTCTTTCTACACTATGGTGGAGCCATGTCCTTGTCTGCCGAGCTCGCGCATCTTCTGGCGCAATCGCGCCGCGCCGTGGTCTTTACCGGCGCCGGCATCTCGACGGAATCGGGCGTGCCCGATTTCCGCAGTCCCGGCGGCATCTGGAGCCGGATGAAGCCGATCTATTACCAGGAATTCGTCGCCAGCGAGGACAAGCGCCGCGAGGCCTGGAACCGCACCTTTTCCGGCGCCATGCGCTGGACCGGCGCCAAGCCCAATGCCGGGCATTACGCTGTCGCGCGGCTGGTGGGGCGCGGCAAGGTCACCGCGGTGATCACCCAGAATGTCGACAATCTGCACCAGGATTCGGGCGTGCCGGGCACGCAGATTACTGAGCTGCACGGCAACGGCAGCTATGCGACCTGTCTCGATTGCGGGCTGCGCCACGAGCTCGAGGTGCTGAAGCAAAGCTTTATGGGCCGCGGCGAGATCCCGTCCTGCCGCAATTGCGGCGGTATCGTCAAGACCGCGACAATCTCTTTCGGCCAGGCGCTATCGCCCGAGACCGTCGACCGGGCGCGCGACGAAACGCTCGCCAGCGACCTCTTCCTCGTGCTCGGCTCGTCGCTGGTGGTTTATCCCGCCGCGGGTTTTCCGTTGCTCGCCAAGCAAAACGGCGCGCGGCTGGTCATCGTCAACCGCGAGCCCACCGAGCAGGACGAATACGCCGATCTGGTTCTGCATGATGAGATCGGCCCAACCTTGTCGGCCGCCGTGCCGCTCGACTAGCGCGGCCGGTAGGAAGCGGGCTCGTCGCCGACGATCGTATTCTTGAGCGCGCCGAGGCCGGTGATCTCGACCTCGACCGTGTCACCGGGCTTCATGTTCACGACGCCCAGCACCTTGTGCCGTCCCGAGGGCTGCAGGTTCTCGCCTGGATGCGGCGGCAGCGCCCCGGGCGTGCCCATCATGATCACATCGCCGGGCAGCAGCGTGGAGCCGGTCGAGAGGTAGTGGATCACCTGCTCGACCGAGAACAGCATGTCGTTCAAGGGCGCGTTCTGGCGCTCGATGCCGTTGAGCCGCGTGATGACGCGCTGCTGCTTCGGATCGCCGAATTCATCGACCGTCATCAGCCAGGGACCGGTGCTGCCCGAGCGCTCGAAATTCTTGCCGAGGCCAAAATTGCGATTGTGGCGCTGATATTCGCGCACCGAGCCTTCGTTGCAGCAGCAGAAGCCGGCGATGTGATCGAAAGCCTTGTCGACCGGGATATGACGCCCACCGCGGCCGATAACGACGCCGAGCTCGCCCTCGTAATCGAATTCCTTCGCAACTTGGGGCGGCGGGCAAAGCAGCGGCTGATTGTGCCCGACGATCGACGCCGGTGTACGGACGAAGAGATGCGGGAATTCGCGCGAGGTGGTGAGGCCGGTCTCCTCGATATGCGTCTTGAAGTTAAGCGCCAAGGCCCAGGTGACATGCGGATCGGGAACGACCGGCAGGAGGGCAGCGTCTTTGAGCTTGCGCGTGCCCGCCTTGCCGCCGACCGCGTCGCGCAGCAGCGCGAGGCCGTCGGGCAGCGCAACCAGCGCACGCAACGTTATCGGCAAGGAGGGCGCGACATCGGCGACCGGCACGAAGCTCTCGGCACCGGTTACGACACCGATCCGCGGCGCACCGTTCTCGCTGTAAGAAATGATCCGCATCGCCTGCCTCTTCCTCCAACCGTTCCCAAAATCCGGTACGGCCGCAGCCTAGATCACGGCTGAAACCGAGGGAATGGCGCGGCGCGCGGCGCGCGATCAGTGCTGCCGGATCTCCGCGGCGGCCTGGGCGTAGAGCGTGCGATATTTATCGAGCACCGCCTGGCCGTTCTTGCGGCTCGCCGCCCATTGATCGACCACAGGCTTCACCTTCGCTTCCCATTTGGCCATGTCGGCGGCGGGCACGGTGACGGTCTTCTGGCCGTTCTCGGCCATCACTGCATCGCGGATGCCGGCGGCTTCGTTGTCGACGGCGATGCCGTATTGCCGGCTGAGCGCCTCGCCCGACGTGTCGAGTAGGATCTTCTGCGCCGCCGCCGGCAGCGCGTCGAACTTCTTCTTCGCCATAAACACCATGCTGATCGAGGTGCCGACCGTGACATCGACATGGTACGGCGCAACCTGCTCGAGCTTGAAAGCGCGCACCCCTCCCCAGCCGATCACGACGCCGTCGGCAGTCTTGCGCTGGACCGCCTGATATTCGTCGGTGAGCGGGATCGATATCGGCGACGCGCCGAGAGCAGCGATGGTCTTGCTCTGCATCTGCCCGGCGACGATCAGCTTCAGCCCGTTGAGATCGGCGAAGCTTTTGAGCGGCGCGTTGATATGCAAGCCGCCGGCGCCGAGCATGCCGGTGGCGAGCGGCACGATCTGGTCGTATTCCGAATCGAGCAGGCCGGTCTTGTAGAGCCGCCAGAACGCGACCGAGCCCGCCTGCGCCGATTTCACCAGGAACGGCACCGCCGGGACTTCGGAGAGCGGGAACTTGCCGGCGACCGCATTCTGCATCCCCCAGCCGACCTGGATCGCGTCGTCGAGCACGCGATCATAGATGTTCTCGAAGGTGGCAAGCGTCACGCCCTCGCGCACATCGACGTGGATGATGCCGGCGCCTTCCTGATTGACCTTCGCGGCCCAGGGCTCGAGCGCGTTGATCATCGCGCCGGAGCGCGTCGGGCCGATGATGTCGAACAGCAGATTGACCGGATCGGCCGTGGCAGTGCGGCCGAACGGCACGAGCGCCAGCGCCACAAGCAACGCGCGCAGAAACCATTTCATGATGACGTTCCCCCTCACTCGCTGAAAATTCAAAATTCGTTCGGCTGGCGCCAAGGCTGCTCCTCGACGCGATTCTCCATGCGCCCGAGCTTCTCCACCTCGCAGCGAATCGTCTGTCCTATCTCAATGCCGTGATTCTTCTGCCCCGGTTCCAAAGGCAGGTTCGCCGGCGAGCCCATCAGGATGAGATCGCCCGGCATCAAGGTCATGATGTAGGAGAGGTATTCGACCGCCTCGCCCATATGCCACAGCATCGCATTGGTGCGGGCGTCCTGATGCAGCTTGTCGTCGATCCAGGCGCGTACCCGCAGATCATGCGGATCGCCGACGAGATCGCGCGGCACGATCACCCGGCTCATCGGCGTGTGGCCGGCGAAGTTCTTCATCCGGATGTTGTCGTTGATCGGGCTCTTGTCGCGCAGATTGCGCCACCAGGCGAAATGCATGGTGAGATCGTTGCAGAGCGCGTAGCCGGCGATATACGCATCCGCCTTATCCGCGGAGACGCGCGTCGCGGGCTTGCCGATGACGATCGTCACCTCGACCTCGAAATCGAATTGCACGCCGCCATGCTCGCGATAGATGGTGTCACCGAAGCCGGCGAGCGCCGAGCGTGAGCCGAAGAACACGTCGGGCAGCACGCGCTCGGCTTTGGGCGGATCGCTCCGGCCGGTGACGCGGCTCGGCCGCTCGAAGTTGTGATAAAGATGGAAGATGTTGTTGGGCTCGGGCACGGGCGGCAGGAATTTCGCCGCCGCCAGCGGAACCCAGCCTTCCTCTGCCTTGGGCTTCAAGTCGAGGCCGCGCAACCAGCCATGCCAGCGGTCCCAATCCGGCATGAAATCGCGCATCGCCGGCGCGGCGGCACCCGGCGTCGAGTGGCGCGCGACGATATCGGAAAGCTTCGTGACGCGGTCGTCGATTACCACGGCGGTAGCGGGCTTTCCTTCGGCGAGGATCGTGCCGATGCCGAAAGCGATTTCGGGTGCGTCCGCCATGCCTTGCCTCCCCCACGCGCTTCGCGATGGCCCCATCAAAACCGCGCGCGTCGTCCCCTCTTAGCAGGGATTTGGGGCGGCTCCAACGACCAGATCAGGGATGAACCATCCCTGATCTGGTATGATTCATACCAAGACAGCCCTTGAACCACAATCGCTCTTGCGGTATCTCAGCCTGCCATGAGATCGGCGACACAACGGCTCCCGAAGAAGCGACGCTCGCAATGGAGCGAGCTCGCCGCGGCGGCGCGGCCCAAGGTCGACGGCCTGCGCTTCGGCGAGCGCGAGGATGGGCTGCGGCGCATCGCCGAGGCGCATGGCGTCAATCCACAAAGCCTACGACGCGCGCTGGCGGCGTTGCGCTTCGTCGAGAGTCTCGAAGCCACCCGCTTTCTCAAGAAGCTGGCGCTGCGCTCGGCGCCGATGGCAGCGATCGAGCATCTCGCGCGCTGGCACGGCTACGACCGCGTTGCGGCGCTGCGCGCGGCGCGGCTCTTGACCGATGGGAAGCACACGATCGCCTCGCTCGGCACGGCCGAAGCCGCGGCGCGCGTGGCGGCGCAAGCGCGAGGCTTCGGCCGCTCGCTTGTCCGCCGCTGCCGCATGCGCGTCGGCCCGGCGCTGCAGGCGCAGTTCCAGAACCACGAGATGGATTCGCGGGCGGCGCGCGATCCCGACGAGCCATCGGTCGATTTCCGCTTCCGCCCCGTGGGCGCGACGCGCTGGACGATCGCTGCGATCATTATCGGCCCCTATCTCGACCGCAGCCGGCGCGAGATTCGTCTCGGCGACTGGATCGTCAAAGCGCTCGGCCTCAGCGCGATCTACGAAGAGGTCATCCTGGTGGTGCCGACGGCGGCGATCAAAAAGGAATGTATCGCCTGGATGCGCGCCAACGGCATGATCAATCTGCCCTTCAGCCTCCAGATCATCACCCCCGAGCCTTGAGCGGGAGACAGCGATGAGCCGCGCGCCGCTTCGCCTTTATGCCGCCAGCCATGAGGGCGTGTTCGTCTTGAACGCGATGGGCGATAAGACCGAGATCGCGAACGAGGCTTTCAGGGGCGCAATCGTCGACTGCGTCCATCCGCGGCCCGGCCATCCCGAGATCGTCTTCGCCGGCGTCACCCATGATGGGCTCTATCGCAGCGACGATGCCGGCAAGAGCTGGCAGAAGGTGATCGACGGCGACCTGCGCGCTATTGCGGTCGATCCCAGCGACGACCGCGTCGTCTATGCCGGGACCGAGCCGGTGCATCTCTATCGCAGCGAGGACGGCGGCAAGAGCTTCGCCGAGATCGCCTCGCTGCAAAGCCTGCCCGAGCAGACGCGCCAGAAGCATCCCGCGCCGGCGCGCGTCGACACGCATTTCTCCAATCCCAAATTCCGGCACGGGCCGCAGGAATGGACCTTCCCGCTGCCACCGCATGAAGGCCATATCACCGAAATCTTCATCCGGCCCGATGATCCCGACGAAATCTATCTCTCGATCGAACATGGCGGCATCGCCCGCAGCAACGATCGCGGCAAGAGCTGGGACGACGCCAGCCAGGGCATCGATTATCTCGACATCCATCGCCTGCTACGCCTGCCGCAGCGCGCCGATCGTTATGTCGTCTCGAGCGCGCGCGGGCTTTATGCGAGCGACGATCCGACCCGGGGCTGGCAGCGCGCCGAGAACGGCGTTGCGCGCGATTATTTCCATGAGATGATGGTGCTGCCTGCGGCGCGGGGCGATACGCGGTCGCTGCTGGTCTGCACCGCCGACGGCTCGCCGGTGCGCTGGCCCGCGACCAAAGGCGACGGCGTCTGGCACAAAGACGCACCCGGCGCGCGCGCCGCGCTCTATCGCAGCGACGACGGCGCGCGGAGCTGGCGCCGGATCGGCTTGGGTCGCGGCCTGCCCGAAGAGATGGGACCGATGATCTGGTCGCTGCAGCCGCATCCGCACGAAACGCGGACGATCTTCGCCGGCACCGGCGAGGTGGCGCGCGGTTATGCTTTCGGCACCGCCGGAAGCGGCGCGATCCTGCTCTCGGAAGACGAAGGCGAGAGTTGGCGCAAGATCGCCGGTGATCTGCCGGCGCTGCGCCAGCTCGCGGTCGTCGCCGCATAACGACAATCGACCCCGGCCTCCGCCGGGCAATCGGGAGGGATGTCATGGGCAGCAAGACAACGCGGCGCGACGCGCTGGCGGCGCTCGGGGCCATCGCCGCGAGCCTGGCGGCGCCGGCCTGGCCGGTTCTGGCAGAGCAAGCAAGCAATCCGCGCCGCGTCGACGTGCATCATCACATCTGGCCGCCCGATTACGTGACGCGCGAGCACGACCGCGTGCTGGCGGTCACCTCGAACGTCGCCTCGTTGCAATGGACGCCGCAACATTCGATCGAGGAGATGGACAAGGCCGGGATCGCCACCGCCATCGTCTCGATCTCGACGCCGGGCGTATGGTTCGGCAATGTCGCGGAAGCGCGCAGCCTGGCACGGCTCTGCAACGACGACGCCGCGAAGATGGTGCGGGATTTCCCCGGCCGCTTCGGCTTTTTCGGCGCGCTGCCGCTGCCCGATCGCGACGGCAGCCTCAAGGAGATCGAATACGCGCTCGATACGCTGAAAGCCGACGGCGTTTGCCTCTTGAGCTCCTATGGCAAGCGCTGGCCGGGCGACCCGGCTTTCGAAGCGGTGTTCCAGGAGCTCAACCGGCGCAAGACGGTGGTCTATATCCATCCGACCGCGCCCGCCTGCTGTGTTAATCTCGCGACCGGCGTGCCGGTCTCGACCATCGAGCTCTTCACCGACACGATGCGCGCCATCACCAGCTTGTTGGCGAACGGCACCTTCGCACGCTATCCCGACATCCAGTTTATCTTCTCACATGCCGGCGGCACGATCTCGCTACTCGCCGATCGCTTGCAGACCTTCCGCAATTCAACGCCGAATCTGGCACAAGGCACGCCGGACGGCGTGTTTCCGATCCTGCGGCGGCTGCATTACGACATCGCCAGCGTCGTCAATCCGCGCACCATCGGCGCGCTGCTGGCGATGGCGCCGATCAGCCAGGTGCTGTTCGGCACCGATTATCCCTTCGTCCCGGTGCCGGCAACCACCAACGCGCTCGATAAATACGGCTTTGCCCCAGCCGATCTCGAAGCGATCAACCGCGGCAACGCGCTGCGGTTATTCCCCCGCTTCCGCGCGTAAGAGAGGCGCGCGTAACGCCCGAGCTCACGCCACATAGATATCGCAAGGCCGCCACAAAGCCGAAACAATCGGCCCCCATCTGCCGCTGACTGCCTTAGTGAAGGAGTTGTGCGATGGATAAGGATCGGGTCGAAGGTTCGGCCAAACAGGCCGGCGGCGCCGTTAAGGAAGCGGCGGGCAAGGCGCTCGGCGACAAAAAGATGGAAGGCGAAGGCGCGGCCAAGAAGGCCGAAGGCAAGATTCAGAATACGGTCGGCGGCGTGAAGGATAAGATCCGCGAACTCGCCGACGAGAAGAAATGAGTCGAGCCTACCGCTTGCAGGAGCCGGGCACGCCGCAACCGCCGGGCAATCCCACACCGGTGCCGCCCGACCCTGAAGTTCCGCCGCCGATCGAGGAACCGCCGAAGCCGATTCCGACGCCGCCGATCGACGTCCCGGTGCCGCCGGTCAAAGGCGTCGGCAATCGGTTGGGGATGATCAGCTGAGATCGATGGCGTATTGCTTGAGATCGGCGAGCTCGCAATAAGCGAGGGCGGCTTCGTGCGTCGCGCGTAACACCACGCGCGGCGCACGATTCGCCTCCAGTGCTTCTTGCCAACGCGGTGCGCAAAGGCACCAGCGATCGCCCGGCACCAGGCCAGGAAAGCCGAACGCCGGCATCGGTGTCGACAGATCGTTGCCGCGCGATTTCGAAAAGGCGAGGAATTCCGCCGTCACCACCACGCAGACCGTATGACTGCCGATATCCTCGGCGCTCGTGTCGCAACAACCGCTACGGAAGAAGCCGGTCATCGGCTTCAGCGAGCAATTTTCGAGCGTGCCGCCGAGAACATTGCGCGACGGCCGCCGTCCCGAGCCTCCGCTGCCCGCGTCCAAAGGCATGTCGCCCTCCTTCTTTCCTAACGTCCGGCCTTCCTAACGTCCGGCCTTCCTAGCGTCCGGCCTTCCTAGCGTCCGGCGAGGATAGGCACGGCCCGCCGTTGCCCGTCCAACGCCTCGGGATGCTTCAAGAACCAGTCGACCGTGAATTCCTGGAACTTGATGCCGCTCTTTTCGTAATCGTCGATCACCTTGGCGAAGCGCGAATCCGGATAGGTGTGGAGATCGGTCTGCGTGCCTTCCCAAATCAGCTTTTGGCCTTCGGGGCTTTCGAGGAACAGAACGAAGAGCTTCGCTGCATTCGGATCGCCCGAATTCTTCGGCAGCGTCGCGTAGTAATAGCGCTCGGCGGCGAAATCCGCGGGGATCACCTCGTCGATCGGCGCGCCTTTCTCCTTCATCGTGATGTCGTCGCGCCCGCCGCAATTGGGGCCAAAGGCGATGAACTCGCCGGAGGCGACGCGCTCGAGATCGTTGCAGCGGATGAGGCCCGCGACCTGGGTCGAGAGCTTCCGTGCAAAATCGAGCGCGCGGTCGACGCCCCAGACGTCATTCGCGGTCATCAATTCCCAGCCGGCGGCGTAGGGTGTGGAGGCGATCTTGCCCTTCCATTCGGGCTTCAGGAGATCGATCAACGTCGTCGGCTTCTCCGGCACGAGCTTCGTGTTGTAGATGATCGCGCCCGGCAAGGTGGTGAAGGTACGGATCGCAGTGCTACCGGCCTCCACCGATTGCGGTTGGATGCGATCCGGCATGAGCGCGAGCCAGTCGACCGGCACGGCCAGCTTGTTCTCGACGGCTTCGCCCGCATACTGATTCGTGTTAATGAGGATGTCGGTCGGCGACGGCAGATTGGCGGCCGCCGCGATCATCGCCTTGTTGAGCATCTCGGGCTCGGACGGTCCGGGTGTGAAGCGAACGGCGATGCTCGTGCCGAACATCGCATTCATCCCGTCGCCCATTTCTTTCAGGATGTTGTTGTTGCCGATCATGCCGGCGCCCCACTGGAGCTCGAGCTTGCCTTCCTTTCGCGCCGCCGCGATGACTTGCTGCAGCGCCGGCGTGCGCTCGGCTGCACCGGCGGGCAGGACCGCAAGAGTAAGCGCGGCCAGGGCGACGGCAGCTGAGGCTTTCATCGCAATCATGCCGGCACCAGCGCGTTGAGCTCGTCCATGCTCGCCGAGAGATCGATGATGTTGCGCTCTTCGCGCAACACGCCCGGCGGATCGCGGCCTTCGGCGATGGCCTCGAGCCCGTCATGCAGCATGCGGCGGAATATAATGATGCCGCGATCGGTCGTGCCCAACGTCTCGGTCGAGCGATCGGCGATCAAGCCTTGGCTTTCCTGCGCGACGCGGTCCTGCTCATGCGAGGGAATATCCCACCAGCCGTCGGGCGCGCGATCGTAGACGCCGCGCTGGCGTGGCTTCAGCCCTTCGGTCTTGAGCCGGCCCTGATCGGTGATCGAGGGATAGGCCTTCACCCAGAAGGTCGTGGTCTTGATGTCATCGGTCGGCACGCGGATTCGGAGATTGTGGCTTGGCGGCACGCCGATGCGCGCCTGAGTGAAGCGATTGCTCGACGGGAAGATGAACTGATCGAGCTTCGGCGCGCGGCCGGGGACCTGCATGGTGATGTTGAAGCCGAACCAGGCCGGCTCCCAATCGACGATGCTGCGCTCGAACGCCATCGACGGATAGACCGCGGCGTGCAGCGAGCAGAGATGATGCTGGTCGACCGTGTTCTCGGCGCGCTGCAGCCAGTTGCAATGCTCCTCGTCGGCGCCGACCTTGGTCAGCCCCGCCTCACGGAAGAGCAGGTCCCAGCGCGGGAAGGCGGGAACCGGCTTCGGCCCGAGATAGGCGAAGACGAGGCCGCCCGCCTCGGTGACGGCGTAGCCGGCGAGCTTCACCTCTTCGGGCAATCGGCTGCCGTCGGGCTCGAGCGGCATCTCGATGCATTGCCCATCAGCACCGTATTTCCAACCGTGGTAGCAGCAACGGATGCCCTGCTCCTCGACCCGGCCGAATTCCAGGGAGGCGCGGCGATGCGCGCAGTAGCGCTCGATGAGGCCGAGCTTGCCGGCGGGTTCGCGGAAAAGGATGAGGTCTTCGCCCAACAGCCGCACTGGCACGGGCTTGTCGGTTACTTGCTCGGTGAACCAGACCGGCCACCAATAGCGGCGCAGCAACGCGCCCATCGGCGTGCCCGGCCCGACGCGGGTCAAGAGCTCGTTCTCGGCCTTGTCCATTGTTCCTCTCCCTTTCGGAGAGGGAAGTGTCGCATCGCAGGTTCGGCCTGGCAATCCGTCTGCGATCCGAAGCCTCACCCGCTCGCCAACCCGTACCGCGAGCGGCGGCATTAGCGGGCCTTGTCGAGCGCCTCACCGGTCGCCCCGGCCTAGTGACCACTTCGCGTCTGGCGCGATCGGGGCCGCGATGTCCGGGCGAGACCGCCAGGAAGACGTCTAAGTCCTTGATTCCTCGTTTCCGCCGAGATCGCCACGCAAAATACCTCGAACCCGAGGCTACGGATGAGGCGAATGCGCAGGTGGCGAGCATCCTCCTCCTCCGGTCGATGCGAGAACCTCGCCGTGAAAGCGCGCGGATTCGAAGAACCGCGGTCGATCGCGTTTTCGGCGCACGTTCGCGTAAGGGGGGAGTGGATAACGATTCGGCCGATTGATAGATTAGCCTCTGGTAGCGGATCCGGCGTGCGACCGAGAGCACGGGCGATCCGGGGGTGCGAAATTCGATGACGGCGATTAGCAACGAAGAGCATTGCGATGTGCTCGTGGTCGGGGGCGGCCCCGGCGGTGCGACGATCGCGGCGGTCCTTGCCGAGCGCGGCCGAAACGTGGTGCTTGTCGAAAAGGACCGGCATCCGCGCTTCCATATCGGCGAATCCCTGCTGCCGATGAATCTGCTGCTATTCGAGAAGCTCGGCTTGCGCGGTGCGGTCGAGCAGATCGGCATGATCAAGCATGGCGTCGAGTTCATCTCGCCGCAGCACCCCAAGCCGGTCTCCTATGATTTCGCTAATGCCATCGACAAGCGCTATCCCTACGCTTTCCAGGTGCGCCGGTCCGTCCTCGACGAGATCCTGTTCAAGAACGCGCGCGACAAAGGCGCCGCGACGATCGAAGACTGCTGCGTCGAAGCAATCGATTTTCAACCCGACGGCAGCGCGATTGTTCGCGCGCGAATGAGAGACGGCGACGAACGGCGCTGGCGCACGCGCTTCGTCGTCGATGCCTCCGGGCGCGACACGTTGCTCGCCAACCGCTTTGGCATGAAGAATCGCAATCGCCGCCACAACAGCGCCGCGATGTTCGGCCATTTCAGCGGCGCGTACCGCTTGCCGGGCCGGGATGAAGGCAACATCTCGATCTTCTGGTTCGAGCACGGCTGGTTCTGGTTCATTCCCCTGCTCGACGGCAGCACCAGCATCGGCGCGGTGTGCCGGCCGCAATATTTCAAGTCGCGGAAATCCGATCTCGACACGTTCTTCATGGATACGATCGCGATGTCTCCGCCGCTCGCCGAGCGTCTGACCGAGGCCAAACTGCTCGCGCCGGTGACAGGAACCGGGAATTATTCCTATCGCGCGGATCGCACCGGCGGAGAGAGCTATATCCTCGTCGGCGATGCGTTTGCCTTCATCGACCCAATTTTTTCCGCCGGCGTCTACTTTGCGATGAACGCGGCCTTTACCGGCGCGGACGCGGTCGAAACCTGTCTCGACCAGCCGCGCCAGGCCCGGCGGGCCTTGCGCCGCTTCGATGTGGCGACGCGGCGCGGCATCGATTCGTTCTCGTGGTACATCTATCGCGCGACACGACCGGCATTGCGCAACATGTTCATGTCGCCGCACAATTTCTTCGGCATCGAAGCCGCTATGCTGTCGCTTCTCGCCGGCGACGTGTTCCGCCGCTCAAGCGTTCGCTCGAGACTGATCGTCTTCAAGGCGGTTTACTACATCTCGAGCGTGCTGACACCTCGCCGCACGATGAATGCCTGGCTTCGACAATGGCGCAGTCTTCAGGCGGAATAACGCCTTCGATCGTTGCGCGCGGGCCGGCGTTGAGAGGCCGGCCGCGGCGATGGGCCGATAGCCGCAGGGTCTTGATCGGGGCCTATCGGGCCGTCGTCTTCTACGGCCTGCTGGCGGTCTTCGCCGCAAGCTGCCTGCTCTGGGGTCTCGTCTCGCTCGCGCTCTTGCTGTTTCTGCCGCGACGGATCCGCGAGCCGACGGGCCAATTCCTGATCATGGCCGGGTTCCGCTATTTCATCACGCTGATGCGCGTCAGCGGGATCATGACATGCGATCTCACCGCGCTCGATGCCTTGCGCCGTCAGACGCCGCTCATCATCGCGTCCAATCATCCCGCCTTGCTCGATGTGATGCTGGTCGTCTCGCGGCTACCGCGCGTCGTGTGCACGGCCAAGGCGAGATTACTGAACCACCCCTTCTTCGGGGCAAGTGCGCGTCTCGCCGGTTACATCCCTAATGACGTTCCGCTCCATTTCGTCCGCGAGGCGGTGCGGCAGGTCCGCGCCGGGCGGCAATTGTTGATCTTTCCCGAAGGCACGCGCACCGGGGGCGACGGGCTCGGCCCGTTCAAGCACGGCTTTGCCTTAATCGCCCAGCAGGCCGGCGTGCCGATCCAGACGATCTTCATCGACAGTAATTCGCGTTTCTTGAGCAAGGGATGGGCGTTTTTCCGGATGCCGGAATTTCCGCTGACCTATCGGATACGGCTCGGCGCGGTGGTTCCGGTCGCGGGCGCTCGGCGCGATTTTGTCGCGGCTTTGGAGAAAGCCTATCGCCTTGAGCTGAGGGGAGAGGATCGCTGATCGCCGCCTCGGCCGGCGGCCTCGAGGCCCCACGCCATCTCGTCATCATTCCGAGCTACGACACCGGCGCGAAGCTATTCGATACGGTGGCCGCAGCACGCGCCTCCTGGACTCCGGTCTGGGTGGTCATCGACGGCAGCGGCGACGGAACGGGCGTGGAGCTCGAGCGGCGGACGGCCGATGATCCGGGCGTGCGTGTCCTGACGCTGGCGCGCAATCAGGGCAAGGGCGCCGCGATCCTCGCGGGGCTGCGGGCCGCGCAGGCAAGCGGTTTCACCCACGCCCTCACCATGGATGCCGACGGGCAACATCCTGCCGCGGCGATCGCCGATTTCATAGCGGCGTCCCGCGCGCAGCCGCGTGCGCTCGTCCTCGGGCTGCCCGTGTTCGATGCGAGCGCACCGTCGCTGCGCGTGCGCGGCCGGCGCATCTCGAATTGGTGGGCGAATCTCGAGACGCTTTGGCTCGGGATCGGCGATTCGCTTTGCGGCTTTCGCGTCTATCCGATCGCCGATCTTCGCGAGATCATGGAAAAAAGCCGCTGGATGCGGCGTTTCGATTTCGATGTCGAAGCTGCAGTGCGCTTGGCCTGGCGCGGCCTGCTCCTCATCAACAAACCGGTGGCGATACGCTATTTCCGGCCCGAAGAAGGAGGCGTCTCGCATTTCAACTATTGGCGCGACAACCTGCTTCTCGCCGGCATGCACGCCAGGCTGATGCTGGGCTTCCTTCTCCGCCTGCCGATCCTGATCGCTCGGCGCGCCGGACCATGAGCGCATGAGGCGGAATTCAACCGCGATTCGCTCTCAGCCGCCAACCCTGATCTAAATCTTTGAAATCGTGCTTTAGATCATCCCGCCGTTGATCGAGATGAGCTGGCCGGAAATATAGCCGGCTGCGTCGGAGGCGAGAAACGCGACCAGCGCCGCAACCTCGTCCGGCGTGCCGGCGCGCTTCATCGGCACCAGCCGATCGATCGCTTCCTTGCCGAAGGCATCGTCGCTCATCGGCGAGGCGATGATGCCGGGCGCGACGGTGTTCACCGTGATCCCGCGGCTTGCTAGCTCCAGCGACAGCGAACGCGCCGCACCATGCAACCCTGCCTTGGCCGCAGCGTAATTCGTCTGACCGCGGTTGCCGACGAGGGCGGTCACCGATGAAAGATTGACGATGCGCCCCCATCGCGTCGCGATCATCGGCATCAGCAGCGGCTGGGTAACATTGAAGAAACCGTTGAGGGACACGTCGATCACGCTCGTCCACTGCTCGCGGCGCATGCCCGGCAAGACGGCGTCGTCATGAATGCCCGCGTTGTTAACGAGGATCTGCACCGGACCGGCGGCCAGCGCCGCGGTCAGAATCCGCTCGCTCGCCGCCGCATCGGTGACGTCGAAGACAATCGCATCGGCGGATCCGCCGGCGGCGCGGAGCTGCGACACGATGTCCGTCGCGCGTTCGGCGCCGCGATGGGCGTGGACATAGACATGATGCCCGTCGGCCGCGAGCTTCCGGGCGATCGCGGCACCGATCGCGCCGCTGCCGCCGGTCACCAGCGCGCGTTTCATCGCGGGATATCCGCTTGCAGCACCACGACGGCGCGGCCGGCGACTAGCTCCCGCGTGTCGCAGGCGATCGCGAAGGCATACATGACGTGCTCGCCATTATCCATCAGACGCCGTGCCGTGACGACGAGTTCGTCCACGAATTGGTCGAGGCGTTCGCAGCGACATACGATATCACGCAAGCTGGCAATGAAACCGGCGCGCGGCCGCTCGTCGACAGTGCCGACAAGACGGCCATGGGCGGCCATCGCCTGCACCGCGAATTCGATTCCGGCGAGCGCGCCGAGGCGGTCGCCTTGGCGCAACGGATTGTCGCGGGCGCGATGTGCGACCGACCGGCACGTTATCGTGTCCTGATCCCACGCGACCACGCCGTCGAGCAGGCACATGCTGCCCGCATGCGGGATAAGCCTGGCGACGCCCTCCCGCCCGATCATGGCGCGGCGTTCGGCGCCGGCAGAACGGAAACCGTGAGCGCGTTATCGCCGAGATAGTCGAGAACGATTTTGCTCTCGAGCTTGAGCGCCAACGCCTCGAGGAGCGGTAGACTGCGCGCCGCGGGATTGCCCTGGCGCATCGCCTCGAGCCGCGGCTCCGCCAGGGTTGTCGGTGGTTCATTGCCGCGGACCAGCGCCATGGTGAGGCTGGCGATGGTCCTGTCGGACGGGGCCGGCGCGATGATGAGGCCGACCCCGAAGGTAGATCCGATCGTACGGATGGTATTCAGCGGTTCCGGATAAGGCAGGTCGTAGGCGATCAATCCGACAGTTCGCCGGTCGACCGTCGCTTGCGCGGTCGCCTCGAGCAAGCCGGCGACGAAGCTCGCGTCATGTGCGCAGAGGCAGGTCGTCGGCTCGGGAGAACCGTTGGCGATGGTCCAGTAACCCGACGGCGCGTTGTGAACGGAGTTGTGGAAGCGGGTTGGCGATATCTCGATTTGCTCGGAGGCAAGGGTGTCGAGGATGTCGTGAATGGTGTTGCCGTCGCCCCCCGACGACGTAAAGACGGTCGCGGTCGAGCTCGGGCAGCATTTGGCGTTGTGGAAGGCTTCCGTGCCGACGGCGAGCGCGAGCCGCACCGTTGTTACGGTGCGCCGCCGCTCGTTGGGAGCGAGCAGAGTGCTCGGCGGAAAAATCGCCGGCGCGGGCCGATAATCTCGGCAGCCGCTCAGGACGGCGGCCGTGGACTCCCAGCCGTCGAGCCCCTCGCCGCGAATGCCGACGCCCTCGACATAAACCCGGATCATAACGGACGCTCGAGAACCAGGCTGCAATTGCTGCCGCCGAAGCCGAACGAATTGCTCAACACGCGCCGAACCGGTTGGCGCCGTCCCTCGGTCAGATACCGGCTGCGCAACGCGGGGTCGACCTCGCGCGTATTCGCGCCGCCCGGCATGAAGTTGTTGCGGATGGCAAGCGACGAGATGATGGCTTCGACAATGCCCGCGGCACCGAGCGTGTGGCCGGTATAGCCCTTGGTCGAGCTGCATGGCGTGTCGCGGCCGAAGAGCTCGACCAGCGCGCGATCTTCGGCGGCATCGCCGACCAGCGTCGCCGTGCCATGCGCGTTGACGTAGTCGATGTCTTCGGGCTTCAGTCCGGCAGAAGCGAGCGCGCGTTCCATCGCCAGTCGCGCGCCGGTGCCTTCGGGATGCGGCGTCGACATGTGATAGGCGTCGCTGCTCTCGCCGAAGCCGCGCAAGACGACCGCGTTCGGCGCGAGCTCGCCGGCGGCCTTTTCGACGATCGCAAAGCCGGCGGCCTCGCCGACCGAGATGCCGTCGCGGACCGCGTCGAACGGACGGCACGGCGCGCGCGATACTAGGCCCAAGGAATGAAACCCATAAATCGTGGTCGAACACAGCGTGTCGGCGCCACCGACGATCGCCGCGTCGCAAAAGCCCGAGGCGATCATGCGCGCCGCGTTGCCGAAGACTTTGGCCGTGGTCGCGCAAGCCGCCGAAACAACGACCGAAGGGCCGCTGAGGCGCAGCACATGGCTAAGAAGCTTGGCGAGCGAGTAGGTATTGTGGGTCTCGGCATAATGGAAATCGGGAGGCAAGCGTCCTGATCCGCCATCGCGCTGCCGATAAGCCCGTTCGGTCTGCTCGATTCCGGAGGTGCTGGTGCCGAGGAACATCCCGATCCGGTCGGCCCCATACTTCTCGCGTAGCCCTTCGGCGGCCTCAAGGAAGCCGTCTTGCGCCAGCGCGAGCACAGCGAGGCGATTGTTGCGGCATTCGAAGGGCGCCAGGCCGTCGTCGAGCCGCGCGTCATCGAGCGCGTCGACTTTGCCGATCCAGGTGTCGACGCCGGAAGGATAGCTTTGCGGTCGCAGGCCGGTTCGGCCCGCCAGCAGCGCGCTGAACGTCGCGTCAAGCCCAAGCCCCAAGCCACTGACGATGGCGAAGTGGCTAAGTTGCAGCGGCTGCAAGGCGATAAGCTCCGCTAGGGCCGGCGATTAGCCGCTGGCGAGGCGGCGAGGCGAGAAAGCCGATCGAGGGCGGCGATGTTTGATTCGACCGACGCCGCCGCGCGATCGATATAGCTGTCGTAGCGCGCACTGAAGGCGAGGAAGCCATTGGTGGCATCGGCAGTCGTCGTCGCATCGGTCGCGCGCGCTTCCTTGATCCGGCGGTAGAGCGCCGCGAAATAAGTCAGATTCGCACGCAGATCGGTGTAGCGAGCGTTCGCAAATATCTCGTGGAATTGCTTCTCGTAATGGCCGATGACCGGGTCGTCATAAAAGATGAGATTGACCTGCGTGTCGTAGATGTCGTTCGCCTGCACCATGCGGACCGCCTCGGCGAGGCCGCCGGGCTCGGTCGGCAGGCGCCCGTATTCCACCAGCATGCTTCGCGCGGTGTCATCGCGATAGAGAGCACGCGGATCGGCGATATCCATGTCGTTGGTGCGCCGCATGAGATTGACGAACTCGTTCTTTGGCACCGGAAAATCGAAGGCGGCGATCGCGATGAAGCGGTCGGTCGGCCAATCGTCCCAGATGCCTGCCGCGGCGAGCGCGTTATGGGCGAGATGAGAGCAATTGTTCTGGACGACGTTCCACACGAATTCCTTTTTCCCATCGCGATAGGTCGCGTTGACGCCGTTGAGATAGGCGACCATCTCGACCATCTGCGCCGGCGTGACCGGCACCCGGGCGCAATACCGATCGCGCGCGAAAGCGATCGCGTAATCGGTGCCGACCGAGACCTCGTACATGAAATCGCGGCGGTCCATGCCAGCGGGCTTGGCGGCGAAGACTTCAGGATGGAACACAATGCCGTCGTAGATGCCTTTCGCCTCGGCGGTCCTTTGCGTCTGCGCATAGGCGCCGGTCGTGAGCCGCGCGCCGGGCTTCAAATCGCCCTGGAAGAAGAAATCCCGCCCGTCGGTCGCGACCCAGTTGGCGTTCTGGAAATGGGCGTTGACGCTGAGCCCGACGCCTTGCTGGTCAGCGGCCGTATCCGTGCCGCACATCACCAGCACCGGGTAGCCAGCACTGCGGTCGCGGCAGACGCCATTGAGGTAGAAGACCGTATGGCCGCCGGGCCCGCCGCTGGTATCGATGCCGAAGCCCGGCTTCTTTTTGATCTGCGAGACCGCGCAAAGCTCGGCGTAAAGCGGGTAAAGCACGGCATAGGTGGGCTCGTCGTTGGAAGGCGCCACGACGTCGAACGGCGCGGTACAGCCGAGCAGCCAGACTGTCGCCATGATGACGCAGGCGATGCGATGTCGCCGCATGAACAAGCCACCCCTCTCTGCCGGTAAACTCTACATTATTCACGCCCGCCCGTCTTGCGATGCCGCCAGGAGTCGGCCGTCTCGGAAAAGGGCCGCTCGTCCAGAATGCGTTGCCATAGCGCCGTCCAAGTCGGCCAGTCATGGCCGCCCTCGACGCGATGAACTTGCCGGGCGCACAGCTTTTGCGCGAGTAAGGCCGCAGCGGCGGCGAACCGATCGGACCGGCCGTAGCCGAGTTGCAGATGCGGCAGCGGATGGCCGGCCGCGAGATGGTCTTTCAGCCAAGCGAGCACCCGCCTTTCGCCGTCATTGGCCGCAACGGCGCCGGGCTCCCACGCCGCAAGGCCACCGGCGCGTTCGATCTCGGCAATGAGACCAGGCGTCCCGAGAAACGGCGACAGCAGGATGACCCCAGCGGTTTCGATTCTTCCCGTCGACGCGGCGAGCAACGCACCGAGCCCTCCCAGGGAGATGCCGCCGAGCCACAGCCGCCGGTAGTGCCGAGGACATTGCTCCGCGAGCATTGCGATGAGGCGCCCGGTGATCGTTCCATCGAGGTAGTGATCGGTTTCCGCCGCGGCGATGACGAGATCGACCGCCGCCTCGCCGGCATGCAGCATCGCCACAAAATTATGTGCGACGAAATCCGCAGCGCCGATGCCGACACCGGGAAGCAGGACGAGAAGGGTCTCGGCGGCGTCGCCGCGCGGCGACGGATAGAAGACACGCTCGATGCCATGCGAACCGGCTGGATGATCCGTCATGGCGGCGCCCTATCCGCCGCTCCCGCAGTCGAGACCCGGCTCGTCAACGCCGCCGCGAAAGCGAGGCTGAGGAACGTGCCGATCGCGACGGTCATGCCGATGTCGTGCAGCACCGGTAGACGCGCAAAGGACAGTGTCCCGAAACCGATGATGGTGCAGCTATTCGCGAGAACAAGTGAGACAACCATCCGCGCGGCATTGGTGTCGCGCCAATCCTGGCGCTCGAAGAAAATGCAGTAATTCGAGCCGACGGCGACCGTGAGGAGTAGGCCGACGAGGTTGAAGATCGATAGCGTGTGGCCGCCCGCGGTCAGGATCGCCGTCGTCAACAGGACCGCGCCCGCGAGCGGCGCCACCACGAGGGTGATACGCCGGATCGACCGCAGGCTAACAGCAAGCAAGGCAAGGATCACGAAGCCGCCGATCACCGCCAGCATCACCGCTTCGCGCCGATAGACTTCGAGCAGCCGGTTGGATTCGGTCTTGAGATCGACGAAACGTGCGCCAGCCGGGCCGGCTTTGGCGATGCGCGCCGCAATGGCGGCCGCATCGTTGACGCCGCGCAGCGAGAGCAGCGCCGTCCAGATGCCGGCGCGCTCGACGAGAAGCGAATTGAGCTGCAAGGCAAGGCTCGTTCCGCGGAACGCGGCGGAGTCGAGCGGCGGTTGAGCCTTCGCAGCCGCGACAGCGGCGAGGAAAGGATCGAAGAGACCGGGCACGAACGGCGTATCCTGCAGCGCCTGGTCGAGCCGCGCTCGCAGCACGTCGGGCGCGGGTAGTGCGCTCAGCCGCGCCTGTTGCGTCTTGACGCTCGGCAGCAAGCGGCTGGGCGCGTCGTAACCGGCGAGCGGGCCTTGACTCTCCAGCCCGTCGAGGATCGACGCGATATCCTCGCTCTTCTCCAGCGCCTGTTGCTCATCGGGACCGGGGGCGATGACGAGATAGCGGATGTCGGGCGCGTCGATATCGCCGCGCAATGTTCGATCGAGCGCCTGGTCCGCGGTGGGGATCGGACTGAGGCTCGCGAGATCGTCTTCCCAGAAGCTGCCGCGATGGACCCCCAGGAGCGCGACGGCGCCGAGCAGCACGATAGCGAGCGCCGGACGCAGCCGGCGCACCCCGGCAACGAGGGCCAGCAAGATCGGCGCCAAGACGGATGATGGCGGCGTCGCGAAGTTGCGTGCCAAAAGCTCCGGCAGCACCCAGCGCGTGACCGCGATGGCGATGATAAGACCGGTGATCGAGAAAAGCCCGAGCTGCGCGAAGCCGGTGAAGCTCGAGAACAGCATGGCGCTGAAGCCGCAGATCGATACCGCCGCGCCCAACCGCAGCATCGGCCAAATCCGCGGCAAGGTCGTTTCCGCCGAGGAGCCGGGCGCGGTTTGCGTGAACAGATAGATCGCGTAATCGACCGCTTCGCCGATCAGGGTGACGCCGAAACCGAGCGTGATCCCGTGCACGAAGCCGAAGCCGAGGCTGACGGCGGCCACGCCGGCGAGGGCGCCGCTTGCGACCGGCAGGAAAGCGAGCACGAGAATGCGCGGCGAGCGATAGGCGGAGAGCAGAATGGCGGCGACCAGCAATGTCGCGACCAGCGATAGGCGCGAAACGTCTTCCTTCATCTCGGTCTTGGTGTGTACCGCGAAGACGCCGGGGCCGGAGAAGCGCAGCCGCACGCCGCTAGCCCCGGCCACGTCGCGTTGCACGGCGGCGAACCTGGTCTCGATCGCGCCCAGAACCCTTTCTTCGTTGCCGATGTCGAAGCCGGGTTGCCGTGTTTGCGCGACCAACAAAGCACGGACGCCGTCGGGCGAGAACCATACGGCAGCGCGGCTTGTCGGCTGTTTGCGGCCGCCGAATTGGCCGAGAATGGTGAGGATTTCGCCCGTCGGATCCCCCGGGAGACCTTGCTTCACCAGGCTACCCATATCCGATCCGAGCAGCCCGACATCGGTTTCGAGCGCCGCATGCAGCCCGGCCACCGTAAAACGCGACGGCGTCACCGTGGGGCTGAGGACGTAGCGATAGCGCCAGAACAGATCGCGCTCGACGCCGGCAGGCGTTGCGCCGGCGCTTCCGTTATTGACGGCGACAAAGTCGGCATCATCGTCGCGCAGCCGCTGGCCCAATTCCTTGCTGACCGCCGCGAGCGTCTCCGTGGGTGCCCCGTCGAGGCCGATCAGAATCAGATAGGAAGCCGCCCCGGTCTGCATCTGATCGATCAGGATTTGTTGCGTCGGCGACGGCGAGCGCGGCAGGAAAACCGCCATATCCGCGGAAAAGCGCGTATCGACGACGACCGCGCAGCAGGCGAGAATGCCGAGCAGCCAAACGATGACCGCGCGACGAGGCTTGACGGTCACGGATTGCCCTCGGCGATGGTCATAACCGTGCGATCGCCGTCATGTTCGACGGTCTCAACCTGGCCGATACGCGTGCCGCTTCCGGAAATCGAGATCGAGCTCACGATCGCCTGCATTGCTGGGTCGCGCGGGCTGAGCCGCAGCACCCAGGCGTCGAGACTGCCGTGCAACTGGGTATCGTAGATGCGCTCGAGCGCTGTGCGATTGCCAGCCAGGGTCGCGCGGATGCCCTCGATGAACGCGCCGAGCTGCGGGTAGTCGGTCAGGCTGAGCGTCTGCTGCTTTCCCTCGGCATCGATCGTCAACACATCGCCTTCGATCACCATATTCTCGGGGCGCGGCAGAAGCGTCTGCTTCTGAAGCTTATCGGGTGCCTCGTAGACGAGGATGCCGCTGTCTTCGAGCGGGGCCTTGAGCATGTGGAGATATCGCTGCTCGGTGAAGCGAGCGCTTCCGCTTTTGACGGTGCCGAGACGCGCCATGAGCTGTGTTAGATCGAAGGGCGCCGGCGCACCCAGGCCGCAGGCCGGCGGCGACCACAACCAGAGGCCAAGGACGAGTGCGAGGAGACAGCCGCTGACGCGCCGCGCCGTCATTGCCAGAAGTCGTAAAAATTGAACCAGTTATAGGGCGCCAGCCGGCAAAAATGCTCGAGGCGCGCGACATAGTGGCGAAGCGCGTCCTCGACGGCCTCGGCGCGCCGTTCGCGCGGGACATCACTGAAATCCGCCAGGCGCTCGAAATAAACGTCGTAGCGCGCCCCGCCACGATAAAGCCCCACCATCAGGACGACGGGACGGCGCAGCAGCGCGGCGAGCCGGAATGGACCCAACGGAAAGCGCGCCGGATCACCCAGGAAGTCGACCGCACAATGCTCGTCGTCTTCGCTCGAGAGGCCGCGATCGGCGAGGATCGCGATCATGTGGCCGAGATTGAGCCGCTGTTCGACCGTCAGCATCGAGCCCGGCTGTCCAAGCGCGATCACGCCCATCGCGAGATTGGGATTGATCGCGTCGAGGACGGAATTGATCTTTCGCGCATTCTCTTCGTACATCAGGAGGCTGAGCTTCAGGCCGGGCTGGCGATGGCCGAGCGCGCGCAGGACCTCGAAGCTGCCAATATGCGCGCCAAACAAGAAGCATCCTTGGTTGCGCACGATCTCGGCCAGAACGACGTCCTCGCCGTTGGCGTTGACGTCAAAAAGATCGAGTTGATCGTTGAGCAGATAGACGCGGTCGAGCACGCAGGCGGCAAAATGATGGTAATGCCGGAAGCGATCGGCGAAACTTGGCTTTCGGCCCACGATACGGTGCAAATAGTCGACTGAGGCCCGCCCCGAATTTGCCGAGAACAACAGGAAATAAAGGCAGATCGGATAAAGCAGCAGCCTGGTCGCGGAACGGCCGAGATGCAGGGCGATCCAGACGATCAGACTGATGGCCGCTTTGACGCCGCGCTCGTTGCGGCGCGACCACGCCTCGCCTTCGGCGCGCGTCATATCGTCTTGTCGCCGAGCCGCAACTGACCCGTCGCGACCACCTGGTGGCTGGCCGGAAGCAAGCAGCGGAAATGGATCGCGTCGCCCTTCGTCTCCCACTCGATCCGCATCCGGTCGCCAGGCCGCACGGGCCGCAGAAATTTCGCGGCCTTGATCGTGCAGGAACCCGCCGCTGCGCGGCCGCTGAGGGCCAGCAGCACGGCGTCGAGCAACACGGCACCGGGAATGATCGGGTTGCCGGGAAAATGGCCTGCCGCCGTCGGGTGGTCTTCGGCAAAGCGAATTTCGACGGCCTGATCCACGGGGCCGCTCACGAAGACCGTCGGGCGTTTCGATCGACTAGGCGCATGACCGCATCGCGCGTCAGTTTCCCGAGCGCGTTGCGAGGCAAGGCGTCGACCAGTCGCAGCGGGCGAGGCAAGAACGCGGGATCAATGCGTTCGCGCAGCGCCGCCATGATCGCGTCCGCGGTCAACTCGGGCGCGACCACCACGGCCATCAACCGAGTGGCCGGGCCATCGCCCTCCTCCGGCATCAGGAAAACGCCGTCCTGGACGCCGTCGATCGAATGGAGATGATGGTTAAGATGTGCAAGCGACGCGCGCTTGCCGGCGATGTTAACGAGATCCGCCGTGCGGCCGCGAAGACAAAACCGATCGGGCGCGCGCAACTCGATGACGTCGCCGAGCAGCACCTCACCTCCGATCGATGCGCCAGACGCCCAGGTTCCGGCCGCATTCTGGCGCAACGCGACGCCTTCCATGCACTGCCACTCGTCGCCGGCCACCGTGCGGCGCGTCGCCAATTGGCCTGCTTCCGAGCAGCCATAGATCTCGAGCAAGGGCGCGGCGAAGCGGCGCTCAGCCTCGGCGGCGAGCGACACCGACAGCGGCGCGGTCGCGCTCACCACGAGATCGACCGGTGGGAGTTGTCCGGGATCGACGACAATCGCGCGCAGATGGATCGGCGTCGTGACGAGGATGCGCGGCCGTGGCGCACGCTCGATCGATACAGCGATGTCACTCGGATAGAACGGCCGGCTGTGATGCAGGGTCAAACCGTGAAGCAGCGGGAGCATTACTGTCGATTCGAAGCCGTAACTGTGCTGCTGCGGCACCGTGCCGATCACGGCCGCACCCGGCATGTCCCCGACACCGAGCGCCGAACCCGCGGCGAGCGCGCTGCCCGCCAGCGAGCCCCAGTTCTTCCGGTGCGGCGTCGGCCGGCCAGTCGAACCCGAGGTGAAAAGGATGATGGCGGGCTGATCGGCGGCGATCAGCGGAACGGCGGCGGGGCTTCCGTGTTCGCTCGCCCGCGGATAAGCCATCGCGGGGATGGCGAGCGTCGGCGCAGCATCATCGTGGAGCGCATAGAGGTCATCGAATTCCGCGACGACACCGCCGAGCACGGCCGGGCTGTCGCCGGGCGGCAAGACCGTTACTTGCTCGCGCAGCAATGCGGCGGCGAGAGCGACGCTGAACCGGTAGCGATCGGAACAGAGATTGACGATGTGGCGATGGCGCGGCAACAAGTGCGCCAAGGCAGCGACATCGCCGAGGAATTTCTCGAAGCTGACCGGTCCTGAAGGGCCGATGGCGAGCGGCAAGCCGAGGCGCGCGGGGCGGATGAACGGAAAGGCGGTCGTCATCGGCGATAGGGTTGCCCCACCCGACAAGAAACCTCAAACGGTGTCGACTTGGCGTGGTCTCCGCTCCATCGTCTTGGCAACGACCCGCGTTATGTCGGACAGCCTGTCCATCGGAAAATCGCGGAAGCGGAGAAAACGGTAGAGTCCCTCGACGACGAACATCAGGACCACCAAGGGGAAATTCAGCACGTTGATGAAAAACGACCAGACCTCGAGCGGTGCAAAGAGATAGAGCGCGACCGAGGCGACGAGCTGCGCCGCGAAAAAGCCGCACCAGGCGAAGGTCACTCGGCGCGTATGGACGATCAGCGCCGGCGGTAGCGGTCCGCGGACGGCATTGACCACGCGGGTCAGGATCGCCTCATGATCCGGAAGTAGCGTGTAGCCGAAAACGCAAAGCAGCGTCGCATAGGCGATCGCGTGCGGAATACCGGGCAGAGCGGTGAGGCTGATGCCGGCGCGGGCGGCCCAGATCACGACGACTGCGAGCAGCAGGGCGAGAGGTCCCAGCCACTTGAGGCGCGTGCGATCGCGCATGACGATGATGCCGCCGACGAGGGCCAACTGGACGATGGGGATGACGACGATGAGGGGCGTCCAGGCGGCGCTGGCGATCGCCGCATGGATCGCCAGCGGCGCCATAAGGATCAATGCGATGGCGACGATTTTTCCCGCGGACGCGACGCCGCGAGCCATTAGGCCGCGCGATGCTGCTGGATGTACTCGCTGAGACTGCGAAGGCATCCGAAAATCACGACATTCTTCTTGTCGTCAGCGCGCAGTTTGACCCCGAACGTCTTCGACACGGCAAGCGCGACCTCGAGAATGTCGATCGAATCGAGCCCAAGCCCTTCGCCGTAGAGGGGAGCCGTCGGCTCGATGCTCGCAGGCGTCACCTCGAGGTTGAGGGTCCTTACGATGAGATCGGCCAATTCGCCTTCCTGCGCAGTCTGCGGATTTGTCCCAGGCGGTGTCACTTTTTTTTCCTGATCAGCACCGAGAACGGTGCTTCGCAAAAGCGCGATTTCGGTTCCTTGAGAAGAACATAGCAGCCAGCCTCCGACCGCGAAAGACGGAAGATGAATAGCCGTTCAACGAATTTGCGCAGCCAATACTCGCCGCTGCCTGCTGGTTCACCGTCCTCGACTTTTGCTGGCCGATACCAAAAATCTGCCTCGGTTTTCCCGCGTCCGAGACCTGAATTGTGTCGGACGTCGAAAAGCCGGTCCAAATTGAAATGTGAAGAAGTGCGGGTTTTATAGGTACTTCTGGTGATACACCGGTAAATTCGGCGATGTCCCCGTAAGCGCATTGGCGGAGGGAGCGGGATTCGAACCCGCGTTACGGTTTCCCGTAAACACGCTTTCCAAGCGTGCGCCTTCAACCGCTCGGCCACCCCTCCAGCGCCTTTGGGATCGCGGCAAATTAGCGAAGCGCCGAAAGCGTCGCAACCCGCGCGGCTTGCGCTACGCCTCGCCATGAACCACGATGGCTGTCAGAAGAAAAGCGCGGAGTGATCGGGCAGCATGGCAGGTGAAGCGTTGATCGCCGTTGGCGACGCCGAGATCGAGGTGGCGCGCCGCGGCACCGGCCAACCGTTGCTGTTCCTGCCGGGCGAAGACATGCTCGAAGCCGAGTCCGCCTTCGTTGCCGGCTTGGCCGAGCGTTTTGAGGTGATCATTCCCTCGCCGCCCGGCTTCGGCCGCTCGAGCCGGCCGGACTGGCTGACCGCACCGAGCGACGTCGCCTATCTCCTGCTGTCGTTGCTGAAGAAGCTAGGCCTCGGCCGTGTACCGGCGATCGGTTGCTCGCTCGGCGGCTGGATCGCCGCCGAGATGGCGATTAAGGACGACGCCTGCTTCGCGCGCCTGGTGCTGATCGCTCCCTATGGCGTCAAGCTCGGCAGGCCGAGCGAGCGCGATTTCGTCGATCTCTGGCAGCTCCCGCCGCAAAAGCGCGAGGCGCTGAAATGGCGCGATTCTGAAAAGGGCAAGCGCGACATGGCGGCGATGGGCGACGACGAGCTCGGCCGCCTTACACGCAATCTCGAATCCTTCGCGCGCTTCGGCTGGGAGCCTTATCTGCACAATCCCAAGCTGAAGCACCTGCTCTATCGCGTCGCCGCGCCGACGCTGCTGCTCTGGGGCGAAGAAGACGGTATTGCTGGCGCCGATTATGCGCGCGGCTATGCCAAGCTGATCCCGGGCGCGCGCGTCATGACCATCGCCGATGCAGCGCATTATCCGCATCTCGAGCAGCCGGACGCCGTCTTGCGCCACGTAAGCCCGTTCCTGGCAGGAGCCGCGTCATGAGAGGCCGATCATGAGAGCTTGGCACTTCACGGAAATGCCCTATCCGCATTATCCGCCCGACGAGCCCGCGACGCGCATCAACTTGCCGAATCGGCATTTCGACCCGAAGACCGGCGCCGAACTCTACAACCGCTATCTCGACGAGCACATGATCGCCGACGAGCTCGGCCTCGACCTGATGCTCAACGAACACCATCAGACGCCGAGCTGCATCGACACCTGCGCGCCCTTAACCGCCGCGATCCTGGCGCGGCAGACGAAGAACGCCCGCATCTGCCTGCTCGGCAATCCGATCGGCCATCGCAACGATCCGATCCGCGTCGCCGAGGAGATGGCGATGGTCGATTGCATCTCGCGCGGGCGCTTGGAATGCGGCTTCGTGCGCGGCGTGCCCTACGAGGTCTATGCCGCCAATACCAATCCAACCCAGACCGGCGAGCGGCTCTGGGACGGCGTCGATCTGGTCATCAAGGCGTGGCAGGCGGTCGACGCGCCCTTCAATTACGAAGGCCGCTTCTGGCATCGCCGCAGCATCAATGTCTGGCCGCGGCCACTGCAGACGCCACATCCGCAGATCTGGATAACAGGCTCGAGCGATCTGGAGACGCCGAAACGTTGCGCCGAGCGCGGCTGGGTGTTCGCGAACTTCTTGCTGGCTTATTCCAAGGTGAAGCCGCTCTTCGACACCTATCGTGCGCATTTCGTCGAGCACGGGCTGCCGGGCGGCGGCGGTTGCGCCTATATGCCGCTGGTCCATACCGCCGATTCCGAAAGCGAGGCGCTGAAAGGCGCGGACGAGCTGCGCTGGTACCTGACCGCCCCCAAGGCCGAGCCGCATTTCCGCAACCCACCCGGCTATATGCCGGTGGCGGCGAATGTCGCGGCGATCCGCGCGGCGCAGAACGCCAATGTCCGCAACGCGCGCAGCGCCAGCGTCGACGATCTGCGCGAGCAGGGCATCCTCATCTGCGGCACGCCCGACAATGTCGTGAAGCAAATCAAGCGCTTCTACGAACGCGTCGGCGGTTTCGATCATCTGTTGATGATGGACCATGCCGGCTTCATGGATCATGCACGCACGGTCAAGGCGATGACGCTCTTTGCGCGCGAGGTCTATCCGCAGATCAAGGACCTGCCGCGCACACGGCCATTGAAGGTCGCGCGCGCCGCCGCGGAATAGGGCGACGGCGGCTCAGTCGGCGCCGACGCCGAACATCGGTTTGGCGCGGCTGATCACTGACGGCGGCACGTCGTCGATTTTCTTGATCGTGTCGACGATCTGCGTGCCTGTGAGGGGATGAATCTCCATCTGCTCTTTCGTGGCCTCGGCGAGGAGCGCGGGATCAGCCATCGAGACATCGAAGGCGGCCCGCAATGCTGCGAGCCGAGCGGCCGGAACGTCCGGCGGAGCCATGAAAGGCCGCCCGAAATACCAAGGGCCCGCGAGCAGCAGCAGCAACTGCCGATCCTGATCCGATTTCACCAGGTCGAAAGCGTTGGGGATGTTGGGCAGATCGGGATCGGGGGCGAGCGTCGCGGCCACCGGTATCTGCAATTGCTTGGCGACGAAGGTCGGCCAAAAGGTCGATTTCAAGGTCATCGCCATGACGCCGCAAAAGCCCTCAACCTCGCCGCGTTCCGACGCCTCGCGCAGCTCACCGAGGTTGGTGTAGCCGGGCACGATCTTGAAATCGAGATGCAGCACCGCCTCGAAAACGCGGTCGCCGGCATAGGTGCCGCCGGTGGTCGCGGTGCTGCCGACCGTGAAATGCTTCGCTTCGAGATCCGCGAGCGTCACCGGCTTATCGGTCCAGAAGCCGCAGGTGTAGTAATCCGTGGTCATGCTGCCGATCCAGTTCATGGTCAGCGGATCGAACTTCGCGACCTCGGGCTGAAGCAGATGCTGGACGATCACCACCGGGTTGACCATGCCGAGGGCCGTGCCGTCGCGCGGCACTGCGTTGCTCACGTAGTTGAGCGCGACGAGGCTGCCGGCGCCCGGCATGTTCTGCACGAGGATCGTCGGATTGCCGGGGATATGCGCGCCCATGAACTGCCCCAGCAGTCGCGCATAGAGATCGAAGCCGTCGCCGGCGCCGAAGCCGACGATGATGCGGATGGTCTTGCCGTGATAGAAGTCGGCGATCGGATCGGCGGCTCGGGCCGGCATCGCCGCCGGCCCCGCGAGCAGCAACGCGATGAAGAGCCCCAGCCCGATCGTCTTGCGCATGCGCCGCTCCCGTTTCCGATCTTCTTACCGCGCCTTAACCCTATCAAGCTTCGAGTCACAAATCTTCAAAGCTGGGCGATTTCAAGCCTATCGCTGTTGCGCCCACGTTAAACCTCGTTCACGATGCGCCGATGATCGGGCGACTTTTCGGCTGGGTGTTCCTCCTCGCCGCCGGCGCGGTGCTGGTGCGCGATGGGATTGCCTGGTACGCGACCGGGGCGATGACGCCGCAAAGCTTCAACAGCCTGTGGTTCGATCTGAGCAGCCACAGCCTCGGTCTGTTCCGCGGCGCGGTACTTGGCACCATACCGTGGCTGTGGCGGCTGGTGCTCTCGCCCATCCTCTCGCTCTGGGCCGGCCCGATTCTGTTGCTGGTGGCACTCTATCTGCTGTGGTCGAGCCGCGAGGCGAAGCGCCGGCGTTTCCAGTAGGCGTGCGCTACTCGTCGCCCATCTACTCGTCACCCATTTTGAGGGCGGCGAGGAAAGCGGATTGCGGAATCTCGACTTTGCCGTATTGGCGCATCCGCTTGCGGCCTTCCTTTTGCTTCTCAAGCAGCTTGCGCTTGCGCGTGATATCGCCGCCATAGCATTTGGCAAGCACGTCCTTGCGCAGCGCCTTCACCGTCTCGCGCGCGATCACCTTGCCGCCGATCGCCGCCTGAATGGCGATCAGGAATAGCTGACGCGGGATCAGCTCCTTCAACCGCTCGCAGAGCGCGCGACCGCGGCGTTCGGCGTTGGAGCGATGGACGATGATCGCGAGCGCGTCGACCGGATCGCCGTTGACCAGGATGTTGAGCAGGACCAGGTCGCCCTCCTGGTAGCCGTCGAGCTGATAGTCGAAGCTGGCATAGCCGCGGCTGACCGATTTCAGCCGGTCGTAGAAATCGAACACCACCTCGTTCAGCGGCAGGCGATAGATCAACATCGCGCGCTTGCCGGCATAGGTCAGCTCGATCTGGATGCCGCGCCGCTCCTCGCACAGCGCCAGGATGCTGCCGAGATAGTCGTCGGGCACCAGGATCGTGGCCTTGATCCACGGCTCTTCGATATGGTCGATGCGCACCGGATCCGGCATGTCCACCGGATTGTGCAGCATCATCGTTTTGCCGTTGGTGAGCTGGATGTGATAGACGACCGACGGCGCGGTCGCGATAAGATCGAGATCGAATTCGCGCTGCAAGCGCTCCTGGATGATCTCCAGGTGCAAGAGGCCGAGAAAGCCGCAGCGATAGCCGAAGCCGAGCGCGACCGAAGTCTCGGGCTCGTATTCGAAGCTGGCATCGTTGAGGCGCAGCTTGGCGAGGCTGTCGCGGAGCTTTTCGTAATCGGCGGCGTCGGTGGGAAAAAGCCCGCAGAACACCACCGGCTGGACCGGCTTGAAGCCGGGCAGCGGCTCGGCCGCCGGACGGCGCTCTTCGGTGATGGTGTCGCCGATCTTGCAATCTGCGACCGTCTTGATACCGGCGGTGATGAAGCCGATCTCGCCGGGCCCGAGCTCCGGCATCGGTGTCGCTTTCGGCGTGAACACGCCGACGCGCTCGACGGCATGGCTCGCGCCGGTCGCCATCAGCCTGATCTTGATCCCGGCTTTCAGGGCGCCGTCCTTCACCCGCACCAGCGTGACGACGCCGAGGTAGGGATCGTACCAGCTGTCCACCAGCAACGCCTTCAGCGGCGCCTCGGCATCGCCGGTCGGCGGCGGCAAGCGTTCGACCAGCGCCTCAAGCACGCCTTCGATGTTGAGGCCGGTCTTGGCAGAGATCTCGATCGCGCCCGAGGCGTCGAGGCCGATCACGTCCTCGATCTGCTCTTTGACCCGCTCGGGCTCGGCGGCCGGCAGATCGATCTTGTTCAAGACCGGCACGATCTCGTGCCCGGCATCGATCGCCTGATAGACGTTGGCGAGGGTCTGCGCCTCGACGCCCTGGCTGGCATCGACCACCAGCAACGAGCCTTCGCAAGCGGCGAGCGAGCGGCTCACCTCATAGGCGAAGTCGACATGGCCGGGCGTGTCCATGAGGTTGAGCTCGTAGCTCTCGCCGTTCTTCGCCTTGTAGGAAAGGCGCACGGTCTGCGCCTTGATCGTGATGCCGCGCTCGCGCTCGATATCCATCGAATCGAGCACCTGGTCGCGCATCTCGCGCTCGCTCAAACCGCCGCAATATTGAATCAACCGGTCGGCAAGCGTCGACTTGCCGTGGTCGATATGCGCGATGATAGCGAAGTTTCGGATATGCCGAAGATCGGTCATGGCCCTAGTGTCCCGATTCGAAAGTTCGCCTGATGGGGCTGCGGGTTCGGAGCGAACTTTCGAATCGAAAGGACACTAGCAAACCTTTAATTGCTCGTGTGGCTTTTGGATTTGAAGTTCGTATACGGACGCGCGGCAAGATTTTACGAACTTCAAATCCGCCACACGACGGCAAACATAGGGTGCGCGGTAGCGCGGCGCAACGCGGGGTTCAGCGCCGCAACGTGCCGCCGGCGGCTTTTTCGACCGCGGCGATCAGCTTTTGCGAGAAAGCTTCGATCGCCTCGTCGGTCAGGGTCGCCTCGACTGGCTGCAATACCACTGTCACGGCGAGCGATTTCTTGCCCGGATCGACGCCCTTGCCGCGATAGACGTCGAAGAGCCGGACATCGGCGACGAGCTTCCGGTCGACGCCGCGCGCGGCGCGCAGCAAGGTCTCG
Organism: Allostellaceae bacterium; assembly: GCA_036501365.1. Classification (GTDB taxonomy): domain Bacteria; phylum Pseudomonadota; class Alphaproteobacteria; order ATCC43930; family CGMCC-115725; genus CAIKMD01. Next base: position 43,455 of record DASYAL010000102.1, on the reverse strand, counting down.
GCGGCGACGCCCTCGTCGACGACGAAAGCGAAATCGCGCTCGACCGGCTGGAAGGACGAAAGCTGGAGCAGCGGCCGCGCCTTGCCGGCGCGCGCGCGCGGCGCGGGCACGGCATCGAGGAACACCTCGAACCCTACCGCCGGCCCGGCGACGCCCATCGCGGTGAGGATGCCGGGATGGATTTCGCCGAATTGCGCGAGCGGCTTCGTGCCCTGGCGCAGTACAGCGCCGCGGCCAGGGTGATACCAGCCCGGCGCATCGGCTGTTACCTGCAGGCTCTCGGCGGCGACGCCCGCCGCGATCAGCGCCGCGAGCGCATCAGCCTTGGCGATCAGCGCATCGACCGGGCGGCCGGGATCGTCCCAGCGCTTCACCGTGGTGCTGCCGGTGCGCAGCCCGGTCGCGGCCGCGACCTGGCCTTCCGGCGTGTCGTCCTTGTAGATCGGCCCGATCTCGAAGAGCGCACCGTTGGGCGAGCCGCGATCGGCATTGCGCTGCGCCGCCGCCAGCAGGTTCGGCAGGATCGACGGCCGCATCTGATCGAGATCGGCGCTGATGGGATTGGCGAGAGTGAGTGCCTCGCTTCCGCCGCCGAACAGCGCCGCTTGCGCCTTCGGCAGGAACGAGAAGGTCACCGCTTCGACGAGGCCGCGCGAAGCAAGGCTGCGCCGCACCAGCGAGGCGCGGCGCTGCGCGCCGGAAAGCGCGGGCTTCGGCAACACGAAGTCGCGCGCCAGCGGCAGCGCTGGAATCTCGTCGAAGCCGCGGATGCGGAGAATCTCCTCAACGAGATCGGCTTCGCCCTCAATATCGGCGCGCCAGGAGGGCGGCTCGACCGCGAAACCGTCGCCGTCGTTTTCGACCTTGCAGCCGAGATCGGCGAGGATGCGGCGCTGATCCGGCGCCGAGACCGTGACGCCGCCGAGCGTCTCGACACGGTTAGCACGCAGGTGATAGCGGCGGCGCCAATCCGGCACTGCACCGGCCGCGGCGACGTTGCTCGGACCGCCGCCGCAGATATCGAGGATCAGCCGCGTCGCGATCTCCATCCCGGCGGCGGTGAATTCCGGATCGATGCCGCGCTCGAAGCGATAGCGCGCATCGCTGGTAATGCCGAGCTTGCGTCCGGTCGCCGCGGTGCGCACCGGATCGAACAGCGCCGCCTCGATGAAAACGCTGGTCGTCGCCTCACTGCAGGCCGTGCTCTCGCCGCCGATCACGCCGCCGAGGCTCAGTGCACCCGTACGGTCGGCGATCGCCGTCATCTCGGAATCGAGCGCGTAGCTCTTGCCGTTGAGGGCGGCGAGTTGCTCGCCGTCGCGCGCGCCGCGCAGGGTGAGATCGCCGGCGAGCTTCTCGGCATCGAAGACATGCAGCGGCCGGTCGAGATCGTAGGTCATGAAATTCGTCACATCGACCAGCGCCGAGATCGGCCGGAGGCCGATCGCGGTCAAGCGATCCTGCAGCCAGCGCGGGCTCGGTCCGTTCTTGACGCCGCGGATGAGGCGGCCGAGGAACAATGGGCAGGCTTTTGCATCCGGCCCTTCGAGACGAATTTTTATCGGCGATTCGAACGCGCCCACGACCGGCGCGGAGTCGAGCGGCTTCAGTGTGCCGAGCCCGGCGGCGGCGAGATCACGCGCGAGGCCGCGCACGCCGAGGCAGTCGGCGCGGTTGGGGGTGATCTTTATATCGATCACCGGATCGTCCAGTCCCAGCGCGCTGGCGAAATTCGCTCCTGGCTTCAACTCGTCCGACAATTCGATGATGCCTTCGTGGTCCTCGCTGAGCTTCAACTCGTAACCCGAACACATCATGCCGTTGGATTTGACGCCGCGGATCTCGCCGACCTTCAGCACCATGCCGTTGCGCGGAATGGTGACGCCTGGCGCGGCGAAGACGCCGGTCAGGCCGGCGCGCGCATTGGGTGCGCCGCACACGACCTCGACCTCGCCCTTGCCGGCGTCGACCTTCAAGAGCTTCAGCCGGTCGGCATTGGGATGCGGCCTGGCATCGACGACACGGCCGATGACGAAGCCGGCGAGATCCTTGGCGCGGTTCTCGATCGATTCGACCTCGAGGCCGAGCATCACGAGGTGCTGCACGATCGTGTCGAGTGGCGCGTCGGTCTCGAGATGCGTCTTCAGCCAGCCGAGTGTTGTCTTCATCGTGCGCCCGAAACGAGCGACGGCTGATCCAAGGGCAGAAAGCCGTAATGCTTGAGCCAGCGTAGATCGCTCTCATAGAAGGTGCGCAGATCAGGGATACCGTATTTCAGCATCGCGATGCGCTCGATCCCCATGCCGAAGGCGAAGCCCTGATACTCGGCGGGATCGAGGCCGCAATTGGCGAGCACCTTCGGATGCACCATGCCCGAGCCGAGAATCTCCAGCCAGTCGGCGCCCGCACCAATCTTCAAGCCGCCGCCTTCGCGCGAGCAGCCGATATCGACCTCGGCCGAGGGTTCGGTGAAGGGGAAATAGCTCGGCCGGAAACGCACCGGCAGATCGTCGACTTCGAAAAACGTGCGGCAGAAATCGATGAGGCAGCCTTTCAAATGCCCCATATGGACATTGCGCTCGATCATCAAGCCTTCGACCTGATGGAACATCGGCGAATGCGTCGCATCGTGATCGCTGCGGAAGGTGCGGCCGGGGACGATGATGCGGAGCGGCGGCTTGGTGCTCATCATCGTGCGGATCTGCACCGGCGAGGTATGGGTGCGTAGCACCTTGCGGCTGCCGTCCGTCGCGCGCGGCGTCAGATAGAAGGTGTCGTGCTCCTGCCGCGCCGGGTGCTCGGGCGGAATGTTGAGCGCGCCGAAATTGTGGAAATCGTCCTCGATATGCGGCCCTTCCGCGACGGTGAAGCCCATCTCGCCGAAGATCGCGACCAGCTCATCGATGGTCTGGCTGATCGGATGGATGCGGCCATCGGTCTCGGCCTTCACCGGCAAGGTGACATCGATGCGCTCTTCCTTGAGGCGCTGGTCGAGCGCGGTGCGGTCGTGTCTCTGCTTGGTCTCGGCAAGCGCCGTTTCGACCACGCCTTTGAGCGCATTGAGCGCGGCGCCGCGCACCTTGCGCTCCTCGGGCACGAGGGTGCCGAGCGTCTTCAGCAGCGATGTAAGCTGGCCGCTGCGGCCGAGGATCGCAACGCGCAACTGTTCTAGCGCGTCGGCATCCTTTGCCGCCGCGATCTGGCGCAACCAGTCCTCACGAACCGCGTCGAGATTTTCCACCGCGGCCCTCAGGCCTGCGTGAGCGCCGCTTGTGCCTGGGCCACGATCGCCTGAAACGCCGCCGCATCGCGTGCCGCGAGATCGGCCAGCACTTTGCGGTCGAGCTCGATCCCCGCGCGTTTCAGACCGTTGATGAATTGTGAATAGGTGAGCCCGCCCTCGCGCGCGCCGGCATTGATGCGCTGAATCCAAAGCGCGCGGAAATTGCGCTTCTTGGTGCGCCGGTCGCGATAGGCATAACGCAGCCCCTTCTCGACCTTCTCGATGGCGACGCGGAAGCTCGACTTCGCGCGGCCGCGATAGCCTTTGGCGAGCTTCAGCACCTTCTTGTGACGGGCATGCGCCGTCACGCCGCGTTTCACATGCGCCATGGCCTTACCTCAGATAGGGCATGTAGGTGAGCACGAGGCGCGCATCGCCGTCGCGCAGGATCATGGTCCCGCGCGCCTTGCGCTTCATTTGCTTCGGCTTGGAGATGAGGCGGTGGCGCTTATGCGCGACCCCCGCCTTGATTTTACCCGTGGCGGTGCGCGAGAAGCGCTTTTTCGCGCCGCTCTTGGTCTTCATCTTAGGCATTTCTTATCCTTTCATTTCAAGGATTTAGGCAAAGGACGGCGAGGCATGCCCGATGAGCCAGCGGTCCTGATGAGCGGCGGGTTATATCGGCAAGGGCCCGAAATGGCAAGGGCGCGAGATGTCTCGCGCCCTTCCGACACTTGCGCCATAACACCGCTATTTCGGCGACATCACCATCGTCATCTGGCGGCCTTCCATGCGCGGATAGGATTCGATTTTCGCCACCGCATCGAGATCGTCCTTGACGCGCATCAGCACATTCATGCCAAGTTCTTGATGCGCGAGCTCGCGGCCGCGGAAACGCATGGTCACCTTCACCTTGTCGCCTTCCTCGATGAAGCTTTTCATCGAGCGCATCTTCACGTCGTAATCGTGATCGTCGATCGAAGGCCGCAGCTTGATCTCCTTGACCTCGATGACCTTCTGCTTCTTGCGCGCCTCGTTCTTGCGCTTCTGCTCTTCGTATTTGAATTTCCCGAAATCGAGAATCTTGCAGACCGGCGGATCGGCATTGGGCGAGACCTCGACCAAGTCGAGGCCGGCTTCCATGGCACGGGCGATAGCGTCGTTTCGGGGGACTACCCCCAGCATATTGCCTCGCTCGTCGACGAGGCGGACGCGGGGGACGTTGATTTCATCGTTGATGCGCGGACCGTCATTTCGCGGCGACGGCGGCGCTTGCGTTGGGCGGGGTATGCGGCGGCTCCTTAGGTCGTTACAGCAGGTCTCGCCGCCGAAGAGGGCGGCCGGGCCTCGGCGCTCAATCTAGCGACGGCTTGGCCCAGTTCAAGGAGTTCCTGGTTCTTCGTGCCCAGGCGGCGGATCGCGACGCTGCGATTTTCAGCCTCGCGCTTGCCCACGACGAGGAGCGCCGGAACCTTGGCGAGGCTGTGCTCGCGCACCTTGTAGTTGATCTTTTCGTTGGAAATATCGAGGCCGACGCGCAGGCCGCCGGCGGCACAAGCGGCACGCACGTCCTCCGCATAGGCATTGGCGTCGTCGGTGATGGTCAGCACCATCGCTTGTACCGGTGCCAGCCACAACGGGAAGCGGCCGGCATATTCCTCGATCAGGATGGCGATGAAGCGTTCGAGCGAGCCGAGGATGGCGCGGTGCAGCATGACCGGCGTGTGGCGCGCCCCATCCTCGCCGATATAGGAAGCGCCGAGCCGCTCGGGCATGACGAAATCAACCTGCAACGTGCCGCATTGCCAATCGCGGCCGAGCGCGTCGCGCAGCACGAATTCGAGCTTCGGCCCGTAGAACGCGCCTTCACCGGGATTCATCGTATAGGGCAGGCCCGCGGCTTCGACCGCGTGCTTCAGCGCGGCTTCGGCCTTGTCCCAGACCGCGTCGGTCCCCGCGCGGGTGGTCGGCCGGTCGGAGAATTTGACGCTCACATCCTGGAAGCCGAAATCGCGATAGACCGCGCGTAAAAGATCGCAAAAGGCGACGCTCTCCGCCGTGATTTGATCCTCGGTGCAGAAGATATGCGCGTCGTCCTGGGTGAAGGCGCGCACCCGCATGATGCCGTGCAGCGCGCCCGACGGCTCGTTGCGGTGGCACGAACCGAACTCCGCCATGCGCAGTGGCAGCTCACGGTAGGAATGCAAGCCCTGGCGGAAGATCAGGATATGCGCCGGGCAGTTCATGGGCTTGATGGCGAGAACGCGGTCGCCGGCCTCGTCTTTCACCGTGAACATATGCTGGTGGAATTTCTCCCAATGGCCCGAAGCTTCCCAGAGCGAGCGGTCGATGAGCTGCGGCGTCCGCACCTCGACATAGCCCGCGGTCTTGAGGCGCTCGCGGATGTAATTCTCGATCGTGCGGTAGAGCGTCCAGCCTTTCGGATGCCAGAACACCGCGCCGACCGCCTCTTCCTGCTGATGGAAGAGATCGAGCTCGCGGCCGAGCCTGCGGTGATCGCGCTTCTCCGCCTCTTCGAGCTGGAAGAGGTATTGCTTCAGCTCTTTCTCGTTCGCCCAGGCGGTGCCGTAGACGCGTTGCAGCTGCGCATTGCGTGCGTCGCCGCGCCAATAAGCGCCTGCGACCTTCATCAGCTTGAAGGCATGGCCAAGCTTGCCGGTCGAGGGCAGGTGCGGCCCGGCGCAGAGATCGACGAAATTGCCCTGGCGATAAAGGCTGATCGCCTCATCCCTCGGAATCTCATGGATCCATTCGGCTTTGTATTTCTCGCCGAGCTCGGCGAAGAACTCGACCGCGCGATCGCGCTCCCATTCTTCGCGCGCGATCTTCTCGTCGCGATCGACGATCTCGTGCATGCGCAGCTCGATCTTCGCCAAGTCCTCGGGGGTAAACGGCGTCGCGCGAGCAAAATCGTAATAAAAGCCAGTATCGGTCGCGGGACCGAAGGTCACCTGTGTCTCGGGGTAGAGCTCCTTCACCGCCTCGGCCATCACATGCGCGGCGTCATGGCGGATGATCTCGAGCGCTTCCGGCGCGTCGCGGGTGACGATCGCGAGCTTCACGTCATGCTCGATCGGCCGCGTCAGATCCTTCGGCTCGCCGTCGAGCTTCACCGCGACCGCGGCCTTGGCAAGGCCGGGGCCGATTGCTGCGGCGATCTCGCCCCCGGTGACGCCGCGCGCGAAGCGCCGCACCGAGCCGTCGGGCAGGGTGATTGCGATCTGGGACGAGGAATCGGGGGCCATTTCCTGCGGTTTATCCGAAGGACAGGGTCGCGGCAACCTCGTCTACCGTCAACGTCGCGAGATCGTAGCGGCGCAGGACGGCAACCCCGCGACCGCGCGGCTGGGTCAGCGCCGGATCGGAGGCGGCGGAATAAAGTACGGTCGCGGCGCAGCCGGCAGCGACGATGAGATGCATCGGCCCGGTATCGTTGCCGACGGCATAGCGCGCCGCGGCGCCGAGCCCGACGATCTCGGCAAAGCTCGTCTCGCCGGTCAGGTCATGCGCCGCCGGCAGGCCCTGCACGACCGCGCGCCCGAGGTCGCGCTCGTCGCGTCCGCCGATCACCACCGGCGCGACGCCGCGACGCGCGATCAACGCCGCAAGAGCGGCGTAGCGCGCGGCCGGCCAGCGCTTTTCCGGCCGGTGAGCGACACCGCCCGGCACCAGCAAGATGAATGCCGGCGGCAGGCCGAAACGCGTGATATCCGCACGCGCCCAGGCGAGATCGGCCACCGGCATGGCGGCAATGCCGGCCATTGCCAGCTGATCCGCTTGGCGGTCGAGCGTATGCATGGAATCGCGCCGCGCATTGGTATGGGGATGCGAGGCGCCGCGCGCGATTCCCGACCATTCCGGCCGGCGCCCCGGGCCCAACAAATGGTAATAGCTGTTCGAGCGCGCTGAGGTCTGCAGATCGTAGACGCGATCGAAGTGCCCGGCGCGCAGCTTGCGGCGCAGCTTCAGCCAGCCCGCGAGATCGAAGCCGCGCGGCCGCTCGTCAATCCATACGTCATCGAAATAGGGTGCGACGCGCGCAAGATCGGCGAAGGGCGCGGTCGTCAGCAAGGTGATCGCGGCATCGCGGTGATGCGCGCGGATGGCGGCGGCCGGCCCCAGCGCCTGCGTGAAATCGCCGAGCGCGCCCAGCTTGATGATAAGGATGCGTTGTCGGTCCGGCACGTCGCGCGGCGGCCGCGTCTCAGGCAGCCGCAGTGGCTGCGGCGCCCTGCGGCAACAACTCGCCGTAAACCGCAAGGGTGCGCGCCGCCATCAGGCTGCTGGTGAAATGCGCCCGGACATGCGCGATCTCGCGGTGGCTCATGCCCAGGCGCGTCGCCGGGTCCTGGTCGAGCGCCTCGGCCAGCGCCACCGCCAGCGCCGGGGCGTCGCCCGGCGGCACGAGCCAGCCGGTCTCGCCGGGGAGGATGGTTTCCTGCGCGCCGCCATGGGCGGTGGCGATAACCGGCCGGCCCATGGCCTGCGCCTCGACGGCGACGCGGCCGAAGCCCTCGGGCTCTGTGGAAGCCGAGACCACGACATCGGCGATCATGTAAGCGGCCGCCATATCGGCGCAGTCCTCGATGAAGCGGAAGGTCGCGCCGCCGCCCGACGCCGCGACCGCGGTCTCGAGCTCGCGCCGGTAGCGTGCATCGCCGGCGCCGAGGATGATCGCGTGCACGTTGGGGCGCTGCAGCCGCGCCATTGCCTCGATGAAAACGAGCTGGCCTTTCCACCGCGTCAGCCGGCCGGGCAGGAGCACCGTCGGCACGCCGTCGGGCAAGCGCCAGGAGCGCATGAGCCGCACCATGCGCTCGGGCGAGACGGCATCGGGATCGAAGCGCGTGACGTCGACACCGCGCGGGATGGTGCGCAGGCGGTCGGACGGCACGCTGTAGACCGAGGCGACATGCGCGGCGACGAATTGCGAGATCGCGATCACGCGCTCGCCGGCGGCCATCACTGCGTTGTAGCGTCGCTTCAGCATCGAGCCGTGGCTGTAGGCGCTGTGGAAGGTGGTGACGAAATGGCGGCGGCTGCGCTGCGCCGCAAAGCGCGCGCTCCAGGCCGGGGCGCGGCTGCGGGCGTGGACGATGTCGGCATCGACGCGAGCGATCAGCGTGGCGAGGCGATCGATATTGGCACGGATCACGAATGGATTCTTGGAGGCGAGCGGGAGAATGAAGTGGGCCGCGCCGATGCGATCGAGCTCGCGAACCATCGGCCCGCCTTCCGAGGCGACCACGGCGCTCCAGCCGGATGCGATCAGAGCCGCCGCGATATCGACGGTGCCGCGCTCGACTCCGCCCATGACGAGGCGCGGCAGAACTTGCAGAACCGTGCCTTTGCCGCTTCCGGCCCGGTTCTTGACGGTGTTAGTGTCCGATTCCGGCATGCGCGATGAGGAGCGTGTCAACATGAACGACGTGCATTCCATCTTAACACGCGACGACGGCGCGACAATCGGTTACCGGCGCCGCGACGGCCGGTCGCCCTGCGTCGTCTTCCTCACCGGCTTCAATTCCGATATGAGCGGCACCAAGGCGCAGGCGCTCGACGCGTTTTGCGCGGCGCGGGAGAATGCGTTCCTGCGCTTCGACTATTTCGCGCATGGCGTGTCGTCGGGCGACTTTGCCGACGCCACCGTCGGACGCTTCCTCGCCGACACGCTCGACGTGATCGACCAGTTGACCGAAGGCAAGCTCGTGCTCGTCGGCTCAAGCATCGGCGGCTGGCTGATGCTGCTGGCGGCGTTGGCGCGGCCGGGACGGATCAAGGCGCTGATCGGCGTCGCGGCGGCGCCCGATGCCACCGAGGATCTGATGTGGCAGCGCTTTCCCTTCGATCTGCGCGAAGAGGTCATCACTAAGGGCGCGGCCCGCGTGCCTTCGCGCTACGACGACACGGGCTATCTCATCACCCGTAAGCTGATCGAGGAGGCGCGATCGCATCTCGTCATGCGTGCGCCAATCGCGATCGACTGCCCGGTGCGGCTGCTCCACGGCATGATGGATCCGGACGTGCCCTACGAGACGAGCGTCGCCTTGGCCGACCGGCTGAGCGCGAGCGACGTGCAGGTTAGCCTGGTCAAAGACGGCGATCACCGCCTATCGCGCATCGAGGATATCGACTTGCTGCTGCGGGTGCTGGCGCCGCTGCTCGGGTGAGTCTCAGTCCCGCGCCTGCGGCTGGCCCTGGAAGCCGACGCCGACACGGTTAAGTGCGTTGATGGTCGCGATCGCGAACGTCAGGTCGACGAATTCCTTTTCGCTGAAATGGCGCCGCGTCTCGTCATGTTGCGCTTCAGAGGGATGACCCGTGGGCAGTCCGGTCATCGCCTCGGTCCAGGCCAAGGCAGCGCGCTCTTGCGGCGAAAAGAACGGCGTCTCGCGCCAGACCGTGAGGTTGTAGAGCCGCTGTGGTTTCTGGTATGGCTGTCGACACAATAGGCGCAGCCATTGATCTGCGACGCGCGCAGATAGACGAGATGGATCAATCCGGCCGGCAGGTTGCCTTTATGCAATAGCGTCGACAGCTCGACGAGCTTGCGGATCGCATCGGGAGCGATCGCCCGGTAATTCTCGCGCGGCATGGCTATCTCCTTGGTTGGTTCAGAGCAACGACGCCAGGCCTTCGCGATAGCTCGGATAGCGCAGCGCCACGCCGAGCGCGTCCTTGAGGCGGCGATTCGAGACTCGCTTGCTGTCGTCGTAAAAGCTTCGCGCCACCGGCGACAGCGCGGCAGCGGCAAAGTCCTCGAGCGGCGGTGGCGCGATCCCAAGGAGCTGCGCCGCATAGGCGATCACTTCGTCGGGCGGTGCCGGCGCGTCATCGCAGAGATTGTAGATCGCTCTGGCCTCGGGCCGCGCCATCGCGGCTTCGAGCGCGGCGGCAAGATCGATGACATGGATGCGCGAGAACACCTGACCGAGCTTGACGATGCGCCGCGCCGTGCCGGCGCGCAGGGCATCGAGCGCGCTGCGGCCGGGTCCGTAGATACCGGCGAGACGAAAGATATGCACCGGAATGCCGCTGGATTGGCCGAGCGCCTGCCAGGCCGCTTCGGCGGCGACGCGGCGCCGGCCGCGCTCGCCACTCGGCGCCAGCGGCGTCGCCTCGTCGACCCAATCGCCGCTGCGGTCGCCATAGACATTGGTCGAGGAGAGATAGCCGATCCAGCGCAGGGCCCCGAGCGTCGCGATGTCAGTGCCATGGACGTCGCAGACCGGACAGCCGCGCTCGTCCGGCGGAATCGAGATCAGCAAATGGGTGGTGCCGGCCAATCGTTGCGGCAGATCGGCGAGCGGATGGGCGCGATCGAAACGCGCGAGCGGAAACGGCGCGCCGCCCGGCGTTTCGCGGGTCGTGCCAGCGATCTGCCAGCCCTTGGCCGCGAGGCTGCGTGCGAGGAAGCCGGCGCTGTAGCCGAAACCGAAACAAAACAAGTCGTGGTCCTTCATCCCTCGATCCTAGCAAACGCGATTTACAAACCGCGCGGCAGCGCGCACCATCCTGCCATGCGCAAATTCCTGGGCGACGATCGCGAGCGCCGGGGTGCGGAGTGGGACGCCGAACGCCAGACCAAGGCCCTCGCCGCTTTCGCCCTGATCCTGGCGCTGGCGCTGCTCGGCTGTTATCTCGTGAGCCATCTGCGCGCGGTCGGCCAGATCGAGGATTGCCTCCTCGCCCAGCGCAGCAATTGCGATTCGCTGGTCGATCCGCCGTAAGCGACTATTCGGCGGCGTGAGGCTCCGAGCGCGTCCGCGCCGGGGCCGGCGCCTTGTGCCAGCGCGCGCCGAGCCGGCGATTGAGCCGGTCGAGATAGAGATAGATCACCGGCGTGGTGAAGAGCGTCAGCGACTGCGACACGAGCAACCCGCCGACGATGGCGACGCCCATCGGCCGACGCAGTTCCGATCCGGCGCCGCTGCCGAGCGCCAGCGGCAAGCCGGCGAACAAGGCCGACATCGTCGTCATCATGATTGGCCGGAAGCGCAACAGGCAGGCTTCGTGGATGGCTTCGACCGCCGATTTGCCGTGCTCGCGCTCGGCCTCGAGCGCGAAATCGATCATCATGATGGCGTTCTTCTTGACGATGCCGATCAGCAGCACCACGCCGACGATGGCGATGACGCTGAGGTCGTAACGGAAGAGCAGCAGCCAGATGAGCGCGCCGACGCCCGCCGAGGGCAGCGCCGAGAGGATCGTCACCGGATGGATGTAGCTCTCATAAAGCACGCCCAAAACGATGTAGACGACGAGGATCGCCGCCGCGACGAGGAGCGGCGTCGATGACAGCGATTGCTGGAAGGCTTGCGCCGTGCCCTGGAACGTGCCTTGCAGCGTCGCCGGCGCGCGGAGTTTCATGCGCATCTGGTTGATGCGATCGACCGCCTCGCCGAGCGACGTGCCCGCCGCGAGATTGAACGACAGCGTCACCGCCGGGAACTGGCCCTGGTGATTGACCGACAGTGCTTCGACCTTGTTGACGAAATGAGCAAAAGTGGCAAGCGGCACCCGCGCGCCGTTGCTGCCGATCACGTCGAGCTTTTGCAGCACCGTTGGATCGGCCGCGAATTGCGGCTCGACCTCGAGGATCATCCAGTACTGGTTGGTGGGGGTGAAGATGTCGCCGATGACGCGCTCGCCGAAGGCGTCGTAAAGCGTCTGGTCGACGGCATTGGGTGAGATGCCGAGCCGCGCCGCCGCGTCGCGATCGATCTCGATATCGACATGGGGCGCCGCGATCTGCTGATCCGAGGCGACGTCTTGCAAGCCGGACAGTTTCGCCATCGCCTGCTCGACCTTCGGTGCCCAGCTATTGAGCTCGTCGGAATCGGTGTCGGTGAGGGTGTATTGGTACTGAGTGCGGCTGAGACGGCCGCCGACATTGATGTCCTGCGCGACCTGCATGAAGAATTTGACGCCCGGCACCTGCGCCACCACCGGCCGCAGCCGCGCGATCACCTGTTCGGCGCTGACGTCGCGCTCGTCGAAAGGCTTGAGCTGGATGTTCATGCGGCCGGTGCTTTCCGACGCATTGCCGCCGGTCGCGCCGGCGAAGCCGGTCACGCTCTCGACTGCGGGATCCTGCTTGATCTTGTCGATGAGCTGCTGCATCAGGTTCGCCATGCTGGCAAAGGAGGTGTCTTCGCGCGCATCCGCCTCGCCGAAGATGAAGCCCGTGTCCTGCTGCGGGAAGAAGCCCTTGGGAATGTAAACGTAGAGGATGCCGGTTACGACGATCAGCGCCAGGGTCGGCAGCAGCGTCACGAATTGATGACGCAGCACCCAGGTCAGGCCGCGATCGTAAGAGCGGATCATCCCGTCGAATACATCTTCCGCCCACTGATTGAGCCGGCCGCGCTTGTGCGGTTCCTCGTGCTTCAGGAAAAGCGAGCACATCACCGGCGTGAGCGTCAGCGAGATGAAGGCCGAGATCACCACCGCGATCGCCACCGTCATCGCGAATTCGCGGAACAGCCGGCCGATGATGCCGCCCATGAAGATCAACGGAATGAACACTGCGATCAGCGAGCAGGTGATCGAGATGATAGTGAAGCCGATCTGGCCGGCGCCCTTGATCGCGGCATCGAAGGGCGAATCGCCCGCCTCAATGTAGCGCACGATGTTCTCGATCATCACGATCGCGTCGTCGACGACGAAGCCGACGGCGATGGTGAGGCCCATCAGGGAGAGATTATCGAGGCTGTAGCCGCAGGCATACATCACCGCGAAAGTGCCGATGATCGAGAGCGGCACGGCGATGCTGGGGATCACTGTCGCCCAGAGCTTGCGCAGGAAGACGAAGATCACCATGACGACGAGACACATGGTGATGAGGAGAGTGAAGCGCACATCCGACACCGAGGCGCGGATCGTCACCGTGCGATCCGACATCAGGTCGATCTTCACCGCTGGCGGAATCGAGGGCCGAAGCTGGTCCATCAACGCCTTGATGCGGTTGACGGTCTCGACCGTATTGGCGCCGGGCGCGCGCTCGACCAGCAGCAGCTCGGCTCGCTTGCCGTTGAACCAGGCGCCGACGCGATCGTTCTCGACCGAATCGATCGCCCGGCCGACATCCTTGACCCGCACTGGCGCGCCGTTGCGATAGGCGACAATCACGTCCTCATAGGGCTTGGCGGTGAACAACTGGTCGTTGGTGTCGAGCGTCACCGCCTGATGCGCGTTCTCGAGGTTGCCCTTGGGATTGTTGACGCTCGCATTGGCGATGGCGGTCCGGACATCTTCGAGCGCGATGCCGCGCGAGGCGAGCGCGTCGGGATCGACTTGGACGCGCACCGCGTATTTCTGCTCGCCGCCGATATTGACCTGCGAGACGCCTTCCACGGTCGAGATGCGCTGCGCCAGGATCGTATAGGCGTAGTCGTCGACCTTGTTCATCGGCAGCGTGTCGGACGAAACGGTGTAGATGAGGATCGCGCGATCGGCCGGATTGACCTTCTTGTAGGTCGGCGGATTGGGCAGGTCCTTCGGCAACAGTCCGCCGGCGGCATTGATCGCTGTCTGCACGTCCTGCGCCGCGCCGTCGATGTTGCGGTCGAGATCGAATTGCAAGGTGATCGAGGTCGCACCGAGACCGCTGGTCGAGGTCATCTGGCTGAGCCCGGTGATCGCGGCGAATTGCTGCTCCAAGGGCGTCGCGACCGAAGACGCCATGGTCTCGGGCGAGGCGCCAGGAAGCTGTGCCGTGACCGTGATGGTCGGGAAGTCGACGCTCGGCAATGCCGCGACCGGCAGCAGCGTATAGGCGACCAAACCGAAGATCAGGATGCCGAGCATCAACAGCGATGTCGCGATCGGCCGGCGAATGAACGGTTCGGAAATCGTCATCCCGCGGCGCGCTCCTCAAGCATCACGAGCGCCCCGATCAGCCGTTCGCAGCCGGCGCGGGCTGCGATTGCGGCGGCAGCACCGTGACTTTGGTGCCTTGCTGGAGACGGTATTGGCCGTCGACCACCACTTGCTCGCCCGCGACGAGACCTTTCGCGATCACGGCAAGATTGTCCTCGGTCTCGGGCACGGTGACGGTGCGTTGCTCGACCGTGCCGTCGGGCTTGATGACGAAGAGATAGCTGCCGTTGGGGCCGGCCTGGATGGTTTGCGACGGCACCGTCACCGCGTTCTTCAGCGTGTCGACGACGAGCCGCATGTCGAGCAGCTCGCCGGGCCACAGCGCCTCGTCGGCATTGGCGAATTGCGCCTTCAGATGGATGGTGCCGGTCGACTGGTCGATCTGGTTGTCGATCAGCGTGAGCTGGCCGGTCGCGATCTTGCGCTGCTCGCCCTGCGACCAGGCTTCGGCGACGACCGGACCCTTGAGTTGCGCCTGGCGGATCGCATCGAACTGATTCTGCGGCGCGGTGAAGCTGACGAAGATCGGCTTCAGCTGCGTGATCGTCACGAGCGCGGTGTTGTCGGTGGCATGGACAAGATTGCCGACATCGACCTGGCGCGCGCCGGTGCGGCCATCGATCGGCGAGCGGATATCGGCATAGTCGAGATTGAGCTGCGCCGCTTCGATCGCCGCCTTGTCGGCGGCGACCGTTCCGCCGAGCGCATCGGCGTTGGTGGTGTCGGTGTCGAACTGCTGCTTCGAGATGAAACTCTTGCCGACGAGCGGCTTGTCGCGGTCGACATTCTTCTGCGCGTTCTCGAGCTGCGCCTGGTCGCGCGCGAGATTGGCCTGGGCTTGCGCGAGCACCGCCTGATAAGGCCGCGGATCGATCTCGAACAGGATGTCGCTCGCCTTCACCTCCTGGCCCTCGGTGAAGTCGACCTTGATGATGGCACCGTCGGCGCGGCTCTTCACCGTAACGTTGTTATAAGCCTGAACGGTGCCGAGGCCGCGGACATAGACCGGCATGTCGCGTGCGGTCGCGACACCGGCCGTGACCGGCACCGCGGGCGCTGGGGTTTGCGCCGCGGCGACTGGCGTTTGGCCGCCATGTCTCGCCCAGCTTAAGCCTGCCACGGCCGCCAGGATGCACAGCGCAACGATTACCCAGTGCCGTCGATTCACGCGCGGGCGCCTTCTTTCGCACTGCACACGCTCAACCCCTACGCCGCTATAGGGCGGCTTCAGCCGAACCTTTCCCCGCCGCTCCGCCAGAATTCCATGAGAAAACTTTCATGTGCGCCAACGCGTTGGCATACAACGGTTCATGGCCGTCTGCGGTTGCCGTTAAAAACTGTTCAGTCAAAAAAAATCAGGTATGATCCGGACGCCTTCGGGCCGGAGGATTCGCGGCACGGGACGGCGCAAGCAAACAGCAGCGACAGAACGGCAGGCGATCGGGTAATGAGACAGGTGATTTGGGCCGGGGCCCTCCTCGGGGCCGTGACGGCGGCGGCTGTTCTTTATGACGTTGCCGCGCCGGGATCGGCGCATTCGCAAGCGAGCGATCGCCCGGCATCCGCGGGCGTGCCGGTCCGCATCGCGACGGCGGCGGTGAAGTCGACACCGATCGAATTCGATACGATCGGCAACGTACAGACGATCGCTTCAGTGGCGATCAAGTCCCGCCTCGATGCGGTGATCGATCAAGTTCTTGTGAAGGACGGGCAGTTCGTGAAGGCGGGCGACGTACTGTTCAAGCTCGATTCGCGCGCCGCGCAAGCGCAGGTCGATCAGGCAGCGGCGACGCTGGCGCGCGACCAAGTCCAGCTCGCCAACGCCAACCGCAATTTCGATCGCGACAAGCAGCTGTTGAGCAAAGACTTCGTCTCGCATCAGCAATACGACAATGACTCGGCCACGGCCGCGGCGCTCGATGCGACGGTGAAAGCCGATCAGGCACAGCTCGAGAACGCCAAGGTGCTGCTCTCCTACTACACGATCACAGCGCCGATCGACGGCCGTGTCGGGCTGATCGCGATCAAGCGGGGCAACAGCATCAAATCGAATGACGTGCCGCTCGCGACCGTCAACCAGATCCAGCCGATCTATGTTTCCTTCGCCCTGCCGCAAAACGATCTGCCGGAGCTGCGCACCGCGCTAGCGCAAGGCCCGGTGCCGGTGAAAGTGCTGGCGCAAGGCGACAAGGGCGTGCCGGTCGAAGGCAAGGTCGCCTTCTTCGAGAACGCCATCGATGCCACCTCGGGCACGATCACCGTGCGCGCCGCCTTCGACAACGCCGAGCAGCGCTTGTGGCCGGGTCAGTTCGTCAACGTCTCGGTGCTGGTGCGCACCGACCCCGACGCGTTGGTCATTCCACCGGCGGCGGTGCAGATCGGTCAGAGCGGCACTTACGTTTTCGTCATCAAAGACGACAACACCGCAGAAACACGCCCCGTCACGGTTGATCGTACGGTCAATGGCTTGGCGGTGATCGGCAAGGGCCTCAAAGCCGGCGAGAGGGTGGCGACGGACGGACAGCTGCGTCTCAGCCAGGGAACTCACGTTCAGATCGTTACCGGCCCGACCGAGGGTAGCGCATCATGAGCCTGCCGGAGCTTTGCATACGTCGTCCGGTGATGACGACGCTGCTGATGCTGGCCTTCGTCATCTTCGGTCTCTTCAGCTATCGTCTCCTGCCGGTCGCGGCGATCCCGACCGTCGATTTCCCGACCATCGTCGTCACCGG
The DNA here is from genome assembly GCA_036501365.1 of Allostellaceae bacterium. GTDB lineage: Bacteria > Pseudomonadota > Alphaproteobacteria > ATCC43930 > CGMCC-115725 > CAIKMD01. The sequence goes on along the minus strand of DASYAL010000102.1, from coordinate 26,598 downwards.
GCATTTCCCCGGTGCCAGCCCCGAGACCATGGCTTCGTCGGTCGCGACCCCGCTCGAGAAGCAGTTCTCGACGATTGCAGGCCTCAACTCGATGGTATCGTCGAGCGGCCAGGGCGTGACTCAGATCACGATGCAGTTCGATCTGAGCCGGAACATCGACGGCGCGGCGCTGGATGTGCAATCGGCATTGACCTCGGCGGCCAAGCGGCTGCCGGTGCAAATGACCACGCCGCCGAGCTTCCTCAAGGCCAATCCCGCCGATGCTCCGGTCATTTTTCTCAATCTAAATTCCTCGACGCTGCCGCTGTCGCAAGTCGACGAATACGCCGAGACGCTGATCGCGCAACGACTTTCGACACTGACCGGCGTCAGTCAGGTGCTGGTGATGGGCCAGCAACATTTCGCCGTGCGCATCCAGGCCAATCCCGAGGCGCTCGCCGCCAAGGGCATGACGCTCGACGATTTGCAAAGCGCCGTTGCCGCCGCAGATTCGTCGACGCCTGTCGGCACCCTGATGGGGCCGCAGCAGGCCTATACGCTGCAGGCCAACCCGCAGCTGCCGGAGGCCGCGCAATACGAGAACCTTATCGTCGCCTATCGCAACGGCGCGCCGGTGCGGCTGAAGGATGTCGGCAAGGCCGTCGACAGCGTCGACGACGTCAATCAAGCGAGCTGGTACAACGGAAACCGCGGCATTCTGCTGGGCGTGCAGCGGCAGCCCGACGCCAACACCGTCGCGGTCGTCGACTCGGTAAAGGCGCTGATCCCCGTCTTCGAATCCGAGTTGCCCGCTTCGGTCAATCTCAACGTCCTGCTCGACCATTCGGTTTCGATCCGCAATTCGGTGAACGACGTCCAGATCACGCTGTTGATCACGGCCGGGCTCGTCATCCTGGTGATATTCCTTTTCTTGCGGAATGTTACGGCAACGATCATCCCCGCGCTCGCTTTGCCGATCGCGGTGATCGGCACCTTCGCCGGCATGGAGGTGCTGGGCTACAGCATCGACAACCTGTCGCTGATGGCACTGACTTTGTCGGTGGGCTTCGTCGTCGACGACGCGATCGTCATGCTCGAGAACATCATGCGCCACGTCGAAAACGGCGAGCGGGTGATGGATGCGGCCTTCCGCGGGTCGCGCGAGATCGCGTTCACCATCTTGTCGATCACCGTATCGCTGGTCGCGGTGTTCATCCCTGTTCTCTTCATGGGCGGCGTCGTCGGACGCGTGTTCCGCGAATTCGCGGTTACGATCAGCATGACAATCCTGATCTCGGGATTCGTCTCGCTGACGTTGACGCCAATGCTGGCGTCGCGGCTCATCAAGCCGCATCGCGGCGAGCACCATAATGCGATCTATCGCGCTTGCGAGTCCGGATTCGACGCGCTGTTCCGCGCTTACAAGGCGGGGCTGACCACGGTCATGCGCTGGCGGCGCGTCACGCTGGCGCTAACGGTGCTGTCGATCGCGGCCTCCGGCTATCTCTTCGCCGTCATTCCGAAAGGCTTCTTCCCGATCGTCGACACCGGCGCGATCCTCGCCACGAGCGAGGCGGCGCAGGACATCTCCATGAAAGCCATGGAGGAGCACATGATCGAGGTCGCGGGCGTCGTCAAGGCGGATCCGAATGTGAGCGACGTCACCGCCTTCGCCGGTGCCAGCGCCAGCAGCCCCTCGCTCAACAGCGGCCATCTGTTCGTCCAGCTCAAGCCGCGCAACGAGCGCGCGCTGTCCGCGACCGAGGTGATCCAGGAATTGCGCCCCAAGGTCGCGCGCATCGTCGGCATGAACACGTTCTTCCAGCCGCTGCAGGACATCAATCTGGGCGGCCGCCCATCGAAGAGTCAGTTTCAATACACGCTGCAGGACGGCGACACGAGCGAGCTCTATCGTTACGCCGAGCTGATGCAGGACCGGATAGGGAAGCTTCCCGGCATCCAGGACGTGACCTCGGATTTGCAGTTGCGGAACCGGCTCGCGGTTGTCGACATCAACCGCGACAAGGCGTCCCAGCTCGGCATCACCGTCGATCAGATCCGCAACACCTTCTACAGCGCGTTCGGTACCCGGCAGATCTCCACCATCTACGAACCTTCGGACAGCTATGAGGTCATCCTCGAGCTCGATCCGGCCGATCAGCAATCGCCCAGCGACCTATCTAAAATCTATATTCGCTCGGCCTCGAACCAGATGGTGCCGCTCGCCGCCGTCGCCTCGATCAGCACCGGCATCGGGCCGGTGACCGTCAACCACCAGGGACAGCTGCCGTCGGTCACGATCTCGTTCAATCTCCAGCCCGGCGCCTCGCTCGGCACGGCCGTCAACGAAATCGCCCAGCTCGAGCGCAACGTCGATCTCCCGGTCACGGTGAGCACGGGCTATCAGGGCAACGCGCAAGTCTTCCAGGACGCGCTCAAGGGCCAGGGTCTGCTGCTCTCGGCCGCGGTGATCGTCATCTACATCGTGCTCGGCATCCTCTACGAGAGCTTCATCCATCCGATCACAATTCTGTCGGGGTTGCCGGCGGCCGGCCTTGGCGCCTTGCTGACGCTGATGCTCTTTCACCAGGATCTGAGCGTCATCGCCATCATCGGCGTCGTCATGCTGATCGGCATCGTCAAGAAGAACGCGATCATGATGATCGACTTCGCCCTCGAGCGGCAGCGCAACGGCAATGCGACCGCCGACGAGGCGATCTTCGAGGCCTGCTGTCTGCGTTTCCGGCCCATCATGATGACGACCATGGCCGCGATCATGGGCGGCCTGCCGATCGCGGTCGGCTGGGGCGAAGGCGCCGAGTTGCGTCGGCCGCTGGGGCTCGTGGTCGTCGGCGGTCTCGTCGTCTCGCAATCGCTGACCCTGTTCATCACCCCGGTGATCTATCTCTATCTCGAGAAGCTGCGGCTGATGTTTTCGCGCGAAACGGCAGGCGTACCGGCGCGCGAGGCGCCCGACGCCCGGCATGCCGTGCGTGAAGCCGGCGAGTAAGCGCCATCGCGCGTCGGGTCTCGGCCTTTTCGCAGCGGCGCTGACGCTCGGCCTCGGCGCTGCTGCTGCTGTCGCCGCCAAACCGCAAAGCTCCATTCCGCCTGCGCCGCTGCCCGACGCTCAGCATTACGATCGCTGCATCGCGACCGCGCGCAGCGATCCGCAGAAAGCCTATGACGATGCCGAATCCTGGCTCAATCTCGGCGGCGGTTTCCCGGCCCAGCATTGTGCCGCAGTCGCCCTGGTCGGGCTGAAGAAATACGCCGAAGCCGCGACCCAGCTCGAAGGCCTCGCCAACGCCATGATGCAGGCCGGGCCGGAGATGCGCGCCGACGCGCTCGAGCAGGCGGGCCAAGCTTGGCTGCTCGCCGACCGGCCGGCCGACGCCAAGGCCGCTTTCGATGCGGCGCTCGCTTTCGAGCCCAAGGATCCCGAGTTGCTGATCGATCGCGCCGAGGCCCTCGCGCTTGACGGAAAATTCTTCGACGCGATCGACGATCTCAACACCGTGCTCGACCAGACCCCCAACCGCGTCGATGCGCTGGTCTACCGCGCTTCGGCTTATCGCCAGCTCGGCAGCCTCGACCTCGCACTCGACGACGCTGAGCGCGCGCTGCGCCTCGATCCCGACTCCGCACCGGGGCTGCTGGAGCGCGGCAACATCCGGCGGCTGAAGGACGACGATAGCGGCGCCAAAGCCGATTGGCAGCGCGTCGTGCAATTGGCGCCGGGTACGCCCGCGGCACAATCGGCGCGGGACAACCTCGTGCGTCTCGCGGCGGGATCGCTGCCGGCGAGCCCGGTGGCCGGTCCCACCGCCCAGAAAACCAAGCCCTAAGCGCGCCGGTCAGAAATCGAGATCGGTGTAGTGCTTGGGCGGCGGCGCGCCCGGGATGTGATCGGCGAGGATTGGCCGGAAGCTCGGCCGCGACTTTACCCGCGCATACCATTCCTTCGCCGGCTCGTGATCGTCCCAGGCGATGTCGTCGAGATAGTCGAGCGAGGAGAGATGCGCGGCCGCGGTCACGTCGGCGAGCGAGAAGTGATCGCCGCCAAGCCAGCGCCGGCGCTCCGCGAGATAGGCGATGTAATCGAGATGGTATTTGAGATTCGACTTGCCAGCGCGGATCACCGCGGAATCGGGCTCGCCGAAGCCCAGGAACCGCTTCATGAATTTTTCGCCGACCAGCGGCTCGGTCGCCTCGCGGTTCATCTTGACGTCGAACCACGCGACGAGGCGCCGCACCTCGGCGCGATCGGCGGGGTTAAGGCCCAGGAGCAGTTTCTCGCGATAGGTCTCATCGAGATATTCGGCGATCGCGCCGGCTTCGGCCAGCACCGTGCCGTCGGGTTCAATCAGGACCGGCACTTCGCCGGCGGGGTTGAGGGCCAGGAACTCGGGCCGCCGTTCCCAGATCTTCTCGACCTGCATGCTGAAGTCGAGCTCCTTTTCCTGGAGCACCAAGCGGATCTTGCGCGAAAATGGCGACAACCAAAGATGATAAAGCAACCGCATCGATGACGGTTCTACGCTCAGCGGCGCAAAGCTTCAATCTGCTTCAGGCGCCATTCCGCGGCCTCGCGTTGATCTTTCGTGAATAGCGATGCAAATCGCGGCACGCGGGCGACCAGATGTTCGATCGAGAGATCGAGCGCCTTCAATTGCGCCAGCCGCCGCAAGCCGGTTTGCAGCTCGCCGCTGACGACGAGTTCCTTCGCATAGGTAACGGCGCCCGTGCGGGTCATCTTCTGGAGGAAATAGGACGGGAAATAGCCGAGATTGCCCGCTTTCGTGCAGGCTTCCCGCACCGCCAGTTCGAATTGCGCTTCGAGCTCGGTCATCTTCGCCCTGTGCGGAATGATCCCACGGCCTGCGCTGCGGGTAAAGCCGGCTAAAGCTCTTGCCGCTCGTCTCGGCTCATCCGATAGGCTATGGGATGGGCATGATGACGGCGGGCGAGCGCGACGAAGCGACGGCGCTGATCGATTTCTGGTTTGGGCCGCCGCGCTCGGCGAGCCGGTTTCAGTGGCGCGACATCTGGTTCAAAGCCGATCCCGCCTTCGATGCAGCGCTGCGCGAGCGCTTCGGCGCGCTGCAGCGTCGTGCCGTGTCGAGCGCATGCGCGGACTGGGCCCGTGAAGCCGAACCTTGCCTTGCGCTGATCTTGTTGCTCGACCAGTTGCCGCGCAATCTCTACCGCGGCAGCGCCGAGGCCTTCGCCAGCGACGCCGTGGCGCGGGCGGCGGCGCGCCAAGCATTGCGACAAGGTTTCGACCGCTCGCTGCCCGCGACATGGCGGCAATTCATCTACCTGCCGTTCGAGCACAGCGAGTTCCTGGCCGATCAAGAGCTGAGCGTGACGCTCTTTGCCGCGCTGGCGCGCGACCCGGTCTTCGCGAGCGCGCTCGATTACGCGCGCCGCCATCACGCGATCATCGCGCGGTTCAGGCGGTTCCCCCACCGCAACGCCGCGCTCGGGCGGAATTCGACCGCCGAGGAAGAAGCCTTTTTGCGCGAGCCGGGTTCATCCTTCGGCTGAAGCGCGCGGAGCCCAGACATGGCTTCTCCCGCGATCGGGCGGGCCGGCGGCAATGTTGGTCCCAGGCATTGGCCAGGACCGAGGCGACCGCTGGGTAATGCGCGCGCAGTTGGCGCCGCGTTCCGGGAATCTACTAGTCGGGCTAGGCGTGACTCGGCCGGTAGCTGCCTGGCCGCCGATACCGATCGAGGTAGGACGGCAGGATAAGCTCGAGCGCCGCGGGCGTGATGCCGAGATCGGCGAGACCCGGCGCGCCCGGCGTCGCCACCGAATCATGCCGCAGCATCCGTACCTGATCGCGCGTCAGGATCGGGCGCGGCGCCCATTCGAGAAAGAATGCCTCGATGCTGGCGAGACCGAACGGCACGCGAAGGAGCAGCCGCTTGCGCCCGATCACGTGCAGGATCAGCTCGAAGAGTTGCTTCAGCGTAAAAGCCGCCGGCCCGGCGAGTTCATAGGTCTTGCCCTCGGTGTCGTCACGCGCGAGCGCGACGGCGACAGCCGCCGCAACGTCGCCGACATAGACCGGCTGGAAACGCGTCGCGCCGCCGCCGATCAACGGCAGGCCCGGCGCGAACCGCGCCATCGCCGCGAAGCGGTTGAAGAACGTGTCCTCAGGGCCAAAGACCAGTGCTGGCTGCAAGATCGTCGCGCCCGGAAAGGCCGCGCGCACCGTCGCCTCACCTTCGGCCTTGCTGCGGCCGTAGGTCGAGCTCGAATGGGCATCGGCGCCGAGCGCCGAGATATGCACGAAGCGCTTCACTCCCGCGCTTTTGGCGAGAGCGGCAAGCCGCGCCGGAGCTTGGCAATGGACGAGGTCGAAGCGCTGCTTGCCGCGCTCGTACAGAATGCCGACGGCATTCACCACCGCATCGGCGCCGGCGACGACCGCCGCCAGCGCCTGCTCATCCGCGAGATCGGCGCTGAAGGTCCCGATCTGCCCGACATCGCCCATCGGCCGCAGAAAGCCGGCGCTGCTCGCATGGCGACAGCACGCCGCGATCACTGCTCCCTCGCGGGCAAGATCGCGAACGATATAGCGGCCGACGAAGCCCGAAGCGCCGAGGATGGTGAGCCGCCGAGAATCCATGGCCGCGCTCTATACAATAGTGGCGCTGCGCTTGCGAGCGTGGCGGCGAGCCGGCAGGACGCTGCGATTGACAGGACGCGACCCGCCGCCTAATCACCCGCGCGGGCCCTGGTGGCGGAATTGGTAGACGCGCTAGATTCAGGTTCTAGTGATCGAAAGGTCGTGGAAGTTCGAGTCTTCTCCAGGGCACCACGACGTTGCGGCACGCGTCCTCGTCGGGACGTCGACGCCAAGCGTGCATGAACCAAGCGAGCCGAAGCCAAGCAGGCCCCAGACCGTGACGACCATCCATCTCCATCAAGGCGATCTTCCGGCCGGCATCAATTTCGGCGCGAGCGTCGCCATCGACACCGAAACCATGGGGCTCCATCCGCTGCGCGACCGCTTGTGCGTCGCGCAGCTCTCGGCCGGCGACGGCGACAGCCATCTCGTGCAGTTCGCGCCCGGCCAATACAACGCGCCGAATCTGCGCGCGCTGCTGGCCGATCCCAAAGTGCTGAAGATCTTCCATTTCGGCCGCTTCGACATCGCCGTGCTGGCGCATTATCTGGGCGTCGTCGCCGCGCCGGTCTATTGCACCAAGATCGCCTCGAAGCTCGCCCGCACCTTCACCGACAAGCACGGGCTCAAGGATCTGTGCCGCGAGCTCCTCGGCGTCGAGCTGTCGAAGCAGCAGCAAAGCTCCGATTGGGGCGCGCCCACGCTGACCGAGGAGCAAAAGCGCTACGCAGCCTCGGACGTCCTTCACCTCCACGCCCTCAAGACGAAGCTCGACGGGATGCTGGTGCGCGAGAATCGCCAGCAATTGGCTCTCGCCTGCTTCGCCTTCCTGCCGACGCGCGCCTTCCTCGACCTCACCGGCTACGAAAACGCGGATATTTTCGAGCATTGACGCAACGGCCACCGATGACCGAGCCGGCGGCGGTGGGCCTGGATTCGCCGCTCGTCCATGCAATGCTTTGCTGCATTGCGGCATAAACGCCGGCACGAACTCGTCTCGTTGACCCGGCGAGGGTGGTAACGGCATAGTTAAGCCTATAGTTTAGGCAGGAATGCCGTATTTGCTGGGGTCGTCGTTAGTACGGTCGGCCCTTGATCGCAACAACAGCCAGGCTCGCATCGCCCGGGGCATGCCGAAAGACGCTATCGATAACACCCTGACCGTCGCCCGCCGCGTTCTCAAGACCGAGATCGCCGGTTTGACAGCCCTCGCCGAGGAGCTGAACGGCGGCTTTTCCGAAGCCGTCGATTTGCTCTCGGCGGTCAAGGGCCGCGTCACCGTCACCGGCATGGGCAAGAGCGGCCATATCGCGCGCAAGATCGCGGCGACCTTCGCCTCGACGGGCACGCTGGCGCAGTTCGTCCATCCCGCCGAGGCGAGCCATGGCGATCTCGGCATGATCGCGCCCGGTGATGCCGTACTGGCACTGTCGAATTCAGGCGAGACGGAGGAGCTCGCCGATATCGTCGCTCATTCGCGCCGATTCCGCATTCCGCTGGTCGCGGTGACGCGGCGCGACGGCAGCGCTCTCGGCGAGGCCGCCGATGTCACGCTGGTGCTGCCCGCGATCGAAGAAGGCTGCCCGATGGGCTTGGCGCCGATGAGCTCGACGACCATGATGCTGGCACTCGGCGATGCGCTCGCCGCCGCGATGCTCGAGCGCAAGGGCTTCTCGAGCACCGACTTCCAGCGGCTGCACCCGGGCGGACAGCTCAGCCGGCAGCTGCTCGCGGTCAAGGACGTCATGCATGGCGGCGACGCGATGCCGCTGGTGCCGGTCGGCACGCGGATGACCGACGCCATCCTCACCATGTCGGAAAAGACCTTTGGTTGCGTCGGCGTCACCGATGCGGCGGGCCGGCTCGTCGGGATCATCACCGACGGCGATTTGCGCCGTCACATGAAGGACGATCTGCTGCGCTCGATCGTCGACGCCGTGATGACGAAGCAACCCAAAACCATCCGCGCCCAGGCGCTTGCCGCGGAAGCGCTGGGCCGCATGAACCAGCAGGCGATCACCAGCCTCTTCGCCGTCGACGCCGAACGCCGTCCGCTCGGCATCGTCGGCATCCACGACTGCCTCAGGGCCGGCATCGCATGAAGGGACAAGTTCAGGCGGCGATCGCCCTGCGGTCGACGCTGCGGCGGCATCTGGGGCTCGACGACACGCGCAGCCACAGCCGCTTCGTCCAGCGCTCCAAATGGATTCTCCCGGGGCTCGCGGTGAGCTTGCTGCTGCTGGTCGGCACCTGGCCGGAGATCAAGGCCACCATCGATCGTCTGCATTTCACGTTGCCGAAGATCGATTTGAGCGAGGCGCGCAATTTGCGCATGGTCTCGCCGCGTTACACCGGCATCGACAAACAGAACCGACCCTATGTGCTGACCGCGGCGGCCGCGACCGAAGCCTCAGGCTCGTCCGACCTCATTTCGCTCGACGCGCCGCGCGCCGACATGACGACGAACAGCGGCAACTGGGTCCAGGTCACCGGCTACACCGGCACCTATCAGCCGCAGCCGCAATTGCTCGATCTCTACGGCGACGTCATGCTCTATCAGGATCGCGGCAACGAATTCCACACCGATAGCGCGCGGCTCGATATCGCCAACAGCACCGCCGCGGGCGATCAGCCGGTCACGGGCCATGGCCCGTTTGGGCATGTCACGGCGCAAGGCTTTACCATGTACGACCGCGGCGCCGTGATCGACTTTACCGGCAAGACCTACCTGACCCTGCTGCCGCGCCCGAAGGAAGCGGAATGAAGCGAGGCGCCGCCGGGCTCCTTGCCGTCTTCGTGATGGTCGCCGCCGCGGCGACGCATGCGCAGGCGCCCGCGAAATCCCCGGCGCCGAAGCCGCCGGCAACGGCCACTGCACCGGCAGCGGCGAATGCGCAGACACCGGGCAACACGCCATCGAGCGCGATGGGTCTCGCCGGCGACGACAACAACAAGCCGGTCAACATCGAGGCCGATAACGGCATCGAGTGGCAGCAGAACAACAAAGTCTATATCGCGCGCGGCAACGCCAAGGCGACGCGCGGCGACAATTCCGTCACCGCCGATACGCTCTATGCCTATTACCGCGACGTGCAGCAGCCGGCGGCGGCCGCGAACGGATCGGCCACGGCCGCGCCGACGCCGCCGAAGCCTGCCGCCGCCTCGACGCAAGCGGGCCAGAATCAGAGCCCGCTTGATAACGGCTCGACTCAGATCTATCGCATCGAGGCCGACGGCCATGTGGTTTTCGCATCGCCGACTCAGACCGCTTATGGCGATCATGCCATTTACGACGTCGACCAGGCGTTGCTGGTGCTGACAGGCAAGAACCTCAAGATCATCACGCCGCAAGATATCGTCACCTCCCGCGACAGCCTCGAATGGTACGACCAGAAGCAGATCGGCGTCGCGCGCGGCAATGCGGTTGCCGTGCGCCAAGGTCCCGAGGCGAAATCGATCCGCGGCGACATCTTGACGGCGGATGTGACCAAGCCGCCCGACGGGCCTTCGAAGATCACCAAGGTCAATGCTCAGGGTCACGTCATTGTGGTCTCGGCGGATCAGATCGCACGTGGCGATACGGGCGTGTATAATCTCGACACCGGAATCGCGACGCTTAGCAAGAATGTGACTCTGACGCGGGGGGGAAACGAGTTGCGCGGCCAATATGCGGTGGTCGACACCAACACCAATGTCGCGCGCCTGCTTAGCGCACCGCCTTCGGCGAAGCTGACCGGCCCGCCACCGCGCGTTGCGGGTCTCTTGATCCCGCGCCAGGAGGATGAGGCTGCGCTGAGTGGAAAACCGGCGGCCGCCCAACCCAGCGCGAACGGCCAGTCCGCTGCCAAGCCGTCGCCGTCCAACCCACCGCCATCCAGCCCCCGACCCTAAGTCGCCGCGCGATGTCATCGCCCCCCTCCCGGCCCGCCGCCGCCGCTCCGGCTCATGCGCAAGCCGCGCCGCATGGCGGGCCACGGCTGGTCGCGAGCAATTCGGGGCTTGCCGCCTATAACCTCGGCAAGAGTTTCAAGAAGCGGCCGGTGCTGCGCGAGGTGAACGTCTCGGTGCAGCGCGGCGAAGCGGTCGGGCTTCTCGGCCCGAACGGCGCCGGCAAGACCACCTGCTTCTATATTATCACCGGCCTTATCCGCGCCGATGTCGGACGCATCACGCTCGACGGCGAAGACATCACCGACCTGCCGATGTATCGCCGCGCCCGGCTGGGCATCGGTTATTTGCCGCAGGAGGCGTCGATCTTCCGCGGCCTCACAGTCGAGCAGAACATCCGCGCCGTGCTGGAGGTCTCGGAGCCGGTTCCCGAATTGCGCGAATCGACGATTGACGACCTGCTCGCCGAATTCTCGATCAGCCATCTGCGCCGCGCGCCGGCGATGGCGCTCTCGGGCGGCGAGCGCCGCCGCGTCGAGATCGCGCGCGCGCTCGCGACCCAGCCGCATTTCATCCTCTTGGACGAGCCGCTCGCGGGCATCGATCCGATCGCCGTCAGCGATATCCGTGATCTTGTCGCGCATCTGAAGGATCGCGGCATCGGCGTGCTGATCACCGATCACAACGTCCGCGAGACGCTGGGCATCGTCGATCGCGCCTACATCCTCCATGAAGGCCAGGTGCTGATGGACGGCCAGCCGGGCGACATCGTCAACGACCCGAATGTGCGCCGGGTCTATCTCGGCGAACGTTTCAGCCTTTAGCGCGCTCGATTTTCCTTCCGCAATGCTGCCACCCGCGGCTTCTCCCTGCCGGGCTTGCCGCTCAAGCTCACCGGCATGCCGCAACAAGCCTGCCGCACGGTCCGGCCCGCGATCTCGCCGGCGCGACGACGGGCCTGCACGGCGTGTTCGCGCTGATTGGCGATTTGTGCCAGCAGCATCCCGATTTGCAAGGGGAGCGGCGGCGAAAAGCCACCCGCGAGCGCTTGCTCGCATCTCGGCTTATCCCCATGGTTTTCCAGATCATTTTTTGAGCAGTGCGGGATTTTCCGTTGACATGCTTAACGGAAAATAAGGGAGTTGGTACGAAGTTTGCACTGATGGTTCCCCTCGCCTTATAACCGCAGTCATGGCACTCGTTCAGAGACTCGATATCCGTCAGGGCCAGGCGTTGGTCATGACGCCGCAACTGCAGCAGGCGATCAAGCTGCTGCAATTGTCGAATATCGAGCTCGCCACCTATATCGAAGGCGAGGTCGAGCAGAATCCGCTGCTCGAGCGCGACGACAGCGTACCCGATGCGCCCGAGCCGGCGGCGGCCGAGCCTGCTCCTTCCGAGACTGGCACGCCGGCCGAAGCCAGCCACGAGGAGGCGGTCGAGGCGTGGCACGAAGTCGCCGGCAGCGATGGCGAAGGCAATCTCGATTATGCCGGCGATCCCGACGCCTGGCGCACGCGCGGCGCGCGGCCCGATAGCGATGACCTGCCGAGTATCGACCAGACCCTGGCGCGGCCGGTGACGCTGCGCGAGCATTTGCTGGCGCAGCTCGCGGAGGAGATCAAAGACCCGGTCGACCGGGTCATCGGCACCTATCTCGTCGACCAGATCGACGAGGCCGGTTATCTGACGGTTGCGCTCCCGGCCGTAGCCGAGACCATGGGCTGTGAGCTCGCCCAGGTCGAGGCGGTGCTGAGTCAGTTGCAGCGCTTCGAGCCCACCGGCATCTTCGCGCGCGATCTCGCCGAATGCCTCGCGATCCAACTAAAAGAACGCGACCGCTACGACCCGGCGATGCAGGCGCTGATCGAGAACCTGTCGCTGCTCGGTTGCCGAGACATCCCGCAGTTGCTGCGGCTTTGCCGCGTCGATGCCGCGGATCTCGCCGAGATGGCTGCCGAGATCCGCGCGCTCGACCCGAAGCCCGGGCTGCAATTCGACGGCGCTATCGCGCAGCTGGTGGTGCCGGACGTCTTCGTGCGGCCGCAAGGCGCCGGTTGGATGGTCGAGCTCAACAGCGACAGTCTGCCGCGCGTGCTGGTCAACACCCGCTATTACGCCGAGGTCAGCGCGGGCTCACGCAACAAGGCGGCAAAAGACTATCTCGCCGAGAAATATCAGTCGGCGAATTGGCTGGTGAAAGCGCTGCATCAGCGTGCGACCACGATCCTCAAAGTCTCGCGCGAGATCACCCGCCAGCAGGATGGCTTCCTGCGTCATGGCGTACAGCATTTGCGGCCGCTGGTGCTGCGCGACATCGCCCAGGCCATCGGCATGCATGAAAGCACGGTCAGCCGTGTCACCACGAACAAATACATGTTGACGCCGCGCGGCATCTTCGAGCTGAAATATTTCTTCACCTCGGCGATCGCCGCGGCTGCGGGCGGCGACTCCTTGTCGGCCGAGGCGGTGCGCTTCCGCATCAAGTCGCTGATCGACGCCGAAGCGGGCGACGTGCTGTCGGATGACCGGATCGTCGACACCTTGATGAAGGAAGGCGTCGACATCGCCCGCCGCACCGTGGCGAAATACCGCGAGGCGATGAGCATCCCCTCTTCGGTGCAGCGGCGCCGCGAACGGGCCTTGCAACTTTAGCCGGCTGCCGCGGCTTTCTTGACTCGGGCGCGGCCCGTTCCTAGGTTGGCGCGCGCGTGACGGCAAAGGAATCCGTGATGGAAATCACCGATCTCCTCGATCCCTCCGGCGTGATTCGGCATCTCCGCGTCGCCAGCAAGCGCCAAGCGCTGCAAGAGCTGGCACGGCGCGCGGCTGCGACCTCGGGACAGGACGAGCACAAGATTTTCGAGACGGTCTGGGAGCGCGAACAGCTCGGCAGCACCGGCATCGGCAACGGCACAGCCGTGCCGCACGGCCGGGTCGCCGGGCTCAAGCGGCCGATCACGCTGTTCGCGCGGCTGGAGAAGCCGCTCGATTTCGACGCGATCGACAACTTGCCGGTCGATTTGATTTTCCTGCTTTTAACGCCAGCCGATGCCGGCGCCGATCATCTCAAGGCGTTGGCACGCATCTCCCGCCTGCTGCGCAACCGCGCGGTCTGCGCGAAGCTGCGTGCTACCGAAAGCGCCGATGCAATCTATGCGCTCTTGACGGATCGCGCCTCGAGCCACGCGGCGTGATTTTAAGTCGCGCGAGCAGCGGCCACGCCCGCGCTGCTAATGGATGCTGACCGGCTCCAGCTCATGCTGCTTCACCGCAGCAAAAGCGATATCGCGGCTCGGCGCCTCGCCGATCTGGGTGCCGTCGGCGGCGTGAATCGAGAAGGCGGTGACGCCGTTGACGACCGTCGGCTTGATATAAGCCAGATGCTGCACGCCGATCAGGGCGAAATCTTGAGGCGAAATCTGGCGCAGTTTCTCGGTGATGTTCATTGTCCACTCCTTTCGCCGCCAACCGGCTTGATGCGATTGCCGGACGATGCCTTGATTTCGATGGCCCGCACCAGCCCTTCGGCCGCGCGCCGCCGTAGATCGATATTGAGGAGGCCGTTGTCGAGCCCTGCCCCTATCACTTCAATGCCGTCAGCGAGCACAAAGCTCCGCTGAAACTGGCGCGCGGCAATGCCGCGGTGAAGGTAGACCCGGTCGGTCTCGTCGGCCTGCTTGCCGCGGATGACGAGCTGGTTGTCCTCGAGCTGGACAGAGAGCTCGTCGGGCTTGAAGCCGGCGACCGCGAGCGTCAAGCGAAGCGCATCCTCGCCGGTCTGCTCGACATTGTATGGGGGATAGCCGTCCGCCGTGGCTTTGGTGACGCGGTCGAGCGCACGCTCAAACTGGTCGAAGCCCAAGAGCAGCGGCGAACTGAACAGCGACAGACGCGACATCGAATCTCCTCCAACGAGCGAGTCGACGATTCCGAGCCCCGGGACCGGCGGCTCCTCGAATCCGGGCGACCCTGACGGCACCGCCCGGGGTATTAAATGGGCATCCGTGGTCGATCGATCAAGATAGGCTAATCCATTGATATAACAAGCTGATCCATCCATTCGGGGCGCGGCATGGCGCGGTAGGCCTGGCGCAGCGCCTCGGACCAGCCCTCATGGATCATGCGGAAATAGGGATCGCTTTCGGTGATGCGGCGGCGGATCTCGGCCTTGAGCGCGTCGCGGCGATAGACCAGGAGATCGAGCGGCATGCCGACCGAGAGATTGCTGCGCAAGGTCGAATCCATCGACACCATGACGAGCTTCACCCCGTCGCGCGGGTCGGTGTCGTATTGCAGCACGCGGTCGAGGATCGGCTTGCCGTATTTGGTCTCGCCGATCTGGAGAAAGGGCGTGTCTGGCGTCGCCTCGATGAAGTTGCCGGCGGCGTAGATCTGGAAGAGCCGCATGCCGCGACCTCTGAGTTGGCCGCCCAGGAGGAGCGATACGTCGAACTTCACCTGCTGCGCCTCGAGCGTCGGCCCGTCGCTGCGATAGACGCGCCGCACCGCCTCGCCGGCGAGCTGCGCCGCGCGGAACATGCTCGGGACCGTATAGAGCGTTTCGACACGCTCGCCGGTCTCGATGCCTTCATGCAGCATATTGACGACCGCCTGCGCGACGCCGAGATTGCCGGCGCTCATCACCGTGATGAAACGCTCGTCGGGGATCTCGTAGATATGCGTCTTCGAGAAGGTCGAGACATTGTCGACGCCGGCATTGGTGCGCGTATCCGACAGCATCACCAGCCCGTCTTTGAGGCACAGCCCGACGCAATAGGTCATTCTTCCACCCCGATATTTTTTATTGCTGCGAGGCCTCGCGCACTCTGACCTCGACCGCAAGCGATTCCTCGCCAACCCCGCGCCGGACCCCGCGCACCGGCGCCGCCGCCCAATAATCGAGGCCGATGCTCGCCCGCACATAGGCCTCGCCCGGCACGGTGCGGTTGGCCGGATCGAAGCCGATCCAGCCGAACTCCGGCAGATAGGCCTCGGCCCAGGCATGGCTCGCCTCGCACACGGCATCGCCGCCGGCCCAAAGATAGCCGCCGACATAGCGCGCCGGAATCCCCAGCGCACGCGCGGCGGCAATGAAGAGGTGCGCGTGATCCTGGCAGACGCCGGCGCCGGCGCCGAGCGCCTCGGCCGCGGTCGTCGCCGCATCGGTCGCGCCGGTGCGATAATCGACACGGGCGCGCACCGCCTCCATCAGCGCGACCAGCCGGTCGTAGCCCTTGCCCGCGACCGACAGCGCGAGATCGCGGATCGCCGCATCGATTTCCGTCTGCCGCGTTGCGCGCAAGTAGAAAAGCGGTGGCAGGGTCTCGACCGCACCGCGCACGACGCCGTCGCCCGCCGAGGTCTCGACGTCGCCCTCGACCGCAATCGTGGCATGGTCGTGCGCGCGGTTGACGGTGTGGCAGTGGACGATGTTGCCATAGCCGTCGACAAGGCTCGGCAGGTCGTGCTTGCCTTCGCCGCGCACCCGCCAAGCGATGACGTGGAAGCCTTCGTAAGGCCGCGGCGTCAGCCGCAGGGTCTGGATCGCGTAGGTGATCGGCTGCGAATAGCGATAGGCGGTGGTATGGCGGATCGCGAGGCGCATCGCTCAGGTGAGATAGAGATTCGCGATTTCGCCGCCCAAGAGCAGCGAGCGGTCGATGAAGTCGGCCAAGAATTCGTGCAGGCCCGATTGGAAGATCTTCTGGATCTTGCCGTAGCGCAGCCGCGCATGCGCCTCGCCGGCCAGGCGATGGCATTCGCCGCGCGCGCCGCCATAGGCCTCGGCGATGAGATCGAGATAGCGCGTGATCTGGTCGTAGCAGGAGATGAGCGAGCGCGGCATCTCGCGGCGAAGCAAGAGCAGCTCGGCGATCAGCCAGGGTTGCAGCCGGTCGTGATAGACCCAGTGATAGGCGCGCAGCGCCGAGACCGAGCGCAGGATCGATTGCCACTGGTAATAATCGAGCGCGCCGCCGACGCTCTCGTCCTGCGGCAGCAGCACGTAGTATTTCACGTCGAGGATGCGCGCGGTGTTGTCGGCGCGCTCCAAGAACGTGCCGAGACGAGTGAAATAGAAGGCGTCGTTGCGCAGCATGGTGCTGTCGTAGGCGCCGTTGAAGAGCTGCGAGCGCTCGCGCACCCATTCGAGGAAGGTGGGCGCGGTGTCGAGCGTCATCTTCTGCGACGCGAAGTCGCGCGCCTTGAGCCAGGTCTCGTTGAGCGCGTCCCACATATCGGCGGTGAGCGCGGTGCGCACCGCACGCGCGTTGCGCCGTGCCGTCTCGAGGCAGGAGAAGACGCTCGAGACGTTGTCGGGATCGCGCACCAGATAGTCGATCACCGCGCCCGGCGCAGGCTCGGAATATTTGGCGAAGAAGCCGGGCTCGCAGCCGGTGGCGATGAGGGTCGAGAGCCATTCGTCGCCGCCGGCGCCGAGCGAGCGCGCCATCGACGCCATGCGATGCCCGACGAGGACGATGCGCGCGACGTTCTCGGCGCGCTCGACATAGCGCGCGAGCCAATAAAGGCTATCGGCTGTACGGCTGAGCATCGCCGACGCTTTCGAGCACCCAGGTATCCTTGGTGCCGCCGCCCTGACTGGAGTTGACGACGAGCGAGCCGCCGCGCAACGCGACCCGCGTCAGCCCGCCCGGCACGATGCGGATGTCCTTGCCGGCGAGGACGAAAGGCCGGAGATCGACATGGCGCGGCGCGATGCCGCTTTCGACGAAGGTCGGGCAGGTCGAAAGCGCGAGGGTCGGCTGCGCGATGTAATCGGCCGGCCGCGCTTTGAGGCGCGCGGCGAAAGCCTCGCGCTCGGCGCGCGAGGCATGCGGGCCGACCAGCATGCCGTAGCCGCCCGAGCCATGCGCCTCCTTCACCACCAGCTCCTGCAGGTGATCGAGCACATAGCCGAGAGCCTCGGTCTCGGCGCAGCGCCAGGTCGGCACGTTGGCGAGGACCGGCTCCTCGCCGAGATAGAAGCGGATCATCTCGGGCACGAAGGGATAGATCGATTTGTCGTCGGCGATACCCGCCCCTACGGCATTCGCGAGCGTCACGTTCCCCGAGCGATACGCATTGAAGAGGCCGGGCGTGCCGAGCAGCGTTTCCGGCAGGAAGGTGAGCGGATCGAGATAATCGTCGTCGAGCCGGCGATAGATCACGTCGACACGGCGCAGCCCCTCGGTCGTGCGCATATAGACGATGGTGTCGTCGACGACGAGATCGGCGCCTTCGACCAGCTCGATGCCCATCTCGTCGGCGAGGAAGGAATGCTCGTAATAGGCGCTGTTCTTGGCGCCGGGCGTCAGCAGCACGATCGTGGGCTCGCCTTCGCAATTCTCGGGCGCGACCGAGCGCAGCGTGTCGTGCAGCTCCTCGGGATAATGCGAGACCGGGGCGATGCGGTGCCGCGCATAGAGATCGGGGAAGAGCCGCATCATCGCTTCGCGATTCTCGATCATGTAGGAGACGCCCGAGGGCGTGCGGCAGTTGTCCTCGAGGACGTAAAAATCCTCCGGCCCGACGCGCACCATGTCGATGCCCGAGATATGCGCGTAGACGCCCCGCGGCGGGGCGAAGCCCT
The DNA here is from genome assembly GCA_036501365.1 of Allostellaceae bacterium. Lineage (GTDB taxonomy): Bacteria > Pseudomonadota > Alphaproteobacteria > ATCC43930 > CGMCC-115725 > CAIKMD01. The sequence continues at coordinate 8,497 of DASYAL010000102.1, read as the reverse complement.
GCATCTCCGGCCGGAAGCCGTCATTGTGCAGGATCAGCGCCGGCGGGATCTTTCCGGCATGGAGGATCTCGCGCGCGTGATAGACGTCGTGGATGAAGGCGTTGAGCGCTTTCACCCGCTGCACCAGGCCGCGCTGCAGCCGGCTCCATTCCGCCGGCGCCAGGACGCGCGGGATGATGTCGAAGGGGATGAGCCGCTCGGGGCTGCCGCCTTCGGCATAGACGGCGAAAGTGATGCCGATGCGGCGGAACAGCAACTCCGCCTCGCGGCGCTTCAGCTCGACCGCCTCGCGCGGCGTCTCGTCGAGCCAGCGCTTGATCAGCGCGTAATGGGGCAGGCACCCGCCCGGCGGGCCGGTCTCGTCGAAAGCCGGCGTCGCGGCGACAAGCGCGTCGCCAGCCGGCGCCGCAGGGTGGGTGACAATATCGTCCATCATCGAGACAGGTAGCAAAGCCCGCGCCAACCGGGCCGAGGGGCGGAAATCCGGGACGATCGGGTGGCACGGCTGCGGTGCCGGATGTCTAGGCAGGATGGGGTGCTCAAAATTTGATCATCCGATACGTCACGTGGGCCGGCGATACCGCGGTGCCTCCGCGGCGGCCTTGGCCTCGAATTCCGACGCCATCGCACGCAGCGTTAGAACGGCAAGCTCCTGGTCGTTCGCGATCCGATCGGCGAGACGCCGGCATTGCGCCGCCTTCTCGCGCAAAAAAGCCGCCGGGTCGCCGAGTTCGTTCATCGCTATCCGTCCCTCCACCGCATGAGGGTAGGGCGGTGGCGGCGGGAAAATCTGTGCGGATGATCCCTTACGTGCCGCTACGTAAACCGACAGTATGAAAGCCACGGGATGAAAGCGAAGGGCCCGGCGCGCAGCGCGCGTCGGGCCCTTGCCGCGAGTGGTGGAGCCACGGGGAATCGAACCCCGGACCTCTACAATGCCATTGTAGCGCTCTCCCATCTGAGCTATGACCCCAAAGAGGCCGCCGCGGGGCGTCGCTAAGCGGAGTTCTAGCGTCAAAACCCGGTTCCGGCGAGCCCAAAGCCGCGAAAAAGCGCCGCGCGGGTGATGGGAGGCATGAAACAGCCAGCGAACCAGCAGGCGACTCGATCCGGCCCCCCTCCTGCAGTGGAAAAACCCAGCCCCGCCGAACTCTACCGCCGCGCCGAAGCGCTGGTCCCGACCCTGGCCAGCCGCGCCGAGCGCTGCGAGCAGCTGCGCCATTGCCCGCCGGAGACCATCGAGGAATTGGCTGCCGCGGGGCTCCTTCAGATCTGTCGGCCGGCGCGGTTCGGCGGCTACGAATATGCCTGGGACGTCCTCGGCGAAGTGAACCGCATCCTCGCCCGCGGCTGCGGCTCGCAGGCCTGGGTCGCGAACGTGCTCAACGACCACACCCAGCTCGTCGGCGCCTTCTCCCTGGAGGGGCAGGAAGAGATCTGGGGCAAGAACCACGACACGCGGATCGCCGCCAGCGTCGCGCCCTCGGGGCGGGCGAAACGCGCGCCGGGCGGGGCGCTGTTGTCGGGCCGGTTCGGCTTTGCCAGCGGCATCGATTACGCCGACTGGCTGATCTGCGACGCGTTCCTCGAAGAAGAGGGCCCCACGAAATCGGCAGGGCCGCCGGCCTGGTGGGACTTCCTGGTGCCGAAAAGCGCGGTGACGGTGGTCGACGACTGGCATGTCGCTGGCCTCGCCGGTACCGGCAGCAAGAGCTTCGTCGCCGAGGCGGTGCTGGTCCCGCCGCATCGCTTCCAGGATCACGTCCATAGCGACGACGGCACCGGGCCGGGGACGAAGATCAACCGCGCCTCGGTGTTCCGCACGCCGCGTGCCTCGGTCGCGGCGCTGGGCTTCACCGCGCTCGCCGTCGGCGTCGCCGAAGGATTTCTCACGACTTATTTCAATTACACCCGCGCGCGCAACAGCCGCGGCCTCGCCGTCGCCGAATTCGGCAGCACGCAGATGAACCTCGCCAAAGCCGTCGGCACGATCGAGGGCGCGGCGGCGCACATGACCGCGGCGCTGCGCCATTGGGTCGATTTGATGGAAAAGGGCGGCCAGCTCGACGCGCACGAGAAATTAAAGGCGCGCTTCGAGGCGGCGTTCATCGCCCGCCAATGTCTCGAAGCGGTGCAGGCGCTATTCGCCGCCGCCGGCGGCCATGCGATCTTCAATGCCAATCCGCTGCAGCGGCAGTTGCGCGATCTGATCGCGGTCTGCACCCATCGCGGCCTCTATCTCGACGAATCGGCGCCGGCCTACGGCAAGAGCGCGCTGGGCGGCGGCCGGCTCTAGGGGCGCGGAACCGTGCTCACGCCATGGCCCCGCCGTGCACGGGATTCCGCGATCAGCGGGGGAACGAGCCCATGAAGACCTTCACAAAGCTCGGTGCCGTTTTGTGCGCCATCGCGTTTCTATCGGCGGTTTCGCCCCCGGCGCGCGCGCACTCGCTCGACAATCAGATTTTGACGCGGCTGAACGCCTTGGAAAAAGAAAATGCGGCGTTGCGCGCGCGCGTCAGCAATCTCGAAGCCTCGCTCGGCGAACACAAAGATGCCGGCCGCTCATAATCAAACAGAACAGGGGTATGGATATTATGGATATGTCGAAGCTCGGAACCATCGCCCGCCGCGGCGTGCTCTTGGCGCTAGTGCTCGCGGCGACGCCGTCGCCGGGGCGGGCGGAGGAGCCCACCAAGCTCACCCTCGGCTACGGCCTGACCTCGGATTATCTTCCGGCCTATATCGCCAAGGACAACGGCATCTTCGAGAAGCACGGACTCGATGTGACGATGAAGGCGGTGACCTCGAGCTCGGTCGCGCCGCCGGCGCTCGTCAGCAACAGCCTGCAGATCTCGCAGGCGACGCCGCCCAACCTGCTGCTCGCCAATGACGGCGGCCTCGATCTCGTCTCGGTAGCGGGGGTCGGGCGGCTCACCGCCGCGCATCCGCATACCAGCCTCGTCACCCATCCCGGCTTCGCCATCCACACCCCCAAAGACCTGATCGGCCGGAAGGTGGCCGTGCCGGGGATCAGTAGCGCGATGGATCTGGTGCTGCGCAAATGGCTGATCGATGGCGGCGTTCAGCCCAACCAGGTAACGATCGTCGAAGCGCCGTTCCAGCAGATGGGCGACATGCTGCGCTCGGGCCAGCTCGACGCCGCCTTTCAATTCGAGCCGATGCTGTCACGCACGCTTGCCTCGGGCGGCGCGCGCAAATCGCTCGACATCATGTCGGCGACCGATCCCGACGTGCTCGGCGCGATCTATGCCTCGACGCGGACATGGGCGAACGCGCATCGCGCCGCGATCGCCGCCTTCAACGCCTCGCTCGCGGAGGCGATCGCCTGGGAGAAAGACAATCCCGACGACGCGCATAAGATAGAGGCGAAATACATCGGCTATGCCACCACCAGCCTGCCCGACGTATCGCTCAGCGTGACGCCGGAGGATTTCGCCTTCTGGACGAAGGTCTGCGAGGAGGTCGGCGTGCTGCATCACCCGGTCGATCCGGCGACGCTGATCTTCAAATAGGCCGCGCCCGATGCGACAGATCGTTCTTCCCGCCGCCGCGCTGATCGCGCTCGTCCTGTCCGGCGCCCGCGCAGAAGCGCAGGCGCCGACCACGATAGCCGTGAGCTATTCGGCGACCGCGGATTTCGCCCCCGCCTTCATCGCCAAGGACGCCGGCATCTTCGCCAAGCACGGGCTCGACGTCACCTTGACCAATCTCGCGACCACCTCGCTCGGCCCGCCGGCGCTGCAAGCCGGCAGCCTGCAGCTCGCCTCGAGCTCGCCGCCGCTGCTGCTGCTCGCCAACGACGGCGGCATGGACCTCGTCGCGGTGGCGGGGGTCGCGGCGATGGATGCGAAGCATCCGCGCTCGAGCCTTTTGACGCGCACCGGCTTCACCGCGACCAAGGCGCAGGATTTCATCGGCAAGAAGATCGCCCGGCCCGGCATCAACAGCGCGATCGATCTCGTGTTGAAGAAATGGCTACTCGATCACGGCGTCGCCCTCGACCAGGTGACGCTGGTCGAGACGCCGTTCACGCAGATGGGCGATCTGTTGCGCGCGGGCCAGATCGATGCGGCTTTCGAACTCGAGCCGCTCCGGACGCGCATCATTCAAAGCGGCGCCGGCGAGAAATCGGTCGATATCTTCTCAGCGACCAATCCGCATATCCTCGCCTCGGTCTATGCGGCGAGCCGCACTTGGGCGGAATCGCATCGCCCGGCGCTACGCGAATTCCGCGCCTCGCTCGAGGACGCGATGGCCTTCGCGCACGACCATCCCGACGAGGCGAGCGCGATCCAGAAAAAATATATCGGCGCGGCCAGCACGCCCGACCCGCTCGAGCTCAGTCTCGCGCCCGCCGATTTCGATTTCTGGATCGCGACCCTCAACCAGCTCAAGCTGCTGCAGCAACCGCCGCCGCCCGCCACCAAGCTGATCGTCGAATAGCGGATCAGCAAAAAGCCCGGCTCCAAGAGCCGGGCTTTTCGTATCTGGTGGAGCCACGGGGAATCGAACCCCGGACCTCTACAATGCCATTGTAGCGCTCTCCCATCTGAGCTATGACCCCGGCCTTTTTTTGGAGGGCCTTTTTGGAAGGCCCTCTCTTTACGAGGCTATTCGTCCTCCTCGTCGACGTTCTCGATCACTTCGGCCATGTCGTCCTCGTCCTCGCCGAGCTCCGAGGCGTCTTCGAGGACTTCTTCTTCCTCCTCCTCGCCCTCCTCAGCCTCGGCCTCGGTCTCCTCTTCCTCGCCCTCCTCAGCCTCGGCCGGCAAGGCAACCTCGGGCGCGGCCGGCTCCGGCACCTCCTCGGCGCCAAGATCGGGCTCGATCTCCTCATCGGCCACGGGCTCAACCGCGGCCGGCGCGACGGCGCGCGTGCGTCGCGTCTTCAAAAGCGCCTCGGGATCGAACGGCGATCCGCAATGCGGACAGACGATCGGATCGCGGCGCATGTCGTAGTAGCGGGTGCCGCAATTCGGGCACAGCCGCTTCATTCCCCACTCTGCTCTAGCCACCTTCGCCTCCGTCTCCCAGGACCCGCGTCTTTCCGCTCGGCAGCGCTGCGCCGTTTGCCACGGCGCGCGGCCGCTGTCAAAAGCAAAATAATCGCGCCCAAAATAATCGCCGGGGCGCGATCCAGTTGCCCGGCGCCCCCGTTTTGGTAAAGACTCGCTGATTCATGTCCTCCGCCTCCGCCACGTCTCTGACTTCGGGCACCGCCGGCGCCTTGAGCGGCCGCTGCCGCGTGCCGGGCGACAAGTCCCTGTCGCATCGCGCGCTGATCCTTGGCGGGCTCGCGGTCGGGCGAACGCGCGTCGCGGGCCTGCTCGAGGGCGAGGATGTGCTCGCCACCGCCGCGGCGATGCGCGCGCTCGGCGCCGGCGTCGCGCGCGAGGCGGACGGCGCCTGGCGCGTTAGCGGCGTCGGCCTGGGCGGTTTGCAGGAGCCCGACACGCTGCTCGATATGGGCAATTCCGGCACCGGTGCAAGGCTGCTGTTGGGCGCGGTGGCGGGACACGATATCACCGCCTTCTTCACCGGCGACGCCTCGCTGCGGCGGCGGCCGATGGCGCGCGTCACGGAGCCGCTGACACGCATGGGCGCGCGGGTCGTGGCGCGCGCGGGCGGCAGGCTGCCGCTGGCGCTGATTGGCGCGACGACGCCGATGCCGATCGTATACGCGACGCCGGTCGCCTCGGCGCAGGTGAAATCGGCCATCCTCCTCGCCGGGCTCGCGGCGCCGGGCGAGACCACGGTCATCGAGCCGCTCGCCTCGCGCGATCACACCGAGAATTTACTGCGCCATTTCGGCGCCAGGGTCACTTCGACCCCGACCAATAACGGCGGCCAGCGCATCACCGTCACCGGCCAGCCGGAGCTCAAGGCCGGGGACATCGTCATCCCCGGCGATCCTTCCTCGGCGGCCTTCCCCGCGGTCGCGGCGCTCCTGCTGCGCGGCTCCGCCATCACCATCGAGGGCGTCGGCATCAATCCGCTGCGTGCCGGGCTTTTTGCGACCCTCGCCGAGATGGGGGCCGATATCGCCTTCGACAACCGCCGCATCGCCGGCGGCGAGCCGGTCGCCGATCTCGTCATCCGCGCCGGCGCGCTGAAAGGCGTGACCGTGCCGGCCGAGCGCGCGCCGAGCATGATCGACGAATATCCGATCCTCGCGGTCGCCGCTGCTTTCGCCAAAGGCCGCACCGTGATGCACGGCCTCGCCGAATTACGGGTCAAGGAAAGCGACCGGCTCGCGGCAATCGCCAAGGGCCTCGGCGATTGCGGCGCCGCCGTCGCGGTCGAGGGCGACACGCTGATCGTCGAGGGCAAGGGCGCACCGCTCAAAGGCGGGACCGCGGTCGCCGCCGCGCTCGATCACCGCATCGCCATGGCCTTCCTGGTGCTGGGCATGGCGGCGGAGAAGCCGGTGACGATCGACGACGGCGCCACCATCGCGACCAGCTTTCCCGGCTTCGTTGCGCTGGTGAACGGGCTGGGCGGCTCGATCGCCGAAGCAAGCGCGTGATCGTCATCGCGATCGACGGGCCGGCCGCGGCCGGTAAAGGTACGCTCGGCCGCCGCCTCGCCGAGCGCCACAACCTCGCTTTCCTCGATACCGGCGGGCTTTATCGCGCGGTGGCGCTGAAAGTGCTCGAAGCCGGTCGAGACCCGGCCGATGCCGCCGCCGCCGAGGCCGCTGCCAAAGCGGTGCGCGCCGGCGATCTCGACGATTCGCGGCTGCGCGAGGACCGCATCTCGAGCGCGGCTTCGGTGGTCGCGGCGATCCCGGCGGTGCGCGCCGCCCTCCTTGCCTTTCAGCGCGATTTTGCCCGGCACCCGCCGCCAGGCTTCGCCGGCACGCTGCTCGATGGCCGCGACATCGGCACCGTCGTCTGTCCCGACGCCACCGTTAAGATTTTCGTAACCGCCAGCGCCGAGGCGCGAGCGACGAGGCGTTTCAAGGAGTTGCAGGCCGCGGGCGTCGGGACTATATACCAGCGCGTCCTGCAGGACATCGAGCAACGCGACGCCCGCGACCGGGAGCGCCAAACGGCGCCTCTTCGGCCTGCCTCCGACGCGATCGAGCTCGATACCACGGCGCTCGATGCCGACGCCGCCTTCATCAAGGCCGCCGACCTCATCGCCCGGAAGCTCGAGGGTTCGCCTCGTTAAAGGCGCCCCAGGGTTCTTTTGGGTTTGGGCACTCGGCTTGCAGGAACACGGGTTCATGCCGCCGCACCCGCGCAAGCCGGCGGCTCGGGCACGTTCCGCTCACCCCGGCGGACGGCCCGGTGAAGCAAGGGGTCTGGAGTTGGGATGGCTGTCGCTACCGAAACCGAGTATCGCAAAGATAGCTTTGCCGCGATGCTGGATGAATCGCTCGGCACCGCGAGCGGATTGGAAGGCACCGTCGTCAAAGGCCGGGTGCTGGCGATCGAGAACGATAGCGTCCTCATCGATGTCGGGCTGAAATCCGAAGGCCGCGTCGCGCTGCGCGAATTCTCGGTGCCGGGCCGGCCCGCGGAGATCAAGCCGGGCGACACCGTCGAGGTCTATCTCGAGCGGATGGAGGACAAGAACGGCGAGGCCCAGCTCTCGCGCGAGAAGGCCCGCCGCGAAGAGGCGTGGACCCTCTTGGAGAAGAGCTTCCAGGCGAATGAGCGCGTCAACGGCGTGATCTTCGGCCGCGTCAAAGGCGGCTTCACCGTCGATCTTTCGGGTGCCGTCGCATTCCTGCCCGGCAGTCAGGTCGATATCCGCCCGGTGCGCGACATCACCCCGCTGCTCGGTTCGCAGCAGCCCTTCCAGATCCTGAAGATGGACCGCTCGCGCGGCAACATCGTCGTCTCGCGCCGCGCCGTGCTCGAGGAGAGCCGCGCCGAAGCGCGCTCGGAGCTGGTCGCGTCGCTGAAGGAAGGCCAGATCCTGACCGGCGTGGTCAAGAACATCACCGATTACGGCGCCTTCGTCGATCTCGGCGGCGTCGACGGCTTGCTCCACGTCACCGATATCGCCTGGCGGCGCATCAACCATCCATCCGAGGCGCTGCATATCGGTCAGACGGTGAAGGTCCAGGTGGTCCGGTTCAATCCCGAGACCCAGCGCATCTCTCTCGGCATGAAGCAGCTCGAAGCCGATCCGTGGGAGGGTGTGGAGCTCAAATACCCGGCCGGCGCACGCTTCAAGGGCCGCGTCACCAACATCACCGATTACGGCGCGTTCGTCGAGCTGGAGCCCGGCGTCGAGGGCCTCGTCCACGTCTCCGAGATGAGCTGGACCAAGAAGAACGTCCATCCCGGCAAGATCGTCTCGACCAGCCAGGAGGTCGAGGTGATGGTGCTCGACGTCGATGCCGAGAAGGAGCGTATTTCGCTCGGCATGAAGCAGCTCGAGCGCGGTGCGCCCGCGGTCGGCGGCACGCCGACGGCGGCCGGCGGCAAGGTCAACAAGGGCGCGATCGTCACCGTCACCG
>DASYAL010000101.1:0-1993 GCA_036501365.1 Allostellaceae bacterium | reverse complement strand
CCGAGATTGACGCGGCCCGACTTCTCCGTGAGGCATTCCCCAACCGCTACGAACATGAACGGCGTCGAAACGCGGATGGCGCCGCCCAACATGGCGATGAGAACCGTGAGCAGTCCCTCGTTCATGTACGCTCCTTGGCGTCGCCGGCGCGGAAGATCGCGAAGCGCCCGTAGAGCGTCTCCGAGGTCAGCAGCACGACGAAGATGAGGCCTTGCAGCACGAGCACGGTGGCGTCGGGCAGGCCCATGCGGCGCTGGATCAGCCCGCCGGAGGCGACGAGGCCGCCGAACAGGATCGCCACCGGCACGATGACGACCGGATTATGACGCGCCAGAAACGACACCAAGATGCCGGTAAAGCCGTAGCCGGCGGCGAGCGAGGCGTTGGCGCGCCCCTGAATCGCCGCGACCTCGAAATAGCCCGCCAAGCCCGCGCAGGCGCCGGCGATCATCGCGCAGCTGATCATGATCTTGCCGACCGGCAGCCCCTGCGCGAGCGCGGCGCGATAATTGCCCCCCGTGACCCTCGCCGCGAAGCCGAACGTCGTGCGCGTCATCAGAATGTAGAGCGCGACGGACAGCACTACGCCCACGGCGAAGCCCCAATGCACATCTGTGCCGGGGATGTGGCCGACCATGTAGGCGTCGCCGATCGGCTTGGTCGAGGGCTTGTTGGGGTTGCTCGAGTCGCGCATCACGCCTTCGACGAAGAAGTTCATGATCGCGATGCCGATGTAAGTCAGCAGCAGCGACGAGATGGTCTCGTTGACGCCGCGCGCGTACCTGAGATAGCCGGCGATTCCGACCCAGACGGCGCCGACCGCGAGCGCGGTCGCCACCATGATGGGGATTACGACGATCGGCGGGACGGCGCCGACCATCGGCACGGCGATCGCCGCCGAGGCGAAGCCGCCGAGCACCAGCGCGCCTTCGCCGCCGATCATGATCAGGCCGATGCGCGCGGGGATCGCCACCGCGAGCGCCGTCAGGATCAGGGGCGAGGAGCGTTGCAAGGTATTCTGAAACGAGAACGCGGTCCCGAAACCGCCGCGCCAGACGTAATCGATGAATTCGGCGGGCGATTTTCCAATCGCCAGCAGGAACAGCGCGAACAGTATCGCCGCCATCAGCAACGCGAACACCGGGATGGCGACATATTCCGAATTTGCGCGGAGCCGAACTCCAAGATCGTAGCGCACGGCCGGCGCGGAGGGCGGCTTTCCCGCCCCCAGCGCCGTCGGCAGTTCACTCGCCGTCGGGACTCTCGAACTCATGTCCGCTCCCGCTCAGGTGATCGAGCCGACGACGCCTTCGAGCAGGTAGTCCATCTGGTCGAGGTACGGGTCGAGGTTGCCGTAGGTCTTGTCGATCACGACCTTGCCGGTCTTGTTGTCCTTCAGCGGACCGACATAGATCGGCACTTTGTTCTTCATGTCCGTGATCGCCGCCATGGCCGCGGACTTGGCAGCCTCCGTCGCGCCGGCGCCGAACGGAGTATTCTGCACCATGTCGGATTCGATGCCGCCGGCGGTGAAGTTCGGCAGCGCCTTGCCCGCAGCGAGGTCGGCCGCGTAGCCCTTGTAGATGGTCGACCACTTGTATTCGGCGCCGGTGATGAAGCCTTTGGGCGCCAGCGGCGCCTGGCTGGCGTTGTGGCCGCAGGTCTTCACGCCGCGTTTCTCCGCGGTCTCGATCACCACCTTGGGCGAATCGACGTGGCACGTGATGACGTCGCAGCCGGCATCGACGAGCGCGTTGGCCGCCTCGGCTTCGCGCACCGGCATCGACCAGTCGCCGGTGAAGATCACCTGCACGGTCGCCTTCGGATTGGTCTTGCGGGCGCCGAGTAGGACCGAGTTGATGTTGCTGAGGACGCTCGCGATCGGCTTGGCGGCGACGAAACCGATCTTGTTGGACTTGGTGCACAGGCCCGCCGCGACGCCGTCGACATAGTGGCCTTGGTTGAGATAGCCGAAATAGCTGCCGGCGTTCTT
>DASYAL010000100.1:0-41458 GCA_036501365.1 Allostellaceae bacterium | reverse complement strand
TGCTGACGCTCTATTTTTGTCCGAGCCTGTGCTCGCTCGCCTCGCATATCACCATCGAAGAAACCGGCACGCCTTACACCGAGAAAGTCGTCAATGTGATGAAGGGCGAGCACATGGGCGGCGACTATCTGAAGGTCAATCCGCGCCACAAAGTGCCGGCGCTCGAGATCGACGGCACCATCCTCGTCGAGAATGCCGCGATCATGGCTTATCTCGCCAAGCACTTTCCGCAGGCGAAGCTGAAGCCCGAAGGCGAGATCGAGGAAGCGCGCTGGCTCTCGACCATGACCTGGCTCTCGAACACGCTCCATCCCTCCTTCACGCGCATCTTCCGCAGCGACAAATTCGCGAGCGACTCCGGCGCGCAGGCCGCGGTCAAGGACAGCGGCAAGAAGGAGGCCTGGGAGAATCTCACCGAGATCGACGGCCGGCTCGCCGGCCAGCCCTGGATGATGGGCGCGCAATATACGACCTGCGATCCCTACGCAATGGTGTTCTATAGCTGGGGCCTGCGCGCCGAACTGCCAATGAAGGAGCTGAAGAACTACACCGCCTGGAAGGACCGCATGCTGCAGCGGCCGGCGGTGAAGAAGATCCTCGAGCGCGAGCAAAACCCGCTGGCGAAGGCGGCGTAGGCGCCGCTCAAGCGCGGCGCACCGCGACCACGGCGTTGTGGCCGCCGAAAGCGAAAGAATTCGAGATCGCGACGTTGATTGCGCCGCTCCGCGCTTCGTTCGGCACGTAGTCGAGATCGCATTGCGGATCGGCTTCGGCGTAGTTCGCGGTCGGCGGAATGAAACCGCCGTGCATGCCGGCGATGGTCGCGGCGAGCTCGATCGCGCCCGCGGCGCCGAGGGTGTGGCCATGCATCGATTTGGTCGAGGACACAGCAAGTTTCTTCGCATGCGCGCCGAACACCTTGTGCAGCGCCTTGGTCTCGGTGATGTCGTTCGCAGCGGTGCCGGTGCCGTGGGCATTGACGTAATCGACGGCTTCGGGCGCGAGTTTCGCATCCTCGAGGCAGGCGGCGATCGCGCCCGCGGCGCCGTCGAGCGCCGGCATGACGATGTCGCTAGCATCCGAGGTAGTGCCGAAGCCGAGGATCTCGGCGACGATTGTGGCGCCGCGCGCCAGCGCGCGCTCGCGGCTCTCGATTACCATGACCGCTGCGCCCTCGCCCAGCACCATGCCTTTGCGTCCGAGTGAGAACGGCCGGCAGGTATCGGGCGCCATCACGCGAAGCGCTTCCCAGCCGCGGATCGTGCCGAAGGTGAAGACCGCCTCGGTGCCGCCGGTGACGGCTACCTCGACCATGCCGGCGCGCACCATCTGGAAAGCGACGCCGATCGCGTGATTGGCGGAGGAGCAGGCGCTCGCGACCACGAAAGATGGGCCGGTGATGCCATGCTCCATGGTGATGTGGCAGCACGGCGCATTGATCATCAGCTTCGGGATGGTGAGCGGATGGCAGCGCTTGGCGCCTTGCAGATAGAGCCGCTGATAGTTCTCGTCCTGGGTCCCCTGCCCGCCCACGCCCGAGCCGATGATCGTCGCGCTGCGCGCGCCGAGCCCGTTCCGGAAATCGAGGCCGCTCTGCGCGATCGCCTCGCGCGCCGCGACCAGGGCGAACTGCGTGCAGCGATCGTAAAGCGGCAGCTTGTTACTCTCGAAATAAGCATTGGGATCGAAGTCGAGGACCTGGGCGCCGATCTTGGTGATGAGCCCTTCGGTCTCGATGATGCTGATCGGACCGATCGCGCTCTTGCCTGCTTTGAGCGTCGCGGAGAATTCGGCCGCATTCTTGCCGAGCGGGCTGCACACGCCGAGCCCGGTGATGACGACGCGATTCATGCTCCGCCGCTCACCCGCGCGTCAGAATGCCTCACGCCGCCGAGCCCTTCTGCTCCGCGACGAGCTTGGCGACGGCATCGATCACATCGCCGGCGGTCGTGAAGTTGATGCCCGCGGTCGAGGCCTCGTTGGCGTTATAGGGAATCTCGATGTTGAATTTTTCCTCGAGTGCGAAGATCAGCTCGATCGTATCGAGCGATTCGAGGTTGAGATCGGCCAATTCGGTCTCGCGCGTGACCTTCGCGGGCTCGGTCTTCGCCTGCTTCGCGATCACTTCGAGAACATCGGTCGCAACGTCCGCCATAACTCGTTTTTCCCTGTCGGCCTCGGGCTCCGCATAGCACAGAAGCCCCGTCTATGACACTGTTATGTGGGCCTATTCCGCAGCCGCCGCCACGGCTGTTTGCATCCGCTGCTCGCGCGGCAGGAATAGCGCCGTCGCCGCGACCAACGCCGCCAGCAGGCCGAGAATGGCGAACAGCCAGACGAAATCGCCGGTGCGGTCGTAGACCACGGCGACCAGCGGGACGCCGAGCGCACTCACCCCGAGCGAGAGAAGGAATTTCGCGCCGAACGCCGTCGCCCGCCAGCGCGCCGGCGTGTAATGCGCGAGAAGCGCGTTCTCGGTCGGGGTCGAGATTGCGATGAGGCTGAAGCAGAAGAGCGCGGCCGCAAAGAGCGGCAATTCGAATAGCCGGATCGCCACGAAGAGCAGCGGCACCTGGATCGCCCAGCAGAGGAGATATATCCGCTTCATCGGGTAGCGGTCGGCCGCCATGCCGCCGAGCATCTGGAAGACGGCGCTCAGCGCGAACACCAAGCTCACCATACCACCGGTGCCGACGAGCCCGCCGGCGGTGATAGCGGCGAGCCGGATCTCGAACAGTTTCGGCAGTACGCTCGTCAAGGCCTGGAAGACGATACCGGTCGACAGCATGGTGACCGATAAGAGCGCGAAGGCACGACGCATATCGCCGCGCACCGGCGTGGCCTGTGGCTTGAGGTCGGTCTTGGCGGCGACCACGGCACCACCGCGCACCAGGAACGCCAGCGCGAGGCCGAGCAGCAGGCTAACCGCGCCTGGCACCATGAATGCCGCTCGCCAGCCATAGAATGAGGTGAGAGTCGCGCCGACGATCGGCCCCGCGCCCACGCCGATGCTGCCGAAGATGCCGTTCCAGCCGAGCATGCGGCCGCGGTTCTCGGCATGGCGCACGAGCCAGGCGGTGCCTACCGGATGATAGATCGCGCCGAAGAAGCCGATCGCCGCGAGGCCGCAGGCGATGCCGAGCGGGCCTTGCGCGAATCCCGTCGCCAAGCCGGCAATGCCGCTGCCGAGGAAGAACAGCACCATCATGTGCTCGGCGCTCCAGCGGTCGCCGAGCCAGCCCGCCGGCAGTGCGGCGAAGCCGTAGAGCACCAGCCCGGGCACCGAGAGCCACATCAGGTGGCCGTAGGACAGCCGGAGCTGCGTCTCGAGCGTCAGCACGACGGTCGGATAGAGCAGCATCATCAGATGCGTCAGCGTGTGGCCAAGATTGGCGAAGACGATCGCCCAGCGCACGGAAGACTTGGTCATGGCAGGATTTTAGCCGCTCGCCCGGGCTAAATCTCGTCCAGCAGCTTTTTCGGATCGCCGCCGGTCTCGCGCACCACCCATTCGAGGAAGTCGCGGTTGCCCTCGACCACCGGCAGCGCTTCGATGCAGGGGCAATCGTAGGGATGGAGCGCCTTGACGCGGGCAATCAGCGTCTCGAGCTTCTGTTCGGTGGTCTTGAGGATCAGCACCGCCTCATCCGCCTCTTCGAGCTTGCCCTCCCAGCGGAAGATCGAGGTCGCGCCCGGGAGAATATTGGCGCAAGCAGCCAGCCGCTCCTCGACGAGCTGGCGGCCGATCGTCTTCGCCTCCGCGGCATCGGCGGCGGTCACATAAACGAACATCACCGGCATGGCGGCGCTCCTTGCCGACTCAGGAAAGCTTGGCGAGCCGGCTCCCTCGGTTTAGCATGGCCAACGGGAGGATTGCGTATGAACCTTGTGGTCGAAACGAGGAGGCACTCGCCGACCCCGCCGCAGCGTGCATGGCTGCGGCGCGGGCTCGATCAGCCGGGCGGCAAGCTGCCGCTGTTCGATAAATTCGGCCAGCATATCGATCCCCGAACGGTGCGCGCCTGCATCGAGCAGGGCTGGGCCGAGCCGTGGTACTGCAACCCGCTGAAACCGGACTGGATGGTCTGCAAGCTCACTATCCGGGGCCGGACGATCGCGGCGCGGCCGCTGCTCCACGCTTCATACGAGCTCTCAGAAAGATAAATTATCTTTCTAATTTTGCGGCTTATTTTCGCATCTGGCTGCGAACGCCCAGGCCTTGGGGCAGGGCCCAGGCCCAGATCATCGTCAGGATCGCTAGCACAACGTTGATCTGGAAGATGTGGTGCACGGCCCCGGCGAAGGCATCGAGCAACGGCATGAACTCAGCTGGGCTCATCGTTTCGCGCAGGCTTGGATCGAGGATCCGGCTGGCGAGATCCCCCTCGCCCGCGATGTGGCTTGCCAGCGCCGCGTTGACGATGCCACCGAAAATCGCGGTGCCGATCGACTGGCCGATGATGCGGGCGTAATTGAAGGTCGCGGTCACGAGGCCGCGCTGGTGCCAGTCGATGCTCGCCTGGATGGCGACGAAGAAGCCCATATTGGTAAGGCCCATGCCGAGCCCGATCATGAAAGAGCTGGCGATCGCCCAGTCGGCGCCAAGCGACGGCCGCAGCGCCGCCATCATGACGGCGCCAGCAACCAGCACGATCGCGCCGAGGCTCGAAGACCGGCGATAGGAGATGCGCAGCAGCGCCCGGCCGGCGATGAAGCCGCCGGTTGGCCAAGCGAACGACAGAGCCGTCAGCGCCAAGCCGGCGTGCATTGGGCTTTCGCCGAGCACCCCTTGGATGAAAACCGGGAGAAACGCCGTCACCGCCATCTGCATGCCGCCGATCGAGCCGCTGGCGCAATTGGCCAGCACGACCATGCGGTTGCTCCAGATCTCGAGCGGCAGCATCGGCTCGCGCGCGCGCCGCTCCTGGATCAGCAGCAGAACGAAGGCAATGACGGCGCTCGTCACCAGCAGCGCGATCATCGCGACGGGAAGGGTCGCAGCGCGGGTCAGCGCATACATCAGCAGGAAAGTCGCGAGCGCCATCAGGAGCGAGCCGAGATAATCGATCTCGTGCGAGTGGAGCTCGACATTCTCGCGGAAGGTCAGCTCGAGCATGACGACGATCAGCACGCAGAGCGGCAGATTGACCCAGAACACCCATGGCCATGGCCAGTGCGCGACGATGAAGGCGCCAAGGATCGGGCCGATCAGGGCCGAGGTTGCGAAGGTCGAGGAGATATAGCCCTGCACCTTGGCGCGCTCGGCGGGCGGATAGAGATCGCTGACCATGGTCTGCGACACGGTCGCGAGCGAGCCGCCGCCCAGCCCCTGCACCACCCGGAACGCGATCAGCATGGGCATGTTCCAGGCGAAGCCGCAGAGCAGCGAACCGAGCACGAAGAAGACGAGGCCGATATAGAGCACGCGCTTGCGGCCGTAGAAATCGCACAGCCGGCCGTAGATCGGCACGGTGACGCCCTGGGTCAGCAGATAGGCGGTGAACACCCAGCTGAAGAGCGCAAAGTCGCCGAGCGAGCCGACGATCGTCGGCATCGCGGTCGCGACGATGGTCACTTCGGTCGCCGAGACGAAGCTCACGATCATGGCGGCAACGAAAGTCCAGCGCCGCCTTGCGGGAGAAATCGGCTCGGGCATGCGTCTCGATCGGCTGTCGGATGAAAATGGTCGGGCAGGCGAGATTCGAACTCGCGACCCTCAGCACCCCATGCTGATGCGCTACCAGGCTGCGCTACTGCCCGCCCTGATCGCTGGCGACTATAGTGGCGGTTCTTACGTGTTGCAACGCGGCGCTACAACGGCAGAGCGAGTGTCGCGGGAATGTTATAGTCGCGCTTTATCCTCCCCGCCGCCGGCGTCGTAGCGCCGCTCGGTCCAACCCGGAGTGGCCCTTGCCGGATACCACGCTTGCGCAAAAAAGACGGAGCGGCGCCCCGCCGGCGCTGACGGCCCTCAGCGTCGCCGCTTTGGGAGTCGTCTTCGGCGATATCGGCACCAGCCCGCTTTATACGCTGAAGACCGTGCTCAATCTCACCGGTACGACTCCCAACGCCCGGGTCACGCTCGGCGCGCTGTCGCTGATCATTTGGACGCTCATCATCGTGACCACGATCAAATACGTGTCGTTCGCGATGCGCGTCGACAACGACGGCGAAGGCGGGATCCTCGCGCTGATGTCGCTGCTCGGCGTGAAGCGGCGGCATCGGCCGGCAATCATCGCCATGGGTCTCTTCGGCGCCGCGCTGATCTACGGCGACGGCGCGATCACCCCCGCGATCTCGGTGCTGTCGGCGCTCGAAGGCCTCGATATCGTGACTACCACTTTCCATCCCTATATCCTGCCCGCGGCGGTGGTGATCCTCGTCGCGCTTTTCGCCTTCCAGCCGCAAGGCACCGCGCGGATCGGCAAGACTTTCGGTCCGATCATGGCACTTTGGTTCCTCGCGCTCGCCGCGCTTGGGATATGGGGCATTATCCAGCATCCGAGCGTATTGCTCGCCATCGATCCGCGCGCCGGTTTCGCCTACCTGATCAACGGCGGTCGCCGCAGTTTTCTCGTTCTCGGCGGCGTCTTTCTCTGCGTCACGGGCGCCGAAGCGCTTTATGCCGATATGGGTCATTTCGGCCCAAAGCCGATCCGGCTCGCCTGGTCCACGCTGGTCTTCCCGAGCCTCATCCTGAACTACGCCGGCCAGGCCGCCCTGGTACTCGAAGGCGCACCGACATCTGACAACATCTTCTACCGCCTGTGCCCGCCCGCCCTGCTCGTGCCGCTCGTGCTGCTCGCAACGGTCGCGACGATCATCGCCAGCCAGGCGATCATCACCGGCGCTTTCTCGATGACGCGGCAGGCGATCCAGCTCGGCTGGCTGCCACGGCTGCAGATCAAGCAGACCTCGGAGACCGGCTACGGGCAGATCTATGTCGGCGCGGTCAACTGGCTGCTGATGCTGGTGACGCTCGGTCTGACGATCGGCTTCGGCAAATCGGACAATCTCGCCGCCGCCTACGGCATTGCGGTCTCGGCGACGATGTTGATGACCTCGGCACTGCTCTTCATCGCTTTCCGCGAGATATGGGAATGGCCTCTGCCGGCGGCGGCCGCGGTCGCCGGCGCGTTCCTGATCGTCGATGCAGCTTTCCTCGCCGCCAATCTCGCCAAGATCGTCGATGGCGGCTATGTGCCGGTGCTGCTCGCCGCCGCGGTCTATGGCGTGATGCTGGTCTGGCATATCGGCGCGCGCGCCGTTTCGATCCGCTTGCACGAAACCGTCATGCCGATCGCGACCTTCATGGCGAAAATTGCCGAAGGCGGTATTCCGCGCGTGCCCGGAACGGCCGTTTTCCTTACTCGCACCGAGCGTGACGCGCCGCCGGTGATGGTCTGGCATCTGAAGCATAACCGGGCGCTGCACGAGCGGCTCTTTGTCGTGACCGTCATCACCGAAGCCGCGCCTTGGATCGACGACACCGAGCGCCTCAAATGCGCCGAGATCGCGCCGCGCTTCTGGCGCGCCACAGCGCGGTTCGGCTTCATGGAGCGGCCCGACATTCCCGCTCTGCTGCGCAGCGCCCATGCCGGCGGCTGCGGCATCGATCTTTCCGACGTCACCTACTATGTCGGCCACGAAACCGTCATTCCCGGCGAGGACGCGAAGGGATTGCCGCGCTGGGTCGAATCCATGTTCGCCCTGATGCAGCGAAACTCGACGCATATCAGCGACTATTTCAAGCTGCCGAACGATGCCGTGGTCGAGATCGGCCGTGAGATCGCCGTCTAAAGATCGGCCTTTTCCCTAAGGCTCGGGCAGGTCGGCAGGCGCGCTGCGGGTGGCATCGACGAAGCCTTCGGTGCTGTCGTCGATGGCGCGATCGGCGCGGCCGCGGGTCTGGTGCAAATAGAACGAGCGCCGGCCGGCCGGCGCGAGCGACGGCGGCTCCATTTCATAGCGGACCTCGCGGCGGTGATCCGCGAGCAGCAGCGCCGGATCGTAGACACTGTTGAACTTCCACATCATCGTGAGAAAGTTCGTCTGGCCGCGCAGCAGCAGCCCGGCGGCGAGGCCGAGCGTATCGCGCAGCGCTTGCCACCCCATATGCTTGCTATTGAGCACCTGCTGGGTCGAGACGAGTTCGGCATAGAATTCGGGCAGCGGCAGCCGCGTCGGCAGCACGCAGTGCTGAATGTCGTAGAGCCGATAATCGAGAGTCTGCAGCGGCCGCGTCTCGGTTTGCCAGATCTCGGTTCCGGGATAGGGCGTGTTGACGCTGAGATTGACGATCTCGGGCACTTCGAGGCACCAGGCGCGGACGGTCGCGAAGCGCTCATGGTCCCAGTCGGGATCGACGATGAGATTGATCGCGACGTTGACGCCGAGCGAGCGCGCGAAATCGAGCGCCTCGAAATTCTGGCCGAGCGGCACGCGCTTGCGATAGGCCTTGAGCCCCTCTTCGTCGAGCGCTTCAAGGCCGAGGAAGATGTAAGAGAGGCCGAGCCGCCGCCAATAGCGGAAGACCTCCTTGTTGCGCAACAGCACGTCGCCGCGCGTCTCGAGATAGTATTGCTTCTTCAGTCCGCTGTGCTCGACCGCCTCGCCGACCGCGAAGCCATGGCGATCCTGGATGAAGGCGACGTCGTCGACGATGAACACGCCGGGCTCGGCGATGGCGCGTAGATCGGCGACGATGCGCTCGGGGCTGCGCAGCCGGTAGGAGCGGCCGTAAAAGGTCCAGGCGCTGCAAAAGGTGCAATCCCAGGGACAACCGCGCGAGAATTCGATCGAGGCGCAGGGATCGAGCGGCCCGAGGAAATATTTGCGGCGATGCCGGACGAGATCGCGCGCGGGATCGAGCGCATCGAGCCGGTCGAGGAGCCGCGGCCGCGGGCCCTCGCCCGCCAATGTCACCGCGCCGGGCACCGCAGCGATCTTGCCCGGTGCGCTGGCGATCGCGCCGAGCAAGGGCGGCAGACCCGCTTCGCCCTCGCCTCTCAGCACGCAATCGATCGCGCCTTCGGCGTGGCGCAAGATCGCCGGCGCCGTGAAGGAGGCGCTGTGGCCTCCGACCAGCACGAAGCAATCGGGCAACAACTGCTTCGCGAGCTTCGCGAGATCAATGATCTCTGGCAGGTTGGCAAGATAGTTGCCCGAGAAGGCGACGATATCGGGGTGCCAGGCGACCAGCTCGCGCGCGAAGTCCCGATGGGTCTCGGTTTGCAGGTCCATCAGGCGCACCTCGTGACCGAGCTCACGCGCGCAGGCAGCCACCAGCTCCAGGCCAAGAGGCTCGAGCCGCAGAAACACTTTCGAGTACATCAAGGCGCTGGGGTGAATAGCGAAAAACTTCATCGATCGTCCGGTGCGAGTGCACGCGGCTCGCCTTGCGCCGACAAGCCGACGTTCGGCTTTTAATCCCCCCGGCAGCGGATGGTTCCGATTGCGGATTTGTTAGCTGCGCGGCGCTTTCTTCAGAAGGTCGCGCAGAGCGACCAGCTCGGCGCGGATCTGCAGCAACTCGGCACGCAAGCTCTCGGACTTGACGACGCGCGGCGCTGCGGCCGCCGGCGGCGGGGCGCGCGGCGGATCGTCGGTCTTGAGCGCTCCCTCGCGCAACAGCTTCTGCACGCCTTTGATCGTGTAGCCCTGGTCGTAGAGGCAATTGCGGATGCGGCGCAGAAGTACCACGTCGTCCGGCCGGTAATAGCGCCGGCCGCCGGCGCGCTTCAACGGCTTGACCTGCGGGAATTTCGACTCCCAGAAGCGCAGCACATGCTGCGGCACTTCGAGCTCGTCGGCGACCTCGCTGATGGTGCGGAACGCATCGGCGGATTTGGGCGCGCGCCGGCCCGGACGCGAGGGCGAATCGAACAAGTCGGGCACCCGGACCGTCATGCAGCGCCCGAGCTCTTGCTCAGGGCGGCGTTGATATGGTCCTTCAAGACGTGCGAAGCGCGAAACACCAGGACACGGCGCGGATTGATCGGCACTTCCTGGCCGGTCTTGGGATTGCGGCCAATGCGGCGCCCTTTCTTGCGCACGGCGAAGCTGCCGAAAGACGAAATCTTCACCATCTCGCCGCGGGCGAGTGCTTCGGAAATTTCATTGAGGACCGTCTCGACGAGTTCCGCCGACTCGTTGCGCGACAATCCGACCTCCTGATATACGGCCTCGCTGAGCTGAGCCCGCGTTACCGTCTGCCCCGCCATCGCACTTGCCTCCCCCTTTGCCCAAAACCTTAAACCGGGCCGGGAAAATTTGCAATTACAGTTGCTTGTGCGTGATTGTTGATCATATCGGGGCTACCAGCGCACCAAACCCGCGCCCCAGGTGAGGCCACCGCCCATGGCTTCGAGCAGAACGAGCTGACCGGGGCGGATTCGGCCATCGCCCACGGCTTCGGCGAGCGCCAGCGGCACCGAGGCGGCGGAAGTGTTGGCATGGCGATCGATCGTCACGACGACCTTTTCGGCGGCGAGGCCGAGCTTTTTGCCCATGGCGTCGATGATTCGGCGATTGGCCTGATGCGGCACCAGCCAATCGACATCGCCGGCGCGCAGCCCGTTCGCCGCGAGCGCCTCATCGACGACCTCGGCGAGCCGCAGCACGGCCTGCTTGAAGACCTCCTTGCCTTCCATGCGCAGGAAGCCTGTCGTGCCGGTGGTCGAGACGCCGCCGTCGACATAGAGAAGATCGTAGCCGCAGCCGTCGGTGTGCAGATGGGTCGAGAGCACGCCGCGCTCCGAGGCGCTGCCGGCCGACGGCACGCCGCGCAGCACCAGCGCGCCGGCGCCGTCGCCGAACAGCACGCAAGTGCCGCGGTCTTCCCAATCGAGGATGCGCGAAAAGGTCTCGGCGCCGATGACCAGGGCGGTCCTGGCCTGGCCCGAGCGCAAAAAATTATCGGCGGTCGCGAGCGCGTAGATAAAGCCGGTGCACACGGCCTGCACGTCGAAAGCGGCGCCGTGCTTGATGCCGAGCGCGGCCTGCACCCGCGCGGCGGTCGCCGGAAAGGTGTTGTCCGGGGTCGAGGTGGCGAGCACGATGAGGTCGATCTCGTCGGGACCGATGCCGGCAACGGCGAGCGCTCGGCGTGCCGCCTGAAGCGCGAGGTCAGAGGTCTTCTCGCCTGGCGCCGCGATACGGCGCTCGCGGATGCCGGTCCGCTGCACGATCCAGGCATCCGAGGTGTCGAGCGTCTTGGCGAGGTCGCTGTTGGTGACCACGCGCTCAGGCAAGTAGCCGCCGCAGCCGAGGACCTGCGCGCGGAATGTCATCTCAGAGCGCTGCCGTCTGGGGTTTTTCCGGAACCGCGACGACGGCGCTCATGCGCGTCAGGTCGTCGCGAATCTTGTCGAGGAAACCGTTGATGCACATATCGGCGCCGACCGCGATGGCGTTGGCGAAGCCCAGCGCGTCGGTGCCGCCATGACTTTTCACCGCGATGCCGTCGAGGCCGAGAAAGACCGCACCGTTGTAGCGCCGGACGTCGAGGCGCTCGCGCAGTTTCTTCAGCGCCGGCTTGGCAAAGACATAGCCGAGCTTCGCCAGCGCCGAGCTGGCGAACGCCAAACGCGCGAATTCGAGGAACAGCTTCGCCGTGCCCTCGGCGGTCTTGAGCGCGACATTCCCGGTGAAGCCGTCGGTCACGATCACGTCGGCAGTGCCGGCGCCGATATCGTCACCCTCGACATAACCCAGGAAATTAATCGGCGAGCCCGGCGCGCGCAGCTTTGCCGCCGCGCCGCGCACGGCGTCGTTGCCCTTAAGCTCTTCCGAGCCGATGTTGAGGAGTGCGACCGAGGGTCGCGACAGACCGAGCACGGTACGAGCGAAGACCTCGCCCATCAGCGCGAACTGGACCAGGTTCTCGGAGTCGCATTCGACATTCGCACCGAGATCGAGCACCACGCTCTCGCCGCGCCGCGTCGGGAAGAATGTCGCGATCGCCGGCCGGTCGATGCCCGGCAAGGTCTTCAGCGCGAACTTCGCCATCGCCATCAGTGCGCCGGTATTGCCGGCCGAGACCATGCATCGCGCCTCGCCCGCCGCGACCGCGTCGAGCGCCAGCCGCATCGAGGATTGGCGGCCTTGGCGTAGAGCGGTCGAGGGCTTGGCATCGCCGGTGATGAAATTGTCGGTATGACGGATGCGCGACGAGCCCGCGAGCGCCGGCAGTTTGGCGACGAGCGGCGCGATCCGGGTCTCGACGCCGAAAAGGAGGAATTCGATCTGGGGAAACCGCTCGCGAGCGATCGCGGCGCCCTTCACGATCGCTTCCGGGGCATTGTCGCCGCCCATGACATCGAGTGCGACGACAAGGCGGTCGCTCACGCGCTCGCGCCCCCTAGCCGCGGCGGATCAGGCCGTTTCGGCGGCGACCGCTACAACCTCGCGCTCGCCATAGTGACCGCAGGCCTTGCAGACATGATGCGGCCGTTTCATTTCGCCGCAATTCGAGCATTCGACATAGCTTGCCGCCGCCAGATGGTGGTGAGCCCGGCGCATATTGCGACGGGATTTTGAGGTTTTCTTCTTCGGCACGGCCATGACGGTGATCCTTTGGACTCCAGGCCCGGAAGCCGCCGGGCAGAGGGCAGTTACCTAGCCAAAATCGCGACCCCTGGCAACCCGATTGCTAGCCCTGTCCGGGCTTGCGCAGCCGCGCCAGCGCGGCGAAAGGCGATTCCGCCGGCGATTCGTCGCCGAATGCGGTTTCGCTCTCGGCCTCGGCTCCGGGCGCGCGTGGAAACGGGTCGAGAGCCAGAGAGAGCTGTTGCGCGACCGCCTCGCCGATATCGATCATGCCGTCTTCGAGCGGCTCGACCGGCTCGGTCGCGCCGTCGAGGAAGATTTCGCCCGATTCCTCGACTGGACCATAGGTCAGCGTGAAGGCCTCGGCGAGCCGAGCGGGGACCGGTTCCAGGGTGACGGTGCAAGCCTGGACCAAATCCGCTTCGAATTCCGCGGCAAGCCGATAATAGCCGCCCGCCAGCGGCGTCAGCTTGGCCCTCGCCTCGAGCCGGTCGAGCGTGAGCAAAGCAAAGCGCCTCGCCAGGCCGGCGCGCTCCTCGGGCTTAGCGGCGATTATGTAGGTCTCACCGCCAGCCGCCAGGTGCAGCCCGTCGATCCGCCGCGAAAATTCAGGACTATTATTCATAATCAAATAGTTATTGGCGCAAATTTCACGTTGTCCGAGAAGAAGTCCGCGGTTGGTTGACGCGCAAGCGCCACCGTCTGGCTGCGAACATAGCGTACCATCGCCGCGACCGCGTCGGGCCGCGGCTGAACGGTACCGTAGAGATTGCGCTTCAGCGCGTCGGCGAGCGTGGCGTCATCGCCCGCAAGTCCGTCCTCATAAGCGCGAATCCGACCGTAGAAGCCCTTGGCCATCTCCTTGACGCGTTTGCCGACACCGATATCCGTTGCGCCCATCTCGCGCAGGCCGCGATCGAGATCGGCGAACATCGCATCGAACAGCGCTTGGGCGAATTCGGAGGTCGCCGCGTGCTCGGCCTTCAGGCGGTTGAGCACCAGGAACATGTGCAGCGCGATCATCTCGAACCGGCCATCGAGCGTATCCGGCACGTCGAGACGCAGGAAGAATTCCGGCTCGCGCGCCCGCGCGACGATCGAGGCATAAGTCGCATGCGCTTTGGCGCGATGGCGGTTACGGCGAAAGAGCGATGCAAGGGCCATGACAGTGTCGTTCGTTACAAATCCGCCTGCGACGGCGCGACGATTGACAGCCCTCGCCGCGCACGGGCATGTTCGGCACCATGATAGATCGGCATTTGCCGCCGCGACACCAAGCCCTGCACCCGCTGGCCGTCGCCGTGATTCTCGCCGGACTTGCCGGTTGCAGCCTCCCGGTCAGCGACCGCGGCAATTTGCCCAAGGCCGATCTCTTGGCGCAGGTCAAACCCGGCGTCACCGACAAGGCTTCGGTGAAAGCGTTGCTTGGAACGCCGTCCAGCGTCGCCTCTTTCGACGGCAATACCTGGTACTACATCAGCAAGCAGGAAAAGCAGATCGCCTTCCTCAAGCCGGAAGTGCTCAACCAGCAAGTCTATGCGATCAATTTCGATGACAAGGGTATCGTCACCTCGGTCTCGCATAAGGGACTCCAAGACTCGCAGACGATGACGCCCAATCCCAATGCCACGCCGGCGCAGGGACGCGAATTCACCTTTCTCGAGCAGCTCATCGGCAATTTCGGCAAGTTCAACGCCGGCGGCGGCGGGGCCGGCGGCGGGCCGGGCTCGCCGAACCCCGGCGGGCCCTGATCGAGGAACCCGCCGGCATGCGTTTTGCCGTCAGTGCGCGGCGAGAATGGCGAGCAGCAAAATCGCAACGATGTTCGTGATCTTGATCATTGGATTGACGGCTGGACCGGCCGTATCCTTGTAGGGATCGCCGACCGTATCGCCGGTCACCGCCGCCTTATGCGCGTCGGAGCCCTTGCCGCCGTAATTGCCGCTCTCGATGTATTTCTTGGCATTGTCCCAGGCGCCGCCGCCCGAGGTCATCGAGATCGCAACGAAGATTCCGGTGACGATCGTGCCGAGCAGCATGGCGCCCACCGCGCTGAACGCCGCCGCCTGCCCGCCGATCGCCGAGATTACGTAATACAGCACGATCGGCGCGAGCACCGGCAGCAGCGAAGGCGCGATCATCTCCTTGATCGCGGCCTTGGTGAGCAGGTCGACGGCACGGCCGTAATCCGGCTTGCCGGTGCCCTCCATGATGCCCTTGATCTCTTTGAACTGGCGCCGTACTTCGACGACGACCGCGCCGGCGGCGCGGCCGACCGCGGTCATGCCGAGCGCGCCGAAAAGATAGGGCAGCAAGCCGCCGATGAAGAGCCCGATCACCACATAAGGATCGCTGAGCGTGAAGTTGACGTTGAGGTTCGGGAAGTAGTGGTGCAGGTCCTCGGTATAGGCCGCGAACAGCACCAGCGAAGCGAGCGCCGCCGAGCCGATCGCATAGCCCTTGGTCACCGCTTTGGTCGTGTTGCCGACCGCATCGAGCGCGTCGGTGAATTTCCGCACGTCGGCCGGCATATCCGCCATTTCCGCGATACCGCCAGCGTTGTCGGTGACGGGGCCGTAAGCATCGAGCGCCACGATCATCCCGGCGAGCGCGAGCATGGTCGTCGCCGCGACGGCGATGCCGAAAAGCCCCGCCTGCAGATACGAGACGATGATGCCGGCGCAGATCACGATGACCGGCAATGCAGTTGATTCCATCGAGATGGCGAGACCCTGGATCACGTTGGTGCCATGACCGGTCGTCGAGGAGCGCGCGATCGAACGCACCGGCCGGTACTCCGTCGAGGTATAGTATTCGGTGATCCACACCAAGAGGCCGGTGACGACGAGCCCGGTCAGTGAGCAGATATAAAGCGCCTGGCCGGTATAGGACGTGTCGCCCAGCTTTCCGAAGCCGATGGTTTCGGCGATCACCCCCGCGATCGCCAGCGCCGACAGGATGCCGGCCGCGACGAGCCCCTTATAGAGCGCGGCCATGATGTGCTGGCTCGAGCCGAGGCGGACGAAATACGTGCCAATGATCGAGGCGACGATGCACACGCCGCAGATCAACAGCGGCAGCATCAGCATCGTGTCGCGAAGCGCGCCGGTGAAGAAAATCGCCGCCAGCAGCATGGTCGCGACTACGGTCACGGCATAGGTCTCGAACAGGTCGGCGGCCATGCCCGCGCAATCGCCGACATTGTCGCCGACGTTGTCCGCGATCACGGCGGGGTTGCGGGGATCATCCTCGGGGATGCCGGCCTCGACCTTGCCGACGAGGTCGGCGCCGACATCGGCGCCCTTGGTGAAGATGCCGCCGCCGAGCCGGGCGAAGATCGAGATCAGCGAGGCGCCGAAAGACAGCGCTACCAGCGATTCGAGGATCGGCCGCGGATCGTCGGTCGGCAGGGTCGCGCGCAGGAAGATGTAGTAGAGCGAAACGCCCAGGATACCGAGGCCGACCACCAGCATGCCGGTGATGGCGCCCGCCCGGAACGACAGCGCGAGGCCGGCGGCAAGACCGTCGCGCGCGGCCTGGGCGGTACGGACATTGGCGCGCACCGAGACGTTCATGCCGATATAGCCGGCCGAGCCCGACAGCACCGCGCCGACCAGGAAGCCCAGAGCGGCGTGCCAGCCGAGAGTCGCGAACAGGATGATGAGGATAACAATGCCGGCGATGGCGATGGTGCGGTATTGGCGGTTGAGATAGGCGCGCGCGCCTTCCTGAATCGCGGCGGCGATCTGCTGCATGCGCTCGGACCCGGCATTCGCTGCCAGCACTTGCCGGCTCGTCACCAGCCCATAGAGGATTGCCAGCACGCCCGCGCCGATGACCAGCCAATAGGCGATATTCATTTGTCTTGTCCTTTAGCGAGATCGAGTCTTCAGAGTGCTTATCAAGGCTTGCTCAAAAGCGGGCGGGAACATGACAGAAGCGCGCTTCGGAGGCAACCTGCGGTTTGTTTGGACGCTGGGTCCGGCGATGCTTAGAATCGGTCGCAAATGTATCCCAGCGGCGAAGAATTACAGCACCGCGCGCGCGCCCTTAAACCGATGATTGCCGAATCGGCGGCCGAAGGCGAGCGCGAGCGCCGCGTGCCGCCGCCAATTGTCGCAGCCCTGAAGGAAGCCGGCATCTTCCGCACGCTTCAGCCCAAACGCTGGGGCGGCTTTGAACTGCCACCGACCGCGCTCTACGACGCCGAGATGACGATCGGCGAGGCCGATATGTCGACGGCCTGGGTGGTCGGCGTGCTCGGTATCATCCCCTGGGCCATCGCCCTGTTCGACGATCGAGCCGGCAAGGAGGTCTGGGGCGAAGACCCGTCGAGTCTCGTCTGCTGCGCCCTGCGCCGTGCCGGCACGGCGGTGGCGGTCGAAGGTGGCTTCCGCCTCAGTGGGCAATGGGCCTATGCCAGCGGTTGCCAGCATGCCGGCTGGGCGCTGCTCGGCGCCGCTGCCGGTCCGCCGCCCGATGGCGACTACCTCATGCTGGTGCCGAAGCGCGATTTAGAGATCCTCGACACTTGGCAGGTCGCCGGTCTCAAAGCGACCGGCAGCCACGACGTCGTGGTCAAGGACGCCTTCATCCCGGCCTATCGCGCGCATCGTATGGTCGAGCTATTCGATTGCCGCGGACCTGGCCAAGCGATCAACACCGCGCCGCTTTACCGCCTGCCCTTCGGCCTTGTCTTCGCCGGCGGTGTCGCCAACGCGGCAATCGGCGCGCTCCGCGGCATGCTCGATCGCCTGGCAGGCGAGATCGCGGCGCAGCGCGGGCCGCGGCGGCCCAATCCCGATCTCAGCCTTGTCTGCGCCGAGGCCGCGACCACGATCGACGAGGCGAAAGCCGTGGTGGTGCGCAATTTCGCGCGGCTCATGGCTCATGCCGAAGCCGGCGAATTGCCGCCGATCGAGGAACGGTTACAGGTGAAATACCAGCTCTCGCTCAACACCGAGCGCTGCCGGATCGCGGCGAACAAGCTGCTCGAAGGGAGCGGCGCGTCGGGGCTCTACACCAGCCGCCATCCTTATGGCCGTATCGTCGCCGATATCACTGCGGCGCGGCAGCACATCACCAACAATATCGCGCTGCATGCGCGCGATTGGGGTCAGGTGATGCTTGGCCAGCCGCGGCGCCACGATTTCATGCTGTAGCGCGCGACGCGGCGGCGACTTATTTCCGCTCCTCGAAGAGCTGCTCGATCAGCACTTGCTTGACGACATGCGGCCCGACCACGGCGGCCGCAGCTTTGAGCAGCTGGCCTTTCAAATAGGCCTGGTCGATGTCGCCCGGGGATCCCGCGCGCTGCTGGAAATAGACATAGAGATTCTTGACGAAAGCGTCGTTGAGCTGGCGCTCCTTGTCCTCGACATCCTCCCGCGCCTGCCCTTTCGCAAGCTCCAGCATGAGGCTCACGCCGACCTGCCGCGTCACACGGTCGCCGACGATCACGGGCACGAAAATCGGATCGAAGCGGACATAGGTCGGCGCGCCGTCGAACAATTCCGGGACTGCCGTGCGGTCGACAGCGAAAGCCGGCCCGGCAAAGAGCAGACCGGCCAAGATTCCAACAATTCGATTAAAAGTGCACATATCCCGCATGGTCGATCTTCACCGGCTTTCCCGCCGCGTCGAGCAGCGCGATGCCCTCGCCCCGCTCGATCGCGCCGATGGCCGCGACCGCGACGCCGGCATCGGTAGCGGCGCGCGCGACGGCATCGGCCGCCGTTGCCGGCGCGGTAAACAGCAATTCGTAATCATCCCCGCCGCCGGTTACCGCGGCATGAAGGATTGGATTTGAGACAATTGCCGCACGCGCCGCCGGCGAAAGCGGGATCTGCGGCTGCCGGACGATGCCGCGGCAATGCGAAGCAGCGCAGAGATGGCCGAGATCGGCGAGCAGACCGTCCGAGATGTCGATCATCGCGCTGGCGATGCCGACGAGACGCTGCCCAAGATCGAGACGAGGCTGCGGGAGGCGGTAGCGGTCGATGAGATAATCGCGCGCAGCGGCGTCGAGTCCCTTGCCGCTCTCGCCTTTGCGCACCGCGAGCCCGATCGCGCCATCACCGAGCGTGCCCGAGACGTAGAGGACGTCGCCGTGCCGCGCCCCGCTGCGCAGCACCGCCTTGCCTTGCGCGATCCGGCCGACGAGCGCGAGGGTGAGCGTCGCCGGGCCAGGCGTGCCGCTACTGTCGCCGCCCAGGAGAACGACGCCGAATTCCTTTTGGTCGGCGGCAAGGCCGGCCGAGAATTCCGCCAGCCAAGCCTCGTCATGCGATGCCGGCAGCGCCGTTGTCAGGAGATAACCGAACGGGGCGGCGCCTTTCGCGGCCAGATCCGACAGGTTGACGCGGAGCAGCTTCTGCGCGATCTGGAACGGCGGATCGTCGGGGAAATAATCGACGCCTTCGATGATCGTGTCGGTCGTAAGGGCGTATTGCTCGCCGCGCGGCCCATCGATCAGCGCGACGTCGTCGGACAGCGCCAGCGCGCCGGGCCCGGCCAAAGGCGCGAAGAAGCGCGCGATGCGCTCGAATTCACCGAGGTGCGGCGCTGTTCGTTTCGTCATCCCGCAAGCCCTCGGGCCGCAGCGTGCGGGCAACGCGATCGAGCACGCCATTCACCAGCCCCGGCTCCTTGCCGGCGAAGAAAGCGTGGGCGATGTCGAGATATTCGCTGATGACGACGCGCGCCGGCACGTCGCGGCGCGCCAGCAGCTCGTAGACGCCGGCGCGCAGGATCGCGCGCAGGATGATCTCGAGCCGCTCCAGCGGCCAGTCGGGCGTTAACGCCGAGGAGATGCCGCGGTCGATATCCTCGCGCCGCGCCGAGGCGCCTTCGACCAGATCGGCGAAGAGTCCCTCGTCGGCGGCGCCGAAATTCTCGAGCTCGACATCGCCCGTGAGGCGGTGTTTCACGAATTCCATCACGACATTGGCGGGCGAGGCGCCGGTGACGTCGATCTGGTAGAGCGCCTGGACGGCGGCAAGGCGCGAGGCGGTGCGCCGCCTGCCCGGCTCCGACGCGGTCGCGGGTTTTTCGCTTGCGGGTTTTTCCTCGGCCATGACCATCAAGTTGTGAGGCCGAAGCGGCGTTTCAACTCGACCATGGCGAGACAGGCCTTCGCCGCTTCGCCGCCCTTGTTGCGCTTGTCGATGCGGGCGCGGGCGAGCGCCTGTTCCTCGTTCTCGACCGTCAGGATGCCGAAGCCGATCGCCAGCTTCTGCTCGAGCGCAAGCTGCTGCAACCCGTGCGCGCTCTCGGTGCAGACATGCTCGTAATGCGTCGTCTCGCCGCGGATGACGCAGCCCAGGGCAACATAGCCGTCATAAGGCGTCTTGGAATTGGCGGCGAAGCGGATCGCCGCCGGGATCTCGAAGGCGCCCGGTACGGTCACGACGTCGTAACGCGCCTGGGCCTCCTCGAGCGCGATCTTGGCGCCTTTCAGGAGCTCGTCCGAGATATGCGCGTAATAGCGTGCTTCGACCACGAGGATGCGCGGCGGCGCCATGTTATTTTTTCCCCGGCGTAACGATCCGCCGCCGCTCGGCCACGGTGAGGCCGTAGCCTTCGAGCGCGACGATCGTCCGCTCGGTATTCGACAGCAGCACCATCTCGTGGACGCCGAGATCGAGGAGGATCTGGGCGCCGATGCCATAATCGCGCAAGGCCGGAACAAAGCTCTCGCCTTGCATCATGCTGCGCACACGCTCGGTGAGGATGGTGAGGGTCGGCTCGCGGATCGCAACCACCACGCCGCGGCCTTCCTTGGCGATCATCTCCATCGCCGCGGCGAGCGCGCCGGTGCGGTTACCAATATTGCCGAAGGCGTCGTCGAGCATGTTGATCGCATGCATGCGGGCCATCACCGGCCCGCCTTTCGAGATATCACCCTTCACCAGCACGATATGCTCGGCATAGGGAACCTTGCTGGCATAGATGAGCAGCTTCCACTCGCCGCCGAAGCGGCTGTTGAAGGTGGTCTCGAGCTTGCGCTCGACAATGCGGTCGTGGCGCAGACGGTAGGCGATGAGATCGGCGATGGTCGCGACCTTGAGTCCGTGGAACTGGGCGAAAGCGATCAGATCGGAGCGGCGCGCCATGGTGCCGTCGTCGTTCATGATCTCGCAGATCACGCCCGACGGGTTGAGCCCGGCGAGCCGCGCGATATCGACCGCGGCCTCGGTATGGCCGGTGCGCACCAGCACGCCGCCGTCGCGCGCCAGCAACGGGAAGATATGGCCGGGCGTGACGATGTCGTTCGGCCCCTTGGTGGGGTCGATCGCCACCGAGACGGTACGTGCGCGATCGGGCGCGGAGATGCCGGTGGTGACGCCGTCCTTGGCCTCGATCGACACCGTGAAGGCGGTCTGTAGCCGCGAGGCGTTGTGCTGCGCCATCAGCGGCAGCTTCAATTGCTCGACCCGGTCGCTGGTCAGCGCGAGGCACACGAGCCCGCGACCATGCTTGGCCATGAAATTGATCGCAGCCGGCGTCGCCATCTGCGCCGGGATGACGAGATCGCCCTCGTCCTCGCGGTCCTCGTCATCGACCAGGATGAACATCCGGCCGTTGCGGGCCTCCTCGATGATCTCCTCGATCGGGGATATGACGTCGATGAAACTCATGCTCTCGGTCCAAACTGCGCGGCGAGTATATATCGGCGATGGTTAAGGCGGTCACGCGTTAAACGCGCGGCTGTCCCCGCCGCGCCGCGCCAGGATAGTCTTTTTATTTCAAATTTCTAGAGAGCGATGCTCAACCGCCGATGGTCTGCCCGGTGAGCCTTGCGACGTAGCGCGCCAGCAGGTCGATCTCGAAATTGACCCGGGTCCCGACCGTGGCCGCACCGAAGGTCGTGTGCGCGAGGGTATGGGGGATGAGATTGACGCCGAAGCGGTTGCCTTGGACCTCGTTGACTGTAAGCGAAACGCCGTCAAGCGCGACCGAGCCCTTCGGCGCGACCGCTTTGGCGAAGGCATCGGGCAGGCGGAAGGCGAAACGCTCGGAGTCGCCCTCGCGCCGCCGCTCGACGATTTCGGCCACGGCATCGACATGGCCCGAGACGATATGGCCGCCGAGCTCGTCGCCGGCCTTCAAGGCGCGCTCGAGGTTGATCCGCGTGCCAACCTTCCAATCTTTCAACGTCGAGCGCGCGAGCGTCTCGGCCGAGGCCTGGACCGCGAACCAGTCGTCCCCACGATCGATCGCGGTGAGGCACACGCCGGCGCAGGCGATCGAGGCGCCGAGCGGGAGATCTTTGAGATCGAGCTTCGTGGCGATAACGAAAGTCGTGTCGCCGCCCGGGCGGATCTCGCGAACAGTGCCGATATCAGTGACGATGCCGGTGAACATGGTCTCAATGCACTCGGGCAAGGGTTTCGAACACATCGTCGCCGATGGCTTCGAGCGACAAGCGCTTGAATCTCGGCGCCGCCGCGAGCGAGTCGACGCCGAAAGCCGCGATCGCCGGCAAACCATCGCCGCCGATCAGCATCGGCGCATGGAACCAGGCGAGGCGATCGACCAGCCCCTCCTCCACCAGCTCACCGGCAAGGCTTGCACCGCCTTCGACCAGCACACGCGTCAGGCCGCGCTTGCCGAGCTCGGCGAAAGCGACGGTCAGATCCATCTCGAGGTTTTCCGACACGGGGACTTCGATCAGCTCGATGCCGCAATCGCGTAAGGTCTGGCAACGCACGGCTTCGGCGCCGTGGCGATGGACGATCCATGTCGGCACTTTCTTCGCATCGGCGACGAGCTTCGCCGTGAGCGGCACGCGCAGACCGCCGTCGATCACGATGCGCACGGGGCTGCGCGTCTCGAGCCCCGGCAGGCGGCAGGTCAACAGCGGATCATCGGCGATCACCGTGCCGACCCCAACCATCACCGCGTCATGCGTCGCGCGCAGGAGATGCGCGCGGCTGCGCGCCGCCTCGCCGGTGATCCATTGGCTCTCGCCATGCGACGTCGCGATCCTGCCGTCGAGGGTCGCAGCGAGCTTCAGCGTGACGAGCGGCCGGCCTTCGGCAAGGCGCATCAGGAAGCCGGCATTGATCTCGGCTGCCTCTTTGGCACAGAGTCCGATCTCGACGACGACATCTGCGGCCTTGAGCCGGGCGATGCCGCGCCCGGCGACGCGCGGGTCGGGATCTTCGATCGGGACGACGACGCGCGCGATGCCGGCTTCGATGAGGGCATCGACGCAAGGCGGCGTCTTGCCGTGATGACAGCAGGGCTCGAGGCTGACATAGGCGGTCGCGCCCCTGGCCGCGGCGCCGGCGCGCGCCAGCGCCTCGGTTTCGCCATGCGGCCGGCCGCCGGGCTGGGTCCAGCCGCGGCCGACAACGGCGCCATCTTTCACGAGAACGCAGCCAACTGCGGGGTTCGGCCAGACCGTGCCGAGCCCGCGCCGCGCGAGGTTGAGCGCCGCCCGCATGAAGGGGGCGTCGTTCATCGGCTAGTGGAGCGGATTTGACATTCGCCCCTACGTGGCTGCTGCTCCATCGCGAATGTCAAATCCAAAGCTCCACTAGAAACCTATCGATGCTAGTGGTCTTTCGATTCCGACATTCGCAAAATGTCTGCTGCAACGGCATGCGAATGTTGGAATCAGACCACTAGTCGTCGCTGTCGGCGTCGGCGCGGATGCGGCCGATGAACTCGCCGAAATCCTTGGCCTCGCGGAAGTTGCGGTAGACCGAGGCGAAGCGCACATAGGCGACCTGATCGAGCGTCGCCAGGGCTTCCATCACCAGCTCGCCGATCACGTCGCTTGGAATATCGCTCTCGCCCGAACTTTCGAGCTGGCGCACGATCGAGTTGATGACGCGCTCGACGCGCTCGGGCTCGACCGGGCGCTTGCGCAGCGAGATCTGGATCGAGCGTGCGAGCTTGTCGCGATCGAACGGCTCGCGCTGAGCGTTCTTCTTGACGACCGTCAACTCGCGCAATTGCACGCGCTCGAAGGTCGTGAAGCGTGCCGCGCAATTGGGACAGAGGCGACGGCGGCGGATCGCCGCGTGGTCTTCCGTCGGTCGCGAATCCTTGACCTGCGTATCCTCGGTTCCACAGAACGGGCACCGCATCGCTTTTCTCCCCCTCGTCCCCTCAGCCCGGATAGACCGGGAAAGCGGCACACAACGCCGAAACCTCGCGCCGCACCGTCGCCTCGACACCGCCATTACCGGCATCGCCATTCGCCTGCAGCCCGTCGAGCACGTCCGCGATCAGGCGGCCGAGCTTGCGGAACTCCGCCTGGCCGAAGCCGCGCGTCGTTGCCGCCGGGCTGCCGAGCCGGATGCCCGAAGTCACCGTCGGCTTCTCCGGATCGAATGGAATGCCATTCTTGTTGCAGGTGATGCTGGCGCGCTCGAGCGTGATCTCGGCCGCCTTGCCGGTGACCTTCTTCGGCCGCACATCGACCAGCATCAGATGCGTGTCGGTGCCGCCCGAGACGATCGCCAGCCCATGCTCCGTCAGCGAAGCCGCGAGCGTCTTCGCGTTATCGGCGACGGCGCGGGCATAGAGCTTGAATTCAGGACGCAGCGCCTCGCCGAGCATCACCGCTTTCGCCGCGATCACATGCATCAGCGGCCCGCCCTGCAGGCCGGGGAAGATCGCGCTGTTGATCTTCTTGCCGATTTCCTCGTCATTGCAGAGGATCATGCCGCCGCGCGGACCGCGCAGCGTCTTGTGCGTTGTTGTGGTGGTAACATGGGCATGCGGCAACGGGCTCGGATGCACGCCGCCGGCGACGAGGCCGGCGAAATGCGCCATGTCGACCATGAGAAAGGCGCCGACCTCGTCGGCGATCTCGCGGAAGCGCGCGAAATCGATGATCCGCGGATAGGCCGAGCCGCCGGCGATGATGAGCTTCGGCTTCTCGGCTTTGGCGAGGCGCTCGACCTCGTCGAAATCGATGCGCGCATCGTCGCGCCGCACGCCGTATTGGACGGCGCGGAACCACTTGCCCGAGAGGTTGGGCGGCGCGCCGTGCGTCAGATGCCCGCCGGCGGCGAGCGACATGCCCATCACCGTGTCGCCGGGCTTGAGCAGCGCCAGCATCACCGCCTGATTGGCTTGCGAGCCGGAATGCGCCTGGACATTGACGAAGCCGCAATCGAAGAGGCGCTTGGCGCGATCGATCGCGAGCTGCTCGGCGATGTCGACGAACTCGCAGCCGCCATAATAGCGGCGGCCGGGATAGCCTTCGGCATATTTGTTGGTGAGCACGGAGCCTTGCGCTTCGAGCACCGCGCGCGAGACGATGTTCTCCGAAGCGATCAGCTCGATCTGGCTGCGCTGGCGCCCGAGCTCCTGGTCGATCGCGCTGGTGAGCTCGGGATCGACCTCGGCGAGTGAGGCGGTGAAGAACCGGTCGGCGTTGGAGTTGGCAGCTTTGGGTGCGGACATCGGCGATCGAACCTTTACGATAACAGGGCGACGCGGCGGGAATGGCGGCCGCCGCTCTCGAAAGACGCGGTGAAGAAGGCTTTGAGGCAATCCTTGGCGACCTCGAAGCCAAGCACGCGGCCGCCGAGCGCCAGGACATTGGCATCGTTATGCTGGCGCGAGAGCCGCGCCGTCGTCGCGTCATGCGCGAGCGCGCAGCGGATATGGCGATGACGATTGGCGGCGATGCTCATGCCGATGCCGGTGCCGCACAGCAAGAGTCCGCGCTGCGCGCGGCCGTCGGCGATGGCTTGCGCGAGCGCGGCGGCGAAATCCGGATAATCGACGGAGTCCGTGTTGTTCGTGCCGAGATCGAGCACCGCGAAGCCGAGCGCTTTCAATTCGGATAGCAGGGCGGTCTTGAGCTCATAACCGCCGTGATCGGCGGCAACGGCGACGGTGTCGGTCATGCTCTTGCTTAGCTAAGGACGCATCGGCAACTCTACCAGATGTCGGGGGGCCCCGCCAGCCACCTACTATCCCTCGCGGTTATGCGCGTCCCACCTCGCGTTTTGAATTTCCTCGGCTTTTCGCACTACGGACCTCCATTTAATGCCCGGCAGCGCGCAGCGGCAGAAACGCCGCGGTATAGAGCTTGCTCATTTCCGGCTTCTCCCCGGTCAGACCAAGATCGACCAGGGATTGGCCGAGGACCGCGAGCGCCTTGGGGTCGAAGCGGCCATCGGTCGAAAAGGTCGGCATCATCTGGTCGTAGATGCCGCCGAGCGCGACCGGATCGACACGCGTCAGCGGCGCAAGGATCGTCACCGTCTCGTCCTTATGACTGCGCATGAAGGCGACCGTATCGAACCAGCCGGCGAGAAAGCGCCGCACATCTTCGGGCCGATGCTGGATCGTATCGACCGTCGCATAGATCATCTCGATCGGGTAATTGCGCACGACGTCGCCGAAATTGACGATGACCTTGCCGATATGCTGCGCGTTGAGCTGCGCCGCCATGACGACATCGATGAACATGCCGTCGAGCTGGCCGCTGCGCATCGCCGCCGCCTGCGCGGTGGGCGCGCCGAGGGCGAGGATGTCGATCGCGTTGGCCGGCCAGCCCTGCCGCCGGATGAGTTGTCGCATCAGCCAGTCGGAGAGCGTGCCTTCGGCGGAGATGCTGATCTTGCGGCCTTTCAGATCCTTCACGGTCTCGATGCCTGACCCGTCGCGCGCATAGACTTCGAGGCCGCTCGGCCGGTTCGCGAGCACCGCGATCGCCAGTTCCGGCGCGCCTTTGGCCAGAAGCGCGAAATCGGGCCCGCCCGATAGGCCGATCTCGGCGCCGCCGGCGAGCATCGCCTGATGCAGTTTCGGCGCGCCGCCGAAATCGATCGCATCCACTTGCAATCCGTGCTTCGCGAAAGTGCCGGCGGCGATGCCGACATTCACAGTGGTAAAGCCGTAATCCGGCGGCACCGCTTTGCCGACATGCAGCACGTCATCGGCTCGCGCAACCGAGACGTACGCGGCGATCGCCAGAGCGCATGACGCAAGGCGCCCGAACATCCGCATTCTCATCGATCCCTCCCCGAAAGTCTTATCGTTCTCGTGCGGCACGATAACATCGGAAATCGGCAAAGCGTGAGGCTGACGCGCGCGTGCGTGGTTGGTGAATTCACCCAATGCCAACCCATTCGGAAAATCGGTTTGACTCACTCCCGGATTGCACAAAAATGCGTGGCAGCGGATCGCGGATACGTGCCGCAGCAGGGGGAGAGGAGCGACCATCATGCCGAGTTATCGCAAGAGCGAAGCGCGCGCCTGGGCCTGGCAGCATCTGAAAGGCTGCGCGAACGTCATCATTCCCTCCTACACCGCCGATCTCAAAGGGCTGAACGAGAAAGGCATCCGCCACGACGTGCGCAAATGCCTCGAGCACGGTTTCACCGGCACGCTGCTCGTCTCGGAGACGGCGGTCACGCTGGCGGAATACGGACAGTTCTTCGAGTGGTCGAACGATGAGTCGAAGGGCCGACTGAAGCTGATTCTCCACGCTTCATTCAACACCCTCGAAGAGAATATCGCGGCGACGAAGCTCGCCGAGGCGAATGGCTGCGAGCTGGTGCTGTTATCCTATCCGGCGAATTTCTATCCCGACACGCTGCAGGACATCTACGACTACACCAAGGCGTTCTGCGACGCGACCAACCTCGCCATCCTGCTGTTCCCGGTCCCGCTCTGGGGCTTCGACCGACTGCATCCTTCCGACATCCCTGCGGCAATCATCCGCAAGCTGCTCGATAACTGCCCGAACATCGTCGCCATCAAGGCCGAAGGCGGCATGCCCTCGATCATGGGCTTCGTCGAATGCCATCGCCTCTTCGGCAAGGAGGTGATCGTCGAGACGCCGCTTTTCGGCGATCTGGTACCGCTGGCGCAGCTCGTGCCGATCCAGTTCTCCGGCACCTCGAACACGCATTTCTACGGCGCGACCGTGCCGCGGGTGATGCAACTGCTGCAGGAAAAGAAATTCGACGAGGCGACCGAGATCTATTGGAAGACGGCGCCGGCGCGCCAGGCCAATGGCCAGGTGAACGCATCCTCGGCGGGCGGCCATTTCCTCAATCGCATGGTCTGGGGCTACGAGGGCTGGCTGCAAGGCTACAACGGCGGGCCGCTGCGTCAGCCGACGATGAAGATCCATAGCGGCCAGATGACGGCGCTGCGCAACGGCCTCAACCGCGCGGGACTGAAGCCGACGGAAACGCCCGACAAGGAGTTCTTCATCGGTCGTAACCCGACCGATGCCGTGCCGGCGGCACGGCGCGACGCCGCCGAGTAGGGACCTGGACCGATCGGGGGAGCGATTGATGCGTAGCGCAATCGCTATCGCCATGATCCTGCTCGCGGCCGTCGCGGTGCCGTCATCGGCAGGCGCGCAGAGCGAGACGACATTGATCCTCGCAACGGCTTTGCCGCCGGGCAATCCCCTCGCCGACCAGGTCCTCCATCCCTGGGCCGACCGCGTGAACAAGGCCGGCGCCGGCGTGCTCAAGATCGATGTGCGCGACGGCTTCGCGATCGCCAATCTCAACAATTCCTACGACCGCGTCGTCGCCGATGTGGTGCAGATCTCGTGGCTCACCCACAGCAACTTCGCCGGCAAGTTCAAGCGCTCGAATGTCGGCGGCCTGCCTTTCGTGTCGGATCGGTCGGAGGAAGCATCGGTCGCGATGTGGCGGCTCTACAAGACCGGGCTGCTCGATCCCGAATACGACGAAGTGCAGCCGATCATGATGGCGGTGCTGTCGCAAGCCGGCTTCCATTTTCGCACCGCGCCGCCGTCGTTCGCCAATCTCAAGGGGCTGAAGGTGATCCCGCCCTCGAAAGAGACCGGCGAGCTGGCGCAGCTTCTGGGCATGGCACCGATCGTGATGGCGGTGTCGCAGACTTATGAAGCGCTGCAGCGCGGCACCGTTGATGGCGTCATGCTCGGCTGGACGGCGATCTTGTCGTTCAAGCTCCAGGAGGTCACGACCTATCACGCCGATGCGGCGCTCGGCACGACCGCGGGAATGCTGTTCATCTCGAAGAAGCGCTACGAGGCGTTGCCGCCCGCCGCGAAG
Organism: Allostellaceae bacterium; assembly: GCA_036501365.1. GTDB lineage: Bacteria > Pseudomonadota > Alphaproteobacteria > ATCC43930 > CGMCC-115725 > CAIKMD01. The sequence goes on along the minus strand of DASYAL010000100.1, from coordinate 12,872 downwards.
AAAGTGCTCGACGCTTTCTCGGGCGAGCAGGAAAGCCGGAATCTCGGCAAGTTCTGGGACCGGCTGCAATCCTTCGGCGACGGTCTGGTTAAGGGAATGCCGAACCAGACGCTCGTCACCGTGCCGCCTGATCTAATCGCAAAATGGCGCGGTGAAGCCGAACCGATCGTCAAGGAATGGGCCAAGGCGACGCCCGACGGGCCGAACGTGCTGGCCGCCTATCGCCGACAGCTCGCCGATGCGACGGCGGGTCATTAGGAATTTCCAAGAGGAAACCGCCTATGCCGATCATGGGGCTTGAAGCGGTGGTTTATGGCGTCGACGACGTCGACGCATCGACCCGATTCCTTTCGGATTTCGGTCTCGAGAAGCGCGACGGCGGCGCCACGGGTGCAACGCTCACCGTCGCCGGCGAAGGCACGCGCGTGGAGCTGCGACAGATGACGGATGCGGGCCTGCCCGCGGCGGTCGAGCCGGGCCCGACCTTGCGCGAGATCGTCTGGGCCGTATCCGACAAGCCGGCGCTGCAGCAGATCGGCGCCGAGCTCGCGAAGGATCGCGCGGTCAAGGAGGATGCCGACGGCACGCTGCATGTGACCGGACCGAGCGGTTTCGCCCTCGCCTTCGCGCTCACGAAGGCGAGGCGCGAGACCGCGCCGCCGGCGCGCATCGGCCACGACGCCAATCAGCGGCTGCGCGGCTATGAGCGCGCCGTACCGGATCATCTCGGCCATATGGGAGTCTACGCGCCGAACATCGAGGAGATGGCCACTTTTTATCAGCGGCTGGGCTTCACCGTGTCCGATGTGATCAAGGGCGCGGGAATTTTCGTCCGTGCCCCCGGCTCCATCAATCATCACAGCCTGCTGATCGCGCGCAGGCCAAATCCCGGCATGCAGCATCTGTCGCTGCGTGTCGCCGATATCGACGAGCTTGGCGTCGGCATGACGCAACTGGTGATGAAAGGCTGGAAGCGGCTTTGGGGCCCTGGCCGACATCGTCCCGGCTCCGACATGTTCGTCTTCTTCCAGAATCCCGCCGGCTCGACGATCGAATATCATTGTGATGAGGATTTCATCGTCGACGTCGCCAGTTGGCAGCCGCGCGAATTCGAGCCGCGCGGCATCTCGCATTGGGGAGGACCGCCGCCGCCGGAGATGGTCGGCGGCTCGGGGCTCGGCCAGGGCGCAGGACCCGGCGGACCGCCGCGGTAACGCAAGCATACGCGGGGGAACGATGTCCGTCCGCAATCCGATCGTCACGGGAGAGAAAGCGCAATCCGTCACCGCCATCGCCCGCATCGTGATGGGCCTGTGCTTCATCTATTACGGCATCAGCAAGCTCTGGTTCATTTCGGGCACGATCGCCTTCGTCGGCACCAGGCTGCCGGCGCCGGCTTTCGTCTTCTGGCTCGCCGTCGCGATCGAGACCGGCTGTGGTCTGCTGCTGATCCTCGGCTACGCCACGCGCTGGATCGCGGCCTGGCTCGCCTTCTATTGCTGCTTCACCGCGGTGGTCTTCCATTTCGTCCCGGAGAACCGGCCGGTGCTGGACCACTTCTTCGAGAATTTCGCGCTCGCCGGCGGCTTCCTCTATGTGATGATCGCTGGACCGGGCGCCTGGGCGCTCGATAATACGCCGCGACGGAGCTGATCCGGCCCGCCCGCCCCTCAGGGACGGAAGAGCAGCGCCACGGTCAAGAGCTGGCGCTCGACCGTCTCGAGGTGGAAGCGCATCAGATTTTCGGCAATCGACGCCTCGCGTCGGCGGATCGCATCGACGACGGCGCGATGCTGGCCGTCATATTCGCGGCGCAGATCGGCGCCGAGGAAATCGCCGTCGAGGCTGCCCCAGAGCACGCGATGGCGGACGGTGTTCATCGATTTGAACAGATCGATGAGCAGGCGGTTATGCGAGGCTTCGGCGACAGCGAGATGCAGATCGGCATCGAAGGTCATAAAGAGCCGGGCATCGGGCGCGCTCACCGCGCGCTCGAGGCAGCGCTCGAGCCGGTTGAGATCGTCCGTGGTCGCATGGGTCGCGGCAAGGCGCGCGAGTTGCGGCTCGAGCGCCAGCCGCGCTTCCATCAGCTCGCGCGGATTAGCGCTTCCAGCCGCGGGCAGCGGCGCGTCCGCCCGTGTTGCGGCGGCGGTCGGCCGCGTCCCGAAGAAGGTACCGCGTCCGACGTGACGCCAGATCAGCCCTTCCGCCTCGAGCTGCTTCATGCCGGTGCGAAGCTGCGTGCGGGTGAGACCGAGCGTCCCGGCGAGCTCGCGCTCGGCGGGCAACCGGTCCTGCGGCCGAAACCGCTTCTCTTCAAGGAAATGCCGGACGACGGCCAACGCGTTACGGCGTGGCATGGCTCGCCTGCGAATACAAAATTACTTTGGTCACTATGCCCAGTTCGATTAATGCTGTCCAATTGCGGCGCGGCACGCCGGCCGATCCGGCTTCAATCGGCTTTGACCGACAGCTCCAGCGGCAGCTCCACCGCGAGACCGCGGCGCCGCGCCTCGCGATAGGCGAGATCGGCCACTGCCAGATCCTGCAGCGAGGCGCCCACCGACCGGAACATCGGCTGTTTCGCCGCGCGCACGCGCTCTTCCGCTTTGCCGGTCATCAGCGCGTTGAGCGAGACGAATTTATCCGCGAAACGGATGCCCTCGGCCCTGGCCGCGCGGAAACAGCCGGTCTCTTCCATCACTTCCTCGGGCATGTCGGCGACGATGAGATCGCAGCGCTCGATGGTGGCGGAGTCGATCTCGATATGCTCCGGCAGCGTCGCGCCGATCGAGGCGACCAGCATGCGCGGCGTCAGCCAGTCGCCGTGAAAAACCGGCTTGCCGTCGAGCGTCCGCGTTGCGCCGACGACGAGCGTCGCGTCGGCGGCCGCCTCTCTCGCCGACGCCGCAGCATGGCACGGAATGCCGAGCTCTTGCGTGAAGTGGCGGGCAAAGGCGAGACGCCGTTCCAGATTGGGGCTGAACACGCGCAGCTCGCGCAGCGGGCGCACGGCAGCCACGGCGCGCGCATGCGAATGCGCCTCGCCGCCGCTGCCAAGCATGCACAGAACTGCCGGGCCTTGCGGCGCCAGCCGGTCGATCGCGACCGCCGTCGTCGCGGCGGTACGCAGCGCGGTGATGCTGCGCCCGTCGAGCAATGCAAGCAGCTCGCCGCTCTGCTGATCGAACAGCGTGATCATGTAGCGCACGGTTTTGCTGCCGGGAAAACAGAACTGCTTCGTCCCCATCACCGAGCCACCCGGCAATACGCCGGTCAAGGTGCGCATCCAGATGCCCTTGCCGCGCGCCAGCGTGCGCGGCGGTCCCGCGAAAGGCGGGTGCTCGACGGCATAGACCTCGCGCAACTTGCCGATCATCGCCGGCCAGGCAAGCACTTGCTTGACGGCATCTTCCGAGATGAAAACCGGGCGGCTCATTCGATTCCCCCTTCCAACCGCGGCGAGCATCATGCGGGCTCGCGATCGCTTGCAAGCGTGGGGCGGGCGTCATGCGCGGTCAAGGCAGGCCGAAGTGTCGCACCGGCATTTGGTGCGGCCTATCGACCAATGCCGCAGATTGGTCGAAGAACTTCGCACGATCCGTGGTTTTCGCGTGAACTCGCAGCGAGCGCTCCATAGACTTGGCGCGCTTAAGCGCGAGCGACGAAGGCCATCGCAAATCGGATCGCATCCGAGCGAGGCAACGAGGGAGGAAGCGCGTGACGACACACGGGATGTTCAGCAGCCGCTGGTGGATCGTGTTCGCATCGGTGATGGGGCTGATCGGCGGCGGCTCGATGACCGTCTTCGTCTTCAGCGTCTTCATCCGTCCGGTGACCGAGGAATTCGGCTGGTCGCGCGGCCAGTTCGGTGGCGCGCTTGGCTTGAGCAGCCTCGTCGGAGCGATCGCGCTGCCGCTCTTCGGCCGTGCGTTCGACAAATACGGCATTCGCAACGTGCTGCTGCCGGTGATCGTCGGCTTCGCGCTCGCGACCGCGTCGCTGGCGCTGCTGCAGCCGTCGCTGGCTATGCTGTTCGCGCTCTACATGGTGGTCGGCTTCTTCGGCGCCGGGCAATCGCCGGTGCCCTATTCCAAGGCGATCGCCGGCTGGTTCGACGATCACCGCGGTTTCGCGCTCGGTCTCGCCATCGCCGGCAGCGGTCTCGGCACGGCGCTGATGCCGATCCTCGCCCAGAGCCTTACCAGCGCCTATGGTTGGCGTGTCGGCTATGCCGGCCTCGGCGTAGCGTTCCTCATTGTCGCCTTTCCCGCGGTGGCGCTTCTGATGCGCGAGGCGCCGCATGTCGAGCGCGCCAAGGTCGATCCCGCCGTGCTGCCGGGCGTCACCGCCCGTGCGGCGCTGAAGTCAGGCCGCTTCTGGATCATGGCCGTGGCCTTCCTTTGCGGCATCACGCCCGTCAACGGCGTCATCACCCAGGGCATCGCGCTCCTGACCGACCGCGGCATGGCGGTCCAGGCCGCGGCCGGCGTCCTCGGTATCTCAGGCGCCGTCGTCGTGTGCTCGCGGCTGATCGCCGGCTATTGCATCGACCGCGTGCACGCGCCGCTCGTCGGCGCGAGCTTCTTCGGCGTCTCGATGATCGGCGTCATCATCCTCGCGACCGGCGCGGTCGGCACCTCCGCCGTGATCGGCACCGCGCTTTGCGGCGTCGCGGTCGGCGCCGAGGTCGATCTCATGGGCTTCCTCATCAGCCGCTATTTCGGGTTGCGTGCCTTCGGCACTATCTTCGGTTATATCTTCATGGTTCTGCCGATCGGCGTCGGTGCCGGCTCGGCGCTGATGGGCATCACCTACGATCACGCCCATTCCTACGAGCCGATGCTGATCGCTTTCATCGTCATGATGGCGCTGGCCTGCGTTCTGCTGCTGCGGCTCGGCGCTTATCTCTATCCGCGTCAGGCCGCCGCCGGCGAGGCACCCCGCGGACTGCAGCCGGCGAGCGTCAATTAGTGAGGGAGACCGGCATGAACGTCCTCGGCGTCGAGCGGATCTATTACGGCGTGGCCGATGTCGATTGGGCAGTGCGCTTTCATGCGCATTGGGGTCTAACAAAGATGGACGCAGCGCCGAGCGGCGCCGATTTCGCGCTCGCCGACGACACCACCATCCATCTACGCCACGCCGAGGATGGCGCCCTGCCGCCGGCCAAGATCGATTGGGCCGATCTCAACGCGTCGACCGCGCGCGAGATCATCTGGGGCGTCGATAACGAAGCGACACTCGACGCGATCGGCGCCGAGATCGCCAAAGACCGCGAGGTCAAAGCGGGTTCCGACGGCGTCCTCCGCACCCGCGACGATTACGGCTACGCGCTCGGCTTCATGGTGTCGCAGCGCCAGCAAGCGCCGCTCGCCTTCCCCGCGACCAACACCGTCGGCACGCATCCGCGCCGCAACCGCCCGGCCGCGGGCACGGTCCGCCGTCCGGTCGCACCCGCGCGCATCGGTCATGTCGTCTACTGGGCAGCGCATGACGTTCCGGCGGCAGCGAAGTTCTATCAGCGGCTTGGCTTCAAGATCACCGACGACATGACCGCGGGCGGCCTCTTCATGCGCTGCGGCGGCTCCTGCGATCATCACTCGCTGCTGCTGCAAGGCGGCAGGCATATCGGGTTCCAGCACGTCGCCTACGAATTCCGCGATTTCGACGAGGTGATGCTGCTCGGCAGCCAGGTCGAGGCGCAGGGTTGGAAGACCAATATCGGTCCGATTCGTCACAATGTGAGCTCGACCTGCTCGTGGTATTTCTGGAATCCGGCGGGCGGCTTGTCGGAAGCCTATTCCGACATGGATTGCGTCGACGATGACTGGGTGCCGCGCAAATTCCGGCCCGGCGAGGATCCGAGCTTCTACGGCTCGTCCTGGACGGCGCGGCCCGAGCACAAGAACACGCCGCCCGGCACCTGGCGCGACGAGCGCACCGCGCCCGGCTACGCGCCGCGCTGACCTGCTTTGAATCGAGACAGTGAGTTGCGATGAGTGATACGGGTTCCGAAATTGCCGTTCCGGTGATCATTGTCGGCGGCGGTCCTGTCGGCATGACGCTGGCGATGAGCCTTCACGCGTTGGGCGTCGGCTGTGTCATCGTCAACACGGAGGTCAGCCCGCGCTGGCATCCCAAAGGCAGCACGCAGAATGCGCGCACCATGGAAATCTATCGACGGCTCGGTATTTCTGAGACGCTGCGCAGCATGGGCCTGGCGCAGGATTACCCGCTCGACATCGGCTATTTCACGCGCCTCACCGGCTGGGAGCTGACGCGCATCGAGCAACCCTCCGAGCGGGAGAAGCAGGCGCGCGTCGCGGCTGCGGGGCCGACCGACCAAGTGCCCGAGCCGCTGTTGCGCCTGAACCAGATGATCTGCGAAGATTTCCTCTTCAAGCACATCCAGACGCTCGCCGGGATCGATGTCCGCTTCGGCTGGCAATGCACTTCCTTCACGCCGCGCACCGACGGTATCGGCGCTGAGATCGAACATGTCGAGAGCGGCAGGAAGCAGCGTATCGAGGCGGAATACATCGTCGGCTGCGATGGCGGACGCGGCCTTGTCCGCCGCCAGCTCGGCGTTAAATACGGCGGCGATTCGGCGAATCCGGACCGGCCCGCCTATCTCAACGGGCCGATGGTTTCGACCTACGTCAGCGCGCCCGATTTCTTCAAGCGCATCCCGCATAAGCGGTGCTGGCAATACTGGACGGTCAACCGCGACGTCCGCTCCAATACGATGATCATCGATCAATCGACGGATATTCTCTTCGGCACGAGCTTGCGGCATCCAGACGAGAAGCCCGACCCCGCGGCGATCGCGCGGCAATTCATCGCCAGCTATGGCGAGAACATTGAATTCAAACTCATCGATCACAAGCCCTGGACGGCGGGCCATGCCTTGGTCGCCGACCGCTTCGGCGAGGCCCGCATGATCTTGTGCGGCGACTCCGCCCATCTCTTCACGCCGACCGGCGGTTTCGGCCTCAACACCGGCAATGACGACGCCTTCAATCTCGCCTGGAAGCTGGCGGCGCTGACGCAAGGCTGGGGCGGCCCGGCCCTGCTCGCGAGTTATGAGATTGAGCGTCGCCCGATCGCGCTACGCAACACCACGGCGGGGAAGTTGCTCGCGAACAATGTCGGTGCCGTACCAATCGGCGAGGCAATCAACGAGAACTCGCCCAACGGCGAGGTCGCGCGCAAACAGGCCGCGGATTTCCTCTCGACGTTCGATCAGGAATTCGCCTCGCTCGGCGTGCAGCTCGGCGGCCGTTACGATCAATCGTCGATTATCGCGGCGGAAGACGAGCCGCCGCCGCCCGATGATCCGGCCGTCTACACGCCGAGCAGCGTTCCCGGCGGCCGAGCGCCGCATCTCCGGCTCGATGGCCATCGCTCGCTCTACGACGAGTTCGGCCGCGGCTTCACCTTGCTGCGCTTCCGGAATGCCGCCGACACGCGACCGCTCGAACACGCCGCCAGGACGCTGCGCATGCCCATGAAAGTGGTCGATGTCGCGCTCGATGCCGGCCGCGATCTCTATGAGCGCGATCTCGCCCTGATCCGTCCCGACATGTATGTCGCCTGGCGCGGCAATCACCTGCCGGAGGATTGCGCGGCCTTGGTGGCGCGGGTGACGGGACGCTAGCGCGGCGGCACCTATTCGAGCCGCTCGAGATCGCGCAGCGCCGGAAACAGCTTCATCCATAGCAGTGCGACTGCGATCGTGCCGATGCCGCCCAGCACTGCCGCGGGTACCGCGCCGAAAAGCGCGGCGGTCAGGCCGCTTTCGAAGCCGCCGAGCTGATAGGACGCGTTGACGAAGAGGAAATTGACCGCGCCGACGCGGCCGCGCATCTCGTCCGGCGTCGCGAGCTGCACCAGCGAGATGCGGATCACCATGCTGATCGTGTCGGCCGCGCCGAGGATGGCGAGCGCCAGGATCGACAGCCACATCGAACGCGAGACGGCGAAGACGAGGGTCGCTAGGCCAAAGACGATGACCGCCTGGAACATGCGCATGCCGACGCGGCGCTCGATCGTGTAGTGGGATAGAACGAGCGTCATCAGCAGCGCGCCAGCCGCCGGCGCGGCACGCAGCACGCCAAGACCCCAGGCACCGGTGTGGAGGATGTCGCGGGCATAGATCGGCAACAGCGTCGTTGCGCCGCCGAGCAGCACGGCGAAGAGGTCCAGCGATATGGTGCCGAGGATCGCGGGATTGCGGCGCACGAACGTCCAGCCGGCGAAGATCGTGCCGAGCGTCGGCGCGGGCGCATCCCCCGCCCGGCGCTCGACCGGGATGGCGCCGTTGAGGATCGCAGCCAGCAGCCAGAAGACCGCGATCGCGGCGTAGGACGCGCCCGGCGAGAGGCCGTAGACGATGCCGCCGAGCGCCGGTCCGCCGACCATTGCTGCCTGAAAAGCCGCGGTGGCGAACGCCGTCGCTTTCTGGCGCAAGCCCTCGGGCGCGACCGCTGGCAGCAACGCGGCATCGGCTGGACTTTCGAAAGCGGTCGCCGTGCCGAGAATCAGCACCGCGGCGAAAATCTCCGACGCGTTCAGCCAGCCGCCGAAGGTGCCGACAGCGAGGAACGCCGCGGTCGCACCTTCGGCAAACTGACAGATCTGCAGCACCCGCTTGCGCTCGTAGCGGTCGGAAACATGGCCGGCGATGAAGATCAGCAGCGCCGTCGGAACAAACTGCGCGAGTCCGATCATGCCGAGCGCGAAAGCGCTGTCGGTCAGGGCGTAGAGCTGCCATGCCACGGTGACGACGGCCATTTGGCCGGCGAATTCGGAAAGCCCGCGCGCCCAGAAATAAAGCTGGAACGGCCGATACCGCAGCAATCGACCGATATCGGACGATGCGGCGATCATCAGCCTAATTCGATATCACGACGCCTTGAGCGGTATCGGAATGATACTCGCCCATGAACGGATAGCGGCCGGGACCGAGCGGACGCTGCCGCACCGTCCCGTATTGCCCGCCGCCGATCACTTTCTCGATTTGCAGCGCGGAGGAGTCGAATTCCTCGACCGTCGGGTCCTGATTGGTGATCGTCAGAATGACCGGCTTGCCGGCCGGAACATTGATCTCGGATGGCGAGAATTTGTGATCCTTGATCGTCACCGGAATATTCGGGATGTCATCGGCGATCGCCGCGGGCCCGGCAAAAAGCGCAGCGACCAGGACGAACGGAATGGAGGCCCGGAGCGCATTCATCACGCGCTCTCGAACAAAGCCTGTCCGATGTACTCCCCCTCCTTGGCGCCGCGCGGCACGGCAAAGAAACCGCCGCCAATATGGGTCGCGAACTGGTTCATCATGTCGAGCTTCGACATGCGATCGAAGATCTTGATGAAGCCGGTTCGCACGTCGCGTTGATAAGCGAGGAAGAAGAGCCCCGCATCGTATTCCATGCCTTGGCGCCACGGAGGCCAGCGCTCGGCGGTGAAGTTCACGCCGTCATTGTAGGAATAGGGCCGCCGCAGAATCTGCGCGCCGTCATTGCTCGCGGCGGCGGCAAGGCGGATATGCGAATTCTCGGGAATGATGGGATCGCCGTTCCTGTCGGTCGCCTTGAGATCGACGGCGTCGAATTCATGGGCCTTGCCGAGCGGCGCGCCGGAGGCTTTCTGGCGTCCAACCGTCTGCTCCTGAAAACCGATATTGGTGCGATCCCAGTGCTCGAGCGCGATGCGAATCCGCCGCGCGACGAGATAGCTGCCGCCGCGCAGCCAGTCCGGCCCTTCTTCGCCGACCCAAATGACCTTGTCCATGAGCGCCACATCGACGACCGAGGGATTGTTAGTGCCGTCCCTGAAGCCCATGAGGTTGCGCGACGTCCGCTTCGGACCGAAGTTGGGAATGAAGCCGGATTGGGTCCAGTGTATCTCCGCGATACCGTCGGCGAGCCGCGCGAGCTGGCGCACGGCATGAAAGGCGACTTGCGGATCGTCAGCACAAGCCTGCACTGACAGATCGCCGCCGCTATGCGTCGCGACGAGCTGATCGCCGACGAAGCGCGGCAGATCGACGAAAGCTTCGGGCCGATGCTTGGCGAGGTCATAGCGATCCTTGCCGTCTTTGACGAAGAGACCGCTGCCGAAGCCGAAAGTCACCGTCAACCGCGCCGGCGGCAGCTCCAAGCTCTCGCCGCTGTCCGGCAGCGTGACGCTGGTTTGTTTCGGCTGGTTGTCGCTGACGGTCGTGACGGTTGTCGTGTCGGGAGCCGCGGAAGCGTAAGCCTTCTCCGTCTGCGCGAAGGGAGCGATCGGTTGGCCTTGGTTCATCCGCGCCGCCGCCTGCGTCCACAAACGCAAGAGCTTTACCACGTCGTCGCGGCTCGTCGTGACAAGATCGAGCGCGGCGAAATAGGTATGGCTTTGCGGCTTCGTTGCGATGCCGCCCTGATGCATGCCCCAGAACGGCTCGGCGGCGGCATCGCCTGCTCCGCCGCTCGCATCGCTCCTCGCAGGCTGCGCCGCATCGGCCGCGGCGATGGTCGAGCCCGCGACCGCGGCGATGCCCGCCGTCAAAAAGCCGCGTCGTGTCGTTTCCGATTTGGGATGCTCGCCGTCCGTCATCGCTGCGCCTGTACCAACGTATTCACATCATCCTCGACATAATAGAAGCCTTTGCGGTCGGGCGTCATGGCGATGCCGAAGAGATCGCCGTTGCCGGGCGGCGACTGCGCTTGATTGGCATCGATCCATTGCGCGTAGAGCTGCTTGCCGCTCGCCGGATCGAACTCGACGAGCTGGCCGTTCTTCGCGTTGCACACGAGGAGGTGGCCGTCGGCGGTCAGCGCGATCGCGAGCGGTCGCTGGAGCAGCCCATCCTTGCTGACGACCCGTCCCATGCCGGCGCCGTCGTTGCGGGTCGTCGCATCGGGGATCGCGATGATCTGGTTGTCGAGCGCGTCCGAAACATAGAGCATGTCGCCGCTGAGCGCCAAGCCGGTCGGCCCAATCAGAAACACATCGCGATCCGCGCGCGACGGCAGGCCGCTGGCGATGATCGTCTCGTCGGTGACGGTGGGAGGCTTGCCATCGGCGAGAGCGAGCTTGAAACGCACCACGGTGGATTTATTCACCGTCACCGGATAGCCGGTCTTGGGATCGAGCACTTGCGGGCCCGGCACGTCGAAGCCTGCCATGCTGACGAACAGCGTTGCCGTCGCGCCGCTATCGACCACCGCCATATTGCCCCAAGGCCCGTTGATGTTGGGCCCTGCCCAGACTGTCGCGAGCTGGCCGTTGGCGTCGAGCACGATCAGACAGCCACGCCCTTTGGTGCGCGTCGTGCCGTCCGTGCTGGGCGTGCTGCCGACGATGACCCAGCCGCTTTTCAGCACCGCCATCGCTGTCGTCAGGCCGACGCCGCCGGGACAAGCCGGCAAATTCTGCGGTAAGCGGGCAAAGAGCGTCGTCTTCTTGGTCGTGGGATTGTAATCGACGATTGTCGTGCCGGTGCCTTGGAGATTGGAGACATTGTTGAAGTTGTCGACCAGCACGTCATCTTTCTGAATCTTGCCGACAGTCGCGGGCGCGACGACGACGGCATAAGGATTGAGGTCGCCGTTGTCGATCACGGTCGATGTCTGCGTGACATGCTTGTGGATGGTCTCCAGCAAGCCGTGCGGCTCGGCGGCCGCGGCGGCGTGTATCGTGCCGGTCGACCCGGCGACGACAAGGCAAAACACGGTCGCGGCCTTCGTCAGCCCAAGAGCGTTGCGCGTGAGATGTCCCATCGTTGCCTCCCCTAGAACAGGATGTTGGTGCGTATGCCGATGACGGCTTCATTGCCGATTTTCCCTGTGCCAGCGGCATTCGCGAGGCCACCGCCGGGATTGAACACATATTGAAAATCCGGCTGCACCTGCATCCACGGCGCCACCGCGTAGGAGTACGTCGTTTCGATGAACGTCTCGCTGGTGCGCGCGGGATTGAACACGCCGGTGAAATTCGCCGTATCGGCGTCGAGGTCAGCGGCCCGACGCGAGACATGAGCGAAGCCGATGCCGATGCCGAACGTATCATCGTCGCGATGCAGGAACGGTTCGTGGAAGGTAAGGCCTAGATTGAGGCTCGCATCGATCAGGTTACGATCGGCTTCGGGCGTACCCATGGCACGCGCGAAGATATTGATCGTGCGATCGTATTCCTGCGGGTCCTGCCAGATCTCCTGATCGGCCACGGCATAGATGCAGTAATCGCCGCGATGCTGTTGCGGAACGCCGGTCGTCGCGAGATTGGCGAGCGAAAGACCGGTATTGTCGAAACGCTGGTCGTTGAAATGCTCGGTATCGTACCAGAAGCCAAGCTTGTAGACCCGCGCCAGCGACGCCGATTGATTGGCATAGATCATGCTGCCCAGCGACGGATAGGAATATTGGATTTCGCCGATCGCCAGCGCGCCGCCGTTCAACGGGAAGCTCGTGCCCGACGGATTGGCCTTTTGCGAATCCGGAATGTTGTTGTTCGGCGACGGGCTGCCGTTGAAGACGCCGGCAAGAACGGTGAGCGGGTCAACCGGCCGATAGCGGAAGCGAAGGCCCGGCGCGGAAAGCGGATAGGCCGGACCGCCGCCTGGCATGTCCGCGGAGGGCACCATCGGCCAGCCGAACATGGTGTTGACGAACAGCCCGGCGTTCTGACTCGTCATGAATTCCTGGTCGAGGCTTTGCTGTCCGAGACGCAGATCGAGACGATCCTCGTCGAGGAATTTCTGCTGCACCCACAATTCCCACAGCCGCGTGGAGCGGTCCGCCTCGATGCCGCTCGCAGTCTGCAGCGCACCGAGATTGTCGGCGCTCAGATTGCGGCCATGAATCTGCAGCGCGCTCACCTGGAAC
>DASYAL010000099.1:0-77757 GCA_036501365.1 Allostellaceae bacterium | reverse complement strand
CCGCAACCACACGCTCACGTAGATCCATCGACAAGGGTCGGGCCATCGGATGCTGACCTCCACTCCAGCCAGCATCTTGAATCACAAATCCGCCCAAACCGGAATCCCTTCCGATTCAACTAAGCCGTGAAACGCTCTAGCCCGGCGCGCGCAGCCCCAACCGCGCCAGCCGCGGCAGCACCTCGGCGCAGAAATAGGGCAGCTCCTCGAGGTAGTGGACAAAGGAGAAGCCGATACCGGTGATGCCGGCCGCGCTTAGCGCGGCGAGGTCCCTCGCGATTTCGTCGGGCGTTCCGACCAGACGCACCCCGCCCATGCCATAGGCCTGCTTGCGGCACAGTGCCGCGAAGTCCTCCGCCGAATATTTATCCGGGGTCACGCCGCGCATCGCGAGGATGTGGTCGATCGCGCCGATATCGGCGTTCTCGACGACGGCGTAGTGATCGTATTCCTCAGCTTCCTTCCGCGTCGGCCGGCAGGTCACGACGCCGGCGGTGAAGACGTCGAGCTCGCGGCCCTGCGCGCGCGCCGCCGCGCGCACGCGCGCCACGGTCTGCTCGGCGGTGTCGAGCGCCTGGAGGGAGGTCGAGACGAACAGCCCGTCGCAATTGCGGATGGCGAAAGCCTGCCCGGTCGGCGAGGCGCCGGCATTCATGATATAGGGGCGAGTCCGGCCATAAGGCTTCGGCTTGGCGCGGACGTCTTTCAGCTTGAGGTAGGCGCCGTCGATATCGAACGCCTCGTCTCGCGACCACATCGCCTTGACTGCGTCGAGCCATTCCTTGGCGTAGTCGTAGCGCGCCTCATGATCGCGCTGCGCGACGCCGAACATCGTGAACTCATCCTCGTTCCAGCCGCAGACGAGATTGAGGCCGAACCGCCCTTCGCCGATCTGGTCGGCGGTCACCATCGCCTTGGCGGCGACCACCGGATGGATGAGCGGTGCATGCACGGTGCCGAAGGCGGTGAGACGCTTGGTATGAGCGAGCAGGCCGGTGGCCCAGGTGATGGTCTCGAGCGTCGCGCCCTGATAGTCGGTTTCGCCGCCATAGCCTTTCCAGCGCCCGATCGGGAGCATGAACTCGATCCCGGCCGCGTCGGCCATTTGCGCGAGACGCCGGCAATCGGACCAGCTCCCCGACCAGCGCTCGGCGATCCTCGTCACGGCGCGGCCGGAGGAGCAGTTGGCGCCGAAGAGGCCGATCTTCAGCCGGTGGGGGCTGTCGAAGCCGGCGCGGGTGCCGAGCGGAGCGGCGTCGGGCGGCATCGTGATCCGGCTCAATGCCACCGGATCGGCGGAATGTCGGCGATCTTCGCGGGGCCGAGATAGAGCCGCTGGTTCTCGATCGTCATCGGCAGGGTGACGGCGTTCTGACCCTCGGCATTCGGCTGGCTCAAGAGGCCGAGCAGCGTTTTGACGGCGCCGGCTGCGTCAGGCTTGAGGGTGCCGGTCATCACCGCGACATCGACCGCCGCGTCCTGACCGGTGATGATCGCCGAAAACGCGCCCTCGGGCTGCAGCGCGCCGTCGAGCGCCAGCGTGCCCGAGGCGTCGAGCAGCAATGCGCCCCAGCGCAGGCGCAGCGATTGCAGATCGACCGTTCCGCCGTTATCGCGCCATCGGCTCAAAGCCTGGACGAACGGCCCCGGCGGCAGCGCGCCTTTGAACTGGGCGGCGAGGGTGAAGCCCGACAGCGAATCGCCAAAACCGGGCACCGTCGGCAGCGTCGCGTGGTCGACCTGAAGCGACAGGCCGAGCGCCATGTCGCTATGGCTTTGCGGCGGCGTTGCCGGCAGCTCGATATGCGCTTCGGCATCGCCGACCGCGATGCCTTGGGCAAGGCCGATGCCGGCGACGTCGAGCGCGGTGATGTCGAGTTGGGTCGCCGTCCGGCCCTCGACATCGAGTACGCCGTCGAGATGGTGCGCCGCAAAACCGGACGTTCCCGTCGGATCGAGCAGCCGCGCGCCTTGCGGCGCGGTGAATTCCCAATGGCGGAAATTCCACGGCATCGCCCAAGCCGAAGCCGCGCCGGCGCTGATTGCCACCGGTAACGGGCGCAAGGTGCCGACATTCAGATTGGCGAAATCGATGCGGAACGCGCCGGGAAAACCGCTGATCCGGGCCTTGTCCCAGCGCACCAGATAGCCCTCGGCGGCGCGCGCCTCGGCCCAGGGGGCGAGTTGCTCGCGCAGCTTGCCGGCGGCGTATCGCCAATAGGCGCTGTAGGTGATCGCCGCCACGACCACGACCGCGACCAGCGAAAGCACGGTGCGGCGAGCCGCCGACATGTTGTGCATGGGGCGGAGTTTAGACGCTTCTCATCCGCATTTCGAGTAATCGCAATTCGTGCACTGGTCGCAGTTCTCGAGCCGGATCAGCGCCGCCTGGCCGCATTTCGGGCATTGCGCCATGCGCGGCGGGTTGTTGCCCGAGAGATTGACGACCTGGCGCTCCATCGCGATCTGCTTCTGCGTCTCCTTGGGAGCGATGAAGCCGATATCGGTCATGTGGCGCTCGATCACGTCGCCGATCGCAGCAAGGAGCGAGGGCACGTAATGCCCGCCCACCCAGGCGCCGCCGCGCGGATCGAACACGGCTTTGAGCTCCTCGACCACGAAAGACACGTCGCCGCCGCGGCGGAACACGGCGCTGATCATCCGCGTTAGCGCCACCGTCCAAGCGTAATGCTCCATGTTCTTCGAGTTGATGAAGATCTCGAACGGGCGGCGGCGGCCATCCTGCACGATGTCGTTCAAGGTGATGTAGAGCGCGTGCTCGCTTTGCGGCCAGGCGATCTTGTAGGTGTTGCCGGGCAGCGCCTCGGGCCGGTCCAGGGGCTGCGTCATATAGACCACGCCGCCGGCCTCATAGATGTCCTTGGGCTTCGGCCGCGGCGCCGGCAGCGGCAGCTCGCGCTGCGTGGTCGCTTCTTCCTCTTTCGCGGCGGGACGCACTTCGAGCACCGCGCCGGTCACCTCGTTGGGCCGGTAGGTGGTGCAGCCTTTGCAGCCGAGCTCATAGGCCTGGAGATAGACGTCCTTGAACTGTTCGAAGGGGAAATCCGCCGGCACGTTGATGGTCTTCGAGATCGAGCTGTCGACGTATTTCTGCACTGCGGCCTGCATGACGACGTGATCGGCGGGTGCCAGCGATTGCGCGTCGACGAAATAATCCGGCAGCGGGGTGGCGTCACCTTTGAGGCGGCGGAAGAGGCGATAGGCGTGATCCGAGACCTCTTCCTCCTTGCGGCTGCCGTCGGGCAACAGCACGTTGCGCGTGTAGCGGAAGCTGAACACCGGCTCGAGGCCCGAGGATACGTTGTCGGCGAAGATCGAGATCGTGCCGGTCGGCGCCACCGAGGTGAGCAGCGCGTTGCGGATACCGTAATCGCCGATCGCTTTGCGCAGATCCGGATCGAGCCCGGCGATGGTCTCGCCGGCGAGATAGGCATCCTTGTCGAAGAGCGGGAACGGGCCTTTCTCGGCCGCGAGCTCAACCGAAGCGAAATAGGCGGCGCGCTGGATCGCCTTCATCCATTGCTCGGTCAGCTCGACCGCCTTGGCCGAGCCGTAGCGCACGCCGCAGAGGATCAGCGCGTCGGCGAGGCCGGTGACGCCGAGGCCGATGCGGCGCTTGGCTTTCGCCTCATGCTCTTGCTCCTCCAAAGGGAAGCGCGAGACGTCGATCGCATTGTCCAGCATGCGCACGGCGAGCGGCACGACGCGCTTCAGCGCCTCGAGATCGAGCTGCGCGCCTTCGGTGAATGGATCGCGCACCAGCGCCGCGAGGTTGATCGAGCCCAGAAGGCACGCGCCGTAGGGCGGCAGCGGCTGCTCGCCGCAGGGGTTGGTGGCGGCGATGGTCTCGCAATAGGCGAGGTTGTTGCGGCGGTTGATGCGGTCGATGAAGATAACGCCCGGCTCGGCATAGGCGTAGGTCGCGCGCATGATCTGGTCCCAGAGCTCGCGCGCGCGCACGACCTTATGGGTCGTGCCGGCGAAGCTCAGCTCCCACGGCGCGCCCTCCTTCACCGCCGCCATGAAAGCGTCGGTGACGAGGACCGAGAGATTGAACATGCGCAGCCGCCCCGGCTCGCGCTTCGCCTCGATGAAGGCCTCGATATCGGGATGGTCGCAACGCATTGTCGCCATCATCGCGCCGCGGCGATAGCCGGCGCTCATGATGGTACGGCACATCGCGTCCCACACATCCATGAAGGAGAGCGGCCCCGAGGCGTCGGCGCTGACGCCTTTGACCGGCGCGCCTTTGGGGCGCAAGGTCGAGAAGTCGTAGCCGATGCCGCCGCCTTGTTGCATGGTGAGGGCGGCCTCGCGCAGATGCGCGAAAATCCCCGACATATCGTCGGGGATCGTGCCCATGACGAAACAGTTGAAAAGGGTGACGTTGCGGCCGGTGCCGGCGCCGGCGACGATCCGCCCGGCCGGCAGGAATTTGAAATCGGCGAGGGCTTCGGCAAAGCGCGGCGTCCAGGCGGCGGGATCGCGCTCGGAAGCGGCGAGGGCGGTGGCGATCCGCGACCAGGTATCGTCGATGGTCTTGTCCACAGCGGCACCGTCCGGCCCCTTGAGCCGGTATTTCATGTCCCAGATCTGTTGGGAGATCGAAGCGACGCTCGCCATCACGCCTGGCCTCTCGACGAAAAGAGACCGCCCGGAAGTCCGCCGCGGTCTGCCATTACCCCGAAATCATTGATACATCATAGATTTTAGGCATCCTAAGGGCGGAGGTCAAGGATTTGTTCTGCCTTTGTTTTCCCGGCTTTCGCCCCCGTTGCCCCAGCGCCAAGCCTTTGTCCAAAAGCCTCTCTTGGCATTATCCCCGCTTTGCGCGGCGCGGTTTCCACAGCTTTGTCCCCGTCGCCAGATCAGGCGCCGCAGCCCTCGGCGACAAGACGCGCGGTCGCGGCCTCGATCCGGGATTGGAGCTCCGTCAGCGCCGCGCGGCGGTCGCTGCCCGGCGGGATCGCCGGCAATATCTCGACGACGATCCGGCCCGGGCGCTTGCGGAAGGCACGCCGCCCCCAGAACAGTCCGGAATTCACCGCCACCGGCACCAGCGGCACATCGAGCGCCGCATAGAGCGCGGCAACGCCGGCCTGATAGCGTGCCGCCGCCCCGACCGCGCTGCGCGTGCCTTCGGGGAAGATGACGATCGGCCGATTCCGCGCCAAAGCCGCCTTGCAGGCGGCGACCATGCGCAATAACGCCTTGGCGCCGCCGCTGCGATCGACCGGGATCATCCCGGCCTTCAGCGCGTACCAGCCGTAGAACGGGACCCAACCAAGCTCGCGCTTGATCACCATCGCCGGCAGCGCAAACAGCACCGGCACGGCGAAAGTGTCCCAGGCCGATTGATGCTTCATCGCGATGAGCACCGGTCCCGCCGGCAGATGCGCGCGCCCGCGGATCTCGTGATCGAGCCCGGTGGTGCTGCGCAGCAGCCACAACGCCATCCGCGACCATCCGGTGCCGAAGCGCATCATCCAAAGTCGCGGCGCCAGCAGCAGCGGCAGGCCGGCGAGCGCGCAGAGCGCGGTCCAGAGATAGAACAGGCATTGGAAAGCGAGCGAGCGCAGGGCAATCAATCGCCGGCCCCCGGCGGCACAAGCGGCGAGAGCACGGTCGGCCGCACCAGCGCGACTAGGTATTTCGTATATTCGCCGGCGATCAGCAGCACGGTCGTGCGCGAGCGCCACCAGCGCGAATCATGCAGGGATTCGGGGAATACCGGATTGGGCACGATCTCCTTATCGGGCATGGCGCGGGCGAATTCCAGCAGGCTGCGCGGCATGTGATAGCTGGCGGTGACGAGGCGCAGCGAATGATAGCCTTCCTGCCTCATCCACTGCGCCGTCTCGCGTGCATTGCCGGCGGTGTCGGCCGCGGCGTGGCCGAGCACGATGCAGCAGGCAGCGCTATCCGGCGACTGGCGCGAGACATGGAGCAGCTCGGCGACGTCGACGCCGCGATAGACGCCCGAGATGAAGAGCTTCTTGGCCTTGCCCTCGGCAAGAAGCCGCAAGCCGCCCTCGACCCGGAGAGCGCCGCCGGTCAGGACCACGATCGCGTCGGTCGCCCGGTCGGGTTCGGCGACGCTGCGCGGAATGGTCTCGGCGAAGCGCCACAGGCCGACGAGCCAGAGCACGGCAAGCAACGCCGCCAGCGCGCCGCCGCCGCGCAGGAGCCGCACGGCGCGCGTGCGGGTCACGGCAGCCGCGCCAGGGTGCGCAGCACAGTGAGACGCGCCGTCACCATTGCCGCCAGTCCCGCCGCCAGCGGCAATAGCGCGAGGGCGCCCCATTGCCAGGCGACGAGCTGCAGATCGGGCAGCAGCGCGGCTTCCTCGCCGAAGATCGACACCGCGGCGGCGGCATGGCCGAGGCCCCAGATCGTCACCGCGGCAAGCACGAGTCCGCCGGCGCCGCCGGCAAAGCCCAAGCGCAGCGCCTCGCGCTCGAACTGGCGCGCGATATAGCCATCGCGCGCGCCCATCATGTGCAGCAGCTCGATCACATCGCGATGCACGGCGAGGCCGGCGCGGGTGGTGAAGATCACCGTCAGCACTGCGGCGGCGCTCACCATCGCGACGATCGCGAGGCCCACCGCCTCGATCGACAGAGCGAGGGCGTAGAGCCGGTCCAGCCATTGCTGGTGATCGTCGAGGACGATGCCCGGCGCGACCGCCGCGAGCTTCTTCTTGAGCGCCGTGAGGTCGAGGGCGGCGCCCACCGCGACGCGCACATCGATGAGCCGCGGCAGGTCGAGCTCTTCGGGCGCAACCGCCGTGCCGATATAGGGCGCGAGCAGCTTGCCCTCGGCGACGCGATCGAGCGCCGTCGCGCTGGCGATGCCAGGCGTCGCGCGCAACGCCGAGACGACCGCGCCGGCAGTCGCATCGCTCGCCGCGGCGGGCGGCAGCTCGACCGTCATGGTGCCGACGAGGCCGCGGTCCCATTCCTGCAGCACGCCGCTCAGCGCCAGCATGAAGGCAAGCGCGATGGTCGCGAGATAGACGGTCGGCGCGATCAGCCAGGGCAGGAAGCGCGCGGTGCCGTCGCGGCGCAGCGGAATGTCGTCGGTGCGGCGGCGGATCATGGGTGCTTGAGCTCGCCGTTCTCGAGGTGCAGTCGCGGATGGCCGAGGGCTGCCGCCAATCCCTCGTTATGGGTCGCGAGCACGACCGTGGTGCCGAGCCGGTTCATCTCCTCGAACAGGCGCAAGAGCCGCAGCGCCATCGCATCGTCGACATTGCCGGTGGGCTCGTCGGCGAGCAGCAGCTGCGGCCGGGCGATCACGGCGCGAGCGATCGCGATGCGCTGCTGCTGTCCGCCCGACAGCGTCGGCGGCCGCGCCGCGAGCTTGTCGGCGAGCCCGACCCATTGCAGCAACTCGGTGACGTTGTCGCGGATGCGCGTCTCGGGCGCGCCGGCGACGCGCAGCGGCAGCGCGACATTGTCGAAAGCCGAGAGATGGTCGAGTAGGCGGAAATCCTGGAACACGACGCCGATCTGGCGGCGAATCGGCGCCAGCGCGCGGCGTTTCAGACGCGACATGTCCTTGTCGAACAGCGAGATCAAGCCGCGCGTTGGCCGCTCGGCGAGGTATATCAGCCGCAGCAGGGTGCTCTTGCCCGCGCCGCTTGCCCCGGTCAGGAAATGGAAGGATCCCGGGGGTAAATAGAGGCTGAGATCGCGCAGCACCTCGGGCCCGGTGCCGTAACGCATGCCGACATTCTCGAACCGCACCACCGGCGACGCTTCTCCTGCACCGCGGCGGCGCGGCGCTTTCCTTCTGGCGATCGCTGCACCATGGCATGCGCGCCAGTCCGCGGTAAAGCCGCCTTGCACGGCGATCGCCGCGCACGGACGCGACTCGGTGCCGGTTCCTTGCCTTGACCGGCAGCGGCGCTTTATAACCGAGTGCGTTTGAATCACCGGTGGCGGGGGGCCATGATCGTCACCTGCAGCAATTGCTCGAAGCGCTATGTCCTCGATCCGCGCGCACTCGGTGCGGCGGGCCGGCGCGTGCGCTGCGCCAATTGCCAGCACACCTGGTTCGTGGCGGCGCCCGACGAAGCGGCGCCAGCACCCGATGCGCCGCCGCTCGAGCCGCCGGCGGCGGAGCCGTCGGTCACCATGCGCAGCGACGACAATGTGCGCCGCATTCAGCTTCCGGCAGTGGCGCACCGCAGCCGCGGCGCACGCTGGCTGCGTCGCGGGGCGATTGCGGCGCTCGTGTTGCTGATCGTCTGGGGGGTGTGGGGTCTGGTCGCCGAGCGCGAGATCGTCATGAATGCGCTGCCGGAGACGGCGCGAGTCTATGCGCTCCTCGGCCTCGGCCCGACCGCGCCGGGCTTCGGCCTCGAGCTGCGCCAAGTCACCCCGTCACGCGGAGTCGAGAACGGCGTGCCGACGCTGACGATCGATGGCGTCGTCACCAATATCTCGGGAATGGCGCGGCCGGTACCGAAGCTGCGCGTCGCGCTGCGCGACGCCAGCAACAAGGAGCTCCAGAGCTGGACGGTCGCGGTGACCGATCAGCCGCTGGCGCCGGACGCGAATGCGCCCTTCCACACCACTATCCAGCAGCCGCCCGACGCCGCGACCGGCGTCGTCGTCAGCTTCGCGCCGGCCGGCGGCTGACGCGCCATGGCGAAGATCCTGGTGGCCGAGGACGATCCCGCGCTGGCGGCGTTCCTCGCCCAGGCGCTGACGAAGCAGGGACATGCGGTGACCAAGGTCGATGATGGCATGGGCGCGCTCGCCGCTCTCGCCGCCGACCGCTTCGATCTGCTGCTCGCCGATATCGTCATCCCCGAGCCCGACGGCGTTGCACTCGCGCTCAAGGCGAGCCGCGACTATCCGGCGATGAAGATCATGCTGATGACCGGCTACGACGCCGAGCGTCAGCGTGCGCACAATCTCGACGCGCTGGTCGACGGCGTCGTGATGAAGCCTTTCAATCTCGACGAAATTTGCGGCGCGGTCAGCACGTTGCTGAAGAAGAATTGAAGCTTCCGCCGCCGCACAAGCGGCGCGGCTAGAACTGCTTCAGCAGCCGGTCGATGTAATCGTGCTCGATCTCGGGCCGCGAGCGCTCGCCGGCGCGGCGGCGCAGCTCCTCGAGAATCTCCTTGGCCTTGTCGAGCGCGGTCTCGTTGCTCTTGCCCATGCGCAACTGGCCGCCGTCGTCGATGCCGCCATTGCCGTTCTCGGTGTCGAGCAGCCGTCCGAAGGGATCGCGCTGGGCCTGATGCAGGCCGGGATCGTCCAAGGGCTCGCCGCCCGGCCCGTCGCCATAATTGTTGCCCATCATCTGATTGGCCATGCCGCGCGCCGCCTCTTGCAGCGCGTCGAGCGCGTCGGTCTGCGGGCCGACCGCCTGGCCCGGCTGGTTCTGCCCCAGGGCCTGTTCGGCGCCGCGCATCGCCCGCTCGGCGCGTTGCATCGCCTGCGGCGTCTGCCCGCCCTGCTGCTGCAATTGCTGCATCATCTGGTTCAGCATCTGGCGTAGCGCTTCCTGCTGCTGCGCGTCGTTCTGCATGTTCTGGCCTTGCGGGCCGTTGCGCGACTGGCTGAAGGAGTGGTCGAGGAGCTGCTGCTGCTGCTGCATCATCTGCTGCATCTGGCTCATCATCTGCTGCTGCGGGCTGCCCTGGCCGGGCATCGGCCGCGCGAGCCGCAAATTCTCGAGCATCTGCTGAAGTTGCGACAGTAATTGCCGCGCCTGGTCCTTGGCGCCGGTCTGCGCCAGCTCGCGCGCGCGATCAAGCATCTGCTGCAGGTCGCGCATCGACAGCATGTTCTGCGGATTGGCCGGCGGCAGCTGATTCGGGTCCATGTGCTGCATCTGCTGCGCCAGCGATTGCAGATACTTGTTCATCGCCTGTTGCAGCTGGCTCATCAGCCGCTGGATCTCATCGTCGGGCGCGTTATGCGCGAGCGCGTCCTGCAGCTGACGCATCGCGTTGCGCAGATCCTGCTGATCGGCGGGGCTACGGCCTTCCTCGATCCGCACCGCCGTGTCCCATAGCAATTGCTGCACCGGCGCGATCGAGGACCCGTCGCGGTCGAGATGCAGCCGCGCCTGAGCGGTGCGCATCGCCATGAAGGCGACGACGTCGTTGTTGTAGCGGGCGGGCCGCAGCGAGAGATCGGAGATGATGTCGGCCGCCGAGTCCTTGTCGGCGGGATGGCGCGCCAGCTCTTTGCGCTCCTCGACCAGGGCCTTGGCGACGGGGTTGTGGAACTGCCGCTCGGGCAGCACGGTTTCGACCGCTTCGCTGGTGCCGACCTGGCCGAGCGCGTCCTTCGCCTGGAGCTCGATCCGCACCGGCATGCCGGCCCAGAGATTGGCGGTGAGGTCGAAGAAGCCCGTGCCCTTGGCGTCGGTCAGATGCTGGCCGGGAAGCTGAAGGTCGAGGGTCAGCGGCGGCGTTGTCGGCTCGTCGAGCCGGTGGATCACCGCGGTCGCGCTCTCGACGCCGTAATCGTCGCTCGCCTTGTAGTCGAGGCGCAGCGCCATGCGGTCGGTATGCGAGGGCTGTTTGGCGAAGGTGACGGTCGGCGGGTGATCGGGCACCACGGCGATGTTCCATGCGCCGAGCGCGCGGCCGTCCTGCTCGACGGTGATGCGCTTGCCCGCGGTGATCGTCGCGGTGCCCTTGAAGTCGTGCTCGTCGAGCTTCGAGAAATTGCTGTCGGCGGCGTCGATCTTGAGGCGCGGCGGGTTGCGGCCGCCATGCACCTGCGCCAAGAGCGTGCTGCCGATCGGCACATAGATCGTCTTGTTGGCGCGCGCGGGCAGGAATTGCGGCGGCAGGCCCGTGTAGTCGGGCGGCGTCATCCAGATATCGAGGGTCGAGACCGCGGCGCCGCCGCGCGCGGTTTCGGGGCTGAAGGCGCGGATGAGCCGCGCGGCCCAATCGTCGCCGGCATCGATTGCAGCGAGCAGCACGAGGAGCGCGAGCACGATGCGCAAGGCGAAAGGATCGCGGCGCAGCAGGCCGGCTTCCGGCGCGCCGACGCGCAACTGCCATGCCGCCGCGGCCATGCGCTGTTGATGCGCGTGCCACAGCGCGGCGGTGCCGGCATCTTCGGTGTTGATGGCGAGCCGGTCCTCGATCGCGGTCAGCGGGCGATGGTCGAGCCGGCTCGCGGTCTCGACCCGGCGCCGCGCATCTTCACGGCTCGGCCAGGAAAAGCGCCGCATGCCGTCGAGCACGGCGAGGGTCAGAAGCGCCAGCGTCAGCGCCAGCAGCAGCCAATGCAGCGCTGCCGGCAAGCGCGCCGGGATGTCGAACAGGGCGAGGGCGAGGAAGACGCCGACGATGAACATCGCCGGCCACAGCGCCGGCCACAGCCGCTCCCACACCAGCGCCACGGCGGCGAAGCCGAGGCGGCGCTTGAGGCGCGGCGGTGTGCCCGAAGAGCCGGGCGGGACAGCAGCGGTGTCGATGCTCATGCGACCATCACTTGCATGGCCCTTACGCGGCCGGCCGGATCAATTCTTGGTGAGCCAAGGCGGAACGCGATCTTCGCCGAGCACCGCCTGATAGCTCGGCCGGGGCCGGATCACGGCGAAACGTGCGCCGCTGACCAGCACCTCCGGCGCCGGCAGGCGGGTATTGTATCCCGAACTCATTGAAGCGCCATAGGCACCCGCCGACATCAGGGCGATGCGGTCCCCGGCGGAAAGCGGCGGAATCTTGCGCTTTGCGGCGAAGGTATCGCCGGTCTCGCATACCGGACCCACGATATCGGCCTCTTTCATGCCGCGCCGGGGCGCCGGCCCCTTGAGCGGCAAAATCTCGTGCCACGCGTCATACAATGCCGGCCGCATCAGATCGTTCATCGCCGCGTCGAGAATGACGAAACGGCGCGTCATGCCCTGTTTCACATAAACGACTTGTGCTACCAGCACGCCGGCATTGCCGACCAGGGCGCGGCCCGGCTCGAAGGAAAGCGCGGCGCCGAGATTGCCGGCGATGCGCGCGACCATCGCGCCGTAATCGGCGATTGGGGGCGGCGTCTCGTCGGCATAGCGGATGCCGAGCCCGCCGCCGAGATCGAGGCGCTCGAGCGGCACGCCCTCGGCGCGGAGCTGCCGGTAAAGTTCGGCGATGCGGCGGAACGCAGTCTCGAACGGCCGGAGGCTGGTCAGCTGCGAGCCGATATGGACGGCGATGCCCAGGGGCGCGATCCCGGGCAGGGCCTGCGCGCGGCGATAGGCGGCGCGCGCATGCGGCAGGTCGATGCCGAACTTGTTTTCCTTGCGGCCGGTGGTGATCTTCGCGTGGGTGCGCGCATCGACATCGGGATTGATGCGCAGCGCCACCGGCGCGACGCGGCCCATGCGTGACGCGACCGCGCTCAGCGCCTCGAGCTCGGGCAGGGATTCGACGTTGATCTGGTGGACGTCATGGGCGAGCGCGAATTCGAGCTCGCCGCCGGTCTTGCCGACGCCCGAGAAGATGATGCGGCTGCCGGGGATGCCGGCGGCGAGCGCGCGGCGGAACTCGCCTTCCGAGACGACGTCGGCGCCGGCGCCGAGCTTTCCGAGCAGCGTTACTATCGCGATGTTGGGATTGGCCTTCACCGAATAGCAGACGGTTGGCTGGATCGCGCCGAACGCGCCGGCGAAGGCGCGATAGCGCCGCTCGATCTGCGCCGCCGAATAGGCATAGAACGGCGTGCCGACCTCGTCGGCGATCGCGGCGAGCGGAATCGCCTCGACCGCGAGCGCGCCGTCGCGATAGGCGATTTCGGGCGCCCAGGATGCTGGCTCGACGCGCGCGCTCACTGGGCGGGATATTGCTGCGGAAAAATGTTGGGCACGCCGGGCGGCGGTTGGGGCGGCGCTTTCTTGCCGCAGCCGGCGAGCGCCAGTGCGACGAGCAGCGCCGCGAGGATGCGCCAGCCCGCGCTCATCGCGCGTCGCTCACGAAACGCTTGCGCGCCGCCGTGGCAGCGCGGGCGACATTGGCTGGCGCGGTGCCGCCGAAGCTGGTGCGGCTCGCGACCGAGCGCTCGACCGTGAGCACGCGATAAACCCCCGGCGTGATGCGCTTCTCGACGCGGCGCATCTCGGCGATCGGCAGCGCGGCGAGATCGCAGCCTAGCGCCTCGGCGCGCGCGACCAGCGCGCCGGTGACGTGATGCGCCTGACGGAACGGCAGCTTCAGATGCCGCACCAACCAATCCGCGAGATCGGTCGCGGTCGAGAAGCCGCTTTCGGCGACGCGGCGCATCGCCGCTTTATCGACTTTCATATCGCGCACCATGCCGGCCGAGGCGGCGAGACACAAGGCGAGCGTCTCGGCGGCGTCGAAGACCGGCGCCTTGTCCTCCTGCATGTCCTTGGCATAGGCGAGCGGCAAGCCTTTCATCACCGCGAGCAGACCGGTCAGCGTGCCGATCAGCCGCCCGGCCTTGGCGCGCACCAGCTCGGCGGCGTCGGGATTGCGCTTCTGCGGCATCATCGAGCTGCCGGTGGTGAAGGCGTCGCTCAGGCGGATGAATTTGAACGGCTCGGTCAGCCAAAGGATGATCTCTTCGGCAAGGCGCGAGAGATGCGTCGCCGCGATCGCCGCCGCGGAAAGGAATTCGAGGGCGAAATCGCGATCCGAGACCGCATCGAGCGAATTCGCCGCCGGCCGGTCGAAGCCCAGCGCCTTCGCCGTCATTGCCCGGTCGATCGGGAAGGACGTGCCGGCGAGCGCGCCCGCGCCCAAAGGCGATTCGTTCAAGCGCTTGCGCGCATCCGCAAGGCGCCCGCGGTCGCGGCCGAGCATCTCGACATAGGCGAGGAGGTGATGGCCTAAGGCCACCGGCTGGCCGACCTGCAGATGGGTGAAGCCCGGCATGATGGTCGCGGCGTGGCGTTCGGCCTGCGCGATCAGCGCCGCTTGCAACGCCATCATGTGGCGGTCAAGCCGGTCGATCGCGTCGCGCACCCAGAGGCGGAAATCGGTCGCCACCTGGTCGTTGCGCGAGCGCGCGGTATGCAGCCGTCCCGCCGGGGCACCGATCAGCTCAGCGAGCCGCGCCTCGATGTTGAGATGGATGTCCTCGTGCTCGATGCGGAACGGAAACTTGCCGTTCTCGATCTCGCGCTTGATCCTATTGAGGCCGCGGGCGATCGCGGCGCCGTCGTTGCGCGAGATGATCCGGCGTTTGACCAGCATCGTGCTATGCGCGAGCGAGCCGGCGATGTCCTGGGCATAAAGCCGCTTGTCGATCTCGAGCGAAGCGTTGATCGCCTGCATGATCGCGCCCGGCGCTGCGGCGAAACGTCCGCCCCACGCCAAATTGACGGGGGCGGCGTTGACGGGTGCTTTCGTCCGTGCTGCGCTCATGGCCGGAGGCCGTCGAGGATGCCGCTGAGGCTGAAGGTCACGTTACGCGCGCTCACGGTGCTGCTCGTCCTGTGCGGTGCGGCGCTGCTGCTGCTGTCCTTGCGTCCCGCCCGCATCGAGCCCACCCCCCAAGAAGGGATGCCGCAAGCGCCCGCCGCCGCGACGGCGAGCCAAAACCTCGGCCAGTTTACCGCGCTGTCACAGCCGCTGCCAGCGCCCGCGCTGGCTTTTGCGACGCGCGACGGCAACGAGAAGCAACTCGCCGATTTCAAAGGCCGGGTGCTGCTGGTCAATCTCTGGGCGACCTGGTGCGGGCCCTGCGTCCAGGAGATGCCGGCGCTCGAGCGCCTGCAGGCAAAGCTCGGCGACAGGCTCACCATCCTCGCCATCTCCGAAGATCGCCAGGGCGATGCCGCGGTCGCGCCGTTCCTCGCCAAGAACGGCATCAAGCAGCTTGCGATCTATCTCGATCCCAAAGCCGCGGCAACCGAGGCTTTCGGCGCGGAAGGCTTGCCGACCAGCTATCTCATCTCGGCCAGCGGCACGATCCTCGGCAAGGAAGAAGGCGGCGCCGCCTGGGACGATCCGGCGATGCTCGCGAAGCTGACGCCCTTCATTGATAGCAAATAATCAAAAATAGGGCGTCACCCCGGACAAGCCGGAAGGCGGCGCGATCCGGAGTCCAGGGGCAACCGCGTGATGTGTGATCCTGGATTCCCGCTTTCGCGGGAATGACGAAAACGAAAAAATTACGCGATGCCGAACGCCGCTTTGAGGAACTCGCCGCCGCGCACCAGACCCTCAGCGTCGATGCCGTGGCCAAGGCCGGGACGCAGCATGCCCTCGACCGCGACGCCCGCCGCTTGCAGCGCGGTAAGCGCCTCGGGATGGGCTTGCGGCAGCACGACCTCGTCGGCGTCGCCGTGGACGAGCAGGATCTTCGGCCGCGAGCGCAATTCGCCGGCAAGCGCCTCTGCGGCGAAGAGCCGCCCAGAATAAGCGACGACGCCCGCGACCGGCTTGGCGCGGCGCAGGCTGACATAAAGCGACATCATTGCGCCTTGCGAGAAGCCGACCAGGGCGAGCTTGCTCTCGTCGATGGCGCGCTCGGCGAGGAGCTCGGTGAGGAAACGGTCGAGAATCGCGGCCGCGGCCTTGACGCCGTCGAGCACCTGCACCGGCGTGCGGCCCTGGAAGCCGAACCATTGCCGGCCGAAAGGCATCGCCTCGCAGGGGAAGGGCGCGTGCGGCGAGACGAATTCAGTATCGGGCAGTAGCGGCTGCCATTCCGGCGCGAGGCCGATGAGGTCGTTGCCGTCGGCGCCATAGCCATGCAGCAGCACCACGAGCTGCTGCGGCTTGCCATGCGGCGGGAGAAGATGCGGTCCATCGAGAATTGCCATGTGACGGGAGATAGAGGATCGCGTGCGCTTTGTTAAGGGCCCGGCTTGGCAGAACAAGGCTCCTGTGCCACGCTGCCGTCACAAAGCGAGCGCACACCCGGAGGCAGCCATGGCGACGGTATCTCGTGCGGCGGTACGCGGCGTCGATCTGGCGACCGCGGCGAAGATCATCGATCATGCGCTCGCCGAGGCGCGGCGGCGCAAGCTTCGGCCGATGACGGTCGGCGTGCTCGATGCCGGCGGCGATCTCGTCGCCTTCAAGCGCGAGGACGGCACTGGAATCCGCCGCTTCGACGTGGTGATGGGCAAGGCCTTCGGCTCGCTGGTGATGAACCGGCCGAGCCGCGCCATCGGCAAGATCGCCGAGAACGCGCCGATCTTCATCCAGTCGCTGACCGTCGCGACGCAAGGCCGGCTGGTGCCGACGCCGGGCGGCGTGCTCATCAAGAACGAGGATGGCGAGATCATCGGCGCTGTCGGCTCCTCGGGCGACGACGCCGACGAGGACGAGGCGATCGCCATCGGCGCGGTGCGCGCCGCTGGCCTCGTTCCCGAACCCGCCGAGCCGCAAGGTGCGCGATGAGCAAGAGCTACGACGTCGATATCGAGGAAATCGAATTCCTGTGCCACGGCCAGACGCCCTATATGGCGCGGGTGTTCCGGCCGCGCGGCCCGGGCCCGTTCCCGGCGGTGATCGAGGCGCATGGCGGCGCGTGGTGCGAAGGCAACCGTACCAACAACGACACCATCAACCAGGAGGTCGCGAAAGGCGGTGTCGTCGTCGCCGCGATCGATTTCCGCAATCCGCCGGTCGCGACCTATCCCGGCTCGGTCGCGGACGTGAATTACGCCATTCGCTGGCTCAAATCGCAGGCGGCGTATTTCGACACGCGGCCGGAGCTCGTCGGCAGCATGGGCACGTCGAGCGGCGGCCATCTCGTGGTCTTGAACGGCATGAAGCCGAACGATCCGCGCTATGCGGCGCTGAAGCTCAATGGCTATTCGCTCGATGCGCGCGTGCCCTATGTCGTGAGCTTTTGGCCGGTGATCTGTCCCTTAGGCCGCTACCGCGACCGCAAGGCGAAACCGGCGGGGCAGCAGGTTTATCAGAATCGCGGCGGCGCGGTCGCGCAGCAGGAACGCTACTGGCTTAGCGAGGACGCGATGGGCGAAGGCAGTCCGCTGCTCGCGCTGGAGCGCGGCGACAACGTCGAATTCCCGCACATCCTCTATATCCAAAACCCCGCCGACGAGCTTCATCCGCGGCATCTGATGGAAGGCTTCATCAACGGCTTTCGCGCCAAGGGTGGCAAGCTCGAGACGCATTTCTTCGCCGGGCCGAAATACGACCTGCCGCGCAGCGACCCGTCGTCGCAGGGCGCGAAAGACGCGGTCGCGGCGGCGGTCGCCTTCATCCATCGCGAGACGGGCGTGTGAGGCTTTTTTTGCGATTCGCGCGGACGCGCACCGCGGGTCCTTCGACTTCGCTCAGGATGAGGCGCATTTCTTAATGCCGTCGACAATCCGTCTTCACCCTGAGCGGAGCCCGAACTTGCCGAGGGCGTAGCCGCCCTTCGCCAAGTTCAGGGGGCGCGAGATCGAACTGCAACGAGATGATCGTCACCCGTTTCGCGCCGAGTCCGACCGGCTATCTGCATTTGGGCCACGCCTATTCGGCGCTTCATGCTTGGCGCGCGGCGCGCGAAGCCGGCGGCAAATTCCTCTTGCGGATCGAGGATATCGATCGGACGCGCTGCAAGCCTGAATTCACCGACGCGATTTTGGAAGACCTCGCCTGGCTCGGCCTCGATTGGGATGGCGCGGTGCGAAAGCAGTCCGAGCATTTCGCCGATTACGCAGCGGCGCTCGATCGGCTCGATAGCGCCGGCCTGATCTATCCCTGTTTCTGCACCCGCGCCGAGATTGCCGCCGAGATCGCCCGCGCCGGCGGCGCGCCGCAGGGCGAGGAAAGTCCCGTTTATCCCGGGACCTGCCGCACGCTCTCGACCGCGGAACGCCTGCGCCATATCGCGGCGGGCGAGAGCTTCGCGCTGCGGCTCGATGTGGCGCGCGCGGCGGCGCTGACCGGGCCGCTCGCCTGGGAAGACGACGCGCAGGGCCGCATCGAGGTTCGACCCGAGACGCTCGGCGATGTCGTGCTCGCGCGCAAGGCCGTGCCGGCGAGCTATCACCTCGCGGTGACTGTCGACGACGCGCGGCAAGGCGTGACCCTGGTGACGCGCGGCGCCGATCTTTTCGCCGCGACGCATATTCACTGCTTGCTGCGGGCACTTCTCCATCTGCCGACACCGCGCTATCGCCATCATCGGCTATTGACGGACACGCAAGGCAAGCGCTTTGCCAAACGCGACAAGGCGCTTACCTTGAGAGCGCTGCGCGAGGCCGGCCGCTCGCCTGCCGAGGTGCGCGCGATGGCCGAAGCAAAATAGGGAGAGGCGCATGGATTTCCCGCCGGGCAAGGCTTACGCGAAAGGTTTGAAGGCGGTCGGCTATCACGACCTCCTCGGCAAGCCCGGCTTCAAGCTCGCGCTGCATAAGAAAGGCGAGCGCTGGTATCTCTATTGCCCGGCGCTGTGGGAATCGGGTTTGCATATTCTTGAGGTCACCGATCCGACCCAGCCGCGCCATGTCCGCTTCATCCCGGGCCATCCCAACACTTGGACCTTGCAGGTGCAGATCGCCGGCACGCGCATGGTCACCTCGGCCGAGCGCATCTCGCCGGGCTGGGGCGATACGCCCGGCGCGCCATTCGACGAAGGCTTCCACATATGGGACCTCGCCGATCCCGAGAATCCCGAGCATCTCGGGCAATGGAAGACCGGCGGCAGCGGCACGCATCGCAATTACTATGACGGCGGCCGCTATGTCTTCGCGACCGGCCTGCCGGAAGGCTATGAGGGACAGATCCTGCAGATCGTCGATATCGACGATCCGACGCATCCGGTCGAGGTCTCGCGCTGGTGGCGCAAGGGCCAGTGGAAGGCGGGCGGCGAGACCGGCGCGCCGCAATCGACCATGCTGCATGGTGGCGCCTATCGCCGCGGCGAGCGCGCCTATCTGCCCTATGGTGGCGGTGGCTTTGTCATCCTCGATATCAGCGACGTGAAGAAGCCGAGCCTGGTCGGCGACCTGCCGTTCTCGCCGCCGTTCCAGTCCTTCATCGCCGTGCATACGGCGCAGCCTTTGAGCAAGCGCGAGCTCGTCATCTGCAATTCCGAGGCGATCGCCGAGAATTGCAACGAGCCCTTGGGCTATGCCGGCATGGTCGACATCAAGGACCCGGCCAAGCCGCGGCTCTGCTCGTTGTTTCCGCTGCCGCGTCCGCCCGAGGACGCGCCCTATAAGAATTTCTGCGAGAAGGGCGGCCGCTTCGGCCCGCACAACCAGCATCAGTGGCAGTATCAGGACCTGCTGATGCACGACGAGAATTTGTGTTTTCTCACCTATTTCAATGCGGGGCTGCGCGTGTTCGACATCTCCGACGACAAGCTGGTCAAGGAGATCGCCTATTTCGTGCCGCCCGATCCCATCGAGCGGCGCGGCGTGCTGCCGAAGACCAAGCTCGTCTGCCAGAGCGAGGACGTGCTGGTCGACAATCGCGGCTTCATCTACGTCACCGACAAGAATCACGGGATTTATGTGCTGAGACTCGATCGCTAGATCGGGCGAGGGGGAGGAATGATCGAGCTATCGCGCCGTGCGGTGATCGCCGGCTTAGGGACCGCGACCTTGCTGCCGGATTTGGCGGCCGCGCAAAGCAAGGCCAATCCGCGCCGCATCGACGTGCATCACCACACAGAGCCGCCTTTCCTGTTGGAGCGCACGCGCGCCGAGCTGCTCGCTGGCAGCCCCTATGGCAACGACGTCGTCGCCTGGACGCCCGAGCGCTCGCTCGAGCAAATGGATCGCTGGGGGATTGCCACCGCGATCCTCTCGAACCCGACGGCTTGGGCGAGTTTCAAGGACGAGGCGTCGAGCCTCTGCCGCCGCAGCAACGAGTATTCGGCGCAGCTGCGCGCCGACCACAAAGGCCGCTTCGGCTTCTTCGGCGGTGCCGCTGCCCGATACCGATGCGGCGCTGAAGGAGGCGGCTTACGCGCTCGATACGTTGAAGGCCGACGGTATCGGCCTCGTTACCTCTTACGGCGACAAATGGCCGGGCGATCCGCTGTTTGATTCGCTCTTCGCCGAGCTCAACGGACGCAAGACCGTGGTTTTCATCCATCCGACCGCGCCCGGTTGCTGCGCCCGGCTCGTCCCCGGCGTGCCGGTGCCGACGGTCGAATTCATGTTCGACGTGACGCGCTGCATCACCGCGATGCTGTTCCGCGGCACTTTCACCCGCTATCCCGATATCCGCTTCATTTTCACCCATGACGGCGCGGCGCTGCCGATGCTGGCCGACCGCATCACCCGCAACGCGACGGTGGTGAAAAGCGCCGGCTTCACCAGCCAGGAAGCCGCGATGGCGGTGCTGAAGCGGTTGCATTACGACATCACCACCTCGACCAGCCGGCCCGCGCTCACCGCGCTCAAGGCGCTGGTGCCGGTGAGCCAGATGCTCTTCGGCAGCGATTTCCCGTTCTTGAAGCCCGGCGATACCGTGCCCGGCCTCGAGCATTTCGGCTTCAACGCGGCGGAGTTGCGCGCGATCAACCGCGGCAATGCCGAGACGCTGTTCCCGCAGTTTAGAGCCTAGACCATGATCGGATGAGACGGAATCGCATGCGATTTCGTCTCATCCGTGAATCACGGTCTAAATTTTCGAATCTAGCCGCGGAACGCCGGCGCGACCTCGGCCATGAAGCGCGCCATCTCGTCCTTCACCTGGGCATGCGGCTTGAGGCCGACGCCGAAATAGAGGATCACCTCGCTGAAGCCGATCGCTTCGAGGGTTTTCAACGTGTCGGCGATCTGGGCCGCGTTGCCGAGGAGCACCGCGCGCTCGGTGATCTCCTCGGGCTTCGACTGGAGCATCTTCTCCTTGAAGTCGAAATAATAGTCGTAGCTCTTGGGGGCGGTCTCGCGCGTGCCGACATGCACCGCGCCGCCGCATTCCCGCCAATAGCGTACCTGGCGATGCAGCGCCTGTTGCTTCTGCTCTGGCGTGTCGGCGAAATGAAGGAAATAGCTCGAGATCATGCGCCCCGGCTTGGTGCCGTATTTGGCGCAAGCCTCGCGGTACATGTCGGCGACTTGTCTGAGACCGCCGAGCGTGATCGCCGCCGCGAAAGCCGCGACCACGAGGCCGCAGCCGAAACGCGCGGCGAGTTCCACGGTCGGCCGCGAGAACGCGGCGACATGCACCGGGATCGGGCGCTGGATCGGCTGCGGCGTGATCGCCACGTTCTCGAAGGAATAATACTTGCCGCGATGCGAGACCGGCTCGGGGCTCGACCACAGCCGCTGCACGACCTCGAGTCCCTCGGTGAAGGCGGCGACGTTGTCATCGAAGGGCGCGTCGAACGGGACATATTCGTTGCGGTCGTAGCCGCGCCCGGTCGCGAAATCGACGCGGCCGTTGCTCAGGAGATCGAGCGTTGCCCATTGCTCGGCGACGCGAATCGGATGATGCAGCGGCAATACCGTCACCGCCGGCGCGAGGCGGATGCGCTTGGTTTGTGCGGCGATATAGGCAAGGGCGAGATCGGGGCTGGAGAGCACACCGAGCGAGTTGAAATGATGCTCGCCGACCCAGGCGGAATGCAGGCCGAGTTGCTCGGCATAGACCGCCTCGTCGACGACGTCGCGGATGCAGTCGTTGGCGCTGCGCCGGTTGTCGATGTAGTGGTTGTCGGTCAGCGAGAAATAGCCGAAATCCATGGCGCCCTCCCTTGGGCCGTGCGAACGGCCGCGCGGGCGATCTTAGCAGATTCGCCAGTCAGTCGATCGGGCGATGGATGCCGGTCGTGAGCGCGAGGTATTCGGGATCGTCGGATGCGATGAGGCCGTGGCGCAGGCCGAAATCGATCAGCACGAGGTTGACGTTGAACTTGAAGTCGTCGCCTCGGCGCGCGATTGCCATGGCCTCGGCGGCATCGCGCAGGTCGAAGGCGACCAGCTCGCCGTCATTGTTCTTCGGCGTGAAGTCGC
Organism: Allostellaceae bacterium; assembly: GCA_036501365.1. Lineage (GTDB taxonomy): Bacteria > Pseudomonadota > Alphaproteobacteria > ATCC43930 > CGMCC-115725 > CAIKMD01. The sequence continues at coordinate 55,860 of DASYAL010000099.1, read as the reverse complement.
GCGGGCATTCGAGGTCGTAGCAGAACAGCACGTCGTCCCTGAGCCCGTGCTTCACCGCCATGCGGTAGGAGACCGCGCCGACGGGCACCGAGCGTGCCGCCAGCGCCTCGGGCAGGTTCGCCTCCTCCTCACATTCCTTGATCAGCGTCTCGACCAGGCCGTGCGGATAGCCGATGCCGCCGGCGACCAGATTGTCGAGCTTGCCGGGGGCGACGGCTTTCTTCGGCGAGCGCCGTCCGATCCAGAGCTTCAGCGTCTTGCCGTCGCGCACGAAGCCGTTGAGATGCACGCCATAGGCGCGCACGCCAAAGAACGGCACCGCGCCGCGGTCGAGCTTGAAATGCGCCGGCGCGCCCCAACGCGGTGCGACGACGAAGCACTCGTTGCGCCATTTCGAGACCAACCCCTCGGCGACGAGCTGCTCCGTCACTTCGTCGATGATCGCGCTCAGCGCATCGAAATCGCCGGTTGCAATAAAGCGCACGTCCTCCGCGCTCACCGCGAAATGCGCCGGGAACCGCTTGAGGGCGGCAGCGTTGTCTTTGCGGATCAGGCCAAGCCGGTCGGCGCCGTGCCGGAAAGGCAGGAAGCCGTCGGCGCGGTAAGCGTTACAAAGCTCAATATGGTGCAGCAGGCTCATGAAAGGCTCGCTCGCCGGTCCCCTCCATCATACTGCAAAGCGAAGCAGGAGGTTCCATGAAACGAACCGTTGCGATGAAACGAACCGTTGCGATTCTTTCGGGCCTCGCGGCGCTCGCACTCGCCGGCTGCGCGGATCGAGCGCCGGCGCCGGGCTATACGCAAAGCCGCGCGATCGACCAGGACATCGCGGCGACGCATGTCGTCGGGCCGACCGCGGGTTCGCCGTCCTTCACCCAGTCCGAGCCGGACCAGGCGCTGGCGCCGTGGCGGAACGAAGAAATGGTCGACCAGCGAAAGGCGGAGCAGACCGGGCAGCTGCCGCAATAGCGTCGCTCAGCGCGCTTCGAGCTCGGTATCCCAATAGAGGAAGTCGCGCCAGCTTTGATGCAGGTAGTTGGGCGGGAAGGCGCGGCCATTGTCGCGCAGTAACTGGGTGGTCGGCTGGATCGGACGGTGGAGCGGGAACATCTTCGCCTCCTCGGGCAGCTGACTGCCTTTGAGGAGGTTGCAACTCGAGCAGGCGGTGACGACGTTCTCCCAGGTCGTCCAGCCGCCGCGCGAGCGCGGCACCAGATGATCGAAAGTCAGGTCGTGGGTCGGGAAGTCATCGCCGCAATATTGGCAGATGAAACGGTCGCGCAGGAACACGTTGAACCGGGTGAAGGCCGGGCGCCGCGCCATCGCGATGTAGGATTTCAGCGAGATCACGCTCGGCAACCGCATCTCGAAACTGGGGCTGCGCACGACGCGGTCGTAATGCGAGACGATCCGGACGCGATCGAGACAAACGGCCTTCACCGTTTCTTGCCACGGCCAGACCGACAAGGGGAAATAGCTCAGGGGCCGGAAATCGGCATTGAGCACGAGCGCCGGGCAACTATCGAGCGCAAGCGACAAACCAACACCTCATCGCGGCCTACCCCCTAGGCCTTCCCTCCTAGCACGCACGGCATGACAAATCCATGGCGTTGCTAGCGCTAGCGGGTCGGCACCGGCTTCTCGCCCCGGTAATCGTAGAAGCCGCGGCCGGATTTGCGGCCGAGCCAGCCCGCTTCGACATATTTCACCAGCAGCGGGCAGGGTCGGTACTTCGAATCGGCGAGCCCCTCATAAAGCACCTGCATCACCGAAAGACAGGTATCGAGGCCGATGAAATCGGCGAGCGCCAAGGGGCCCATCGGATGGTTGGCGCCGAGATGCATGGCGGTGTCGATCGCATCGACCGAGCCGACGCCTTCGTGCAGCGTGTAGACCGCCTCGTTGATCATCGGCAAGAGGATGCGGTTGACAATGAAGGCCGGGAAATCCTCGGCCGCGACCGGGGTCTTGCCGAGCTTCACCGAGAGGTCGTGCACGGTGGCGAAGGTTGGCTCGTCGGTGGCGATGCCGCGGATTACCTCGACCAGGGTCATCACCGGCACCGGATTCATGAAATGCATGCCGATGAAATGCTCCGGCCGGTCGGTGGTCGCGGCGAGTCGGGTGATTGAGATCGACGAGGTGTTGGTGGCGATGATCGCCTCAGGCTTCAGGTTCGGCACCAGCTTCTTGAAGATGTCGCGCTTGATCTCTTCGCGCTCGGTCGCCGCCTCGATGACGAAATCGCATTGGTTGAAGAGCTTGTAATCGGTGCCGATGCCGATGCGCTTCAGCGCCGCCGCCTTGTCGCCTTCGCTTACTCGGCCGCGCGCGACCTGGCGTCCCATATTGCTGTCGATCAAGGCGACCGCCTTGTTCAGCACGGTCTCGTTTAGATCGGCGATCTTCACGTCATAGCCGGCGAGGGCGCAAACATGGGCGATACCGCTGCCCATCTGTCCTGCGCCGATGACGCCGACCGAGCTTATCGAGGTGAGCGACGGAGTTGCCATGGCTTTACCTTTGTCCTGATGCCAAACCCGCGGGGGTCAGCGATTCGCCAGCTTCTTGGCGAGTTCCGCGTCGAGCGCGGGCACGATCTGGAAGAGGTCGCCGACCAGGCCGTAATCGGCGACCTGGAAGATCGGCGCCTCCTCGTCCTTGTTGATGGCGACAATGACCTTCGAATCCTTCATCCCCGCGAGATGCTGGATCGCGCCCGAGATGCCGACCGCGATATAGAGGTCGGGGGCGACGATCTTGCCGGTCTGGCCAACCTGATAGTCGTTGGGCACGAAGCCCGAATCGACCGCGGCGCGCGAGGCGCCGACCGCGGCGCCGAGCTTGTCCGCGACGCTTTCGAGGATCTTGAAGTTCTCGCCCGACTGCATGCCGCGGCCGCCCGAGACGATGACCCGCGCCGCGGTCAACTCGGGCCGCGCCAGTTGCGCGATCTCGGCGCCGACGAAGCGCGACAGGCCGGAGGACGCGGGCGCTGGGGTGCTCTCGATCGGCGCCGCCTTATCGCCGGGCTTGGCCTGGGCGAAAGCCGTGCCGCGCACGGTGATGATTTTGACTGGATCGCGCGACTGCACCTTAGCGACGGCGTTGCCGGCATAGATCGGCCGCTCGAAAGTGTCGGGAGAGACCACGGCGGAAATGTCCGAGATCTGCGCCACGTCGAGCAGCGCCGCGACGCGCGGCATGAAGTTCTTGCCGAAGGTGGTGGCCGGCGCCAGCACGTGGCTATAGCTCTTGGCGAGGCCGAGAACGATCGCGGCGAGATCTTCCGCAGTTGCGTGTTCGAGGCCCGGCGCGTCGGCGAGCAGCACCTTGGCGACGCCGGCGAGCTTCGTCGCCTCTTCGGCGGCGGCCCGGCAATTCGCACCCGAGACCAGCACATGGACCTCACCGCCGATCGCGGCGGCGGCGGTGACCGCATGGCCAGTTGAGCCCCTGAGGCTCTTATTGTCGTGCTCGGCGACGACGAGATTCGCCATCAGATGACCTGCGCCTCATGCATCAGCTTGTCGACCAGCTCCTCGACCGAGCCGAGCTTCTTGCCGCCCTGGCGCTTTTGTGGCTCGCTCACCTGCAGGACTGTCAGATGCGGCGCGATGTCGACGCCGAGCGTTTCCGGCGTGGTCTGGTCGATGGTCTTCTTCTTCGCCTTCATGATGTTGGGCAGCGAGGCATAGCGCGGCTCGTTGAGACGGAGATCGGTGGTCATCACCGCCGGCAGCTTGACCTCGATGGTTTCGAGCCCGCCATCAACCTCGCGGGTGACGTTCGCCTTGTCGCTTTCGAGCTGCAGCTTCGAGGCGAAGGTTGCCTGCGGCCAGTTGAGCAGCGCGGCCAGCATCTGGCCGGTCTGGTTGCAATCGTCGTCGATCGCCTGCTTGCCGAGGATGACGAGCTGCGGCGCTTCCTTGGTGATGATGGCTTTGAGCAGCTTCGCCACGGCGAGCGGCTCGAGCACCTGATCGGTCAGCACATGGATGCCGCGATCAGCGCCCATGGCGAGGGCGGTGCGGATCGTCTCCTGCGCTTGCTGGGGGCCCATCGAGACGGCGACGATCTCGGTCGCTTTGCCGCCTTCTTTGAGCCGGATCGCCTCTTCGACCGCAATCTCATCGAAGGGGTTCATCGACATCTTGACGTTCGCGGTCTCGACGCCGGTCCTGTCCGCTTTGACCCGGATTTTGACGTTGTAGTCTATGACCCGCTTGACGGCGACGAACACTTTCATCGGGGCCAGGGTCAGGGATGTGTCAGAAGGATGCGCAAAGTGGGCGGAATGTTGCACCCGCACAACGTGAAGGCAAGCCTTTCCAGGGAAAGCGAGCGACTCGCGCCGCAACGCACAATCGCGGCGTCGCGAAAATGGCTCGCCGCCCGGTCAAAAAGCGCTTGCTAATTAAATTTATATGTGTAAATTGAATATATGGAGGTCAAGGAAAAGCCCACTCGCCGCTACAACAGCAGCCTGCGCGACGCGCAATCAGCGCAAACGCGCGAACGCATCATGATGGCGGCGAAGGAATTCCTAGAAACCAACAATCTCGAGGATCTCACGCTGCGCCAGATTGCCGAACTCGCCGACATCTCGGCGCCGACGGTTTACGCGTATTTCCCGACGATGGACGCGCTGCATCAGGCATTTTTCTTCTGGCTGAAGCCGCAGATCGGCACCGACCTCGGCCTGCCGGCGTTTGCCGATCTCGCCTCGGTGCCGAAGCGCATGTTTCCGTATTACGTGCGCCAAGGCCGTCTCCTGCGCAACCTTATGGACACGCCGGCTTGGGATCGTCTGCGCGCCACTGATTGGCAGGCGAAGCAGGAGGCTTGGGCGCAGGCGATCAGGGCGGCGCTGCCGGAACTGACAGCGACGCAGACGGCGCGCGGCGCGATCGCAATCCATGCATTCTCTACGCCCAACATGTGGCGGTGGCTTGTCGACATTACTGGCTGCCCCGAGGAAGACGCCGAGCAGATTGCAAGCTGGGCGATCGCCACCTTGACGGCAGCCCTGCACCGCGATGCGAGCGGCCTCGCGCGCGCCAATTCCGGAGCCCCGCGCAAGACAATGTCTCGCATGAAAGGAACCGATAAATGATCCACCATGCTTCTCTGCCCGCGCGCGATCCCCGGCGCGTCGCGACCGTGCTCGCCGAACTGCTCGGCGGCCGCGCGTATCGATTTCCGTTGCTCGAAGGTGCTTTCCAGGTGGTGAGCGGCGATGCGGATGGGACGATGATCGAAATCTATCCGGCCGGCGTGCAACTCGAGCCGGAGAGCGGCTTCGTTCAAGCCGGTCAGACTGCCGCTTACCATCCCTTTCACCTGCTCCTCTCGGTGCCGCTCGCGGCGGCCGAGATCGAGCGCATCGGCACGCGCGAAGGCTGGCACTGCGATGCCAGCGTCGCCGGACTGCCCGGCCGTCTGCCTGCATCTTTATCGGCTTTGGATCGAGAATCGTACGCTGGTCGAATGCGTGCCGGAAGCGATGATCGGCGAATATCGCCGCTATATGCAGTTCGCCACTCTCGATGCGATTCCGGCCTACGGGCTCGAGCCTGGCGCGCTTGAAACCGGTCCGGTCGAGCGCGCGTCTGTCGCCGCGGCCTAGCGCGGGGTCGGCCACGGAGAACAAGTGCCGGCGCTCGCGCCGGCCCTTCACTTTTATGCGGGACCTTAGCGGTTAGCTCCCGGCCGCCAGAGAATGTCGCCGGCGGCGCCGTTGGCGACCCGGCTCAGGACGAAGAGGTGGTCCGACAGCCGGTTGAGATATTTGACCGCCTCCGGGTTGATGGTCTCGGCCGCGGCGAGGGCGGTCACCAGCCGCTCGGCGCGGCGGGTGATGGTCCGCGCGAGGTGTAGCTGCGCCGCCAGCGCCGTGCCGCCCGGCAGGATGAAGCTGTCGAGCGGCGCGAGGTTGGCGTTCATCGCGTCGATCTCGCGCTCCAGCCGCTCGGTCTGGCTGGCGAGGATGCGCAGCGCGCCCGCGCTGCGTGCGCCGCCTTCGGGGGTGCAGAGATCGGCGCCGAGATCGAAAAGATCGTGCTGGATACGCGCCAGCATCGCGAGCGCATCGCCCTCGGCATGAAGCCGCGCCAGGCCGATCGCGGCGTTCGCCTCGTCGACCGTGCCGAAGGCCTCGACGCGCAGCGCATGCTTCTTGATGCGGCTGCCGTCGCCGAGCGAGGTCTCACCCTTGTCGCCGCCCTTCGTGTAGATGCGGGTGAGTCGGACCATCGCGGCCTCAGTGGCGGTGATAGAGCAACATGAAGATAACGAAGAGCAGCAGCGCGATGCCTTGCATCCAGACGCGCAGCTGCATCAGCTTATTCGAGCGCTGCGGATTGTTGCCTTTCGCCATATTGATGACGCCGAACAGCAAGACGCCGAGCGTCGCCAGCATCGCGATCACGACGAGGATGGGAAGCACGAATTCCATAGGCCTTATATAGCGCGCCCTCGCCGCGGCGGACAGCGCGGCCGCGATTGACGGGCGGAAGGCTCCGGCTCAGGATGCCGGCAAAACCGCTGGAGGTCGCCATGGAACCCCGCTTCGACCGCGCCGCCGAGGATCTCGGCAATATCGTGAAGCTCGAGCATGTCAATGTCCGCATTCCCGATCAGCGGCTCTCGACATTGTTCTACGTCGCCGGCCTCGGCTACACGCGCGATCCGTTCATCATGGTCAGCACCAACAACATGTGGATCAACATGGGCGCCAGCCAGTTCCACCTGCCGACCGGCGGGCCAGACGTGCTGCGCGGCGTCGCCGGGCTGGTGATGCCGGATCGCGAGGCGCTGCTCGACCGCCTTGCCAAGGTAAAGGGAGAACTTCACGGCACGAAATTCAGCTTTGCCGAGAAGAACGACTATGTCGAGGCGACCTGCCCCTGGGGCAACCGCTTCCGCCTGCACGAGCCCGACGAGAAGCTCTTCGGCCCGCTTACTCTCGGCCTGCCCTACGTGAAATTCGACGTACCCCAAGGCACCACCGAAGGCATCGCGCGCTTCTATCGCGAGGTGCTGGACACGGAAGCGGCGACCGGCGAGGACGGCGAAGGCCGCAAGGCCTGGGTGCAGGTTGGCTCAAAGCAACATCTAATCTTCCTTGAGACTGACCAGCCGCTGCCGCCCTACGACCAGCACCACATCCAGGTTTACATCGCCGATTTCGCCGGCCCCTATAAGAAGCTCGGCGCGCTCGGGCTCTTGAGCGTCGATACGCTCGAGCACGAATATCGCTTCACCGACATTGTCGACCTTGACACGCGCAAGGTGCTGTTCACGGTCGAGCACGAGGTGCGCAGCATGCGCCACCCGCTCTATGGTCGGCCGCTGATCAATCGCAATCCAGCGCAGACCAACACCGATTACCATCCCGGCCATGACGCCATGGCGCATACGCTGGGCTGGGCCTAGAACGCGTTCCACGGCGGCGCTTGCCGCCGCGCGTGGCATAAGACCAAACGAACGGGGGAAGGAAATGAGGACATTGGCGATCGCTGCCGCCGCGGCCGCGCTGCTTGCGGCAGCTCAGACTGCATCAGCCGATCCGACAGTGCTGCGCTTCGTGCCCGGGCAGAATCCCGGGACATTCTCTTACGACAGTTTCTTCGTGCCTTGGGCGAAGAAGGTCACCGACGATTCGCACGGCGCTCTGACGATCGACCTGCGCGGCGGCATGTCGATCGCGAACATCGCCAACATGTATGACCGGGTGATGAGCGACGTCGTCCAGATCGGCTTCGTTCTCTACAACTATGTCCAGGGCAAGTTCCCGTATTCCGAAGTCGCCGCATTACCGAACACGGCGCCCAACGCGGAGGAGGGTTCCGCCGCGTTGTGGCGCCTCTACAAGAGCGGCGCGCTCAATGCCGAATACGATCAGGCGAAGCCGCTCTTCGTGCTCGCACTGCCGCAGTCGCTGGTTCATCTGCGCGCGGCGCCGAAATCGCTCAAGGACCTGACCGGCCAGCGGCTGGTTGCACCGACACAGATGACGGCGCTCACCGCGAAATATATGGGCGCGCAGCCGATCACGCTGTCGTCGCCCGAAGCCTATGAGGCGATCAGCCGTGGCACTGCCGATGGCACGATCCTTTCCTGGAACGTGTACTTCTCGTTCAGGATCGGCGAAGTCACGCATTACCACATCGATCAGTCGATGGGCACCGCCGCCGCGATGGTCTTCATGAAGAAGACGGTCTATGACGGCCTGTCACCGGAGGCGAAGAAGGCGATCGATGAGAATTCCGGCGAAGCGGTGAGCCGCGCTTTTGGCAAGTCGTGGGATGACGACAACAACAAGAACCGCGAGCTCGCCAAGCAGGACCCGAAGCAGACCGTGGTGACGCTCGATCCCGCAACCAAGGCGGAATGGGCGAAGAAGCTCGACGGCGCGATTGCCGAGTGGTCGCAGAGCCGGCCCGGCATTGACAAGATCCTGGCGCAGTACCGGCAGCTGCTGGCCGATGTCGCGGCAGGAAAGTGACGATTCAAAAAGGCGCAGAATAACTTTGAATTAGCGATCCTGGGTCAGGTCGACGCGCACGCAATCGACGCGGCCCTGCAGCACGCAATCCTCGAGCTTCGATTGGGCAGCGAGCTGCTCGACGACGTAAAGGCCGATCCAGATCAGGAACAGCGCCACCGCCAGCCCAGCAAGGCTGCTGGTGAAACGACGATTGTCCTCTTCGCGTTCGCGCTGGAGTTCGATCTCACGGCGAACATGATCGACATCCATGCCCGATCATCCCACGTTTCCCGGCCGGAAGCGAGGCTAGACTAGACCGTGATCAAGCGCGGCAAAACTGCGAAAACTGCCGCGAATCGCCGCCGAGCCTAGGATCTGGGTAGGAATGCCTCGGTATAGAGCTTGGTGACGTCCGGTTCCGTATCGAGAATGCCCAGTTCGACGATGGCGCGCGGCATGGTCTTCATGGCAACCGGGTCGAATCGGCCATCGGGCGATTCGGTCGGCATCAGGCGGTCATAGATCTCGCCGACGATCTCGGGCTTGAGATTGAGGATTGGCAATAGCAGGGCGACCGTCTCCGGGCGATGGGCGCGCGCCCAGGCGATATTCTCGAACCAAGCCTTGAGAAAGCGGCGCAGCAGATCGGGATGTTGGGCGATGAGAATATTGGTCGCATAGACCGCCGTGTTCATGAACGGCGGCACGACATCGCCGAAATTGACGAGGATGCGCCCCTCCTTCTCTTGCGCCATCTGTAGCGAAGTACCGATATCGCCGGCCCAGGCATCGACCTGGCCGGTCTTGAGCGCCGCGATCGAAGCGGGTTGCGAGCCGGTGGCGACCAAGATCATCCCGTCGTTTCCCCAGCCTTCATGGCGCGACAGCTCGATGGTTAGCCATGACGGATAGCCGCGGATGTTCGAGACCGCGACCTTCTTCCCTTTGAGATCGGCGAGGGCCTTGATGGGGCTGTCGGCGCGCACCAGCATGTCGGTCTCGGTCGGCTTGTTCGAGATCGCCCCGACCGTCATCGCCGGCAGTCCCTTGAGGATGAACCCCATGTCCTGGCCGGTGCTGAGCCCGATATCGATGTCGTTCGAGGTCAGCGCCTGCTGCACCCGCGCCGCGCCCGAGAAAGTCACCGGCGCGATCGCGAGCCCGTTCGCCTTGTAGACGCCGCTGCCGATGCCGACATCGAGCATGCCGAAGGTGAAGGAATTCTGGATCGCCTTGCCGACGCGCAGCTTGTCCTCGGCCCGCGCCGGGCCGAGTAGCAGCAGGACGAGGAACAGCGCCAGGGCCGCGTGTCGTGCGCGGCGCATCAGGCGACCGCGCGCTTCATCATGCCGACGAAGTAACCGGCCATCTCGTCGTTCTTCGGGTCCCAATCCTCGGCGGGGGTGAGATCGCTGTCTTCGTCCTTCTCCCAGATGAGATGCAACTCGGCTTTCGGGATGAGGCTAGCCGCTAGCTTGCCGGTCGCCGTGCCGTGCGTGCGGTCGTTGCCGGGGATGACCACGGTCGGCACCTTGATCGAGTTGAGATCGGCCTTGCTTGCGCCGATGATCGGCAGGTCAACGCTTTCGTCGAAGGACTTCTTCCACCGCGCCATGATCGCGATGAAATGCTGCGGGTCCTGGCGCATGAGGTAGTCGCGATTCGAGGGCTTCGCCTCGCAGCGCTCCTTGAAATGCTCGAGCTCGCATACCGCCTTCATGCCGCCGGCGCGGGCCGCGTCGATATATTGCTGATAGTAGTTCTTGGCGAGCCGCTCGCAGGCGAAGCGCCCACCGGTGACGCGCCACAGCAGCAATCCGCGTGTCACCTCGGGATGGCGCAGCGCGAACAGCACCGAGGTGCGGCAGCCCGAGGACGAGCCGCCGATGAACGCCGGCAGCGCGTCGTTCTGGCGCATGAGTTCGTAAAGATCGTCGGCCCAAATCTCGTATTCCGAATCGTCGCCGTCAACGACGACATCGGAAAGGCCGCAGTTACGACGGTCGTGCAGCAGCACGCGATAGCCCTTGGCGGCGATCGATTGCGCCAGCCCCTTGACGCCGCTCATGTCGCGGCGGCCGCCGGGCACCAGCGCGACCCACGGGCCGGATTTGCCGACGATCTCGTAATTGATGTTGGCGCCGCGGATTTTCGCGATCGGCATGCTGCTCTCCCTCGAGGTTAGTGCGCTTCCATCGCCGCCCGGACTCGGGCGACGAGCGCGGGCGGCGTCGAATAGATGTCTTTCATCAGCGCATCGATCTGCGCGCCGCTGTAGGGCGTGATGTCGAGCTGCTGCTTGGCAGCATCGGCGCGGAACGCCGGATCGGCGATCATGGCGTCGAAAGCGGTGCGCAAGGCGGCGACGCGTTCCGGCGGCACGCCGGGCGGCGCGGTGAAGGGCCGCGCCATCGCGAGCTGGGCGATGGCGACGCGCACTACCTGCTTGTCGTCGGAATTCTTGAGGAGATCGAGGATGAACGGTGCCTTGATTTCGGGATCGGGCGCAATCCCGAACTGCACCAGCACGGTAACGAGATCCTTCTGCAGCCATTCCGGCTTGGTGCGTTTCATTCCCGCATAGTACCAGCCGACGAAAGCCGGAATCTCGCCGCGATCCATCGCGAGTGCGATCTCGGACGAGCCGCTATAGCCGGCGACGGCGACGAAATCGGTGCCGAGCATGGTGTTGAGGATGTTGGCGTAGAGCCGCTCCGATACGTCGCCGCCGGACGAGCCGAATTTGATCTCCTTGCCCTTCGCTTCATCGAGCGTATGAACGCCGAGCGTGTTCATCACCACGGCGATGGGCGTGAACTGGTCGAGGCTGCCGATCCACGAGAATTTCAGCGGATCGTAGAGCACGCCCGGCGCGTCCTTGCCGTAAAGCAGCGGGTCCATGATGATCGGCGCCTGCAATATGCCGATCGCGGTGCCATCGCGCGGCGCCTTGTTGTAGAGATAATTGGCGAGCGTCCGTCCGCCGGCGCCGGTCATGTTCTCGGCCACGGCCTGGGGATGGCCGGGAATTCGCGCAACGAGGTATCGCGCCAAGAGCCGGCCATAGGCGTCGTAGCCGCCGCCGGGTCCCGAGGCGATATAGACCGTGATGGTACGGCCTTTATAGAAATCCTCGACCGCGTCGGCGCGCGCCTGCGACGTCCACAGCGCCAGCGCGCCGATCAGGATGGCGCCGAGCGCGCGACAGGCCGTCATTCAGTTCCCTCCCCAGACCGCGCGCGCGGTCTCGACGATGAGCCGCAGCTTTTTCCATTGCAGGGCTTCGGCCGCGTCACTGCTGCGCGTGACGCTGGTAGCAAAGCCGCAATGCGGACAGAGCGCAAGCTGGTCGAGCGGCGCATGGCGGCTCGCTTCCTCGATGCGGCGCTTCAGGTCATCCACCGTCTCCATCCGCGGGTCGCGCGAAGAGACGAGGCCGAGGACCGCGGCCTTGCCTTTGGGCAGCAGCCGCAGCGGCGCGAAATTCCCGGCGCGCGGATTGTCGTATTCGAGGAGATAGGTGCCGAGGGTGAGCCGGTTGAAGAGCGCGTCGGCGATCGGATCGTAGCCGACATCCGCCTGCCAGTTCGGATCCTGGCTGCGGCAGACATGGATCGCAAGCTGCAGATCGGCCGGGGCGCCGGCGGCCACCGCGTTGACGACGTCGACATAGACCCGCAGCAGGTCCTGCCAGTCGTCGCCGCGGTCTTTCAGAAGCTGCCGCGCCCGCTCGTCGCCGAGCTTGATCAGCGACGTCTCGTCGATCTGCACATAGCGGCAGCCCGCGGCGTGGAGTGCGCGCAACTCCTGGTGATAGGCGGCGACGAGATCGGCCCAGAACTCGTCGAGCCTCGGATAGACGCCGCGATCGATGTTCTCGCGGCCGGCGCGGTAATGGATATAGGCCGGGCCGGGCAGGGTGATCTTGGGCATCGCGCGCGCGACGGATTTCAACATCGCGAAGTCGCGCGCATTGTCGTTGGCGCGCCATTTGATGCGGCCAGTGACGCGCGGGATGCGTCGCGCCGTGCGATGGCCATGCGTGTCGGATTTGCGCCAGCCTTCCTCCTCCGTCATCTCGACGCTGATGCCCTCGATGCCGCCGGTGGTGAAGCTGTCGGAATAGGTACCCCGGCGGAACTCGCCATCGGTCACGACCTGGAGGCCGATCTCTTCCTGCTTGCCGACGACAGCGTGGATCGCGTCGTCTTCGATCGTGCGCAGGCGCAGGGCGTCGATCTTGCCGGAATCGAAATCGTCGCGCGCCGCAACCACGGAAGCGGGCCGCACGAGGCTGCCCACCTGGTCGGCGCGGAAGGGCGGATGCTTGAGATTGGTCACGGCGGTCACTCTCCTCCCCCACAAAGCGCGCGGCTTCGACGATGAGCGCGCGATTTTTTGCGCCGGCGCAGCGTACCAACGATCAGCGAGCCGACCAAGTGGCGTCGGAACGGTCGCGTTGCGGCAGGTGATGATCGGGATCGATGACCACGCGCGCGATGGGCTGGTGGCTGTCCACGAAGAAACTATGGCTGCCGGATTGGATCCAGCTTTCCGCCGGGAGCGCGATATCGCTCGTCGTTCCATCCCTAAAGGCGATGCGCATCGTCGCCGGCAGGACGAGCTGACCGCGATTGCTGACGGCGATCTGCGCGCCTTTGGTGGGATCGCCGTCGACATAGGTCACGCCGTCGACCGCGAGGTCGAGCGCGCTGTTGGTGAAGAACCAGCCGCGCCAGAACCACGAGAGATCCTCGCCGCTCGCGCTATCCATCGCGCGGAAGAAATCCGAGGGCTGCGGATGCTTGTAAGCCCAATCGCGGATGAATTTGCGGAACGCCGGATCGAACCGGTCGGGGCCGAGGATGTCGTTGCGCAACAGCATCAGCCCGAAGGCGGTTTTGAAATAGCTGACCGGGTGGCTGTAGGTGAAGAGGATCGAGTCCGCGCGCGTCATGATCGGCGGCGCCTTGGAATCGGCGATCAGCGCCGCAATCTGGTCGGCGGGCTCGCCTTCGCCGGGTGCGAATTCCTGGTCGCGCTTCGGTCCGTAGACGCCGTTCTCGAAAGCGTCGGATTCGAAGACGTCGATGAAGGTGTTGAGGCCTTCATCCATCCACTGATAGCGCCGCTCGTCGGTGCCGACGATCATCGGAAAATAGCTGTGGCCGATCTCGTGGACGGTGATCCAGAACAGCGTCTTGCCCTTGTCGGCCATGCTGTCGAACAGGACCGCGGGATATTCCATTCCGCTCACGCCGCCGGCGACGTTGATCGCGTTCGGCCAGGGATAAGGGAACCAGCGGCGGGAGAAATCTTCGATCGCGAATTTGAGATACTCGGTCGATCGGCCCCAGGCATCATTGCCCGCACTCGACGCCGGATAGACCGACTGGGCGAGCGCGGTCTTGCCGCCCGGCAGATTGACCCGCGCCGCGTCCCAAAGAAAAGCACGCGAGGCGGCGAAAGACACGTCGCGCGTCTGATCCATGTGGAAGCGCCAGGTTTTGGTGCCGCTGGCGGGCAGCGTCGCGGCGATGTCGGCGGCGGTGCGTATCATCACCGTCTTGTCGTTGGCGCGCGCTGCGGCGAGACGCGTTTTTTCGGCTGGCGTCAGCACTTCGTCCGGATTCATCAGCGCGCCCGAGCCGGCGACGATCATGTCGGCGGGGACGGTGACCGCGTAATCGAAGCTGCCGTAGTCGAGATAGAACTCGCCGCCGAGATAGGGCAGCGGGTCCCAGCCGCGCACGTCGTCGTAGACCGCCATCCGCGGATACCATTGGGCGATCTCATAGATCGTCCCGCCGGGCGTATCGACCCATTGCGTGCGCCCGCCGAACACGCCCGGCACGGTGTAGTGATAGGCGATGCGCAAGCGGATGCGTCCACCGCCCTGTCGCAGCGCGCTTGGCAATATCACCATCATCCGCGTATCGCTGACCAGATATTTCGCAGGAACGAACTTGCCGCCGCTATCGACTTCGACTGCGTCGAGCACGTCGCCATCGGTGAACTGTGTATGGGTGCGGCCGCCAGTGGTGTTCGATCGCGCATCGCGGCGATAGGTGTTTTGATCGAGCTGCAGCCACAGCGCATCGAGCGGGTCGGGGCTGTTGTTCGCGTAGGCGATGGTGACAGTGCCGGCGAGCATCTTGGTGGCGGGGTCGAGCCGCGCGGCGATGACGTAATCGGCACGGTTCTGCCAGTAATCGGGGCCGGGCGCGCCGTTCGCCGAGCGATAGCGATTGACCGGGTCGGGCATAACGAGCGGCGCGAAAGTGGCGCGCGGATCGAATGCGTTTTGCGGCGAGGATGCCGGCGGTGACGGGGCCGGCGATTGCGCTGCCGCCGCGGTCGAGAGGGCGAGCAGCAACAGCCCGCACAGCACGCCTCTTCGCGCCGCGCCCAAATGTTCTTTCGCTTCCCCCATGATCCGATGCGCGGGAGCTAAGGCACGTATTGGGTGATGCCAGGAATTTCTTCCTTGGCGCCGCGCAGCTCGATGACGTTACGGTCGGGATCGCGCACGAAGATCGAGACGCCGCCATCCTCGCCGAACGATACCGGCCCCTGCGTGATCGTGATGCCGTTCGTCTTCAGTGTGTCGATCGTCGCCTTCACCGAGGCGACACGCAGCGCGACATGGGTATAGCCCGCATGCTTCACCGGTACATCCATCAGGATGTTCGGCTCGTCTTCTTTGGCGTTGAGGATGAGATTGATCTCGACGCCGCGGTCGTTGCGGATGATCGCGACGGCGTCGAAGTCGACCCGGTGACGAAGCTCGAAGCCGAGCACGCGATAGAACGCCATCGCCCGCTCGAAATCGCGCACCCGAATGCCGATGTGATCGACGCGGTCGATCACAACTTGTTTCTGTTCATCCATGGTTAACGCTCCCTTGCGAGCATCCTAGAGCGGCTTACGGGGGAAAGCATAAATACACAATATAATTGTTGTTTAGTTTTCTATTTACATAGCAACCCGCCATCATCTATACTATATACAGTTATCTAGTGTGAATTATTCTCGATGACTGACGGTTTGGATCGGACCACGGCGCTTCTGCACGAAGCGGCCGAAGCTTATGCGCCGGCGGTGCTGGCCTCGAGCTTCGGCGCGGAAGATATGGTGCTGCTCGATCTTATCGCGGCGCTGCGCCTGCCGATCGGCGTCTTCACTCTGGATACCGGGCGGCTGCCGCAAGAGACTTACGATCTGCTGCAGCTCGCGCGGGCGCGTTACGGCATTCCGATCGCGGTCTTCGCTCCGGAAAGCGGCGATATCGAGCGCTATATTGCAGCGCACGGTCCGAACGGCTTCTATGACAGCGTGGCCCTGCGTCAGGAATGCTGCCATCTGCGGAAGGTGAAGCCCTTGCAGCGCGCGCTTGCCGGCAAGAAATCCTGGATCACCGGCTTGCGCCGGGCCCAGTCGATGGGACGCAGTACGATCGCGGCGAAGGAATGGGATGCCGAGCATCAGCTCGCGAAATTCAATCCGCTGGCCGAGTGGTCGGAGGAAGACGTGTGGGATTACCTGCGCGCCCATGACGTGCCGGTGAACGCGCTCCACGCGCAAGGTTATCCGAGCATCGGTTGCGCGCCCTGCACGCGCGCGATCAAGCCCGGCGAGGATATCCGCGCCGGTCGCTGGTGGTGGGAAAACCCCGAGTTCAATGAATGCGGGCTCCATCCGCATCAGCAACGCGACAAAGCACATGGATAGTACGGATATCCCGCCTCTGCCCCCCGCGCCGAGTAGCGGCGCGCCCGCACCGTCGGCGGCGCGCCAGCTCGAGCATCTCGAGAGCGAGGCGATCTTCATCCTGCGCGAGGCGGCGGCGGAGTTCAGCAATCCCGTCCTCTTGTTCTCGGGCGGCAAGGATTCGACAGTGATGCTGCGTCTTGCCGAAAAAGCGTTTCGGCCGGGCAAGTTCCCTTTCCCGCTGCTCCATGTCGATACCGGGCAGAATTTCCCCGAGGTGATCGAGTTCCGCGACCGCATCGCCCAAGAGCTCGGCGAGCGGTTGATCGTGCGCACGGTGCAGGATTCGATCGATAGCGGCCGCGTCCGCCTCAAGAGCGCCAGCCAGAGCCGCAACGCGCTCCAGACCGTCACCTTGCTCGATGCCATTGCCGAGTTCGGCTTCGATGCCTGCATCGGCGGCGCGCGGCGCGACGAGGAAAAGGCGCGCGCCAAGGAGCGCATCTTCTCTTTCCGCAATTCCTTCGGCCAATGGGATCCGCGCTATCAGCGGCCGGAGCTGTGGAGCCTCTATAACGGCCGGCTTGATCGCGGCGAGCATATGCGCGTCTTCCCCTTGAGCAATTGGACCGAGCTCGACGTCTGGCGCTACATCGAGCGCGAGCGCCTGGCGTTGCCGAGCCTCTATTACGCGCATGAGCGGCCGGTCGCGGTGCGCGGTAATATCCTGCTGCCGGTCTCCGATCTCGTGCCGCTCAACGATGACGACGCGATCGAGACACGCATCGTGCGCTTCCGCACGGTCGGCGATATCTCCTGCACGCTCCCGGTCGAATCGAATGCCGCGACGGTCGAGCAGATCGTCGCCGAGACCCTCAACGCCTCCTTGAGCGAGCGCGGCGCGACCCGGCTCGACGATCAGACCTCGGACGCGTCGATGGAAGAGCGCAAGCGGGTGGGGTATTTCTGATGGCGGCGCTCACGGCGAAAACCGCCGAAGCCGATATCGGCGTGCTGCGCTTCAGCACCGCTGGCAGCGTCGACGACGGCAAGAGCTCGCTCATCGGCCGCATGCTTTACGATTCGAATTCCGTGACCAGCGATCGCATCGAGGCGCTGGAGCGCGCGGCGCGGCGCAAGGGCGAGACCGAGATCGACCTCTCGTTGCTGATGGACGGGCTGACGATCGAGCGCGAGCAGGGCATCACCATCGACGTCGCCTACAGCTATTTCGCGACGCCGCAGCGCAAATTCATCATCGCCGACACGCCCGGCCACGAGCAATACACGCGCAACATGGTGACCGGCGCCTCGACCGCCGATGCCGCGGTGATCCTCATCGACGCGCGCCGCGGCATGACGCTGCAGACGCGCCGCCACCTCTACCTCAGCCATCTCCTCGGCGTCGCCCATCTCGTCATCGCCGTGAACAAGATGGACCTGGTCGCGTTCGATCAGAAGGCCTACGCCGCGATCGCGCGCTCGGTCGAGGAATTCACCCGCGCGATCGGCGCCGAGCGCTTCTACCTCGTGCCCATCTCGGCAAAATTCGGCGACAACGTCGTTCATGGCAGCGCGCGCATGCCATGGTACGAGGGCAAGCCGCTGCTCGCGCTGCTCGAGACCCTGCCACCGGCGATCCTCACCCATCACTCCCCGTTCCGCTTCCCGGTGCAGCTCGTGCAGCGCCTGGCGGCACCGGGCGGCGGCCAGATCCGGCAATATCTTGGCCGCGTCGAATCCGGCCGCGTGCGACGCGGCGACGAGATCGCGATCCTACCTGGCGGCCGCACCACGCGCGTGCGCGCGATCTCGACCTTCGAGGGTGCGCTCGATCATGCCGAAGCCGGCAAATCGATCGCGCTCGAGGTTGACGATGAGATCGATATCGGCCGCGGCGATCTCTTCTCGGCGCCGCTGCTGCCGGCGCGCGTCGATCGGCAATTCGCCGCAACCGTCTGCTGGTTCGCCGACGAGACCTTCACGCCGGCGGCACGCTATCTCGTCAAATGCGGCACGCGCACGGTCGCGGCGCGGATCGCCGAGATCGTCCACCGCCTTGATGTCGCGACGCTCGCGTCCGAGCCGGCGCCCGAGACCCTCAAATGCAACGACATCGCCAAGGTGAGCATCGCCCTGGCCTCGCCCTTGGCTTTCGATGCTTATGACGAGAACCGCGCGACGGGTGCGTTCATCCTCATCGATGCCGACACCAATGCGACCGTCGCCGCAGGCATGATCGCACCGCGCGAGGACGCGGTGCCGACGCCGGCAGCCGCGGGCTTCGATGCCGGCTTGTAAGCGGGCTGGCTGGAGGGAATGATGGTGACGAAACCGCGGCTTCCTCGATGGCGACGGGAGAGCATGCGATGAACCTTTTCCACGCGATCGACTGGCTCTACGCGATATCCGGCTTCGGTGTCGGGCTGCTCGTCGGCATGACGGGAGTCGGGGGCGGCTCGCTGATGACGCCGGTGCTGATTCTGCTCTTCGGCATCCATCCGGCGACGGCGGTCGGCACCGACCTGCTCTATGCGGCGGCGACCAAGACCTGCGGCACCGTAGTCCACGGCTTCACCGGTAGCATCGATTGGCGTGTCGTCGGCCGCCTTGCCGCCGGCAGCGTGCCGATGACGGTGGTGACGCTGTTTATCCTCTCGAATGTCGATCTCACCGGCGGGCCGGCGGAGCATTTCATCACCTTCATCCTGAGCCTCGCACTGCTCGCAACCGCAGTCGCGCTCGTCTTCCGGACGAGGCTCGTCGCCTATTACAGCCGCCGCGTCGGCGAGCTCAGCCCGCGCCGCACCGCGCTGCTCACTGTCATCACCGGCGCCATCCTCGGCGTCCTCGTCTCGATCTCGTCGGTCGGCGCCGGCGCCATCGGCGTCACTGCGCTGATCCTGCTCTATCCCCGCTTGCCGACGGCGCGCATCGTCGGCTCCGACATTGCCCACGCCGTGCCGCTGACCCTTGCTGCCGGCCTCGGGCATTGGATGATGGGGTCGATCGACACCCATATCCTCGGCTCGCTGCTGGTCGGCTCGATACCCGGCATCGTCGTCGGCAGCTACGCGGCGGTGCGTGTGCCCGATGCTGCCTTGCGTTACACCCTTGCCGCGGTGCTGGCGATCGTCGGCGGCCGCCTCGTCTTCTGATCCCAAAGCCTTTCGCTCGGTTAGCCGGCTTCCTTGACTTGCTCGCCGCGCGGCGGGAGACTTCGCGCAATAAGAGCGCGATCCGCGGCCGGTTTCGGTGCGGCAGCAAGGGGAGGGACGCATGGTGAAGCGCAACCGTTCGTCGGGTATCGGGCGGCGTAATTTCCTTAAAGGCGCGGGTATCGCGGGCGCCGCGGCGATTGCCCCCGTCGCGCCGGCCGTAGCCTTGCCAACGGCCTCGCCGCCGCCGCGCCCGCCTTCCGCGCGGTTGCCGGACCTGGTCGCGGAGACGATGCCGCCGTCCGACGATCCGATCCAACAATCCTCGAGCGGCGGCGACTTCATGGTCGACGTCATGAAGACGCTTAATTTCGAATACGTCACCATGACGCCGGCCTCGAGCTATCGCGGCTTGCACGAGGCGTTGGTCAATCATGGCGGCAACACCAAGCCAGAGATGATCACCGGCGTACATGAAGAGATCGCCGCGGCGATGGCGCATGGCTACGCCAAGATGGAAGGCTCGCCGCTACCGGTTCTGTGCCACGGCACGGTCGGGCTGCAGCACGCCTCGATGGCGCTCTACAACGCCTTCTGCGACCGCGCGCCGATGATCGTGATGATCGGCAACATCGTCGACGCAAACAAGCGCGGACCCGGCGTCGAATGGGCGCATGCCGCGATCGATCCCGGCGCGATCGTGCGCGACTTCGTCAAATGGGACGATCAGCCGGCCTCGCTGCAGCATTTCGCCGAATCGATGGTGCGCGCTTACAAGATCGCGGTGACGCCGCCGATGG
The DNA here is from genome assembly GCA_036501365.1 of Allostellaceae bacterium. Lineage (GTDB taxonomy): Bacteria > Pseudomonadota > Alphaproteobacteria > ATCC43930 > CGMCC-115725 > CAIKMD01. The sequence continues at coordinate 35,701 of DASYAL010000099.1, read as the reverse complement.
CCCCGGTGCTGCTGTCGCTTGATGGCGAGCTGCAGGAAAATCCCATCCCCAACCGCGACGCGCTGCGCATCCCGAAGCTTGCGCCGGTGGCGATGCCGCAAGGCGATTCGGGCGCGGTGGCGGATACCGCCGACCATCTCGTCAAGGCCGAGAGCCCGGTGATCGTCGTCGATCGCATGGCGCGCACGCCTGCCGGGATGGCGCGATTGACCGAGCTGGCCGAGGCGCTGCAATGCCCGGTCGTCGACCTCGCCGGCCGCTCGAACTTTCCGACCCGCCATCCGCTCTGCCATACCGGCCGGCGCGGCGCCGTCATCGCTTCGGCCGATGTCGTGCTCGGCATTGAGCTCAACGACTATTACGGCGCGGTCCATGCGTTCAGCGACCGCATCGAGCGCCGCACGCGGCCGATCACCAAGCAGAACGCGCGGCTGATCAGCCTCGGCGTGCGCGATCTCTACACCAAGGCGAATTATCAGGAATTCCAGCGCTACGAGGACGTCGATCTCGCCATCGCCGCCGACGGCGAGGAAACGCTGCCGGCGCTGATCGAGGAGGTGAAGCGCCGCGTCGATACCGACCGCAAGAACGCCTATGAGGCGCGCGGCAAGAAGCTCGAAGCTGCCTACAACGCGATGGTCGCGCAAACCAAGTCCGACGCGACCATCGGCTGGGATGCGAGCCCGATCACCTTGGCGCGGCTCTGCGCCGAGCTGTACGACCAGATCAAAGACGAGGATTGGTCGCTGGTCGGCAACGGCATCAATGTGAGCTGGCCGCGGCGGCTGTGGAATTTCGACAAGACGCATCGCTGGAACGGCAGCTCGGGCGGCGCCGGCATCGGCTACAACGCGCCGGCTTCCTTGGGCGCGGCGCTCGCCAATAAAAAGCATGGGCGGCTTACCGTCGCGATTCAGGGCGATGGCGATCTGATGTTCTGCCCCGGCACGCTCTGGACCGCGGCGCATCACCAGATCCCGATGCTCTATGTCATGCACAACAACCGCGCCTGGCATCAGGAATACATGTATCTGCAGGCAATGGCGAACCGCCACGGCCGCGGCGTCGAGAACGCGCATATCGGCACCACGATCACCGATCCCAATATCGACTACGCGATGGTAGCGAAGGGCATGGGCATCTACGGCGAAGGGCCGATCACCGATCCGAAGGATCTCGCGCCCGCCTTCAAGCGCGCGATCGCCGTAGTGAAGAAAGGCCAGCCGGCGCTGATCGACACCGTCGTCGAGCCGCGCTGAGGAGAGGAAGATGGCCCATTCCTATTCTCCAATCATCGCGGCCGCGCTGTTGGCGGCGCTCGCTGTTGCCGTACCGGTTCTCGCCCAGGACGCGCCGAAAGGCGACGCGGCCGCCGGCAAGAAGGTGTTCCTGGCCGATGGCTGCTACGAATGCCACGGCCGGGTCGGCGAGGGTGGCGCGATGAACGGCCCGGCGCCGATCCTCGCCAAGTCCAAGCTGCCTTATGAGGCGTTCAAGGCGCAGCTGCGCGGTCCCGCCAACGACATGCCGCCTTATCCCACGACGCTGCTCTCGGATCAGCAGGTCGCGGACATCTTCGCCTATCTGCAATCGCTGCCCGGCCCGCGGCCCGTCAGCGAGGTGCCGATCCTCAACGACTGAGCCGCTCCTTTCCACCATACACCCCATAAAGAGGCACTCATGAAAATCGTCGTCTTCGGCCCCGCAAAACGCACCGGCGTCCTGCATCAGAACAACGTCGTCGATCTTTCCTATGCCGTCGCCAAATATCTGCGCGAGAAGCAGAACGAGGCGAGCCCGCTCGAAATGGCCGAGGCGGTGGCGCCGTCCAATCTCCTGCGCCTCATCGAAGGCGGGCAGCGCGCGCTCGACACGACGCAAAAGGCGCTCGACCATCTCTTCGGCCAGGCGCAGAACCAGCTCGGCCCTCATGGCGAGCGCGTCGTCCGTCCGCTCTCCGATCCGATGATGAAGCTTCATGCGCCGCGGCCCGACAATGCGCGCACCGCCTGCGCCGGCGGCAATTTCGCCGACCACGCGGCGGCGATGGCGGTGAAGATGCGCGGCAAGCCCTATGAGGGCGATCCCGCGACCGAGATCCGCAAGAACGGCTTCTGGGGATTCTGGAAGATGCAGCGCGAGTTCACGCCGACCAACGGCGACGTACCCTATCCCGAGCGCTGCAACCGTCTCGACTATGAGGGCGAGATCGCGATCGTCCTCGGCAAGCGCGGCACGGATTTGAAGCCAGCCCAACTCAAGGACTATGTCTGGGGCGTGACGATGCTCGCCGATTGGAGCATCCGCGCGCCGCGCGAGGCCTCGGGCGGCGGTTTGAGTTTCGCACTCGCGAAGAACTTCAACGGCTCGACCTCGCTCGGACCGTGCATCGCCGTCGGCGAGACCGATCCGACGAACACCGATATCGAGACCTTGGTCAATGGCGACCAGCGCCAGCGTTACAACACCAAGGACATGGTGTTCAGCTTCGGCGAATATCTCGAATACCTGTCGCGCGATTTCACGCTGTTCCCGGGCGACATCATCAGCGGCGGCACCGCGGCCGGGACCGCGGCGGACTCAAGCGCGCTGCTGCCCGACAAGAGCTCGGCGCCCGAGCGTTTCCTCAAAGCCGGCGACACGGTCGAGATGAAGTCGCCGGCGATCGGCAGCCTCATCACGCGCATTGTGGCGAAGAACAAATAAGCGGGTGGGCAGCGGCGAGGGTGCCATGACAACATTCTCGCCGCCCACCGCGCCCGAAGGGCTTGCCTTATTGGCCTGCCTTCTGGCTAAGATGATTGCCTGAGAGATCGGTCGGCGCGACAAAAACAAACCGTGCGCCGGCTTCAACGGGGAGGGATTCGATGACCGGGAACAAGCTTATCGTTTCGCGCCGCGACGTCGTCGCCGGCCTCGGCGGCCTTGCGTTCTATGCCGCCGCAGGGCCGGCGCTGGCGCAAGCGCCGTCGGGCACGCCGATCCGCATCGGCCAGGCCCTGGCTCTGACCGGGCCGTTCGCCCAGACCGGCCTCATCCACAAGATGGTCAGCGAATACTACGTCGAGCGCCTCAACAAGAATGGCGGACTGCTCGGCCGGCCAGTCCAATACGTGCTCTATGACGACCAGTCGAAGCCCGACGTCTCGCGCACGCTTTATGAGAAGCTGATCACCTCCGACAAGGTCGATCTCATCCTCGCGCCCTATGGCACGGCGTCGATCCTCGCCGCGATGGGCGTCGCGCAGCGCTACAACAAGGTCTTCATCCAGAACACGATGGGCGTACCGGCGCTCGCGACCTACAAATGGCACTTCTCGGCGCTGGTCTCGGGTCCCGAGCCGCAGGTCTCGCTGCCCAACAAGATCATCGACTGCTACAACTCGACCGGCAAGGGGCCGAAGACCATCGCTGTCGTCACCAGCAAGTTCCCGTCAGCCGAAGACATGGCGAAAGGCATGCGCACCCAAGCGGGCAAGCGCGGTCTCAAAGAGGTCGCCTTCCTCGAATACGAGACCGGCACGCTCGATTACGGTCCGCTCGCGGCGCGCGTCAAAGAGGCCGATCCCGACTATATGTTCGTCGGCTGTCTCGGCGTTGAAGGCAATCAGTTGCTCGAGGCTCTGTCGAAGATCGGCTATACCCCGAAGCGTCATTTCTATCTCTATCCCTCGCCGCTGCTGGCGAGCTACGGGCCGGCGGAAGGTGCCACCTCGCTGACCAATTTCGAAGACGTCGCGCCCTTCACGTCATCGCCTGAGGGCGCGGCGTTCGCCAAGGCTTTCGACGCCGCGGCCGCGGCGGCGAAGCTTCCCTATCCGCATGTCGACAGTCAGGCGGGCAACGAATATTGCGGCTGGCAAATCTTGGTGGCGGCGATCAACGCGACCAAGAGCATAGAGGACGCGAAGCTGGCCGGCTGGCTCGACACCGCCACGGTCGACACGCTCGGCGGCAAGCGCGATTTCAAAGGCCTCAACCATACCAGCAGCACCGACAACCAGGAAATCCGGCAAGTGCAGAAAGCGCGCTGGGTCTCGGTCTATCCCAAGGAGGATGCGACTCCGGACGTCAAGCTCCTGGCGCCCTGAGGACACGTTTGAGCGCTGCCGCTTCGGGTGCTCGAGACAGGAAAGATAGCGATGATCTTTGGCACGCGGCTGCGGCGGCGCAACCTGGTCGCCCTTCTGGCCCTCGCGCTAGGAGCAGCGCCGGCGCTTGCACAAGCGCCGACCGGGCAACCGATCCGCATCGGGCAGACGCTCTCGCTGACAGGTCCGTTCGCGCAGACCGGCCTCGCGCACCAGATCGCCAGCGAGATCTTCGTCGAACGGCTCAATCAAAGCGGCGGCTTACTCGGCCGGCCGGTCGAATACGTCGTGCTCGACGATCAGTCGAAGCCCGATGTCTCGCGCACGCTCTACGAGCGGCTCATCACATCCGACCACGTCGATCTCATCGTCGGGCCTTACGGCACTGCGGCGATCCTCGCGGCCATGTCCGTCGCCCAACGCTACCACAAGGTCTTCATCGAGAACACCTTAGGCCAGCCACAGCTGGCCACCTACGAATGGCATTTCTCAGCCACGATCGGCGGTCCCGATTCGACCAGCACGCTGCCGGTGAAGGTCCTCGACGCTTATGCCAGTACCGGCCATCCGCCCAAGAATGTCCTAATCGTTTCGAGCAAATTCCCGTCGGCCGAGGATATGGCGCACGGCATGGAGCGCGCGGCGAAGTCGCGCGGGCTCGATGTCCTCGGCTATCTCGAATATGACGTCGGCAATCGCGATTTCAGCGGTGTCGCGGGGCGGGTCAAGGACGCGAATGCCGATCTCGTCTTCGTCGCCTGCCTCGGTGTCGAAGGCGATCAGCTTCTCGAGGCGATGAAGCGAATCGATTACCAGCCCCGGCGCCATTTTTATCTCTATCCCTCGGGGCTGATGGCGGCGGATCCGCTCGCCGAGCGCGCCGTCTCCTATTCCGGGTTCGAAGACGTGGCGCCCTATACGGCGACCAAGGAAGGCAGCGAATTCGCGCGCGAGTTCGATGCGCGCGCCGAGAAAGCGCGCCTGCCCTATCCGCACGTCGACTCCCAGGCTGGAAACGAATATGCCGGGTGGCAAATCCTGATTGCTGCGGTGAGGGCGACGAACAGCCTCGACGACAAGACCATCGCCGAATGGCTCGACAAGAACACGGTCGAGACAATCGAGGGCAAGCGCGGTTTCAGCGGCCGTTCGCATACGAGCGCGATCGATACGCAACAATTGAAGCAGGTCCAGGGCGGCAAATGGGTTGCGGTCTGGCCGCCCGACATGCGCACGCCAGGCGTTCAGCTGATCGCGCCCTGAAACGTCGCCCAAAGAAAGGACGAAGCTAGGTGCCGCATCTCTCGCTGGTCGAGCAATCGCTGATCACCGGCTTTCTGACCGGCGGGCTCTACGGCTTACTCGCGCTCGGCTTGAGCCTCAGCTGGGGCCTGCTGCGGCTCGTCAATATCGGCCATTTCGCGATCGCGTTGCTCGGCGCCTATCTCACCTGGTGGATGGGCACGGCGCTGGGCATCGCGCCCTGGTGGGCGGGGCTTCTGATCGTCGCCGCCTTCTTCGCTTATGGCATCGGGCTGCATTGGGTATTCATGCGCTTCGGCGTCACCGAGATGCAGTCGATGCTCGTTACCTTCGCCCTGGCGGTGATCGTCGAATCGACGCTGCAATTCATCTGGACCGCCGATTTCCGCCGCTACGACACGCTCTGGGGCAGCCAGTCCTGGGTCGTCGGCGCCCTCTATGTGCCGAAGCTCAGCTTCATCGCTTTCGTCGTCGCCGCCGCGCTCGCCGCCGCAACCTGGGCATGGCTGCGCTACACCTATGTCGGCCGCGCCCTGCGTGCCTGCGCCGAGGACGCGCCGATCGCCGCGGCCTTCGGCATCAACCACCGCGGCCTGTCGTTCCTACTCTCGGGCCTCTGCGCCGCCTATGCCGGCGTCGCCGGCGTCTTCATCGCGCTGATTGCGACCCTCGCGCCGTCGCAGATCTGGGCCTGGGTCGGCGTCGTTTTTGCGGTCGTGATCATCGGCCGGCTGGGCAATCCGCTCGGCGCGCTTATGGGCGGCATCCTTATCGGTCTTTGCGAGGCGCTGACCATGGCCGTGGTCAACCCGTCCTGGGCGCCGCTCGTCTCGTTCTCGGTGCTGATCGTGCTGCTGGTGTTCAGGCCGCGATGGATTTGAGCCGTAAGCGCATCGCCGTGATCGTCACGCTCGCCGTTCTGGCGATCCTGATCGCGATTCCGGCGAGCAACATCGCGCCGTTCTACATCGCCTTCCTCTACCTGATCTTCTTCTGGATCTCGATGGCGACGAGCTGGACGATCCTCAGCGGCTTCGCCGGCTATTGGAGCTTCGGCCACGCCGCCTTCTTTGGCACCGGCGTCTATACCGCCGCGACCCTGGCGACGAAATTCGGCTGGCCGTTCCTCGCCACCTTGCCGGCGGCGGCGGCAGTCGCCGCGGTGCTCGGCACTGGCGTCGGCTGGCTTGTCTTCCGTCTGCAGCGCCTGAGGGGCGAACTCTTCGCGCTGATGACCATTTCGGTCACCTTCGTGGTCGCGGCGATCATCTCTAACACGCCGATCGACGGCGGCACCGGTGTCTATTTGATCAGCGTGGCGATGCCGGAATTCTTCGGCTCGCAGGACGGCACGATCTATACGCTCGGCCTCTTCTTTGCTGCGTTGTCGCTCGGCATCGCCTGGTGGGTCTACCGCTCGCGCATGGGTCTCGGCCTCTTCGCGATCCACGACGACGAGGACGTCGCCGAGGTCAAGGGCGTGCCGACCTTCCGCTACAAGCTCGGGGCAATGGCGCTCTCCTCGGGCATCGCCGGCGCCGTTGGCGGCGTCTATTCGATCTATGTCAGCTACGTCACGGTCGGCGAGACCTTCGAGATCACGGTGATCATGTATCCGGTGGTGATGAGCATCTTCGGCGGCTCGCGCCATTGGCTGGGGCCCGCGCTCGGCGCGATCATCGTCACCATCGCCCTGTACGGCTTTCCCTCGGGGCCCGAAGCGGCGCTGGCGCGCGGCGGCGTCGCCCTGGGTCTCATTCTTATCGTGCTATTGCTGCCCGACGGCGTGATGCCGAGCCTGACGCGCTGGTGGCGGCGGCTCGCGCCGCGGGCATGGGTTCCGGCGCCCGCGTTGCCGCAGCCGCTCGTGCCCGAGCCGCGCGCCGGCGGGGCTGTGGTCGGTGCGAGAGGATCGGTGCTCGAGTGCCGCGATGTCTGGAAGACGTTTGGCGGCGTGCAGGCTCTGAAAGGCGTGACGCTCGACGTGCGGCAGGGCGAGATCCTCGGTCTCGTCGGCCCGAACGGCTCGGGCAAGTCGACGCTCATCAATGTCATCACCGGCCATTTCCGGCTCGACCGCGGCAGCATCGTCTTCGGCGGCACATCGATCGGCGACCTGCCCGCGCATCGCGTCGCGCGGCTCGGCATCGCGCGCTCTTATCAGATACCGCGACCGTTCAACCGCTTGACCGTGCTCGACAATGTCGCGCTCGCCGCGAGCTTCGGCGACGGGCGCAGCGAGTCCGAGGCCCGGCGCATGGCCGCGCATTGGCTCGGTTATACCGGCCTCGGCCGCAAGGCCTTCGACTATCCGCCGCAGCTCAATCTGCACGAGCGCAAATTCCTCGAGCTGGCGCGTGGCCTTGCCGCGCAGCCGCAGGTGCTACTGCTGGACGAGGTGCTGTCGGGCCTCAACAACACCGAGATCGACGGCGCGCTAGCGCTGATCCGCGACATCCGCGCGCGCGGCACGTCGATCATCTTCGTCGAGCACCTGATGCGCGCGGTGGTGGCGCTCTCGGATCGCGTCGCGGTTCTGAACGGCGGCGCGCTGATCGCGCTCGGCACGCCCGACGAGACCATGCGCGACAAAGAAGTCGTCAACGTCTATCTCGGCAAGGTCCATGCTTCTTGAGGTCAAAGACCTGACGGTCGGCTACGGCGGTGCGCCGGCGATCTGGGACATCGCGCTCGAGGTCGGCGAGGGCGAAATCGTCTCGGTGATCGGGCCGAACGGCGCCGGCAAGTCGACGCTCATCAATACTATCGCCGGGTTGCTGCGCGCCGAGCGCGGCAGCCTGCGCCTCAGCGGGGCAGAGCTCTCGAAGGTCGCGCCGCATCAGGTCTGCCGTTATGGCGTGGCGCTGGTGCCGGAGGGGCGGCGGCTCTTTGCCGGCATGACGGTCGAGGAGAATCTCGAGATCGGCTGCTATCGGCCCGAGGCGCGCAAGGCGCGCGCTCGCAGCCTCGAGCGAGTCTACGCGCTGTTCCCCGCAGTGTACGAGAAGCGCCAGCAGCTTTCCGGCACCCTTTCGGGCGGGCAGCAGCAGATGGTGGCGATCGGCCGCGCCATGATGGCGGAGCCGCGGCTCTTGTTGCTGGACGAGCCGTCGCTCGGCCTCGCTCCGGCGGTGGTGGGCGAGATGTTCCGCGCAATCAGCCTTATCCAGTCGGAAGGCGTCGCGATCCTTCTGGTCGAGCAGAATGTCGCGCAGGCGATGGAGATCGCCGGTCGTGCCTATGTACTCGAGGAAGGCCGCATCGTCGCCACCGGATTGCCGGACGCGCTCCTGGCGCAATCGCGTATCCGCGAAGCCTATCTCGGCCTCTAATCCGCGACGAGTTTCTTCAAAAGCTTCGCCAGTTTCGGCGTTTCCTTCAGCGCCTTGCGCAGCGCGGGAAGATCTTTTTCGTCGATGATCAGCGGCGAGCGCTGGAACATGCCGCGATGGTTGTAATGGCAGAAGCGAATCTCATGCGTGCCTTTTGCCGCGCCTTCGGTAAAGGTCAGGAGCTGGATGGTTGGGTTGTGATAGGTCGCGCCGATCCGCGCTTCCTCCTCGATGATGCCCTTGCCCCAATGCAGCATGAAGCCGCGCGGCTCCGGCGCTTTAGGACTGGATGATTTCGCCTTTGCCACGATTGCCTCCGGCTCTACGCGGTCATAGCCTATCACGCGCAGCGCCCGCCTCTAAGCGGCCTTCGCGCGCCGATGCTGATCGATCAGGCCGATCGCGCGCCGGGCCGAGAGGATTGCGCCTTCCTGCCACGCCCCGATATGAGAGAGATGCTCTCCGGCGAAATAGAACGGCCCATCCGGGGTGCCGAGCAGCTCGTAGCGCGGGTCCTTGTCGCTCGGCCAGCGTGCCGCAATGCCGTAGGTGTAGGGGATTTTGGCCCAGGCGATGCCCATGGGCTTCCTCACATCCTTGCCATGGCCGGGATGAAGCGCCTCGATCGCGGCGCGGGATAACGCGAATTGCTCGGCGAGCGGCTTTGCCGCGAGTTCGTCGACATCCTCGCGTGCGGTGTAGGCGCCGAGCAGAATGCCTTTCGGTGAAAAGAATCGGTCGCTCGGATACCACACCATCGCGGTCGGGCCTTTCACCCAGGAAATGCCGCCGTAGATGTGGTTCTCGCTTTCCCAGAAGCGCGGCGCTTCCCAGGCGATCTTGATGGCGTTACCGTATTCGATCGATCCGACGGCGGCGATATAGGGCGGGGAAAAATCCGCGTCGATCGCTTTCAATACCTTGAGCGGAATGGTGACAAGGCAGTAGACAGCTTCGATGCTCTCGCGCCGATGCGTGCGGCCGTTCCAATAGATGATGCGCACGCTCTTGCCGGTCCGGCGGATGGCCGTAACCTCGCAGCCCAGCTTCACGACATCGCCGAGCTTGCGCGCAAACGCCATCGGGATGTTGTCCATGCCGCCGATCGGCTGGAACATGGTTGCCTGGAAGTCGAAGGCTTCCTCGAACAGCATCCCGGACCACATGTTCTCGTCGAGCAGCAGATCAAGCGATAGGGGCGTGCGAATCACACCGTCCTGATCGCCCGCGCCCGGAAGGGCTGCGAAGCCAGCACGCGAGGAGCCGTTATAGGCAAGACCGGGATCGAGATCGCCATATTGCTTGAGGAAAGCGAGCATGCGCTTCTTGTCCTGCGCCGTCAGCTCTTGATCGAGCGCGCCGCGATTGATCGCTTTCGCCAAGAGCTCCGATACTTCGCCGCGGCCATCGTTGATGGCGCGGCGCATCTCGATTGGCTTGCCGCCATTGGCGGCGGGATTGAGCAGCAATGCGCCGCGGCTGGTATTCACCTCGACTTCGAGCGCCACGCCGAGCTCGCGGCAATAATCGAGGACGGCCTGATGATGGCTCGGAATGCGCGCCGGGCCGGAATTCCAATACTGCCCGGCGGCGAAATCGCAATGCTGTACCGGGCCGTCGGTCATCGCGATCGTCGTGCCGCGCCGAATCGTCCAGTTGCGGCCGCCGACACGGTCGCGCGCTTCGAGTACGGTGCAGTCATAGCCCGCCTTGCGCAGCTCATAAGCGGCCGAAAGACCGGCGATGCCGGCGCCGAGGATCGCGACTCTGGTGCCGTGGCGAGGATTCGCTTCGAGCGAAGGCGGTGCGGCTTCGGCGGCCGCGCTCATCAAACCCATTGCTTGCATCGTCAAGTAGGTAGCGCGAAATCCGCCGAGCGCGCCCACTCGACGCAAAAAGTCCCGTCGCGTTCCGGTCATTTTCCGCCCCCCAATCAGTTTTACAGGGAAAACACGCAAGGACGGTGCCGGGCAGGTCACTTCCGGCCCTCATCGCCCCGTGCCATGATACCCGGAATATGGCCGGCGATCGGCACGACCTAAAGGGAGGGCAAGGATGGCAGACGCAAGCAACCGCGAACCCGATGCGACGATCAAGGCCGCGCGGACGGGCTGGGTAGGGCGCATGGTTGCGGCCGGCGTGCCGCTCAGCGACTTCCAGGAAGTCGCCTATTCGATCGACAACTATGACGATTGGTGCGCGGCCTGGTCGGAGCGCGCCTCGATGCACGAGAAATTCGGTCGCGCCGCGCTGCTCGACACTCAGAATGCGTCGGCAGCATCGCATTTTCTCACCGCGGCGGTCGAATATCACTTCGCCAAGTTCTATTTCACGCATGAGCCGAAGCAGATGAAGGCGGCGCATATGAAGGCCGTCGAATGCTACACGCTCGCCTTGCCCCATTTATCGCCGCCCGGCGAGCGCGTCGCCATTCCGTTCGAGGGTAAATATCTCTACGGTTATCTGCGCAAGCCGCCCCTAAACAAGGATGGCGGCGCGACCGGCAAGCAGCCCGTAATCCTCATCATCTCCGGCATGGATTCGACCAAGGAAGAGCAGCACGCTTACGAGCAGCTTTTCCTCGATCGCGGCATCGCGACGCTCTCTTTCGACGGGCCGGGTCAGGGCGAGGCCGAATACGATTGGCCGGTCCGGCATACTTTCGAAGAGCCTGTCGGCGCGGTGATCGACTTCGTCGAGAAGCGCATCGATCTCGATGCGAGCCGCGTCGGCATCTCGGGCGCGTCGATGGGCGGCTATTACGCGCCGCGCGCCGCCGCTTGCGAGAAACGCGTCAAGGCGGCGATCGCCAATAGCGGCGCCTACAAAGTCATCGACAATTTCGATCAGCGACCGCAGACCTTGAAGAATGCCTATGTCCTACGCACCCATTCTAAGACCATCGAAGAGGCGCGCGAGAAGACGCGGCCCTTCGATATGGAAGGCGTTGCGTCGAAGATCACTTGCCCGATCTTCATCATCTGCGGCAAGGCCGATCACATTACCCGCTGGACCGATGCCGAGCGCGTCGCCAAAGAGGTGCGAGGCCCATGCGTGTTCGTCGCGCTCGAAGGCGGCATCCATGTCGGCCACAATCGCGGGCATCTGTGGAAGAACCAATGCGCCGATTGGATGGCTGAGCAACTCGGAGTGCCGAAGCGCTAGTTCAACGCGCGCCGCCTGTAGCCGGAGATAATTCTGTCCGGCTGACCGGCATCGCTGCCGGTCAGGTCGTTCCCTTCGGATAGTTGTACTTGCCGAGCGCCAGGAACAGCAGCGCGGCGACGACCAGCAGCACCATGAACACCGACAGCACCGGATCGTAACTGTGGAAGCGGTCGTAGCTTAAGCCGAGAATTGCCGGTCCTACGCCGATGCCGATGGTGAAGGCGGCGAAGATCAGCCCGTAGAGCGAGCCGAAGGAGCGGCGGCCGAAATAGCGGCTGACGAAGAAGCCGAGCATGTCGACCTCGGCGCCGATCGCGAGGCCAAGGCAGAGCGCGGCAAAGAACGGCGCTGGTGCGCCGGCATGGCTGACCAGCAGGCCGACGCCAGCAACCGGCAGCAGCATGACGATCGCCGAGAAGATCGGGCCATTCACATAGTCGAGGCAGAAGCCGACCACGATCCGTGCGCCCATCGCGGCAAAGCCGGACGAGCCCAGCAGCGCGACGGCCTCCAGCGGCTTATAGCCGCGATCGACCAGCATCGGCACGAACTGGCCACTCAAGATGCCGTTATTCGCGGTGCCCTCGAGCAGAAAGATGATGAATAGCACCGTGAATTGCCGCGTGCCGGTGATGGCCTGCTGGACCGTGAGGCCGAGCGGCTGCGGACCACCCGCGGCGACCGCGGCATGCGCCGCGCGCATGCGCGTGAAATAGCCCGGCGGCTCGCGCACGAAGAGACCGATCATCGAGAAAGAGAGCAGCCAGGTCACGATGCCGACCGCCACATAGCCGATGCGCCAGCCGAAGGCGCCGACAAAAAGCTGGGCCATGATCGGGATCACGAAAGTGCCGAGCCCGACGCCGCAGGTGGCGATGCCGAGGGCGAAGCCGCGCTCGTTGTCGAACCAAGCGGTGATCGCCTTGGAATAGGGCAGCGGCCCGACCGCTGCGCCGAAGCCGGAGGCGCAGGCGAAGAAGATGTAGATCTGCCAGGGCGAGGACGCGCTCAGCAGCGAGAAGCTGCAAAGCGCCAGGCCATAGGCAACGGCCGCAGGCAAGGCGACGCGCTGGATGCCGTAGCGATCCATCAGCCGGCCGAAGAGCGGCGTCATGATGGGCGAAGCGATGGCGCTCGCCAAGAGACCGGACGAGAAGAAGCCGCGCGTCCAGCCGAGCTCGGTCGTGACCGGCACCATGAAGACGTTGGTGACGAAGATCACCGCCGTCCCCGGACCGACGATCATGCCGATCAAGGACGCACCGACGATCCACCAGCGGTTTTGCAGTAGGCCTTTTGTCTCGATAACCCCGGCACTCGCCATAATCACATTCCCCCTTGCCCCGTTAGTTTAACCGGCGATCGCGGCTCGCTTCGCCGCGATTCGATTTCTTTCCTTAGACCACGACCCGCATCGGCCATTCGCCCGGCTTTGCTTGGAGCGCTTGCTGCTTCAGCTCGTAATCGCGCGAGCCCCACATGCAGGCATTGTAAGCCTCGAGCGAGAATTGCCGCGGCCGGTAGCTCGCTTCCTCATCCGGCATGACGTGCTTCACGCCGCAGGAATATTCGTAAGTGACCTTGTCCGGCCCTTCGAAATAGACCATCACCGCCGTCGAGATCGGATGGCGACCGGGTCCGTGGATGATCCGCACCTGGCGCTGCTTGAGGAAATAATAGGACTTCATCACATCGTCCAAATCCTCGACCTGGTGGTTGATGTGATGGATGCCGGTGCGGTTCGAGGGGAACAGCACGATCGAATGATGCACGGTATGGATGCGCAGGAACGGCGAATCGCCCAGCCAGTCGGAAACCCGCGCACTGCACAGCTCAGTCCAGAATTTCGTGTCGCGCTTGGCATCGGTGGTGAAGAGGCCGATATGGCTGAAACCCTCGATGCCGGCGTCGCGGCCGGGGAAATAGCGCTCGCCGGTGTGATAGGGCCGCGCCACGATCTCGATCTTGTTGCCCGAGGGATCGGTCGAGGCGATCAAGGCCTTGGTCCGCCGCGCGTCGCATTCCTCTCGCGTGCCCAAATGGACCGGAAGTTTGGCCTGCTCGAGCATCGCGCCGACCGCATCGAGATCGGCGGGATCGAGGAGCTCGAGTCCGATTGTCTGATCAGCGGGATCGCCCTCGAACAGCGCCAGCGTGTAATCGCGCGTGTCGCCGCGGATGCCGACCTTATCGCTGCGGAAATAGGCGGTCTTGCCCTCGCGCGCCGCGAGTTGCAGCCCGATGATCTTGGTCAGATAGGCGATCGAGGAGTCGAGATCGGCAGTGCCGAGCCTTAGATAGCGAATATCGTGCAGGTTGATCATCGCCCGTGCTCCGTATGTGGCCCTTCCCCGAGGCCGGGCCAGTTTGCCCGCTTCCGGCAGGCTTTTCCACCGCCAAAAATATCTCGGCGTGGCCCGGCGTCACTCCATCGGCAGGCCGACATAGATCTCGGCGAGCGCGGTCGCGGCGGCGCGCGAGCCGACGACCGTGTCGAGATCGGCAAGATGGACGTGATGCTCGAAGCTCGATTCCGCGTCGTTGCGGTGGAGCATTGTCGTCATGTACCAGGAGAAGCGCGCACATTTCCAGATGCGCGGCAGCACGTTCGCGCTGTAGCAATCGAGCCCGGTGCGATCGCCTTTCCTGTACCACGCATCGAGCGCGCGCGAAAGCACCAGCACGTCGGCGACGGCGAGGTTCAGCCCCTTGGCGCCGGTCGGCGGCACGATATGCGCAGCGTCGCCGGCGATGAAGAGCTTGCCGTGCTGCATCGGGTCGCAGACATAGCTGCGCATGCCGACGATGCCTTTCTGGAAGATCGAGCCTTCGGCGAGGGTCCAGTCGGGAAAGGCGAAGCGCGCTTGCATCTCCGACCAGATGCGATGATCGGGCCACGCTTCGAGCCGGTCATGCGGGTCGCATTGCACATAAATGCGCTGCACCGTCGGCGAGCGCGTGCTGAGCAGGGCGAAGCCGCGATCGTGGCGCGAATAGATCAGCTCGTGGAAGGAGCGCGGTGCCTCGGCGAGGATGCCGAGCCAGCCCCAGGGATAGACGATCTGATGCTCGGTGAGCGCGCTCGCCGGGATCGCCTGGCGGCTCGGCCCGTGGAAGCCGTCGCAGCCGGCGATGAAATCGCAGCGCAGCTCTTGCGCGTTGCCGGCCTGGTCGCGGAATGTGATCCGCGGCGCGGCGCCGTCGATGTCGTGCAGCGCGACGCCCGAGACCGAGAAGCGAATGTCGCCACCGTCCTTCAGTCGCGCTGCGACCAGGTCCTTGATCACCTCGTGCTGGGCATAGACCGTGACCTTCTTGCCGCCGGTCAGCTCGACGAAATCGATGTGATGGCGGCGGCCGGCGAATTGCAGCGTGATGCCGGTGTCGAAAGCGCCCTCGCGCATCATGCGGTCGCCGAGGCCCATCCCGTTCATCAGATCGACCAGCCACTGCTCGAGCACGCCGGCGCGGATCGTCTCCTCGATCTCGGCGCGGCTGCGATTTTCCAGGATCACCGAGTCGATGCCGAGCCGATGGAGAAAATGCGAGAGGAACAAGCCGGCGGGGCCGGCGCCGATGATGCCGATCTGCGTGCGCATAAGCGAAGGTTAGGCTAGGCCCGCGCGTCTCGACAAGCACGTTCGCGCCGCCTAATGATCGCCGCCAACAACAAGGGGGAGCGACATGCCGAGCGCGAAATGGGTCGGCGCCTGGACGACCGGCCTCGTTACCGTCGATAAGAGCGCGTTCAAGAACCAGACCGTGCGGCTCATTGTCCGGTCGACGCTCGGCGGTCAGCGGCTGCGGATACGGCTCTCTAATCTCTACGGCAATCAGAAGCTCGCGATCGGTGGCGCGCATATCGCGCTGCGTGACGGCGCGAGCGAGCGGATCGTTTCTGGCTCGGACCGCAAGCTCGCTTTCGGTGGCGAGCCGGCGGCGGTGGTCGGCCCGGGTGCGCTGATTGTCAGTGATCCGGTCGAGCTCGAGGTCAAGCCGCTAACGGATCTTGCGGTCAGTCTCTATATCCCGGGCGAGGTGCCGGAAAGCTTGCCCATCACCGGCCACGGCAACTGCCATCAGACCAATTATCTCTCGAGCGAAGGCGACCATACCGCAGCGGTCGCTTTGCCGGTCAGGGAGAAGACCGAGAACTGGTATTTCCTCAGCGCGGTCGAGATCCTGGCGCCAGCGACTACCGGCGGCATCGTCTGCTTCGGCGATTCGCTGACCGAGGGGAATCTCTCAAGCCTCGATTCCAACAGCCGCTGGCCCGACCAGCTCGCGCGCCGGCTCAATGCGCGCGGCGGCCGCGCCTTCGGTGTTATGAATCAAGGCATCGGCGGCAATCGCATCCTCCACGACATGCGCGGCGACAGCGGCCTGCGCCGCTTCGATCGCGATGTGCTCGTGCAGCCCGGCGTCACGCATGCGATCGTCTATATCGGCACCAACGACCTGCGGAACCAGCGCGGCAACGCGGCTGAGGTGGTAACGGCCGAGCAGATGATCGCGGGGCTGAAGCAACTGGCGCTACGCGCCAAGGCCGGCGATCTCACGGTCTATGGCGCGACCATGATCCCTTACGAGAACGAGACCTATCATCCTGGCGCCTGGACGCCCGAGGGCGAGGCCAAGCGCCAAGCGATCAACGGCTGGACGCGCAGCGGCGGGCGCGACTTTTTCGATGCGCTGATCGATTTCGACAAGGCGGTGCTCGATCCCGCGCATCCGACGAGCATGCTCGCCGCCTATGATTGCGGCGACCATCTGCATCCGAGCGATAACGGTTATCGCCGCATGGGCGACGCGATCGACTTGGCGCTGTTCGCGTAAGCGACCTTACCGACTTGTCGTGGCGTCGGCGGGCGACAGCCGCTCGAGCACCTGGCCGCGCGTCTCGATCGCGAAGAAGGCGGTCACGAGACAGCCCATCAGCGCGAAGAGGCCGAACAACACGAAGACAGCATTGATGCCGTAGCTCGGCAGCACGAATCCGACCACAACCGGCCCGGCATAGGAGGCGGCCCGCTGGAATGCACTGGCGACACCGCCGCCCAAAGCGCGCAGATGGGTCGGGTAGATCTCGGCCGTGTAGGTCGCGAGGCCAAGAGCGAGGAAGCTGCAGAAGATGAACGAGCCCGAGACGATCATCAGCACCGAGAGGGCGCTCTGCTGGCCGAGAAAGGCGAAGGACAGTAGCGGCAGACAGCAAAGGCCGAAGCCGACGAAGAACATCGGCTTCCGCCCGATCGCCTCGATCAGATAGATCGTTATAAGCGCGCCGATGAGGCCGATGCCGCTGAGGACGAAGCCGTAGGTGAGCGCGGTCTGCAGCGGCAGGTGATAGACGATGTTGAACAGCGACGGCGCCCAGGCGGTCAGGCCGTAGGTGACGAAATAGGCGCCGATCCACATAAACCACACCGTGATCGTGCGCTTCAGATAAATGCCCTTGAATAGATCGGCCACACGCGGCTGCACCTCGTTGACGACGGGCAGGTCGCGCGGCATCGGCGGCAGCGCCTTGCCTTCTTTGATGCCGATATCCTCGATCCGCTTCAGTGCGGCGTCCGCTTCGACGAAGCGGCCGCGGCTCGCAAGCCAGCGCGGCGATTCCGGCAGCATCACGCGCAGCGGGATCGCGATCAGCGCCGGCACCGCGCCAATGACGAACATCCACTGCCAGCCCCAATTGGGTACGACGTAGATGCCGACCAACGCGCAAATCGGCAGGCCGATCGAGAACAACACCTGCGCCGAGAGCGAGAACCGGCCGCGACCATCGGCCTTCGCGAATTCATTGACATAGGCGGCCATCAGCGGCACCTCGCCGCCGAGGCCGATGCCTTGGATAAAGCGCCACCAATACATCATGTCGTAGCTGGTCGCGAAGGCGCAGACCAAGCCGCCGAGGGTGAAGATGAGCAGGGTGACGACCATCGAATTGACCCGGCCCCAGCGCTCGCCGAGCCAGCCGAAGCCGAGCGAGCCGAGAAGCTGGCCGATGAAGCCGATGCCGATCAGCGCGCCGATCTGCTGCGGGCCGATGTGCCACATGCCGATCAGCGGCGGCAGCACATAGGCGATCGTAATCGAATCGAAGGCGTCGAAGAACCATGCGCTGCAGATGATCAGCCGCATGTTGCGATGCCAGGAGGAGTAAGGCAGACGCTCGAGCCGCGCCACGATCTGGCGCATCTCGGTGCTGCCGGCTCTGGTTGTCGCTGTGTTCGCCATGGGACGTCCCCCTCCTCAACCCCGATTGTCGGTCGCGGCCGCGTTTTTCCCGAGGCGGCGCGCTCTTGCGCGGGGCACGATATCGCAACATGCCGAC
The DNA here is from genome assembly GCA_036501365.1 of Allostellaceae bacterium. Lineage (GTDB taxonomy): Bacteria > Pseudomonadota > Alphaproteobacteria > ATCC43930 > CGMCC-115725 > CAIKMD01. The sequence goes on along the minus strand of DASYAL010000099.1, from coordinate 17,510 downwards.
ACTCGCCAGCGTCTTGGCGACGATTTGACCGCTATCGGGGCTTTGATTACCGTAGCGACTCAGGGTGGAAGCAGCTTTGAGGAGTTCGGTTATGGACGCGTCCGCACAAACGCAAGCGCCGTCGTTCACCTTTCTCGGCTCGATGCATGAGGGCATCCCCGTCAGCCACGAGAATCTCGATGCCTGCATCAAATTCTACACCGAGATTCTAGGGCTGAAGCTCTTGAAGCGGCCGAAAGCGCTCGACGATATCGGCCGCGGCGCCTGGCTCGGCGATGCCGACGACAAAGTGCAATTCCACCTGATCGCGACCGAGCGCGATTACAAGCCCGGCCCCGGCACGAAATATTCTGCGACCGGACGGCACACCGCCTGGCTCATCGCCGACATCGAAGCGTTCCGCAAGCGCATGGACACGCTCGGCGTGCCCTATGGCGAGGCCAAGAATCTCCTGGGCAGCGGCAGTGCACAGCTCTTCGTGGTCGATCCCGAGGGCCACACCTGGGAGTTCCAGGAGCCGTTCCCGAAACGCTGACGGTCAGCGCCGCCACGCGGGCCGTCGTTGCGCTCGCGCTTAGCTGACCACCCGCAGCCGCGGCGTTGCCACCTCCATCAGCCCGGCATAGGCATCGAGATAATCCTGCGCCATGCGGCGCGCGGTGAAGCGGACCTCGAAGCGCTCGCGGATGCGGCCGCGATCGAGGCTCGGCAGCTTTTCGAGCGCGGCGACCGCTTCCGTCTCGTCGGCGACGATGAAGCCGGTGACGCCGTCCTCGACGATCTCGCTGACCGATCCGGCGTCGAAGGCGATCACCGGCGTGCCGCAAGCCATCGCCTCGATCATGACGAGGCCGAAGGGCTCGGGCCAAGAGATCGGCACCAGCAAGGCGATCGCGCCGCTAAGGAAATCGGCTTTCTCGCGATCGCCGATCTCGCCGATGTAGTCGATGCCGGGCGCGCGCAGCAGTGGCCGGATGCGGGTCTCGTAATATTCGATGTCCACCTTGTCGACTTTTGCCGCCAGCTTCAGCGGCAGGCCGATGCGCGTTGCAATCTCGATCGCGCGGTCGGGAGCCTTTTCGGGACAGATGCGCCCAAGGAAGGCGAGATAGCCGGGTGTCGTGGGCTTGGCCGTGAGCAATTGCGGCGGCAGGCCGTGATGGACGGTCCGGATCCAGCCGGCATCGGGCACCGGCCGGCGCTGCGCGTCCGAGATCGAGATCACGGGCGCCTCGGAGAAGGTGCGAAAGAGCGTTTGATGCTCGATGAGGTCGAGCCGGCCGTGTAGCGTCGTCACATGCGGCACCGCCTGGCGCGCGAACAGGGAGAAGGGGAAATAATCGAGATGGAAATGGAGAAAATCGAACTCCGCCGCGCGCTGGCGGACCCGCTCAATCATTGCCATGTGGAGAGCGTTCGGGTCGCGGATCGTGTGATCGAAACGCAAGGCGGTCGGCCAGATCGCGTCCAGCTCAGCTGACGTCTCGGAATCGCCGCTCGCGAATAGCGTCACATCGTGGCCGAGCGCCACGAGCTCTTCCGTCAGCCATGACACAACACGCTCGGTCCCACCATAAAGTTTCGGCGGAATTGATTCAGTGAGTGGCGCGATCTGAGCAATACGCATTCGACACGTCTCCCATGGATCGCGAGCAATATGCCGGCGATTAGAAAAAGAACGCGCGTCGACGCGCGCATTATCCGCGCCCGTCCAATTTGTCGCACCTCGCGCTTGTGCGTGGCATTGAGGAACCGGAATAGGCGTGCCCGGTTTGGCGTTATGCCTTGTAATGGGCGATTGCCCGGCGGCGGCCCACGCTCGTGTTCGTCTTTAATTCTGACAACGGAGGCGTGCCCTGGACGGACTGACACATTACGCCAATCGGCCGATCGCTTTTCTCGGCCGCTATCTGCGCAGGCGCGGTATCGCGCATGCCGCGATCTTGGCCGCGGTGCTGATCGCCGTCGGCTGCTCGGTCGGCTCGCAATACGGATTGAAATCGCTCGTCGACGCGCTGTCGGGGCCGCGGATCAATGCCGCCATCTGGCCCGCTTTCGCCCTGTTGATCGCATTTATCGGCGGTGACAATTTGTTCTGGCGCCTCGGCGGTTGGATCGCGAACTACACCTTTGTCGGCGTTACGGTCGATTTGCGCGCCGATCTGTTCCGCCATCTAACCGGCCACGCGCCGAGTTATTTCGCCGACCGCATGCCCGGCACGCTGGCGAGCCGTGTCACGGCGACCTCGAACGCGGTCTATGCCATCGAAACGATGTTCATCTGGAATGTGTTGCCGCCTTGTGTCGCGACCTTGGGCGCGATCGCCTTTCTCGCGACCGTCAGCTTGCAGATGACCGGGGCGATGATCGCGGTGTCGGCGGTGATGATCGCACTGCTGTTCCGACTCGCCGCCCACGGTGCCCCGCTGCATCGCGATTACGCCGACCGCGCCGCTGCGGTCGACGGCGAAATGGTCGACGTGATCTCGAATCTGCCGCTTGTGCGCGCCTTCGGCGGCTTGCGCTACGAGCACCGCCGTTTCGACGACACCGTCGGGCGCGAAAGCAACGCGCGTCGGCGCAGTCTCTTCTATCTCGAAAAGCTGCGGCTGATGCATGCCGCGATCACCGCCGTGCTGACCGCGGGGCTGCTCGCGTGGGCGTTGCTACTGTGGCGGGACGGCGCGATCAGCACCGGCGATGTCGTGTTGGTCAGTACCTTGGGCTTCACCATTCTCCATGCGACTCGTGACCTCGCGGTGGCGCTGGTCGATGCCACCCAGCACATGGCGCGGCTCGAGGAGGCGATCGCGACCTTGCTGGTGCCGCATACGCTGCGCGACGCCCCCGCTGCGCCGGCCCTGCGCCGCCAGCGTGGCACGATCGCTTTCGAGAACGTCAGCTTCTCCTATCCCGATGGCCGCCGCGTCTTCGATTGCTTTGATCTGCGGATTGAGCCTGGCCAGCGTGTCGCCCTTGTCGGTGAGTCCGGCGGCGGGAAATCGACCTTGTTCGCGTTGCTCCAACGGTTTCACGATCTGCAAGCCGGCCGTATCGTGATCGATGGCCAGGACATCGCCGCGACCACGCAGGAAAGTCTGCGCGCGGCCATCGCCGTCGTGCCGCAGGATGTCGGGCTGCTCAATCGCTCGGTGATCGACAATATCCGCTACGGCAGGCCCGACATTCCCGACGACGCCGTGATCGCCGCGACCGATGCCGCGCTGTGCAGCGATTTCATCGAGATGTTGCCCGAAGGCTTCATGACGACCATCGGCGACCGCGGCGTCAAGCTGTCGGGCGGCCAGCGTCAGCGCCTCGCGATTGCGCGCGCGATGCTCAAGGACGCGCCGATCCTGCTGCTCGACGAGGCGACCTCGGCGCTCGACGCCGATTCCGAAGCGGCGATTCGCGCGGCGCTCGACCGCGTGATGCGCGGACGGACCGTCATTGCGAGCGCGCATCGTCTGTCGAGCGTCGCCGATTTCGACCGTATCGTCGTGATGCGCGACGGCCGCATCGTCGAGGAAGGGCCGCCCGACCTGCTGTTGGCGCGGCGCGGCGCCTATTACGCGCTAGTCGAAAAAGAACGCCGGCGGCTTAGCGAAGTGGTAACGGTCGCCCGGTTCACTGACCGGCTTTCACCTGCGCCAGCGTCCGGTGGAACGCGGCCAGCACCTTGGCCCCGCCGGGCGTCGCTTGCGTCCAGGCGTCGGTGATCGGCGCGGTCTCTTCCTCCCATTTCGCCGTCATCGTATCCGGTGGATAGAAGACCGTGCGCTTCGGATCGTTCTTCGCGGCGTCGCGCGCCTCGCCCTCGACCTCGTCCCAGGCCTTGCCGAGGGCGCGGGTCTCGGCCTTGCCGGAATTGCGGTCGATAATCGCGCGCGCCTCGGGCGATAGCGCGGCATAGCGCTTCTTCGTCATGAAGACCATCGCCGCCGGCGTGCCGAGCCGCGTTTCGATGTGATAGGTCGTCACTTCGGCGAGCTTGAAGGGCTGGAACGCGGTCCATGACATGACCGCGCCGTCGACGGTATCGCGCTGTAGTCCCTGATAGAGATCGGGCAACATCAGCGAGATCGGCGCGCCGCTGAGCCGCGTCACCGCATCGGCCGCGGTCTTTGCCACCACCATGAGCCGCAGGCCCGTCACGTCGCCGGGCGCTTTCGGTGTTTTCGCGAGATGGATCTGCGACTGCGGATAGATCTGCACGAAGAGCGGGACGATATCTTTGTATTCGGAATCGAACAGTCCGCCCTTATAGAGCCGCCAGAACGCAACCGAGGAATCCTCCGACTTCTCCGTCTGGAAGGGCATGTTGGAAAAGCCGGAGAGCGGGAAGGTGCCAGGCACGCTGTTGAAGCTGCCCCAGCCGATCTGGATCACGTCGTCGAGCACGCGGCTATAGAAGTTGCCCGGATTGGCGATTTCGAGTCCGTCGCGGATATCAATATGGACGATACCCTTGCCCTCGGCGTTGATGCGCTCGGCCCAGGGGTGGAAGATGCGCAGGCTGATATGCGTGCCTTGGGGCGTGCTGGTGCCGAAGAGCAAGCTAACTTCGTCCGCGCGGGCGATGCCTGCCGCGCCGACGCAACAGGCCAGCCAGCCAAGGATCTTGATGAGCCGCGTCATACGATCTCCCGCTCGATGTCGGCCGAATGGCTGCGTGCGTCGAGCCAAGCGAGCAAAGCCGGCGCGACGGTGGCGAGATGCTTGTAGCGCCGCATCGCCGGACTCATGTCGCGGATCGCGCCGGCGAGATCGGCGGCGTCGGCGCGGCTGCGGATCACGCAGTCGAGCCGCGTGATCTCGGTGCGAATGGCGAAGAGCACGGCGCCGGTCTCCGGCAGGCGCCGCAAGCTCTGGCGCTCGAGGCGCAGCCACAGCGCGCGGCCCGCGCTCGCGGCATCGATTCCGGAATCGACCGCGCGCCCTTCCGGCTGGAACCGCGCCGGATCATCGGCGATGCCCCAATTGACGCGGCCGAGGATGCGGCCGGGCTTCAACGCAGCGAAGAAATGAGCGACCGGACGATCGAGCGTCGGCGCATAATTCGGCACCGGCGCGTGGATTTCCGCGAGCGGCCGGCCGAGCTTCTCGTCGAGATGCCAGCGATTGGGTGCGCAAAGCGATGCGCCGACCAACCGATAGCCTTGGTCATCCGCGTGCATGAGGCAGAGATCCTCTTCGACCAGCCGGCCGGCGAGATCGAGCGGGTGAAGCGGCGGCGCGGCGATATCCCAGACCTCGTCGGTTGCGCGGTTGACCAGCCGGCCGCCGATGCGCTGGTAGGCGGCGGGGTAACAATGCGGGAGATGCGCGGCCAAGAGCTGCAGCAACTCAAGGGACGCGGAGTCGGCCTCGGGCAGCGCGCGCAAAACCTCGCCATGCCGAGTCGCGAGAAGATCGCGCTTCTCGGCCAGCTTTTCGCCGAGCATGGCGTCGGGCGCGAGCCATTCCTGCTTGTCAAGCGGCGCCAATCCCATCGCCAAGCGATAGCGCCCGCCGGCGAAGAGCGTATTTCCTGTGGATTCTCGCGTCGCCTTCATCGATGGGGGTTTAGCATGGCGGCATGAAGCGATATAGATAAACCATTCATTCAAGGGGTTACGAAATGACGGGTTCTCCGCCGCTCGAATGCGCGAAATGCGCCATGTGCTGCAAGATGGCTGGCTATGTCGAAGTCAGCAATTACGACATCCGGCGGCTTGCCAAGCATTTCGGCCTGACGCCGCAACAATTCGAGGAAAAGCATCTCGTCCAGATTACCCGCGCCGGCAAGAAATGGCTCAAGGACGAGCTGACGACCTGCCAATTCCTCGGCCCCGATCACAATTGCACGGTCTACGATGCGCGGCCGACGCCCTGCCGCGGCTATGTGTGCTGGGATCAGGACGACAAGACGGTCTATGAGTTCGCGCGCTTCATGCAATGGTCGACGGGAAAGCTGCGCGACAAGGAGCAGGCGGAAGCGAAAGCCGATGGCCGCCGCCTGCGCAAGCCGCGGCCGAGCGCGCCGGCTTGAGCGGGATCACCTCGTCGATTTGCGCCACTCGCTGATGAGCTGAACCGTCTGCCGCACGGCGGGAGCGATATCCTCGCGTTGCGGGACGACATAATCCGCGCCCTTGACCGGCGTTTCGTCGGGCAGGGTGGTGATCGGCACGTCGACGCGGCGCGAGGCTTGGTCGGTCGCTTTCGCCATGCCGTATTGCACGTCCTTGCTCAACAGCCAGTTGATGAACACCTTGGTCGCGTTGGGATGCGGCCGGTCCTTGAAGACATAGAGCGCGCCGCCGCCAATCGCCTCGAGATTGTTGTCGGGCGACGTACCGAAAGACCGCATATCGGTCTTCACCCCGGCTTTAGTGTAAGGCCCCATCAGCGAGCGCACCGGCGGGCCGATGCCGATCCAGGCAGTGCCGCGCGCGACCGCGTCGACGACCTGGAATTGCTGCGGGACGAAATCGACCTTCTGATCGAGAATGAGCTGCTTGAGGCCGTCATCGCCGAGCTTCACGCGAATGAGATAGGCATAGGAGGTGCCCGAGCCGGGCAGCACCGGGTCGTGCCAGGCGATCTTGCCCTTGAGATTCGGATCGAGCAGCAGCTTCAGCCCTCGCGCGGGGACCTTCTCGGGCGGAATTCGGAGGGCGTCGTACCACGGGCCGGCGATGAACTTCGCCATCGCGAAGACATAGGTGCCGGCGTTGTCGAGGAAAGCGTCGCGCCAGCCGCCCCAAAGATCGGGATTCCTGAGCTCCGGGTCGATGAATTCCGGCAGCACCGGATCGAGCGTGCCGTCATGTTCCAGGATAAAGCCACCCGGAGGGCCCGCCAGCGCCAGGTCCCAGAGGTATTTCCCGGTGCTGCGCTCGGTGCGGATGCGCGCGACGAATTCCGACGTATCCAGCACTGAGAGCGAGACCGCGATCTTCGGATAGGCCTTGGGGAATTCGCGCAGGATGAAGTCGCGGGCATCTTGGTTGGGTTGCGAATAAAGCACGAGGTTGCCTTCGGCATTTGCGGCCTCGACCGTCTTCTGCCATTCGGCGTGCCAGTCCTGCGCGGCCGCAGGCGACGCGTCGCAGGCCAGCAACGCCACCAGCAGCCACCGCAGCGCCGATGCCGCGCGCATCGCTGCGCTACTTCACCAGCTTGCGGTCTTCGGCGGCGAGAGCGAGCGCGGCGTTCATTGCTTGCATGCTGTCCTCGCGTTGCGGCTGGAGATAGGTCGCACCTCTGATCGGCGTCTCGTCCGGTGCGGTGGTCGGCGGCACGTCGAGCCGCCGCGAGGCCTGCTCGGTCGCTTTCGCCATGCCGTATTGCACGTCCTTGCTCAATAGCCAATTGATGAAAACGCGTGTCGCGTTCGGATGCGGCCGGTTCTTGAACACGAACAGGCCCGAGCCGCCGATCTCTTGCAGGCTCTCGTCGGGACTGACGCCGAAATTGCGGATATCGGTCTTCACGCCGGCCTGGCTATAGGGCGCGATCAGCGAACGCACCGGCGGGCCGATGCCGATCCAGGCAGTACCGCGCGCCATCGCTTCGACGACCTGGAACTGGTCCTGATAGAAGGTCGGCTTCTGCTCGGTGATGATCTGCTTCAGCCCGTCATCGTCGAGCTTGGCGCGCAGTAGCAGCGTGTAAGGCTGGCCGGCACCCTGCACCGCCGGATCGTGCCAGGCGATCTTGCCTTTGACGCTCGGGTCGAGCAGCAGCTTCAGCCCGAGCTGCTCAACCTTTTCCGGCGGGATCTTCAGCGCGTCGTACCAGGGGCCGGCGATGAAATTTGCCATCGCGAATTCGTATTTGCCCGCGATATCGGTGAAGGCGTTGTTCCATCCGCCCCAGAGATCGGGATTCCTGATCTCGGGATCGACGAATTCCGGCATCACCGGATCGAGGATGTCCGCGTGCGCCAGGATATAGCCGACCGGCGGACCGGCCAGCGCCACGTCCCAGAGATATTTTCCGGCGCCGCGCTCGGTCTTGATCCGGGCGATGAATTCGGCGCCGCCGATCGCCGACAGCGAGACATGGATTTTCGGATAGGCTTTCGGGAATTCGGTCAGGATATAGTCCTGCGCCGCCTTATTGGGCTGCGAATAGAAGAGCAGGGTGCCCTCCTGATTGGCGGCCTCGACGGTCTTGGCGAAGTCGGTTTTCCAATCCTCCGCCGCAGCGGCCGAAGCTGTGAGGGCCGCGATTGCTGCCGCGAGCAGCCAGCGCGTCAAGCCGTGTCTGCGGGTCATGCCGTCCCTCCCACGCTCGTTGCCGCGCGTTGTCCGCGCCCTTGTCATTGCGTTGACGACAACTCTAGTGAAACGATGTTGTCATGACAACATCGTTGTATTAGGAATCGAGGAAGCGTGCCAGCTTCGACCGGTACGCCGGGATGGAACGGGAGATGGCGGAACAGCGCTTCGCGACCGTCGGCGGGCTCAGGACCCACTACCTGCATGCAGGTAAAGGGCCGGCGTTGTTCATGCTGCACGGGCAGTTGCCCGGGTCTTCCGCCGAGGTCGAATTCGGCAACACCGTCGATCGCTTCGCTGCCGCCGGCTATGCCGTCTACGCGCCCGATCTCGCCGGCTTCGGCCTCACCGACAATCCGGCGGATTTCACTATCGAAGCGCGCATCGCCCATGTCGAAGCCTTCATCGCCGTCACCGGCGCGGTGCCGCGCGCGCTTTGGGGCTCGTCGATGGGCACCTATATCGGCGCCTCGATCGCGCTGCGCGATCCGCGCATCGAACGTCTCGTGATCACGCCGAGCAGCGTGCTGCCGCCGCCGGGCGCGGCGCGGCGCAGCGCCGCGGGCGAAAAGCTCAGCCACGACATCCACAGTTATGCGCCCTCGCTCGAGGCGGCGCGCGCGCTGCTGAGCCAGGTGCTGGTCAGCCATCCCCCGAGCGATGCGCTGGCGCAGCTCTTCTATTCGATGTCGACCGGCAAGAACGCAGAAGCCGAGCGGCAGCGCCGCGCGATCGGCCGCCCGCGCGCGATCTACGGCGCGCTTGGCGATCTCCAGGCGCGGAGCCTCGTGCTCTGGGGCTATGACGACGTCGCGGCGACGGCAGAACGCGGATTGCTGCTTTTCGGCGGCGTGCCGCGCGCCGAGCTGTGCATGCTGCATCGTTGCGGCCACTGGCCGCAGCACGATCAACCCGAGCGCACCTGTCGCCTGGTTGGCGATTTCCTGCGCGCGGCCTGAGAGAATTCGCCTTCAGACGGAAAGGGCACACTATGGCCAGCACCGAAATAGCCTCGCCGATCGGGCACAATCGCGGCGAAGACGTCGAGATCACCTATCACGATTTCGTCCGCACCGGGCCCGACACGATCGGCGGCCGCTATCTGCGCTCGTTCTGGCAGCCGATCTCTCGCAGCGCGGATGTCGAGAAAGGTCGCGCCAAGCCGGTGCGCATCATGAGCGAGGATTTCACCGTCTATCGCGGCGAAAGCGGCAAGGCCTTTGTCACCGAGGCGCGCTGCGCGCATCGTGGCGCGAAGCTCTCGATCGGCTGGGTCGAGAGCGACGACATCAAATGTGCCTATCACGGCTGGGCCTATGACGGCGCGACCGGGCGATGCACCAAGCAGCCGGCGGAGCCGCGGCCGTTCTGCGACCAAGTGAAAATCCGCACCTATCCGGTCCGCGAATATCTCGGCCTGATCTTCGGCTATCTCGGCGAGGGCGAGCCGCCGGAATTTCCGCGCTCGCCCGAATTCGAGACCGACAAATATTTCTCCTGGCTGACGGTCGACATCTGGCCGGCGAATTACTGGGCGCAGCTCGAGAACTCGATCGACTACGCGCATACCGAGTTCCTACATTGGCACTTCCACTTCAAGACGCCGTCGAAGGTCAATGTCGAGGAGACCGAATACGGCGTGAAGGTCTTCGTGCCCGGCCTCTCCGACACCGCCGATCATTACGACACGATGTATTTGACCATGCCCAACACCCATGAATGGGCTGGTCCGCCGGGCAAGGATCCGAGCATGGGGAATTTCGCGCGCTCCTGGCGCATCCCCCTCGACGACGAGCATCACATCCGCTTCGACTACCGCATTTATCCGTTCGGCGACAAGAACGAGCCGGCGTTTCGCGAGAAGGTCATGGGCCGCACCGGCATGCGGCCGATCGGCCAGACCGCGGCGATCGCCGAGGAAATTCTTTCCGGGCGGCTCGATTTCAAGACCATCAAGGAGCATCCCGAGAAGGCGCCGGGCATCGGTTTCCTGACGACGGTGCAGGATTGCGCGGTGATGGCGAGCCTCGGGCCGATGGCGACGCGCGAATACAAGGAAATGCTCGGCCAGACCGACCTCGCCATCGCGCATCTGCGCCGGATGTGGAAGCAGGAGCTGACCGCTTTCGCCACCGGCAAGCCGCTGCGCGACTGGAAGCGGCCGAAATCGCTATGGAGCGCGCTCGACGCCTAGTCGCTGAAGAACGGCGCCGAGCCATGCGGCGTAGGGTAGGATGAGGCCATGGCTCACCAGCAGTTAGCGCTCGATACCGCCCTGGGCCGCGCGCGCCGCTTCGCGCCCGGAAGTCTGCAAGCGCTGCTGGTCGGCGCGCTGGTCGTCATTCTCGCCTTCCTCGTGCTTTATCCGATCCTCGCGGTGGTGGTGAACAGCCTGCTGCCGTCGCGCGTCTTTCAGAGCCAGGGCTTCGCGACCTGGGGCGCCGCCTTCGCCGATCCCGATGTCGCGACCGCCATCCTCAACACGCTGAAGGTCCAGGCGGCGACGCAGGGCATCTCGCTCGGCGCCGCGATTCCGATCGCCTGGCTGCTTGCGCGCACCGACCTGCCTTTCGCGCGCTGGCTCGAATTCGGCTTCTGGATCCTGTTCTTCCTGCCGGCGCTCGGCGTCACCCAGGGCTGGCTGCTGCTGTTCGATCCGAATTACGGCCTCGCGAATAAGTGGCTGGTGGAGTGGGGCATCGCCGACAGCGCGCCCTTCGACCTCTATTCCTTCTGGGGCATTATTTTCGCGCATCTCACCACCACCGCGCTCTCGGTGAAGGTGATGTTGCTGACGCCGGCTTTCCGCAATCTCGACGGCTCGATCGAGGAAGCGGCGCATATCGCCGGCGCCGGCACCATCGGCACGCTCCTGCGCATCGTCGTGCCGCTGATGACGCCGGCGATCATCGTTGTGCTGTTGATGTCGCTGATCTATGGGCTCGGCGCGTTCGAGATCGAGCTGTTCCTCGGCGTTCCCTTCAACTTCTTCGTCTATTCGACGCAGATCTATCAGCTCATTTCGCATGATCCACCGGCCTATGCCGAGGCCGGCGTCCTCGCCTCGTCGGTGTTGCTCGCGATGCTGCCGCTGATCGTCGTGCAGCGGTGGGCGGGGATGCGGCGCAGCTATGCGGTCGTCTCGGGCAAATACGCCGCGCGCATCGTGCCGCTCGACGCCTGGCGCTGGCCCGCCTTCGCCATCGTCGCCGTCCTCGTCCTGGTGATGAGCCTCCTGCCCCTCGGCCTCTTGCTCATCGGAAGCGTCATGAAGCTCTTCGGCTTCTTCGGCCTCGCCGAAATGTGGACCCTCGATCATTGGCGCGAGGCTTTCGGCGACGTGACCTTTACCCAGGCGTTCTGGAACATGCTGCTGCTCGGCACCGGCACCGCGCTCGCCGCCGCGGCCGCGTATGTCTTCGTTGCCTATTGCGCGGTGCGGCTGAAGACGCGCTGGCAGGCGGTGATCGACATCCTCTCCTGGCTGCCGCTCTCGATCCCGGGGATCGTGCTCGGCTTCGGATATCTGTTCATGGTGATCCAGGTGCCGTTTTTCGCGCCGATCTATGGCACGATCTGGGTGATGATCCTCGTCAGCTTCCTCTCGGCGATGACGCTCGGCGTCCAGGTCATCAAGGTGCATATGCTGCAGCTCGGCGGCGAGATCGAGGAAGCGGCGCGGCTCTCGGGCGCTTCGTGGTTCGCCACCTTCCGTCGCGTCATCCTGCCGCTAACTGCACCGGCGGTCTCGGTGGTCGGCGTCCTGGTCTTCGCCGCGACCATCCGCCAGATCGGCCTCGTGATCCTTTTGTCGACCGGCGAGACGCGGCCGCTGGCGGTGCTGCAACTGGATTTCCTCGCCGACGGCCGGCTCGGTCCTGCGGCGGTCATCGGCGTCATCATCGTGCTCATCAGCCTTGTCGCGGCGGCCCTGGTGCGGGTGATCAGCGTGCGCTTCGGCGTGCGCGCGAATTAGCCGATAAGGAAATAGAGCAAGGTTGGGGCGGTGACGATGGTGATCAGCGTCGATACCACGACGATGCCGGCGACCTCCTCGGGCTGATTGTTCCAGCGTAGCGCGAAGAGATAGTTGAACACCGCCGCCGGCATCGAGCTTTGCATGATGACCGCGGCGCGCGCTGGGCCATGTAGCCCGAACAAGGCCGTGACCGTGAAGCCGATGCCGGTGCCCATGCCGATGCGCAAGAGCGATAGGAAGAACGCGCGTGGAAACGCGGCCACGCGCAGCGAGCCGAGCGAGACGCCGAGCATCAGCAGCATCAGCGGCACGGTGATGCTGCCCAAGAGCGCGATGGTGTTGTCGAGGAATTGCGGCAAGGCGATATCGAAGGCGGAAGCAGCGAGCCCCAGCGCGACCGCATAGATGATCGGCATGCGCAGGAGGCCGCGCCAGCTCATCGTGCCGGCGGCGATCGCCTGGCCGATGGTGAAGTTCATCACCGAGGTGAAGGTGAGGAAGACGATCGCATAAGCGAGTCCCTCGGGGCCGAAAGCGTAAAGCGCCAGCGGCATGCCGAGATTGCCCGTGTTGGGGAAAGCCATCGACGGCAGATAGGTTCGCAGGCTGAGGCCGCAGAGCTTGAGCACCGCGCTCGCGACAATCAGGAAGCCGACGAGGATGGTCACCGCCGCCGCCGCTGTCACGGCGAAGGCGCTGGGCGGCACCGCCATCTTGGCGAAGGTCGAGAAGACGAGGCAGGGCGTGCCGATCTCGGTCACGAGCAGGGTCAGCGCCGGCGCGTCGAAGCTGCGGCCGGACCGCGTCCAGCCATAGCCGAGCAGCGCGGTCAGCACGACCGGCGCGATCGCGGTCAGGATAGTGTGCAGCACGAGCGCCTGGGATCTGCGACGTGCCGGGTCAGACGGAGACGCGAAAGGTTTCGGGCCGCGAATCCATCCGCTCGGCCACCGCCTCGCGCCATTTCGTCACCGTGCGGGGAAGTTCGGCCGCGAGCGGCCGCAAGCGATAGGAGCGCGGGTCGAGGTCGGGCGGCTCGATTTCGGCGGCGAGATCGCGGGCGGCCGCGATCAGCCGATGCCGCGCTTGCGCGACGACGAGATCGGACGCAACGAGATTCTCTTGCGTGCGGTCGTAAAGCGGGCCCATGCCCTCGGTCATCGCCATGTCCTGCGCTTGTAGGGCGGTGACGCCCATCCAGGGCTGGCGCGGATGCGCCGCGTTCGCGCCGGCATAGTCGTTGCCGGCATTGTGCAGCGGCACGAAGCGCGCATCGACCGGCGCGTGGATGTCGGAGCCCGCCCGCATCTGCGCCACTTCTTCGGTGCGAGGCGCGCGCGCCGGATGCCAAGAGAAGGTGAATACCCAGCAAGTCGCGTCGTCGATCGGTACCCAGGCATGGCCAGCTTGCGGGTTGTCGCCGGGGATCGGCCAGTTGGTGAAGAAGGGCAGGAACCACTGGTTGACGCGCCAGTAATAGGTGTCCGCCTCGGCCGCGCGCCGCGCCGCCATCAGCAGCCCGTTCGCCATCGCCTCGGTCTTGATCTCGGGCTGCGGTTCGCGCGTCGCCCAGACCGCCGAGCGGTTGCGCGGATTGGCGGCGCGCTGCTGGAGCAGATCATTGTGCAGAATGCTGAGATGCGCCGAATCGAGATCGCCCTCCATGCCCTGCGTCCAATGGCAGCGCTGCAGCCGCTTCGAGACATAGACGTGATCCGCCGGCACGGTGAGCCATTCGAGCTCGGGCAGCAGCGGCCGCTTGTCTCTGGGGCCGAGATACGTCCAGACCGTGCCATTCTGCTCGATCGTGGGATAGGCTTTCTGCTTCACCTGGGTCTTGAATTGCGTCTGTGGCGGCTCGTTCGGCTGGTCGACGCAGTTGCCGTCCCGGTCGTATTGCCAGCCGTGATACCAGCAGCGCAGCTTGCAATCGGCATTCTTGGCGAAGAACAACGAGGCGCCGCGATGCGCGCAGTGCTCGCCCAAGAGCCCGACCTTGCCGTCGCTGCCGCGGAAGGCGATGAGGTTCTCGCCCATCAGCTCGACGCGAACCGGCGCGCCGTCCGCGACGAGTTCCGAGGACAGAAGCGCCGGCATCCAATAGCGGCGCAAAAAATTCCCCATCGCCGTGCCGGCGCCGGTCTCGGCCAAAAGCTTGTGATCCTCAAGCTTCATTCTGCGGGATCTCCTGATTGCGCTATTGGTAGCACCGCTGCGAAAGGCGTAAAACCCCGTAGCCATTTATAAGGGAGTGCCATGCCAAGCGCGCGCCGCGTCGATGTCCATCATCATTTCTATCCGCCGCAATATCTCGAGGCGATGCGGCAGATGCCGGGCCGCGGCAGCAGCGGCGCGACTTTTCCGGGCGTCGCGCAATGGATGCCGGCGCGCACCATCGAGGAGATGGACAAGCGCCGCGTCCAGACCGCGATCCTGTCATTGTCGCCGCCCGGCCCGCGCATGCTTGATCAGGCGGTGAACCGCAAGCTCGCGCGCATCTGCGGCGAGTACGGCGCGCAGCTGGCGCGCGACAATCCCGGGCGTTTCGGTCTCTTCGCGCCGGTGCCGATGCCCGATGTCGAGGGGACGCTGCGCGAGATCGAATACGCCCTCGACACGCTCAAAGCCGACGGCATCGAGCTAATGACGAGCTACGGCGACAAATGGCTCGGCCATCCCGATTTCGACCCGGTGTTCGAGGAGCTGAACCGGCGCAAGGCGCTGATCTATGTCCATCCCCTTGCGGCGGCGTGCTCGATAGATCTGATAGAATGGGTGCCGGATGCTCTGATCGAATACCCGCACGACACCAGCCGCGCGGTGTTGAGCCTGCTCTTCAGCGGCACGCTCGCGCGCCTGCCCGACATCCGTTTCATCTTCTGCCATGCCGGCGGCACGGTTCCGTTCTTGTCGGGCCGCATCCTGCATTCCGGCTCGAACCGCGCGTTCCTCGACCGCGTGCCGAACGGCGTCGATTACGAGCTGCGCAAGCTGCATTACGATGTCGCGCTCGCCGCGTTCGAGCCGTCGCTCGCGGCGCTCTTCGCTTACGTGCCGGTCTCGCAGGTCCTGCTCGGCAGCGATTATCCCTTTTCCTCGATCGGCCTCTCGATCAAGGGCCTCGAAGAGGCAGGATTGCCGCCCGAGACCCTGGATGCGATCTACGGCTACGGCGCGAATGCCGCGCGGCTGATGCCACGGCTCAAAGACTGACCGCGGGCGCGATCACTTCAGCCGCGCCGCGGCCTCGCGCACGAGACTGAGATCGACGTAGTTCTTGACGTCGATCGGGGTCTTCAAGAAGCCGAGCTGACGCAGCAGATCGACATTCGCCTGCAAGGCCGCCACGTCGGGGAGGCCGTCAGGGTCGCGATAGTAGTCGTGCGTGGTGAAAAGCCACGGATCGAGCTGGTCCGCGGGCTGCTTGGTGAATTGCGCGACGATCGCGACCGCTTCCTTGTGGTTGGCCGGGTCGAAATAGAAATGTCGCGCGCGCAAGGCATCTTCGAGGAAATCGACCACCGTCGCGCGATTCTTCTCGAGGAAGCCGCTGCGGGCGGCGAGCATGATCATCTGCGTCCGGCCGACCGCCTGCACTTGCGTGAACAGGGTGCGCGTTTGCGCCCGGAGCTCGGGATCGCTGATCGCCGTCGTGCCGGCGGCGGCGAGATCGACCTTCTTGCTCAGGAGCATCGGCTTGAGGTTCGGCAAGGCGGCCTCGACGATGGTATAGTCGCGCTTGTCCTCGAGCCCGTGCTTGCGCAGCATCGCGCGAATGGCGATGTCGAGCGCCGAGCCGGCGCCGGGGCTGGCCGCGACGCGGCCCTTCATGTCCTCGATCGTGTGGAC
The DNA here is from genome assembly GCA_036501365.1 of Allostellaceae bacterium. Lineage (GTDB taxonomy): Bacteria > Pseudomonadota > Alphaproteobacteria > ATCC43930 > CGMCC-115725 > CAIKMD01. The sequence continues at coordinate 1,415 of DASYAL010000099.1, read as the reverse complement.
CGGGCCGTCCTTCAGCACCTTGAACTCGCCGGTGTAGTAACCGGGGGCGCCGTCCTGGAATTCGTCGAGGATCACGCGCAGATCGTTTAGCTTCGCGTTCTCGATCGCGAGGCCGAAGGAGGAGTAAGAGAACACGCCGATATCGAGATCGCCGCTCGCGATCGCGGTGATCACTGGCGGCGTGCCCGCCATATGGGTCGGCAGATAATCGTAGGACTGGCCGAGATGGCGCGCGATGCCGGGTTTCGCGAACATCAGCTCGACCAGATCGGCCGATGGCGCGACGCCGCCGATACGGATCTTTACCGGCTCGGCCTGCGCCGCGGCGGTCATGAACAATGCCGCGCCGATCACGCCGATGATTGCCGGAATCCTCGATCCCATAGCGCTTCCTCCTATCATTTTTCCGCGCCGACTATAACGGTCGCGCCATCGCCAGGCCAAGGCGCAACGCCGTCGATTTGACAGTGCTCGGCGCGCATTATGGCTCTGCCGCGCGCAACGGGAAGGGGAGCGACGCCATGGTCGAGGACAAGCGAAAGGTTTCGGACGACGAGATGGCGCTGCGGCGCAAACTCGCGATCATGTGCCGCGTTCTCGGCATGCAGAATTCGATCGGGCTCTATGGCCATGTCTCGGTTCGCGTTCCCGACACCGACATCGTGCTGATGACGCCAGGCGCCGGCTCGCGCAAGACGCGGGTGCGGACGGACCAGATCTTCGTCTTCGATCTCGCCGGCAAAATTCTTACCATCCGGGCGGCGATCGGCCGATGCAGATTCCGGCGGAGTGACACATCCACACGTAAATCCACAAGGATCGGCCCGAGGCGCTGAGTATCGCACATCTTCACGCGCGCGCTTCGACCCTGATGGGCATCGCCGGCCGCGATATCGAGCCGGTCTATTCGCAAGGCGGCACCGTCGCCGGCGGCGTTCCGACATGGGATGACCCGCGCATGGTGCTCGACGACACTGCGGCGGTGGCGCTGTCGAAGGCGCTCGGCAAGCACGTCGCCTGCCAGATGCGCGGTCAGGGCTCTGTGGTGGTCGGCGAGACCGCCGAAGCCTGTCTCCAGACCTGCCTCTTCATGGAAGAGAACGCGCAGTATCAGATCGATGCGGAGTTGCTCGGCGGCTACAAGCCGTTCCCGAAAGAGATCTGGGACGGTCTTGCCGCGCAGCGCCGCGGCGGTTGGAGCGCGCAGCTCGTCTGGAACTACTGGCTGCAATTCGTCGAGGAAGAGGGCATTTCCGCTCTAGCGCGACCGGCGGTCAAAGCCCCGGCAGGAAGGTCTCGGGCCGGGTATCCATCTGCTGCGCGACCGCCTCCGACCAGGCGCGCGTATCGCGCGGCAGCAATACCGAGACGCCACGCAGCCGGTAATCCTTGGGGTTGGGCGCCGGGTCCTTGCC
>DASYAL010000098.1:0-107648 GCA_036501365.1 Allostellaceae bacterium | reverse complement strand
AGCATCGCGTTGGGATTGTGCTGCGCATGGTGCGAGGCGGCGACCTTGATCCAGGCGAGCTGCTCGCTGGTGGTGCCGTAGTCGTGCATGTGCCGCATCGCGCACATGGCGTAAGTGTTCACCACCGTCGGCGCGTAAGGCAGCTCGAACTGCGCCTCGGCGGCCGTCAGCCCGTCGGTCGCAACCGCGGTGCCGGTGCTGAAGCCTTCGGCGCGCGGCCGTCCCGCAAGGGTGATCAGCGCGACGCGGCATTTCCCCGCCGCGATCGCCTCCGCGGCATGAGCGACATGCACGAGATAGGACGAGCCCCAGGATTCGGTGCTGTCGAGGTAGCGCAGCTTCAGCCCGAGATAGTCGATCATCGAGAACGGACCGGTGCCGCGCGCATCCCAGCCGGCGACATCGCCGGCGCAGAAATAGCCATCGATATCGTCCTTGGAGAGCCCGGCATCCTCGAGCGCGCCCTTGGCGACCTCGGCATGAAGCAGGGCCAGCGACTTCCCGTCCGCCTTGCGCGTCGGATGCTCGTAAATACCGGCGATATAGGCTTTGCCGTCGCGGCTCATCGCGGGCACATCCCGATCGTGCTCCGCTTAGCGGCGCGATGCGTCATAAGGCTCAAGTCCGGGCCGGTAGCTCTTCTCGTCGATGAATTGCCGGATCCCTTCCTTGCGCCCTTCATTGTCGAAAGAGTTTGCGGATTCCTGCGCGCGCACCAGATAGTCCTCGGCATTGTCGTAGGTCATCTCTTTGACACGCCGGATCGCATCCTTGGTCGCCTTGAGCGTGACCGGATTCTTCTTCACGAGGATCGCGGCGAGCTCCTTGACGCGCTCCTCGAGCCGCGCGAGCGGAACGCTCTCATTGACGAGCTTCCAGGTCGCCGCCTGCTTGCCGTTGATGAGCTCGCCGGTGAGCGCGTGGTACATGGCGTCGCGCATGCTCATCAACTCGACCACGACCTTGGTCGCGCCACCGCCTGGCAGGATGCCCCAATTGACCTCGGATAGCGCGAATTGCGCCTCGTCGGCGGCGATCGCCAGATCGCAGGCGAAGAGCGGGCCGTAGCCGCCGCCGAAACACCAGCCGTTCACCATCGCGATCGTCGGCTTCTGGAACCACCGCAGGCGCCGCCACCAGCCATAGGCCTCGCGCTGCGCTCGGCGCACGGCACCAAGGCCCTGCGCCTCGGTTTCGCGGAAATATTCCTTGAGATCCATCCCGGCGGACCAGGCCGTCCCCTCGCCTTTGAGCACCAGAACGCGCACCGATGGATCGAATTCCAATTCGTCGAGCAATTCGCCCATGCGCCGGTTCAGCGCCGGGTTCATGCAGTTGCGCTTCTCGGGGCGATTGAAGCTGAGCCAGGCAGTGCCGTCCCTCACCTGGGCGAAGGCGACATTCGGGCTGTCGGTCATCATGGTCCTCGCTTGCGAATGGCGACCCCTGACAATCGGGCATAGCGGAACATCCGGCAAGCCGTGCTTGGGGCGCGCGCTGCACGCTCGTATCACGCCATGATAAGCTTGGTAGCTGGAGCCACGATCGGTCCCCGGCTCGGAGAGCAATGCTGATGCAGCAAAGCGCGTGTTATGGCTGAGGCGGAGGCTCCTGCCGTCACGCTCGCTGCCTGCGTCGGTACGCAGCGGCCGATCATCGTCCGCGCCGTCCTCGTGGGCGAAGGGGTTGCGACGCATCGCTTCGAGCGCCAGGAGGCGCTGGCGCGGATGCCGCTCACCGTCGGCGTGCGCGAGGGCGGTATCGCGGTGCTGTTCCGCTACGGCGTGATCGTCCTGATGAACGTGCGTCCCGATGCCGAGGCCGCGCTGCTCGAACGGCTCTCGCCGCTGGTCAGCGATCCGTTCCAGCCGCGCGAAAGCGACGAGGTCCGCATCGACATCCGCGCCGAGGTGGAGGATCAGATCGACCCCAGCGGCGCGATCCTGTTGAAGGAATTGACGCTCGAGCGGCTCCAGCTCGTCGCCGACGTGCTGGCGAAAAGCCTGATCCTCGGCCATTACGAAACCCGCATCGCCGCCGGCTTTGATCGCGTCGAGCCGATGGCGGAGATCTTGCGTCGCCGCGGCCGCGCCGGCGTCGCCGTGACGCCACTATTGCGCCAGATCGGAACCGCGCTGCTGGTGCAGCAGAAGATGGTCGGCCGTGTCGAGACCGCCGAAAAGCCCGAATTGCTATGGGATCATCCGGAGCTCGATCGGTTCTACGTCCGGCTCGCCGACGAATACGAGCTCCGCGATCGATCGCGCGCGCTCGATCAGAAACAGGACGTCATCTTGCGCACCAGCGAGACCCTGCTCGGCCTCGTGCAAGAGCGCAGCAATACGCGGCTCGAATGGTATGTGCTGTTCCTGATCGTCGCCGAGCTGGCGGTCGCGATCTATTCGATCGGCAAGTGAACGCCGCTTTTTTGCTGGAATTTGCGGGCGGACTTCCCGCAGAATCGATCGCCGATGCCGCACCATCACCTCACCCACCGCTCCGGCTGGCTGCGCGCCGCGGTGCTCGGCGCGAATGACGGGATCGCCTCGACCGCGAGCCTACTGCTGGGCTTCGCGGCCGCCCATGCGTCGCGCGGCACGATCGAGCTGGCAGGCATCGCCGGGCTGGCCGCGGGCGCGATGGCGATGGCCGCGGGCGAATACGTCTCCGTGAGCTCGCAGGTCGATACCGAGCGCGCGGACCTCGCGCTCGAGCGCGAAGGCCTGATCGCCAACCCCGAAGCCGAGCGCCAAGAGCTGGCGGCGATCTATGTCGACCGCGGCTTGGCGCCGGCGCTGGCGCACGAAGTGGCGGCCCAACTCATGGCGCACGACGCCTTGGCCGCGCATGCGCGCGACGAGATCGGCATCAGCGAGGCGTTGCGCGCGCGGCCGCTGCAGGCTGCCCTCGCGTCCGGGGCCAGTTTCGGCATCGGCGCCGTCATTCCGCTCGCCGCGCTCATGCTGGGTCCGGAACCGCAGGTGATACCGCTGGTCAGCGGTGTTGCGCTCAGCTTTCTCGCTTTGTTGGGAGCTCTCGCCGCACGGGCCGGCGGCGCAAGCGTCTGGCGCGGCGCGGTGCGCGTGTTGTTCTGGGGCGCGCTCGCCATGGCCGTGACCGCCGGCGTCGGGGGCCTCGTTCGGGCCTTCGCCTGAGAAGCTTCAGCGCATCGTGCCGGGCAGCCAGAGCGCGATGAGCGGGAACGCGACGAGCAGCGCGAGCTTGACGAAATCCGCGGCGAGGAAAGGCATAATGCCGCGGAAGATCGTGCCGATGGTGACGTCCTCGCCGGCGACGCCCTTGATGATGAAAGCGTTGAGACCGAAGGGCGGATGGATCAACCCGACCTCGACCGCGGCGATTGTGAGGATACCCCACCAGATCGGATCGTAGCCGAGACTGGTGATGAGCGGCATCACCACCGGCACGGTAATGAACAGCGTCGTGACCGGATCCATGAAGAAGCCGAGCAGCAGATAGATGATCAGCAGCAGGCAGATCACGAAGAGCGGCGGCAGATCCGCGGCCTGGATGAAATCGACCAGCACCTGGGGCAGCTGCGTCACGCCGATGAAGAACGAGAACGCGACCGCGCCGAAGAGCAGCATGTAGATGAGCGCCGTGTTGCGCGCGACATCGCCCATGACGCGCCAGAACGCGTCGCCCTTGAGCCGGCCGCGCGCCCAGGCGAAAAGGAAGGCGAAGCCGCCGCCGACCGCGCCCGCCTCGGTCGCGGTGAAAACGCCGGCATAGATGCCGCCGACCACGGCGCCAAACAGCACGACGACGCCCCAGCTATTGAGGCTCGCGCTCACGACTTCGCGCCAGGGCACGCGCTCGACGGGCCCGGCGGCGCCCGGACGGACGCGCACATAGACCGAGATGGTGAGAACGTAGAGCACCGCCGCGAGCAGCGCCGGAAACACCGCGGCGACGAAGATTTTGTTGATCGACGTCTCGGTCAGCACCGCGTAAAGGACCATGATGCCCGAAGGCGGGATCAGCGAGCCCAGCGTGCCGCCGGCGGCGACACAGCCGGTCGCGAGCTGCGCCGAATAGCCGCGGCGGCGCATCTCCGGGACGGCGATGGTGCCGATCGTCGCCGCGGTGGCGAGCGAGGAGCCGGTGACCGCGCCAAAGGCGGCGCAGCTGCCGATGGTGGCGATGGCGAGGCCGCCGCGACGGCGCGCGAACAGCGCATGCGCCAAGCGATAAGCGTCGGTCGAAAGCCCCGCCGCGGTCGCGAAGCCGCCTTTCATCAGGAAGAGCGGCAGCACAACGAGATTGAGGCTGCTGAGATAGCCGGCGGATTGCAGCACGATGCTGTTGATCGTCGGATCGAAGCCGACCAACACGCTGCCGCCGGCAAGCCCCGCGCAGGCCATCGCGATGCCAACCGGAATCATGATCGCGATCGGGATCCACAGTGCGACGAAGGCAAGGCCCGCCAGCGCCACCGGCCCGAGCGCGGTGCCCCATTGCAGAATCGCGTCGTAGAGCACCGCGATCACGACGAGGCTCGGCACCACGATCGCCCCGCCTCGCCACAGCGGTGCGCCCGCCCAGCCCGCATCCAGCGCTTTGGCGAAGCGGCTGAGGAACATGATCGCCTGCATCGCGGCGCAGACACCCAGCAGTACGGTCACCGCCCACCAGAATGGCGCGAGCGGCAGCGCGATGATCGTGGTGATGTCGTGGCGCAAGGTGAGGCGCTCGGCATAGGCGCCGAAGCGCAACGTCAGCAGCACCATCATGCCGAGGATCAGCGCGTCGCCGACCGCTTCGAGCACCGCCTGGAATTGCGGCCCGATCGGACGGCGGAAAAAATCGATGGCGATGTGATTACGGGTGGCGATGCCGATCGGCAGGCTGGCGCTGACGATGACGGCCATAATCAGCTGCGTCGCCTCGTCGAGGCCGGGGATCGGCGCGCTGAAGAAATAGCGCAGGCTGACATCGACCGTCGTCAAGAGCGACAGCGCCAGCATGCCGACGACCGCGACGATCGCGATGCGCCGTGCCAGCGCGACGCACAGACGCTCGAGCGCGTCGAGCCGCGACGGCGCGCGGGTCCCCGCGGCCACGGTCATTATCGGCGGGTGGCGTCAAGGCGGCGCAAGCCGCGCCTATTTCGCCTCTGCCGCGAGCGCCGCGGTCTCGGCGCGCCAGGCAGCGAGAATGGCGGGACCGTTCGGCACTGCCTGCGCCCACGTCTCCGCGACCGGCTCGGCCGCTTTCTTCCAGCGCGCGAATTCCCCGGGCGCGAGCGAATAGGGCGGATCGATCTTGCCCTGCTTGGCCAGCGCGGCAAGCTGGCCGCGAACCCGAACCACCTCGCCGTCATTCGATTTGCCGAGCGCGCGCGACAGCACCTCGCCCGAATGCTTCTCGAAGGCGGCCTTCGCCGCCGCCGGCAGCGCGTCATAGGTCTCCTTCTTCATGATGAGCATGCCGCCGCCGCCGTTGAGCGGCGCTTCGAGGAAATATTTCGCGATCTCGTCGACGCGGAACTGCCCGGTCAGCACCAGCGAACTCCAGGTCCCGTCGATGACGCCGCGGTCGAGCGCCTGATAGACCTCATCGACCGGGACATTCACCGGCGTCGCGCCGAAGGCGCTGACCGTCGCCGCCTGCCATTTGCCCTGGGCGCGCAGCTTCAGTCCCTTCATGTCCTCGAGGGTCATCACTTTTTTCGACTTGGTCTGCACCTCCGCGCCCGGCCAGGCGGTGAGGCCGAAAAGCCTCACCTGGTCGAAGTCGCTGGCCGTGAGGCCCTTGGCGTAGAGCCGCCACAGCGCGGTCGCGCCGATCTCGCCGGTATCGTAGCCGAAGGGCAACTCGACGACGCTCGACTTGACGAATTTGCCGGGCACGGAGCCGAGCAGCGCCCAGCCGATATCCGCGGCACCGGTCAGGACCGAGTCATACATGTTGCCGGCATTGCCGAGCACGCCGCCGCCGAAATATTTGATGTCGACCGTCCCGTTCGAATCCTGATTGACCGCGTTCATCCATGGGATCAGCACGTCCTTGTAGAAATAGGATTGCGGCGGGCCGAAGGTCGCGAGCTTCATCTCGATCGGTTGCGCGCCGGCGACGGCGATCGTCGACAGCCACGCGACACAAGCAACGCCGACGATACGGCCAAGATAGCGAAACACCCCGTCCTCCCTTCGGCGCACCAAGCGAACCGGCGCCAGATTTCGTCGTCTACTTATTTCGTAGGACGATCCGCTTGTCAACGCGATCGGCCGCGCGGATCACCCCGCTTGATCGAAACGGGTGACGCTCAGCACTTCATAGAGATGTAGCGTGCTCGTTTCCGCGAGCGAGCGGACGCGCTCAAGCGCCGCCGCCGCAGGGCCCGCGCCGGTCGTCACCTGGCGGTAGGCGTCGGCGCCCGACCATTGCTCGTAGCTCGCGACCTGCGCGGGCTGATAGCCGCGATGCGTGGCGAGGCCGGCGAATCCCGGAGCGCGCGCCTCGACCAAGGCCTCGCCGTAGCGCTTGAGCGACGCGAGAAGGTCCGGCTGCTTCTCCGGCGCGACGGTGAAGATGCCGATTGCCGCGATCGTCCGGCGGTCCGGCGAAACCTCGATCCGGTCGCGCGGCGCGGCCGCGGCGACCACTTCCGCGACGTCGTACCAGCGGATTTCGTGGGTTTCCGAGAGCTCGTGCGTGCGCTTCATGAGCGGCGCTGTATTGGGCTGGGTGCGCAGGAATTGGCCCTGCGCGCGATCGGTGTACTGGTTGTAGTTGATGACGATCGAGGCATCGATCGCGCGATGGAAATTCGCCGAGACGATCATCGGATATCGGTGCGTCAGAATCTCGCGGTTGATCGCGGTGAGGGTCTCGATCAGCGCCTCCTGGCGCTCGCGCGGCAGGGTGAAGACATTGATGCCGGTCGCGAGCTTGCTCGCGGGCGAGATCGTCGTCGTTGCCATGAAGCACCTTCCTCCCGCGCTGCTCGATCCTGTCCGGGCCGAGATTACGGCTGCTTTTCGCCGGCCCGCAACCGCCGCGTTTACCTTTCGCTAACCGTATTGCGGCTACTGCTTTAGGCGGGAGCAGACCCATGGAATCACTCGCGCGGCCCCGGATCGACGATGTCGGCTTGCGCATGCCCAAGGGTTTGCCGGCCGAAGTCGCGCAACCCTTTGCCGCACACGTCGCCGCCAAAACGATGGCGCTGCGATCGCAAGCCATGGCCCAGGCCGGGCCCGATGTCGCCGTCGGCAACAATCCGTGGCTGCGGCTCAAATTCGTGCTCGACATCATCGCGACGTCGATCGTCCCCGAGGCCGAGCATACGATCGCCGACTTCGCGGCCGAGGCCGACATTCAGTGCCGGGCGGGATGTAGCTTCTGCTGCCATCAGAATGTCGACGTCACCATCCCCGAGGCGATCCTCGTCGCGTTGCGCCTGGCCAAGGATGACGCGCCGCGCGCCGCCGCGGTGCTCGAAGCGGCCGATTTATTCAAAGATCTCGACGACGAGCAACGCGTCGCTACCGGCCGCCCGTGTCCGCTGCTCGTCGACGATCGTTGCTCCATCTATGCCGTGCGCCCGATCACTTGCCGCTCCTGCACCTCGCCCGACGCGAAGCGCTGCGAAGAAGCGAAGCGGCTTGCCGAAGCAGGGGAACAAACGCTGGCGATCGAGATCTACGTCGTGCTGCAGTTTCTCTGCAGCGGCGAGCAGACCGCGATCCGCGGCATTTGCCGCGATCTCGGCCTGCAAGCCGATATCGTCGAGCTGACGCAAACCGTGGCGGCGATCCTGCGCAACCCGCAGCTCGTCGAACGCTGGGCCGCGGGCGAGCGCGTCTTTACCGCGCGCTGAGCGATACCCTAGGAGGCGTTCTCGTCCTCGTTTTCGATCTTCACGCGCGTGACGCCGCGCTTGACCATGCCGAGCTTTTCCGCGGCAGCTTCCGACAGATCGATCACCCGGCCATGGATATAAGGCCCGCGATCGATGATCGTGACCTCGACCGAGCGGCCGTTCCGGAGATTCGTCACTTTGACGCGACTGTTCAACGGCAGCGTGCGATGCGCCGCCGTCAGCTGCGTATCGTCGAAGGGCAGGCCGCTGGCCGTGACGCGTCCTTGCCATTCCCCGCCATACCAGGACGCGACCCCCGTCTGCTTCGGCTTGGGCGGCGGCGGCGGAACGACGGCGACATCGGAAACGGGCGTTGCCGCCGGCGGCGGCGCCAGGGGCACGACGGTGATCGGGCTGCGCATCGGGATCTTCGGCCGCAGACCCGCCGCCCCGATCAACAAAGCATCGGCAGCGATGACCCCGAGCAGACACATAGAAGCCGCGTTGTGACGGACCATTCCGGATCCTCCAGATCGCCAATGCCCAAGGCCAAGATTGGTTCCCTCGGGGTCTTCTGCCCCGGTTCGGATCTAGGCCTTCAGATGTTGCGCGAAAAATGCCTTGCTGCGTTCCCAAGCGAGGTTGGCGGCAGCGGCATTATAGCGTTCTCCGGTGTCGTCGAAAAATGCATGATTGACGTTTGGATACACATAGGTCGTGTAATCGACATACGCGGCCTTAAGCGCTTCCTCGTAACCCGGACGCGTTGCATCGACGCGCTCATCCAGGCCCGCATAGTTGAGTAGCAGCGCCGCCTTGATCTTCGCCACCTGATCGAGCGGCGGTGCGATCCCATAGAAGGCAACACCAGCGGAGAGATCGGGCGCGGCCTCGGCGAGCCGGTTGACCATGCCACCGCCCCAGCAGAAGCCAATGGTGCCGAGCTTGCCGGTGACATCCGGCCGGCTTTTCAGATACGCGACCGACTGCACGAGCTCGCCGGTCGCCGCTTCGGGCGTGAGCTTGGCGAAATCCTGCATCGCCTTGTCCTCGTCGGCCGGCGTACCGCCGAGGACCGACAGGCAGTCGACGCCGACCGCGACATAGTTTTCGAGCGCGACACGGCGCGTCACGTCTTCGATATGCGGATTGAGTCCGCGATTCTGATGGATCACGACGATGCCCGGCAGCTTCGCGTCGCCGTTCGGCCGCGCGAGATAGGCCTTCACATCGCCCGCGGCGCCGGGCATGCCGACGCGCTGCGTCGCAAGTCGCGGATCGTCGATGGCGATCGTCGCCGCGCGCGCGTAGTCGGAGCGCAGCGCCGTCATCACGCTCATCGCCACCGCCGTCGAGCCGACCAGCTGCGTCAGCCGCTCGAGGAACAAGCGACGGTCGAGATGGCGATGCGTGAAATCGTCGTACAGCTCGATGATTTTTTGGTCCATCATGCTCCTCCCGATGTTTGCCACAGGATGTGCGCCGGCCCGCATGGCGTTGGCGTCACAGTTTTGTGAGGCTCAGCCGCTCTGCGGAACCGGCCGCGGCCGGCGGTCGGGCCCGATCGCGACATAGGTGAAGGTGCCCTCGGTGACCTTCACCCGTTCGCCCGAGAGGTTGCGCCGCGCCCAGCTTTCGATCTTCACCGTGATCGACGTGCGGCCGATCTTGACGATCTCGGCATAGCAGCTCACCTCGTCGCCGACGAACACGGGCAGGTGAAAGGTCATGCCGGTGACGGCGACAGTGGCGCAGCGCCCCTGAGCGCGGCGATGGGCGATGACCCCGCCCGCCAAATCCATTTGCGCCAGCAGCCAGCCGCCGAAAATATCGCCGGCGGGATTGGCGTCCGCCGGCATGGCGATCGTTCGAAGCGCCGGCTCGCCTTCGGTCAGGATATGCGGATCGGTCATGACAGGCTCCTTAGACTCACAAGTTATGGTAGATATTTGTTTCCATCACCGCTGCCGGTAGCTTGTTCAGCCGGTGCTCGCTGCCTATAGTCGTGGCCCCATGCCTGATTTGTTCGACGATAGCGCCCGGAAATCGGGCTCGGGCTATTCGGCCAAGGATATCGAGGTCCTCGAAGGGCTCGAGCCGGTTCGCCGTCGCCCTGGCATGTATATCGGCGGCACCGACGAGCGCGCGCTCCATCACCTCGTCGCCGAAGTGCTCGACAATGCAATGGACGAAGCAGTTGCCGGCCATGCGAGCCGCATCGAGCTCGAGCTCCATGGCGATGGCAGCGTCGTCGTTCGCGACAATGGCCGGGGCATCCCGGTCGATCCGCATCCCAAATTCCCCAAGACCTCGGCGCTCGAGGTCATCCTGACGATGCTGCATTCCGGCGGCAAGTTCGGCGGCGATGCCTATAAGACCTCGGGCGGGCTGCACGGCGTCGGCGTCTCGGTGGTGAACGCGCTCTCGGACCAGCTCGCGGTCGAGGTCGCGCGCGACCGCAAGCTCTATACGCAGGAATACAGCCGCGGCAAGCCGAAGACGAAGCTCAGGGCAGCCGGCGGCGCGCCGAACAAGCGCGGCACCACGATCCGCTTCCATCCCGATCCCGAGATTTTCGGCAAGCTCCATTTCAAGCCGGCGCCGATCTATCGCATGGCGCGCGGCAAGGCCTATCTCTTTCGCGGCGTCGAGATCCGCTGGTGGTGCGACCCGGCGCTCCCGCGGCCCGAGGACGTGCCGCAGGAAGAGAAGCTGCATTTCCCCGGCGGCCTCTCGGACTATCTCACCGCGTTGCTCGAAGAGCGCGAGACGGTGACGCCGCGCGCTTTCGCCGGCGAAGCCGAGCTCAACGGCAGCGGCCGCGTCGAATGGGCGATCGCCTGGCCGGTCGATCACGAAGGCACCACCGCGTCTTTTTGCAATACCGTGCCGACGCCCGAGGGCGGCACGCACGAGGCCGGCTTGCGCGCCGCGTTGACGCGCAGCCTCAAGGCCTATGGCGAGCTGACCAACAACAAACGCGCGCAACAGATCGCGCCCGAAGACGCGGCGGACGGCGCGGTAGTCATTCTCTCGCTCTTCATCCGCGATCCGCAATTCCAGGGCCAGACCAAGGAGCGCTTGTCCTCGCCGGAGGCCGCGCGCCTCGTCGAGGGCTCGCTCAAGGACCGCTTCGATCATTGGCTTTCCGACGATCCGCAAAGCGCCGGCGGCCTGCTCGATGCCGTTATCGATCGTGCCGAGGAACGCCAGCGCCGCCGCCAGGAGCGCGAGCTCGAGCGGAAGACCGCAACGCGCAAGCTGCGCCTGCCCGGCAAGCTCGCCGATTGCAGCCGCTCCAACGCCGAAGGCACCGAGATCTTCCTCGTTGAAGGCGACAGCGCCGGCGGCTCGGCGAAGCAGGCGCGCGACCGCGACACCCAGGCGATCCTTCCCTTGCGCGGCAAGATCCTCAACGTCGCATCGGCCTCGAGCGACCGGCTGCGCGCCAATCAGGAGCTCGCCGATCTGACGCTCGCCCTCGGCTGCGGCTCGGGCGAGCGCTATGAGGAAGCGAAGCTGCGCTACGAGCGCGTCATCGTCATGACCGACGCCGATGTCGACGGCGCGCATATCGCTTCGCTGCTGATGACCTTCTTCTTCCGCGAGATGCCGAAGCTGGTCGATGACGGACACCTCTATCTCGCCGTGCCGCCGCTCTATCGTCTTAGCCAGGGCGACAACACGATCTATGCGCGCGATGACGCGCATAAGGATCAGCTGATGAAAGGCGCCTTCCCGGCAAACAAGGGCAAGGTCGAGATCAGCCGCTTCAAGGGTCTCGGCGAGATGCCGGCGCGCAATCTGCGCGATACCACGATGGACCCGAAGAAGCGCAGCCTGTTACGCGTAACGCTTCCCCCCAAGGGCAAGAGCGATTTCAAGCAGACGCTTGAGCTGGTCGAGAGCCTGATGGGCCGCAAGCCCGAGCTGCGTTTCGACTTCATCCAGAAGAACGCGAAATTCGCCCGCGACCTCGACGTCTAAGGGCAGCGTCGCGCTTGCCAGAACGGCGAAAGCGCGGGACTATCCCCGCTCGACGTCGCAAAGAACACGGAAAGAAAATCGGGGAGGCTGCCGTCATGGCGAGATCGATCGACAAAGTTGGCATTGTCGGCGCGCTGGTCGCGCTGCTGGTGATGATCGCCGCAACGGCGCCGGCAACGGCGCTCGACAAGCTGCGCGTCGGCAAGGCGATCGCCCTGCCCTTCGATTTCACCCCGGTCGATATTGGTATGGAAAAGGGCTTTTTCCAAAAACACGGGCTCGAGCTCGACATCGCCTCCTTTGCCGGCAGCGCCAAGCTGCAACAGGCGCTCGGCGCCGACGCCATCGATATCGGCCTCGGCTCTGGCCCCGAGCTCGCTTTCGTTGCCAAAGGCAATACCGATCTCGGCATTTGCGCCTATGCCGGCCCGATCAACCTGATGCTGGTGGTGCGGCCCGACGCCGGCATCAACAGCGTCGCGGACCTCAAGGGCAAGCGGATCACCGTCTCGACCGTCGGCAGCCTGACCGACTGGGTGGTGCGCGAGACCTCGCGTCAGCAAGGCTGGGGAAATGACGGCATCGTGGTAACTCCGCTCGGCACCAACGAGGCGCAGGTGGCGGCGATGCGCGCCAAGGAGACCGACGGTCTCGCGGTCGATCCCGCCGGCGCCTACGAGCTCGAGGAGAAAGGCGCCGGCAAGATCATCCTAGAATTCTCGAAGATCGCGCCCGACTTCATCAACCACGTCACCTATGCAACCAACAGGATGATCACAGCGCATCCCGATCAATTGACGGCGTTTCTGGCCGCATGGTTCGAGACCCGTCTCCTGGATGAGGCAGAATAAGGACGAGGCCGTGAAGCTCGCGGCACCGGTCATGCATCAGTCGATCGACATCACCGGCCGCGACTACGACGTGACGATGCCGACCTTCTCCGACACTGGCAAGTTCGAGCCCAAGCCGCTCGCGGTGCTGGCGCGCTCCTTCGTGCAGATGGGCGCGCTGCCGGCCGAGCCGGATATGAGCAAGCTCTATACCGAGAAGTTCCTGCCGAGCATGCAGCACTGACCAGCCCGGCCGCGTAGAACAGGGAGAAGAAAACATGCGTATCTGGCAGAGCGCGCGCCTGGCGATCGTCGCCGCTTGCGTCTTCGCGGCGGTGGGCGCGGCGAGCGCCGATCCGGTGAAGATCCGCGCCGGCTGGAGCAACACGCCGACGGCGATGGCGCCAATCATCTTCTCGAAGCCCGAAATCCTGAAGCATCTCGGCAAGAGCTACACGATGGAGCCGATGCACTTCGCCGGCTCGGCGCCCGAGATCACGGCGCTGGCGAGCGGCGATCTCGATATCGCGACGCTGGCGCCCTCCTCGCTCGCCTCGGCGATCGAGAACGCGCATCTCACCGATCTGCGCGTCATCGGCGACGAGAATCAGGACGGCGTCGACGGCTGGTTCTCGACGCCTTATTTCGTCTCCAAGGACAGCCCGATCAAGGCGGTCGAGGATTTGAAGGGCAAGGTCCTCGCCTCCAACGCGATCGGCGGCGGGCTCGACATCGGCATCCGGGCGATGCTCAGGAAGCACCATCTCGACGACAAGAAGGACGTGACCATCATCGAAGGGCCGTTCCCGGCGATGCTGCCGATGCTCGCCGAGCATAAAGCCGATCTCGTCGCCGCCGTGCCGCCCTTCAGCTTCATCGGCGAGGCCAAGGGCGACGTGCGGACGCTCTTCACCCTCAAGGACGCGATCGGCACCTCGGAATTCATCTTCGACGTCACCCGCAAGGGCTTCATCGACAAGAACCGCGCGGCGCTGGCCGACTTCACCGAAGACTGGGTGCGCTCGCTGCGCTGGTTCCTCGATCCCAAGAACCACGACGAGGCGGTGAAGATCGTCGCCGATTACACCAAGCTGCCGACCACGAGCTTCAACGACTGGCTATTCACCCACAAGGACGTCTACCGCGACCCCGATCACCGCGCGAATCTCGCGGCGCTCCAAGCCAGCCTCGACGTGCAGCAGCAGCTCGGCATCCAGAAGACGCATATCGACGTCGCGAAATACGCCGATCAGAGCCTCGTCGACGAGGCGGCCAAGCGCATTCGGTAACGGAGCGTCGCGCTCACTCGGTCAGCCACTGCCGCAGCGCGACGCTGACCTCCCACGGCCGCTCCATGGTCGAGAGGTGGCCACAATCTTCGATGATCTCGAGCCGCGCGCCGGGGATGAGCGCTGCGATCTCCTCGTGCCATTCGAGCGGCGTCAATTGATCCTGCCGCCCGCAGAGCACCAGGCTCGGACATTTCACTGTCGGCAGGTTCGAGCGGTTGTCGGGTCGGCCGATGATGGCGCGCTGCTGACGCAGGAACGCATCCTTGCCGACGCGCGCGGTCATCGCCGTCACGGCATCCGTGAGCGGCTTGTCATCCAAGCGATCGGGATGGAGGAAGGCCGGCAGCAGCCGCGGCGTCACGCCGTGGAATTCGCCTTTTTCGGCAAGCTCGATCAGGCCGCGCCGCCGCACGGTCTGCTCCGGCGTGTCGGCGCGCGCGCTGGTGTCGAGGAGCGCCAGCCGCCGCACGCGCTCAGGCGCCTCGCGCAGGATCGCCTGGGCGACATAACCGCCCATGGAGAGCCCGGCCAAGGCGAAGGGCCCGGGCGGGGCTTCGGCCAGGATCCGGTGCGCCATGCCCGTCACGCTATCGTCACGGCTGACGTCGGCAACCCAGGCCCGGGCAATATCGGCCAGATCCTCCACCTGGCCGCGCCAAAGCGCCGCATCGCAAAGGAGGCCCGGCACCAGAACCAAAGTCTCCTTGTTAATCATGGATTAACCATAGTTCGCGATCCTCGATAGGCCGGAATGTTCTACGTAAATACCCGCATAACCGCCGAAATCGTTTGACTTTCCGCCGCCTGCGCCCAGATAAAGGGGCGTAAACCCTCAACAACAAACGAGAAAAGCATATTACCGTATGAGTTTTGAAGATCTGGGCCTCTCTCCCGAGGTCCTTCGGGCGGTCGAAGACGCTGGTTATACCGCGCCGACCCCCATCCAGGCGCAAGCCATCCCCTACGTGCTCATGGGTCGCGACGTTCTCGGATGCGCCCAGACCGGCACCGGAAAAACCGCCTCTTTCACCCTTCCGATGATCGACATCCTCACCGCGGGCCGGGCCCGCGCCCGGATGCCCCGCTCGCTTATCCTCGAGCCGACCCGCGAACTCGCGGCGCAAGTCGCCGAAGCCTTCGACGTTTACGGCAAGTACCACAAGCTCGAGCAGGCACTGCTGATCGGCGGCGAGAGCTTCTCCGACCAGGAGCGCAAGCTCGATCGCGGCGTCGACGTACTGATCGCGACGCCCGGCCGGATGATCGATCTCTACGAGCGCGGCAAAATCCTACTGTCGGATGTGAAGATCCTCGTCATCGACGAGGCCGACCGCATGCTCGACATGGGCTTCATTCCGGATGTCGAGCGCATCGTCGGCCTGTTGTCGAAGATCCGCCAGACGCTGTTCTTCTCGGCGACCATGCCGCCCGAGATCCGCCGCCTCGCCGACGCCTTCCTGATGAATCCCAAGGAAGTCACCGTGGCACCCCCGGCTTCGCCGGCGGCGCTCGTAACGCAAGGCCTCGCGATCGTAACGGAGATGGGCAAGCGCGACGCGCTGCGCCGCCTCATCCGCAGCGAGGACGTCAAGAACGCGATCATCTTCTGCAACCGCAAGCGCGATGTCGATGTGCTCTATCGCTCGCTCTCGAAGCACGGCTTCGACGCGGCGGCGCTGCATGGCGACATGCCGCAGTCGAAGCGAACCGAGACCTTGGAGCGCTTCCGCAATGGCGAGGTGCGGCTGCTCGTCGCCAGCGACGTCGCGGCGCGCGGGCTCGACATCGAGGGCATGTCGCACGTCTTCAACTTCGACGTGCCGATCCATGCCGAGGACTACGTCCATCGCATCGGCCGCACCGGCCGCGCCGGACGCGAAGGCCGCGCCTTCACCTTGGCGACTCCCGATGACGGCCGCTTTGTCGAGGCGATCCAGCAACTGATCGGCAAGACGATCCCACCGATCGAGATCCCCGGCGTCGGGACTGAAGCCTTCGCCGAGGGCGAGGAAGCGCCGCGCGAGCGCGGCGGCCGGGGACGCGGCGGACGCGGCCGCGGACGGCGCGGCGGCAAAGCCGAGAGCCGCGCGCCGCAACACGACGAGCACCCGCAAACCGCGAAGCCGCAGCGCGAGCAGCATGAGCCGAAGCGCGAGCAGCATGAGCCGAAGCGGCCCGCCGCGAAGGAGCCCGCTTTCGCGCCGATCACCATGAACCCCGCGGCGATCGACCAGGCCGCGCTGCCCAGCAACGTGACGAAGCTGCCGCGGCGCGATCCGCACCACCGCGAGGAGCACGACGACGACCGCCGTGTTGTCGGTTTTGGCGATCACATGCCGGCCTTCCTCGGCCGCACGCGGGCGACTCGCACGGTCTGAGGCCTCGCCCCCAATCGAGAGCCGGCGCGTGACGCCGGCGAGCCTGACGATGGGCGCGGCGCGCGCTATGATGCCGCGGCACAATGAGGCAGCACCATGAAGACGATCTTCGTGATGATGAAATGCGAGCTCGGCAAGGCCTATCGCGTTGCCGAAGCCGCGGTCGAGACCATCGAGCAGGTATCGGAGGTCTATTCGGTCTCCGGCGAGCACGATCTCCTGATCAAATGCTACCTGCCGGACGATATGGATACCGGGCATTTCGTCGTCGAGCATTTGCAGAAGCTCGCCGGCGTGCGCGATACCTACACCATCTCGGCCTATAAGGCCTTCGTGCAGGACAAGGCTTGAGCAGCGATAAGCACCTCGTCATCGTCGGCGCAGGTCACGCCGGCGGCCGCGCCGCCGAGGCGCTGCGCGCCGCGGGCCATGCCGGCCGCATCACCCTGATCGGCAGCGAGCGCCATCCGCCTTACGAGCGCCCGCCACTCTCGAAGGAGCTGCTCGCCGGCGCGATCGAGCACGCCAAGACCTATCTCAATCCCGAAAGCTTCTATGCCGAAAAGGATATCCGCCTGCGGCTCGGCGTCACGGTCGGCGCGATCGACCGCAAGGACCAGCGGGTCGAGCTCGAGGGCGGCGAGGCCATCCCTTACGACGCGCTCTTGCTGACCACCGGCGCGCGGGCGCGGCGTTTGCCGCTTCCGGGCGGCGACGGCCAGCGCGTCTTCTATCTGCGCGATATCGGCGACAGCCTCGCACTACGCGAGCGCTTGACCGAGGGCGTTCGGCTTGCCGTCATCGGCGCCGGCTTCATCGGTCTCGAAGTCGCGGCGACGGCGCGCAAGCGCGGCGCGGCGGTGACGGTGCTCGAGCTTGCACCGTATCCGCTGGCGCGCGTCGCCGCGCCCGAACTCGGCGAGTTCTTCGCGAAGCTGCACCGCGCGCAAGGCGTCGATCTCAAGACCGGCGTCAAAGTCACCGCGATCGAGGATACCGGCAGCGAGCTCCGCGTCCTCATCGACGGCGCGCCCCCGGTGGGCGCCGACTACGTCGCGATCGGCATCGGCGCTCAGCCCAATATCGAGCTGGCGCAGACGGCCGGCATCGAGACGCGCGACGGCGTCATCGTCGATCAATTCGGGCGCAGCAGCGATCCGGCGATCTTCGCCGCGGGCGACGTGACGCGACATCTCAATTCGCTGCTCGGCCGCCATATCCGGCTTGAAGCGTGGCAGAACGCGCAGAACCAAGGCATCGCCGTCGCCAAGGTGATGGCCGGCGGCGAGCAACCCTTCGCCGAGGTGCCGTGGTTCTGGACCGACCAATACGCGACCAACGTGCAAATGGCGGGCGCGCCCGATCGCTGGGACCGCGTCGTCTTTCGCGGCGAGCCGAACGATCCCGGCTTCACGCTGTTCCAGTTCTTGGACGGCAAGGTCGTCGCGGCGGTCACGGTCAACAACGCGCGCGACATGCGCTTCGGCCGCCTGCTCATCCAAAGCGGCAAGGTCGTCGATCCGGCGCTGCTCGGCGACAAGGCGCAAAAGCTTCAGGATCTCGTGCGCTGAATGCTCAGCTCAATGCTTGCCAAGGCAGGCCTCGCGCGCCAATCTGCGCGCCGTTCCGGGGGATACCAGAAGGATAAGTGATGGCGGAGAATGACAGCGGCGACTGGGTAACGGTCGCCGAAAAAGGCTCGATCGGCGAAGGCGAGATGAAAGGTGTGACCGTCGGCAGCCAGGAGGTCGCGCTCTACAACCTGAAAGGCGAGATTTACGCTACCGACAATCTCTGCAGCCACGCCTATGCGTTCCTCAGCGACGGCTGGCTCGACGGCGAAGAGGTCGAATGCCCGCTCCACGCCGGACGGTTCGAGATCAAGACCGGCAAGGGCCTCGGCCCGCCGATCCCCTGCGACATCAAAAGCTTTCCCGTGCGCATCGAGGGCACCAACATCCAGGTGAAGCTCGGCGGCTGACGCGACGAAACATCCCGTATCTCGAGCAAGCGGCGTCCCCCCCGCGGACGCCGCTTTTGTTTGCCGTCGCCGATCGCGACAAACCGTCTAAAATCCAAAGCTTAATTTCTGGAAATCCGCATCGTGTTTCGCAAGAATACGGGAACTGCCCAGGCATGATCTGGCAGAGAGCGTCCCCGCCGGACGGCCGCGCGTCCGGTACGGTTGAACCGCTCGGCTTCTACTCCTGAACCCAGTGCATGGCGGCGCCTTCGGGCGCCGCCATTACTTGGGGCATAGCGCAATCCTTCCTTTACCAACCCTCGCCTATTCCTCTAGCCATGGATGGCTTCGTCCGATCGCTCTGGCGCGCCGAACTGGCGAGCGCCGCCGGCCTCGACAGGCGGCGCGTGCTCGTGGCGAGCGGCGTGCTGCTGGTGCTGGAGATCGCGGTCTTCCTTTTCCTGATCGCCGGCACCCATGGCTGGATCGTTCCCCCCGACCGGCCGACCACGACCGATTTCGCCAGCTTCTATAGCGCCGGGAGCCTCGCCGATGCCGGCACGCCGCAGCTCGCCTATGACCAGGCGGCGCACTACGCCGCCGAGCAGCAGGCGACCGCACCCGGTATCGAATACCAATTCTTCTATTACCCGCCGGTCTTCTTGCTGATCTGCGCCGCGCTGGCGCGGATGCCCTATCTCATCGCTTTCGCCGTGTTCGAGGCCGCGACGCTGCTGCTATGTCTCTTCGTCGCCCGCAGCACGCTGAACGAAAAGCGCTGGATCGCCCTGGTGCCTCTGCTCGCCTTCCCCGCGGTCTTCTGGACCTTGGGGCTTGGCCAGAACGCTTTTCTCACCGCCGCGCTCTTTGGCGGCGCGTTGCTGGTCGTTGATCGCCGACCCGCCATCGCCGGCGTCCTCTTCGGCCTGCTCTGCTACAAGCCGCATTTCGGCTTGCTGGTGCCGGTGGCGCTCGCCGCCGGCTGCCGCTGGCGTTCCTTAGCGGCGGCAGCGCTCGCTGCAGCGGCGGTCGCAGCGCTCTCGGCCACGCTCTTCGGCTGGCAGACCTGGCAGGATTACGTCGCGCTCGCCGGGGGCTCGCACGCGACCTACGAATTCGGGCGGATCGATTTCTCGGGCTTCGTCACGCTGTTCGGCGCGCTACGCCTGATGGACGTCGCGCCGGCGCCCGCTTATGCCGTGCAGGCTATCGGAACGCTGACCGCGGTCGTGCTGGTGGCCATCGTTTGGCGCCGGGCGCTGAGCTTGCCGGTGCGCGCCGCCGCGCTCGCAGCGGCAACTCTCATCGCAGTACCGGTCGCGCTGATCTACGATTTCGTCTTGGCCGGCCTCGCGATGGCCTGGCTCGCCCGCGCCGGCGCCGAAAAGGGATTTCTGCCCTGGGAAAAGGCGACGCTCGCGGCGATTTTCATCGCGCCGCTCCTCTCGCGCAACCTCGGCACCGCGCTACATGTGCCGCTTGCGACGCTGGCGCTGCTGGCGCTGCTGGCCCTAATCGTCAGGCGGGCGCGATCGGAATTGCTCGGCCGCTGCGGCGCCGATGCGCCGAGCGCGGTGCACCTTGCCGCCGCGACTCGCACCGAAGCGCAATCGCTGTCACGATAAGCCCATAAAATATGCGAGTCGCGAGCCGCGGACGAGCGCGACTCGGCATATTATCGTCGCCGAAAGCAACGGTATTTGCTAGCTTTGTGCGAGCCCGACGTTCGTTGGGCTAGCAACCTGCCAACGGAGAACGGAATTCATGGCCGCTAAAAAGACGGGAAAGACTCCAGCCACCGTCACGCTGAAGCACATCGCCGCTGCGATCGCGGAGGAACATGAGATCGCGAAGAAGCAATCGGAAGCCATTCTCGGCGACACGGTCGGCCTGATCGTGAAGTACCTGAAGGGCGGGCAACGCATCCGCCTCGCCGGACTCGGCATCCTGGTGGTGCGCAAACGCGCCGCCCGCATGGGCCGCAACCCCGCCACCGGTGAAGCCATCAAGATCAAGGCGAGCAAGCGCGTCGCTTTCCGCGCCGCCAAGGATTTGAAGGAAGCGATCTAACCACCGATCGCAACGGCTGGAAGTTCCCGCCACAGGCCGCGCGCCGCCCCATCGGGCGGCGCGTTGGGCTTGTTCTCGCTATCGACATCTACTTCCGGCGCTGCAACGCCGCCCATAGCCGGGCGGGTGTCGCCGGCATATCGAATTCCCTGACATTGGCGCGCCGCAGCGCGTCGACCACCGCATTCATGCAAGTCGGCAGACCGCCGACCGCGCCCGATTCGCCGGCGCCCTTGGCGCCGAGCAGATTGTTCGGGCTCGGCACGCCGCAATCGAAGGCCTTAAGGCCGTGGACCAGATCGGCCCGCGGCATGATGTAGTCGGTGAAACTGCCGGCGAGCATCTGTCCGCTGTCCGGATCGTAGTGGCAGTCCTCGCCGAAGACATGGCCGGCGCTGTGGAGGATGCCGCCATGGAGCTGGCCCTCGGCGAGCTGGTGGTTGATGACGTTGCCGACATCGTCGACCGCGGTATAGGCGACGATTTCGGCGGCGCCGGTCTCGGCGTCGATCTCGACCTCGGCGACATGCGCGCCGCTCGGAAAAGCGCGCGCCGCCGGCACTTCGGCGACGGTGTCGAGCGGATGCGTCGCGCCGCCGGCATAGCGCAACACGATGTCCTGCAACGCGATCGATTTGTCGGTGCCTTTGACGGTGTATCGGCCGTTCTGGAACTCGACGTCGAGCGGCGAGGCTTCGAGCGCCTCGGCGGCGAGCGCCAAGCCTTTCTTCACGATCTCGTCCGCTGCCGCCTTGAAGCCGCTGCCCGAAGTCATGCCGGTGCGCGAGCCGATCGCCGCGCCGCCGATGATTGCCGGTCCGTCGGGATCGCTGGCGCGGACTTCCATCCGCGCCGGGTCAAGGCCGGTGATGCCGGCGATCAGATCGGGGAAGACGGTCTCATAGCCCTGGCCGCTCGCCGTGGCGGTGAGATAGAGCCGGGCTACGCCTTTGGGATCGAACTGCACCGCGACCTGATCCTTGGGGGCGCCGCCGCCGCCCGAGGGCTCGATGAAAGCGGCGCAGCCGATGCCGCGCAGCTTGCCGCGCTTGGCGGCCGTGGCGACGCGCGCCGGGAAGTCGCGCCAATTCGATTCGCGCTCGGCACGGTCGATCAGCGCGGCAAAATCGCCGCTGTCGAAGACGATGCCGGTATGGGTCTTGTACGGGAATTTCGCTTTCGCGATGAGATTGCGCCGCCGCAGCTCGAAGGGATCGATGCCGAGCGCGGCCGCGCCTTCATCGACCAACCGCTCGATGATCAGCGCCGCCTCCGGCCGGCCGGCGCCGCGGAAAGCACTGGTCGGCGCGGTATTAGTCATCACCTGGCGATGCCGGGCATAGAACGCCTCGACCTCGTAAACGCCCGACGACATGCTGATGCCGTTCGAGGTATTGGTCATCGCCCCGGCCGAGCTGAGATAGGCGCCGGAATCGCATAGCCACTCGGTCTTGAAAGCGAGGAACTTGCCGTCGGGCCCGAGCGCGAGCTCACCAGCGACGCGGATCGCGCGGCCGTGGAAGTCGGTGAGGAAATCTTCCGACCGCGTCGACACCCATTTCACCGGCTTGCCGAGCTTCTTGGCCGCATAAAGCAGCAGCGCATTCTCGGGGAACGGCTGGGTGCGCGCGCCGAAAGCGCCGCCGACATCGACCATGTGGACGCGCACCGCCGCCGGCGCGACGCCGAGCATCACCGCGAGCGCGTCGCGCATCGCGAGCCCGCCCTGATTGCCGCAGCGGATCTCGTAGGTCTGGCGCGCCGCGTCATACCAGGCGAGCACGGCGCGCGGCTCCATCGGCGTCGGCGCGATGCGTGGGCTCTCGATGGTCGCGCGTACGGTCTTCGCGGCGCGGGCAAAAGCAGCCGTCGCCTTGGCCTCGTCGCCGTATTCGACATCGAAGCAGACATTGCCAGGGATGTTCGAATGGATCGCCGGCGTTCCCGCAGCGAGCGCACTATCAAAGCCGATCACCACCGGCAGGTCCTGATAATCGACATCGATCAGCTCGGCGGCGTCGGCCGCCTCGGCGGCGCTCCGCGCCACCACCATCGCGACTTCTTCGCCGACGAAGCGCACGCGATCGCGCGCCAACACCGGCCGCTCCGGCACCAGGATCTTGGCGCCGCCGCGTCCCGGGAACGGCATCATCGGCGGCACGGTGCGGAAGCCGGCCTCTTCGATGTCGCGGCCGACGAACACCGCGACCACGCCCGGCGCCTTCTCGGCCTGACGCTTATCGATGCCGCGGATCGCGGCATGGGCGTGGTCGGCGCGGCGGAAGGCGGCATAAAGCTGTCCTGGCAGGCTCCAATCCGCGCTGTAGCGGCCGCCGCCCGTCAGCAGCCGTTGATCCTCCCGTCGCCCGGCATTCTTCATCGTCATGCGCCACCTTGATGTGTCTGCGGCGCATTTAAGCAAAGTGGCGGGTCGACCGCCAATGCTTGCCGGCGCTGCGCCACCGGATAGGATCGGCGGCGGAGGGAGCCGTGCCGGTCACCAAGGTCGTCGACATCGCCTATGCGCGCCTCGCCGCGCCCGATCTCGATCTCGCCGAGGCGTTCCTGACCGAGTTCGGCCTGGTGCGCGCGGCACGGACCCGGACCGCGCTCTATATGCGTGGCAGCGACCCGGCGCATCACCTCCACATCACCGAGCTCGGCGCGCCGCGCTTCATCGGCTTCGCTTACACCGCCGCCGACGACAGCGAACTCAGCAAGCTCGCGAAGCTTTCTGGCGCCTCCGGCATCGAGGCCATCGACGAGCCCGGCGGCGGCCAGCGCGTGCGGCTTCGCGATCCGCATGGCTTCCAGATCGAGGTGGTGCACGGCATCGAGAAGGTCGCGCCGCTGCCCCTCGCCGTGAACACGGTCAACACCGCGGCGGAGCGCGCCAAGCGGCTCGGCACGCTGACGCGGCTCGCGCTTGGCCCGGCGCCGGTCAAGCGCTTGGGCCATGGTGTGATCGTCAGCACCGATTTGCCCAAGGCGCTCGCCTGGTATCGCGAGACGCTGGGCTTCATCCCGAGCGACGAGATCTTCCGTGATGATGCGCGCAACGTAATCTCGTCATTCAACCGCCTCGATCGTGGCGATGCCTATGTCGACCACCATGTCTTCTTCTGCATGCAGGGGCCGAAAGCCGGGCTCAACCATCTCGCCTTCGAGGTCGCGAATTTCGACGCGGTGATGACCGGCCACGAGCATCTGAAGAGCCTTGGCAAGTACCGGCCGATCTGGGGCGTCGGCCGGCATATCTATGGCAGCCAGATCTTCGACTATTGGGCCGATCCCTGGGGCCGTGTGCATGAGCATATGACCGACAGCGACATGCTGAACGCAGCGGCCGTGCCTAATCTCAACCGCGCCGCACCGGGCGCCAACCGCTCGCAATGGGGCGATGCGATGCCGGCGCATTTCATCAATTACGCGACGCCGTGACCGGCCTCCTTGTCGGCGCCGCGCGCGCTTTCTAAGCTTCCTCGAAAATCGGGAGGAAGCTATCCAAGCCATCGTCATCCGCGAATTCGGCTCGCCCGAGGTAATGAAGCTCGAGGAAGTGCCGACGCCGGAGCCGGGACCCGGCGAGGTGCTGATCGAGGTCGCGGCAGTTTCGGTCAACCGCACCCTCGATTGCATCGTCCGCTCGGGCAAATATCCGCGGCCGGTGAAGCTACCGCACGTCCTCGGCGTCGATCCGGTCGGCACGGTGGTCGTGGTCGGCCCGGGCGTCACCACGCGCAAGCTCGGCGAGCGCGTCGCGATCTCATTGCATCTCAGCCAGCCGGGCGAGCCGCTCAACCTTATCGGCATCGACAACTGGGGCGGCTATGCCAAATATCTCAAGCTACCGGCGAAGAACACCTATCCGCTACCTGACGGCCTCGATTTCAACACCGCGACCGTGGTCGCGCGGCACGCGCCGCTCGCGCACAACATGTTGCGCGAGAAGGTGAAGCTCAAAGCCGACGAGTGGATCCTGATCATGGGCGCCGCCGGCGGGCTGTCGAGCTTCCTCGTCCAGATCGCCAAGCATATCGGCGCCAAGGTGATCGCCGCGGCCGGCACCGATCACCATGTCGAGGTGGCGATGGGACTTGGCGCCGCGCACGGCGTCAACTATCGCAGCCGCGACCTCACCGCCGAGGTGATGAAGATCACGGGCGGCAAGGGCGTCAACGTCGTCTGCGAGAATATCGGCGATCCCGAGCTCTTCCCGAAAGCCTTCGTCTCGCTGGCGCCGCGCGGCCGGCTGATCACCGCGGGCGGCCATGGTGGCGGCGTGGTGCCGCTCAGCATCTTCAATCTCTACGCCAAGAACGTCACCATCTTCGGCAGCACCGAGCAAACCGACGCGGACATGATCGAAAGCCTCAAAGCCGCGGCTGAGGGACATCTGCGCGCCTTGATCGACCAGGTATTGCCGCTGTCGGAAGCCGTGCGGGCGCATCAGATCATCGAAGGCCGCGGCGGCACCGGCAAGATCCTGCTCGCGCCCGAATAGATTTACGGAGGTCATCATCAAAGCCGTCGTCATCCGCGAATTCGGCCCGCCCGAGGTGATGAAGCTCGAAGAGGTGCCGACGCCCGATCCTGGCCCCGGCGAGCTCCTGGTCCAGGTCGCGGCGGTCTCGGTCAACCGCACCCTCGACCTCATCGTCCGCTCCGGGAAATATGCGCGGCCGGTGAAGCTGCCGCATGTGCTGGGCGTCGATCCCACCGGCACGGTGGTCGCACTCGGGCCCGACGTGAAGCAGCGCAAGCTCGGCGACCGGGTCTGCATCTCCTCGCGCCGCGTCGTGCGCAAGCCCGGCGCGCCGATGACCATGCTCGGCATCGATAGCTGGGGCGGCTATGCGCAATATGTCTTGCTGCACGAAGACGTCACCGCTTTGATCCCCGACGCGCTCGACTTCCATACCGCGACGGTGGTGGCGCGCCACGCGCCGCTCGCCTTCCACCAGGTGCGCAGCAAGGCGAAGCTGAAGGAAGGCGATTGGGCGCTGGTGATGGGCGCGGCCGGCGGCCTCGGCAGCCTGATCGTGCAGGCCGCGGCCTTCTATGGCGCCAATATCATCGCCGCCGCCGGCGCCGACGAGCGCGTCGCGGCGGCGCGCCGCCTCGGCGCGCAGCACGGGATTAACTACCGCACGCAGAACCTCACCGAAGAGGTGATGAAGCTGACCGACAAGCGCGGCGTCGACGTCGTCTTCGAGAACATCGCCGATCCCGAGCTCTTTCCGAAGGCGCTCGCGTCGTTGAAGCGCGGCGGCACTTTGCTGACCGCCGGTGCCCATGGCGGACCGATCGTGCCGCTCAACGTCAGCACGCTCTATATGAACGCGCTGAGCGTCATCGGCTCGACCGAGCACAACAACGACGACGTCGCCGCGGCGCTCGAGGCTGCGAGCAAGAAGCGCTTGACGGTACTGATCGATCGCGTGCTGCCGCTCGATGAGGCGGTAACCGCGCATCGCATCGTCGCCGAGCGCGCCATCACCGGCAAAGTGCTGCTCACGCCGCCATAACCCATCATCAGGAGGCTTTCATGATCAACACGCTTTCGATCGACGCGCCGGACGGTCAGATGGAGACGATCCTCGGCGTGCCCGACGGCGCGGGGCCCTTCCCGACCATCGTCGTATGTCATCATCGCTGGGGCCTCGACAAATTCACCGAGAGCGTCGTCCAGCGGCTCAACGACAACGGCCTCATCGCTGGCGCGCCGCGCTTCTATCACCGCCGGCCGGCCGCCGAGGATACCGGCGAGTCGATGAAATACCTCGACGACGATCAGATCATCGCCGATGCCCGCGCCACGACCGCCTATCTGCAAAAGCTGCCCCAGGCCAAGAAGGGCGCCGAGGGCATCATGGGCCATTGCATGGGCGGCCGGCATTCCTTCCTCGGCGCGACCGGCTATCCCTTCAAGGCAGCGGTGATGCTCTATGGCGGCGGCATCAATCACCAGCGCAACGGCAAGCCGGCGGCGCTGACCCGCGCCGCGAGCATCGGCTGCCCGATCCTCGGCTTCTTCGGCAAAGAGGATAAAAACCCCAGCCCCGCCGATATGGCCGAGGTCGACAAGGAGCTGACGCGGCTCGGCAAGAAGCACGAATTCCACGCCTATGACGGCGCGGCGCATGCTTTCCAGAATTTCACCGATGAGCGCTATCGACCGGAAGCGTCGGAAGACGCTTGGCGCCGCTATCTCGCTTTCTTCCGCGAGACGCTCTAGAGCACGATCGTATCGAAAAGAAGCGATCGACTTCTTTTCGATACGTGAATCGTGCTCTCAATTCAAAAATGAAGACCATGATTCACGGATGGACGGGATTGCAGGCAATCCCGTCCATCCGATCATGGTCTCGGGCCCGTCAGATTGTATCGAGCGCCCAGACCCGCTCGAGCAGCGCGAATTTCGGCTCCTGCTCGGGCGTGAGCTCGGCCTGCCGTGCCTTGCCGCGCGTGAAATAGGCGTTGACGCAGACCATGTCGCCTTCGAAGCCCGGGACCTTCTCGATCCGGCGCAAATGCAAGTCGAAGGACGCGAGCATGGCGACGAGATCGTGCAGCAGCTTCTGCCCCTTGAAGACGGGGTAGAACCATGCCTCGGCCTCGATGCCGAGGACACCGTGCAGCAGCTCGCCGAAACCCGAGAGCACCTGATACTCGTAGCCCTCGACATCGACCTTGATCGCGTCCGGCGCCGGCACCTTGCCGGCGCGGTAGAGCTCGTCATAACGCACGCAATCGACCGTCACCTGCTGCTCGGCCGCGTAGAGCGGCGCGATCTGATAGCCGGCGAGGGTTTCGGGATCGGGATCGAGCATGGAGGAGCAGCCCGTCCAATGCGCGATGTGCAAAGTATGGGTGCCCGCCTCGGCCGCGAGCCCATTCTCGATGACGATCGTATCGGGCGCCGAGCGCAGCCGCGCCGCCTCGACCGGGTTGGGCTCGAACATGACCGAGCGGGTCCGGCGCCGATGCTTGCGCCATTTCGACTGGATGCCGCCGGCGGCGCCGATATCCACCAAAGTCAGCGGCGTCATCAAGGTGATGGGGCTGACGGCCTTGTAGGCGAAACGCAGGCGGTTGAGCAGGTATCCCTCTCCAGGTGCAGGTCGTCGCTCGATACAACCAAAACATAGGATTGGTCGAAGCAATGCACCAAACGCGCGAACGGGAAAAAGGTTCGGAGCTTTCTCTTGCCTATACCTCAGGGCGCGCCGGGATCGGGATCGGTTTCGGCGTCGTAGCGCACCTCGATCACGATCGGCCACTCCTGGCCGTCGGCGCTTTCCAACTTGCCGTTGCTGCCGATCGTCACGTGATCCATCGTCACGGCGTCGCTATCATTGCCACCGACCGCGTCGAGCGTTCCGGCCTGTCGCGCCACGACGAAGGCGCAGTGGCCGGGCCAGAAGGCATCGGACGTTGGCAGATCGCTGAAGCGCAACCCCGCCGCCCAGTCGCGGCCAAAGCACAGCAAATCGCCCGGCTTCGCCGCGTAGCTTTCCGACGCATACGCGCGGAGGATCGGCGAGCGTCCCGTCGCTGCCGCGTTCACATAGGCCGCGTGGTTGGGCGCATAGGGGAAGCGGTCGCCCGCGCCGGCGATCCGCATCACGTAGGAGATGAACGCGGCGGACCAGGCATAGCGCTCGTCGTCGGCAGCGGGAAACACGCGGCCGGTCTCGTCGTGCTTGCCGGTCCAGCGCGCCTCACGCGAGCGTCCGCCGAGACCGAGCCACCAATATTCGCCGACGCGTTCCCAAAGCCCCGGCGTGCGCTCCAGCTTTTGCGCCGGCTCCGGCGATTGATCCGTCAGCGAGCCGAACAGCCGCCATTCGCGCAAGGCGATGGCGACGGCATCTTCGCGGTTGAAGGGCACGTAGGGCTTGGCGGCGAAATCCGGGATCACGCTGGTGCTCGCGCAGCCCGCCAAGGTGCCGGCCAAAACGGTGATGATGATCAGCCGCCGCATCGCGCCTCCACCGCGCCCGCCGCTCCGTTGTTCCGCCGCCGGGGATAGCCTACCATTTCGCAAGATAAGCCCTTGTCAGGGAGAAGCGCGATGCAGCCGATCGTCGAATGGCATACCCATGTCATCCCGCCCGAGGACACGCTCGATCCGCATTGGCGCGGCAAATGTCCGCTAACTATCGAGAATGTGATCGACGCGCATGACAAGACCGACATCGCGCTGTCGGTCGTTACCGATTCGATCCACCAGCTCAAGGATTACGACAAGGGGAAGGCGCTCGATACGCTCAAAGCGTGGCACGACCGCGCCGCCGGCATCCAGGAGAAATACCGCGGCAAGGTCGTGTGCTTCGCTTCGACCGTGCCGACCGCGGGCGACGCCTTCAACAAGGAGCTCGAGCGCGCCTTCACTCAGCTCAATCTCAAAGGCGTCTTCATCACCTCGAGCATGTGGAAGACCTATCCCGACGACGACGAGGCGCTCGCCTTCTGGGAAGTCCTCACCCAATACGACAAGCCGGTCTTCATCCATCCGCCGGCCAGCGCCTATGGCGAGGAGCGGATGCGCAATTACGGCCTCAATTCCTCGATCGGCCGTCCCGCCGACAACATGCTCTGCCTCGCGCGGCTCATCGTGCGCGGCATCCTCGAGCGCTTTCCCAAGGCGAAGATCGTTGGCTCGCATCTGGGCGGCGGTATCTCCGAGGTCATCGGCCGCATGGATTACGCCTATGAGATGCGCGACGACAGCTTCCTCGGCGCCTATTCGCCGCTCCTCATCAAGGCGCCGCCGAGCCATTACCTGCAGAAAATGTATCTCGACCTCGCCTGCTACGCCCTGCCCGCCGCCAAATGCGCGATGGAGACGGTCGGCGTCGATCACGTGGTCTATGGCAGCGACGCGCCGCCGCTCACCTGGCTGAAGCCGCGCGCGATCCAGCTCGTCAAGGACCTGCCGGTCACCGAGGCGCAGCGCGCGCAGATCTTCGCCGGCACGGCGCTGAAGCTGATGAACCTCACCCAGGCCGACGTGCCCGAGGTGCTGAAGCCGCTCGCGGCGTAACGCCCGGGATTGTCAGGGCGGCGCAGAGCGCGCTCACCAGCGCCAGCGCCGCCGCGGCCAGCATCACGCCGCGAAAGGCGCGCAAGAACGCCGCGTCCGAAGCATGGTCCAGCGCCGACGCGGAAATCCCCGCCGCCAACGCGCCGAACAAGGCCACGCCGAGCAGGTTCGCGATGCGCGCGACGGCATTGTTGATCCCGGAGGCAGTGCCCGCCTGGCGCTGGTCGACCGCTCCCATCACCGTGGCGGTGAGCGGCGCAACGGCGATCACCATGCCGATGCCGAGACAAACCATTGGCGGGAAAAAGGTCAGCCAATAAGAGCCGCCGATCGCCGGCAGCGCCAACAGTGCCAGGCCACCGGCGGCGATCGCCGGACCGAGCACCAGCGGCAGCCGCGCGCCGTAACGATCCATCAGCGCACCCGACCGGCGCGACAACAAGCCCATGATCAGGCTGAACGGCAAGAACGACGCACCCGCCGCAGCCGCCGTGTAATGCTGCAGGCGGATGAGGTCGAAAGGCAGGAAGAACAATGCGCCGCTCAGCGCCGTATAGAGTAGCAACGTCATCGCATTCGTGCCGCTGAAGACCGCCGAGCGGAACAGCCGCAAAGGCACCATCGGCGCCGCTGCGCGTCCTTCGTGCCGGATGAAGAGGATCAGCACCGCCGCGCCGATGGATAAAGGTGCGAACACCGCCGGCTCGCCCCACCGCATCTCGGAGGCAGCGCTGGCGCCAAAAGCGATCCCGGCGAGACCGATCGTCGCGAGCACGGCACCTGTCCAATCGATCGGCGCGTCGCTCGCGCTCGCCCGACTTTCGGGCACATGAACTACCGTGATCGCGAGCGTCACGATGGCGAGCGGTACGTTGATGAAGAACACCGCGCGCCACGACCAGGCATCGACCAGTGTGCCGCCCAGCACCGGCCCCAACGCCGTGGTGAGCGCCGAAAACCCGGCCCAGGTGCCGATCGCCTGGCCGCGCTCTTCCTGCGAGAACGCGGCACTGATGATGGCGAGGCTGCCCGGCACCAGCATCGCGCCGCCGATGCCTTGCGCCGCGCGCGCAGCGACGAGGATCGACGCGTTGGGCGCGAAACCGCAAACCACCGAGGCGGCCGTGAAGAGGATGATGCCCTGCACGAAGACGCGCCGCCGGCCGAAACGGTCGCCGGCCGCGCCGCCGACCAGGATCAACGCGCCAAGCATCAAGAGATAGGCGTTGATGATCCATTGCGTCACCGGGGACGACGCGCCGAGGCTGGCCTGGATCGATGGCAAAGCGACGTTCACGACCGAGCCGTCGATGAAAGCGAGGCTCGAGCCGAGGATCGTGGCGGCCAGCACCCAGGGCTTGGCGCGCGCAGAACAGGCGGAAGCATCGGCGCCGGCGCGAATGACGCCGTCATCGCAGGGCGTCCGCCCCAGCATGATCATCGCATCACTCGCCGGTCAGCGGCCAGCCATCGGTATTGGACGACCACGAGCCCGGCGTCAGCGGCCAGTCGATCTCGGCGAGCGGCGGCTTCACGGGCGCGAGTTCGGGCGCGGCCGGAATGACCGGCAGCAGCAGATGCGAGGGACGCGCCGCATCGGCATAGATCGCGTTCTCGACCGGCCAAGGCAGCAGCAGCACGTCGAGCTGGCGCAGCGGATTGTTGTACTGGAGGTCCTCGCTCGAGATCTGGAGCTGCAAGCGATAGCCGCGCTTGATGGTGTGAAAGAGCGGCCGCAGCTCGATCTGGAATTCGTAGATCTCACCGGGCTTCAGCAGCTCCTGCCGCGTGAAGGGATGGAACGGCCGTGCCGGCTGCGAGCGCGCCGCGTCGATCTCGCGGAACGAGGCCTTGAGGATGCCGCGGCTGAGATTGCGCGGCGGCCCTTCGGGTGGCACTTCGGCCAGCTTCACGAACCAGGCGGTATCGATCTGCGATGACGACGCATAAAAAGTGACGCTTGCCGGCCCCCAGAGGACGAGCGGCTGCTCGGCGGGCGGCGTCGTGTAAGCGAGCGCCGGCTTGCCGGCGACGAGCTGTGCGTAGGAATCCGGCATCTTGTAGCGGCGCGGCTGGACCTCGCCGAGCGGCGCCCCGCGCTGCAGCGCCTCGCCGCTCAAATAGAGCTTCGTCCATTCGGTGCGGGCGAGCGGATAGTCGGCCTCGTAGCGCCAGGCGCGCATGCCGCTGTCGAAGATTGCGACCGGCGGCTCGGCCATGATGCCGGTATCGATGTCCTTCAGCCAGTAATCGAACCAGCGCAGCATCTGACGGTTGAGCGCGCGGTCGGTCAAGTAGCGCATATGCGACCAGAAACCGGTCGGCGGCACGACCATCAGCTTCTTCGGCGCGTTGATCTCGGTCCAGCCCGCGAGCTGGCCGCGCATATGCATCGCCCCGCCTTGCGGCACGATGCTCATCACCGGTGTCTTGATTTTGTCGAGCTTGGTCCAAGCCGAGCGCTCCCAATAGAACGGCCCGTCGGTCGGATGGCTGGCGATCTCATAATGGAGATTCATCGGCGGCTGCTTGCCCTCGACCGGCCCGGGCCACGCGAACATATTGGTGTGATAATTGATCCAATTGTTCATGAACTCGGCATTGTAGATGCCGCCCTGATAGCAGGCGTCGCGATAGAGGTCGGTGGTCGCGTCGCATTGGCAGATGCATTTGAGATGCGGCGGCTGGGCAGCCGCGGCGATGTATTGGCTCCAGCTCCAATAGCTGTCGCCGATCATGCCGACATTGCCGGTGCACCAGGGCTGCGCCGCCATCCATTCGATGAGGTCATGGCCGTCGGTGCGCTCGTGCTCGTCGAACCAGCGCCACTGGCCTTGGCTCAGGCCGCCGCCGCGGCCTTGCGCGATCACATGGACATAGCCTTTCGGCACGTAGAACGAGGTCGCACCGCTTTCGATCGCGTGACTCCAATGCGGCGGCTTGCGCTGGATGTCCTTGTTGTAGGGCGAGAGCGACAAGAGCGCGGGATATTTGCCCGCCTGCTCGGGACGATAGACATCGACCGCGAGCTTTACGCCGTCGCGCATTGTCACATAGATGTTCTCATCGACCTTGATGCCCGGCACCGGCACGGGCGGCGCCTTCACCAGCGCGGGCGGATGGATGAGCTCGACCTTCGGCCGGCCCGCTTCGTCCTGAGCCATTCCCTGCCTCCCCTGGTTATTGGTTGGTTCTTTGGCACATTGGCGCGGCCGAGACAACAACGGACGATTGCCAAGCGCCGGGCCGAAATCTATCGTCTGCGCAGAGAATTAACGGGAGGGACTTCATGAAGCTTCTATCCTTCGATAATAACGGCAGCGCGACGGTCGGCGCCGCGGTCGCCGAGGGCGTGGTCGATCTCGCCGCCTGCCTCAGGACCACCCATCCCAACATCCAAACCGCGCATTCGGTGCTGCAGATCATTCAGTCGGGGCTCGACATCGATCGCTTCGCCGAGGAGAGCCTCACCGAACTGCGTAAGACGAGCCGGCTCGCACGCTTCGTCGTCGAGAAGCCGAAATACCTGCCGCCGGTAACGCAGCCGCCGAAGATTCTGGCACTGGCGCTCAATTTCCAGGAGCACATCGACGAGACCAATCTCAAATTCTACGAAGAGCCGATCGTCTTCACGAAATATCCCAGCAACATGATCGGCCACGAAGGCGAGATCGAGCTGCCGCCTTTCCCGCAGAAGGTCGACGAGGAGCACGAGCTCGGGCTGATCGTCGGCCGCGACTGCCGCCACATCCGCCCCTCGCAGGCGCCCGACTACGTCTTCGGCTGGACGATCTGCAACGACGTCTCGGCGCGCAACCGCCAGCGTGAGCGCGGCCAGATGGGCCAGCCCTATGCCTATGCCAAGAACCTCGCGACCTTCGCGCCGGTCGGCCCGTGGATCGTCACCAAGAAGGAGTTGCCCGATCCGCGCAACCTCAAGATGGATGTGCGCATCAACGGCAAGGTCACGCGCAGCGGCAATACCGGCAAGATGATTTTCGACCCGTTCACCGTGCTCGCTTATTGCTCGGACTACACGCCGATGCAGGCCGGCGACATCATCTCGCTCGGCACCTTCGCCGGCGACAAGGAACTCCATGCCGGCGACACGGTCGAGCTCGAGATCGAGAAGATCGGCATCCTGCGCAACAAGGTCGTGCCGTCGAAGGCCGCTTGGCCGAGCTTCACCCCGGACAAGCCGACCGGCCCGCTGGTGAAGGAAAGCAACCGGTAAGCTCTCCTTCGTCATTGCGAGGGACGACCCGGCCAACCGCTCGTCGCGGTCGGCCCCTTCAGGTCCACGCGCGAAGGGCGCGTAAACGGGTTGTCCAGCGACGAAGGAATCCAGAATAGCTACGAAGCTGGATTGCTTCGACCTCGCCTCCCTCGACTTCGCTCGGGATGAGGGCGCGGCCTCGCAACGCCGCGCCGCATCATCGCATCAGGTCGTCGCGCAGCGGATGACCCAGCAGATGCGCGCCCCATTCGCGCGCATGCATCTCGTGCTGATTGGTGACGTGCTGACGGCCGGCGCTGATGTCGGCGAGGATGCGGCCGAACCGGTGCTGCGAATAGAGCCCCGCCGCGCCCGCTACTTGGAAGAGCCGGGCGGCAAGGCCACGGCAGCGCTCGGTCGTCAGCGCCATATGAGTGCGGCAGCGCAGGCGCTCGACCTGCGGCGAGACCTCGCCGCGCTCGGCATAAGCCGCGAGCGTGCGCACGTTGCGATGCAACGTCTCCTTCATCTCCTCGATCGCGAGATCGGCCTCGCCGAGAACCAGCAACGCATCGGGATCCTCGACGGTCTTGCGATTGCCGAGCCGGATGCGGTTCTGCGCATAGGAACAGAAATCGTCGACCATCGCTTGCAGCGCGCC
Organism: Allostellaceae bacterium; assembly: GCA_036501365.1. Classification (GTDB taxonomy): domain Bacteria; phylum Pseudomonadota; class Alphaproteobacteria; order ATCC43930; family CGMCC-115725; genus CAIKMD01. The sequence goes on along the minus strand of DASYAL010000098.1, from coordinate 73,374 downwards.
GACCGCTGCATAAGCGACGCCGCCGCCGAACACCTGGCCGAACGGCAGGCGATAGAGCGCCGACGTATTCACCGCCTGCCCGGGACCCGAACAGGTGATGTTGCCGGTCATCAAGAACATGCGATAGGCCGGCACGAAAGCGTCCTTGATGACGATGTCGTTGCTGCCGGTGCCTTTGAGGCCCGAGGTGTGCCAGGTGTCGACGATCTCGTAGTCGGTCTTCGGCACGAGATACATGCGCCATTCGGGCATGCCGTCGGCGCGCGGGCGGTCGGGCGGCACAAAGGCGCCGAGCAACGCCCAGTCGCAATAGAGGCAGCCGCTGGCGAAAGGCCACCGCCCGCTGATACGGAAACCGCCTTCGGCCGGCACGATCTTGCCGGCCGGCGCGAGCGAGAGTCCGACCAGCGTGCCGCTATCTTTGCCCCAGACATCGCGCGCCGCGCGGTCGTCGAGCAGCGCCATCACCCACGGGGTGACGCCGACGACGCCGTAAATCCAGGCCGCCGACATATCGCCTTCGCCCAAGGCCATCTCGACGTCGTAATAGGTGCCGACATCCATCTCGTAGCCGCCCCAGCGTTTCGGCTGCAGCGCGCGGAAGAGGCCGGCGCCGCGCATCTCGTCGACGAGGCGATGCGGCACGCGGCGCTCACGGTCGGTCTCGGCACCGGCCGCGATCAGCTTTGGAATGAAGCTCCGGGCGCGGGCGATGAGGTCGGCCGCCGTGGGCATAGAGGTAGCCGATGTTGAAACCACAAGTGCCTCCCTAGCGCGCTCCCTAGCGCGCCAGCGTAAAGCTCTGCCCACGCCGCGGCAAGGCGCGTAACGCGCTAGCCGCGCAGTCGTCTGCGGAAATAGATGACGCGCTCGGTCTCATCGAAGCCCCAGCTACGATGCGCGTCTTGCGAGGCGAGATTATCGAGCGGCGTATCCGATCCCAGCTCGCGAAAGCCGTGCGCCAGAAGAAAAGCTTCGACATGGTCGATCAGGCGCCGGCCGATGCCGTGACGCCGTGACGGCGCGTCGATCCAGATGCCCTCGAGAAAGGCGATCGGTTGGCTTTCGCAACCATTCGCATAGGGCCGGATCGCGACCTCGGCGAAGCCGAGCGGCTGACCCTCAGCCGTCTCTGCGACGAAGCTCCAAGCATTTTCGCGCCGGAGCAACGTGTCGATCGCCGCGCCATGCGCTGCGGCATCTTCCTCGGGCCAGAGCGCGGCGCGCATCGCCGCCCAGGCCGCGCGATCGCTCGCCCGCAACTCTCGAATAATATAGGTCACCGGGGAATACACCTGACGACCGGGCCGCCCGTCGCGAACGGCCCGGTGCTATCGTGTCAGCGCTGGCCGAAGACCGCCGTCACCTTGGTCGCGTTGAAGATGTACGTCGGCAGGATGTTCGACCATACGATCTTCTGGTTGAGCTCCTGCATCGCGCCCATCAGCGCGAACCAGTTGAGCGTCTCGTGCCCGCCGCAATCCTCGACCTGATCGAGCGAGAATTTCTTCCAGTAGTCGTAATTGCCGCTGATCATGGCGTCGTAGAGCTTCAGGTCGGTGTCGATGTCCGGCACCATCCGCCAGGTCTTCTGCGTCAGGAAGGAATGCGACCAGCTCGACGACGCCATCAGCGCGACCCGGTAGGGACTCTCGCGCGCGATCTCGGCTACCGCCTTGCCGAGCGCGAAGCAGCGTTTGGGCGTCGGCGAATGCGGATCGGGCGGCGGCTTATAGCCGAGATTGTCGGCGAAACCACGGAAGCCGATGACCTCGCGGCCATAGCAATTGATCGAGCACGGCACGATGCGATGCGGGAAGCCGTCGCGGTAATAGTCGAGATAGAGCGCCGCGTTGAGAAAGGCGTGCGCCAGGCCGGGATGCTCGTTCGGCACGTAGGAATAGGAGATATCGAAGTCGCGATCGAGGAGATGCTCGACGAAATACTTCGCGGCCTCGCGATGGAAATGGAGCTTGAACTCGAAATCCATCGGCTCGTTCCAGATATTCGGCTTGCCCTTCATCGAGCCGGATTCCGACGCTTGCATCCACGGCTTCACGGTCATGTCGCCGTCATAGGCCATGATGCAGAAAGGCGGGATGATGCCCTCCTTGTAATTCTCGTACTGGTCGTCGCCCCACATGAAGATGAAATCGGGCTTGAAGTCGTCGAGCACTTGGCGCGCCTTGCGGAAATCGGCAAGCATCGCTTCGTGATGCGCGGCGCCGGCGGCAGCGCCGCGGTCGTTGCCCCATTCCTTGCGCATGCCCTCGGGCCATTTCGACTGGTCCTTGGCCGAATCCGGGATCGCCGGATCGTTGAGCCGCACGCCCAAGAGGAACGCCATGTCGTGCTTCGGCCGGCTGAACAGCGGCGAATGCGAGATTCCGATCCCTAGGACTTCGCCCATAAGCCATTCCCTCCGTCATAAAACCTGTTGGGATCGAGGGTAGACCTCTGCCCCGGCCATTTCCAGCCCATCGCCGATCCCCTAAAGTGCCGGCAGCGGAGCGTCGAGACTCCGGCGAAGGAAGGCGACCACCCATGAGAATCGCGCTTGCCGATCTGCCATGGCCATTCCTGGCAGAGCCGCGCGTCATCGCGCAGAACGGCGCCGGCATCTGGCACGATCTCGACGCACTGCTCAGCGAGACCGGCCTCGCGCTGCCCGACCAAGGCATCACCCTGCCCGCCGCGCTGTCGCGCCTCGCCGCGATCGGCACCAGCGGCCGCAAGAAGCTCGAGCGCACGCTCGGCAAGAAAACCCATGGCATCGCAGTCCCGGCGCTCGCCGCGCCGATCGATCCGCTGGCGAAGATCCTCTTGACCGAAGGCCGCGTCGCCCTCGCCCGCTCCAACGATCAGCTGCCGGCGAAGATGGTCGTCGGCTTCTCGAAATTCGCCAGCGCCTGCGCCGCGCCCGGCACGGCGATCCGTCTGCCCGAGCCCGCCGCACGCTACGACGTCGAGGCGGTGCTGGTGGCGGTGATCGGCAAACCGGCATCGCGCGCGAGCGCCGGCGAGGCCGCGCGCAGCATCGCCGGCTTCACCTTGATGGCCGAGATTACCCATCGCGACATGTTCGAGCGCGAATGGAAGACCAGCAACAATCTCTTCGCCAAGAATTGCCGCGGCCTCTCGCCGCTCGGCCCGTCGATCTGGCTCGCGAGCCCTGCAGAGCTCGATTCCGCGACCGAGATCACGCTGTCGCTCAACGGCGCGATGAAGCAGCGTTTCGCCGTCTCGGATTTCGCGCATAGCATCGCCAACGCGACCAAGGCGTGGTCGCGGGCGGTGCTCGAGCCGGGCGACATGGTCGCGCTCGGCGCCGCGATCGCGCGTCCGCGTCCGGACAACGAGGTCGATTCTCCCGTCGAGATCAAAGCCGGCGACCGCATCGAGATCGCTTGCGCGCCGATCGGCACGCTGACAGCGACGATCGCCGGCTAGGAGGCAAGAGATGCGCTTCGTCACTTTCGCGCCCGCCCCCGGCATCGAGCGCTTCGGCCTCGTCCTCGCCAACGGCAGCATCCTCGATCTCGAAGGCGGTTTCGCCGCAGCGCTGGCGCGCGAGTTCCCGGTGGATCGCGCGCTTGCTCTCGCGCATGCGATGGCGCCGCCGAATGCGCAGGATTTCATCGCCACCGGCCGCATCGCGCTCGATGCCGCGCGCGAGGCGCAGCGTTTCGCCGAGGAGCAAGGCGGCGCGGCAAAAGGCCCGCGCGGCGAGACGATCGTCTTCGCGCCGGGCGGCGTGAGCCTGCTCGCGCCGGTGCCGCGGCCGCGCAAATTCATCGCCGCCGGCAAGAATTATTTCGAGCATCAGGACGAGATGGGGCGCCCGGCGGATTCGAAAGTGCCGCTGCTGCCGATCGCCCATGTGCAATTCGCCTCGACCGTGGTTCCGACCGGCGCGATGGTCGCGATCCCGCCCGAGACCAAGCATCTCGATTACGAGGTCGAGATCGCGGCGGTGATCGGCCGCCCGGCTTTCCGCGTCTCCAAGGACAAGGCGCTCGACTACGTCTTCGGCTATACCGTCTATAACGATCTCTCCGACCGCGACACCTATCGCGGCGAGGCGAGCAAAGGCGGTGGCGTCGGCTGCCTCGGCAAGAATTTCGCCGGCTTTTCGCCGCTCGGACCCTATCTCGTCACGCCCGACGAGATCGGCGACCCGCAGCTCTTGGGGCTGCGCAGCCGCGTCAACGGCAACCTCCGCCAGAACTCGACCGCGCAGCGCATGATGTACAAGCTCGACGAGCAGATCGCCCATTGGTCGCAGATCGGGCTCGAGCCCGGCGACATCCTCGGCACCGGCACGCCGGGCGGCGTCGCGGCCGGCCGCAAGCCCGATCAAGAGTCATGGTGGCTGAAACCGGGCGACACCGTCGAGGTCGAGGTCGACAAGATCGGGACGCTCGTCACCCATATCGCCTGAACCGAAGGAGAAGAGAGACATGGACGCCAAGCAGCGCAAAGAGATCGAGCAGGAATGCCGCGACCTGGTGATCGCGATCACGCAATATGGCGATCACAAAGAGACCGAGAAATGCATCGCGCTCTTCGCCGAGGACGGTACCTGGCTGCGCGGCGGCAAGCCCTATAAGGGCCATGCCGAGATCCGCTCCTCCTATCGCGCCTCGACCCAGGTGACGCGCCACATCAACGGCGGCACCATGGTCAACGTGATCGACGACACCCATGCCGCGAGCGTCACCTACTACGTCGCGCTGCATCACGACCCGAAGATCGACAATCCGAAATTCCCGCTGCCCTTCGATCCGCCTTTCAGCATGGGCGAATGGCACGACAAGTTCGTCAAGACGGCGAGTGGCTGGAAATTCAGCTCGCGCGAGACCAAGCGTCTCTTCGAGCGCCAGGGCGGTCACTAAGCGCCCATCACTCTTTATGCCGTGAGGTAGACCCATGTCCGATGCCGCCGAACAAGTCGCCGCCGAGATCAGGAAGCTCGGCCGCGCCTTCAATTCCGATGTGCTGAAAGCGACTTACGCGATCTACACGCCGCTGCAAGAGCGCGCGCCGAAGGACGGGATCGAGATCGCGCGCGATCTCGCTTACGGGCCCGATGCGCGCAACCGGCTCGACATCTACATGCCGGCGCAGAAGCCGACGAAGGCGCCGGTCGTCGTCTATTTCCACGGCGGCGGTTATGTTGCCGGCGAGCGCAGCCCGTTGCCGGGCCTGATCTACGACAACGTGCCGACTTTCTTCGCACGCAACGGCATCATCGGCGTCAACGCGACCTATCGTCTGGCGCCGCAGCACAAATGGCCGTCGGGCGCCGAGGACGTCGGCAAGGTCGTCGCCTGGCTGCATGACAACATCGCAAAATACGGCGGCGACCCGGCGCGCATCTTCATCATGGGGCAATCGGCCGGCGCGACTCATGTCGCGACCTGGACCTTCGTGCCGCAAGTCCATGGCAGCGAAGGTCCTCGTATCGCCGGCGCGCTGCTACTCTCGGGCGTCTATGCGCCGCAGCATCCGGTCTACAGCCCCGGCAAGCCGGCCGAGAATTCGACCGCCTATTACGGCGAGGACGAAAGCAAATACGCGGCGATGAGCCCGCTCAATCACGTGAAGCCGGGCCATCCGCCGGTCTTCGTCTGCGTCACCGAGTTCGATCCCTACCCGCTCGCCTGGCCGAGCGCGGCTCTGGTCGCCGAGCTCGCCAAATGCGACAAGAAGATGCCGTGGTTCGTCTTCAGCCGGAACCACAACCACGTCTCGCCGGCGATGCAGATCAACTCGGCGGTCGATTCGCTCGGGCCGGAGCTGCTGGCTTTTATCAACAATCCCGCATAAGCCGTGGCGTCATTGCGAGCGAAGCGATCCAGGTCCTGGATAGCTTCGTCGCTGACGCTCCTCGCAATGACGATAGAATCTAGCGACGTGCGCGCTTCTTCGCTTTCGCTTTCGCCTTGCGCGCCGGAGCCTTCTTGGCCTTCTTCTTCACAGCCTTCCTGACCGTAGACTTGGCGCGCGCTGCGCCGCCGGCCTTTGCCCAAAGCTGCTTCGCCGCGAGCCGCGCGCCTTCGGCCATCGCCTCGAACTTCGCCCAGCAGATCTTCGGGTCCTTGACGCGCGGCCCCATGCCGCAATCGGTGCCGGCCATGACGTTGTCGCGGCCGATGAGATTCGCATAGCGCACCAGGCGCTGCGCCACCAATTCCGGATTCTCGATGAAGTCAGTGCAATGGCCGACGACGCCCGGAATGAGCGCGGCATCATCCGGCACCTTCGCGTCCTCGAACACCGTCCATTCGTGCTCATGCGCCGGGTTCGACGCCTCGATCGAATATTCCGAGGCGCGGACGCGGAAGATCAGATCGGCGATATCCTTCAAGGGAATATCGTCGGCATGGGGACCGTGGAAACTGCCCCAGCACACATGCAGGCGGATCTGCTCGCGCGGGATGTCGCGCAGTGCGTGGTTGAGCGCGTCAACCCGTAGCCGCGCATATTTGCGATATTCCGCGACCGTCATGTCGGGATACATCAGCCAGCCGTCAGGCAGATCGGGATCGTCGATCTGCAAGCGGAAGCCGGCATCGGTGATCGCCTTGTATTCGGTATGCATCACATCGGCGATCGCTTCGAGGAATTCCTCCTCGCTGCCGTAGTACTGATTGCGCAGCCAATGCTCGATCGTGCCGGGCGAGTTCGCCGGCAAATAAGCCTCGCCGTAAGAGACGCCGGCGAGCGCGGCCTTGAACCGCTCGAGATCGGTGTTGAGCTCGGCGGTGCCGGTGTAGCGCAGCGGGCCGGTGCAGACATAGGTCGTCTTCGGCGGGTCGAGGGTCACGAATTTGGCGTGCCCGTTGGCGAAATATTCGCGGAACTTCCTGATGTCGCGGGCGCCGATCGAGAGCGGCGCCGGGTCGCGCGACGGATCGAAGGGATGCGCTTCGTAGCCCGAAATGCGATTGGCGCAATATTGGGTGAACGAGGTCTTGCTCAGCTCGCCGTCATTGATGCTGTCGATGCCGATCGCGACCTGGCGGCGCACGGTCGCCGCGAGCTCGTCCTGCAGACGCCGGGTCAGCTCGGCCTCGTCGTAGGGACGGCCGTCACCCTTGGCCCAGACGAGCTTGGCGAGGTCGGGCGAGCGCGGCAGCGCCCCGGCATGCGTTACACGAACTCGTTGACCCGTTGCCATGGCTGGCGCGCCCCCATTTGGTTTGCTCGTTACGCGACAACGCCGCGCGATTGGCTGCGAGTTTTCGAGGAGCCGCCGCTGGCTGTCAACCGCAAGTGTGCCCAATTGCGTGGGCAGCGGCGCCCACGTCGATATGTCAGGCTTTCAGGCGCGCGAACATGCGCCGCGCGTTGCCCTCTTCGATATTGTGCAGATCCTCGGGCGGCAGCCCGAGGCTGCGCAGCGGGTCCCTTGTCGCCGCCATCGTACCCCAGGGATAGTCGCTGCCGAACATCAGGTTCGTCGGTCCGGCGAGCTTCAGCATCGCCGCGAAGGTCACCGGGTTGTTCATGCTGGCGGTGTCGTAGTTGAGCTTCTTCAGCGCCGGGAAGGCGCCGCCCGGCGCCTTGTCGGCGAAAGAGCGCGACCAGCCGGCGATCCGCCCCGCCATGCCGGCGAGCGCGCCGCCGCAATGCGAGAAGATGAACTTGATGTCGGGACAGCGCGCGAAGGTGCCGCTCTGCAACAGGCTGACGATCGCGCGGGTATTGTCGAACATGAATTCGAGGATCGCCGGCGGCACGCTCGGCTGGAGATTGAAGCAGCAATCGACCGAGGTAGCATGCGAATAGACCACTGTCTTGCGGCGGTTGAGCTCGTCGTAGACCGGCGCGAAAGCCGGATCTCCGGGATAGCGGCCGTCGTAATTGGTGAGCAGACAAATGCCGTCGGCTTTCAACGTTTCGAGCGCATAGTCGATCTCCTTGAGGCTCCCCTCGACATCGGGCAGCGGGATCGTCGCGAAAAAGCCGAAACGTCTTGGATGGTCGCGCACGATCTGCGCCTTGTAGTCGTTGATGCTGCGCGCGAGCTTGCGGCTCTCTTCGAGCTTGCCGGTCCACGAACCGGGCGTCGAAATCGAAAGGATCGAGACGTCGGCGCCAGTCTTGTCCATCTCCTCGATCGACCAGGAGGGCGTCCATTTCTGCAGCTCGGCGCCGGCGTAGCCGCTCGCGGCGATCCGCGCTTGCTGCAGCTCCAAAAATTTCGGCTCCATGATGTGATGATGGACGTCGACGATGCCCGGCATGATTTCCCTCCCGCGATGTCGGAAACCCTAGCCGCTCCGCCAATGGCACGCAACGAAGCGCAGCGATAAGATGCGGTTGAGGAGGTTCGATGGCATTCGATCTCGAGAAATTCCGGCTGCGGCGCTTCGTCGAGCGGCTCGCGGAGCTGGGCGAAGTCGAGCCCTGTGACGCGCCGGTCTCGCTCGGCGACCTCGCGACGTTGGTCGAAGCCTCGCCTCAGGTCACGCATTTCCGCGCTGTCGGCCCTGAGCGCTTCGAGATGGTCGCTGGCGTCAATGCCAGCGCCAAACGTATCGCCGCAGCCTTCGGCCTCGCGGACGATAGGCACCTCCTCGCGGAATATCTGCGCCGCTTGCAGCAGCCGCAGAAGGTCGCGGAGATCGCATCAGCCGACGCTCCGGTGCATCAGGTCATATTGACCGGCGACAAGCTCGATCTCACCCGCATGCCCTTTTATCTGCAGCACGAATTCGACGGCGCGCCTTACATCTCGGCGGCGGTCGATTTCGCCGTCGATCCCGCGACGGCCAAGCCCAATGTCGGCTGCCGGCGGCTGATGTTACGCAGCCGGACGACGCTGCGCTCCAACTTGACTCAGCCTTCCGATCTGCGGCGCATCTATCTCGGCTGCGTCGAGCGCAAGGAGCAGCTGCCGGTGAGCTTCGTCATCGGCGCGCATCCTTGCGATTTCCTCGCCGCGACCTCGAAAGCGCCGCTCGACGAATTCGAGCTGATCGCGCGCATCCGCGGCGAGACCCTGCCGATGGTCCGCGGCGTCACCAACAACGTGCCGGTGCCGGCGGATGCCGAACTGGTCATCGAAGGTTATTTCGACGAGGCCGGCTATGCCGAGATCGAAGGCCCTTATGGCGAGCTCTACGGGCTTTATGGGCCGATGCATCCCGATCCCATCTTCCACGCCACCGCCATCACCATGCGCCGCGACGTGCTGCATCAGACCTTGCTGCATGGCGGGACACATCTGACGCGCAACGACGCGGCGCAGCTCAGCGCGATCAATTTCGCCGTCATGGTGTGGCGCGCGGTGAAAGACGCCGGAATCGATATCCGCGACATCTATCTGCCGCCGGCCGCGACCGGGCTGCATCACGCGCGCATCGCCATCCGCCAGACCGCGCCGGGCCAGGCGCGCGCCGCAATCGCGGCGGTGATGAAGCTGCCGCTGGTGAAGCACATCTTCGTCGTCGACGAGGATGTCGACATCCGCTCCGAGGAAGCGATGGAATGGGCGTTCGCGACGCGCTTTCGCGCCGATCGCGACGTGATCACCGAATCCGGCCATTTCACGATGTCGATGGACCCGACCGGCGAGGACGGCAAGATGGTTAAAGCCGGCTTCGACCTGACGCGGCCTTTCGGCAAGCCTGATATCATCGAAAACCGGCTCTCGCGCACGCCGCGGCTGAAACTCAATCCGCGCTTCCAAACCGTGCAGCAGGCGCTCGAAAGCGGCCCCAAATATTTTATCGAGCTGATGGAAGGGCTCGGTACCGATGACGGCCGCGCCCTCGTGATCGAGCTCGACCGGCTGCAACGCGACGGCGTGCTCGGTCGGGGCAACGATGGCGAATGGGTGCTACAATCGCGGACGACAAGTTAGGAGGCGATCATGGCGACCGAACCGCGCGACCATGAGCATGCGCATGATCACGATCATGGCGACGCGCATCCCCACGGTTCCGAGCTGACCGAGCAGCAGGCCCGGGTGCGCGCGCTCGAGACCGTGCTCACCGAGAAAGGCTATATCGATCCCGCCGCGCTCGACCGCATCGTTGAGGCCTTCGAGACCCGGATCGGGCCGCATATCGGCGCGCGCATCGTCGCCAAAGCCTGGGCCGATCCCCAATTCAGAAAGCGCCTGCTCGAAGATGCGACCGCAGCGATCAATGCCGACGGCACGCTGGGCCGGGTCTCGGATCACCTGATCGCGGTCGAGAACACGCCGCGCCGGCGCAACATGATCGTCTGCACGCTGTGCTCCTGCTATCCGTGGGAAGTGCTCGGCCTGCCGCCGGTCTGGTACAAGTCCGCCGCCTATCGCTCGCGCTCGGTGATCGATCCGCGTGGCGTGCTCAAGGATTTCGGCGTCGCCTTGGCGGCGGAGACCGAGGTCCGTATTTGGGATTCGACCGCCGAGACGCGCTTCATCGTTATCCCGATGCGGCCTGCCGGCACCGATGGCTGGGACGAGGAGCAGCTCGCCGAGCTGGTCACGCGGGATTCGATGGTCGGCACTGGCGAGGCCTTGCGCCCGAACGAGGTGCGGCGATGAATGGCGTTCACGACATGGGCGGCATGCACGGCTTCGGCCCGGTGACGCCCGAGAAGAACGAGCCGGTGTTCCATGCGTCCTGGGAAGGCCGCGTTTTCGCGATGCAGCGCGCGACCGGCCTCCTCGGCTATTGGAACATCGATATGGGTCGGGCCGCGGTCGAAAAGCTGCCGCCGCATGTCTATCTCGGCGTCACCTATTACGAAAAATGGCAGCGCGGCCTCGAGGCGCGGCTGCTCTCTTTTGGCCTCGTCGGTGCCGACGAGCTCGAAGCCGGCCATGCGCTGCATCCGGCGAAGCCAGTGAAGCGCACGCTTGCCGCGGCCGAGGTCGACGGCGCGCTACAGCGCGGCTCCTATACACGCCCGGAGCAAGCGCCCGCACGGTTCAAGCCGGGCGCGCAAGTCCACACCCGGAACATCAACCCGACGAGCCACACGCGGCTGCCGCGCTATGCGCGCGACCGCGTCGGCATGATCGAAGCGATCCGCGGCTGCCATGTATTTCCGGATTCGGTCGTGCTCGGCAAAGGCGAGGACCCGCAATGGCTCTATACCGTCGTCTTCGACGGCAAGGAATTATGGGGCGAGCAAGCCGCGCCGGGACTCAAAGTCTCGATCGAGGCGTTCGAGCCCTATCTGGAGCCGGCGTGATGGCGGCCAAGAGCGCGCCGATCGCGGAGATCGCCGCGGCGGTGCCCGGTCTGCCGGTCGATAGCGACGGGCCGGTGTTCCGCGCGCCTTGGGAAGCGCAGGCTTTCGCCATGGCGGTCGCCTTGCGCGAGCGCGGCCTCTTCACCGCGACGGAATGGGCGGAAACGCTCGGCGCCGAGATCAAGCGCGCCCAGGCCGGCGGCGATCCCGATACCGGCGCGACCTATTACCGGCATTGGCTTGCCGCGCTGGAGCGCATCGTCGCGGCAAAGCAACTCAGCGATTCGGCAACGCTCCAACGTTACGGCAATGCCTGGAGCCGTGCCGCGCGGCGCACGCCGCATGGCACGCCTATCGAGCTGAAGCCGGGCGATTTCTCAGCTTGAGCTGAGCGGCGTTTTGCGCTGCGGAGGCTTCTGACCGAGCTTGTCGTCGCTCGGATGACCGACCGGCTCGTCGGGATGCGGCCGTTGGCCGTGCTGGCCTTTCTCCTTTTGGTGTCCGACATGCTGTCCGCCATGGGGATGGCCTTTGGCCTCGTCGTAAAGATCGCCTTTGTCCCCGGTTGGATTGTCATAGGCCGGCTGGTCGGGATTCTTGGTATTGCGGTCGTCGCTCATGATTACGTCACCGGATCGATGGCGAGCAGCGCGAGGCCGGTCTCGGGATCCTTGGCCTTGCGCAGATAGCTCGGCGATTGCGTGATGATCACTTCGAGCGTCGGCCGCACCTCGGATGAAAGCAGATGCCCGCCGATGACGCTGCCGTCGGACTTGCCGAGGACAGCGTGGATATGAAGCGTCGGCGCGCCTTCCGACACGGCCACGTCGCCGAGCAGCGACAGCACTTCGACCTGCTCCTCGACCGGAATCTTCTTGTACTGCTTGCTCTGCCAGTCGAAATAGCCGAGCACCGCGCGCCGGAAAGCGCCGATGGCGGTGATCGATGCGGCTTCGATTTCCTCCGCGCGGACGAAATCGGTCAGAACCTTGACCGCCTCGTCGCCGGTCTCCAGCGCGACCGCGTAAGTGACGGGCGGATCGGCATTGATGAGCTTCCAATGCATGGCTTGCCCTCAGCTCCTCGGCTGGCGCAACGCCGGCAGCACCTTCGCGCCGTAGAAATCGATGGCGCGCTGCTGATCGTCCTGCCCGACATGGATGTTCACCAGCTTGACACCGCTGTCGAACAGTTCCTCGATCGCCTCGATATGGACCTGCGGGTCGGTGCCGATCGCCATCTCGCCCAGCATTTCATCGAGGCCGATCTCGGCTTCGGCGCGCCGCTGGATCTCCACGGGGTCCGCGATGCCGAAATAGCTCTCGAAGGCCTTGGGGATGAAACGCCAGAGCTCGGCGGGTTTCCGCGCTTCGTTCTCGTCGCCGACGACGACGAATTTCTCGACGATCACCGGCATCGCCGCAGGGTCTTTGCCGGCGGCCTTGGCGGCGGCTTCCCATTCGCCGCGGTGCTCCCTCCAGGTTGCCGGATCGGTGATCAGGCCATCGCCATGCGTGCCCGCGAGCCGCATCGATTTGGCGCCATTCGCCGCAGTAAGGATCGGGATCGGCTCGGGCGGCGGATCGTAGAGCCGTGCATCGACGGCGTAGTATTTGCCGCGATGGCCGACATGTTGCCCCGTCCATAAGCTGCGAATGATCCCGATCGCCTCGACTAGGCGCTCCCAGCGCTCGTCCCAGTCGGGCCACTGGCCGGTCGCCGCCTGCTCGTTGAGCGCCTCGCCCGAGCCGACGCCGAGAAAGATTCGGCCGGGATAAAGCAAGCTCAGCGACGCGAAAGCCTCGGCGACGACCGCCGGGCTGTAGCGCAGCGTCGGGCAGGTCACGAAGGTGCCCATCATCGCATCCGACGCGCGTCCGCCGAGAGCTGCCAGGGTCACCCAGGCAGCGCCGGAATGGCCCTCATTCGCCTGCCAGGGCTGGAAATGGTCGCTCGCGGCAAGGAAGTCGAAGCCCGCGGCGGCGGCGGCGGCGCCGATATCGGTCAGCGCCGGTACCTTGAACTGCTCATGCGCCAGCATGTAGCCGATCATGCCGTCGCGGAGGCCGTGAATTTTCGCGTGCGCGCTCGCTGCGTGTGGCGCCGTGGCCGGCTCCAAGACCGCCGACGCAGAAGGTAAGGTCGCGGTGTCCATCGTGATTCGCCTTTCGCAACTCCAATGACAATGCGCGCGGAACGTTGCGGTTCCGCCGATCGGCGGAACGGGGCGATCAGTAGGTCGCGCAGCGGCTTGCATCATACCTGCACGGCTAGGGCGTGCCCGCATGCTGGCGCCAACCGAAGTTTGGCCGGTATGGCCCTGCTACGCACGCGGCATGGCACGCCGGTCGAGCTCAAGCCCGTGGATTTCGAATAGGCCGACTTCGCCCGCTAAGTCAGTGCGCGGCGAGGATCGCCGCCGCCGCTTTCTCGGCGATCATGATCGTCGGCGCATTGGTGTTGGCGCCGACGACATCGGGCATGACCGAGCAATCGGCGACGCGTAGCCCGTCGACGCCTTTGACGCGAAGCTCCGCATCGACTACGGCATCCGCGTCGACACCCATGCGGCACGTGCCGGCGGGATGGCTCGCGGTCTGGCAGTTGGCGCGAATCCAGCCATCGAGCGAGGCATCGGACTGATAGCGCGCGCCGGGGCTCGCCTCGCCCGCGATGACGCTCCGCAACGGCTCCTCGGCAAAGATCGCGCGCACCGCCTTGAGGCCGCCACGCAATGTCTCGAGATCGAATGGATCGTCGAGCAGATTCCAATGGATGCGCGGCGCCTCTGCCGGGTCGGCCGAGCGGAGTGCTACCCGCCCGCGGCTGCGCGGATGAAGCACGGCGACGCGGCTCGAAAAGCGGTGATGGCTCGGCTGGCGGATACCGGGAAACCAAATCGCGGCATCCGGCGCGACGGGACTGACGAGCAGCTCGATATCCGGCCGCTCGCTCTCCGGACGCGTGCGCAGAAAGCAGACACATTGCAGCGGCATGCTGCCCGCCGCGCCCGAACCAAAAGCCGCCCAGCGCAGAACGGACGCGGCGAGCCGGTCCCAGCGCAACGTGCCGACGAGCGACAAAGGCCGATTGAGGTCGAAGGTAATGACGGCGTTGACGTGCTCCTGCAAGTTCCGCCCGACATCGCGACGATCGAGGATCGGCGCAATGCCCAGCGCCTTCAGCTCGTCGGCCGGGCCGATGCCGGACAGCAGCAGAAGTTGCGGCGAATTATAGGTGCCGCCCGACAGAATGATCTCGCGATCGGCCTGTGCCATGATCATCTGCCCGGCACGTTGGTATTCGACCGCGGCGGCGCGACCGTTGCGCAGGACGACACGATGCGCCAGCGCATGCGTCTCGACCGTCAGATTTTCCCGCTTGCGCGCGGGCCGCAGGAAGGCGCGCGCGGTCGAATTGCGCCGGCCTCGCCCGATGGTGAAATCGGGCCAGGCGACGCCTTCCGGCTGCGCGCCGTTGTAATCGGCGCTTGCGGGAAAACCGCGCTTCGCGGCGGCTACAGCGAAAAGGCTGTGAAGGGCGCTGCGGCTGTTCGCCGGCGATGTCGTCAGCGGACCGCCGGCGCCGTGATAGACGTCATCGCCACGCCAACTGTTTTCCGATCGCTTGAAATAGGGCAGAACGTCGGCGTAGCCCCATCCCGTCAGCCCCTTCTGCCGCCAGGCGTCGTAATCGAGCGGATGGCCGCGTGCGTAGATCATTGCGTTGATCGACGAGCTGCCGCCCAGGACCTTGCCGCGTTGAATCGGGATCCGCCGATTGTTGCAATGCGACTCCGGCTCGGTCGTGAAATTCCAGTTCACGCGCGGATCGCGGCTGATCTTCAGCATCGCCAGCGGCATGTGGATATAGGGATGCCAGTCGGAACCGCCCGCTTCGAGCAGCAAGACTTTTGTCGCAGGATCGGCGCTCAAACGGTTAGCGAGGACGCAGCCCGCGGAGCCCGCGCCGACGATGATGTAGTCGTAGCCTGTCGATGTGGCCAATTCCCGCGCCCTCCCGCTGGCGTCCCGATTCCGACGTTCGTATGGCTTTGCAGCAGCAGACTCTCTACGAACGTCGGAATCGAAAGGACACCAGCCAATTTATTGATTCTGGTGTAGCTTTTGGAACTCGATGTTCCTAAACGGATTTGCAGCGAAAGGATAGGAACGTCAAATCCGCCACGCCGGCGGCCATAGGCTAGGATGTCGGCCACGGCTAGTAGGTCGCGCGGCCGCCCGAGATGTCGAAAACGCCGCCGGTCGAGAAGCTGCATTCCTCCGAGCATAGCCACGCCACCAAGGCCGCGATCTCGGCCGGCTGGACGAAGCGGTTCATCGGGATCTTCGAGCGCATATAGGCGATGTGCTCTTCGCTCATCTGCTTGAAGAGATCGGTTTCGGCCGCGGCGGGCGTCACGCAGTTGACGACGACGCCTTCGGTTGCGAGCTCCTTGCCGAGCGATTTGGTCAGGCCGATCAGGCCGGCTTTGGCGGAGCTGTAGGCAGCGGCGTTGGGGTTGCCTTCCTTGCCGGCAACCGAGGCCATGTTGACGATACGGCCGTAGCGCCGCGCGATCATCCCCGGCAGCACGGCGCGCGCGCAGAGAAAGGCGCCGGTCAGATCGACGTCGATGACGCGGCGCCATTCGGCTGGATCGTATTCCCAGGTCTTCTTGTTCGAGCCGGTGATGCCGGCATTGTTGACGAGGATATCGATCTTGCCGAGGGCTGCGGCCGCGCCTTTCGCCGCCGCCGTCACCGAGCTCTCGTCGGTGATATCGACCAGCGCCGCATGCGCCGCGCCGAGCCGCCGCGCCGCTTCCGCCAGCGCGTCGCGATCCTGATCCCAGAGGCTCACCGCCGCGCCTGACGCGCGGATGCGCTCGGCGCAGGCATAGCCGATGCCGCGGGCCGCGCCGGTGATGACGGCGCCGCGGCTGTGAAGGTCGGTTTGATTCATCTTGTCCTCACCGAACTCATTGCACCGGCGGCGCGCTCCAGAAAGCAAGCCGCCGCTCGACCATGCTGAAGAACCAGGTGAGCGCCAGGCCGAGCAGCGCCAGCACCACCAGCCAGGCATAGGATTCCTTCACCAGGAAGGTGCGCTGCGCAGCGAGGATGGCGTCGCCGAGACCGCCATTCCCCGAGATCATCTCGGCCGTCACCACCAGGATCAGCCCGAGGCCGAGGCTGATCCGCATCCCGGCAAGGATATAGGGCGCGCTCGCCGGCAAGAGGATACGGCGCCAGATTGCGACCCTGCCATGGCCGAAAGTGCGCGCCGTATTGATCATCGTCGGGTCGACCGCCCGGACGCCTTGCAGGGTATTGATCAGCACCGGAAAGAAGCAGCCGAGGGCGACGATGGTGATCTCCATCCGCGCGCCGAGGCCGAGGAAAAGGATCAGCGCCGGAAGCAAGGCGGGCTTGGGCAATGGCCGCAGCAACTCGATCAGCGGCTCGAGCAGGTTGAAGATCGGCCGCGAGGAACCCATCAGGATGCCGAGAACGATCGCCGTGGCGCAGCCGATGCCGTAGCCGACAAAGAGAAACAGGACCGTTTGCGCCAGCGGCGCCGCAAAGCCGCCCGAGGCGACGATGCTCCAGAAAGTGGCCAGGATCGCGCTCGGCGGCGGCAGGAAGATCGGATTGACCGCGCCGCTGCGTGCCGCGACCTCGAGAGCGAGCAACAGCGTCAGCGGGATGGCGCAGCCCGAGACGATGAGCAGGCCGCGCTCACGCAGAGCGCGCATGCGATCTGCCTCCGCCGCGCGTCAGCAAATAGTCGAGCAGCCGATGCCGCAAAGCGAGAAACGCCGGCGATTCCCGCGTCTCGATCGAATGCCGCGGCCGCGGCAACCGGGTCTCGATCACCTCCGAGATGGTCGCCGGCCGCTGCGTCAGCACGGCGACGCGATCGGCGAGGAAGATCGCCTCGTCGACATCATGCGTCACCAGCACGGCGGTGAAGCGCTTCTGCGTCCAGAGATCGAGGATGAGGGAATGAAGGTCGAGCCGCGTCAGCGCATCGACCGACGAGAACGGCTCGTCCATCAGCAGCACCTGCGGCTCGGCCGCGAGCGCACGGGCGATCGCGACGCGCTGCTGCATGCCGCCCGACAATTGCCACGGATAGTGAGCAGCGACATCGGCCAGCCCGACCATGGCGAGATAGTCGCGGCAGCGGGCGAGCGACGCCGCTTGGCTGAGCTTCATGCGGTGGCGGAAGGCGAACATCACATTGTTCGCGACGGTCATCCATGGCAGCAGCGATTTGCTGTATTGCTGGAACAGATAGACCATATGCGCCGGCTCGCCGGTCACGTCGCGCTCGCCCAACCTCACCCGGCCGGTCGAGGGCAGCATCAGCCCGGCGATGACCTGCAGCAGAGTCGACTTGCCGCAACCGCTCGGACCGACGATCGCGAGGAACTCGCCCGGCGCGACATCGAGGCTGACGGTGCCGATCGCTTCGACCGCGCTGCCGCCGGGTCCTTGAAAGCTCTTCCCGATGCCGTCGACCGTCAGACGGCTGCCGGACACCGCCGCCCGCGCCGCGATCGCCGACCGCGCATCGGTCGCGATACTCATGCGCGATCTCCTTGCATCGTCTCGGCCAGCCGCGCCCAGCGGATGGCGCGCGCTTCCCAGGCGAGGAAGCCACGATTGAGCAGATAGGCGATGCAAGTGACGAGAATGATGCCGCCATACATCTCGGCGGCGCGCATCGCGAATTCCATCGTGATCAGGTAATAGCCGATGCCTTCCTGGCCGACGATCATTTCGGCGATCACGGTCACAACGAAAGCGATGCCGAGGCTGGTGCGCAACCCGGCGAGGATGAACGGCAGCGCGGCCGGAAAAACCACCCGCCGCAGCGCCGCAGCGCGCGGCACGCCGAAAGTGCGCGCGACCTGGTGATAGACCGGCTCGACCGCCTGCACCCCGGCGATGGTGTTGAGCGCGACCGGAAAGAAAGTCGCGAAAGCGATGGCGAAGAGCCGCAGCGTGTCGCCGAGGCCCATGAGGAAGATCAGCGGCGGGATGATCGCCGGGATCGGGATCGGCCGCAGCAAGTCGATCGTCGGCAGGAGGGCGAGGCGCACGGGACGATAGAGTCCGATCAGGAATCCTGCGCCGATGCCGAGCGCGCAGCCAATCGCGTAGCCGCGCGCCAGGCGCCACAGGGTCGAGAGAACCACCGGCAGCAGCTCGCCGTCGGCGATGCTGGCGAAGAGCGTCGTCATCACCGTGCTGAAAGGCGGCCAGTTGCTGCTTTGGACGATGCCGAGCCGCGCGCTCGCTTCCCAGAGGCCGAGCAGCACAAGCACGAGCGCAACACCGCTCGCGCGGCTATCGCGCAGCCGATAAGACCGGAACCGCGGGACGCTCCGCGCCGACGCGTCGGCCGTCAACTGGGTCACGAAACCGCTCGCCGCGCTCCAGCGCCCGAGGCACCCGTGCCAGCGCCGTGTGGCGAAAAAAGCGCAAAGCACTTGGCCGAGTTGAAGACATAGGTCTCGACGTAATCGACCACCTCGGCGCTCTGGCCGAGTTCGGTCATGGCGCCGGCGAGGCAGATCCAGTTCAGCACCTCGTGCTGGCCCGAATCCTCCATCTCCTCCTGGGTGAGCTTGCCCCAATCGCCGAAGCGGTTGCCGCGCAGCTGGTCGTAGCGCGCGCGGTCGGTGACGAGATCGGGATAGAGCCGGCCGTGCTTTTGCGTCAGCGAGCCATGCGACCAGCTCGCCGACCCGATCAGCGCGACCCGCCAGGGTGAGGCGGCGAAATAGCGCGCGGTCGCGCGCCCGATCTCGAAGCAGCGCGCCGGGCTCGGCGAGGGCGGCGAGATCTCGTCGGCGCCTTCGCCGACGACGCTGGCGCTGGTCTTGATCAACTGGCTGCCATAGCAGTTCACGTGGAAGGGAATGATTGGATAGGGAAAGCCGAACCCCTTCTGCTCATAATCGAGATAGATCACCGTGTTGTTGAAGGAATGCGCGAGGCCGCCGGGATGGCGTACCGCGCTCGAATACGCGACGTCGAAGCCGCCTTCGAGCAACCCTTGCGTCAGGCCGCGGGCGCCCTGGGAGTGGCATTTGATCGGCAGCTCGGTGTCTTTCGACAAGCCCCAGACGTTCTGATCGGTCTTGAATACGGCAAGGCCGCCGCCATAAGGGCGGCTGACGACCTTGTCGTAGATGCCGACGCAGAACGCGGGAATACAATCGCGCTTGAAGTTTTCGTACTGATCATCGCCCCAGACCAGCACGATGTCGGGCTTGAATGCATCGAGCGCCTGGCGCAAACGCACATAGCCGGCAAGCAAGCGATCGCGATGCACCCTGGCCGCAGCCACACCCTCGTCGTTGCCCCATTCCTGACGCATCGCCTCAGGCCAGCGGTCGCGTGCCGCGAACAGATCGGCCTTCACGCGGCCAAGCTCGACCCAGCGCTGCAGCATGCTCGGCCAATGCTCCACCGCCACCAGCGGACCGGGATAGTGGCTGAGCCCCATGCCCATGATTTCGCCCATCGCGTATCTCCCTCGCCTCGCCTGCGCCGTATCGGCCGCCGCCGTCAATTGGCCGCGAAAACGTGCTCTTCGTTGCTGCCCGCGCGCGGCTTCGTCGCGCTCTCGAATGTGATCATCGCATTCTTGGCCGGATCGCGCACGACCGCGACATTCGGCTCCTCGCCGCGCGCGACGCGCTCGACCTGCTCTTCGAGCATACGCCGGAACATGACGATACCGCGATCGGACGCGCCCAAAGTCTCGCTCGTCCGGTCGAAGACCGCGCCCTGCGTCTCCCAGACGATGCGATCCTGACCGTAGAAGGTCATCAGCTCTTCGTCGCTCTCGGTCAGCGGCTTGTCGGGGGTATATTCGAACGTGGTCTTGCCCGCGGCCGGATCGGGGCTGGTGTCGCGGCTGGGCAGCAGGCCGACCCAGAAGATGCGCGTATGCGTGTCGTCGATCGGCACGCGGAAATGCAGCGCCTCGACCGGTCCTTCGGGAATCCGCAGGATGTTCGGGAAGATCAGCGGCGGGCGGATTTCGATCTCGGGCTTGTCGCCGCCATATTCGAGCGTCTTCTCGATGCCCCAGTCGCACACCGCCCAGTCATAGGCGGCGATCGGTCGGTAGAAATAATGGCCCTGCGCCAGCGTCGGCAGATTCTTCACCACCGACATATGACCGTGCAGATAATAGGTGTGCACGGAATCGACCGTGTTCTCCTGGATCTGCAGCCAGTTGCAGGTATGCACCGGCAGCACGACGATGGTGCGGCGGCGATCGTCGCGCGCCAGCACGTCCCAACGCGGCAACAGCGGCGCGTTTGCCGGATCGGGGCCCATATAGGCGAAGAGCAGCCCGCCGAGCTCCTCGACCGGATAGGCCTTGGTCGCGAGATTGTCGGGCGTCTGCTTCTCGAACGGCCGCTCGACGCATTTGCCGTCGCAGTCGAATTTCCAGCCGTGATAGCAGCAGCGGATGCCGCCCGGCTCGATGAAGCCATAGAACAGCGAGGCACGGCGATGGAGGCAGTGTTCGGCGATGCAGTAGACCTTGCCGTCGGCGCCGCGATAGACGAGCAGGTCCTCGCCGAGGAGACGCACGCGCTTCTTCGGGTTGGCCTCGGTGATTTCGCCCGCAGGACAAAGCGCCTGCCAGTAGCGGCGCAACAGCTCGCCGCAGGGCGTGCCGGGTCCCACCTTGGTGAGGCGCTCGTTCTGCTCCTTGGTCAGCATCGGCGCGACCTCTCTTCCTGCCGCTATTTGAAGCCGAAGAACGTGCGGACGATCGTCGCTGCCTCGTCCGGCTTGTCGGTCTGGACCTGATGGCCGGCGCCCGGCACCCAGTGGAAGATCGCCTCGGGCACGTGCTTGGCGATCTCGTGGCCGGTCTCGGGCAAGGCGAAGGTATCGCTGTCGCCCCAAATGAAGATCGTCGGAATCGCCTTCGTTAGGATCGGCAGCGAACGCGTCATGTCGTTCTGCAGAGCGAAGAGCGGGTTCTGGCGCAGCGCGGCGCTGGCGCGGCCGAAGGCGCGGAAGGATTCGAGCGCGCCGGGACGCATCGCCGCCGCCTGCCGCTCGTCGATCAACTTGTCGGTGATGCGCTTCGGATCGATGATCAGCGCCTGCAGGATACGGCGCATGCCGTCGCGCGTGCCGTCATAGTCGTTGAGCGCTTTCAGCGCTTCGGTCGGACGCTGCGGGATGTTCAGCGAGTTTGCGATGGTCAGCGACGAGATCAACACCAGCTTCTCGACGCGGTCGGGATGAAGGATTGCATATTGCGCCGCGGTCCAGGCGCCTTGCGAATTGCCGATCAGCGAGACCTTGGGCAGGCACAGCGCGTCGATGACATCGGCGGTGTGCGCGACGCGAGTCATCAAGCCATGCGTCACCGGCGCGTAAGGATCGGTCAGGCCGAAGCCGCCGACGGAATCGGGCGCGATCACCCGCGCATCGCCGCCCAGGCGTTCGAGCAGCGGCCCCATCCCGGCCATGCCCGAGGAGCCGGCGCCGCCGCCATGCAGCGCGATGATCGTCGGCCCGTCATTGCCGGATTCCCAGTAATGCGTGCGAACGCCATTTGCCATGACGTAGCGCGACCTGATCTCGTGCAGCATAGCGACCCTCTCGATCAACTTTACGCAATAGGAAAAATCTGTTACTCATTACGTAACGAGTTTCGTTAGGAGAACACGCTTGGCGATTGATGTCAACGAGATCGACATCCTCGAGCGGCCCGCCAGCACCGGGATCCAATCGATCGAGAACGGTACGCCGGTTCTGCGCGCTCTGGTACAGGCTAAGGGGCCATTGAGCCTGACGGCGATCGCGACCGCAACCGGCATGGCGCCGGGCAAAGCGCACAAATATCTCGCCAGCTTCATCCGCGCCGGTCTCGTCGTGCAGAACGAAAGCGGCGGCCGCTACGATCTCGGTCCGTTCGCGCTCGAGCTCGGCGTTGCCGCGATGCGCCGCATCGACGTGATGGCAATCGCGCAGACCGCGCTGGAAGATCTGCGCAACGTGCTCGGCTACACGATCTCCTTGGCGATCTGGGCTAATCACGGTCCGACCATCATGCGCATCGCCGAGACGCCCGACATCATGTCGCTGGCGGTGCGCTTCGGCACGGTGATGCCGCTCCTGACCTCATCGTTCGGGCGGATTTTCGCGGCCTATCTCGACCGCCGGTTCACGCAGGAGCGGATTCGCGCCGAGCTCGCCGATCCGCGCGGCATCGCCGCGCGAGCGGGACTGCGCAATTTCGCGAATGTCGAGGCGATGCTGGCGCAGTTCCGCGCGCGCCACATGTCGGTCGCCGAAAATCTCAGCGCGCCAGGCCGCGCCGCACTCGCAGCGCCGGTCTTCGACCATAACAACCGCATCGTTGCCGCCATCGCCGTGATCGGCATGCAGGGCCAACTCGATCTCGAGCCCGAGGGCCGCCCGGCGCGCGAGCTCGCGAACACCGCGCGGAAGCTGTCGCAGCGCCTCGGCGCCTCGCCCGATCTGATCGCCTAGTTCGGGGCCAGCATGGAAGTCATCGACGTTCATTGCCATATCGTCCCGGCCGAATTCCCCGCAGCGCCGGCCTCTTGCGCCCCCGAGAAATGGCCGTCGATGGAGCACCGCGCCAACAACCAGGCCGCGGTGATGGTCGGCGGCAAGGAATTCCGCCTCGTCGACAGCCGCTGCTGGGACACCGCACGGCGCATCGCCGACATGAACGGCGAAGACGTCGGCTTGCAGGCGATCTCGCCGATGCCGGAACTCCTCTCCTACTGGATCGACGCCCGGGCGACGCTGGCGATGGCGCGGCATATCAATCAAACGATCGCCGAGATGGTCCGCGCCGCGCCGGACCGCTTCGTCGGCTTGGGCATGGTGCCGCTGCAGGATCCCGAGCTGGCGGCGAAAGAGCTCGCCGCGCTCTCGGGCGATTACGGCCTGCGCGGCATCGAGATCGGCAGCAACATCAACCGCAAGTCGCCGGGCGATCCCTTCTTCGATCCGTTTTTCGCCGAGGCTGAGCGGCTCAATCTCGCGATCTTCGTCCATGCGTTGCACCCGACCATGACCGATCGCCTGGTCGGGCCGCCCATGGTCGCGCCCTATGTCGCTTTCCCTACCGATATCGGCCTCGCCGGCGCATCGTTCATCACCGGCCGCGTGCTCGAAAAATTCCCCAAGCTGCGCATCGGCCTCAGCCATGGCGGCGGGACGCTGGCGGCGTTCCTGCCGCGGCTCGATTCCGGCTGGCAAAAGCTGCCCGCGCTCAACCGCGCCTTCGCCTCGCCGGCCGCCACTGCACGGCGGCTCTATTACGACAATGTCGTCTTCGACCGTCCGTTGCTGCGCCACATGATCGCGACCTATGGCGACACGCAGATCTTCGTCGGCTCCGACTATCCGTTCACCGCCGGGCAGAAAGATTCGGCGGCGATGTTCGAGGGGCTCGGCCTGTCGGCTGAGCAACTCGAGCGCTTGCGCGGCGGCAATGCCGCCCGCTTCTTGAATCTCGACAGCGGCAAAAAACCGTGACCGGATGGGAGGAAAGATGAGCGACGAGATCGAAGAAGCGGCCTTGCGTCTGCGCGCTGCCGGCGAGACGCATAAGGCTTGCCCACCGATCCGCGACCTGATCGCGGCCGACGACGTTGCCCGCGCCTATGCCGTGCAAGAGATCAATACCAAACACTGGCTCGCGAGCGGCCGCCGCCTGGTCGGCCGCAAGATCGGCCTGACCGCGGTCGCGGTGCAAAAGCAGCTCGGCGTCGACCAGCCGGATTTCGGCCTGCTGTTTGCGGACATGCTTGCCGCCGAAGACCATGCGATCCCCTTCGCCGAGCTGATGCAGCCGAAGGTCGAGGCGGAGGTCGCGGTGGTGCTGAAGAAGCCCCTCGCCCGCGAGCGTCACAGCGTCGCCGATATCGCCGATGCGACCGATTTCGTCTGTGCCGCGATCGAGATCGTCGGCAGCCGCATCGCCAATTGGGACATCAAGCTTGCCGACACCATCGCCGACAACGCCTCGAGCAGCCACTTCGTCCTGGGCGCGCAGAAGAAGCGCCTCGCCGACGTCGATCTGGTCAATTGCGCGATGACCATGACGCGGCGCGGCGAGACCGTCTCGACCGGCGCGGGAAGCGCCTGCATGGGCAACCCCCTCAACGCCGCCGCCTGGCTCGCCGATGCCATGGTCAAATACGGTCGCCCGCTCCGGGCCGGCGACGTCATCATGACCGGCGCGCTTGGTCCGATGGCCGCGGTCGAGCCAGGCGACGTCGTCGAGGCGCGGATCGAGGGCCTCGGCCAGGTGCGCGCGACCTTCGGCGGTTGAACGACGTTTTGCCGGTTTGCTCAGTGTCGCGTTTCCGAAGCACCTTGGCGGGCGTCGCCTTTGCCGTGCTGATCGGCGCGCTTACCCTCGCGCCGGTGATCTATGTCGTGGCGGCGAGCTTCGACGTGTCCGATCTCGGCGCCGCTTTCCGCTTCGGCTTCGACGGCTGGCGCGATGTTTTCGCCAGCGCCCGCACCCTCGCGGCGATCGGCTATTCCTTCCTGCTCGTCATCCGCGTGCCGATCGCGCTTCTCGTCGCTTTCGCGGTCGCGTGGCTGCTGGTGCGTATGCGCCTCCCCGGCCATCGTTTCATCGAGCTCGCTTTCTGGTTCGGCTTCCTGCTGCCGGTCTTTCCGATGATGATGGGCTGGATCCTGCTGCTCGATTCGCATTACGGCCTGCTCAACCTCGCGCTCGAAAAGCTGCCCTTCATCGACGGGCCGGTGTTCTCGATCTATTCGGTCGGGGGCATCCTCTGGGTCCATCTCGCGATCACCACCGTGCCGATCATGGTGATCCTCTTGACGCCGATGCTGCGCCAGCTCGACGCGTCTTTCGAGGAAGCGGCCGATATGTCCGGCGCATCGACCTTCGCGACCTTGCGCCGCGTCACGATCCCGCTGCTGCTGCCGGCGATCCTCACGGCTTTCGTGCTGGCCTTGATCCGCAGCCTCGAGGCCTTCGAGGTCGAGCGCGTGCTCGGCGCGCCGGTGAACATCGATGTCTACGCCACGCGCATCTACGATTTCGTCAGCCTGGAGCCGCCGCTCTTTCCACAGGCGATGGCGCTGAGCACGATCTTCCTCGCGATCCTCCTGCCGCTGGCGCTCGTCTATCAGGGCTACATCGTGCGCGCCGGCGACCGCGCGACCATCCTCGGCCGCGGCATGCGGCTTCAGGCCCGGCCCAAGACCTGGTGGGCCTATCTCGCCTCGGCGCTCATCATCGCCTATCTCTGCTTCTCGCTGCTGCTGCCGCTGATCGTCCTGATCCTCGGCTCGTTCAGCAAGCTGTTCGGCTTCTTCTTCATCAAGAACGCTTGGACGATCGCGCACTGGCACGACGCGCTGCAAGACACGCGCTTCCTGCACGCCGTCGTGACGTCGCTCCTGCTCGGCCTCAGCGTCGGCTTTCTCGGTACGCTCATTTTCGCGCTCATCGCCTGGATTCTGGCGCGGACAAGGATCTGGGGCGTGCGCTGGATCGGCATCCTGGTGTGGCTGCCCTGGGCTATCCCCGGCATTGTCCTCGGCCTCAGTCTCTTGAGCCTCATCCTCGGCACACCCGGCCTCTCGGCGCTCTACGGCACGATCGTGCCGCTCATCCTCGCTTTGATGATCCAGCAAATGCCGATCGGCGTGCAGCTGCTGCGCAGCGCCATCGCGCAGGTGTCGGGGCAGCTTGAAGAAGCGGCCGTCATGTCGGGCGCCGGCTTTGTGATGATCTTCCGCCGCATCACCTTGCCGCTGATCGCGCCGATGCTGATCTCGGTGTTTCTCCTGATCTTCGCTGCGACCCTGAAGGACGTCAGCACCCTAGTGCTGATCGCCGCACCCGGCATCCGCACCATGTCGCTGCTGATGTTCGACTTCACCGTGTCCGGTCAGCTCGAAGCCGCTTCCGTCATCGGCGCGGTCATCGCCGTGCTGTGCCTTTGCGTGACCGCGATCTCGTTCCGCTTCGGCCGGACCATCGGCATCCGCGGCTCGTAAGACGATCGTCTCTAGCGGCCGCCGATCGCCGCCATCACCTGATCGATGATCTTGGCGCGCTGATTGAGCGCCCAATCCTCGTTATATTGGTCGAGATAGGTCACACCCGGCTTCGGCACCGTGAACGGCTGGACCGACGGTTCATGAACGTCGACGCGCCGGCTGAGCTGATGCTCGACCTTCGAATAAATCGCCTGCCCGCGCTGACTCGCCGCCCAGTTGAGGAAGACCGTCTGCGCATTGGGATGCGGCGAGCCTTTCGGCATGATCAGGACGCTGAAGCCGCCCGACAGCGTGCCGGGACCGTCGCTCATCGACGCCGGCACGAGGTTGGTGATGCCGGCGTTATGCAAGGTCACATAATCGGGCAACAGCACGCCGAGCCCGACCGAATAGACGCCGCGGCTGATCCATTCCGCCATCTGCCGGCTGTCCTGCGAATAGATGACCTGCTGGCCGACATAGAGCTGTTTCAGGAAATCGATGCCGAATTGCGCGCCGACATAGCCGATCATCTGCTGGCCGGGCCCGCCGGCGCGCGGATCGTAGGCGACGATCTTGCCCTTGAATTGCGGCTCGAGCAGCTGTTTCCAGCTCGTCAGCGGCGGCTTCACCGTGTTGGCGTCGTAGAACGGGATCGATTGCACCGTCGCCTGGGTCCGCAGCATGAATTTCTGCGTATTGTCGACCCAGGCGAGCTTGCCGTCGGCCCAGTTCTTGGGATCGGCCGTGCCCGGGAGAAGAAGGCGCGACTTCTCGTCCTGAAAGAAGCCCTCCTTCACCAGCGGCAGCTCTGCCGTGCCGGTATACATGAAATCGATCGTGACATTGTCGGCGCGTACCTCCCGAGCGACGCGGCTCGCATTCACCGCGGCGACGCCGCCGAGGAAATCGACCTCGATGCCGGTGTCCTTCTGGAAGCCTTCCGCGATCGGCTGCGCCAGCTCGGACGGGCCGACGACCGCGACATGACCTTCCTTGCGCGCATCGGCGAGGATCTTCGCCCATTCCGGCGGCGCGCCCGCCTGCCAGTCCTCGGCCCAGGCCGGAGCGCTCGCGGCCAACGCGAGGACGCAGCCCAGCACAATGACCCGCCACTGTTTCCTACCCATCGCTCGAACATCCTTATCCAACCGGTTTCAGCCGCGGCCACAAGCGATAAGCGTTCTCGCATTCGATCGCCCGCACATCGGCATCGCCGAAGCCGCATTCCTTGAGTGCCCGCGCGTCGTGCTCGGCGCTGCCGAAGGGAAAATCGGTGCCGAACATGAGCTGCTTCAACGAGATCAGCTTCGAGAACGACGCCATGGCATAGACGTTCGAGGTATTGGCCGTGTCGTAATAGAACTTGTTGAGCGCCGCGACCAAGCCGTCGGGCATGTAGCCTTTCACCTCGGCGCTCGCGCGCCCGTAATGGCGCAAGAAGCGGAAGGCGGAATAGGGCAGGCTGCCACCGGCATGCGAGAAGATGAAGCGGAGGCGCGGATAGCGCGCCGCCGAGCCGCTATAGAGCATCTTGCCGATCGCGCGCGAGGTGTCGGCGCCGTATTCGATGACCGAATCGTTGAATTCGGGTAGCATGTCGCGGCAGCAATTGGGCGCGACCGGATGGGTATAGACGATCGCGCCGCGGCGGTTGAGCTCCTCGAAGACCGGCGCGTAATAGGGATCGCCGAGCCATTTATCGCCGATATTGGTCATCAGCGCGACACCGTCGGCCTTCAGCGTGTCGAGCGCGTAGGCGATCTCCTTGAGGCTGCCGTCGATATCGAGGATCGGCAACGCGGCGAAGATGCCGAAACGGCCGCGATGATCGGCCGCCATCTTCGCCATGAACTCGTTCCATTCGCGCGCGAGGGCGCACGCTTCCTGATTGTTGCCGGGCCAGATCTGCACCGAATGCGGCAGCGACAACAGCGCCGTCGCGACCCCGCCGCGATCCATGTCCTCGAGCGACTTGGCGATGCTCCAGCCCTTCTGCTGCGCGTACTGCTTGTCGCGCTCGAAACGCGAGTTGAGATAGCTCGGCGGCGACGGGTGATGATGAACGTCGATACGGTGCGGATTTGCCATCGCCTCACGCTTCTCGGTGTTTCTTTCCCGAGACGCACTCTAACATTTCGTCGGACGATCGCAACACTGTTGCGCGGACGCAACTATTCGCGGCGTGCTTCCTCTTCCACCGCGAGCGCCTGCAGCACATGGTCGAGGGTCGGGGTCACCGCGCGGGCGAAGCCGGCGTCGCGCAAGGCGAGGCGCTTGGCCTCATGACAGAGCTGGCGCAGCCGCGCGCCCGAGAAGCCTTCGGTGCGGGATGCCAGCGTATCGGCGATCGGCTGGATGGCCGCCGCCGCTTCCTTGGTCCGGCCGCCGAGATGGATGCGCAAAATCGCGCGGCGATCGGCTTCGTTGGGCAGCGGCACATGGATGTGCACGCCGAAGCGTCCCGGCCGCAGGATCGAGGGATCGACCAGATCGATGCGGTTGGTGGCGCCAACGACGATGACGCGCGCGAGCTGTTCCACGCCGTCGAGCTCGGCGAGCAATTGATTGACCACGCGCTCGGTCGTCATCGAGCCGTCATGCGCGCCGCGCACCGGCGTGATCGAATCGAGCTGGTCGAAGAAGATCAGCGTCGGCGCGACCTGACGCGCGATGCGGAAGATCTGGCGTACGCCCTCTTCGGATTCGCCGAGCCATTTCGAGAAGATCTCCGGCCCGTCGACGGCGATGAAGTTGACGCCGCATTCGTTGGCCAGCGCCTTTGCCAGCAGCGTCTTGCCGGTGCCGGGCGGCCCGTAGAGCAGCGCGCCGACATGCGTCGCGAGGCCCATCTCGGCCAGCACCTGCGGATTGTGGAGCGGATGCTCCATCATCTCCTTGAGGCGCTCCTTGACCGCGTCGAGCCCGCCGATGTCGTCCCATTTCACGTCGGGCACGCTGATCAGCGTCTCGCGCATTGCCGAGGGCCGCACTTGGCCGAGCGCCGTGTCGAAATCCTGGCGATCGACGCGCAGATTGGTCATGTCGATGCGGAACGCCGCCTTCGGGTCTTCGAGATTGAGGGTGCTGCGACGCAAGGCGCTGAGGCCGGCATTGCGGCAGAGCTCCATCAGATCAGCGCCGACGAAGCCGTGGGTGCGGCGCGCGACCTCGTCGAGCCCGTCTTGCGCGTCTTCGGTCAGCGGCATCTCGCGCGTCTGGATTTCGAGGATTTCGCGCCGGCCTTGGACATCGGGCGGTCCGACGAAGATCTCGCGATCGAAACGGCCGGGACGGCGGAAAGCGGGATCGACCGAATCGACGCGGTTGGTGGTGCCGATGACGATGACGGAATCGACGCGCGTCAATCCATCCATCAGCGATAGGAGCTGTGTCACCGCGCGGATATCGGAATGCGCGCCGGTCTCGCCGCGCTTCGGTGCCAGCGCGTCGAGCTCGTCAATGAAGACGATCGACGGCGCGTGATGCGCGGCCTCGCCGAAGATGCGCCGCAGGTTGCCTTCGGTCTCGCCCGCATAGGTGCCGACGATCTCGGGCCCGTTGATGTAATAGAAACGCGCCTCGACCTCGTTGGCGACGGCGCGGGCGAGATGAGTCTTGCCCGAGCCCGGCGGCCCGTAAAGGATGATGCCGCGCGGCGGGTTGATGCCGAGCTGGCGATAGACATGCGGGAACTTCAGCGGCAACTGGACGAGCTCGCGCACCAGCTTGATCTGCCGCCCGAGCCCGCCGACATCCTCGAAGGTGACCTCGAAGGTGCCTTGGGGAACGTGCTCGTCGTGGAAATGCAGCCGCACATCGGTCGCCTCGGTGACATAGCCGGCGCCTTCGGGCAAGCGATGCACCTCGTAGGTCGTGCCGGCCTGCGTTCCCGGGAAGGAGATGTAGAGAACCGCGCCGACGCTCAACGGCGTGCGGTTCTCGACCATCACCTTCTTCAAATGCGGCACGAGATTATGCGCGGTCGAGACGTCGATCGCCGGGTTGAGCTCGACGATCTTCGCTGGACCGATCTCAGCCGGCTCTATTTCGACCGTCTCGTTGAGATGCGCCTTTAGGGCCTGGCGCAGAAAGCGGTCCATACGCAAGACACCGCGCCCCGCATCGCCGGAAACGGGCTTGTCGAGCCGAACGAGAACGCTGCGGCCGCGCTCGGTCGCGACCCGCACGATGTCGTCGGGCCCAAGGCCGTGGCCGTGCATCAGCTTTTCGTCGATCGCGACGAGCAGCTTGCTCGCGGCGGCGTAATCATTGGCGAGATGATCGACCGTCGCCTTGAAGCGCTGCTTCGGATGGGTGTGGATATGGCCGTGATCGTGGTCGTGGCTGTGATCGTCGTGGGGCACGGCGTCTATTGTCCGAAATCAGAAAGGAGCAAGACTGATCAGCGCCGGTATTCGGGCGCATCCTCGATCTGCTCGAAGCCCGAGCCGCGATCGACGCTGGTGCAGGCGTAGAGATTGGGCTCGGCCGCGACGAATTTCGCCGGCGCGTTCGGATCCTCGTTGACGTGCTGGACGAGGATGCCCTGCTTGCGCAGCGGCAGGTTGAGCACGTCGCCTGCCTCCCAATGATGCTTGACGCCGTCGATCAGGGTGTGACCCTTGCCTTCGAGGATGTAGATCACCTGCTCGCCCTGGAATTTGAGCATGCCGGAGCGGCTGCCGGGCGGAATCTCCTGCTCGAAGAAAATGTGGGTGTTGAGCACGGTATCGGTGATCGCGGGATGAAGGTACCAGCGCATCAGGCCCTGGCGGTTGATCTCCTGCGGCAATTCCGAGCCCTTGATCACCATAAGCCCGTTCTTGCGGTTGGCGCGTTGCTGATCGCGCAGCTTGAGGATCTCGTCCCAGAAATTGGTCGCCGCCAAGCGCTTTTTCCGCTCTTCGGACATCGCAAGAACTCCTTTACCGATCGGCACAGAATGTCATCGTTCGATGAAATCGTCAAACGTGCGCCCACCCCCCGTTTTCCGCGCTTGTTTGGCCGCGGCGCATCTGGCATGAATCACGGCATGCCAACGAAAGCCTCGGCACAAATCCGGGAAGAGGCGCGCGCGGCCGTGGACGCCGCTGTCTCGGCGGTCGACCAGGTCATGGACGCGATCAAGACGGGCATTCGCCATGCCCGCTACGTGCCGGGCCAGCGCCTCATCGAGCCCGACATGATGCGCGATTTCGCGGTCAGCCGCGGCACCGTGCGCGAAGCACTGCGGCGCCTGGCCGCCGAAGGCTTCGTTTCGATCGAGCTCTATCGCGGCGCCAGCATCCGCAAGATGTCGCGCGACGAATTCGTCGAGCTCAACGAGATCCGCGCGCTGCTCGAAGGCTACGCCGCTTCGCTCGCCGCCCGGCGCATGAGCAAGGCCGAGCGCAAGAAGCTCTTGGAGCTCGAGCAGCAATGGGATCGCGGCACCCAGAATCTCCCCTATGCCCAATACAACGAGCAATTTCACGCGCTGATCGTCGAGGCGAGCCGCCACAAGCAGTTGCCGAACTTCGTGCAGCAGGCGCAGCTCTCGATCTTCCGGCTGCAATTCCATCGCATCCTCCAGACGCCGGTCGCGACGCGGCGCTCGCGGCTGGAGCATCGCCGCATCGTCAAGGCGATCCTCAAGGGCGACGCCGGCGGCGCGGAAAGCGCAATGCGCCAGCACATCCACAATTCCGCCGTCGTCATCATGGCCGCGCCGGACGAGTTCTTCTCGGCCTGAACGCGCGCCGGCGTCCGATGATTTCGTCTGACGCTCGGGGATTAGCGCTTGAAGGCGGAACGCCATTTGTTACAGTGAACGCGTCGTCTCGCTGCAGGAATTGGCACCATGGCTGAATTCGAACGCACCCGCATCCGCGAACGAGAAGCCCCGAAGCAAAATTCATACGAGCTCGCGATCCAACAAGACAGGGAGCGCGGCGAGCGGCAAATGTCCGGCCGCATCGTCTGCAAGCTCGCCGATTGTCCGCAGAATCTCACGCGCCAGGGACGGCTGCGCAACTATCTTGGTCTCACCATCGAGGACACGCCGCTCCAGGACTGGATCGTCTTCACCCACGAGATCAGGACGGTCTCCGGCCGGCACTGCCACCAAGGCGGGCTGATCATCTATGTGATCGACGGCACCGGCTATTCGGTGGTCGACGGCGTACGCTACGACTGGGAGAAAGGCGATCTCGTGCTGCTGCCGCTGCGCGAGAAAGGCGTCGAGCATCAGCATTTCAACACCAATCCCGAGAAGCCGGCGCTGTGGATGGCGTTCATCCATTCGCCGACGCGCGACTACGTCGCCTCGGAGATGACGCAGACCGAAGTATCGCCGGAATACAAGGCCGCCGAAGAGCGCGCCAGTCGCGGATAGACTGAGAACGGACCGCGAAAGCGCGAACCGCGCCGCGGCGTGAATGGGGAGGAAGAATGGTCTCGATGATGTCGCGCCGCGATGCGCTCGCCGCCTTGGGCGGCATTTTCGCCATGGCGAGCGCCCGCGCGGCCAAAGCCGACGATACCTCCCTGCCCCTCCTCCATGTCGGCGTGATCCCGATCTTTGCGGTCGCGCCGCATTACGCGGCCGTCAAGTTCGGCTGGTTCGCGGCCGAGGGCGTCGCGACGACGACGCAGCCGGTTCAGGGCGGCGCGGTCGGAATCCCGGGTCTGGTCAGCGGCAGCTTCGATATCCTCTATGCGAATTGCATTTCGACGCTGACCGCGATCGAACGCGGCATCGACCTACGTATCATCGCCGAAGCGACCACGATCGCGACCCATCCGCCCGATGTCGACGCGCTCTTCATCCGCAAAGGCGACAACATCCACAACGGCAAGGATCTCGAAGGCAAGATCATCGCCATCAACGCAAAATACGATCTGATGTGGCTGGTGATGCAGGGCTACGTGCGGAAGACCGGCGGCGATGTCAACAAGATCACCTATCGCGAGGTGCCGGTGCCGTCGATGCTCGACGCGCTGAAGAACAAGCAGGTCGACGCCGCGCTGGTGCTCGATCCGTTCATGACCATGGCGATGGGCGACCCGAGTTTCGAGATCGCGGGCTGGCCGTCCTCGATGGTGATGCCCGGCATGCCGAGCTCGCTCTGGATCACCTCGGGTCCGACCGCCGACACCAAAACCAAGCTGATCGCCGCTTATGTGCGCGGTTTCCTCAAAGGCGTCGCGTGGTTCAACGCCCATCTCGGCGATCCGGAATTCATCGATCTCGTCGCCAGCTACACCAAGACCGACCCGAAGGTGATCGCCAAGATGTATGCGGCGAAACAGCCGACCGGGATCGACCCGGTGATCATGAGGAAGCTGGTGACTGTGGTGAAGGACTACGGGCTCTTGAAAACCGACATCGATATCGATGCGAAAATCTTCAAAGTGCCGGCCTGATCGGCTCATGCGGTGGTGGAGGCTGCGATGACTGTGCTGATCTCGCGTCGTGACGCGCTCGTGGGTCTGGGTGGCGCTCTCGCCTTGGCGAAGGTCTCGCCGGCGCTCGCCGCCGATCTGCCGCTGGTGCGCGTGAGCATCGTGCCGATCTTCGCGGTCGCGGCGCATTTCGCGGCGGAGAAGCAAGGCTACTTCGCGCAGGAAGGCATCGCCGTGACGACCCAGCCGGTGCAAGGCGGCGCGGTCGGCATTCCGGGCCTCGTCAGCGGCAGCTTCGACGTGCTCTACGCCAATTCGATCTCGTGCCTCACTGCGCTCGCACGCGGTATCGATCTGCGCTTCATTGCCGAAGGCGCGCCGATCCCGGAACATCCGCCCGATCCCGGCGCTCTCCTCATCCGCAAGGGCGAGGACCTCAAGACCGGCAAGGATTTCGAGGGCAAGATCCTCGGCGTCAACGCCAAATACGACATCCAGTGGCTGGTGATGCAGGGCTGGGTGAAGAAGACCGGAGGCGATGTCGAAAAGATCACCTATCGCGAGGTGCCACTGCCCTCGATGCTCGATGCGATCAAGGGCAAACAGGTCGATGGCGCGCTGGTGCTCGATCCGTTCATGACGATGGGCCTCAAAGATCCGGCCTTCGAGCGCGTCGCTTGGCCGCTTTCCACGGCGATGCCGGGCCTGCCGACCTCGTTCTGGGTGGTCTCGGGCACTGCCGCCGAAACCAAGACCGATGCGATCCGCCGCTACCAGAAGGCCTTCCTCAAAGGCGGGCAATGGATCAACGCCCATCTCCGCGACGATGCCTATAATCAGCTCGTCGCCAGCTACACCAAGACCGATCCGAAGCTCATCGCCCAGATGGTCGCCTCGGAGCAACCCTTGGATATCTGCGTCGATCCGACGATGCGGCTTGCGGCGCTCATGCGAGCAAACGGCCTGCTCAAGACCGACATCGACTTCAAATCGAAGCTGTTCGCCTGAGCCGCCGATAATTAGGCCTTGCCCCTATCGCGGGCAGCGACCATCCTTTTCCGCGGCCGAGGGTGGAGCAAAGGGGCATGCCGGAGAGCAGCGAAAAAGATCTGTTGGCGACGGGTCCGGGAACCTTGGCCGGACGCTATCTGCGGACGTTCTGGCAGCCGGTTTACCTCTCTGCCGATCTCGAGAAGGGCAAGGCCAAGCCGGTCCGCGTCATGGACGAGAATTTCACGCTCTACCGCGGGCTCTCGGGCAAGGCGCATCTCGTCGGTCCGCGCTGCGCCCATCGCGGCGCGCAGCTCTCGGCCGGCTGGGTCGAGGATGATTGCATTCGCTGCATGTATCACGGCTGGATGTTCGACGGCACCGGGCAATGCGTCGAGCAGCCGGCGGAGCCGACCGCATTCAAGGAACGCATCCGCATCCCCGGCTATCCGACCCAAGAATATCTCGGGCTGATCTTCGCCTGGCTCGGCGACGGCCCGCCGCCGCCGCCGCCGCGGTATCCGTGGTTCGAAGAGGAAGGCGTCCTCGAAGCCGACACCTATCTGCGCTACTCGAATTATTTCTACACGCTCGACAATCACAGCGACGAAGTCCACGTCGTCTTCACCCATCGCAGCACCAATTTCTCGCGCGCCGGCCTCAAGGAAGTGCCGGCGATCGAGGCGGAGGAGACCGGTTACGGGCTGCGCGTCGTCGCGCGTTATCCCAACGGCAATGCCCGCGCCAACCAGCTGCTGATGCCGAACATCATCATGTTCAAATCCTCGCCGGCGAAGGGCGATGAAGGCTTCTCCGACCGCGCCGCCTGGCGCGTGCCGCAGGACGACGACACGCATCTGAGCTTCGGCATCGATCTGCGCCATCTCACGGGCGACCGGGCGAAGCGCTATCGCGACGCCCAGGCGCACGAGCGCGCCGAGATGAAGAAGCTCAAGCTCGAGCCGGTCGACGAAGTGGCGCGGCAGATCCTCGCCGGCCGCCGCAGCCTCGAGGACGAGGACATCCTGGCCCGGCCGGACCTCGTCAATATCCAGGACTGCGTCGCGCAAATGGGCCAGCCGAAAGTCGCGGAAGGCGCTTATGAGAATCTCGGCCGCTCCGATCGCGGCGTCATCCTCTATCGCAACATGTGGCTGCGCGAGCTCAACGCGCTCGCCGAGGGCCGGCCGTTGAAACATTGGTCGCCGCCCAACGCGCTGACGACGCAAACCGGCGTGACGCCGAACTGACGCGCATTCGCCGCCGTCCCAAAACGCAAACGGCCCGGCTGAGCGCCGGGCCGCTGCGTCGATAACCCCAGACCGCCTATTCCGCCGCGGTCTTTTCTGGGAAATATTTGTACATCTTCGGATCGACCGTGCCGCCGTTCTTCCTCATCTCGGAAAGCCACAGCGCATGGATGCGCGAATCCTGATCCTCGTATTCGATCTGGTCGCCACCAAGCTTGATGCTCAGCGATACCGCCTGCTTCTGGCCGTCTTCGCCACCGCCCGTGCGCCGGCTCGCCGCCGTCAGCGGATAGCGGATGCCGCCGACATTGGTCGCGAGATAGCGCGCGTTGCGGTTGCTGGTGTTGAAATGCTGGTGCAGTTGCCGGTCCGCGGGCGGGAAGACGACGCCGTGCTTCCAGTCGATGCGTAAATAGTCCTTCTGGCCCTCGAACCAGAGCAACGAGAAGCCGGTGCCGACCACGCACATGACGTGCGCGCCGGGGCCGTGGCGATGGGCTTTCTTGTAGGTGCCGGGCGGCATGTCGGAGATATGCGCGTGCATCGAGCTGTCGGCGAGCACGAACATGATATTCGAGCTGCCGGCGCCGCGATCCTCCCAAGCTTGAAGCTCGAGATTCTCGAGGTCGGGGACGAAGTTGGTCTCCCACATATGATTGCCGGGCCGGACCATCGTGAGGTCGCCCTCGCCGTTATAGTATTCGTCCTTGCCCATGCGGTCGCGGAAGACCACGGGGTTGTTGAAGATGAAGTCCTCGTTGTGGAAGGTCTTCATGATCAGCGGCATGTTGGTCGTCGAGACCATCAGCACGCGGTTCTGGCCGCTGCCGTTGAAATGCCGGTATTTGGCGTTGAGCGGGATCGCGAACATGCCGCGCGGCCCCCATTCGAAGCTGCGCTTGGCGCCGTCGGGAAATTCGAGCTGCGTGCTGCCCGAGCCTTCGAGAACGTAAGTGACGCTCTCGTAGATATGGTGTTGCGGCGCCGACGAGGCGCCGGGCGGCAGCTCATAGAGGAACATGCTGGTGAAGTCGCCGCGCCCCTTGAGGTGGCACACCGCGCCTTTCATGCCATAGCGGGCCCAGGGCTTGGTTTGCACCGAGAACAGATCGATGCCGTAGTCCTCGATGACCGGCACGCCCTCCTTCTTCACCCACTCCTCATAGGTATCGACGCGTATCCGCGGGATCGCTTCTTCCGACATAGTTTCCTCCTCCTCGGCTGTCTTCTCAGGAAAACAAAAGCGACTTGATCACGACCGGGACCACACCGGGCGGCGACATCATCTCGCCGACATCGACATAATCGAGGTCTTGAAGCTGAACGCCGTCGATCGAGACCAGCGGCCCGGGCAAGCCCAGCTCCTCGTGCAACAAGCGGCCGAGCGTGCGGCCGATATCGCCGTCAATCATCAGGAATAGCGGCTCGCTGCGCGCGCCCTTGGGCGCGGTCGCCGCGACGACGGCGCGGCCGGTCGCGGCGAGGCGGTGATAATCGGGATCGCCGCGCCACGGGAACGCGATCGCGACGCGCGAATCCGGCTCGAGATCGAGCCCGACCAGGCCGCGCCGGATCGCCTCGGCCAGATTCTCCGGCGATTCTTCGGCAACCCGCCCGACATGGACGACCGGAATACCGTGGAACGGCAGGATCGACGGATCGGAGAGATAGATCGTCTTGCCGCTGACTTGGATGGTGAATTGCGAGGCGCCGATCACCGTCGCGCGGATCCGTTGGCCGGGATCGATCAGCGGCAAGCCGCTGGCGCGCCGGCTTAGTTCTTTCGTCAGCGCTTGGGCGAGCGGCCGGGCGATATCGCCGTATTGCTTCGGCTCGGTATCGAAGATGTATTCCGACACGCCGCCCGAGAAGCTGAACGCCGCCGGCACCGCCTCGCGCAGCAGTGGCTCGGTCAGCATGAGCTTCTGGCCAAGCGGATCGAGCTTCGCGCCGAGAATATAATCCGCCGCGACGGTCGCGAGGCGCCGCGCCAGCTTTTCGCGCGTCTCGGGATCGGCGAAAGCCTGCGGTGTTGGCGCGAAGCCGAGATCCTCCGCGGCGAGCCGCGCGGAATCGTCGATGCGCGTCCACTTGCCGTCGCCGTCGGTTGCGATCAGCCGGCCGCCGACCGCGAAAGCGGCCGAGCTCACCGAGGTGCCGCGATCGATCAGGGTCAGCTTGGTCGTGCCGCCGCCGATATCGACATGGAGGACGCATTGCTGGCGGTCGCGCGAGAGCTTGACCGCGCCCGAGCCATACGCCGCGAGGCGGGATTCGAGGATGTGGCCGGCCGTTGCACAGACGAACTTGCCGGCCTCGCCGGCGAAGAGCTCGTCGATGGCGCGCGCATTCTTGCGCTTGATCGCCTCGCCGGTGAGGATCACCGCGCCGCTGTCGACGTCGGTGCGCTCGAAGCCCGCTTCCTTGTAGCTGCGGTCGATGAACTGCGCGAGCGCCTGCGCGTCGATCGAGCCGTCGGGCAGGAACGGCGTAAGCATGATCGGCGAGCGCCAGAGCACTTGGCGGTCGACGACGACGAAGCGGCTCGAAAGGCCCTCGCTTTGCCGCTGCAAGACGACCTTGGCGAAGAGCAGATGCGAGGTCGAGCTGCCGATATCGATACCGACCGTCTTGAGCTCGACATGCTCCTGGCTCCAAATGAAGGCGGCGAGCGCAGCGCGCTCTTCCTCGGATGCCGGCTCGAGATGCTGATGCTCGTGCAGAAACTCGGTATCGTGCATTTCTTCGTCTTTTCCGCTCATTCCCGCCGATATGATAGGCAGGCGGGCGTGGCGATACAACCGACGCGCCTAAGGCTGGGCGGGGATGAATTGCTTCGCGAGGTTCCCCGCCTCCTGGCGATTGGCGAGATTTTCCTCGGTCTGTTCCGCGATGTAGGTAACGCCCGGCTGGGGCGCGAGCCGCGGCACGGCATAGGGTATATCGATCCGGCGACTGTTGCCGCCGAACTTGCCCCAGTCGGTCTGTCCGGCTTTCGAGAGCAGCCAGTTGATATAGACCTTGGCCGCGTTGGGATGGGGCGCGTTCGCCATCAGCGCCACGCTGCCATAGGCGAAATCCAGCGTCGGATGCGGCATCGGCGCCTCGAAAGAGACGACATTCTTGCCCAGCCCCTGCTGCTGGAAGTGCTGGACCTCGTCGGGCGAGGAGCCGATCGCGATGGGGTATTTCCCGGTCACGAGCCACTCGGCTTCTTGGCGAGGATTAGTGATATAGACGATCTTCTGCTGGCCATAGAGACGTTTCAGCCAGTCCTCGCCGAAATTGAGCAGATAGCGCTGTGCCGCGCCGAGGCCGGGCCCCGGCAGCCGCGGATCGTCCCACACGATCTTGCCCGCGAGATTGGGGCTCAGCAGATCGTCATAGTTCTTAAAGATGTCGCGCGAGACCAGGTCGCGGTTGACCATCGTTGTCTCGGTCACCGTCGCCTCGAAGCCGAAGATGAATTTTTTGTCCCGGTCGACCCAGCCGCCGTCGAGCCCGCCATACCATGCCTTGTCGTCAAGCACCTCGGGCAGGAGGAAGGCGGACCGGATCGGCGCGAAAGCATTGATCGGCTTGAGGCTCTGCAGCGTCGACGAGGAGCCCCCGACGTAAACGTCGACGGTGTAGAGCCCTGCCGCGCGCTCGCGCACGATCTTCGGGATGGCATCGCGCCCGCTGAGACCGTTGAAATTCACCTTGATCTGCGGAAAGGCTTGCCGGAAGCCGTCGGTCAGAATGTGATGGAAGAGCTCGCCGGGACCGCCATGCACATCGACTTCCCCTTCGGCTATCGCCGCCTTGACGGTGTCGTCCCAAGTGTCTGCCCTGGCTCTCGGCGCGACGTTCATCGCGCCCAGCAGAGCGATCGCGAGCACGCCGTAACGCACCTTGCCGAGCGCACGATCCATCGCCACAACCCTGTTCAATTCTTCCTCTGCTGCCGTGCGAATGGCGGCGGCAAGCTTAGCAAATTTCGACCCGACACGGGCATCACGGTCCGGCGGGAATGCTGGCTTTGGCGATCGCTTCCGCCTGTTGCCGCGTGGAGAGATTCTCTTCGTTCTGCTCGGCGACGTAGACGACCCCCGGTTGCGCGGCGGTCTCGGGCGTCGCGATGGGGACCTCGAGCCGCCGGCTGTTCTCGCCGGTCTTGATCCACTCGCGCTGGCCCGCGCGCGACATCAGCCAGTTGATATAGACCTTGGCGGCATCGGGGTGCGGCGCGTGCGACAGCATCGAAACGGTGCCGTAGCCATATTCCAGCGACGGATGCGCCAGCGGGTAAAGAAAGGCCGAGACGTTCTTGCCGAGGCCCTGCTGCTGGAACGGCTGGAGCTCCTGCGGTGCGAGGCCGATGCCGATCGGATACTTGCCGCTGACGACCCATTCCGCCAACTGCCGCGGATTGGCGATATAGGTGATCTTCTGCTTCGCGAAGAGACGCTTCAGCCAGTCGGCGCCGTAATTCACGAGGAAGCGCTGCGCCGTCGAGACGCCCTGGCCCGGCAGCCGCGGATCGTCCCACACGATCTTGCCGGCGAATTCCGGCTTCATCAGATCGTCGTAAGTCTTCAGCTGGTCGTGGGACACGAAATCCCAATTTACCGACAGCATTGGCGTGACCGTCGCTTCGAAGCCCATGACGTATTTCTTGTCGCTGTCGATCCAGCCGGCATCGAGCCCGCCCAGCCACGCCTTGTCATCGAGCACTTCAGGCAGGAGGAAAGCCGGCCGCAACGGCTCGAACGCGCCGATCGGCTTCAGCGCCTGCAGGATCGACGACGTGCCGCCGTTATAGACGTCGAGACTGTAAATGCCGGCTGCGCGCTCGCGCACGATCTTCGGAATGGCGTCGCGCCCGCTGAGGCCGTTGAAATCGACCTTGATATGCGGATAGGCCGCTTGAAAGCCGTCGACCAGGATACGGTGGAACATCGCGCCGGGCCCGCCATGGACGCTGACCTCGCCTTCAGCATTCGCGGCTCTGACGACCTCGTCCCAAGCGCCGTCCGCCCAGGCCTGAGCACAGCCGAGCAATGCCACCGTCACCACAACGGCAAGCATCGCCCGCATCGCGGGTCCGCATCGATGACGCCTGCCCTGACGCATGGCCATTCCTTCCCCGGTGCCACAATACGCGCAAAACTCTAGCAGTTTTTCTATTCTCCATAAGACAAGATTCCCGCTACCATCGAAATCCCGCTACCATCGGTCGGGTAAGAAAACAAAGGGAGGCACATGGCATCCGAACTGCGCGTCGGCGTCGCCGGGCTCGGCGCCGTCTCATCGCAAATCCTGCCTTGCTTTCGCGATCTGCCGGGGGTCCGGCTGGTCGGCGCCGCCGACGTCCGCCCGGAAGCGCGCGAGCAATTCACCAAGAGCTACGATCTCCCCGCCTATGCCGAGGTCGCGGCGATGTGCCGCTCGCCCGAGATCGACGTGGTCTGGGTGGCGACGCCGAACACCGTGCATTGCGAGCATGCCGTGGCCGCCGCCGAGAACGGCAAGCATGTCATCTGCGAAAAGCCGATGGCGGTTACGCTCGAGCAATGCGACGCCATGGTCGCCGCGGCCGAGCGCAACAAGGTGCGGCTGCTCCAGGGTCATTCCAAGATCTTCGACGCGCCGATCCGCGCGATGGGCGAGCTGATCCGGAGCGGCCGCATCGGCCGGGTTATCCAGGTCGACACGTGGAACTTCAACGACTGGCTGGAGCGGCCACGTCTCGCCTCCGAGGTCGACACAAGGCTCGGCGGCGGGCTCGTCTATCGCCAGGGCCCGCATATGGTCGACATCGTCCGTTACGTCGCCGGCGGCATGGG
This sequence comes from Allostellaceae bacterium, assembly GCA_036501365.1. Lineage (GTDB taxonomy): Bacteria > Pseudomonadota > Alphaproteobacteria > ATCC43930 > CGMCC-115725 > CAIKMD01. The sequence goes on along the minus strand of DASYAL010000098.1, from coordinate 31,659 downwards.
CAAGAGCGTGCGCGGCGTCGCCGGGCGCCACAATCCGCATTTCGACACCGAAGGCAATTTCTGTGCGCTCGTCGAATTCGACGGCGACGCGGTCGCGACGCTCGGCTTCAACGGCTACGGCTTCTTCGACGTCACCGAGCTGACTTGGGGCATCGGCGAAGGCGGCCAGCAGAATCTCGATCCGCAGAAGAAGAAGCCGAAGCCGCGCCGCACCGGACCGATGAACGCCGAGGAGAAATACCGCTACGCGTCGCAGACCGCGCCCGGCGAGGTCTATGCGCGCGGCAAGCGCATGCCGTTCTTCGGCCTGACCGTGGTGAGCTGCGAGCGCGGCATGATCCGGCAATCGCCCGACGGACTTTATCTCTATACCGAAACCGGCTGCGAAGAGATTCCCGTGACGCGCCATCACGGCCGCGCGGCGGAGCTGATCGAGCTGCGCGACGCCCTTGCCGCGAACCGGCCGGCTTTCCCCGACGGCATCTGGGGCCGCGCGACGCTCGAGGTCGTTCTCGGCATTCTCGAATCCTCGCGCGAGCATCGCGAGATCGCCCTCACGCGCCAGGTCCCGAGCCGCTAGCCGCCGGGAGAGCGCCCCCCGTGTCGCAGGCTTTCGTTCGACTCGATCGGCTGAGCAAGAGCTTCGGTCCCGTCGTCGCGGTCGACGATCTCTCGCTCGAGCTGGCGCGGGGCGAGGCGCTGACGCTGCTCGGACCGTCGGGCTGCGGCAAGACGACGACGCTGCGCATGGTCGCCGGGCTCGAGACGCCGAGCAGCGGCGCGATCAGCTTCGACGGGCAAACCGTCGTATCGGTGGCGGACGGCGTCAACCTGCCGCCCGAGCGGCGGAATATCGGCATGGTGTTCCAGTCTTACGCGATCTGGCCGCATATGACCGTCGCCCAGAATGTCGCCTTCCCCCTGAAGGTGCGGCATGTCGACGGCGCCGCGATCCGCGAGCGCGTCCGCGCCGCCTTGGCGATGACCGGCCTCGCCGGGCTCGACGACCGTCCGGCGACGCGGCTCAGCGGCGGCCAGCAGCAGCGCGTCGCCCTCGCCCGCGCGCTGATCCACGAGCCTGCGCTGTTGCTGCTCGACGAGCCGCTGAGCAATCTCGACGTCAAGCTGCGCGAGCAAATGCGGCTCGAGCTGAAGCTGCTCCAGGTGCGGCTCGGTCTGACGCTGATCTATGTGACGCATGACCAGTCCGAGGCGCTCAGCCTCTCCGATCGCATCGCCGTGCTCAATCGCGGCCGCGTCGAGCAGGTCGGCAGCCCGCGCGCGCTCTACGAGCGGCCCGAGACGCCGTTCGTGCGCGATTTTCTCGGCAAGTCGGTGACGCTGCCGGGACGCATCAAGGGTATCGCCACCGGCCGTGTGGCGGTCGAGCTGGCTTGCGACGCCGGCGCGGTGATCGATTGCCCCCTTCCGGCGGGCCTCGACCTGTCGGCCGGGCGCGAGGTCGAGATCTCCGTGCGGCCCGAAGCCTTGTGCCTCGCGGGAAACGCCAACGGGCATGCCGGCACGTTACACGGCGTGGTCGAAGCCGTGCTTTATCAGGGCGAGCGCTCGGAATGCGAGGTGAAGATCGGCGGCGCCGCGATCTCGGTCTATCTGCCGCCCGACACCCGCGCCGCCCGCGGCGACCGGATCGCGATCGCGATCGCGCGCGACGCGCCGCGGCTCTGGGCGAAGTGAGGGGAGCGCCGTGACGGTCAATGCCGCCTCAGCCCTGCGCCGGCGCACGGTGTCGTTCGACGCGCAATACACGGTCTATCTCGTCGTCCTCGGCATCGTCGCGCTCTTCGTGCTCTACCCGGTGCTGGTCATCCTCGTCGACAGTTTCGTCGCCGGGCCGATCGGCACGCCGCGGCATTGGAGCCTCGATGGCTGGCGCGCGGCCTTCTCCGATCCGACGATGCTCAATGCCGTCGCCAACACGGCGAAGGTGCTCGTCGCCAATGAATCGATCTCGCTGCCGAGCGCGGTGCTGATCGCCTGGCTGTTGGCGCGCAGCGATCTACCGCTGCGCGGCACGCTCGAATTCGCTTTCTGGGTGACGTTCTTCCTGCCCTCGCTCTCGGTGACCCTGGGCTGGATCGTGCTGCTCGATCCGCAGAACGGGCTGCTCAATCAGCTCGCCACCGCCCTGCCATTCGTGACCAAGCCGCCTTTCAACATCTATTCCTTCTGGGGCATCGTCTGGGCGCATATCAGCAGCAGCTCGCTCGCGATCAAGGTGATGCTGCTGACACCGCTCTTCCGCAACCTCGACGGCACTTTCGAAGAAGCCGCGCGCTGTTCGGGCGCGGGCCGCTGGCAGACCCTCTCGCGGATCGTCATCCCCGCCGTAGCGCCCGGCATCCTGACCGTGCTGGTGCTTTCGCTCATCCGCGCGATGCAGACTTTCGAGATCGAGATGGTCCTGGGGCCGCCTTTCAATTTCTGGGTGTTCGGAACGAAGATCTACACGTTTGTCGCCCAGGTGCCGCCGGAATTCGCCTCGGCAACCGCGCTGGCGGTGATTGGCTTCGCCATCATCACGCCGCTGATCTTCCTTCATCGCTGGCTGGCGACGCGCACAGACTACACCGCGATCACGGGCCGCGAGCGCACCCAGCCGATGCCGCTCGGCCGCTGGCGCTGGCCGATCTTCGCCGCGGTCGCGCTGCTCGCGGTGACGATCACGGTGCTACCGGTCGTCTTCCTTGTCACCGCGTCCTTCATGAAGCTGTTCGGCTTCTTCAACATCGCCGCGCCCTGGACCGACGCTCATTGGCACGCGGTGTTCAGCGACGATTTCTTCCTCCGCGCCCTCGCCAATACGCTCGAGCTCGCGAGCGGCACCGCGCTCGGCTCGATCGTCCTCAGCTCGCTCGCCGCCTATTTCGCCGTACGCTCGCGCTATCGCGGCCGCGGCACGCTCGATTTCCTGTCGTGGCTACCCTTCGCCATTCCAGGCATCCTCCTGGGCGTCGGCCTGCTCTACGTCTTCCTCGGCAATCCGTTGCTGCGCATGCTCTACGGCAGCATCGCGCTGATGATCCTCGCAATGGTTATCGCCGGCATGACCCTCGGCACGCAGATCCTCAAGACGGCGATCCTGCAGCTCGGCGCCGCGCTCGAGGAGGCGGCGCGCGCCAGCGGCGCCTCGTGGTGGTACGGCTTCCGCCACGTCATCGTGCCGATCCTGATGCCGACGCTGGTCCTGGTCGGCGTGATCAATTTCATCGCCGCCTCGCGCGACATCGCCAGCATCGCCCTGCTCGCCTCCAACAGCAGCAAGACCGTATCGCTCCTGCAGCTCGACTATATGGTCGACGGCCGCTGGGAAGACGCGGCGGTCGTCTCGGTGGTGGTGATCCTGGTGACGACGGGCGCCGCCTTCCTCGCCCGGCTGTTCGGCCTCCGACTGGCGATGCGCGGCTGAGATGACGAGGCCTATCCGCACCGCGCTGCTCGGCCTGCTCGTCTGGCTTGGCCTCGGCTGTGGGCACGCCACCGCCGACGCGATCGGCGATTTTTACGCCGGGCATGACATCCGGCTCATCGTCGCGACCCCGCCCGGCGGTCCCTATGACATCAACGCGCGCCTCCTCGCGCGGCATCTCGCCGAGCACATCCCCGGCCATCCGACCATCGTGGTCGAGAACATGGCCGGCGCGACCGGCATGCGCGCCGCCAACTATCTCTACAACATCGCGCCGCAGGACGGCACGGTGCTCGCCAATCTGCACAACATGCTGCCCCTGATTCAGGCCCTCGGCCAAAGCACGGTCGACGTCGATCCGGCGCGCTTCAATTGGCTCGGCAACATGACGCGCGAGGTAGGCGATGTGATCGTCTCCGCGAAATCGCCGGCCAAGACGATCGACGACGCCAAGCGCGTCTCGGTGATGATGGGAACGCCCTCGCCCATGGCCCTGGGGGCGATCTATCCGCGGGTGATGAACCACGTGCTCGGCACGCGGTTCCGCGTCGTCACCGGCTATGACGGCGCCGCCAGCGTCGAGCATGCGCTGGAACAAGGCGAGATCGAAGGCGATGCCGGCGACACCTGGTACAGCGGCGCGGGCTTCACCTATGAGGGCGTCAAAGCCGGCACGCTTCGCGTGCTGGTACAGATCGGCACGCGCTCGCCCGAGCTGCCGGACGCGCCGCTGCTGGTCGATCTCGCGCGCAATGCCGACGACCGCGCGCTGCTCGAGCTGTTCTCCTCGCCCTATACGATCGGCAAGCCGACCGCGGTCGGCCCCAAGGTGCCGCCCGAGCATGTCACGGCGCTGCGCGCGGCCTACGCCGCCACCGTGACCGATCCGGCCTTTCTCGCAGATGCGAAAAAGCTCGGCATCACCATCGCGCCGGTCTCGGGCGAGGAACTCGCCCGGCTGGTGACGCAAATAGCGACGCTTTCGCCGGCGATGCTTGCACGGGCGCGTGCGGCGATCGCGCCCTGAGCTTGCACTCGGTCCGAGCGCGGGCCTACCATGCGTGAAATCCCATGATTGGAGAGACCCTCGATGTTGACCCGAGAGGATAACGAGCGTCTGGTCCGCGTGAGCCGCGGCACCCCGGCGGGCGAGCTCTTCCGCCGCTACTGGCAGCCGGCCTGCCTCGCGACCGAACTGCCCGAGCGCGACGGCGCGCCGGTGCGGGTCGGGCTCCTCGGCGAGGATTTGATCGCCTTCCGCGACACCAACGGCCGGGTCGGCTTGGTCGACGCCTATTGCCCGCATCGTCGCGCGCCTTTGTTCTTCGGCCGCAATGAGGAATGCGGGCTGCGCTGCGTCTATCACGGCTGGAAATTCGACGTCGACGGCAATTGCGTCGACCTGCCCTCGGAGCCGGCAGCGAGCCCGATGAGGGCCGGCATCAAGATCAAGCATTATCCGACCTTCGAGAAAGCCGGGATCGTCTGGGCCTATCTCGGACCGGAAGAGACCATGCCGGCACCGCCCGATTACGAATGGATGCGCGCGCCGTCGACGCATTGTCATATTTCGAAGACCTTCGAGCATTGCAATTATCTGCAAGGCGTCGAAGGCGGCCTCGACACCGCTCATTCTTCGTACCTGCACAACCTCAATCTCGCCAACAAGTCGTTGCCGCGCCAGCGCGACCGGGCGCCCAACCTCGAGGTCATTCGCACCGATTACGGCTATTCCTATATCTCGACGCGCAAACTCGGCGAGGACGGCGACTATGTCCGCGTCTATCACTATGTGATGCCGCACCAGCAGATGCGCGGCGGCGTCATCGGCGTGCAAGGCCGTAACGAAGTACCGCAGCTCGACGGCCATCTCTGGGTGCCGATCGATGACGAGCACACCAACGTCTACAACTGGTGCTACAGCGCCGATCCTGCGATCGCGATGTCGCCCGAGCAATTCGAGGCGCATGAGCATCATTCCGGCCGCGGCCAGGAAGACCTTATCCCCGGTAGCTTCGTGCTGAAGCGCAATCCGTCGAACGATTATCTGATCGACCGCCAGGTGCAGAAGACGCAGAGCTTCACCGGCATCGACGGCGTCAACACCCAGGACTTCGCCATTCAGGAAGGCATGGGACCGATCGTCGACCGCTCGCACGAATATCTCGGCACGACCGACCGCGCGATCGTCACGCTGCGCCGGATGCTGCTCGACGCGACCGCCGCGGTCGAACGCGGCGAGACGCCGCCCGGCGCCGATCCGCGGACCCATTCCGGAATCCGGCCCTATGACGGCATCGTGCCGGCGGGCGGGAATTGGCGCGAGGCTTTCGCCGAGGGCCTCGGCTGCAAATGGTAGGTCGCCGCTAAAGGTGGTCACGGGCCGGTAACGCGGCCATGCCACGATCGATTGGCCGGCGCGGATGTAAATCCGGGCCGGCCGGATGAGCCGGCGCGTCGGCGGGGATATCGGGCGCGGGCGAACAGTACGGGGGAATGATGTTGGTCAATTGGATTTATGGAGTCCCGACCTGGGAGATGGGATCGGTCGCGGTCGCGCTCATGGTGGGGCTAGCGCTCATCGGCCTGATCGTCACCGTCCGCTTTCTCTCCCTGGAGACGCGGCGCAAGCACAACGAGTTCGCCGGCTTCAATTCGGCGCTGATCGGCGTCATCTTCGCCGTGCTGCTCGCCTTCATCGCGGTCTCGGCCTGGGGCTCCTTCGACAAGTCGGGCGATGATGCCGAGGTCGAGGCCTCGCTCGCCGGCGACCTTTTCAACGACGCGTCGACGATGCCCGAGCCGGCCAGGACCGATCTGGTCGGCGACATGCGCGACTATGTCGATATCGTCCTCAACCAGGAATGGCCGGCGATGGCGGTGGGTGCGTCTTTCGGCGATGACGGCTGGGCGCCGCTCTACAGGTTCCACAAGTCCCTGACCCAAGTCCAAACCGAAAACCCCGTGCAGGTCGCGATGATCGCGGAGACGCTGCGGCGCCTCAATTCGCTCTACGATGCGCGGCGCGACCGCATCCTCGCCTCGAATGGCCATATCAACCCGACGGTCTGGTGGGTGGTGCTGCTCGGCTCGGCGATCACCGTCGTCTTCACGTATTTTTTCGGTATGGAGAATTTCAAGATCCATTTGACGATGACCGGCCTCGTCGCCGGCGCGCTCGCGCTGGTGATCGTCCTGATCGTCGCCTTCGATTTTCCCTTCCGCGGCCAGGTGCAGGTAACGCCGGACGGCTTCAAGAACGTCGAGCACACGATGGAAATGGCGGGCATCAAGTTCGTACGCGCGGGCCAGTGACCCGGCGGCGCCGGAGGCGTTAAAACGAAGTTGAATTTACCGAAGACGACCTCCCGCCATCGGTCGCAGACCGTCGCCGCGCTCGCGAGTCGCATGAGGCGCGCGCTGCAAGTCGCGCAGCCCTGGCCGCTGGGCTCAGCGTGCGGTTCGCATTCGGACTGGGGCATCCGCCATTGCTGCGAGACACTCGGCGCCTCGGGCGCGCTCCCACGCTTCCCGTAGCAGACGAAACATCTTCTTTCATAAAGCCACTGAGCCGAGCCCAGCTCATGGGCGGTCGCTAATCGGGCGGAGATCGGATTGGTCTCCCGGCGCACAATCTCCCGCCCTCAACTCCGGGGCAGACGGGCGGGCATCGCAGCATGCGGCCTCAAGGTCGACTACCGTTCGGTCTCTGGGCTCTAGGCTTTAAAAAAACCGTGCACGCCAGCGCGCAGGATCGTCCCGACGTGGCGCGAAGGCGAGCCCAATGGGCGGCGTATCAGAACCGGGCTGAGCCGCTCCGGCTCGTGGTCCGTGGACGCTCACGGTTTGTTGAGTTCCTCCAAGGCCGCGAAAAACACGTGTTGCATCGGCTCAGGGCGGCCACGCTTTTGTACCAAGGAATCTCTGAGGTTCTTGTCGATCTCTTCGATTTGATCCGCCGGCATTCCCAACCCATCGGGCGCCTTCGTGCGTGCGGCTCTATAGCGCTGGATTCTCTCTCGCGCCGCGACGCGGTACTTTTCTCGAATCGCGCTCTGTTCTGGACCTGGGGCGCCAGCAAATGCAACCGCCGCATCGGCCGCGGTAGTGTGAATATCTTCACCCGCTCGCGTGAGCGCATCGGCGAGTTCTGATCTTCCGTTATCCATTATCCATTCGACGGCCCGGTTGTCCTGAATGACCACAAAGGATCGGCCCGGCATCGATTAACCGCCTTGGCTCATTTGTGAACCGGGAGGCTGATGCCGGGCCCAAGAAGTTCAGCGTCGAGGTACTTTAGAAGTTTGGCGAGATGTTGTGCTGTGCGCTGCGATGCCGCGCCTCAAGAAGAGTCACAAAGGGGTCTTTGCTGACCTGAACGAGACGGGAAGCGCCGCGACTCTCCTTCATGATGATGGGTGAGCCACCTTGGATCAGAGCCTCCTGCGGAACTCGATAAAGGTCGCCAGACCCTTTCTCAACATAAGCGCCCGGCTCGGCAATCTCTTCCCAGTTTGTCTCCAAGAGCGAACTGCGGGATTCGGGTTCTACCGAGGTGTTTCTTACAGCAGAAACGGACATTCTAATCCTCCTTCAGGTTGTGCGCGGTTCTCGTCACATGGTGGACCGCGTCGATTAGCGAACACTCAACCTTTCGAAGAGATGTGCGACGCTTTCAATAACACCGCGCCCGAGTCACATAGACGTCGAGCGGCGATTTCACTATCTCGTGTTTATTATTCCCACAGCCTCCGCTGTCGCTGCAACGGGGCTCAATGGCACGCAAAACTCTATATAGCACCGGTGATTCGGAGATCAAGTCGTAATTCTGCGCGTTGCTGCGAAAGAGAAAAGAGAGATGTGGCAAGCTAAGACGTCGCGGTACGCATTCGAACCGGATTGAGGTTTCATCGCGGCATACTTGCCGTGCTTCCAATTTCCCGTGCTTCGAATTTCGCGGTCTCAAGCCGGGTAATCCGCTCCTGGTCACAAAATGTGCAGGCCGATCATGATGCCACAATAGTAATCTGCATTGTTGGAAGAAACCGCGGGCCTCCGAGCTGGCGCCGGAATGATTCGGAACTGGCTGCATATCGAGACCGAGCTTGATCGCGATCGGCGCTAGTGCCATCGCTCGGTAATGACCGCAGGCGGGATTACGGCACCAGAACCAAGCCCAGTTACCCATCTTCTGCCGCATGAGCTGGCCGATGGTCGGGACGGGTCCAGGCGCATGGCGCGGTCGCTCTCTCGGTGGATCGTCCTGCGGTCGCCAGCTACCCATTGTCGGTCATCGAAGCGCAACGAAGGGCGAGAGTCGAATCGTCTAGGCTTATCCGGGCACCCAGTCTACGAGGCTCATTGGCCCCATTCAGGTGACCCATTTGGGTCACCTGACGACTTACGCGCTCCCGCTTTTAACATGTCGTCATCAAGCCGAGTGTTGCGGGATCAATTTCCCACCGACAGTCTGTTTCACGGGCGGATAGATCGTGCAAGGAGACCCCGTCGACAAGGAGCGGCCAAGCATCCCAAGGGTTCACGCAGGTCGATACGATGTAGGTTTCATCAGGTCGGTCGCTTCGGCCGCGGGCTAGTGGAACATACGCATCGGCGACGGCCGCGTGATTGGTCAACTGAATGTCATTATCCTCGAGCACGAGAATGGTTCGCGCTCCACTGTCTCGCTTCCATGCCGCAAGCTTCGGAAATTTCTTGTCACACGCTCTGCGCAGTCGCTCGGCTCGTGCATGCTCCGGATCGCCGGTGAAAACGTGCTTAATCCGGAATCGGCCACCGATCGAGGGCAGCGTCTCGAAGCGATAAAGGCTCAACTCGAACGGTACGCCAGCAGGCGACACCCGCTTGAAGTGCCCTCCCCGGTAGTCTGCATAGCGGTGGACCTTCAGCGTCGGACCGACCTGCTTCACCCAAGCGACGATGGCCTCCTGAATCCTGGCGATTTCGACCCGATTGCAACCAGCCATCGCCTTGGCAGGAACCTGCAACTCGAAGACATCCGGCGGCAGAGCGTTCGCAAGGCGTGCGGAGATCGGACCGAAATGGCGCTCCGCCTCCGCCTCCAATTGCATATGTCCCTCGAAGGGTTCGATTCCGGTATGCTCCAGCGCGAAGAGCTTTTGACCCAGTCGCCAAACGAGTTCAACGGCGTTCGGGTGATGATCATCCTCCGGCGATGCGACATCGGCGCGGCGCTCTCCTTCCCGCGCTTCAAGGTAACGCACGATCGCTTCGCAAATCTGCTTTTCGTGGAACGTCAGCATTACGCGGGGGCCTGTTTTTACTTCTCGTTTGATCACGCGCGGGTCGCTTCTATCTCTCGAATCCCGCCCAGCGCCATAGAACGCCGCTGGGCACGATCTCAACGGCGGCTACCAAACTAGCAAGACACCCGAGTTAACCGTCTAGGGGCGGGATAATGGTGCCGGCGACACAGCGCCGACACGTCGAAATCTTATTCCACCGAAAACCAGCTAAGTGCTTGATTTAGTTGGTGCCCAGGGGCGGAATTGAACCACCGACACCGTGATTTTCAGTCACGTGCTCTACCAACTGAGCTACCTGGGCGCCGTGCCGGCCCCGACCGAACGAGGACGCGCGGGCTTATCGCAAAAATCGCTCGGACTGTCCAGCCCGCTCCCGCCGGACGCCACGCCTTTAGGCGTTGTTCCATGGCTCGCAGACCTGGGTAGCGCGGCACCGGCCTGCGCCTCTAAAATCGCCGCCAACGAGAGCAAGCAGGGAGGTCCGTCATGCCGCGCTTATGGCTGATCGTCATAGGGGTCGTCGTCGCCGCACTCCCGGCCGCGGCCGCGGATCATGTCAAGGTCGGCACCACGCGCCTCATCGGCTATGTGAGCGTCCCGGTCGGCTTGGCGCATGGCTATTTCCAGACGCAAGGACTCGATGTCGAGCAAGTCTATTTCGACAGCGCGCAGCCGATCGCCGTCGCTGCCGCCTCGGGCGACATCGATTTCGGCATCGCCGGACCGTCGGCGGGTTTCTACAACCTCGCGGCGCAGGGACAGGTGAAGCTCATCGGCGCCTCGGGCGGCGACAGCAAGGGCTTCCACGCGCTCGAATTTCTCGGCTCGAACAAAGCATGGGATGCGGGGCTGAAGACGCCGCATGATCTTCCCGGTCACAGCGTCGCGATCACCCAGCTCGGCACCGCGCTGCACAACGTGATCGGCATCCTCGCCGAGCGCGACGGCTTCCCGATGAGCGCCGTCGAGGTGAAGCCGCTGCAATCGAACTCGGTCGTGACCTCCGCCCTGATCGGCGGCGTGGTCGATGCGGCGGTGATGCCGAACGGCCCGATCCTCAACCTCGTCGACAAAGGCCAGATCAGGTTCCTCGGCTGGACCTCGGACTACGCGCCCTTGAAAGCCGGCGTGATGCTGCTCGCCGCCAAACGCGATCTCGACGAGCGCGGCGACGTGGTGAAACGCTTCCTCATCGCCTATCGCGAGGCGAGCCGCGACATCCACGACGCCTTCACCGGCCCGGACGAGGCGCGGCAAGACGGACCGGACGCGCCCGCGATCATCAAGATCATTTCCGACTTCACCGGCTTGCCGCCGGCCCAGGTCGAGGCGGGCGCCCCTTACGTGCAGGCGGATGCGCGGATCGATCTCGCGAGCTACGCCAAGCAGATCGCGTGGCTCAAATCGCAAGGGCTGCTCAAGGGCGACATCCGCATCGAGAACTTGATCGACAAACGCTACGCGCTGACGACCGCCACCAAGTGAGCGGTCCAACCAAGTAAGGGTAAGCGCCGCCGGCCCTATCCCTCGTCTTCCTCGAGCGTGGGCGGAGAGTCTCCTTCCTCGTCATTGCCCTCGCGCGCAGGCACGCTGTAATTGCCGCCGAGCCAGCGGCCGAGATCGATCAGCGCACAGCGATGGGAGCAGAACGGCCGGTGCTTGACCGCTGCCGGCTTGCCGCAGATCGGGCAGGCGCTGACCGGGATTTTGGCGCGTTCCTCGCTCATCTCGCCGCTATAGATAAGTCATTCCGCGCGGATGTCGACCGCGTCGCGCGCGCGGTTCGGCTCGGCCGTCACCGCGAGCCGGCGGCCGAGCCGCGCTTCGAGCCACTGCCGCGCCGCAAGCCCGGCGCCATCATCGAGCGCGGCGGCGATATCGGGATGGACGGCGAGCGCGAAGCTCTTCCCTGGCCGCGCTTGCGCTTCGCGGTCAACCGCGCGCAAGGCGGCGAGCGCCAGGGTGAGCCCAGTCTTGCGCCAGCCGCCTTCGGGCGATGGCTCGCTGAACAGCTCCGTCACAGCCGGCGCGCCGCGCCGGCGCACGAGCTCGAAATGGCCGAGCTTCGTCCAGCCGAGGAAATCGCGCTTCTCCCGGTCCTCCGCCAGGGCCGCCGTCAGCGCCGCTGCGACCTTGTCGCGATCCTCGCGCTTCGTCATGCCGACGAAATCGATCACGATCGGGCCGGCGAGATTGCGCAGCCGGATCTGCCGCGCGATCGCGACCGCGGCGGCGAGATTGGCGTCGAGCGGCTTCCGCGCGCCGCCATCGACGTCGATCAAGGTCGCGGCATGCGTCGGCTCGACAACGATCGTGCCGCCGCCCGGCAGCGCGACGCGGGGCTGCAAGACGGCCTCGATCGCGTCGGCGATGCCAAGCGCGTCGAAAAGCGGCGTCGCTTCGCCGTGAAAGGCAAGTCTCTCCGCGAGCCTCGGATCGGCGCGGCGCAGCTCGGCGAGCGCGCCGCGCTCGTCGATTAGGATGCGATCGGGCGGCGGCGTCAGCAGCGGCTTGGCCGCGGCCAGAATCGCCGGCTCGGGCGCATCGAGCCGTGCCGGCGGCTGCACTGCGCGCGCCGCCTGCGCGAACGCCGCACGGCGCGCGTCATCGGCGGGCAAGACGCGGACGCCCGCCGCCTTGTCGGCGCGCGTCGCTTTGATCACCTCGACCAGCAGCGTCGCGCCTTCGGTCAGGCCGGCGATGCCTTTCTCGCGATCGGCATCGCGCGCATCGAGGAAAGCGGGCCGGTCGAGGCCGATATCGACGAGCGCCGCCGGCAGCTCCGGCCGCAACGCGACGACGCGGCCGAGATAGACCGCGCCGACCACGTCGCGCGAAGCGTCGCGCGCCACGTGCAAGCCCGTCAGCTCGCCATCTTCCTCGAGCGCGGCCCAGACCTCGCCCGGCGAGACGGCGAGCGCCAGCGTGCGGCTCACCAGCGGAACCCCGTCACCATCGAAGACCTTGGCCTTCCAGCAGCATCGCGGTCTCGAACAGCGGCAGGCCGACGACATTGCTGTAAGAACCGATGATTTCGCGCACGAAACGCGCGGCGCGGCCCTGGATCGCGTAGCCGCCGGCCTTGCCCTGCCACTCGCCGCTGGCGAGATAGGCCTCGATCTCTTGCGGCGACAGCCGCTTCATCGCCACCGCGGTGACGACGCGGCGCCGCACCAGCTTGCCGGCCGGCGTCACCAGCGCGATCCCGCCATGGACGCGATGCCGCCGCCCCGACAGGAGTTGGAGGCAGCGCTGCGCGTCGGCAGCGGTCTCGGCTTTCGGCAGGATGCGCCGACCGCAGCCGACGACCGTGTCGGCGCCGAGCACGAAAGCGCCGGGATGGCGCCGCGCGACGAGTTGCGCTTTCTCGGCGGCAAGCCGCTCGGCGTGATTTGGCGGCAATTCGCCCGCGCGCGGAGTCTCGTCGAGATCGGCGGGATCGATCGCGTCGGGCACGATGCCGATCTGCGCGAGCAACTCGCGCCGGCGCGGCGAGGACGAGGCGAGGATCAGCGGCATTTCAGGAATCGGCCGGGGGGAAGCGCTCCATGATGCGCTTCTGCAATTGGTCTCGCACCATGCGATAGGTGGCGAGGGTTTCCTCCCGGTTGCCTTCCATCCCGGTCGGATCGAGCACCGGCCAGAACTCGACCTCGCAGGCTGCGCTCCGGGTCAACTCGACGGCGCAGTGCTGCGCGTCCGGCGACAACGAGACCACGAGATCGAACGACGTGTCCTCGAGCTCGTCGAAGCTCTTGGGCTGATGATTGGCGAGATCGATACCTACCTCGGCCATCACCGCGACGGCGAAGGGATCGATCGGCGCGGTGCGCACGCCGATGGAATCGACGAAGACGCGCCGGCCGTGCAGACGGCGCATCAGCGCCGCCGCCATCGGCGAGCGGATCGAGTTCAAGGTGCAGGCGAACAGCACGCTCCCGGGCAACCGCGACATATCACCCCCGGATATGCAGGACGCAGAGCAGCGTGAAGAGACGCCGCGCGGTGTTGTCATCGACGACGACGCGCTCGGCGAGCCGCTCGCACAGCTTCTCGCTGCCCTCGTTGTGGAGCGCGCGCCGGCCCATATCGATCGCCTCGATCTTCGCCAGGCTCGCCTCGCGCACCGCGCTGTAATAGCTGCCGCAAATCATGAAATAGTCTTTGACGAGTTTGCGGAACGGCAAGAGCGGCAGCACCGCCTGCTCCAAGGGCTTGTCCTTGGTGTCGCGGATATCGAGCAGCAGCCGGTTCTCGGCGACGCTCAAGTGCAGGTGGAACGGGCCTTTGATCGCCGAGACCGGCGCGAAGCTGTTCTCGGCGAGCAGATCGCTGATCGCGACTTTGCGCTCGTGCTCGATATCGGCGTTGCGGCGGACGACCGTATGTTCGTCGAGCGTGATCTGCGCGATACGCTGGTCGCCGCGCGCCATCGGCTCAAGAATCGCCGAGATTGAGCCGCACCGCGACCGAGCGCGCATGGGCGTCGAGGCCTTCGGCCTCGGCGAGCGCGATCGCCGCCGGGCCGATCGCCTTGAGGCTCGCGGCATCGCATTGCAAGAGCGAGGTGCGCTTCATGAAATCCATGACGCCGAGGCCTGAGGCGAAGCGCGCGCTGCGCGCCGTCGGCAGGACGTGATTGGGCCCGGCGACGTAGTCGCCGACCGCTTCGGGCGTGTGGCGGCCCAAAAAGATCGCGCCGGCATGGCGGATCCGTGCGGCCAGCGTCTCGGGCGCGGCGACCGCAAGCTCGACATGCTCGGCGGCAATACGGTCGGCCAGAGCCGGCGCTTCGGCAAGATCGCGCAGCAGGATGATAGCGCCGTGATCGCGCCAGCTCGCCGCGGCGATCGCCTGGCGCGGCAGGCGCTCGAGCTGGCGCGCGACCGCATCGCGCACCGCCGCGGCGAAGCCGCGATCGTCGGTGACGAGAATCGACTGCGCCGCGGCGTCGTGCTCGGCCTGCGCCAGAAGATCGGCGGCGATCCATTGCGGATCGTTGTCGCGATCGGCGATCACCAGCACCTCCGAGGGACCCGCGATCATGTCGATGCCGACGGTGCCGAAGACGCGGCGCTTGGCGGCGGCGACATAGGCGTTGCCGGGCCCGGTGATCTTGTCGACCGGCGCGATCGTCGCGGTGCCGTAAGCAAGCGCCGCGATCGCCTGCGCGCCGCCAACGCGATAGATCTCGGTGATGCCGGCGATCTCAGCCGCCGCGAGCACCAGCGGGTTGAGCGCGCCTTTGGGCGCCGGCACCACCATCACCAGGCGCGTCACGCCGGCGACTTTCGCCGGTACCGCATTCATCAGCACCGAGGAGGGATAGGCCGCGGTGCCGCCCGGCACGTAGAGCCCGACCGCGCTGATCGGGCGATAGCGCCAGCCAAGCCTCACCCCCGCCGTGTCGGTGTAATCGAGATCGGCCGGTACCTGCTTCTTGTGGTAATCCTCGATCCGCTGCCGTGCGAAGCGCAGAGCCTCGAGTGCCGCGGGCTTTGCGAGCTTCGCTGCGGCCGCGATCTCGCTTTCCGGGACACGCATCGTCGCGGGCGTGAGGTCGAGCTGGTCGAGGCGTTTGGTGTGCTCGATCACCGCCGTATCGCCGCGCGCGCGCACGTCGTCGACGATCGCGGCGGCCGCGGCATCGACCTCGGCGGCGAGCTCGCGCTTGGCGGCGAGGAATTTCGCGAAGGCGGCGGCGAAGCCGGGCGCCGCGCTGTCGAGCTCAAGCGGCATCGGCCGCCCCGCGGAAACGCTCAATCCAGCCGTTGACCTCGGCCGCGCGCGTCTTGAGCGCGGTGCGATTGACGATGAAGCGCGAGGTGATGTCGGCGATATGCTCGATCTCGACCAGGCCGTTGGCGCGCAGCGTGCTGCCGGTCGCGACGAGATCGACGATCTGGCGCGCGAGGCCCATGCTCGGCGCCAGCTCCATCGCGCCATTGAGGACGATGCATTCGGCCTGGACGCCGCGCTGCGCGAAGTGCCGGCGTGTCATCTCGGGATATTTGGTGGCGATGCGGACATGGCTCCAGCGCGCCGGGTCGTCGCGTCCGACATCCTCGCGCGGCGCCGCGACAACGAGGCGGCAACGCCCGATCTTGAGATCGAGCGGCACGTAGATCTCGGGATAGTTGAATTCCATCAGCACGTCGTTGCCGGCGACGCCGAGCTGCGCCGCGCCGAAGGCGACGAAGGTCGCGACGTCGAAGCTGCGTACGCGAATGACGTCGAGCGCCGGATGATTGGTCTTGAAGCGCAGCTGGCGCGAATCCGGATCGTCGAACGCCGGCTCGATCGCGATGCCGGCGCGCTCCAAGAGCGGCGTCACCTCGCCGAGGATGCGGCCTCGGGGTAGCGCCAAAACCAGCGTTTCATTGCCGCGCAAAACCGAAACTCCCAAGAGAAGACGGATCCCGTGCTGCTCAACCCGCATCCGCGACCGGATGCTTCGGCCGCCACCGCGTCGGCCAGGGCTCGCCCAGATCATCTAGATGGCACATGATCCGGTCGACTTCCAGCCGGATGGAACTGCCGCCGGCGAAATCGAGAAACAGCGCTTTGGGCGCGCCCTCGCCATCCTCCAGGCGCAACGCCAGCAGCGACAGCATGCGGTCGCTTTCGCGCGGACGGAAGCCGCGACGGCTCACCGCGGTCACGTCGTCGATGCAGATACCGGTCAGCACGCGCTCGGAGCCTTTCGCCTGCGGCTCGCCGGTGCGCGGCTCCCAGCGGAAGCGGTTGGCGACGAGGACGAAGCGCCGCTCCTCGGGCAGATAGGTGATCTCGGCAATCGTGACGAGCGCATCCTGCAGGACGGCCGAAAGCACCGCGATATCTTCGGCATCGGCCGCGCGCAGCTTCAATCCCGCCATCGCCCGCTCCTCGCCCGCCTAATCGTCGCTCAGGCGTTCGATCTCGGCGCCGCAGGCGGCGAGCTTCTCCTCGAGCCGCTCATAGCCACGATCGAGATGATAGACGCGGTTGATCACGGTCTCGCCCTCGGCGGCGAGGCCCGCCAGCACCAGCGACACCGAGGCACGCAGATCGGTCGCCATCACCTCGGCGCCGTTGAGGCGCGGCACGCCGCGCACCACGGCCGAGGCGCCGTGGACATTGATGTTGGCGCCCATGCGGCAGAGCTCCGGCACGTGCATGAAGCGGTTCTCGAAGATGGTCTCGGTGATCATCGCTGCGCCTTCGGCCTTGGTCATCAGCGCCATCATCTGCGCCTGCAGATCGGTCGGGAAGCCCGGGAACGGCTCGGTCATAACATCGACGCCCGTGAGCTGGCCGTTGCGGCGGCGCACGGAAATGCCGGTCGCGGTCTCGCCGACCTCGACGCCGGCGCCTTCGAGGCTGCGCGCCACCGCGGCGACGAGATCGTGGCGCGCGCCGACGAGCTCGACCGCGCCGCCGGTGATCGCCGCCGCCATGAGATAGGTCCCGGTCTCGATCCGGTCGGGCACCACCGTATGCTCGGCGCCATGCAGCTTCTTGACCCCAGTCACGGTGATGCGATCGCTGCCCCCGCCGGCGATCTTCGCGCCCATGGCGTTGAGGCAAGCGGCGAGATCGACGATCTCGGGCTCGCGCGCGGCGTTGACCAGCACGCTCTCGCCGTCGGCGAGCGAAGCCGCCATCAGCAGATTCTCGGTCGCGCCGACCGAGACCTTGGGGAAGATGATCTCCGCGCCTTTGAGGCCCTTCGGCGCCTGGGCATGGATATAGCCCTGGCGCAGATCGATCGATGCGCCGAGCTGCTCCATGGCTTTGATGTGGAGATCGACCGGCCGCGTGCCGATGGCGCAACCGCCGGGCAGCGAGACCCGCGCCTCGCCGCAGCGCGCGAGCAGCGGCCCCAGCACCAGCACCGAGGCACGCATGCGCCGCACCAGATCGTAGGGCGCGGTGGTCGAGATGATGCGCTGGGCGTCGATCTTCAGCGCGTGGCCGTGCTCGCGCGGCGTCGCCGCCCCGACCAGCGTCACCGTCGCCCCATGCTGCACCAGGAGATGCGACAGAGTCGTGATATCGGCCAGCACTGGGACATTGCGCAGCGTCAGCGGCTCGTCGCTCAAGAGCGCCGCCGTCATCAGCGGCAGCGCGGCGTTCTTGGCGCCGCCGATGGGAATGGTTCCCGAAAGCGGTTTCCCGCCGCGGATGCGAATCCTGTCCATGCTCTCAAATCTGTCCGGAAATTAACGCAAGCCGGTCCGGCGGGTTGTAATCGATGCCGCCCGCGGGCTCAAGCCCCGATGAATCAATGACTTAAATCAGGATTCCTGAGGCTTTTCGGCGGCCGGTTCGGTGCGTTCGCGCGCCTGGGCTTTGCGGCGATGGAGATTGGCGCGGAGCGCCGCCGCGAGCCGGGCCTCGCGCGCCGTGGCGGCATGCGCGCCGGCTGCGCTGCGCTGCGGAGCCTCTTTGGGCTTGTCCGTCATATCGTAACGGTGATGGTCCCGCGGCGGCGCGTCAAGCGCCGCGCCCCGAGCGGTCAATCCTCGGCGTCGCGATCCTCGCGCGCGTGCGGAGGCCGCGCGATCGCCTGGAGCTGGCGCCGCAAGTCCTCGCGCGTCACATGGGCGCTGCGCATCACCGGCTCCATGATGTCGTCATGCAGCAACTCCTCGAGATCCGGTTCGCGCGCCATGATGAATGTCCGTTCAGCCATGTTCGTTCTAGGACGAAACGGCTGCGGTCATCCCTTTATTCCCTACTTATGCGGCGGAGCTCAATGAGTCGCCGGCGCGCCATAGCCCGGCGGCGTCCTGCGTGAAGCCATTGTCGCGATAGATGTTGCGCACCGGCGCGTTGCGCGATGTTTCGATGACGCGGCCGGTCGCGGCGATATCCGACATTTTAAGCGCATTCACGATGTGTTGCAGGAAGCGATGCTCGATGCCGAGGCCGAGCACGCGGCAGCTCAGCACCAGCCCGACGATCTCGCCGTCGATGACGGCCGCCGCGCCGACGAGACCGTGCTCGCCGAAGCGGTCCGACACATGGAGCGTGAACAGCCAGGCGGCGGGATCCCGCACCATCGCCTGGAGCTCGGCGAGCGCGAAGATGCGGCCGGTGGCGTTGAACTGGGTGGTGCGGCGAAACAATTCTTCGACGCGGTCGAGCTTGGTGTCGGCTTGCAGCCGCTCGATCCGGCAGTCGACGCGCAAGGACGCGACATAGTCGCGCTCGTCGACCGCTTCGGCGCGGAACTGCTGGCGGTGGAGCTGCGCTTTCACCAGCGCGGTGCGCTGCGCCGCCTCTTCGGTGATGGTCGGCGATTGCAGCCGCGGATCGGTCAGCAGCTTCGCGCGCAGGCCGAACAGATCCTCGCCCCAGACCTCGACCTCGGGCAGACGCTGGCGAACGCGGTCGCGCTCGATCGGATGATCGTCGATGAAGACAAAGGTTTCCATCGCGAAGCCGATCTCGGCGGCGATCGAGCGGATATTCTCGGACTTGTCGCCCCAGTTGACGCGCCAGGTGACGAAATCCTCCGGCGTCAGCAAACGCTGGCGCGGATAGTGGTCGCTATAGCGCCACAGGTCGCGGACCGTCGCTTCGTCGTTCTTGCTGACGCAGGCAAGGACGATGCCGCGCTGTTTCAAGCAGAGCAGAGCCTCATGCAGGCCGAAATAGAGGCCGATATACGAGAACGCGCCGCTGATCGTCGGATCCCAGGCGAAAGGCTGGCCGGTCTCGGCGAGCACCCCCGGCCAAAGGACGCCGTCGAGATCGACGATAACGCATTTCTTGCGATCGATGCCGAGCACGGTGACGAGCGCGTCGACATGCGTCCGCGCCATCGCCGCCTCGCGGCCATAGGGATCGCCACCCAGCGCCTCGGCGAGCGGCCGCAGATCGGGAAAGAGTCCGTGGGTCGCCGCCTTCTCGCTGTCGGGACGCTGCAGCATCCAGCCGGGCGAGCCGAGATGGGTGAAGCCGACCTGCGCGTCGTCGATCATGCGCGCCGTGCCGCTTGCGGCCATCGCCGCGGCGATATCGACCACATGCACATCGGGGAGCGAGGCCGCGAGATCGGCGAGCACGACATTGGTGGTGCGGAACCGCGTGCGGTGGCCATTGAGGCCGCGCTCGGCGAGGCCCAGCGGCTGCACCGTCGGCTCCGGCAAATTATCGATGAGGATCGGCGCCCCCGTGTGGCGGCGCAGCTGCTCGAGGAGCTGGCGCGCCTGCAAGATATAGGGTGCGTGCGGCGGGCCCTGCGCCGCCGCGGGATCGAGTGTCAGCAAATGCCGGGCGCCGAGCGCGCCGATCAGCACCGCATCGTGGCGATGCTCGGCGGCGAAGCGGACATCGTCCGCCGAGGTCGCGGCGACGCGCAGATCGATGCCGCGGCGCGCAGCTTCGCGGCGCAGGAAATCGGCTTCCATCTGGATGTCGCAATCGCCGAACAGCAGGAGATCGACACGCTTCTTGGCGCCGCCGCCGGCGCCGCCGAGATCCTCGATACCGCGCGCGGCGCCCGCCGACCAATAGGCTTGAGCGCCTTCCTTCAATTCGCGGCGATAGCGGTCGAGCAGCTCGCCCGGATCGCGGCCATAAGTGACGCCGAGCTTGGCGACGGTTTGTGCGACCTCGTCATCGGCGCTGCCTTCGACCAGGAAGCCGCGCTCGACCAGCGTGGTGATGAAACCGGCGAGCGTCGTCTGATCGCGGGCGACAAGCTTGGCGAGGGCGGGATAGTCGTCGGGCCATTGCCGCGGCGCGGCGAAAAAATCGATGACCGCGTTGACTTCGCCATCGACGGAGAGCCGCTGATGGCTGAGCGCATGGATCAGCAGCACGCGTTTGGCGCCGAGCGGCAATTGATGGAGGAAATGCGACTTCTGGAAGATCATCGGCCCGACGCGGCGGCGGAATGCGCCGCCGCCATTTTTCGGGAAGATGGTTTCGCGAATGTTAATCGCCTGAATTATCTGTCAAAATTCGCTGCCGGCGACCGCGCCCGCTTGCCAGTGACGGGCCGATCCTGTATTTCCGCCCGCCATCGGATTTGACATCAAGCCGGTTTCGCTGCCGTAGCTCAGTGGTAGAGCACTCCCTTGGTAAGGGAGAGGTCGAAAGTTCAATCCTTTCCGGCAGCACCAGCGGCTTGGTTGTGCGTTCGGCGGAACGGGCGATAACGCGGATGCGGACGATCCTTCACTTGCTCGGCCATGGCGCCGGTTTCACCGGGGTGATGATCGGCATCGGCTCGATCATCCGGGCGATCCCCTTCGGCTTGCTGCGCTTCATTCCCTATACCCACGGCGTCACCTCTCTTTGGATTGGCGGCCCGCTCAGCGTCGCGCTGGTCGCGATCGCCGCAATCATCCTCGGCGGCGACAGCAGCGGCGGCGGCTGACGCCGCGGCTTTTCCCGCGCCTCCTACAAATGAGAATGGGCCGGATCTTGCGATCCGGCCCATTCATCAAGCGCTAACGCTGATTGTTCGTGAGGGGCGCGTTAGCGGGTTGACGCGGTCCAGAGCGGCTTGCCGCTCTGGTCTTTGAAGCTCTGTTGCCAGCTCGCCTCGATCAGGCCGACGACATTCGGCGGCAACGGCACGTAGTCGAGCGCTGTCGCCTGAGAATGGGCTGCGTCGTTCTTCAAGCACCAGTCGAAGAATTTCAGCACCGGCTCGTTCTGGGCGGCCGGATAATCCGTTCGCATGATGACCCAGGTCACCGCGGTGATCGGCCAGCTCTTCTCGCCGGGCGCGTTGGTCGGCACCGTATAGAAGTCGTTAGCCGCGCTGAATTTGGCGTTCGCGCCTCCGGCCTCGAACGCATCCATGGTCGGTGCGAGCGTCTTGCCCGCCGCGTTGATCATCTTGGTGTATACCATCTTGTTTTCCATGGCGTAGGCATATTCGACGTAGCCGATCGCGCCGTTGATCTGCTGCGTCATGCCCGCGACGCCGGCATTGCCCTTGCCGCCGACGCCGTTCGGCCATTCGACCGCAGTGTCAGAGCCGACCTTCTGCTGCCATTCGGGGCTGACCTTGCCGAGATAGTCGGTGAAGTTGAAGGTCGTACCCGAGCCGTCCGAGCGATGCACGGTCGAGATGTCGAGATGCGGCAGCTTGACGCCGGGATTGAGCTTGGCGATCGCCGGATCGTCCCAATAGGCGACCTTGCCGAGATAGATGCTGGCCAGCACCGGACCATCGAGCGTGATCTCGCCGGCCTTGATGCCGGGAAGATTGACGACCGGAACGATGGAAATGATCACCGCCGGGAACTGGATTTCGCTGTTCTTTGCTAGATCCTCATGCTTCAGCGGCTTGTCGCTTGCGCCAAAATCGACGGTCTTTGCATTGATCTGCTGAATACCGCCGCCCGAGCCGATCGCCTGGTAATTGACCGCGATACCGGTTGAGGTGTGATAGGCATCGGCCCATTTCGCCAGCACCGGATAGATCGCCGTGCTGCCGGCGCCGCTCAAATCCCTCGCCATTGCCGGACCGGCAATCAGCATCGCCGCCAGACCGACCGCGCTCCACATCATTGATTTCTTCATCAGGTAGCCCCTCTCTCGTGACCCTGTTGGCCCATGCGCGATGCATGGACCCGCAGCGGCACGGTAGGCCGGTCCCGTGTCACTTTTTTTTCAAAGGAATGTCATTTTTATTACACAACGCCTACGGCCAAGCCGCAGAACCCGGCCGCTCCGCGCGGAACCAACCCCATGTCGTCACGTTGCCTAACGAGACCATCATCGTAAGGAGGTTCTATGCGCGCGTATTTGCTTGGCACTGTGATGATCATCGGTTCCCTGGCGCTCGCCGGCTGCGGCGAAAGCCCCGGCTGCCGGGCGGTAACCGGCGGCGCCATGGGCGCGGCCGGCGGCGCGGCGCTCGGTGCGATCGGCGGCAACCCGGCGCTCGGCGCGGTCGCGGGCGGCGCGACCGGTGCGGCCGTCGGCGGCTTGACCTCGCCCAACGCGGTCAGCGCGGGTCCGTCGCCGGTTTGCGACTAAGCCGCTCGAGCGAAGCGGAGCTATAGGCCGGCGCCGTCCTTCGGGCGGCGCCGGTTTCGTTTTGGCCCGGATTTCCCGCCGCGCTTCCCGCCGGCGCGCGCCATGCTAGAATCGGCCCCGACATCCGGGAGGGATCGGCATGGCAGAGACGGAACGCGTATTTCGGCCGCGCGAGCGGCGGCCCGGCAATGCGCTGAAGCCCTTCCCCCTGCCCGAGGTGCTGCAGAAGATGCTCGATCGCGGCAAGGCCGAGATGGCCAAGCCGTTCACGGGCGTCACCACCACCGGCGAGCCGGTCCGCGGCCTGTTCCCGATCCACAAGACCGGCCATTCGCTGCAAGGCGTGGTCGAGGCGGCGGAGACCTTCCTGCGCGCGCTCTCGCCCGAGCAGCGCGCCCTCGGAAGCTTCGACCTCGACAGCGGCCCGTGGCAGGCCTGGCACAACATGCATGTGTTCATGATTCGCCACGGCGCGTCGCTGAACGATATGACCGAAGCGCAGCGTGCGGCAGCGCTCGGCCTGTTGCGCGCGAGCCTCAGCGCCGCCGGCTACGAGCTGGCGCGCGACGTCATGAAGCTCAACGAGCATATCTGCGAGGTGACCAACCGGCCGGGCGAATACGGCGAGTGGTTCTACTGGATGAGTGTCATGGGCACGCCGTCGCCGACCGAGCCCTGGGGCTGGCAGATCGACGGTCATCACCTGATCATCAACTGCTTCGTGATGGGCGACCAGATCGTGCTGACGCCCAATTTCATGGGCTCGGAGCCGGTCGAGGCGAAGTTCGGCAAATACAAAGGCGTGTGCGTTTTCAAACGCGAGGAGGCCGATGGCTGGGCGCTGATGAACGACTTCAACGCCGAGCAACGCGCTCAGGCGACGATCGGCATGAAGCTGCCTTTCGACGTCTTCGGCACTGCCTTCAACGACAATCTCGTGTTGCCCGATCAGGGGCTGCGCTACAGCGATATGACGCAAGAGCAGCGCGAGAGGCTGCAGGCGCTCATCGCCGTCTATACCGGCCGCATCCGGCCGGGCCATGCCGAGCTCCGCTTCGCCGAGGCGAAGCGCTACGTCAACGAGACGCGCTTTGCCTGGATCGGCAACGTCAACGACGTCGACCCGTTCTACTACCGCATCTTCAATCCGGTGATCCTGATCGAGTTCGATCACCAGCAGGGCATCGCCTACGACAACGACGATCACACGCGCAACCACATCCACACGCTGGTGCGCACGCCCAACGGCAACGACTACGGCAAGGACCTCTTGCGCCAGCATTACCAGCAATTCGACCATTCGCGTCCGGATTCGCCGCATCGTCTCGGCAAGGTCTGACCGCATCATCATCATTCAGGGAGACTAAGCATGGACGACCTCGATCGGGCGAAGCGCGACCTTGTCATCGCCAACCGCATCCTCGCCCGCGAGGACGTGGTCGACGCCTACGGGCATGTCAGCATGCGCCATCCGAAGGATCCGGGCCGCTATTTCCTGGCGCGCTCGCGCAGTCCCGAGCTGGTCGAGGCCGGCGACATCCTCGAATTCACGCTCGACGGCAAGCCAGTCGGCGGTGACGGCCGGCCGCCCTATCTCGAGCGCTTCATCCACGGCGGGATCTACGAGGCGCGGCCCGAGGTGATGGGCGTCGTGCACAGCCATGCCGAGGACATGCTGCCCTATAGCCTGACCGACGCGAAGATGGTGCCGGTGATCCATTCCGGCAGCGTCATCGGCACCGAGGTCAAGACCTGGGACATCGCCGACAAATTCGGCACCGGAACCAATCTTCTCGTCGTCAACATGGAGCAGGGCCGCGATCTGGCGAAGCGGCTCGGCGACGGCCGCGTCGTGCTGATGCGCGGCCACGGCTTCGCCGCCGCCGGCCGCTCGCTGATGGATGTGACGCGGATCGGCGTCTATGCGCCGAAGAATGCGCGGGTGCAGATGGCGGCGATGCGCGTCGGCACGCCGAAGCCGATGTATCCGGGCGAGATCGCCGCGCGCACCGATCTCTTCAATCCCAACACCGCCGAGATGTGGCGCGCCTGGGAATATTGGGCGCGGCGCGCCGGCGTCGCCGAGCTGCTCGGCGATCCGCCGGAAGCCGCGCGGGCGAAACGGTCGTAATCCTCGATACGAAAATGGGCCGCACCAAGTGCGGCCCAAGTTCAGGGAGGAAAAGCCCGAAGGACTTACGAGCGCTTCGGTGACCCGTTGCGCCGCATACCAAGGCTAGGGCGCGATCGGTAAAAGACTGCTAAAGACCGGCGTCTCACGCGCCGGCACTGCCGCCTTTGGTTACCAGATCGAAATAGTCGTTAACCGAGCGCAAGAGCGCGCCGGCGACCACCTCGCGATAGCTCGCCTGGCGCAGATCGCGCTCTTCCTCGGGATTGGAGAGGCAGCCGGTTTCGACCAGCGCCGAGGGGATGTCGGGCGCCTTCAGCACGACGAAAGCCGCCGAGCGATGGGTGTGTTCCAAGAGCCGTACGTGATGGCCGAGCTCGGTGACGAGCTGCTGCGCCAAGCGCAGCGACAGGTTGTTGGTCTGGCGCCGCGCCAGATCGAACAGGATTTCGTTGACCTGCGGATCGGCGGTGTATTTGACGCCGGCGACGAGATCGGACTTGTTCTCGCGCTCGGCGACCATCGCCGCTTCCTTGTCGGACGCCTTGTCGGACAGGGTGAAGACCGAGGCGCCGCGCCAGCTGCGGTCGGGCAGCGCATCGGCATGGACCGAGAGGAAGAGATCGGCGCCGAGCGCGCGCGCCTTGATCACCCGCTCCTCGAGCGAGACGAAGTTGTCGCTCGAGCGGCTCAGCGCGACCTTGTAGCGCTTGCTGGCTTCGAGGCCGCGGGCGAGGCGCAGCGCGGTGTCGAGCACCACGTCCTTCTCATAGGTGCCGATGCGGCCGATGCAGCCGGGATCGACGCCGCCATGGCCGGCATCGACGACCACAATATGGGTCTTCGTCGGCAGCCGCAGGGCGACGGTGGCCCCGGCCTTCCCCGACTCGAGCGCCCAGACGCTGCGGAAGGGCGCGAGGCTGGCCGCAGCCCCGGCACTCAATGCCTGGAGGAATTTTCGCCGATCGACGCTATCCATTGTGGGCCTCGGTCACGGGACCGCATTTTCCCAATGCGGCTAAGCCACTCCCGCATCAAGGCTAGGTTAGCTCTGAGGGCTTGTCCATATCTATCTGTGAAACAACGGAGATTTTTTAGGAAGCACTGAGATCGACGACCACCCGGCCGCGCACCTCGCCCTGCAAAATCTTGCCCGCCAGCCCCGGCAAGGCGCTGAGCGGCACCGTCTCGGTCATCGCGTCGAGCTTGCCGAGCGGCAGGTCCTTGGCGAGCCGCAGCCACGCCGCGCGCCGCCGCTCCATCGGGCAGCGCACCGAATCGATGCCGAGCAGATTGACCCCGCGCAAGAGGAACGGGATCACCGTGGTCGCGAGCTCGCTGCCGCCCGCCAGCCCGCAAGATGCGACCGAGGCGTGGTATTTGAGCTGGCTCAGCACGCAGGCGAGCGTGCCGCCGCCGACCGCGTCGATCGCGCCGGCCCAGCGCTCGCTGTCCAGCGGCCGCTTCGGCGCCGCGATCTCGGCGCGATCGATGAGCGTCGTCGCGCCGAGGCCGCGCAGGTAATCGCCGTTCGCCGCGAGCCGCCCGGTCGAGGCGGTGACCTGATAGTCCCAGGCCGACAGCACGACGACGGCGACGCTGCCGACGCCGCCCGAGGCGCCGGTCACCAGCACCTCGCCGTCCCCCGGCTTCAGCCCGTGATCCTCGAGCGCCATCGCCGCCAGCATCGCGGTGAAGCCGGCGGTGCCGAAAGCCATCGCCTGTTTCAGCGTGAGTCCCGACGGCAGCTTCACCAGCTCGCTCGCCTTGACGCGCGCCTTCTGCGCATGGCCGCCCCAGCGCTGCTCGCCGACGCCCCAGCCGGTGAGCACCACCGCGTCGCCTTGCTTGAAATCGGGCGATGACGACTCCGCGACCGTGCCGGCGAAATCGATCCCCGGCACGTGCGGATAATTCCGCACCAGCCGCCCGAGCCCGTTCAAGATCATCCCGTCCTTGTAGTTGAGCGTCGAATAGGCGACGTCGACCGTCACCTCGCCCGGCGGCAATTGGCTTTCTTCGAGCGTCGCGATCTTCGCCGCGACCTTGCCACCGCTCTCCTCGAGCAGAAGACCCTTGAAGCTCATCAACGCAGCCTCTCCAAAATGCTTACGTAATTCGCGACCGCGGCGCCGCCCATGTTGAACACCGCCGCAAGATCGGCGTCCTTCACCTGGATGCCGCCGGCGGTGCCGGTCAGCTGCATCGCCTGCAGCACATGCATCGAGACGCCGGTCGCGCCGATCGGATGGCCCTTCGATTTGAGGCCGCCGGAAGCATTGACGGGCAGCGTGCCGTCCTTCGCCACCTTGCCCTCGGCGATGGCGCGCGCGCCCTGGCCATGCTTCTCCAAACCCATCGCCTCGTAGATCATCAGCTCGGCGATGGTGAAGCAGTCATGCACCTCGGCGCAGGAAAGATCGTCGAGCGTCACGCCCGCGCTCGCCAGCGCGCGCTGCCAGGCCAGCGCCGGGCCCTCGTAAGACGTGATGTCGCGCTTCGACATCGGCAGGAAATCGTTGACCTGCTCGGCGGCCCGGAACACGACCGCTTTCTTCCCTTGCAAGGCAACCTCGACATCGGCCAGCACCAGCGCCGCGGCGCCGTCCGAGACCAGCGAGCAATCGGTGCGCCGCAGCGGCCCCGCCACCAGCGGGTTCTTGTCGGAAACGGTGCGGCAGAACTCGTAGCCGAGATCCTTCTGCATCTGCGCCAGCGGATTGGCGGCGCCGTTCTTGTGGTTCTTCGCCGCGATCATCGCGAGCGCGTCGGACTGGTCGCCATAGCGCTGGAAATAGGCCTCGGTGATGCGGCCGAAGACGCCGGCGAAGCCGCCCTCGATCGCGCCTTCTTCTTTGAGGTAGGCGGCGCGGATCAGGAGATCGCCGACCTGCGCGCCCCCGACCTCCGACATCTTCTCGACCCCGACCACCAGCACGATGCGCGCGCGCTTGGCGGCGATGGCGTTGAGCCCCTGATAGATCGCGGCCGAGCCGGTGGCGCAGGCATTCTCGACCCGCGTCGTGCGCTTGAAGCGCAGCGCCGGATCGACCTGCAGCACCAAGGACGACGGGAATTCCTGGCGCACGAAGCCGCCGTTGAAATTGCCGATATAGATCTCGTCGATATCGCTCGGGGCGATGCCGGCATCCTTGATGGCATCGGCCGCCACCGGCACGATCATCGCTTCGAGATCGGCGCCGTCATGCTTGCCGAATTTGCTGTGCGCCCAGCCGATCATGCAGGCCGTCATGCTTGCTCCTTCGGAATGCCGCTTTGCTATATATTAGCAGCAGCAGCCGCGAGTACGAGATGCGCAAGAACGATTGCAGACCCATCCCGCGCCCTTCGACTGCGCCCCTTCGACAAGCTCAGGGGCGCGCTCAGGGTGAGGTGAAATCTTTGGCGGCAGTAAGAAAAGACCTCATCCTGAGCGCGAGCCCAAGCGGCAGCGAGGGCGAGCAGTCGAAGGACGCACAGCGCTCATCCCAGCAACGGAACGCACACGATGCCCGCTGAGCAGATCCTCACCCTTCGCCGGCCGGACGTTCGATCTTGAGACTCGCGCGGTGAAGGACGTTATTGTCCTCGGCGGCCCGAATGGCGCTGGAAAATCGACCGCCGTGCCAGGCGTCATCCCGCCGGAATTGGGCATCGTCGAGTTTGTGAACGCAGACGAGATCGCGCGTGGGCTTTCGCCGCTCAATCCGGCAGGTTCCGAGATCGCCGCCGGACGGTTGTTGATCGAACGAATCCGCGCTCTGCGAGATGCGGGCCAGAGCTTCGGCTTTGAGACGACGTGTGCGGGCCGAGAGCATGCCGCGCTGTTGCGGGAGTGTCGCGCACTGGGTTATCGCATCACCTTGATCTTCCTTTGGCTTCCCTCACCCGCCGCAGCTCTGCAAAGGGTTGCGCGACGCGTCCGGGAGGGCGGTCACGGCGTCGAGCGGGCAATCGTGACCAGGCGCTATGCTATTGGGCCGGTCTTCGCAACCTTATGCACCTTTATTTGCCGCTGGCCGATCTCGCTCTTATTTACGACAATTCCGACAAGGGCCGAGTGCTGGTGTTTGAGGCGACGGCAGCAGGCAGAATCGTGCATGACCTGAAGCGGTGGCGGAAGATGCAGAAGGCAGCGAAATGAGCGATCTCTCAACCAAAGAGCTGCGGCGGATCGTTTTGAAGGGGTTGCGCCGGGTGGGCGAGCGATTTGCCGAAGATCCGACGCCGACCGACGGCACGATCCGGGCAGCGATCGCAAAGTTACAGCCGAAGAGGAAAAAGCCAGCGATGGCTGGAAAGCAAAAAGCGCGCACGAGGAGCAAGGCCAGCGGCCGCCGATAATATGCCCGCTGAGCAGACCCTCACCCTCCGTCGGCCGGACGATTGGCATGTGCATCGACGACGCGATGCTGAAAGCCGTGCTGCCGGCGACGGCGGGTCTTCGCGCGCGCTCGTTCCTGCCGCGGCGACGGGATCAGATTCGCAGGAACCAGCCGAGCGCGACGGTGCCAATGATCAGCGCCGCCCAGGCCAGCTCGATCTCGTTCGCGGCGAGCCACGCTTTCCAATATTTTCTCAACGCGATATCGCGTGCCAAATCTTCATGGCGAGGGAGCATGCGGCGGCGCCGGCGTCGAACGCGCGGCGGTGCTCTGGGAATCCGCGGCAGCGCTCTGGCCCTGGGACGGCCAGTGCTCGAAGGTGCGCAGCGCCGTGAAGGCCACGGCATTCGCAAAGAAAATGAACAGGAACACGATCATCGCGCGCGTCGCGCTGGACATGGCCGGCTTGGCGTGCTGCGCGGCCGGAGGCGGCTTGGCCGGCAACAGAGCGGCCAGGCGCGCCGCGATGTCTTTGACCGACGCCTCTGCCCATCGCCCGCGCGGCAAGCCGGCAATCATCGCCGTCAAGCGCTTCGTCGCCGTATCCTCGGGGAGCGCGCTCAAGCGCGCCGCTTCGTCCCACGGGTCGACGCCGAGCCGGGCCAGGGCCGAGAGGGCAGTCAGGACCATGCCGTTCTGTTCCTCGCCGATCGGGGCATACAAAAAATCGTTGAATACGGAGGTCCGCAGCGAGAACACAGACCGTGCCGCCATCGCTGGTCCGCTCATTTCGGCCTCGCGCACGGCAAGACAGGGAAGCGGACGGGTGCCGTCGGACTGATAGGAAGGACCGTCGGACTGATAGGAAGGAATGGGAAAGAAGACATGCTAGGCACTCCTTGCGCTGACGTCAGGCGGGAATGCGCGTCTCTCTCTGCTGCAGGAGCCCACTGTGGAATCGATTCCGCGGTACTCAAAACATGGGGATGAATCGAATCCGTTCAAGTCGCGAGCGGCGCTGGCGGGGCCGCGCATCGGATGGCCAGGAATTTCCCGCCCTCCGTTCTATATTGGGTGCGTGAGCCAAGCCTACAAACCCTCTCCGCCACTGGGGGAGAAGGTGCGAGCGGGTAAGGTGAGCATCCGCTGAACCACAGCTCACCCTTCCGTCGCTTCGCGCGGAGAGGGGCAAGAAACGGAGTAAGCGTGCCCGACACAATCACCCTCCGCCGGCCGGACGACTGGCACGTGCACCTGCGCGACGGGGCGATGCTGAAAGCCGTGCTGCCCTATACCGCGCGCAGCTTCGCGCGCGCGATCGTGATGCCCAATCTCGTGCCGCCGGTCGCGACCGTCGCCGCCGCCGAGAGTTATCGGGCGCGCATCCTCGCCGCGCTCCCCGCCGACCTCGCCGGCCGCTTCACGCCGCTGATGACCTGCTACCTGACCGACGACGCCAATCCCGAGCAGATCGAGCGCGGCTTCAAGACCGGCGTCTTCACCGCGGTGAAGCTCTATCCCGCCAACGCCACCACCAACAGCGCCTCGGGCGTGACCGATCTCGCCAAGTGCCGCGGCGCCCTCGCCAAGATGGAGCGGATCGGCATGCCGCTCCTCATCCATGGCGAGGTGACCGATCCGCTGGTCGACGTGTTCGACCGCGAGGCGGTGTTCATCGAGCGCGTGCTGGCGAAGCTGATGCGCGATTTCCCGGGCTTGAAGATCGTGCTCGAGCATGTGACGACGCGCGAGGCGGTCGCGTTCGTGCGCGACGCCGGCCCGACCCTCGCCGCCACCATCACCGCGCATCACTTGACCATCAGCCGCAACGCGCTCTTCGCCGGCGGCCTCAGGCCGCACCTGTATTGCCTGCCGGTCGCCAAGCGCGAGGTGCATCGCCTGGCGCTGCGCGACGCCGCGACGTCGGGTGAACCAAAATTCTTCCTTGGCACCGACAGCGCGCCGCATCCGGTGCACGACAAGGAGAAGGATTGCGGCTGCGCCGGCATCTTCTCGGCGCCGGCCGCGCTCGAAATCTACGCGCAGGCGTTCGAGGAAGAAGACGCGCTCGCCAAGCTCGAAGCCTTCGCGTCGCTGAGCGGCCCGCGCTTCTACGGCCTCAAGGCGAACGAGGAGACGATCACGCTCAAGCGCGAAGCCTGGACCCCGCCGGCGGAGATTTCATCCGATGCCGGCGCGGTGAAGGTATTCCGGGGTGGAGAGAGGTTGGGTTGGCGAGCATTATAGCGTTTTCGGTTTCTGATGCTTTTGAGCGTCTTGGAGACGTTTGCCGGTCTTTCCATCACAGCGCTCGAATCGATGATTGAACCAATAGACGTGCTCGAACGACGCACCGCTAGAGCGTTTCACGGCTTAGTTGAATCGGAAGGGATTCCGGTTTGGGCGGATTTGTGATTCAAGATGCTGGCTGGAGTGGAGGTCAGCATCCGATGGCCCGACCCTTGTCGATGGATCTACGTGAGCGTGTGGTTGCGG
>DASYAL010000097.1:0-40375 GCA_036501365.1 Allostellaceae bacterium | reverse complement strand
GAGCTTCTCGCCGAGGAGCTTCACCCGCACCGGCGGGCAATCGGGCTCGGGCAGCTGGCTCGCGAACAGCGCCGGGATCCAATAGCGCCGCATCAGCTTGCCCATCGGCGTGCCGGCCCCGGTCCGCGTCAGCAGCTCATTGTCTTCGCGCGATAACATTCACCCGCTCCCTCAAGAGACGCGGAATGTTATCCGTTGGCCGCGCAAAAACAAAGCCTGCGAAGCGCGATATCCGCTCGAAAAGACTCCTCCGGCTCGATCAGCGGGGCTAGATCAGCGCGCCGGGGCTCTTGCGATAGCGGTTCACGATCGCGTCCGCGCTCATATAGGCGAGCGCTTGCAAGGTGAGGGTCGGATTGAAGCCCGCGCCCATCGTCGGGTAGTTCGAGGTGCCGACGACGAACAGATTCGGCGTATCCCAGCTCTGGCCGTATTTGTTGACGACCGAAGTCTTAGCGTCGCTGCCCATGCGCGTGCCGCCTTCGTGATGCGCGCCCGGAGCGCCGGAGCTTGCGCCGCCGCGCCAGACCTTGTCGGCACCCATCGCATGCGCGATCTCTTCGAGCTTCGTCACCATGAATTCGAGCCGCGCTTGTTCGTTGGGACGTCGCGAATCATAGGTGAGGCGCGGCGCCGGCAGACCCCAAGCGTCGCGGACATTGGGGTCGAGATCGATGGTCTGGTCGGGATAGGGCAGGTTCTCGACCTGGGCGACCATGGCGCCGTGACGCGCGAAATACGTCGCCAGGAAATCGCGATATTCGGCGCCCCATGGCTTGACGTCGGGCGGCGGGTTGATGGTCGAGAAGCCGATCGGTCCGCCCTGGAGATTGGCGGTGCCCATCGAAAGCTGGGCGCCGCGGATGAATTTCAGATCCTTGTGATCGAAATTGTCGGCGTTGAAATCGTCGATCGAGAATTTCTGCGCCGACGGCGCCATGAAAGCATTGAGATGGCGGTTGTTGTAGCCGACGAAGACATTGCCGCCGAGATGCGCCATCAGGCCTTTGCCGACCTGACCGCTCGAATTCGCGAGGCCGTTCGGGGATTTGTCCGTCTTCGACAGCAACAGCAGTCGCGTGTTGTCGTAGATGAAGGTCGAGAGGATGACGAGATCGGCCTCGATCGTGTTGTCGGAGCCGTCGGGGCCGTAATAGCTGACACCCGTGGCTTTGCCGGTGTTGTCGCTGTTGATGCGATAGGCCATCGCGCCGGTGACGAGCTTGAAATTGCCGGAGGCATCGGCTTCAGGCAACTTCGTCACGAGGATGCTGCCTTTCGCGCCGACATGGCAGCCGAAAGCCTGACAGAAGCCGCAATAAGTGCAGCCCGGCCGGCCTTTATAAGGCACCGATGCGATCGCATGCGGTGATGAGAAAGGATGATGGCCGAGCTTCGTTGCCGCCGCGGCAAAGAGCGTGCTCGATTGATCCGTCAGCAGCGCCGGCAGCGGATATTCGCGCTTGCGCGGCGCTTCGAGGACGTTGCCGCCGTCGACCTTGCGGCCCTGGATATTACCGGCCTTGCCGGCGACGCCGAGCTCGTATTCGGCCTGATCGTAATACGGTTCGAGCTCGGCATAGCTCACCGGCCAATCGGAAAGCGACGAATCCTTGGGGATAGCAGCGGCACCATAGCGCCCGATCGTCTGCGTGCGCGCGCGAAAATCGTCCTCGTGCAAACGCCAGGACAGCGCGCCGTAATGGACGGTGCCGCCGCCCGCCTGATTGCCGTAGTTGAGGACGGCCATGGGCGTCGCACGCGCATTGGTGTTGGTGCGCCAGGTGACGGGCGAGCGCTTGGGATCGGGGCGGAGATCGGCCCGCTCGAAGAAGCGCAGCTCGTCTTGCGGCATGAAATCGATCGTCTGCAAGCGCGGGCCGCGCTCGAGGCCGATCACCTTCATGCCGGCCTTGCTGAGCTCGGCGGCGAGGATGCCGCCCGCCGCGCCAACGCCGATGATGACGACTTCGGTCTTTTCGGTTGCCATGGCTCAGCTCCTCCGCTTCGCTTGCGCTTGGAGCCCGGTGATCGGCAGGCGCGTGAATGCTTTGTCGCTCTTGAGATCGGCCTCGGTGTACTGCATTTGCGAGCCGGGGAAACCGATCAACTGCCAGCCGGCGAAGTTACGATTGCCGCCATAGATCGGGTCGCCGAACATCCCTTCCATCGTGTGTGTGCGCACGGTGCGGAAGAATGCCTGCGCCGTCGGCCAGGTGAAGCCGTCGGCTTTGCCGGCGGCGAGCGCGCCGACGATACCATCTTGCTGATCGGGTGTCAGCGCCGCGAAACCGCGCTTGTATTGCGTGCGGCAATAGGCATCGAGCTGCGCGAGGCCGCTGCGGTAAAAATCCTGCTGATCCCGATAGGGGCCGGCGAGAGCGAGATCGATGTAATTGGGGACGCCGGCAGCGCGCGCGCCGGGTTTGCCGGGCGCGTCCGGCATGATGCGCTCGGTCAGGGCCGCGAGCGTGACCGCGTCATTGTCGTTGAAGAAGGCATATTGGCCGGCGCCGCCGGGCGATGCAGCCGTTTCGGCCATCGGCATCGCGTGGGCTTGCGGCTGGGCTTCGGCCGCCCGCGTCGTCTCCGGAACCAGCGCTGCGCCCGCGACGGCGCCGGCACTGGCCGCCGCGCCCTTCAAAAAGGCACGGCGTCCCTGATCAGCTTTGCGCATTGTTTCCTCCCGACAATTATTTCAATTATTTATTGGCGGCGATTCTCGCATGTTTCGCCGTTTTGGTACAGGAGGTTGTCCGCGCGTCGGGGCAGCCTCGTGTCGGCGGGCCGTATGGCACAAAAACAAAGCCCCGCACGAGGCGGGGCTTTGCCGATCAAGATGATCTTGGGTTAGCGAACGTGAACGCCGAAGGTTACGGGCGGCGGCGCGGCATAGACGGGCGCCGGATAGTAGCCGTAATAGCTGTAGTCATAGGCCGGCGCCGGCGGATAGTAGCCGTTGTTGTAATAGGTCGGTCCCATATAGGCCGGCGCGCCGAAGCCGAACGAGACATAACCACGCGCCGCGGCTGGCAACGCTGCCGCGCCAACCATCGCGCCGGCCAGCGCCGTCGCAATCACCGCCGAACGCAGTTTGGTTTTGTCGAACTTCATCATGGTCTCCTGTGGCTGTTAAGCCCGCACTCCAATAACACCCGAGGTGGGGTGGTGGACGACCGAACCCCGGGGACCTAACGGATTTGTCATCCGGCCGTAAGGCAATCTATCGGTGTTCGGATTCAACTTCGCCGAGCAGCGCGCGATATTTCGCGAGAACGGCGCGTCCGCCCGGCGTGTCCTTCTGCCATTGCGCGTCGATCGGCTCGAGCTTGGCGCGCCATCCGTCGCGTTGCGCTGGCGTGAGCTCGGCAATGGTGTG
This sequence comes from Allostellaceae bacterium, assembly GCA_036501365.1. Lineage (GTDB taxonomy): Bacteria > Pseudomonadota > Alphaproteobacteria > ATCC43930 > CGMCC-115725 > CAIKMD01. The sequence continues at coordinate 36,996 of DASYAL010000097.1, read as the reverse complement.
GCCCGGGCTTTGCCGGTATTGCTGCCGCACCTCGTTGTCGAGATTCATCCAGTATTCGCCGAACCGCCGGCTCGCCGCTTCGCCAGAATTGTCCATGAGGAGCTTCTGCGCGGCGGCGGGCAGGGCGTCGAAGCGCTTCTTCGCCATGAACACCATCGCCGGCGCGCCGCCGAGCTTCGCCTCGATGTGGTAATTCGTCACCTCGCCGAGCTTGAAGGCGGGGAATGACGTCCAGGCGCCATAGGTGCCGTCGACCGCATGGCGCTGCAACGCCGTGTACATGTCGTTTTGCTGCAGCGAGATCGGGGTGCCGCCGAGAGCGGTGACGATGTCGGCGGTGATCTTCGACGAGGCGACGATCTTGAGGCCGCGGATGTCGTCCGGCGCGGGCGGCGCGCGGTCGAGATGGAGCCCGCTATTCGCCAAGGTAACGAGATAGAGCGGCACGATCTCGGTGTACTCGCTGTCGAGCGCGCCCGATTTGTAGAGCCGCCAATAGGCGACCGAGGCGTCGTCGGGCCGGTCGAACAGGAAGGGGAGGTCGACCACGTCCGAGAGCGCGAACTTGCCGGCGATCGATCCGGTGACGGTGAACGCGACTTGCACCACGTCGTCGAGCACCCGGTCGTAGATGTTGTTGTAATTGGCGATGGCGAAGCCGTCGCGCACATCGAGCTGCACGACGCCCTTGCCGGCGACGTTCACGCGCTCCGCCCAGGGATGGAGCATGCGCGCGTTGAGCGGTCCGTCCGAGGTCGAGAGCGTCGCGAATTTCAGCATGATCTCGTCGGCGCGTGTCGGCGTGGCCAGAGCGAGCAACAACGTTGCCGCCATTGCGGTGTGGCGTGCGAAAGCCAACATCGGCGTTCCCCCCTAAGCCCTGCTCTTAGTTACGTCATGCCCGGACTTGTTCCGGGCATCCACGAGTTGAACACACGTGGATGGCCGGGACGAGCCCGGCCATAACGAAGCTTTAATATCCCTGCCTCGCCGCCTTACCCCAACGGCCCGAGGAACGGCTCGCCGGCATAGCTGTCGGCATTGGCCTCGAGCGCCTTCGGCCATTTGCCGGGCGCGATCTTGCGGCGGCGGCTCGCCGGCTGCGGCTTGCCGTCCCAGCCGATCTGCTCCATCGACCAATAAAGCTGCAGCGCATGGCCGTCGGGGTCGAGAGCAAGGATGGTGTGGTCCATGCCCGGCGTCAGCTCGTGCGGCAGCTCGCGGAATTCGACGCCCTGCGCTTTGAGGAAGCCGATCGCGTCGAGCAGTTGCTGATAGGAGCCGAGCTGCAGCCCGAAAGACGCCGTCGTCGTATCTTCGCGCAAGCCGAGCTTGGCGCGGAGGCTCACCGGTAAGAGCGACAGCGAATGATGCTCGGTGTTGTTTCTGAGGAAGACGCAGCGCTCGCCCTCGCAGCGCGTCTCCTCGGTGACGATGAAGCCGAGTGTGCGCTCGTACCACGCGACTGAGCGCTCGACATTCTCGACGAAGAGGCTGACCGGCCCGTGTTTGATGATCTTGAACGGCCGCGCCAGCAGGATGCCCTGCACGTCGTATTTCAGCGGCAGGTTCTCCTTGTCGCGGAAGCCCGAGAGCAGATCGCTGCCGCGCGCCGCCGCCTGGTTCACTTCCTCATATTCCGAGATCTGCGGCAGCTCGGCGGCGTGGTCGAATTCGCGATCGTGCATGTCCCAAGGCTTGGAGCGGCCGTCCCAGCCAACTTGCTCCATGCCGTAATAGATCTCGTTCTTGTGGAGATCGGGATCCATCAGATAGGAGTGCCAGTTCGAGCCCGGCATGTCGCGGCCCGAGCGCACCACCTTCTCGCCGGTGCGCCGGAACCACGCATCGCCCTCGACCACCTCGGCGAGGCTGCCGACCTGCCAGGTGATCTGGTTGACGGTGACGTCGTCCTTGTGGAAGCCGGTGCGGTCGGTCGCCTTGCGCAGCCGGTGGTTATAGAGAACGAAAGCATGGTGATCGCCGCCGTAGCGGAAGAAATAGCCGTGCAGGTCGCCGAATTCCTTGAACGCGGCGGGCACTTTGTCCGGCGCCATGCCGCGGATGTCGGTGATGCGGAAGCCCAAGAGGTCATTGTAGAAGCGCAGCGCGTCGCTCATGCGATAGGCGTTGAGGCCGAAATGGCCGAGGCGCCGGATCTTGAACGGCTGGTCGAACAATACCCCGCCGACGCTGAACTTCGCTTCCGTCTCGATCGCCATCGCCGTCTCCTCCTTGCGCCCGTCAGGGACCAAGCTGGGTCACGCCCGGCATCACCAGCTTCTCCACCGGCAGGTCGCCTTTGATCTCGCCGGTCTTCTGCAGCACCGCGACCAGGCTTTGGAGCGCCGCCTTCGACACCGTCGCGCTGCGCTCGAAGAAGCCGATCTTGCGATAATAATCGTAGCTCTGGGTGGTCTCGAGGACGTCGCTGCCGCTGGCCTCGGACATGATGCGGATGGCCGGATCGCGGTTGTCGTCGTTATAGAACCAGGCGACGCTCTTCAGATAAGCCGCCATGAAGCGCTGGATCAGCGACGCGTTGGTCGCGGCCCAGCCGCGGCCGACATCGAGCGTGCCGAACGGAAAATCCTTCACGTAATCGGCGGCGAGGCCGAGCGTCGCGAAGCCGTCGGCGGCGGCATGGAAGCTCGCCGGCGCCGACAGAATCGAGGCGTCGACCGCTTTCGATTCGAGCGCCGCAAGCCGCGCCGCGGTCGAATCGGTCGGCAGCGCGTCGACGTCGCTGTCCTTGAGGCCGTTCGCTTCGAGCATGCGGTCGAAATAGATGCGCGCGACATCGGTGGTCGCGCCGACCGAGACGGTCTTGCCCTTCAGATCCTTGATGCTCTTGATCTCGGGCTTCGCCAGCAGCGAGAAGGGCGCGGGCGTCGCCTCGATGGCGAGGATCGCGACCGCCGCACCCTGGTTGATGCCGCGCACCGGATCGAGCGCGCTGGTGTCGCCCATATCGAGCGCGCCGGCGGCGAGTTGTTGCAGCACCTGCGCGCTCGAGCGGGTGAAGATGATGTCGAGCTTGAGGTTGCGCTCGTCGAAAAAGCCCTGATCGAGGCCGATATAAATCGGCCACACGATCGCCGAGGGCGCGCCGACATGACCAAAGGTGATGGTGTCGGCCGCATGGCCGACACCGCTCACCACGCCGAGCAACGCGCCGGCAAGAGCCCCGAGCCCGACGCGCCGTATTCTTCTCCCCATCCGCCCTTCGCTCCCGATGACGCTTCCCGCATCTTCGGCCGCGACGTCGGCTCCGTCTAGACCTTCCCGTCGAGATCCGAGAACTGAAGGGTGGCAACGGGGTTGTGACTGATCTCGATCGCGGCGGGAATGATCACGCTGAGGAAGGCGGCGGCGAGCACGAATGCCGCAAAGACTTCACCGCGGCTCCAGCTTTCCCAATCCCGGACCATCGCACGCATGGCGGCGCCTCCGATGCCTAGTGGCGGATGCCGCGGCCGGCGCGGCGGCTGCGGCGACGTTGGTTATGGCTGCCGACGAGACGAGCGGTGTCGCTGGCGATGACGTCGATGAAGCGTGCATCGCCCGCGCCGACCACCAGGCTCGCATCGATCGCCGCAAGGATGGATTGGTCGATATGCGCCGGCTCGACGACATAGTCGGCGCTGATATCGAGGTCGCCGGTGATGAAACTGATGCGCATCATGGTCTCCAAAGCTTCGATGATTTGAGTGACGGCTCCGTGCGTCGTGTGGGTCGCGCCGGAGAGCGTCATGGTCCGGCTAGTGGACGGCCGTCGGTGTGGCGTCGTCGCCGCCGCGGCGTAGGCTGGCATTGATCGCGGCAAGGAGCAGCGCGTCGACTTCTTCGGGTGCGGCGGCGAACTGCCGGAGAGTCTCGAGTTGGCGAACGATGCCGCGGCGGCGCGTCAGCGCCGAGAGCGTATCGACGATCTGATCCACGCGGGCGAGGTCGAGCGGCATTGGTCCCTCCCTTAGGCGGCCTTGGGCGCGCGCAGCTTGGCGGTGACGATGAACCGGTCGCCGTCGAAATCGAGATCGGCGATCCAACGGCCGTTTTCCCAGCCGCCGGGCATGAACAGGAATCCGCGCAGGGTGAGATAGGCGAAAGCGTCTTCGCGGCTCGGGAAGAAGCGCTTGATGTGGGTGTTAAGAGTCATGAGACGCTCCTCGGATCGGGTTGCTCTCATGTGCTTGCCTTACTCGTGCCTTAAATACGCCTATTTCGCGTCCAAAAAAAACCCCGGTTTTGCCCTTACGCAATCGTACGTAGGCACAAGCTAAGCCATTGATCGGCGCGGGCTTGACCGTGCGCCTCTTTCAATCGCGGCGGAAAATCGCTATTTCTGGGGGCAGACGCGTTATCCGCGGCGGAGGCTTGCCCCGCCGCCTGCGCCCAAAGGTCGCAAGATGCAGAAGAAGTGGTCGCCCGAGAGCTGGCGGAGCATGCCGATCCGGCAGGTTCCCGAATATCCCGATCAGCGCGCGCTCGGCGCGGTCGAGGCGACCTTGCGCCATTATCCGCCGCTGGTCTTTGCCGGCGAGGCGCGCAGCCTCAAGGCGAGCCTCGCCAAGGTGGCCCTCGGCAAGGCTTTCCTGCTGCAAGGGGGCGACTGCGCGGAAAGCTTCGCCGAGTTTCACCCCAACAACATCCGCGACACCTTCCAGGTCTTCCTGCAGATGGCGGTGGTGCTGACCTTCGGCGCCTCTTGCCCGGTGGTGAAGGTCGCGCGCATGGCGGGGCAATTCGCCAAGCCGCGCACCTCGGAGACCGAGACGCAGACCGGCGTGACGCTGCCCTCTTATCGCGGCGACATCGTCAACGGCATGGAGTTCACGCCGGAAGCGCGCAAGCCCGACCCGCAGCGCATGATCCAGGCCTTCAGCCAGTCGGCGGCGACGCTCAACCTGCTGCGCGCTTTCGCTCAAGGCGGCTATGCCGATCTGCACCGCGTCCATTCCTGGACCAAAGGCTTCATCGCCGACAGCCCGGCGAACAAGCGCTACGAGGAATTGGCCGACCGCTTGACCGAAACGCTCGACTTCATGGCGGCGTGCGGCCTCACCTCGGAGACCACGCCGCAGCTCCGCGAGACCGAGCTCTTCACCTCGCACGAGGCGCTGCTCTTGGAATACGAGCAGGCGCTGACGCGCGTCGATTCCACGACGGGCGACTGGTACGACGTTTCGGCGCATATGCTCTGGATCGGCGACCGCACGCGCCAGCCCGAAGGCGCGCATGTCGAATTCCTGCGCGGCGTCAAGAATCCGATCGGCCTCAAATGCGGTCCGACCATGCCGGTGGACGACCTGTTGAAGCTCATCGACACGCTCAACCCCGAGGACGAGGCGGGGCGGCTCGTGCTGATCGCGCGCATGGGTGCCGACAAGGTCGAGACCAAGCTCGCGCCGCTGGTGCGCGCGGTCGCGCGCGAGGGGCGCAAGGTGGTGTGGTGCTGCGATCCCATGCACGGCAACACCATCACCTCCGCCACCGGCTACAAGACGCGCGCGGTCGATTCCATCTTGCGCGAGGTCAAGGGCTTCTTCGACGTGCACGAGGCCGAGGGCAGCTACGCCGGCGGCGTCCATTTCGAGATGACCGGGCAGAACGTCACCGAATGCGTCGGCGGCGCTTCGGCTGTGACCGAGACCTCTCTCGGCGACCGCTATCACACGCATTGCGATCCGCGGCTCAATTCGAGCCAGGCGCTGGAACTCGCCTTTCTCATCGCCGAGGCGCTGAAGAAAAAGCGCCAAGCCGCCGTCCCGAAGAAAGTCGCCGCGGCCGGGATGTGATCGCGCGCGGCGTCTGACCGGCGTCCGACCCGTGCCGCGCACCGCATCACCGAGCGATCATTTCGATGGCAGGCGGTTCTTCAATCCGGGCCGCCGCGGCGAGGGCCGGAGCTTCGGCGACTTCTTGCGCTGGCGGCTGACGCGCCGGAAGCCGGAATGGCCCGACTGGATAGACGACGAGCATCCGACGCCGCCGGAGGCGCTGCCGCCGGGCGCGGTCGCCGCGACCTATATCGGCCATGCGACAATCCTGTTGCGCTTCGCCGGCTTCACGGTGTTAACCGATCCGGTGTTCTCGCTGCGCGCGAGCCCGTTCGCGTCGCTCGGGCCGAAGCGCGTGCGCGCGCCGGCGCTCGCGCTCGACGATCTGCCGAAGCTCGACGCGGTGTGCCTCAGCCACAATCACTACGATCACATGGACCTGCCGAGTCTCAAGCGGCTGCGCGATCTCGGGAATCCGCCAATCGTCACCGGCATCGGCAACGGCGCCTATCTCGCCGCGCACGGCATCGGTAACACGATCGAGCTGGATTGGTGGGAACAGGCCGAGCCTGTTCCCGGACTGCGTATTACCTACGTCCCGGCGCAGCACTGGTCGCGGCGGCGCTTTTGGGACACCAACCGCATGCTCTGGGGCGGGCATGTGATCGAGGCGCGCGGCGCGCGCGCCTATTTCGCCGGCGATACCGGCTATCCGGCGCAATTCGGCGAAATCGCGCGGCGGCTCGGCGCGCCGGATATCGCGTTGCTGCCGATCGGCGCTTACGAGCCGCGCTGGTTCATGGCGCCACAGCATATGAATCCCGAGGAAGCGGTGCGCGCGCATCGTGATCTCGGCGCGCGACTCAGCGTCGCGATTCATTTTGGCACGTTCTGCCTCACCGACGAGCCGTTCGGCGCGCCGGAAGCCGCGTTGATCGCGGCGCGCGCGGCGCTGGGCGTCGCCGCGGACGCGTTCCGCATCCCGGCTTTCGGCGAGACGATCGTCGCCGGCACGCCGGGGTGATCGCCCGCACCTCTCTTTGATCAAAACGCCAATTATCGCGGCCTGGCCTTGTAAGCGCCGGCCCAGCGCAAACATCAGCCCCGATGGCGCAACCCGGTCCGTCGTTTCAGATCGTCGTCGTCGGCGCCGGTTTCGGCGGGCTCTGCGCGGCGACCGCGCTGGCGCGCGCTCCGGCGCACGTCACGGTGATCGACGAGCGGAACTACCACCTGTTTCAGCCGCTGCTCTACCAGGTCGCGACCGCTGGGCTGTCACCGGCCGACATCGCCGCGCCGATCCGCGGCATCCTTTCGCGCCAGCGCAACGCGCGCGTGCTGCTGGGCCGGGTGCTTGGCATTGATACCGCGCGCCGCGTGGTCGCCCTGCGCGATCGCGCCATCGCCTACGACGCGCTCGTCGTCGCGACCGGCGCACGCCATGCCTATTTCGGCCACGAGGAATGGGCGGCCTTCGCGCCCGGCCTCAAGAACATCGACGACGCGACGAAATTACGGCGCAAGATCCTGACCGCGCTCGAGCGCGCCGAGCAGGAGACGGATGCCGCCGCGCAGCGCCGCTTCATGACCTTCGTCGTGGTCGGCGGCGGCGCCACCGGGGTCGAAATGGCAGGCGCCATCGCCGAGCTCGTCAAGGTCGCGCTGGCGCGCGACTTTCGCGCGATCAATCCGGCGATGTCGCGGATCATCCTCGTCGAGGCCGGCCCGCGACTCCTACCGAGCTTCGATCAGGGCCTTGCCGCCGCGGCGAAGACCGCGCTTGAGAAGCTCGGCGTCGAGGTGCGGCTGGGGCAGGGTGTCACGCGTTGCGAAGAAAGCGGCGTCGCTCTGGGCGAGGAGAGGATCGCCTGCGCGACGACGGTATGGGCCGCCGGCGTCATGGCCTCGCCCGCGGCGCAATGGCTCGGCGCCGAGCACGACCGCGCCGGCCGCGTCGTCGTCGCCGGCGATCTCACCCTGCCAGGCCATCCCGAGATTTTCGTGATCGGCGACGCCGCGCTCGTGCGCAACGCGGCAGGCAAGGCTCTGCCCGGCATCGCGACGGTGGCGAAGCAGGAAGGGAAATACGTCGCGCGCGTGCTCGGGGCGCGGCTTGCCGGCGCGGAGGCGCCGCCGCCTTTCCGCTATCGCGATTACGGCGAGCTCGCGACGGTCGGGCGCAACTTCGCCGTGGTCGATTTCCGCTGGATCAAGCTGAGAGGGCGCATCGCCTGGTTCGTCTGGAGCTGCGCGCATATCTACTTCCTCATCGGCTTCCGCAACCGGCTCGCCGTCGCGATGGATTGGCTCTGGGCCTATCTCACCTTCCAGCGCGGCGCGCGGCTCATCACCGCCGGCGACGAAGACGAAGGTGGCCGCTAGGCGCGGACGCGGTTTTCTGGTCCCGGTGGTTTTCTGGTCCCGCTAGTGCGGCCCGGCTATGGTGAGCGCGAGAAATATCATCGGGGAGGTTGCGATGTCGCGCATTTTGCGGGTGGCGACGGTGCTGCTCGCGCTCATGCTCGCGCTGCCGGCGTCGGCTGCGACCAAGATCACGCTGCTCTTTACCGCCGGCGCCAACAATCTCGGCGGGTATGTCGGCAAGGACCAGGGCTTCTTCGAGAAGCACGGGCTCGATGTCGATCTGAAGGCGACGCCGAACGGGTCGCTGATCTCGGCGGCGCTCGTCGCGGATTCGGCGCAGGTCGGCACGCTTACGCCGAGCATCCTGCTGGAAGCCGACGAGCAGGGGCTCGACCTCGTCGCCATCGCCGGCATGTCGACCTATCCGACCAATTCGCCGGCGGCGATCATGGCGCGAACCGGCAGCGGCATCCACACCGCGCAAGATCTGATCGGCAAGAAGGTCGGCGTGCCCGGCCTCGGCGGCGCGCTCGACGTGCTGGGGCGTAATTGGGTGAAGACGCAGGGCGTCGATTATCACCGCGTCACCTGGGTCGAGGTGCAGTTCCCGCAGATGGCCGACGGGCTGAAGACCGGCCTCGTCGACGCGGTGGTGACGGCCGAACCGTTCAACACGCGCATCAAGGCGATCGATGCGGGCTACAAGCTCGCCGACGCCGAAGGGCCGCGCGGCACGCTGACGCTCGTCTACACCGCGACGCGGGCCTGGACGGAGAAGGACCCCGACGCGCTCCGGGCTTTCCGCTCGGCGATCGAAGAGGCGTATGCCTTTGCGCGCGATCCCGCGCATGCGGATGCGGTACGGGCCAGCATCGCCAAATACACGCAGCTGCCACCCGCGGCGATGGCGACGATTGTCATACCCGATACGCTCGAAGCCCATGCTTCGGGCGCGGCGCTCGCTTTCTGGGTCGATGTCGCGCGCGACCAGGGCATGATCAAAGGCCATCCCGACCCGGCGCATCTCGTCGCGCCTTAGACCATGATCGTGCGCTAGCGCGTCGGCGCGCTTTAGGCTGCCGTTCCGCTCGGCAGAAAGCGCTCGGTATAGAGCTTCGTCATGTCGATCGGTCCGGGGACGCTGCCGAGGTCCTTGAAGGACGCGGCGAGCGTCGCGACCGCCGCGGCGCTGAACTTGCCGTCGGTCGAGAATTTCCCCATCAGGCTGTCATAGGTGCGCGAAGCGACCGCGGGCGGATTCCCCATCACCTTCGCGGCAACGCGCACGGTCTCGTCCTTGTGGCTTTTCATGAAAGCGATCGCGTCGAGCCAGCCCTTGAGGAAACGCCGCACGAAATCGGGCTTCTGCTCGGTGAGCGCGGTGTTGGCGAAGATCGTATAGAGCTCGATCGTGCCGACATATTGCGCGCAATCGAACAGCAAGCGGCCCTGCCGCTGCTCCTCGAGCTGATAACCGAGCTGGCGCGCGACGATGCTCGCCTCGACCTGGCCGGTCTTGAGCGCGGCGACGGTCGCGGGCGTCGAGCCGCCGATCGCGACGCCGGTGACGCGATCGCTGTCGCTGGTCCAGCCCTTGGCGCGGTTGAGATCGTTGGCGAGCCAGTCGGTGAGCGAGCCCGGGCTGGTAATGCCGACCTTTTTGCCTTTGAGGTCGTCGATGCCACGTGCTTGCGATTGCGCGCCGACGACATACGCCATGAAGGACGGCGATTCCGCGATCGAGGCGATCGCGATCTCGGGCGCGCCTTTGGCGACGAAAGCCATGTCGGGCCCGGCACTCAGCGAAATGTCGACCGCGCCCGCGGTCATCGCCTGGGCGATCTTGGCGCCGCCGGCGAAGTTCATCTCCTCGATCGCGAGGCCCTGCTTCGCGAAGGTGCCGTATTCCATGCCGACATCAAGCGGGATGAAGCCGATATTCTCGACCACCGCCTTGCCGACGCGCAGTATGTCGCCGGCCTGGTCCTTGGCGGCGCGTGCCGCCGGTATGCGTAGCGCCGCCAGCGATCCGGCAATGGCGCCGATCGCCGCGCGGCGCGACATCACAAAGCCCATGCGATCCTCCCTGCGCAGACGCGCTATGCGGCGCCGCTTTCTTGCGCCTTTTTGTATTCCGGCGAGACTTCGGTCTGGGTCATCTCCGAGGCGACGTGCTGGTGAATCGCCTCGTTGATGAAGGCCATCCACACCGAGGGCTTGTCGGGGTCGACGTTGAAATGCTGGTGCTCGACGCCTTTCTCGTGCAGCGGCAGCAGCACGAGGTCGCCTTTCTCCCAATCGCAGCGCACGCCATTGACGACGGAATAGCCCTTGCCCTCGATGACATAGATGATCAGCCCGCCCTGATGGCGGTGCTTGCCCGAGACGGTGCGGATCTCATGCGTGAAGACGATCCAGTCCTGGAGCGGCGTGTCCTGCACCGTCGAGGCGAGGTAGTAGCGCAGCCGGCCCTGGCGCGTGAGCATCTGCGGGCAATCGGCCTCCTTGCAAACGATGCGGCCGTTGGCGTTGCGAAGGGCGCGATCCTGGCTGCGCTTCAGCGCCTCCTCATAGGCGTTCTGCTGCGGCGCCTCGCGCTCGCGGATACGGGTCCGCTCGAATTCGGCCATGGCGCGGCCCTCAACTCAGCGCCGTGAGCGGCGGATGGTCGAGGTAGTCCTTGACGATGAAGCGCGCATATTGGCGCAGCACGCGCTTGTCGTCGGGATCGCCGTTGACGGCCGAGACCGGCACGATGCGGTCGTTGCCATAGGTCGGCGTCGGCTTGCCGCTCTGGTCGTAGAGGAAGGGCGTCGCGTCGCCGCGCTGCACCGCCTCGATCGCGCGCCGCAGGTGGCGGCGGAAAAGCGCGATGCCGGTGTCGCCGACGCCGAGATGCTCCTTGCTATGCGGCGTGATCCCGCCCTGGCTGGTCATCGCGTCGTAATCGCCGGGGACGCGCTGGCGCTCCTCATAGGGCCGGTTCGGGCTCTGGCCGAAATTGTTGAACTGGCTGGCGATGCGCTTCTCACGGTTCTCGTCTTCGCGGAGATGGAAGAAGGTGAAGTTGATGCAGTTCTCGTCGTCGACCGGTGTCGTCCAGAGCGTCAGCCAGGGCGGCGCGGCCTCTTTGCGCTGGCGGCCGCTCTCGAACACCGAGGTGATCGAATGGATATTCGGCATCAGCGCGTCGGTCGAGCGCGCCCAGATATTATCGCCGACGCGGCGCACCGCGACATAGATGCTGCCGACCGGCGTCTCGGCCCATTCGATTTCGGGGATGACGCCGAAACCGTCGCCGAAGGGATTGGGCTGGCCCGGCAGCACATGGAGCGTCGCCGTGTGGACCGGGTCCATCACGTTCTCCTTGAGCTGCAGCCAGTTGCAGGTCCAGGGCAGGCGGTCGCCCGGCTCCATGCGGATGCCCGGAACGTTGAAGCGGTCGTAATTGGGGAAGGGCGGCTGCTTCTTGATCGGCCCCATATAGACGAACACCATGCCGCAGAAGACATGCGTCGGATAAGCGGGCTGCGCGACCTGGCGCTGCAGCACCTCGAGCGGCTCGCCCGGCGCTTCGAGGATGGTGCCGTCGACGTCGTAGAGCCGGCCGTGATAGCAGCAGCGGATGCCGCGTTCTTCGATCTGGCCGTATTCGAGCGAGGTGTTGCGGTGGCAGCAATGGAGATGCATGCAGCCATAGCGCCCGCTCTTGTCGCGGAAGAGGACGAGATCCTCGCCGAGCACGCGCTGCACGAAGGGCAGGTCCTTGATCTCGCTTTCCCAGACGGCGGCCTGCCAGAAGCGGCGCTGATACTCGCCGCCCGGCGTACCCGGCCCGACCTGCGTCAGGAAGAGGTCGGGCTTACCGGTCTCGGTGTTGCGATAGCCGCCGAAGGCGAGGCCGTTCCTGCTCTGGCCATCCATGGCGATGTCCCTCCCGTCGAGTTATATCGTCTGACGATCAGGATGCGCCGACTCGGCTTCGCGCGCAAGCCTGCGGCCGAGCCGCGGCATGCCCGCCCGACGACCCTCTTGCCAAGGCATTTTCGCTACCCTATGTGAAAGGCACGGGGACATAGCAGGCTCCCCGTCAGACGGCTCGCTCGTCCAAGCTCTGCGCCACTCGCTCGTGCGAGGAGTGCGCCAGCATGGATCAGACGGGCCGTTTTTCCATTTCTCCTCAGGCGCTTTACCGAAAGCTCGGCGCAGCCTCATCGCCCATCGTTGTCGATGTAAGGCCGGCGCCGACCTTCGCGGCCCAGCCCGCGATGATCGTCGGCGCCGTTCAGCGCGAACCCGGCGCCGTGGAGCGGTGGCGGCGCGACCTGCCGGCTGGGCGCGCGATCGTCGTCTATTGCGGCGACGGGCTCGAAGTGAGCGAGCACGTCACAGCGAAGCTTCTCGGCGCCGGCTGCGATGCCGTCTATCTCGAAGGCGGGCTCGGGGCTTGGTCGCAAGCGGGACTGCCGCGCCGGCGCCGCTTGCCATCGATGCCACGCATCTGGATCACCCGCGAGCGACCCAAGATCGACCGCATCGCCTGCCCCTGGCTGATCCGCCGCTTCATCAATCCCGAGGCGGCGATCGTTTACGTGCCGCGCGATCAGGTGGCGGCCAGGGCCGCGGAGGTCGGCGCCACCCCGTTCGATATTCCCGACGTCGAATTCGGTCATCATGGCGAGCAGTGCAGCTTCGATGCCTTTCTTGCCGTGTTCGCGATCGAGGACCGGCCGCTTCAGCGCCTGGCTGCGATCGTTCGCGGCGCCGATACCGGAAAGCCTGCGCTGACGCCGCAATCCGACGGATTGCTGGCGCTCTCGCAGGGGCTCTCCGCGATTTTCGCTGACGATCACGAGATGCTCGCGCATGGCATGACCGTCTACGACGCGCTCTATGCCTGGTGCCGCGACGCGGCAGGCGCGCCGTGATGCCGCGGCGCGGCGGTTTTGCTGCAACCCGGTTGGGTGTTCGTGAAGTAGTCAATCTCAAACGATAGGAGCAGTCCCTTGCTACGAGTCCTGCGTCTTGCGGTCATGATTGCCGTCGCGGCGATTGCCACGCCCGCTTTTGCCGACGATGCTTTTTGGCAGAAGGTCGGGCAGGCGCTCGGCAAGGAGGGCAGTCTCCAGCCGGGCGAGGTTTATCGTGTCGCCTTGCCGCGCAGCGATCTCAAGGTGACTCTCGATGGCGTCGCGCTGAAGCCCGGCTTTGCGCTGGGCGGATGGCTGGGCTTCCAAGCGCTGAACGATCAAGGGATGGTGATGGGCGATCTGGTGCTGACCGAGGCCGAGATCGCCCCGGTGATGAAAAAGTTCGAGGATCAAGGCATCGAGATCACGGCGCTGCACAACCACCTTTTACGCGCGCAGCCGATGACGCTTTATATGCACGTGCTCGGCTTCGGCGATCCAGTGAAGCTCGCCACCGCGCTCCACGCGGGACTGGCGCTGAGCAAGACGCCGCTGCAAGCCAGCCCGCCACCGCTGGCTGCCGCGCCGCCGATCGACTTCGACACCGCCGCGGTCGATCAGGCGATGGGCAGAAAGGGCAAGAACAATGGCGGGATTTATCAGTTCAGCATTCCGCGCGCCCAGCCGGTGAAGGAAGCCGGCATGGATATACCGGACGCCATGGGATCGGCGATCGGGATCAATTTTCAGCCCACGGGCCGCGGCAAGGCGGCGATCACCGGCGATTTCGTGCTCATCGCGTCCGAGGTCAATCCGGTGATCAAGGCCCTGCAACAGAGCGGAATCGAGGTCACGGCGCTGCACAGCCATATGCTCGACGAGCAGCCGCGCCTGCTGTTCATGCATTTTTGGGCGCACGATGACGCGCAGAAGCTGGCGAAAGGCCTGCGCGCCGCGCTCGACAAGATCGACGCCAAGCGGGGGTGAGCGATGCGGGCAGCTCTTGGTGCGCTTTCGATCGCGGTTGGGATCGCCATGGCCTCGCCGAGCTTTGCGGCCGATGTGCCGCCGCCCCTGAGCATCGAGGCCAAAATTCCCCTGGGCGCGGTCAAAGGCCGCATCGACCACATGGCGATGGATGCCGCGCGCCAGCGGCTCTTCGTCGCCGAGCTGGGCAACGACAGCGTCGGCGTGGTCGATCTCGCGACGCGCCAGCTCCTGCGCCGGATCACGGGCCTCAAGGAGCCGCAAGGCGTCGGCTACGTGGCGGCGACCGATACGCTCTATGTCGCCAATGCCGGCGACGGGACGGTGCGGCTCTTCGCCGGACCCGATCTCGCGCCGGCGGGGCAGATCGATCTCGGCAGCGACGCGGATAACATCCGCGTCGACCCGGCGGCCAATCATGTGCTGGTCGGCCATGGCGGCGGCGCGCTGGCGGTGATCGATGCGATGGCGCGCCGCAAGATCGCGGATATTGCGCTCGCCGCACATCCCGAGAGCTTCCACCTCGATGCGGCGGGAAAACGCGCCTTCGTCAACCTTCCGGATGCCGGCGCGATTGCCGTGGTCGATCTCGAGGCGGGCAGCGTCGCCGTGATGATCCCGCTGCGCGCGGCGCGGGCGAATTTCCCGATGGCGCTCGATCGCGCGCGCCACCGGCTGCTTGTCGTCACGCGCCGCCCGGCGAAGCTCCTGGCCTTCGGCCTGGCGGATAACGCCTTGCAAGCGAGCCTCGATACCTGCGGCGATGCCGATGACGTGTTCGTCGATGACCGGCGCCAGCGGGTCTATGTCAGTTGCGGCGACGGCGTCATCGATGTCTTCGCATCGCAGGACAGCGGCGATGCGCGCATCGCGCGGATTCCGACAGTCTCGGGGGCGCGGACCTCGTTCTTCGATCCTCGGAGTGATCGCTTGTTCGTCGCGGTCCGCGCCGCGTCCGGCGAAGTGGCAGCGATCTGGGTGTTCCGCCCGGTCCCGTAGATCGCCGATCGCGCATTGGAACCGATCTCAGCGGCCCAACAGCACCATCGAGATCGCGGGCACGTAGGTGATGATGAGCAACGCCGCGAAATTGACGGCGAGGAACGGCAGCACGCCGAGATAGATGCGG
Organism: Allostellaceae bacterium; assembly: GCA_036501365.1. Taxonomy (GTDB): domain Bacteria; phylum Pseudomonadota; class Alphaproteobacteria; order ATCC43930; family CGMCC-115725; genus CAIKMD01. The sequence continues at coordinate 21,826 of DASYAL010000097.1, read as the reverse complement.
CCGAGCGGTGCCTGGAAGATCGCCTGCGAGGTGAAGAGATTGAGGCCGAAAGGCGGCGTGTAGAGGCCGATGCTCAGATTGATCGTCATGATGATGCCGAAATGGATCGGGTTGATGCCGACCGCGGTGACGATCGGCAGCAACAGCGGCGTCAGGATCAGGATCGCGGCGGGCGGCTCGAGGAAGCTGCCCGCGAGCAGCAGGCCGAGATTGAGGCAGAAGAGCAGCTCGACGCGGCCCATATGCAAAGCGTTCACCGTAGCGACGATCTGCTGCGGGATGCCGCTGGTCGTCAGCAGCCAGGAATAGATCCCGGCCGACGTGACGATGAGCAGGATCTGCGCGATCAGGAAAGCGGCGTCGGTCATGATGTGCCACAGCCGCACGAGATCGACTTCGCGATAGATGAACATCGTCACGAAGATCGAATAGATCACGGCGACGCCCGCCGCTTCGGTCGGGGTGAAGACGCCGCCATAGATGCCGCCGAAGATCACGGCGATGGTGCCGATCGACCAGCCGGCTTCTTTGCTCGTGCGCCAGATCGTGCCCGGCCGCGCCGCGGCGCTGCGCGGCACGCCCTTCCAGCGCGCGTAGCTCAAGACATAGGCCGCATCGATGGCGCCGATAAGCAGGCTCGGCAGGATGCCGGCGGTGAACAGCATCACCGCCGATTGCTCGGCGGAGACGGAATAAAGGATCATCGCGATCGAGGGCGGGATCACGACCGCGATCGCGCCGGAGGAGGTGATGAGCCCGACCGAGAAGCGCTCGTTGTAGCCGCCTTCTTTCAGCGACGGGTTGAGCATCCGCCCCATCGCGACGACGGTGCCGATCGCCGTATGCGACATCGCGCCGAAAAGCTCGGACGCCGCCACCGTGGTCACGGCGAGCGAGCCGCGCACGCCGCCGACCATCGCCATCACCATGGCGACGACGCGGCGCGCGATCCCGCCCTGCGCCATGATCTCGCCGGCGAGGACGAAGAACGGCACCGCGAGCAGCGGGAAATTGTCGAGGCTGCCGAACATGTAGGTCTGGATCGTTTCGGTCGGCACGTCGGCGACCGTGAGGACGGCGACGATCGAGGTGACGAGCAGGATAAGGAAGATCGGGAAGCCGAGGCACAGCAGCAGGACGGGCAAGGCGAAATAGACGAGATAGGCCATTGCCGCCGCCCTCGCTCAATCGCGCCGGCGGATGAAAAGGCGGACGGCGACGACGAGCGCCATCAGCCCATAGCCGATCGGGACCATCGCTTGCGGGATGACGAGCGGGAAATTTGCGGCGGCGCTGCGCTCGTCGAAAGCGGCGAGTTGGGTGATCACCGGCCACGCGAAGACCGCGACCAGCGCCGCGGTCGCGAGCAGCAGCAGCTCGGCGAGCAGAGCGAGGAGCTTGCGCGCGGCTTCGGGCATCAAGCCGACGAGGACGTCCATGCGGATCTGCCGGTTCTCCCAGGCGACGGCGCAGCAGCCGGTGAAGACGCAGCCGACCATGAGGAAGAGCATCACCTCCTCGGCCCAGGTGATCGAGACGTTGAAGAAATAGCGGCCGATGATGTTGACGAAATTGACCCCAACGCTCGCGGCGAGGCAGATCGCCGCGAGGGTGCGGGTGAGGGCGAGCAGCGCGCGGACGGCTTTGAGCAGCCCGTCGATCATCTATTGGCCCTGTGGCTACCTGGCGCGTTTCGCGGCGGCGGTCACCACATCGTAGGCGGCTTTGACATTGGGCTTGGTCTTGGAGACGTCCGCGCCGACGCTGATGAGGGTCGCCATCATCGAGGCCTGTTCGCCGGGCGGGAGATGAATCAGCTCGCCGCCCTTGCTCGTCCAGGCACCATCCTGGGTGGCGTTGTAGTCGATTGCCCAGGGCATCACCGCGGTCGCGATCTGCGCGGCATCGTCGCCGAGGATCTTCTGCAGATCGGGCGGCAAGCCGGCGAACCATTTCGCGCTGAACTCGGCCATGATGAAGATCGCCGGCTGGTTGGTCACGGTGATGTATTTCGCCGCATCCTGGTAATGAAAATTGGCGAAGACCGGCGTGGCCGCGATCGCCGCGTCGATCGTGCCCTGCTGCAGCGCCGGCAGCACGTCGCCGAGCGACATGGCGACCGGCGCCGCGCCGAGGCGCTCCCACGCCGTTTTGGCGAAATCCGAAGCGAAGATGCGGATCTTCTTGCCCTTGAAATCGGCGAGATGGCGGATCGCATTCTTCGAGACGACGGTCGATTGCGCGGCGATGAACATGGCCGCGCCGTGGAGACCCTTCTCGGCGCCGAGGCCGAGCATCAGCTTTTGCACCGCGGGATCGGCGACCAGCTTTTCGCCTTGCTGCATCGAATCGATGAGGCCGGGCGCCGCCATCACCTCGAAGCGCTCGTCGATGCCGACGAAGAAGTCGGGCGGGATGACGCAGACTTGGATGGCGCCGAACTGGCAGCCTTCGATCTGGCGCGGGATCGAGCCGAGCTGGCTCGCGGGATAGACCTCGGCCTTGATGCGGCCGCCGGAATCCTTCTCCGCCGCCGCCGCCAGGCGCTTGCTGAATTCGTGCGGCGCGTCGTTGATGGTCGGAACCGAGATCTTCATCACCACCGGATTGTCGGCGGCATGTCCCGGCGCCGCCACGAGCGCGAGCAGCAGCGCCGCGGCAATGCCGATGCACAAACGGAATCGATACGCGATTACCCGCATGGTCGAGCCTCCCCTCTTGTCCGTTGCACGCATCGCGGCGTGCGTCATGCCTTCTTTGCGAAGGTTGTGGGCGCCGAGCTTACCGGAAGGCGGGTGGTTCCTCCAATCAAACTTCCCGACGCTAGGCGGCCATCGCGCGGCGGGGCTAGACTTGGGGCATGGAAACGAGGCCCGGCGATATCCCGCGGCAGACGGATGCCTATTTTTTGCGCACCAAGGAGATCGTGCGCCGCTTCGGCGATCGCGCAGCGACCTACGCCGTGTTTCTCCGCCGCCCGGTGATCTCGGCGCCGAAGCTGGCGCTCGATTTCCTCGATGCCGCGGCCAAGGCGCGGCAGACAAAATTCGACATCGCGCTCAACCATCCCGAAGGCGAGCATGTCGGCGCCGGCGAGCCGCTGCTCTATCTCACCGGCTCGCTTTATCACCTCGTCGATCTCGAGACGCTTTATCTGCAACTGCTCGGCCCCGCCTGCGTTGCCGCCTACAACGCCTATCAGATGTGCGCCGACCTGCCCAAGACCACTTTCCTCGCGATGGATGCGCGGCATTGCGCCGGCGCCGAGATGGCCGAGATGATGGCCTATGCCTGCGCGGTCGGCTCGGAAGCAGCCAAGCGCCGGGCGGGCGCGCTCGGCTTCATCGGCAACGCCACCGACGCGACCGCGCATTTCTTCGGCCAGAAGCGCGGCCTCGGCACCATGCCGCATGCCTTGATCGGCTATGCCGGCTCGACCTTGCGCGCGGCCGAGCTATTCCATGCGACCTATCCGCAAGAGCCGATGACCGTGCTGTGCGATTATTTCGGCCGCGAGACCACGGATTCGCTCGAGGTGTGCGGGCGCTTTCCCGAATTGGCGGCGGCGGGCAGGCTGTCCTTCCGCCTCGACACCCATGGCGGCCGTTACGCCGAAGGCCTCGACCGGCAATCCTCCTATGCGGTGCTGGAGCGCCGCGCGCCGGCGGCGATCCGTGCCTATCGCAGCGAGACCGAACTGCGCCATCTCACCGGCACCGGCGTTTCCGCGGCATCGATCTGGCGGCTGCGCGAGGCGCTCGACGAAGCGGGCTTTTCGGGTGCGAAGATCGTCGCGAGCTCGGGCTTCACGGCGGAGAAATGCCACATGATGGCGGCCGCCGCGGCGCCGATCGATGTCGTCGGCACCGGCTCTTATCTGCCGGAGCTCTGGAGCGAGACTTATGCCACGGCCGACATCATCGCCTATGACGGCCAGCCCATGGTGAAGCTCGGGCGCGAATTTTTGCTGAGGAAAACGTGATCGCAACAAAGGGGGAGGATGGTCGTGCAAATCAAGCGTCGGAACCGAATCGATTCCCTATTCTTTGCTGTCCTGCTTTGCATCGGCAGCGTCTCTGCGGTGCGAGCGGATGCGGTTCCGAGCGATCCCGCAAGCTTTACCGACTACGTCGCGCGGGCTTTTGCGCAAGCGCTGCCGGGCGCCAAGGTAGCGATGACGAGGCCGTTATCCCTGACCATCGATGTGCCGGGAACCGGCAAGCACGAGGGATATCTTGAGAACCTGTACGACCAGTGCCGGGGGGCGCCCGAGCGCTGTGCCGGGCTGGTCGCAAGCTGGGTCGATCAAATCTCAACCACCGATGCGCAAAAGGATAAGCCGCTCGACCGTGCTTCTTTACGCATCGTGGTGCGACCGAAAACCGCTGTCGATCAGCTCCGTCAGGCGCAAAAGCAAGAGCCGGTAGCGGCACCCTTCATTGCGGGCTTGTGGATGATCTGCGTCGCCGATCTGCCGAAAGCGATCGAGTTTCCCAATGCGAAGGAATTCGAGGCGCTTGGCTTGTCGCGCGCCGACGCCCTGAAGCTGTGCAAGGAGAACACGGCCAAGGCGCTGGCTCCGATCAAGAAAGAAAGCGTGTCCAACTTCATCGGGAAAATCGGCCTCGTTGCCAACGATCCTTACGAATCGAGCCGGTTGCTACTGCCCGAGAGCTGGGCGCCGCTGGTCGGGAAAAGTCAGACGCCCTTTTTCGTCACGGCGCCCGGCTCCGACGTTCTCCTCTACACGCGAACCAAGAGCGCCGCCGCGATCAAGCGCCTCCAAGTGGCGACGATTGGCGTCGCAGCCAAGGCGAGGCGGCCGCTGTCGCTTTCGATTTTTCGTTGGACGCCGTCGGGCTTCCAAGAAGTCGCAGCAGAAAGGACGGATGAGCGCCATGCCCCATGAAGGCCCGCACCACACCTGGTCGAAGGTCACGCCCGACTTCTTCGCCTTCGCCGTCTCGCCCGAGGGTAATGTGCTGCTGCGCGTCGATCTGCCCGGCGAGGACGCGACTATCGTGTTGCAGATGAGCGCCGCCGATGCACGCCATATCGCCGATGCGCTGACCACGAAAGCGAAAGAGGCAGAGCGGGGTTAGTACTTCTCGTTCACTTTGGCGCGCGCCAGCCAGGCGGCACAGTCCGGCCCGCCGGGCTCGCCCTCGGCCGGCGCCCAGGAGACGAATTCCTTGTCGAGCGCAGCATCGTAAGGGCCGGGCTTCACTTCGAGCGCGACCGTGCCGGTCTCGGCGAAGACGAAGCCGTGCCAGAGCCCGCCCGGAATCTCGATGCTGCTGCCGGGGAGCAGCGCGTGGCGCGCCGTCACCCGGCCGGACGGGTCGAAGAACAGCGCGTCGATACGGCCGCGCAAGGTGATGATCAGCTCCCAACGATCGGCCCGATGGCGGTGCGGGCGCACATAGGTATCGGGCTCGCCGGCATTGAGCAGGCGCTGGATCGGGTCGCCGAGCTGCGGATGGAGGTTGAGGTTCATCCGCCGCCGCGGCGCCTGGCGCGCTTGCGCGATCAATTCCTCGATCGCGCGCTCATCGACGAGCCGCGGCATGTCCCCTGTCATGCGATTTAACATAGGGTTTCCGCAGCGAGCTTGCCACGCCGCCGCAAATCGGCGAAAAATCCCGCCAAGAGGGAGGCGCCGATGGTTGAGAAATTCGAGGACCATTGCTGGCGGGATGTGATCCCGGCCGGCGACATCGCGATTTATGGGCCGTTCAAGCGCGAGACGTATGTCGGCGCGCCGGCGGCGCTGGTCGCGATCGATCTCTACGAGCAGGTCTATAAAGGCGGCAACAAGCCGGTCGCCGAGCTGATCGCCGAGCATCCGATGAGCTGCGGCGAGCATGCCTTCGCGGCGATCCCGCCGACGCAGCGGCTCTTTGCGGCGGCGCGCGCCGCCGGCCTGCCGATCTTCTATTCGACCGGCGATGCGCGGCCCGAGAGCAAGCCCGGCTTCGTTACCGCGACGCAGCGGCGGCGTGGCGGCTTCGATCCCGACGGCTATCGTATCCGCCCCGAATTCGCGCCGCAGCGCGGCGATGTCGTCATCACCAAGCAGCGCGCCAGCGCCTTCTACGGCACGCCCCTGGCCGCGCATCTGACGCAGCTCGGCATCCACACCGTGGTGATGTGCGGCGAGACCACCTCGGGCTGCGTCCGCGCCTCGGCGGTCGATGCCTTCAGCCATGGCTATCACGTCGTGCTGGTCGAGGAATGCTGCTTCGACCGCGTGCAGCTCTCGCACAAGGTCAATCTCTTCGACCTGCATCACAAATATGCCGATGTGATGCATATCGGCGAGGTGGTGGCGGCGCTGGAGAAACAGCCGCGAAAGGCGGCGGAGTAACATGAAACCGCGTCCCTACGGTCCGTTCGAATACTCGCCGATCATCAACCGCAAGAAGCTCGAATGGCCGAAAGGCGCGCGGGTCGCGCTCTGGGTCATCCCCAATATCGAGTTCTTCTCGCTCGCCGAGCGTATCCCCGCGAGCCCCTCGGGCAAGCTCCCCGACGTGCCGACCTGGTCGGCGCGCGACTACGGCAACCGCGTCGGCGTCTTCCGCTTCATGGATGTGCTCGACCGCTACGGCATCCGCGCCACGGTCGCGCTCAACAGCGACGTCTGCATCCATCATCCCGTGATCATCGCCGAAGGCAACAAGCGGCAATGGGAGTGGATGGGCCACAACAAGACGAATACAACGCGACTCATCGACCTCGCAGAGGGCGACGAGCCCAAAGTGATCAAGGAGGCGCTCGACACCATCGCGCGCGTCGCCGGCAAGCGGCCGAAGGGTTGGCTCGGCTCGGGGCTGCAAGAGACCTGGAACACGCTCGACATCCTCGCCGCCGAGGAGGTCGACTATGTCTGCGACTGGGCGAATGACGACCAGCCCTATGCGATGACGCTCGACGGCGGCAAGAAGATCGTCGCGATTCCCTATAGCCAGGATATCAACGACATCCCGGCCTTCGAGCGCCACAACCGCACGCCCGAAGAGTTCCGCGACATGATCTGCCGCCAGTTCGACACGCTCTATGCCGAAGGCGCGCAATCGGGCCGGGTGATGGCGATCTGCCTTCATCCCTACCTGACCGGCCGGCCCTATCGCATCCATGCGCTCGACCAGGCGCTCGCCTATATCTGCGGCCACAAGGATGTGTGGCTCGCGACCGGCAGCGAGATCATCGCCGCGTACAAGGCGCAGCAGTGATGGCGGTTGCGGTTCCATCGGGCGCCCTTCGACTGTTCGTTGACGCTCGCGCTCAGGGTAAGGGGAGACGGTGCGCGGCATCATCGTGATGCCATAAAAGATCTACTCAGCCTGAGCTTGTCGCCCTTCGACAAGCTCAGGGGACGCAGGATCGTTTTTTGCAATAGGTTGTATCGGGGAGGCGAGAATGAGAAGAACAGGGTTGCTCGCGGCGGTGCTTGCCGCCGGGCTTTCGTTGATGGCGCCCGGCGCGCGCGCCGAGAAGATCGAGGCCGGCGCAGTCGGCGGTCCGACCGCGACCATGTGGCTGTTTTATGTCGGTTTCGACGAGGGCTTCTTCAAGAAGAACAACGTCGACCTCGACATCATCTTCGCGCCGACGGCGCCTGGCATCCTGCAGCAGCTCACCGCCGGCTCGCTCGACATCGTCGCCACTACGGGCACCGCCGAGCCGATCCACGCTATCGACAAGGGCGCGAACAACATCGCCATCGCGCGGATCATCGGCCTCAACTCGCCTTACGCGCTCGAGGCCAAGCCGACGATTTCCTCGATCAAGGATCTGAAGGGCAAGACCCTCGTGCTGGGCGGACTCGTCGACATCACCGCGATCTATTGGAACCGCATGGCCACGGCCAACGGCCTCAAGAAAGGCGATGTCGACATCACCGTGGTCGGCGCCACCGCCGGCCGCTTCGCCGCGCTCAAATCCGGCACGGTCGATGCGACCATGGTGCTGCCGCCGTTCAATTTCCTCGCCGAGGCGGCGGGCTTCAAGAACATCGGTCTCGTCATCGATTATGTGAAGGATTACCCCTTCACGGCGCTGGTCGTCGGCAAGCCCTGGGCGAGCGCGCATAGGGATACGGCCAAGCGCCTGCTCGCGGCGCTCGACGAGAGCGCGACCTGGTTCTACGCGCCCGGCAATCGCGACGCGCTCATCAAGATGGGCGCCGAGCACTTCAAGATCAGCACCGCCGAAGCGGCGCAGAGCCTCGATTTCCTGCGCAAGATCGAATATTTCGCGCCCGACAGCAAAGTCTCGCAGAAAGGGCTCGACGCGCTGATCCAGGTGATGCGGCAATCGGGCGACGTCTCCCATCCGATCACCGCCAAGGACCTGGCGATGCCCGGCCTCACGGAGCTGTCAGAGTGAGGCATAGCGGCGCGAGCGTCAGCCTGCTCTCGATCGTCGGCGGGCTGCTGATCTGGGAGGGGATCAGCCGCTTCGGCGTCGACAACGCGCTGTTCCTGGCCGCGCCGTCGCAGATCCTTTATGCGATCTGGCAGCTCGCTTTGGCCGGCGATCTCTGGCGCCATATCGAGATCAGCGGCATCGAGTTCATCCTCGGCTATGTCATCGCCGCCATCCTCGGCATCGCCGTCGGCCTGCTGATGGCGGAAAGCAACCGCGCCAAGCGCATCCTGCAGCCCTGGATCTCGGGCATTTATGCGACGCCGACCATCGCGCTTGCGCCGCTGTTCCTGTTGTGGCTCGGCATCGGCATCTGGTCGAAGGTGATCGTGGTGATCACGCTGGTGATCTTCACCGTCATCATCAACACCGAAGCCGGCTTGCGCACCACCAGCTCGCGGCTGATCGAGATGCTGCGCAGCTTCGGCGCCAGCCGCAGCCAGATTTTCTGGAAGCTGTCGCTGCCCTCGGCGGCGCCGTTCGTCCTTGCGGGCCTGAAGCTCGGCATCGGCCGCGGCCTCATCGGCGTCGTCGTCGCCGAGCTCTTCGGCTCGCGCGCCGGTCTCGGTCAGCTCATCAGCCAATCGGCCGACAGCTTCAATATGCCGAATCTCTTCGCCGCGGTGGTCGTGCTGGCGACCGCCGGCATCGTCATGACGGCGGGCTTCTCCTGGCTCGAGAAGCGACTTGTGCCCTGGACGCGGGACTGACATGGCCGCTTCCACTCTCGCACCCAAGCTCGGCGTCGCCGGTCTCGACAAGTATTTCGGGTCGCTCGAGGCGCTGCGCGACATCAATCTCGCCATTGCCGACGGCGAGTTCATCTCGATCGTCGGCCCCTCGGGCTGCGGCAAGACCACTTTCCTGCGCATCGTTGCCGGACTCGAGGGCGCGAGCGGCGGCGAGGTACGGATCGACGGCGAGATGGTGAAGAAGCCCGGCATCGATCGCGGCTTCGTCTTCCAGAGCGACAACCTTTTGCCCTGGCGCACGGTCTTCGCCAACACGCTGATCGGGCCCGAGGTCGCCGGCACCGCCGATGCCGGAGCGCGGCGGCGCGTGGTCGATCTCCTGAAGCTCGTCGGCCTCGGCGGCTTCGAGCAGTATTTCCCGCGCCAGCTCTCGGGCGGCATGCGCCAGCGCGTCAATCTCGCCCGCGCCCTCGCCGTCGATCCGAAGATCCTCTTGATGGACGAGCCCTTCGCCGCGCTCGATGCGCAGACGCGCGAGATCATGCAGACCGAGCTGACCCGCATCTGGGAGCAGGGGCGCAAGACCGTGCTCTTCGTCACTCATCAGATCGACGAGGCGGTGTTCCTCTCCGACCGCATCTTCGTCTTCGCACGGCGGCCCGGGCGTATCCGCGAGGTCGTCACCGTCGACCTGCCGCGGCCGCGGGCGCTCGCGCTGAAGCGCACACCCGACTTCGTGCGCTATGTCGATCATATCTGGCGTTTGATCGAGGAGGACGTGCGCGAATCCGTGCTGGTGGACAAGGAATAGGATCGACGCGGTGCATGCCCGCCGTGCGGCCTTCGACAGGCTCAGGCTGAGGTAAATCTCATAGGGCATCTTTCGGGGATGCCACGTAGGATTTTCCTCAGCCTGAGCGAAGTCGAAGGGCGCAGGGTCGGCATGCAGCGTTACGGCCGCCCCCAGATTGACTTAGGCGCCTGCGGTCACCAATGTTACTCCGGCTATGACCGATTCGTTGTCGATCTCCATCGCACAGCTCGATCCGACCGTTGGCGACGTCGCCGGCAATCTCGGCCGCCTCAAGGATGCGTGGCAGGAAGCGAAAGCAGCCGGCGCCGATCTCGTGGTCGCTTCGGAGCTCTTCGTCGCCGGCTATCCGCCCGAGGATCTGGTGCTGAAGCCGGCTTTCGTCGCCGCTTGCGAGGCGGCGGTGACCGATTTCGCGCGCGCGGTGAAGGACGGGCCGGCGGTGCTGGTCGGCACGCCCTGGCGCCAGGACGGCAAGCTCTATAACGCCGCGGCGCTTCTCGAGGGCGGCAAGGTGGCGGCGCTGCGCTTCAAGCACGATCTGCCGAATTACGGCGTCTTCGACGAGAAGCGGGTATTCGCGATCGGGCCCGCTCCGGGCCCGATCGTCCTCAAAAACGTGCGGCTCGGCGTGATGGTGTGCGAGGATATGTGGTCGGGCGATGCCTGCGAATGCCTGCAGGAATCCGGCGCCGAGCTGCTGATCGTCATCAACGGCTCGCCGTTCGAGGCGATGAAGCAGCAACGCCGCCTCGACCTCGCGCGCGATCGCGTCAAGGAGGCCGGCCTGCCGTTGCTCTATGTCAATCAGACCGGCGGCCAGGACGAGCTGGTCTTCGACGGCGCGTCTTTCGCGCTCGCCGCCGATGGCGATCTGCGCGTCCAAGCGCCGGAATGGAAGAACGCGCTGGTGCCGACGCGCTGGCGGCGCGAGGCCAAGGGCTGGACGGTCGAGAAGGGCGTCCTCGCCGAGCGCGGCGATCGCCTCTCCTCGATCTATCAGGCGATGGTTCTCGGCCTCAGCGATTATGTGCGCAAGAACCAGTTCCCCGGCGTGGTGCTCGGCCTCTCCGGCGGCATCGATTCAGCGCTCTCGGCGGCAGTGGCGGTCGATGCGCTCGGCGCTGACCGCGTGCATTGCGTGATGATGCCGTCGCCCTATACCTCGAAAGAGAGTCTCGAAGACGCCGCCGCGGTCGCCGAATTCCTCGAATGCGAGCTGCGCGAGATCGCTATCGGCCCGGCGATGGAGGCTTATCGCGCCATGCTGGCGCCGTCCTTCGCCGGACGCGAAGCCGACATCACCGAAGAGAACATCCAGTCGCGGGCGCGCGGCGTGACCTTGATGGCGCTTTCCAACAAGTTCGGCTGGATGGTGCTGTCGACCGGCAACAAGTCCGAGATGTCGGCGGGTTATGCGACGCTCTACGGCGATATGTGCGGCGGTTACGCGGTGCTGAAGGACGTCTACAAGACCACCGTGTTCGAGCTGTCGCGCTGGCGCAACCAGCGGCGGTTGCCGGGCATGCTTGGGCCGAGTGGCCGCGTCATGCCCGACCGCGTCATCACCAAGCCGCCTTCGGCCGAGTTGAAACCCAACCAGACCGACCAGGACACGTTGCCGGCTTACGAGGTGCTCGACGACATCCTCGAATGCCTGATCGAGCACGATCTGCCGGTCGAGGCGATCGTCGCGCGCGGTCATCCCGAAGAGACCGTGCGCATGGTGTGGCGGCTGTTGGATCGCGCCGAATATAAGCGCCGCCAGGCGCCGCCCGGCGTCAAGATCACCAGCCGCGCTTTCGGCCGCGACCGCCGCTATCCGATCACCAACGCCTTCCAGACCAGCGGCCCCGTGCCGAACGAAGTGGCCGAGCCGGGCGAGACGCCTCGCGCGCCGGTGCCTTCGGGCTCGGGCGGCGAAGCATGAGCGAGAGCAAGGCGGCGGCGTCGCCAGCCGCGTCGGGCGCAGGCCGCGATTTCATCCGCGATATCGTCGAGGCCGATGTCGGCGCGGGCAAGGTCAAGCACGTCGTCACGCGCTTTCCGCCCGAGCCCAACGGCTATCTCCATATCGGCCACGCCAAGGCGATCGCGATCGATTTCGGCATCGCCGCGGAGTTCGGCGGCCACTGCAACCTGCGCTTCGACGACACCAACCCGACCAAGGAAGAGCAGGAATTCATCGATTCGATTCAGTGCGACGTGCGCTGGCTCGGCTACGACTGGGGCCAGAACCTCTTCCACGCCTCGGATTATTTCGATCAGCTCTATGACTGGGCCGAATATCTGATCAAGGCGGGCAAGGCCTATGTCGACGATCAGAGCGCCGAGGCGCTGGCGGCGAGCCGCGGCGACTTCAAGACGCCGGGCAAGGAAAGCCCTTATCGCAATCGCAGCGTCGACGAAAATCTCGATCTCTTCCGCCGCATGAAAGCGGGCGAGTTCCCGAACGGCGCGCGGGTGCTGCGCGCCAAGATCGACATGGCCTCCGGCAACATCAATCTGCGCGATCCGGTGATGTATCGCATCCTCCATGAAGAGCACCCGCGCACCGGCAAGAAATGGTGCATCTATCCGAATTACGATTTCGCGCACGGCCAGTCGGATGCGATCGAAGGCGTGACGCATTCACTCTGCACGCTGGAATTCGAGGATCACCGCCCGCTCTATGACTGGTTCCTCGAGAATCTCCCGGTGCCGTCGCGGCCGCGGCAGTACGAATCCGCGCGGCTCAATATCGGCTACACGGTGCTCTCGAAGCGCTTCCTGACGCGGCTGGTCGAGGAGAAGCGCGTCAGCGGCTGGGACGATCCACGCATGCCGACCCTCGCCGGCTTGCGGCGGCGTGGCGTGCCGCCCCAGGCGATCCGCGATTTCATCGCCATGGTCGGCGTCGGCCGGGCCAACAGCACCGTCGACATCCAGATGTACGAGCACGCGGTGCGCGATCATCTCAACAAGCATGCACAGCGCCGCCTGGCGGTGCTGAAGCCGCTCAAGATGGTGATCGAGAATTACGACGGGCCCGGCGAAGCGCTCGAGGCGATCAATCATCCCGACGATCCCGCCGCCGGCACGCGGCGCATTCCCTTTGGCCGCGAGATCTTCATCGAGCGCGACGATTTCATGGAGAATCCGCCGAAGAAATTCTTCCGCCTCGCGCCGGGCCGCGAGGTGCGGCTGCGCTATGCCTATTTCATTACCTGCCGCGAGGCGGTGAAGGACGCGTCGGGCGAGGTCGTCGAGTTGCGCTGCACCTACGATCCCGCGACACGCGGCGGCAACGCGCCCGACGGCCGCAAGGTGCAGGCGACGATCCACTGGGTCGACGCCACGAAATCGTTGCCGGCGGAGTTGCGACTCTACAACCCGCTCTTCACCCGGCCCGATCCCGGCGCGGGCGGCGATCTCATGGCCGATCTCAATCCGAACTCGCTCGAAGTGCTGACGGGCGCGCGGCTCGAGCCGTCACTGGCCGAAGCGAAAGTAGGCGAGGCGGTACAGTTCGAGCGCCAGGGCTATTTCGCCGCCGATCCGGATTCCGCGCCCGGCAAGCTCGTCTTCAACCGCACCATCGGCCTGCGCGACTCCTATGCAAAGGCATGAGCTAGATAGACCCTCTACGCGCGAAGCGGGGAGAGGGAGGGGCCCGTTGCGAAGCAATGGGAGGGTGAGGTGTGTTTCAACGTACGCCCACCTCACCCGCTCGCTTCGCTCGCACCCTCTCCCCCCGCGAGCGGGTGGAGAGGGTTAAAAGATCATGCCGCTCGTCCTCTACAACACGCTGACGCGCAAGAAGGAAACCTTCGCGCCGCTCGATGCGAAGAACGTGCGCATGTATGTGTGCGGGCCGACGGTCTACGATCTCGCGCATATCGGCAATGCGCGGCCGGTGATCGTCTTCGACGTGCTCTACCGGTTGCTGCGCCATGTTTATGGCGAGCGCCACGTCAAATACGTCCGCAACATCACCGATGTCGACGACAAGATCAACGCGGCGGCAAAAGCGAACAACGAGAGCATCCGCGACCTGACCGAGCGCACGGCGACGATCTTCCACGAGGATGCCGCGGCGCTCTTATGCCTGCCGCCCGATGTCGAGCCGCGCGCGACCGAGCACATCCCGCAGATGATCGCCATGATCGAGCGGCTGATTGCCTCGAACCACGCCTATGTCGCCGATCACCACGTGCTGTTCTCGGTCACCGCCGATCCGCAATACGGCAAGCTCTCGCATCGCAACCGCGACGAGATGATCGCCGGCGCGCGGGTCGAGGTCGCGCCTTATAAGCGCGATCCCGCCGATTTCGTCTTGTGGAAGCCATCATCCGACGATCTGCCGGGCTGGAACTCGCCGTGGGGCCGCGGCCGGCCGGGCTGGCATATCGAATGCTCGGCGATGAGCGAGACGCATCTCGGCGAGAGCTTCGATATCCATGGCGGCGGGCTCGATCTCATCTTCCCGCATCACGAGAACGAGATCGCGCAGAGCGAATGCGTCCATGGCGGCAAGACCTTCGCGCGCTATTGGCTGCATAACGGCTTTGTCACGGTCGACGGCGCGAAGATGGCGAAGTCGGAGGGCAACTTCCGCACCATCCGCGACGTGCTCGCCGAGGCGCCGGGCGAGGCAGCGCGGCTCGCGATGCTGATGGGGCATTACCGCGATCCGCTCGACTGGACCTCGGAGCGTCTCGCGCAGGGACGCCAAGGCCTCGATCGCTTCTACCTCGCGCTGCGCGGTGCCGCAAAACTGGCGCCGGGCACGCCGTTGCCGGCGCGGGTCGCGGCCGCGCTCGAGGATGATCTCAACACGCCGCTCGCCATCGCCGCGCTCTACGAGCTCCTGGCCGAGTTCAACAAGGCGAGCGACGCGGCGGAGAAGGCGCGGCTTCAGGGCGAGCTGATCGCCGGCGGCGCGGTGATGGGCTTGTTGCAGCAGGACGCCGCGGCGTGGCTGCAAGGCGACAGCGACGCTGCCGCGATCGAGGCGGCCATCGCCGCGCGCAATGCCGCGCGCAAGGCCAAGGACTTCGCCGAGGCCGACCGCATCCGCACCGAGCTCGCGCTCAAAGGCATACTCTTAGAGGACGGCGCCGGCGGCACCACTTGGCGCCGCGCGGGGTAATTCCCTGATCTTTCGTCATGCCCGGACTTGTTCCGGGCATCCACGATTTCGCGAACGCTCGTAACCCGTGGATGGCCGGGACAAGCCCGGCCATGACGTAAACCTTTAGCCCACATCGACTTTTCGACCGTTTCTATTAAACTCGCGGCATCATGCCTTCCGAGCGCATCTATCTTTACGACACGACGCTGCGCGACGGCGCGCAGACCCAAGGCGTCGATTTCGGCGTGCCCGACAAGCTCGCGATCGCGCGCGAGCTCGATCTGCTCGGCATCGACTATGTCGAGGGCGGCTGGCCCGGCGCCAACCCGACCGATGACGCGTTCTTCGCCAAGCTGCCGAAACTCGGCCATGCGCGCGTGACGGCGTTCGGCATGACCCGGCGCAGCGGTCGCAGCGCCGGCAATGATCCGGGCCTCGCTGCAATTCTCGGGAGCAATGCACGCGTCGCTTGCCTCGTCGGCAAGACCTGGGACTTCCATGCCAGGGTCGCGCTCGGCGTGTCGCTCGAGGAAAACGTCGCGATGATCGCGGATTCGGTGAAGCTGGCCGTCGAAAAGCTCGACGAGGTGCTGTTCGACGCCGAGCATTTCTTCGACGGCTACAAGGCCAATCCAAAATTTGCGCTCGACTGCATCCAGGCCGCGCACAAGGCGGGCGCGCGCTGGATCGTGCTCTGCGACACCAATGGCGGCAGCCTGCCGCATGAGGTCGAGCGCATCGTTGGCGAGGCGGCGAAGCACATCCCCGGCGACCGGCTCGGCATCCACACCCATAACGACACCGAGAACGCCGTCGCCAATTCGCTCGCCGCGGTGCGCGCCGGCGCGCGCCAGATCCAGGGCACGCTCAACGGCCTCGGCGAGCGCTGCGGCAACGCCAATCTTATCGCGCTGATCCCGACCCTGATGCTGAAGATGGGCTATGCCACGGGGGTCAGCGAGCAGAATCTCGAGCGGCTGACCCATGTCTCGCGCTTCCTCGACGAGCGCCTCAATCGCGCGCCCGACCGGCACGCCGCCTATGTCGGCGAGAGCGCTTTCGCGCATAAGGGCGGGCTGCATGTCTCGGCGGTCGAGAAGGACCCGAAATCCTACGAGCACATCGATCCGGCGCTGGTCGGCAATGCGCGGCGCATCCTGGTCTCGGACCAGGCGGGGCGCTCGAACATCCTGGCGCGGCTGCGGGAGATCGGCGTCGCCATCGACGCCAAGCATCCGAAGCTCGACGCGCTGCTGGACGAAGTGAAATCGCGCGAATTCGCCGGCTATGCTTATGACGGTGCCGAGGCAAGCTTCACGCTCCTGGCGCAGCGCATGCTCGGCGGCGTGCCGGATTACTTCAAGGTGCAGCGCTTCCGCGTGATGGACGAGCGGCGCTGGAACGCCAAGGGCGATCTCGTCACCGTCTCGGAAGCGACGGTCTATGGCGAGGTCGGCGACAACGCCTTCACCGAGGTTGCCGAAAGCCATGACGGGCCGGTCGATGCGCTGGCGACGGCCCTGATGAAAGCGTTGGTGCCCGCCTTTCCCGAGCTGCAGGGCATCCGCCTCAGCGATTACAAGGTGCGCATCCTGACGCCGCAAGCGGGCACCGGCGCGGTGACGCGGGTGATGATCGAAAGCGCGGAAGAGGGCGGCGAGACCTGGTCGACGGTCGGCGTCTCATCCGACATCATCAACGCCTCCTATAATGCGCTCCACGACAGCCTGACCTACAAGCTCTGGCGCGCGAAGCGGCGCACGTCGTGATTGGTCTTCCATCGTCATTGCGAGCGAAGCGAAGCAATCCAGCCCTTATGAAAACTGGATTGCTTCGTCGCTGTGCTCCTCGCAATGACAGCGTGAAATAGCCAAATGGCCGGCACCGATCATCGCCGCCGCGCGCTCAAAGGCGGTCCCGCGATCATCCTCGTCAATCCGCAGCTCGGCGAGAATATCGGCACCGCCGCGCGCGCTATGTACAATTGTGGCCTCACGGAGCTGCGCCTCGTCAAGCCGCGCGACGGCTGGCCGAGCGCCAAGGCGCAAGCCGCGGCGAGCGGCGCCGATGTCGTGCTCGACAAGGTGCAGCTGTTCGAGACGGTCGAGGAGGCGATCGCCGATCTCCGCCATGTCTATGCGAGCACGGCGCGCGACCGCTACATGGTGAAGCGCATCGTCACGCCGCGCCAGGCGATGGACGAGCTGCATGCTTTCCTGGATGCGGGCGAGGCGAGCGGGATCCTCTTCGGCCCGGAGCGCACCGGTCTCCTCAACGAGCATATCGCCCTCGCCGAGACGGTGCTGAGCGTGCCGCTCAACCCAGCCTTCTCCTCGCTCAACCTCGCGCAGGCCGTGCTGCTGATCGGCTATGAGTGGTTCCAGCGCGGCGACGACACGCCGGGAGAACAGCTCGCCCTCGGCCACTCCAAGCCCGCGACCAAGGACCGGCTCGTCCAGTTCTTCGAGCATCTCGAGGAAGAGCTCGACCGCTCGGGCTTCATGCGCGATCCGGAAAAGCGTCCCTCGATGGTGCGCAATCTGCGCAACCTCTTCCAGCGCGCCGGCTGCACCGAGCAGGAGCTGCGCACCTTGCACGGCGTGATCACCTCGTTCTGCGGGCAACGCAAGCGGAAGGCGGCGGAATGAGCACGCTCATCTACAAGATCCTCGGCGCGGCGGAATGGCAGGCGGCGGAGCGGGCCGGCGTCTTCAAGGGCGCCGGCATCGATCTCGCCGACGGCTATATCCATTTCTCGACCGCCGAACAGGCGGTGGAGACCGCCGCCAAGCATTTCGCGGGGCAGGCGGGCCTTGTCCTGGTCGCGGTCGATGCCGAGACGTCCGGCGCCGCGCTCAAATGGGAGGTTTCGCGCGGCGGTCAGCTTTTCCCGCATCTCTACGGCGCACTCGCGACCAGGGATGCGCTTTGGGCAAAGCCGCTGCCGCTCGGCGCGGACGGCAAGCACGTTTTTTCGCTCTAGCGCACAGCCGCCGCGCCGTGCGAGCATGGCACCATCGCCGCGAAGACGGCAAACGGGAGGAAGTATGAGAAAAAGCATATTCGCCGCGCTGCTGGCGGCGCTGGCGCTGACTGTCGGTGCGGCCGCTTCGCGCGCCGAAACCATGGATCAGCTTTATCCGAAGGCCGAGGCCGAAGGCGCGCTGGTCTTCTATAGCGGCGGGCCGGTCGCGCCCTATGAGCGCTGGGCCAAGGAATTCATGCAGCGCTTTCCCGGCATCACCGTCTCGGTCGAGGGCGGCTTCAGCAACGTGCTCGACAGCAAGATCAACGACCAGCTCAAAGCCGGCAAGCTCGCGGTCGACATGGCCTTGCTGCAGACGGTGCAGGATTACGTCGGCTGGAAGAAAGAAGGCGCGCTCATACGCTTCCGGCCCGACGGCGCCGACAAGATCGATCCGCGCTTTCGCGACAAAGACGAGATGTTCTGGCCGACCAGCGTGGTGCTGCTGAGCTATGCCTACAACACCAAGCTGGTCGCGCCCGGCGACGTGCCGAAAAGCGCGCTCGATTTCTTGAAGCCGCAATTCAAGGGCAAGATCGTCAGCGCCTATCCCGCCGACGATGACGCGACACTCTTCGTCTTCAACGACATCGTCAAGAAATACGGCTGGGGCTACATGACGAAATACATGGCCAACAAGCCGAACTTCATTCAGGGCCATCTCGACGAGCTGAAGAGCGTCGCCGACGGCACCAATGCCGTGACCTTCGATTCGACCAATTCGACCACCGGCGCGCTCAAAGCGGCGGGCCAGCCGATCGACTTCGCCTTCCCGAGCAAGGACACGATGCCGACCTTCTTCATCACCGCCGGCATCTTCAAGCAAGCGCCGCATCCCAACGCGGCGAAGCTCTTCCTCACCTGGTATCTCGCCCAGGAGCAGCAGAGCCGCACCGGCTCCTATTCGGCGCGCACCGACGTGCCGCCGCCGGCGGGCTTGAAGCCGCTCTCGGCTTATAAGATCGACGCCGGCTATCGCCAGCTCGTTACCGACAAAAACATCGCCGCGTTGCGCAAGCGCTTCGAGAGCTATACCGGGCCGGTGGTGAACAAGGGCGGGGTGCGCTGAACGGCCGCAAACGCCCCGAAAGACGGAGCAGAAATTCGCCATATTTGCGCGGCAGATTCACCCCATGGCGCGCCTCATGCTCCTCGCCGCGCTCTCGGTTCTGCTCGCCGCCTGCGACAGCTATTACGGCGGCGCGCCGGGCTATGCCGTCAACGAGCGGCCGACGCTGGCGCAGCTCGGCTTCGACACGGGCGACCGCGACAATTCCTTCGCCGCCATGCCGCGGCGCCCGCCGCAGGGCTCGCTCGCCGTCGAAGAGGTTTCCGCCGCGCCCTGAAGCGGCAGTTAAGTCCTTGTTCCTCAAACACTTGACTTCGCCGGCCGCGGCCTTATAGTTCGCGCCTTCATTTCCGAGAACGCGGATGTCGGCCGATAGGGCCGGTGTCCCGCTTGACCGCAAGGCCAAGCCTATCGGGACAACAACAACCATGACGGATCATCCTTCTCGATGAGCAGCAAACGCGTCGGCTCGAAGTTCAAGATCAACCGGCGGCTCGGGGTCAATCTCTGGGGCCGCGCCAAATCTCCGCTCAATCGCCGCGATTACGGCCCCGGCCAGCACGGCCAGCGCCGCAAGAAGCCTTCCGACTTCGGCACGCAGCTGATGGCGAAGCAAAAGCTCAAGGGCTATTACGGCAATATCAGCGAGCGCCAGTTCCGCCGCCTCTACACCGAGGCACGGCGCCGCAAGGGCGACACCGCCGAGAATCTGATCGGCTTGCTCGAGCGCCGGCTCGACGCTGTGGTCTATCGCATGAAATTCGCGGTCAGCCCCTTCGCCTCGCGCCAGCTCGTCAATCACGGCCACGTCACCGTCAACGGCAAGCGCGTCAACATCGCCTCCTATCTGGTGAAAGACAGTGACACCATCGAGGTGCGCGACAAGGCCAAGCAGATGGCGGTGGTGATCGAAGCCTCGGCCTCGACCGAGCGCGACATCCCCGACTATCTCGAAGTCGATCAGGGCAAGTTCAAGGGCACGTTCCTGCGCGCGCCGAAATTCGCCGACGTGCCCTACCCGGTGACGATGGAGCCGAACCTCGTCGTCGAATTCTATTCGCGCTGACCTTCTTTCATCGCGCGATATGGACGCCGGAAACCGAGCGGTTTCCGGCGTCAGTATTTTCGGCCGTCCTTATGCGTGAACAGCCAGTTGCCGTCGGGACCGAGCGCCGCCTTTAGGTCGTCCGCGGGATAGCTGCCCTCGTCGCCGGGCGTGCGATCGCCGATTTCGAGATAAACGACATCGCGCGTCGTGCGATTGACGAGCTGATGGGCGATACCGCCGGCAGCGAAGCCGGCGCACATGCCGGGAGCGAGCGCGACCTCGCCGCGATCCGTCACCAAGGTCGGATGACCTTCGAGAATATAGACCAGCTCGTCCTGCTTGCTGTGACGATGCAGCAACGCAGATTCGCCGCCCGGCTGCAGCGTGGTGAGATTGACGCCGAAATTCTTGAGGCCGAAGAGATCGCCCAACGGCCGCTTCTCGCGCTTGCCCATGCGGCTGAAGAACGGCTCGGGGTAGTTCGACGGCTTGGTGCGCAACGGCGCCGACGCTGCTGTGATCGCGATCGGCGGCGGGGTCGGCTCGGCGCTCATCGAAATCTCCGGAAGCAATCTCTCAGGATGCTTTTCTTATCGCCACGGCAGGCGCGTCGTCGAGCGACAAGCCGAAAACCTCGCCGAGCCCGCGCCGTCCCGCCGGCGTGATGCCGAGCGCGCGGCTGTCGCGCGCGCGCGTGAACCAGCCGAGATCGAAGCAGCGCGCCGCCAGCGCCGCGCCGACCGCGCCGCCGAGATGGAGCCGCCGCTCGGTCCAATCGAGACAGGGCCGGCAGAAAGTGCGCCGTTGCCGCTGCGCCTTGCCGAGATCGACGCCGAACTCGGTCATGAAAGCGACCCCGTTCGCGGTCACTTCGCCGCCTTCCTCGGTGAGAACGAGCAAGCCGCGCGCGGAGAGACGATCGACCAGGCCGACGCCGAGCCGGCCGGCGAAATGGTCGTAGCAAGTGCGGGCCGTGCGCATCGCCGCGTCGTGCTTGGCGACCGGGCGATGGCGCTCCGGCCCGTGGATGGCGACCGCCAGGATGGCCTCGATCATCTGGCCGATGAGCGGCGTCGCCAGCCGGTAATAGCGGTTGCGGCCCTGGCGGATCACCGAGAGCAGCTTGCCGTCGGTCAGCTTGGCGAGATGGCTGCTCGCGGTCTGCGGCGAGATATGCGAGAAATAGGCGAGCTCGCTCGCGGTAAGCGCGCGTCCGCTCATCAGCGCCGTCAGCATGTTGGCGCGCGTGCCGTCGCCGACCAAAGCCGCGACCTCGGCGATATCCAATCCTTCGCTCATTCCCTGAATCTAATGCGCCGCGCCGCCTTTCACAGGAGCAATACTTCGATCGCGGCCGAAGTGTTTTCGGCAGACACTGCGCGGCGCGACGCCTATCTGGCAAGGAGTAGAAATCCCGGGATGGGAGAGGTCGGATGGTTTCGTGCCTGCAGGACGCTCTACCGCAGAAGCGCGCGGCGCAGCGGCCGCTGATCCTCTTGCCGGTCAGCGCGCTGGCCCTGGCACTGGCGCTCAAGGTCCTGCCCGAATCCTGCGATCCGCAAGGCCGCCGGCTCGATATGCGGGGCCAGACGCTGGCGATCGCGGCGCTTTGCGCGCTGACCCTCGCCGCGATCGAGG
>DASYAL010000096.1:0-25639 GCA_036501365.1 Allostellaceae bacterium | reverse complement strand
GCCGAACCCTAGAATCTTTCGCCCAGGCCGTCACCGTCGCCGCGGCGATGAGGGTCTGGTAACCCCGGCTCGGAGGGGCTACATCAAGGAGTTAAGAGGCTCGGCACCGCCCCCAAAACCCCAGCTAACGGGCTTTTTTCTTGACAAACCGGGTCTTGGCCGGCGCCATACAGACCAACTGATCGCCTGAATTTCAAGGATTTCCCATGGGCTCGTTCAGCTTGATGCATTGGATGATCGTTTTGCTCATCGTGCTGCTGCTCTTCGGAGCCGGCAAGCTACCGCATGTGATGGGTGACTTCGCCAAAGGCATCAAGGCATTCAAGTCCGGCATGAAAGACGAGGACGCTGACGAGGCGGTCGCGCCGCCGAAGCAGCAGGTGCCGCCGCCGTCGTCGACCGCTTCGGCCGAGACCGTCGCCCGCGACCGCGGCTGAGTACGCCGCGGCGCGCGTCCGCGAGCCCTTCGTCGTCGACCGATGATCCGCTACTCGCGACTGGTCGGGGCGCTGCCGGCGGTCGTGCCGTTCGTGCCGCCCGAAGCGCTCGAGCGCCAGGTCGGTCATGCGGTCAAGATCCGCATCGGCGCCAATGAGAGCGCCTTCGGCCCTTCGCCCAAAGCCATTGCCGCGATTAGTGCCGGCGCGGCGCGCATCAGCTGGTATTGCGATCCCGAAGGCTTCGCGCTGCGCGAGGCGCTCGCCAAGCATCACGGCGTCGGGCGCGAGAATATCGGCCTCGGCGTCGGCGCCGACGACATCCTCAGCCTCGCCGTCCGTTCGGTGATCGATCCCGGCGATCCGGTGGTGATGTCGCACGGCGCCTATCCGACCTTCGCCTTTCACGTGAACGGCTATGGCGGCAAATTCGTCACCCCGCCCTATCGCGATTTCAAAAATGACGCTGCGGCGCTCGCCGACGCCGCCGCCAAGCACGGCGCGCGGATGGTCTATCTCTCGAATCCCGACAATCCGACCGGAAGCTGGATCGGCGCCGAGGCGCAGCTCGCGATCCTGAAGCAGCTTCCCGCCGGCGCAGTGCTGGTGCTCGATGAGGCCTATAGCGATTTCGCGCCGCCCGGCAGCCTGCCCGCGATCGATCCCGAGGATGAGCGCGTCATCCGCGTGCGCACCTTCTCGAAGGCCCATGGCATGGCCGGCGCGCGCGTCGGCTATGCCATCGCCTCGACGGGCATCGTCGCTTCCTTCGACAAGATCCGGCATCATTTCGGCGTCTCGCGGCTGTCGCAGGAAGCGGCGCTCGCCTCGCTCGGCGATCAGGAATTCATCGCCGATGTCGCGCGTCAGGTCGCGGAAGGCCGCCGCGACTACGCCGCGCTGGCCGAACGTCTCGGCCTCGAGGCGCTGCCGTCCTCGACCAATTTCGTCGCCATCGACATGGGCAGCAGCAACCGCGCCCGGGCGACGCTTGCGGCGCTGCTCGAGGACGAAAGCGTGTTCCTGCGCATGCCGGGCGTGGCGCCGCTCGACCGGCTCATCCGCGTTACGGTGGGGACTCCGCCGGAGCGCGCAGGCTTTGCGGCGGCGCTGGCGCGGGTGGTATCGAAGCAGAAGCAATAGGCTTTCGATACGCCGCTAAAAATTCGTCGAGGAATTTCTCCATCCCCTCTGGCTGCTCGCGCGGCGGCGGCGTGTCGCCCGGCGTGTAGCCCAGCGCCGCGAAAGGCTGCACCAGATCGGCATCGCGCGACAGTACATAGATCGGCACGGTCCAGGGTTGGCCGCTGCCGCGAGTAATCTCGGGCGGCTGATGATCGCCGAGGATGATGACGAGCGCATCGCGGTCGAGACCTTTCAGCCAGGCGCCGAGGGTTTTGAGATCGTAGGCGATGCTGTCGAGATAAGGCTGGTCGAGATCGTTCCAATCGGGCGGCGTGTAGATGCGCCTCCAAGCCGCCTGCGGCACGCTCTTGAAGTCGCCGGCATCGCCCCAATCGCCGAGATAGGGCGGCACCGGCGCGAACGGCGTGTGGCTCGACACCAGGACGAGCTGCGCGAAGAGCGAACCGTGGCCCGGCGTCAGCTCACGCGCCGCGAATTGTCCGAGCGTGAATTGATCGGGAATGTCGAACCAGCCGAAAGGCGGGCCGCCATAGCCGAGAGCGCCAGCGAAATAATGCGCGTCGAACCCCCAGAACGCGGCTTCGGGGTCAGGCTTCTTGATGCCCGGCATCACCTCGACGGTGCGATAGCCCGCGGCGGCGAGATAGCGCGGCAGGCTTTTGCGCTTGCCGTTCAGCAGCAACTCGTTGAGCAGCGGATCGAGCTTCAGCCCGCTGGCGAGCGTGCCATGCGCCAGCCACGAGCCGCCGCCGAACACCGGCGACACCAGCCGGCTCGAGAGCAGCGTATAACCGGCGCCTTGCACGGCCGCCGCGAAATCATCGAGCGCCGGCGTCAGCACGCGGCGATAGGCCGGATCGTCGAGCGTCACCGTGCCGAAGGATTCGACGAAGACGAGATAAACGTCCTTGCCTTTGAGGCCGGGCAGCGGACCGGTGCGCGGCTCCGGCGCGTTGAGGGCCGCGGCATAGCGTTTGTCGAAGCCGTGGAATACCGCGAAAGCGCGCCAAGCGCCGCTCGCCTGCTGGGCTGCGGCGGCGACCGCCGCCGTATCGATGACGCGCCCGGCGGGAAATGCCAGCAACCCCAGCGTGAGCGCGGCGACGCCGAGAGAGACGAGCGCCGTCGCCGGCCGCGCCATCGCGCGCTCGATGGCGGCGAGCGCGCGCTCCGTCAGCCATAGCAGCAGCGCAAGGCCGAGCGCGGCAGCAACGAGCACCAGGACACCGCGCCAGCCCGCGGCTTGCCGATAGAGCGCGAGAAGATCGGGCACGCGGGCGAGATCGAAATAGAGATCGAGTGCGCGATCGAGGATCTGCGTCACCGCCCCGGCGGCGAGTTGCAACAGGGCGAGCAGCACGATCGCCAGCGCCGCCACCCAACGCAGCCAGCTTGGCATCGACCACCGCAACTGCGCGATCAGCGCGAGGAGCAGCAGCACGCCGAGCAGCACAGCCGGCGGCCGCGGATCGGCGCCGATGCCACGATCGCCGAAGATCGGCACGAACATCGCCCAGATCAGCGCCGCGCCGAGGGCGAGGCCGAGAAACCCGGCGCGCGCGCGGCGCATTCTTAAGAAAGCGGCGCGAATAAAGCGCCGAGGCGCTCGTAATCCGCCATCTCGTTATAGGCTTGCGCCGCAATCCGGACCCAAAGTGCGTCGCCGAGCGCGAAGACCGCCGCGGCGATTCCGTGGCGCTCGGACAGTTCCTGCATCAGCGCGTTGGCGCGCGCACCGCTCGCCTCGTCGGCAATCGGCAGCCGCACCGTTGCCATCGCCGCGAAAGAAGCGAGCGGACCGGTGAGCGCGGTGCGCCAGCGCTGCACGAGCATGGTCGCCGCCTCGCGCGCCAAGCTTGTGTTGCGCGCCATCAAGGCGTTGCCGCCGAGATCGCCATGGAACGCGAGCGCCGCCGGCGTCGCCAGCGCCGGGGTCACGTCGCGCGTGCCGGTCCACTCGAATTCGGCGCGGAAGCCCGCGCCATAGCCGTGCGAGATCGCCAGCGGATGGGTCAGCGCCTGCATCGGCCGGCTCGCCCAGAGCACGCCACAGCTCCGCGGCGCGAAATACCATTTATGGAGATTGCCGACATACCAGTCGGCGCCGAATTTCGGCACGTCGAGCGTGATCATGCCCGGCGCATGCGCGCCGTCGATCATCACCTTGGCGCCCGCTTCATGCGCGAGCCGCGTCAGCACGGCCGCCGGCAGCATCAGCGCGCTGTGCGAGGCGATATGATCGAAGATCGCGAGCCTGGTGCGGATGCTCAGCTTGGCGGCGACGGCGCGCTCGATGGCGCCGGCATCGGCGATCGGCAACGGGATATCGACCTCGACGACGCGTGCGCCGCTGCGCGCGGCGGTGTAATGCGCCGCCTTGCGGATCGCCGGATAGGTGAGGCCGGTGATGAGGATCTCGTCGCCGGGCTCGAAATCGAGGCAGCGCAGCACGGCGTTGAGGCCCGAGGTCGCGTTCTCGACGAAGACGACGTCCTCCGGCGCTGCGCCGATCGCCGCCGCGACCGGGGTCACCGCGTTGCGCAAGGCATCGTCGATATCGAAGGTGAGGAACTGCGACGGATCGCGCTCGATATGCGCGCGCCAGCGATCCTGCTCCGCGAGCACGGCGTTGGGCGTCACGCCGAAGCCGCCGTGATTGAGATAGGCGCGGGCCGGATCGAGGTTCCAAGAGCCGCGCGCCGCGGCGCCCCAACGTGAAGAACTATTCATGCCCGCCATTCTCCAAGGGAGCCGCTACCGCTTCAAGTCGGGCGCGGCCATGCCTATCTCCAAAGAGAAGCAAATTTTGATGAATGGGAGCTTAGAAATGTCGGTTGGGTCCCTGCTCGGTGGCAAAGGCAGCCACGTCACCACCATCCGCACCACGGAGAAGGTCGCCGCTGCGATCACCAAGCTCGACGAGGAGCGGATCGGCGCGCTGGTGGTGGTCGACCGCTGGGGCAAGCTCGCCGGCATGTTCTCCGAGCGCGACGTGATCCGCGGCCTCGCCCAAAATGGTGCCGCGGCGCTCGATTACGAGGTGCACGAACTGATGACGCCCGACGTTACCACCTGCACGCCCGATGACCGGATCGACACCGCCCTCGCGATCATGACCGCGCATCGCTTCCGCCATCTGCCGGTGATGGCCGGCGACAAGATCGCCGGCCTCGTCAGCATCGGCGACCTCGTCAAATATCGCCTCGACGAAAAAGAGGTCGAGGCGAACGTGCTCCTGGACATCGCCCGCGCGCATCACTGAGCCATCCGGCCTTCCCCCGGCGCAGCCGCAGCGCTACACGGCGGCATGCGTGTGGATGATTTCGATTTCGACCTGCCGCGCGCGCTGATCGCCGAGCATCCGATCGAGCCGCGCGATGCCGCGCGGCTGCTGGTGATCGGCGACCGCATTGCCGACCGCCATATCCGCGACCTGTCACAGCTGTTGCGCGCCGGCGACGTCCTCGTCGCCAACGACACGCGTGTCATCCCGGCGCGGCTGACCGGCACGCGCGGCGCCGCGACCATCGAGGTGACGCTGCATCGCGATCTCGGCGGCGGCGCGTGGCGCGCTTTCATCAAAGGCGCGCGGCGGGTGAAGCCCGGCGACACGCTGCGCTTCGCCGAGGATTTCGCCGCCGAAGTGATCGAGAAGACGCCGGAAGGCGATGTCGCGCTGGGTTTTTCCTGCGCAGGCGTAGCGTTCCGGACGCAGCTCGAGCGCCATGGAAGGATGCCGCTGCCGCCCTATATCCATCGCGGCCGTGCCGGCGAGGCGCGCGACCGCGACGATTACCAGACCATGTTCGCGGCCAAGGACGGCGCGGTCGCCGCGCCCACCGCCGGGCTGCATTTCACCCCGGCGGTGCTCGCGGCGCTGAAGGACGCGGGGCTCTCGCTCGAGACCGTGACCTTGCATGTCGGCGCCGGTACCTTCCTGCCGGTGAAGGCCCTCGACACCGCGGATCACCGCATGCATTCGGAATACGGCATGATCGACGCCGCGACCGCTGCGCGGCTCAACGCCGCGCGCGCCGCAGGCAGCCGCATCGTTGCCATCGGCACGACCAGCCTGCGCGTGCTCGAAAGCGCCGCCGATGAGCGCGGTGTGATCAAGCCGTTCGCAGACGAGACCGCGCTTTTCATCACTCCCGGCTATCGCTTTCGCGCCATCGACGTGCTGCTGACGAATTTTCACCTGCCGCGCTCGACCCTCTTCATGCTGGTCAGCGCCTTCGCCGGCCTCGAGCGCATGAAATCCGCCTATGCGCATGCGATCGCCGCTCGCTATCGCTTCTTCTCCTATGGCGACGCCTGCCTGCTCTTTCCCGAGGCTCGGCGGTGATCGGCTTCGCCCTCCTCGGCAGCGATGGCGCGGCGCGGCGCGGCCGGATCGCGACCGCGCATGGCAGCGTCGAGACCCCAGCCTTCATGCCGGTTGGCACCGCGGCCACGGTCAAGGCAATGCGGCCGGAAGAGGTCGCGGTAACTGGCGCGACGATCATCCTTGGCAACACCTATCACCTGATGCTGCGCCCGGGCGCCGAGCGCATCGCGGCGCTCGGCGGACTGCATCGCTTCATGAATTGGCCGCACGCCATCCTCACCGACAGCGGCGGCTATCAGGTGATGTCGCTGAGCGAGCTGCGCGAGATCGGCGAGGACGGCGTCACCTTCCGCTCGCATCTCGACGGCGCGCGCATGACGCTCGGCCCCGAACGCTCGATCGAGATCCAGCGCCTGCTGGGCGCCGACATCGCCATGTCTTTCGATGAATGCACGCCTTTCCCCGCCACCGAGGACGAGGCGCGGGGCTCGATGGAATTGTCGATGCGCTGGGCGGCGCGAGGCAAGGCGGCTTTCGTCGACCGCGATGGCGCCGGGCTTTTCGGCATCGCCCAGGGCAGCGTCTATCCAGCCTTGCGGCATCGCTCCGCGGCCGCGCTGATCGACATCGGCTTCGACGGTTATGCCGTCGGCGGCCTCGCCGTCGGGGAGGGCCAGGAGGCGATGTTCGAGGTGCTCGACGAGACCTTGCCGGCGTTGCCGCACGAGCGGCCGCGCTATCTCATGGGCGTCGGCAAGCCCGCGGACATCGTCGGCGCGGTTCTGCGCGGCATCGACATGTTCGATTGCGTGCTGCCGACGCGCTCGGGCCGGACGGCGCAGGCCTTCACCCGGCGCGGGCAGGTCAATCTGCGCAATGCCCGCCACGGCGACGATCCGCGGCCGCTCGATGAAGGCTGCGGCTGCGCCGCCTGCGCCAGCTACAGCCGCGCCTATCTGCATCATCTCGTGCGCGCCAACGAGATCCTCGGCAGCATGCTGTTGACCGAGCACAATCTCCGCTACTATGGCGATCTGATGCGGGATTTGCGCGGCGCGATCGAGCGACGCGCGCTCGCCGATTTCGCCGCCGGCTTTGCCGAATTGCAGACCGGCGGCGACATCCCGCCGCGCTAGAGACGACCCATGACCGACCCGGCTTATCGCGACCTCAAGATCCTGGGCACGCATGCCCCGCTTCCCGCCTCGCCCGAGGAAGCGGTGCTCGAGCGGGTGCCCAATCCGCATTCCGGCGAGGTCTATCTCGTGCGCTTCACCGCGCCCGAATTCACGACGCTCTGCCCGGTCACCGGCCAGCCGGATTTCGCGCATCTCGTCATCGACTACGTGCCGGGCGATCATCTGGTCGAAAGTAAGTCGCTGAAGCTCTTCCTCGGCGCGTTCCGCAACCACGGCACCTTCCACGAGGCCTGCACGCTCGGCATCGCCAAGCGCGTCATCGCAGCGATCGCGCCGCAATGGCTGCGCATCGGCGGCTATTGGTATCCGCGCGGCGGCATGCCGATCGACGTCTTCTATCAGACCGGCGCACCGCCCGACGGCCTGTGGCTGCCCGATCCCGGCGTTCAGCCCTATCGCGGACGCGGCTAGTGGTCTGATTCCAACATTCGCCTGCCATCGCAGCCGGCACTTTGCGAATGTTGGAATCATAAAGACCACTAGGATTTATGGATTGCTCGTGAAGTTTCGGATTTGACATTCGCCTCTAAGCCAACGGCCACGCAGGTGGCGAATGTCAAATCCACTCCACGAGGGGAAAGCGCGGACGCCAAGGCGGCGATCCGCAACGCGGCGCTCGAGCTGGGGTTTGACGCGGTCGGCTTCGCCTCGCCCGATCTTGCCGATGCGGCGCGGCGCAACCTCGCCGACTATCTTGCCCGCGGCTATCACGGCGATATGGGCTGGCTCGCCGCGCGCAGCGGCGAGCGCGCCGATCCCCGGACGCTCTGGCCCGAGGTCAAGACCGTGGTCGTGCTTGCGCTCAACTATGCGCCGCAAGAGGAGGCGCTGGCGGGTCTCGCCGCGCTGTTGCACGGCAATATCTCGGTCTACGCGCGCGGCCGCGACTATCACGAAGTGATGAAATCGCGCCTCAAGGCCCTCGCGCGCCAGATCGCCGCGGACCGGCCGGGCGATCTCAAAGTCTTTGTCGATACCGCGCCGGTGATGGAAAAGCCGCTGGCGATGCGCGCCGGGCTCGGCTGGCAGGGCAAACACACCAATCTCGTCTCGCGCGCTTACGGCTCATGGCTGTTCCTCGGCGAAATCTATCTCTCGATCACGCTCGAGCCCGACACGCCGGAGGCCGATCACTGCGGCGCCTGCCATGCCTGTCTCGATGTCTGCCCGACCCAGGCGTTTCCCGCGCCCTATCAACTCGATGCGCGGCGCTGCATCTCCTATCTGACGATCGAGCATAAAGGCCATATCCCCGAGCCGCTGCGCGCGGCGATCGGCAACCGCATCTATGGCTGCGACGATTGCCTCGCCGTATGCCCATGGAATAAATTCGCCCAGGCCGCGCGCGAAACGCGCTTTGCGGCACGGGCCGAGGCGCCCGCGCTGGCAGAGCTCACCGTGCTCGACGACGCGGCGTTCCGCACGCGTTTTGCCGGCACGCCGTTGAAGCGCACCGGGCGCGACCGCTTCCTGCGCAACGTGCTGATCGCGATCGGCAACAGCGCCGAGACGAGTCTCGCGCCCCTCGTCGCGGCGCGCCTCGCCGATCCCTCGCCGCTGGTGCGTGCGATGGCGGTCTGGGCGCTGGCCAGGCTCATCGATAAGGATGAATTCGCGCGACTCGCCGCGTTACACGTCGCGAGCGAGGACGACGCCGAAGTGCACGCGGAATGGACGACGGCGCTCGCGCGTCCGTGATCGCGCGACGGGGTGGCGCGCCCGGAGAGAGTCGAACTCCCAACCCCCAGATTCGTAGTCTGGTGCTCTATCCAGTTGAGCTACGGGCGCAGTGCCGCCGTCGAAGCGGGCAAAAACTAGCCGCAACCTCGCGCGATAGCAAGATGAGCCCGAGTCGCGACACGAAAGCGGCTTGTCGCTGCACGCATCATTGCATAAGATCGGTGTCGGCGTAGGATCGCTCATTCGGGGTTGTTTCGAGTCGCGCCGAGCGATCTATCCATCGGGGGATAGCCTGCAAAACCGATGTCGTTTGCCGGCAGAAATAACAAAATGACGCGAAAGTGGCAGTTCCGCATGCGTTGTCCGCGCTCAACAGGTTTGGCGCTCGCCGCCGCGCTTGCGCTTTCCGGCTGCTCCTATACCGACAACGTCCTCGACTGGGCGACCGGAACGACGTCGCCCACCAACCATACCAACAGCTCGAGTCTCGCCGGGCCGGTCAGCGTGCCGATCGCGCCCTCGGCCGCCGAAGCCAATCTGCAGCCGACCGTGATGGCGACGGCGCTGCCGGGATCCGGCGCCGCCGTGAACGCCGCACCCACCGGCACCTTCGTCGGCATGAAGGTGCAATCGCTGCGCGCCGAGCTGGCACAACTCCAGGGCAATATCGCCGGTCATCAACAGCAGCTCGCGGCCGCGCGACAGAGTCTCGCCAGCAGCGCGACGAGCTATTTCAGCGTGATCGCCGGGATCAACGCGCGGCTGCAAGCGGGCACCACGCCCGGCAATCCACAAGTGGTGGCGCAGTGGGGCCAGGCGCAGTCGATCCTCGACCGTATGAATGCCGGCGTCGCGCAGCTCAACAGTCTCTCAAACGGGGTCGCGAGCGATTCGTCTTACGGCAACTACCTCCTGAATGACGTACGCTCGGCCTACACGCTGCAAGGCGGCGTCGAGGCCGATCGCGACGCGCTCCACCAGATCGAGAACCAGACCACCGCCGCGCTCGCACAGATCGACCAGATGCTCAACGCACTGAGCGATGAGATCAGTCGCCAGAGCGGCTATGTCGCCGGCGAGCGCAACAACCTCGTCACCCTCGCTCTCGCCATCCAGAACGGCCAGCTCTACGGGCAGAGTCTCGCCAACCGGCAATTCATGAGCGCATCGAACGCCCCGGCGCCGCTTCCGGTAGCGCGCCCGCCTGCGCCGCCGCGCGCGGCGGCGCCCAGCGCCGCGCCGAACCGGAGTTCCTCCGCGGCGCCGATCTCCGGCAGCGACCAGCCGCTGGTCGTGATCCGCTTCGACCAGCCGAATGTCGATTTCCAGCAGCCGCTCTACACTGCGGTCAGCCGCGCGCTCGAGCGCAAGCCGAGCGCGACCTTCACCATCCAGGCGGTGGCGCCCAATGCCGGCAGCGCGTCGCAGGTCGCGGTCAACACCAACGCGTCGCGGCAAAATGCCGAGAATGTGTTGCGCTCGCTGACCAATATGGGATTGCCGGCCGATCGCGTATCGCTCTCGGCCACGATGAGCCCGGACGTCCAGAGCAACGAGGTCCGGATCTACGTGCGTTAGGCCGCGATGGCCGACGCGCCTTCTTCCCCCCCTTTCACCAAGACCTTCCCGGTCGGTTGGGACGAGCTCCACCGTCATTCCCGCGCGCTTGCCTGGCGGCTGCTCGATCTCGGGCCGTGGCGAGGCATCGTCGCGGTGACCCGCGGCGGCCTGGTGCCGGCGGCGATCGTCGCGCGCGAGCTCGACATCCGCCTCGTCGATACCGTGTGCATCGCGAGCTATGAGGACCGCCAGCAAGGCGCGGCGGTGGTGCTGAAGCCGGTCGCCGGCGACGGCGACGGCTGGCTGATCGTCGACGATCTGGTCGATACCGGCCGCACCGCCCGCGTGGTGCGCGACATGCTGCCGAAGGCGCATTTCGCCACGGTCTACGCCAAGCCCGCGGGCCGGCCATTGGTCGACACTTTCATCACCGAGGTCAGTCAGGACACCTGGATCCTCTTCCCCTGGGACATCGATCTGCAATTCGCGCCGCCAATCGCCAGCGCACGGCCGACGCGCTAATACTGGCGCGATGAAGCGCCCCGCTTTCCTGTTGATCGCGATCCTGACGCTGGCTGCGCCGGCCTATGCGCAGCAAGCCGCAACGCCGCACGACAAGCGCGACATGGTCGCCGCCGCCAATCCGCTCGCCGCCGAAGCCGGGCGCGCGATGTTGCGCCGCGGCGGCAGCGCGGTCGACGCCGCGATCGCGGCGCAGATGGTGCTGAACCTGGTCGAGCCCGAATCCTCGGGCATCGGCGGCGGCGCGTTCCTCGTCTATTACGCGGCGAAGGATCACCGCGTCACCACTTTCGATGGCCGCGAGACCGCGCCCGCCGCCGCGCGCGGCGACCGTTTCATCGGCGCCGACGGCAAGCCGATGACCTATTTCCAGGCGCTGGTCGGGGGCCGCTCGGTCGGAGTGCCGGGCGTGCTGAGGATGCTCGAGCTGGCACATCGCGGCTATGGCAGGCTGTCCTGGGCGAGCCTTTTCCAGCCGGCGATCACGCTGGCGAGCGATGGCTTCCCGATCTCGGAGAAGCTCTATGGCGAGCTCGCGCGCGACAAGCTCTTCCCCAAGGACGGCGCGGCGCGCGCCTATTTCTATCAAGCCGACGGCACGCCGAAGCCCGCGGGCGCGACCCTCAAGAATCCCGAGCTTGCCGCGACCTTGGAGATGATCGCCGCCAAAGGCGCCGATATTTTCTATCGCGGACCGATCGCCGACGACGTCGTCGCCACCGCCGATCATGCCTGGGTCAATCCCAGCGACATGACCGCCACGGATATCGCCGGCTATAAAGCCATCGAGCGCCCGCCGGTCTGCGGTCTCTATCGCCAATATCGGCTCTGCGGCATGGGCCCGCCGAGCTCGGGCGGCGTCGCGGTGCTGGAAATCCTCGGTTTGTTGCAGCCTTTCGACATCAAGGACCAGGTCGACACCCCGGTCGCGTGGAATCTCTTCGCTCAGGCAAGCCGGCTCGCCTATGCCGATCGCGACCGCTACATCGGCGATCCCGCTTTCGTGCACGCGCCGGTCGGCGGGCTGCTCGACGCCAACTATCTCGCGGCGCGCGCCAAGCTGATCGATCCGGCGCATTTCGCCGCCGGTCCGGTCGCGCCGGGCGAGCCGCCAGGCCTGCATGCGGATAATTGGGGCCATGACCGGACGCCGGAATTCCCCTCGACCAGCAATCTCGCGGTGATCGACCGCGACGGCAACGCACTGGCGATGACGACGACGATCGAATTCGCCTTCGGCTCGCATTTGATGGTCCGCGGTTTCCTGTTGAACAACGAGCTGACCGATTTTTCCTTCATCGCCGAAAGCAACGGCCAGCCGGTCGCCAACCGTATCGAGGGCGGCAAGCGGCCGCGCAGCTCGATGTCGCCGACCCTGGTCTTCGACCAGAATGGCAAGCTCGCGATGAGCGTCGGCTCGGCCGGCGGCGCCGCGATCATCACCGATGTCGCCAAGACGCTGGTCGCGACGCTCGACTGGAACGAGCCGATGCAGCAGGCGATGGATCTGCCGAACGTCGGCAACCGCAACGGCGCGACCGATGTCGAGGCGACGCACAGCGCCGACGCGCTTGCCGCGGCACTCGCCGCCGCGGGCCATGACGTCCATCGCAACGGCCGCGACAGCGGCCTCTCCGGCATTCGCGTTACGCCGCAGGGCTTCGACGGCGCCGCCGACGACCGGCGCGCCGGCACCGCGCTCGGCGATTGACCTAAGCCCCGATTCCCCTCAAGCAGCGGGCGATGAGCGAGACACGGCCGACGATCCGGCTGCTGCCCGGCCACGACAAGCGCGCGGGCTCGGGCCATCCCTGGGTCTATTCCAACGAGATCGCGATGGACGCCGCGGCGAAGGCGCTGCCGCCGGGCAGCCTCGTGGCGCTGGCCACGGCCAACGGCAAGAGTCTCGGTACCGCCACCTTCAACCCGCATACGCTGATCGCGGCGCGCTTCCTGAGCCGCGACGCTGGAACCCGCATCGACCGGGATTTCTTCGCCACGCGGCTCGAACGCGCGCTCGCTTTGCGCCACCGCCTCTATCCCGAGCCCTATTATCGGTTGATCCATGCCGAGGCCGACGGCCTGCCCGGCATTGTGCTCGACCGCTTCGGCGACGTGCTGAGCTGCCAGATCAACACCGCCGGCATGGCGCTGCTGGAAGAGGATTTCCTCGCCACCTGCCGCCAAGTGCTCGCGCCCCGCGCGATCGTGCTGCGCAACGACACCGCGGCGCGCACCCTCGAGGGCCTCGCCGGCGAGGACCGCGTCGCCGTCGGCGAGCTCGCGCCGCCGGTCGAGATCGTCGAGAACGGCGCGCGCTTTGCCATCGATCCGCTCGGCGGGCAGAAGACCGGCTGGTTCTACGACCAGCGCGAGAACCGCGGCCTTGCCAGCCGCTTCGCCGCGGGGGGGCGCGTGCTCGATCTTTATTGCTTCGGCGGCGGCTTCGGCATCCTCGCGGCGCTCGCCGGCGCCGATCAGGTGCTCGCCATCGACCGCTCCGAACAGGCGCTGGCGCTGGCGGCGAAATCGGCGGCGCTGAACGGCATCGCGGGAAAATGCCGCTTCGCCCGGGGCGACGCTTTCGACGAGCTCGAGCGGCTCCATGGCCAGGGCGAGCGCTTCGACCTAGTGATCGCCGATCCGCCGGCCTTCGCGCGCTCGAAGAAGGATCTGGGCCCGGCGCTGCGCGGCTATCGCAAGCTGGCGCGGCTCGCGGCGGCTCTGGTCGCCAAAGGCGGCACGCTGTTCATCGCCTCCTGCTCGCATCAGGTCGAGACCGAGGCCTTCGCCGAAGCGGTGCGGCGCGGCTTGGCCGATGCGCAGCGCGACGGACGTATCGTCGCCAGCAGCGGCGCCGCGCCCGATCATCCGGTGCATCCTTTCCTGCCCGAAAGCGCTTATCTGAAAGCGCAGCTCCTGGCGCTCGACTGACAGCGTCTCCCGAGCCGCGCAAGACGCTCCGCGACCTGAGAGAGATGGCGCGATGTTTGCCTGGTTCGAAAAGCTCTTTCGCCGGCTGTCCGACCCGCCCCCGGCCGAACCGGCCCCGCCATTGCAAATCGGATTGAGAGGCGTTTATTCGGTGGTCGCGCCGGGCTGGCGCGATTCCAACCATCCCGCCGTCTTCCGCGGCCTCAACGGCAGCGTCGTCGGCCTCGTCAAAACCTTCGACCAGGCGCTCACCCTGCGCGACACGCTCAACCTCGCTTGCGGCGACCGACCAAGCCGCCGCCTGCTCGATGCGCTCTATCGCGAGGATGCGGTGCCGCTCGACAGCGACCGCCCCGCGCGCGGCTAGGACACGCGCGGCAGGCTCAAGCGGAAGATCGTGCCCCCGCCGGTGCTTTCATCGAGCGCGACGTCGCCGCCATGGGCGCGCATCACTTCGCGCGCGATCGCGAGGCCAAGCCCCGTTCCGCCCGGCCGGGCAGAGCCGGCAAATGGCCGGAACAGATTCTCGCGCGCCTTGGGCGGCAGGCCCGGCCCGTCGTCGGCGACCTCGATCAGCAGCGTCGTCTCGCTCGCGGCGGCGCGCAACGTCAGGTGATGCGCACCCGCCTGCGCCGCGTTCTGCGCGAGATTGTGCAGCACGCGGTAGAGCTGGTCGCGATCGGCGGCGGCGATCAGCGACGGCGCGATCCGGTTGTCGATATGCATGCGCTCGGCCGCGCCCTCGCGGAATTCCATCTCGGCGATCTCTTCGGCGAGGCCGGCGAGCGCAAAGCGGCTGCGCTTGAGCGGCGCGGCGCCTTCGCGCGTGTAGTCGAGCGTGCCGGTGGTCAGCGCGACCGCGCGGTCGATCGCGGCGGCAAGGCCCGGCGCGATGCGGCGCATCTCGGGCGCGGCGCTTTGCGCGATGCCGTCGGCGAGGAGCCGCATGGTCGCGAGGATGTTCTTCAGGTCGTGATTGATCTTGGTGACGGCGGCGCCCAGCGCGGCAAGGCGATCCTTCTGCGCCAGCGCCTGGCGCACCGTTTCCTGCATCATCGCCAACTCGCGCTCGGCCTGGCCGAGCTCGTCGCGGCGCCGCGCCGGCTTGATCACCCGCGTCGCATCGGCGGGATCTTCGCGAAACTTGATCATGCCCTGCGTCAGCCGGCGCATCGGCCCGACCAGCAGCCATTGCAGGCTGACATAGACGAGGGCCGCGGTGATCAGCGAGATCACCAGCGACACGCCGAACAGCCGCCCGCCGAAGGCCCACATCTCGACCCGGAGCGGACGCTCGTCGAGCAGCACCTCGACGACGACGCCGGGCTCCTTCGACGACACATCCATCACCCGCAGGATGCGGTTATCGGTACGAAAGAGCGTCATCACCGCATCGCGCATCAGCGTGAACATGCCGACGCCGCGCAGATCGAAGGTCGCGTCCGGCATCGGCGGCAGCGCGGTGTCGATCATCAGTGTCGCATCCTCCTCATGGACGGCGATGCCATGGGCGCCGACGTTGGCGAGGAGCTGATTGGCGAGCGACTGGCTGACGACGTTGTCGGGGGTCGCCTCCAGAGCAAAGACGGCGAGTCGCGCCGCGTCGATCCGGTCCTCGAGATAGGCGAGCCGGTCGCGCGCCACCGAGGGCACGAAGATCAGCACCTCCGAGAGCATGACGAAGAACACGGTCAGGACCAGCAGCCGGGCCGAGAGGCCGGTCGCAAGACGGTTCCACAACCGCTTGACGCTCATGAGGGATTTCCCCGATTTTCGCTGCGGCGTTGACTTCGCGCGCGCCTAACCCTATACAGCGCGCTCATTCCAGTAAAGAAGGGTCGCCCGCGTGAAGCGCACCTATCAGCCGAGCAAGATCGTTCGTAAGCGCCGCCATGGCTTCAGGGCGCGGATGGCGACGGTCGGCGGTCGCCGCGTGCTGGCCAGCCGCCGCGCCAAGGGCCGCAAGCGGCTCAGCGCCTGAAGAATTAACGGCTCCGCTTCGATGGCCGCCGTCGCGCGACTCAAGCGCCGGCCGGAATTTCTGGCCGTTGCGGCAAACCGTCGGAGATGGGTCGCTCCCGGCCTGATCCTGCAGGCCGCCCGCCGCCCGGAGGATTCGGATTTGCCCCTCGCGCCGCGCATCGGCTTCACCGCGAGCCGGAAGGTCGGCATCGCCGTCATCCGCAACCGCGCCCGGCGCCGGCTCAAAGCCGCGGCCGAACAGGTGTTGCCGCGCCACGGCGCGCCGGGATTCGACTATGTCGCCATCGCCCGCACCGAGACCATCACCCGCTCCTTCGCCGATCTCGTCGCCGATTTCGCGACCGCGCTCGACCGGCTCAACGCGCGCGCCGATAAGGGAGCGGCGTGATGGGCTTGCTGCTGCGCGGCCTGATCGGCGCCTATCAGCTGCTGCTGGCGCCGCTGCTGCTGCCTTCCTGCCGTTTCGAGCCGAGCTGCTCGCATTACGCGCAAGACGCGATCGCGACGCATGGCGCGCTGTGCGGCGTCATCCTGACCGCGAAGCGCCTCGCACGCTGCCATCCCTGGGGCGGCAGCGGCTACGACCCGGTTCCGCCCCCTTCGGATCACTGATCGATGGACCAGCAGAAAAACCTCATTCTCGCGATCGTGGTCTCGTGCGCGATCCTCTTCGGCTTCCAGTATTTCCTCTCGCCAAAGAGCGAGGCGCCGGCACCCGCACAGCAGCAGACCAGCCAGGCGCCCGCACCGGCAACTCCGGCCAGCCAGGCGCCGGCGACGCCCGGCGTCGCGCCGTCGACCGCGGCCGACACCGCTGCGCCGGCCACCGCCACCGCGGCGTCGCGCCACGAGGTGCTCGCCGAGACGCCGCGCGTCGTCATCGACACGCCGCGGCTCAAAGGCACGATCAACCTGGTCGGCGCCAGGCTCGACGACCTGACCTTGCTGGACTATCGCGAGACCATCGATCCCGACAGCCCGCAGATCGTGCTGCTCGCGCCTGACGGCACCACGACTCCCTATTTCGCCGATTTCGGCTGGGTCGCCGGCGATTCGAGCGTCAAGGTGCCGGGCGCCGATACGCGCTGGACCAGCTCGGGCGGCGAGCTCACGCCCGACCATCCGATCGATCTCACCTGGGACGACGGCGCCGGCCTGCGCTTCACGCGCCACTATGCCGTCGACGACGATTACATGTTCACCGTGACGCAGAGCGTCACCAACACAAGCGGCGCGAAAGTCACGCTCTATCCCTACGCGCGCACGGCGCGCAAAGGCGAGGTGCCGGTTTCGCCCACCTATCTCTACAAGGTCGGGCCGATCGGCGTGTTCGATGGAGCGCTCGACAATTACAAATATACCGACATGAAAGTCGACGGACCGAAATTTCAATCGACCGGCGGCTGGATCGGCTTCACCGACAAGTATTGGCTGACCGCGCTGATTCCCGATCAGCATGAAAAGCTCGCGGCCAATTTCCACCACGTGACACAGGAAAAGACCGACGTCTACCAGGTCGATTACACCGGCGACCAGCGCGACATCGCTCCCGGCGCCACCCTCACCGTCAATAACCGTTTCTTTGCCGGCGCCAAGAAGTTGGCGCTGCTCGACCATTACCGCGACGCGCTCGGGATTCCATACTTCGATAAGGCGATCGATTTCGGCTGGCTCTATTTCATCGCCAAGCCGATCTTCGAGGTGCTCGATTTCTTCTATGCCCATATCGGCAATTTCGGCTTGTCGATCATGCTGCTGACCGTGCTGATCAAGCTGATCTTCTTCCCGCTCGCGAATAAGTCCTATCGCGCGATGAGCAAAATGCGGTTGCTGCAACCCGAAATGCAGAAGCTGCGCGAGCGTTTCGGCGACGACAAGGTCAAGCTCAACCAGGAGATGATGGCGCTCTACAAGCGCGTCGGCGCCAATCCGATGGCCGGATGCCTGCCGATTGTGATCCAGATCCCGGTGTTCTACGCCCTCTACCAAGTGCTCTACGTCACCATCGAGATGCGCCAGGCGCCGTTCTTCGGCTGGATCCACGACCTTTCGGCGCCCGATCCGACAAGCTTCGTCAATCTCTTCGGCCTGCTGCCCTTCGCCCCGCCCGAGATCACGTTCCTGCATATCGGCGCTTGGCCGATCATCATGGGCGTCACCATGTTCCTGCAGCAGAAGCTCAATCCGCAGCCGCCCGACCCGATGCAGGCGAAGATGTTCATGGCGCTGCCTTTCGTCTTCACCTACATGCTGTCGCAATTCTCCTCGGGGCTGGTGATCTACTGGGCCTGGAACAACCTGCTCTCGATTGCGCAGCAATGGGCGATCATGCGCAGCGCCGGCGTCAGCCGCGCCAAGCCGCCTGCCAAACCCCCGGCCAAGCCGGTCAAGACGTAGAGAAGACGTTGCAAAACGACCCTGCGCCCTTCGACAAGCTCAGGGTGAAGCGACATTGTGCGCGGCATCTACGGGAGATCTCGATCTTCTTCATCCTCAGCCGGTCGAAAGACGCAGGCTGGTGCTGCGGCGATTTCAGCAATGCTTGAGGTCTATCCGGCGGACGCGGCGCCCGAGGCGGAAGCGGAGGAGTACGGCCGGCTGCTCTTCGCCGCGCCCTGCCGCTTTATCGCCGGCGCAGTGGATGAAAGCGCGATCCCGCCCGACACCCTGCCCGAGATCGCTTTCGTCGGCCGCTCCAATGTCGGCAAATCGAGTCTTGTCAACGCGCTGACCGGGCAGAGCGCCCTCGCCCGCGTTTCGCGCACGCCGGGCCGCACGCGGCAGATCAATTTCTTCGCGCTCGGCGAGCGACTGATGCTGGTTGACCTGCCCGGCTATGGCTATGCCGAGGCGCCGAAGCGCGAGATCGCGCGCTGGACCGGCCTCATCGCCCGCTACATCAAAGGCCGCGCCAGCCTGCGCCGCGTGCTGCTGTTGCTCGATGCCCGCTTCGGCCTCAAGGAAACCGATACGCCGCTCTTGAAGCAGTTCAACGAAGCCGCGGTGTCATTCCAGGCGGTGCTGACGAAATGCGACCTGACGCCGGAGGGCGAGCTTCACAAAAGAGTCGCTGCTCTGGCTGCGGCACTCGCCAAGCATGGCGCGGCGCATCCGGTGATCCACCTCACCAGCGCGCATAACGGCAGCGGCATTCCGGAATTACGTGCCTCCCTAGCCGCGCTAGCCGAGGCGCGGTAAATTCCGCCGCCATGAGCGACGCCCCCGACAAATACGCCGAAGCGGCCCGCAAGGCCGCGACCCTGTCGGCGGCCCTCCCCTATTTCCGGCGCTATTCGGGCAAGACCATCGTCGTCAAATATGGCGGCCACGCCATGGGCGACGATGCGATCGCGCGGCAATTTGCCGAGGATGTCGTGCTCTTGAAGCAGGTCGGCATGCATCCCGTCGTCGTCCATGGCGGCGGCCCGCAGATCGGCGACATGCTGAAGCGCCTGAAGATCAAGAGCAACTTCGTCGACGGGCTGCGGATCACCGATCAGGCGACGGTCGAGATCGTCGAGATGGTGCTGTCGGGCTCGGTCAACAAGGAGCTGGTCGCACTCATCAACAAGGCGGGCGGCCTCGCGGTCGGGCTTTCCGGCAAGGACGCCGACCTCATCCGCGCGAAGAAGCTCGAACATGCCGCGCAGCGCGAATCCGACAGCGCCATCGAGAAAGTGCTCGATCTCGGCTTCGTCGGCGAGCCGGTCGGCATCAACACCAAGATCCTCGATCTCTTGGAGAAGTCCGACATCATCCCGGTGATCGCGCCGATCGGCGTCGGCGAGGGCGGCGAGACTTACAACATCAACGCCGACACCGTCGCGGGCGCGGTCGCCGCCGCGGTCAAGGCGACGCGCTTCCTGCTGCTGACCGACGTCGCGGGCGTGCTCGACAAGGAGAAGAAGCTGATCGCGCAGCTCTCGG
This sequence comes from Allostellaceae bacterium, assembly GCA_036501365.1. Lineage (GTDB taxonomy): Bacteria > Pseudomonadota > Alphaproteobacteria > ATCC43930 > CGMCC-115725 > CAIKMD01. The sequence goes on along the minus strand of DASYAL010000096.1, from coordinate 5,924 downwards.
TCGAGAAGGCGCGCGCCCTCATCGCCGACGGCACGATCGCGGGCGGCATGATCCCCAAGATCGAGACCTGCCTCGAAGCGATCACCGGCGGCGTCGAGGCGGCGGTGATCATCGACGGCCGGGTGCCGCATGCGATCCTCTTGGAATTGTTCGCCGAGGGCGCCGGCACGCTCATCCGCCGCGGCCGTTAGATTTAGGGAGTCGATTTCATGGATATGGCGACCAAGGCCAAGGGCAAGCCCAAGCTCGGCGCCGCGCCCAAACGGGGCTATCCCGATCTCCACGATCATCTGAAGACGCTCGAGAAGGAAGGCCTCCTCGTCACGGTCGATCGCGTGATCGACAAGGACACCGAGATGCATCCGCTGGTGCGCTGGCAGTTCCGCGGCGGCATCGCCGAGAAGGACCGCAAGGCCTTCCTCTTCAACAAGGTCAGCGATGCCAAGGGCAAGCGCTTCGCGATCCCGGTCGCGGTCGGCGTGCTCGCCACCAACCGCGAGATCTATTCGATTGGCATGGCTTGCGATCTCGACCAGATCGACGCGACCTGGAACCGCGCCGTCGCCAACCCGATCGCGCCGAAGGTCGTCGACACGGCGCCCTGCCATGAGATCGTCATCACCGGCAAGGACCTCGACAAGCCGGGCCAGGGCCTCGATGGGCTGCCGATCCCGATCTCGACCCCGGGCTGGGACATCTCGCCCTATACCACGCTGTCGCAATACATCACCAAGGATCCCGAGACCGGGATCCAGAACATGGGCATCTATCGCGGCCAGGTGAAAGCGCCGCGCCGGCTCGGCATGAACCCGTCGCTCGAGCTGCGGCCTGGCATCATGACGCATTGGGAAAAGGCGAAAGCGCAAGGCAAGAAGCTGCCAGCGGCGGTGATCCTCGGCTGCCCGCCCTGCATCGCCTATACCTCGGCGCAGAAGCTGCCCGAGACCATGGACGAGCTCACCGTCGCCGGGGCACTGGTCGGGGCGCCGATCAACGTGGTGAAGGCGAAGACCGTCGATCTCCTGGTGCCGGCCGAGGCCGAGATCGTGATCGAAGGCCTGATCGATACCGAATATCTCGAGCCCGAGGCGCCGTTCGGCGAATCGCACGGCCACGTGAACCTGCAGGAATACAACGCCTTCATGGAGATCACCGCGATCACGCGGCGGCGCGATGCGATCCTCACCTCGATCATCAGCCAGGTAACGCCGTCGGAATCGAGCCTCATCAAGCGCGTCGCGCTCGAGCCGATGATGCTGACGCATCTCACCGCGACGCTCGGCATCAAGGGAATCAAGAAAGTCTCGATGCACGAGCCGCTGACCAATCTGCGCAAGGTGCTGGTCGTCGTCGTCGACCGCAAGATGCCGACCACCGAGATCTGGCGCGCGCTCTACGGCGCCGCGGCGCTCCACCGCGCCGCCGGCAAATATATCATCGCCGTCAACGACGACATCGATCCCGACGACGCCAATGCGCTGCTCTGGGCGATGTCGTATCGCGCCAATCCGCTGCTCGACATGCATATCCTGCCGCATCGCGACCAGGGCCACGGGCCGCGCAGCAAGCGCAACGGCGGCGAGGACGGCTCGGTGCTGATTGACGCGACCCTCAAGGAGGATTTCCCGCCGGTGTCGCTGCCCAAGCGCCCCTTCATGGAGCGCGCCAAGAAGATCTGGGAAGAGCTCGGCCTGCCGGCCTTGAAACCCGAGCAGCCATGGTTCGGCTACTCGCTCGGCGAATGGCCGGAAGAGCTCGACGCCGCCGCCGAGCGCGCCGTCAAAGGCGATTATTTCGAGACCGGCAAGATCATCGCGCAGCGCCGCCGCAAGGACGTGGCGATGAACACGGAAGTGCGCGATCTCGAAGACGAAGAGTCGCCGCCGAAGAAGCCGAAGCGGCATTAGCCGCGCCGTTCCGAAGGGCGCGAAACCAATATCGCCTGGCGGCGAACTGATGACGGGTCGCGGCCGGGCTATGCGACGATCGTCGAAAAAGCGCGCACCGTCTTCGGCCCCGGCGAGATCGTCGCCTTTCTCCCCCGACGACATCCACAGCGTCATTAATGAGAGCGATGAATTCGCGCTGTCGCTCAACCTCTACGGCCTCAGCTACGGCTATACCGGCGCGAGCCGCTTCGATCCCATGGCTCACACCGAGGGGCCGCTGATTCCGAAGACCTGACACGCCCGCGCGGAAGCGGCGCCAACGCTATGTCTAATACACGTCCTGGACGTAACGTTCGTCTTTCGCGAGCCTGGCGAGGTAGGCCTTGGCGGCGCCCGTGCCCATGCCGCCCTGGCGCGCGATGATCGCCGTGAGCGAGGCGGTCACGTCCTTGCCCATGGCGATACTGCCGCAGACATAGAGATAGGCGCCGTCCTCGATCCAGGCCCAAAGCTCCTTTGCCCGCTCGCGCATGCGCTGCTGGACATAGATGCGCTCGTCCTGGTCGCGCGAGAAAGCGAGATCGAGCGCGCTCAGGAAGCCGCTGCGGTGGAAGCTCGCGATCTCCTCCTCGTAGAGGAAATCGCTGGCGCGATGCTGGTCGCCGAAGAACAGCCAGTTGCGGCCTTTGGCGCCGGTGACCCGCCGCTCTTGCAGGAAGGCGCGGAACGGCGCGACGCCGGTACCGGGCCCGATCATGATCACCGGCGCGTCGTTGTTCCTGGGGAGGCGGAAGCCCTGCGCCTTCTGGACGAAGACCGGCACCGCGGCGCCGGTTCCGGCGCGGTCGGCGAGGAAGGTCGAGGCGACGCCCTTGCGCGCCCGCTCGCGCAACCGGTAGCGCACCGCCGCGACGGTCAGATGCACCGCACGCGGCGCGGCTTTCGGCGAGGACGAGATCGAATAGAGCCGCGGCTGCAGCACGGCGAGCGCCGAGACCAGCTCTTGCACCGGCGGCCGCGCCGAGGGGAAGCTCTGCAGCAGCTCCAAGAGATCGGCGTTCTCGGGTCCGGCGCCGGGATAGCCTTCGGCGAGCGCCTGGAGACGCTGCGATTCCGCGAGGTTGATCGCGCGCGAGGCGAGTACCTCGATCGCTTCGTCGCTCGGCCGCCCGATCTCGCAAGCCTGCGCCAGCGCGTCGTAAAGCGTGCGCGGTACGCCATCCGGGCCTGCGACATCGTCGCCCGGCTTGGCGCCGAGGCAATCGATGATCGCCGTGACGGTATCGGGGCAATTCGTCGCCTGCACGCCCAGCGCATCGCCGGGCTCGTAAGCGAGGCCGGTGCCTGCGATATCGAACACGACCTGCCGCGTATCCTTCACCGAGGGCACGCGGTTGAGCAGCGTCGCGCTTTCGAGCCGCGCCAGCACGCTGTCCCGGTTCGGACCAGCGACGGGCGCGGCGGGGGGCGCCGGTACCGCGGCGACGGTTGCCGGAACCGGCGCCGCGCCGAGCTCCAGCACCTCTTTTACCATGCGCGCGGTCGCCTTGCCGCCGGGCACGCAGCGGTTAAGCGCCTTTTCGGCGCCCGCGGCGATCGCCTCGGCGTAGGTCTTGCAGAGATAGCCGCACTGGCCGCAATCCTGCTGCGCCATCGCCGCCATCAGCCGCTCTTGCAGCGGCCGGCCTTCGGCGAGCTGCATGCGCTCGTCGAGCGGCAGGCTCATATCGTGCCAGGGGAAGCTTTCCTCCGCTGGCGGCGCCGGCGGCGACGCAGGCAGCGCCGCAGCATCGGCCGGGACAGCATCCGTCGCCGCGCCGTAATAGGCGGCGAGCCAGCCATTGAGCCAAGCGCGTTGCGAGACATTGAACGGCGCGCTCTGGGGGATGATCGGCGCAATATAAGTCACGCCGCCATCTCCGGCAGCGCCGCCGCGAGCGCCTTCAAGTCATCGACCGAATGCCGCGCGGCGAAATCACGGAAGGATTCCTCCGGCCGGCGGCGAGCGAGATAGCCGCGCAGCAAGGCTTCGACGCGTTGCGGCATCTCGGCCATCGGCACAGCAGGAAAGATCTCGCGGCCGATTCGTTGCTCCGCGCCGGCGCCGCCGCCGACCAGGATCGCATAGCCTTCGATCATGTCGTCGCCGACCTTCACGCCGAGCAGGCCGATATCGCTGATCTTGTGCTGGGCGCAGGAATTGGGGCAGCCCGTGAGATGGATGTTCACCGGCCCATCGAGGCTGACCCGCCGATCAAGGTGCTCGGCGAGGATGAGCGCCTGACCCTTGGTGTCGGTAGCGGCGAATTTGCAGCCAGTATTGCCGGTGCAGGCGACGAGTGCGCCGCGGATCGCGCTCGCCTGGGTGCCGAGGCCGAGCGCGGCGAGCGCGCTCTCGGCCTCGGCAAGGCGCGAAACGGGCACGTCGGAGAGGATGAGATTCTGCCACACGGTCAGCCGCAAGCTCGCGCCGGGAAAGCGCTCGGCGAGCGCGCCGAGGCCGCGGAGCTGCGCCGCCGACAACCGTCCGACCGGCACGGCGATGCCGAGATAGCAAAGCCCGCCCTGGCGCTGCGGATGGATGCCGATATGGCCGTGTTTGGCGACCGGCGCGCGTGGCAGGCAGGCCGCCAGCGGCAAGCGCATGAACGGCGTGCCGCGCTCCTTCTCCACGGCCGCCATGAATTTCTCGATTCCCCAGGCATCGAGCACATATTTGAGCCGTGCGCGCTTGCGGTCGGTGCGGTCGCCCTCGGCGATGAAGACGCGCACCACCGCGACCGCGGCCCCGAGACATTCGTCCGGCGTCAGCAGCACGCCGGTATCGCGCGCGAAATCGCCGTGCCCGGTAATGCCGCCGAGTAGCATCCGGAAATAGACGCCTTCCGGCACCGCGGCGCCGGCCGGCACTTTTACCGCCGCGAAGCCGATATCGTTGCTGTCCTCGAGCACCGACACCGCACCGCCGCCGTCGAAGGCGATGTTGAACTTGCGCGGCAGGCCGTAGAGCTCGCGGTGGTTGAGGATGGCGTAATGCAGCGCACGCACCAGCGGCCGCGTGTCGATCAGCTCTTGCGGATCGATCCCGGCGGTCGGACTGCCGGTGAGGTTGCGGATGTTGTCGGCGCCGGCGCCGCGCGAAGTGAGGCCGAGCTCAGCGAGGCCTTCGAGCATCTCGATGATGCCGCGCGGCCGGATCTCGCGGATCTGGAGATTGGCGCGCGTCGTGATGTCGGCGTAGCCGTCGCCCCAGCGCTCGGCGAGATCGGCCAATCCCTTCGCCTGATGGCCGGTGAGGATGCCGTTCGGAATCCGCAGCCGGCACATGAAAGCGTCCTGCGCCGGTGCGACATAGAACAGGCCGAAGAATTTATGCCGGAAAATGTCGATGCCCTTGGGGAAGCGGCCTTCGGCGGCCTCGGCGCGGAGCTCGTCCCACATGTCGAGCGGATGCGCTTGGCGCTTCGCTTCTTCCTCGGGGACGAGCTTCTTGCCCGCAGCGAGGAAGCGATCCTGCGCGGCGCGATGGATGTCGGCGGCCGGCGATGCGGCCGGCGGTAGCGGCATGGCGCCGCCGCGCTGCGCCGCGATGCCGCGCAAAAAGCCGTCGAGATATTGTTTCTGCTCGTCGGTAAAGCCCGGATCGCTCATCGCACCTGCCTTGCCGTTCCCCTAGCAAGCGCAATGCCAGTTCCGATTCGCAGTTATATCACTGAATTTTCTATCTGAATCGGTCCAATGCGGGCGCTTTTCCGCCGCCGCCGGCGCGGCTGCCGCGGAAAAACCTGATCTGACTAGTTTTTATGCAATTGCTGCTCTGCACAATTTTCGCGCAAGCTGCCCTTCACAGCGGCACTTTTCGGGTGCAACGCATTCGAATCGCTTGATAATCACCGAGTCGCTGGTGGCACGGTCTTTGCGGGGGCCTGAGCAACCTGGCTACGAAGGACACCCACAATGTACCTCGATACGGTCGATGCTCTGGCCAATACCGCCGTCGCCAAAGCGGCGTTCCTGAAGCACAGCCCCGGCGGT
>DASYAL010000095.1:0-2748 GCA_036501365.1 Allostellaceae bacterium | reverse complement strand
GGCCGCGACGGCGCGCCATGGCGCAAGCCGATCAGCGCGGCGATCAGCAGCGGCAGCGACATCGCGGGGATTGCCGACATGCAGACTTTCGAGTTGCTGCCGACGAGCCGCGTCATCATCGGCAGCCGCTGCGGCATCATCATCTCGCCCGAGATGCCCGCGACCAGAAGGCCTGCGGGAATCGCCAGCAGCCAGACCCAGCCGCGCAGCTCGGCCTCGGGCCGTGCGAGATGCAGGCTCACAATGATCGCGGCCGCGGCGAGCGCCAACGTCACCGCGAATTTCAGATCGAAGAACGGATTATGCATCGCCGTCATCACGTCCGGTCGCACGCCGAGCTCGGCCAGGAAGATCAACAGCGACACCGGAAAGGCCGCGAGCAGGGCCAGCGCCAGCACGAAGCCGACCGGGCGCGAGCGATGCGCATTGTCGGCGGCAAGGGAGCGAATGAGCTGATCGGTATCCATTCTCACTATTCCCTCAGCTTCGCGGTGAGACTCGAAAGTCCCCGATGCAGCGCCACCCGCACCGCGCCCTCGCTCATCGCAAGCTTGGCCGCGGTCTCCTTGATCGAGGCGCTCTCGACTGCGATCGACTTCAGCACGTCGCGCTGCCGTGCCGGCAGCGAATCGAGTTGTGTCGTGACCTCGGCCGGCGAGACGGTTTCGGCTTGCGGCTGATCGGCGAGCGTCTCGGCGAAATCATCGACGTTGACGAACACGCGCCGGCCGCGCCGGCGCAGCGTATCGATCAGCTTGTTGCGGGCGATCGCAAACAGCCAGGGCGCGAACGGTGCGTTGGCGTCCCAGGTATGCCGCTTCAGATGCACCGCCAGCAAAATGTCCTGCACGATATCCTCGGACTGATCGATCGGTTGTCCTGCGCGCGCGAGCCCGCGGCGCGCCGCGGCCCGCAGCACCGGCGTGATCGCCTTCAGCAGCCGATGATACGCCGCGTTATCTCCGGACATGGCCGCCCGCATCAGGGGCGTCCACTCGTCTTCACGTTCGCGCACGCGCGCTCCCAACCATGCAATTCGTTCGTTGTATCAATTTGTTACGCGGGGATTCTCCAATCACGAAACCGTGATCGAGACTCGGGCCAGTCCGGAGGGTCGCTGCCCACACGGGTAGAGCGACGCGCGAGCCGGCGCGCGAGAATTGCGCGCGATGGATATTGCCCCGTTTTTGCCGTGGGAAGCCCGAAGATTCCCACATTTCGCCCCGCTGCGGTCATGCCCTGAGGTCTTTTTTCGATCGGGACCAAGAATTGGGGAGATTGCCGGATGAAGGGCATCGGGTGGATGGTTGGGGCGGTGTTATTATCGGCGGGCTTCGCGGCCCCATCCCAGGCAGCGGTCAGCGCGGGGAATATCCTCGCCGCACCCGCGAGCGTGGACAATAGTTTCCGTCAGGAATTGCGAGTGCAGATCGCGGCGGCCGATGCCCGCGCCGGCACCACCAAACCGGCGGTCGAGACCGGCATGCAGGCGCCGCAGGCCGGCGAGACCCAGCCCGCCGACGGCCGGTTGGTCGCGAGCGACCAGCTCAACGATGTCGATCGCGCGCTGCAGGAGCCGACCCCGCCCGCACCGCCGGCGGCTGTCGCCTCCAACGAGGCGCCGGCGCAGCGCACCGTGGCGATGGCCGGCAACGATCCCTCGCTTTGGGATGAGACGTCCCTGATCGGCAAAGTGTTCATCGCGTTCGGTACGCTGCTGACGGTTGCTTCCGCCGCGCGCATGTTCATGGCGTGATCTGTCCCCTCATGGTGAGGAGGCGTGCAACGCCGTCTCGAACCATGAGGCCCTTCATCCTTCGAGACGCGCGCAAGAGCGCGCTCCTCAGGATGAGGGAATTAAAGTCGACTTGAAGCCCATCCCGGCAGCGGGCATTGTCCGCTGAAATCGTTCACGGGGTGGGTCATGGCGACGTACGAAAGCATCATCGTCGAGAGCAAGGGCGCGGTCGGCATCGTCAGGCTGAACCGGCCGAAGATGCTGAATGCGCTCTCGTTTGGCGTGTTCCGCGAAATCGCCGCCGCCATCGACGATCTCGAGGCGGATGAGGCGATCGGCTGCATCGTCGTGACCGGCAACGAGAAGGCGTTCGCCGCCGGCGCCGACATCAAGGAGATGCAGCCGAAAGGCTTCATCGACATGTTCAACGGCGACTTTGCGGCGATCGGCGGCGACCGCGTCGCCAGATGCCGCAAACCGACGATCGCAGCCGTTGCGGGCTATGCACTCGGCGGCGGCTGCGAGCTCGCCATGATGTGCGACATCATCATCGCCGCCGACACCGCGAAATTCGGCCAGCCCGAGATCACGCTCGGCACCATCCCCGGCATCGGCGGCACGCAGCGCCTGACCCGCGCGGTCGGCAAATCCAAGGCGATGGATCTGTGTTTGACGGGGCGCATGATGGATGCGGCGGAAGCCGAGCGCAGCGGGCTGGTCAGCCGCGTGGTGCCGGCGGAGAAGTTGATGGACGAGGTGATGGCGGCCGCTGAGAAGATCGCATCGATGTCGCGGCCCGCGGTTGCGATGGCCAAGGAGGCGATCAACCGGGCCTTCGAGACGCCGCTGTCCGACGGGCTCAATGTCGAGCGTAATTTGTTTCACGCGACGTTTGCGCTGGAAGATCGCGCGGAAGGCATGGCGGCCTTCATCGAGAAGCGCAAGCCGGTGAACAGGAACAGGTAGAGGTTTCGTCATTGCGAGGAGTGAAGCGACGAAGCAATCCAGAT
>DASYAL010000094.1:0-51593 GCA_036501365.1 Allostellaceae bacterium | reverse complement strand
TGACGGATTCAGGCGTGGTGAGCGCGGCCGGCAACCGGCGCGCGCTGCGCGTCGGCCAGGAGCCGCTCGATCTGTTCCGTCGCTATATGGCGGTCTATGCGCGCGAGCAGGCCTATTGCCATTTCAGCCCGGCGCTCATCGTCAATCTCGAGCGGCATTGGAACGCGGCGCAGCGGCGGACGTAGCCCGTTTTGTTGCAGCAAGGCTTCGCTTTGCGGCGCCTTGATTTAGCCGGCGCTTAAGCGTACATATATGTACGCTTAAGCGTTCGCTGGAAAGAGGGCCGCCCAACCTGAAAAAATTCCCAAACAAAGCCAATTATCCAATCAATATCAATGTGTTGGATTTTTTGGTTCGAAAAAACCCAATTTCACGCTTTCGGCCGCAGATCGTGTACGCGCACCGCTTTGCCCATCGAGCGCTCGATCGTGCCCGGGACGACCGCCTCGATCGAGACGTTGATGCCGATCATCGCCTTGATGTGCTGCGCCAGATCATGCGCCGCGGCCGTTCGGCTCGCCTCGTCTGCCGCGGGCGGACGTGCTTCGACGCGCACGGTCATCGTATCGAGCCGCCCGTCGCGGCGCAGTTCGATCAGGAAATGCGCCGCGAGGCGCGGGTCGGCGAGGATCAGCTCCTCGATCTGGCTGGGGAAAACATTGACGCCGCGCACGATCATCATGTCGTCGCTTCGCCCGGTGATCTTCTCGATACGGCGCATCGAGCGCGCCGTTCCCGGCAGCAGCCGGGTCAGGTCGCGCGTGCGATAGCGGATGACCGGCATCGCCTCTTTGGTCAGCGAGGTCAGCACCAGTTCACCTTTCTCGCCATCGGGCAGCGGCGCGCCGGTCGCCGGATCGACGATCTCGGGCAGGAAATGATCTTCCCAGACATGGAGCCCGTCCTTGGTCTCGACGCATTCGCTCGCGACGCCCGGCCCGATCACCTCCGACAGGCCGTACATATCCGTAGCGTGGATATCGAAAGCCTCTTCGATCTCGGCACGCATCGCGTTGGTCCACGGCTCGGCCCCGAACACGCCGATGCGCAGCGAGCAGCGTTGCGGATCGACACCTTGGCGCCGGAACTCGTCGATGATCGCGAGCACATAGCTCGGCGTCGCGAGAAGAACCTCCGGCTCGAAATCGCCGATCAGCCGCACCTGCCGTTCGGTCATGCCCGAGGCGACGGGAACGACGGTCAGCCCGAGACGCTCGGCTCCATAATGTGCGCCGAGGCCGCCGGTGAAGAGCCCATAGCCATAGGCGACATGCACGCGCATGCCTGGCCGGCAACCGCCGGCGCGGAACGAGCGTGCCATCAGATTCGACCAGGTATCGAGATCGCGCTCGGTATAGCCGACCACGGTCGCCTTGCCGGTCGTGCCCGAAGAAGCGTGGATGCGCCGCACCTGCTCGCGCGGCACCGCGAACAGGCCAAAGGGGTAATTGGCGCGCAAATCGGCTTTCGCGGTGAACGGAAACTTGCCGAGATCGGCGAGCTGCCTCAGGTCGCGCGGATGGACGCCGGCGTCGTCGAATTTCCGGCGATAGGCAGGGACATGCTCGTAAACATGCAGCAGCGTCTTTTGCAGCCGCGCGAGCTGCAGCGCCTCGATCTCGTCGCGCGAAGCAGTCTCGATCGGCTCGAGCTCGCCGGGCTTGGGCACGATATCGGTTTGCAACCGCTTGTTAGCCATGAAACGCTCCCCCGAATGAGGCCAACGGTCGCATGCGTTTGACCGGCGTACCGCCACGACGGATATATTGCCGGAGTTTCATGTGAGAGCCAACATGCCGCGCAGCAACTCGATCGCCAGTATCGACATCGCCAACCATCTCCATCCCTATACCAATCTGCGCCAGCATCAGCGCCAGGGCCCGCTGGTGATCGTCGAGGGCCAAGGCGTCCATATCAAGGACGAGAGCGGCAAGGACTATATCGAGGCGATGTCGGGCCTCTGGTGCGCTGCGCTCGGCTTCGATAACGAACGCCTGGTCGAGGCGGCGGCAAAGCAGATGCGCCGCCTGCCCTTCTATCACGGCTTCGCCAACAAATCGCATGAGCCGGTCGCCGAGCTCGCCGAGCGGCTCGTCGCGCTGATGCCGGTGCCGATGTCGAAGGTTTTCTTCAACAATTCCGGCTCGGAAGCGAACGACACGGCGCTGAAGATCGTCTGGTACTACAACAACGCGCTCGGCCGGCCGCGCAAGAAAAAGATCATCAGCCGCACCAAGGCGTATCACGGCGTCACCGTCGCGACCGCGAGCCTCACCGGCCTCCCTGCCAACCACCGCGATTTCGACCTCCCCATTGCGAATATCCGCCACGCCGATTGCCCGCATGCCTACCGCTACACGAAACCCGGCGAGAGCGAAGAGGATTTCGCGACCCGGCTCGCCGACAGCCTCGACGCGCTCATCCAGCGCGAGGACCCGGAAACCGTGGCCGCCTTCATCGCCGAGCCGGTGATGGGCGCGGGCGGCGTGATCCTGCCGCCCAAGACTTATTTCGACAAAATCCAGGCGGTGCTGAAGAAGTACGACGTGCTGCTGATCGCCGACGAGGTGATCTGCGGCTTCGGCCGCACCGGCAACATGTTCGGTTCGGAGACTTACGGGTTGAAGCCCGACATCCTGACCCTCGCCAAGGCCGTGACCTCGGCCTATCTGCCGCTCTCGGCGACGATCATCTCCGAGCCGATCTACCAGGCGATGCTGACGCAGAGCGACAAGCTCGGCGCTTTCGCGCACGGCTTCACCTATTCCGGCCATCCGGTGTGCTGCGCCGTCGCGCTCGAAGCGCTGAAAATCTACGACGAGCGCGACATCATCGGCCATGTGCGCAACGTCGCGCCGCGCTTTCAGGCGGGGCTGCAGCGCTTTGCCGGCCATCGCTTGGTCGGCGAGGCGCGCGGCGTCGGCCTCATCGGCGCGCTCGAGATCGTGCGCGACAAGGCGACGAAAGCTTCGTTCGATCCGGCGCGCGGCGCAGCGGCGCTGATCGGCAATGCTTGCCAGGAACGGGGGCTGATCGTGCGGCCCTTGGGCGGCGACATCGTCGCTCTCTGCCCGCCGCTGATCGTCACCGAAGCCGAGATCGACGAGATTTGGTCGCGCTTCGGCGACGCTTTCGATCAGGCGGCGGCACAGCTCACGAGCGCCTAAGCGTCGCCGGCGGCGCCTTGTGATAGGCGCCGTCTTTCATGATCATCAGCAAGCGATCCTTGTCCTGCATGATCGTGACGTCTCGCGTCGGATCGCCATCGATCAGCAGCAGATCGGCGAGATAGCCCTCCTTCACCAGGCCGAGCTCGTCGCCCATTCCCATGATCTCGCCACCCCATTTCGTCGCGGCCATCAGCGCCTCGGCGGGGCTGTAGCCGAAATGCTCGACGAACAACTGGAGATCGCGGGCATTGCGGCCGATCGGATTATGCGGAAAGCCGTAATCGCCGCCGGGTAGGACGCGCACGCCGCGGCGCCGGAGCTCGGGCACGAGTGCGCGCTGCAGCGCCAGGATCTTGTGGCCGCGCTGTACGAGTGCCTCGGGCAGGTTGAAGGAGGGCTCGGCATGGATCGCGGCATGCGCCAATCCCACCGCGGGCGCGACGAAAATCTCCGACTTCTTCGCTTCGAGCATGTCGAGCGCTTCGGCATCGGCGTAGCTGCAATGATAAAGCACGCGGAAGCCGTGTCGCAGGCCGAGCTTCACCGCTTCCGCCGCTTGGGCATGGCAGGCAAGCCAGAGACCGCGTTTCTTGGCTTCGTCGCCGGCAGCCGCAATCTCGTCCTCGTCGTAGGAGAGCTCCTGCGATCCGTTGGGCGTGAAATTGTCGTCGCCGGAAAGCAACAGTTTCACCGAATCAAGCCCGAGATCGGCGCAGCTCTTGATATAGGCGCGCATCGCCTGGGCGCCGCGCGCATGACCTTCGTCATGGGTCTGCGGAATGCCGAAGACCGCGCCCGGCGCGCGCTCGATGGACGAGGCTTTGAGCCGCGGCCCCGGCAGCCAGCCGCCCTCGATCTCGTCGCGCAGCGCAATCTCGAAGCGCGTCCCGAGCGAGCCGGCGGAATAAGCGCTGGTGAAGCCGTGGTCGAGCGTGATCCGCGCATTGCGCGCCGTGATCAGCAGATGCTCTTCGGGCGGGATGGTCTTGTCCAGGACGATGCGGTCGTAGGCGCAGGGCCAGGAGAGATGCGCATGCGCCTCGACCATGCCCGGCATTAAGGTTGCGGCGCCGCCATCGACAAGCTCGGCGCCGCTGCGATCGAGCCGCGCGGATACCGGCGCAACGGCGGCGATGCGATTGTCCTCGACCAGCACCTCGCCCGGATGGGGCTTGGTGCCCGTGCCGTCGAAAATCGCCACATTGACAAAGAGAATCCGTTTCATCGCGGCTCTCCCGTTCGGTCCCGGTGTTGCAGCATAGCGCGAAACCGGGCGCGACAACGCGTCCCATTCCCGGGACTGGCGGCACCGGTGTTTCGGCTTATAATATCGGCCGGCGGGGTGGAGCGCTAAGCGATGGATTACGAAGGTTTTTTCAAGGCACGCCTCGATGCGCTGCGGGCCGAAGGCCGGTACCGGGTCTTCGCCGATCTCGAGCGCAAAGCGGGCGCGTTTCCGCGTGCGCATGATCATGCAAGCGGCCGCGAGATCACCGTGTGGTGCTCCAACGATTACCTCGGCATGGGGCAGCATCCCGCGATCCACGCCGCAATGCACGACGCCATCGACAAGGCCGGCGCCGGCGCCGGCGGCACGCGCAACATCTCCGGCACGACGCATTATCATGTGGCGCTGGAGCGCGAGCTCGCGGCGCTTCACAAGAAGCCGGCCGCGCTCGTCTTCACCTCCGGCTATGTCGCCAACGAGGCGGCGCTCGCCACCCTTGCCAGCCAGATGCCGGGCTGCATTGTGTTCTCGGACGCACTCAACCATGCCTCGATGATCCAGGGCATCCGTCATGGCCGCACCGAGAAGCAGATCTTCAACCACAACGACCCGGCCGATCTGGCGAAGCGCCTCGCCGCCGCCGATCCGGCGCGGCCGAAACTGGTGGCGTTCGAATCGGTCTATTCGATGGACGGCGACATCGCGCCAATCGCCGAGATCTGCGACGTCGTCCGACGCTACAATGCGCTAAGCTATCTCGATGAGGTCCATGCAGTCGGGCTTTACGGGGCGACCGGCGCCGGCATTGCTGAGCGCGACGGCGTCAGCGACAAGGTCGACATCATCCAGGGCACGCTCGCCAAGGCCTTCGGCCTGATCGGCGGCTATGTCGCGACCTCGACCGCGATCGTCGATTTCATCCGCAGCTACGCGCCCGGCTTCATCTTCACGACCTCGCTGCCGCCGACGATCTGCGCCGGCGCGGTCGCCAGCATCCGCCACGTCAACGGCGCGAGCGAGCTGCGCACAAAGCATCAAGAGCGCGTCGCGCTAGTGAAGCGCAAGCTCAAGGAAGCGAACCTGCCGGTGATGCCGTCGCAAAGCCACATCGTCCCGGTGCTGGTTGGCGACGCGCGGCTCTGCAAGGAGGCGAGCGACGCGCTGATGGATCGCCACGCGATCTATGTGCAGCCGATCAACTTCCCGACCGTGCCTTATGGCACGGAGCGGCTGCGCTTGACCCCGACACCGCAGCATTCCGACGCCGATATCGATCGGCTGGTCGCAGCGCTCAGCGATGTGTGGTCGCGACTGCCGATCCGCCGCGTCGCCTAAGCGCTCTTACTCGCCTTCCCAGTAATCGAGGTTGACGCCGGTGCGCGTCAGGAAGCGCATGCCTTGCGGCTTGCCGTCGGTCCCCGGCGGGAATTCGGCGTAAACGCCGGTCTTGTTGGAATCGGGGTAATCGACGACTTCCGGCGAGGTCCGGGTGCTGATCGCGAGATATTTGAGCTCGGCACCGGACGAGGTGTTGCGCAGCTGATGCGCGGTTTCGGGTCCACCCGGCGGACAGGCGATCACGTCGCCGCGCTTCACCGGATAGTGCTGATCGCCGACACTCAGCTCGCCCTCGCCCTCGACGACGAAGAACATCTCTTCGTTGACGCGATGACTATGCCGGGGAAAGGCGCGCTTGCCAGGCGGGACGACGGTTAAATTGTACCCGAGCTTCTGCGCGCCAATCTTGGACGAGATCGCGCCGATCCGCGCCTCGTAGCTTTGATCGGGCCGCGTCGCGCCGATCGCCGGGCCGTTATGACCGACGAGACGGAATTCGGTGAGCTCGGCGATGTTGAAGATCGGTCGCGTCATCGCGGGGGATTCCCTTCAGAACAGATGCTGGCCGCCGGTGACGAAGATCTCGGTGCCGGTGATGTAGGAAGACTCCGGCGAGCAAAGATAGAAGATCGTCGCGGCAACTTCGTCCGGCTTGCCGAGACGATGGAGGGGGATGCCGGGGATCAGCGTCTCGGTTTCGGGCGACAACATCGCGGTCTCAATCTCGCCGGGCGCCACCGCATTGACGCGCACGCCGCGTCGCGCCAGCTCGGCCGCCATCTCGCGCGTGAGGTCGGAAAGCGCGGCTTTCGAGGTGGAATAGGCCGAGCCGGCAAAGGGATGGACGGCATGGCCGGCGATCGACGTGACGTTGACGATCGCCCCCTTCGCGCGCGCCAGCGGCTCGATCAGGCCGCGCACCAGCAGCAGCGGCGTGAAGAAATTGAGCTGAAAGACCTCGTGCCAATCGGCAACCTCGCCGTTCAGCACGCCGAGCCTCTCATGCGTCGCCGCCTTGAGCGAGACCCCGGCATTGTTGACGAGTGCGTCGAGCGGCTCGGCGCCGAGGAGCTGCCGCACTTCGGCGATGAAGCGTTCGACTTCTTTCACCTCGGCAAGGTTCGCCGGGATGTGATGCGTCCAGTTCGGATCGCGTTTGCACTCGGCCGGCACGGCCTCGCGCGAGGTGGTGATGACGCGCCAGCCGGCATCGGAGAAATGCCGCACCGTCGCATGACCGATGCCACGACTGGCACCGGTCAAAAGCAATATCTTGCTTGCGCTCATGGGAAAAGCCTTTCGGTATGCCAGCCAGCTCCATCGTCCGCACCATCGCGGCGATAGACGAAGCGGTCATGAAGCCGGAACGGACGATCCTCCCAAAATTCGAAATAATCCGGAACGACGCGATATCCCGCCCAGAAAGCCGGGCGGGGCACGGGCTTGCCGGCAAAACGCGCCTCGGCTTCGCGATCGAGCCGCTCGAGCTCCACGCGCTCGCCATAGGGACGCGATTGCGCCGAGGCCCAAGCGCCGGTCTGCGCACCCCGCGGCCGCGAGGCGAAATAGGCATCGGCTTCGGCATCGCTCGCGGCCTCGGCAACGCCTTCGATCCTGAGCTGGCGCAGAAGCGACTTCCAGTGGAAGCACAGCGCGACGCGCGGATTGGCGGCGATCTCCTCACCCTTGCGGCTCTCGGTGTTGGTGTAGAAGACGAAGCCGCCCTGGTCGAAAGCCTTGAGCAACACAAGTCGGGTCGAGGGTTTGCCGTCGCGCGTCGCCGTGGCAATGCTCATCGCTTCCGCGAGACTCGGCTCCTTCGCCTTGGCCTCGGCAAACCAGCGCGCGAAATGCTCGAACGGCGCTTCAGCGGGCACGACGCTCATTGCCGTCAACCTTAATGCCGCGGCCCCGTCGATTCAAACCTCTGCCGTTGCTGCCACGCGATCTTCCAGGCAAAATGTGACAAATGAGAGACCCCTATACCGTCCTCGGCGTCGCACGCGGCGCGGCGGAAGACGAGATCAAGCGCGCTTATCGCAAACTGGCGAAAAAGCTTCACCCCGATCTGAACCCGGGCAAACGCGCGATCGAGCAGCAATTCAAGGAAGTCACCGCCGCCTACGACTTCCTTTCCGACTCGCATAAGCGCGCGCGTTACGACCGCGGGGAGATCGGACCCGATGGCGCCGAGAAGATGCAATACCGGCATCCCGGCAGCGGCTTCGGGGGCGGCTTTAGCAGAGGCGGTTTTGGCAGCGGCGGCTTTGGCGGCGCGGCGGGCACACGCGGCGCGGGCCGTGCGCAAGCAGAAGGCGGCGGGTTCGGCGCCGGGCTTGACGACATCATCGCCGAATTCCTCGGCCGCGGCCGCAAATCGAGCCCCGCCGCCGAAGCGCCGGCGCAAAAGCTGAAGCTTGGCTTTCTCGAAGCCGCGCGGGGCGGCAAGCACCGTGTCGCCCTGCCGGACGGCCGCGCCGTGGAGGTTACGATTCCGGCCGGCATCGAAGCCGGCCAGAAGCTGCGCTTGAAAGATCGCGGCGGCGAGATCTTCCTCGAGGCGGAGATCGAACCGCATCCCCTCTTCACGCGCAAGGACCGCGATATCCTTGTCGATGTCCCCGTGACGCTGGTCGAGGCCGTGCTCGGCGCGACCATCACCGTGCCGACGATCCATGGCGCGGTTGCCCTCAAAGTGCCGCGCGGCTCGAACAGCGGGGCCACCTTGCGCCTCAAAGGCAAGGGTATTGCCGCGAACGGCGCGGCCGGCGACCAGCTCGTCAAGCTGCGCGTCACCCTGCCCGATCCACCCGATCCCGAGCTGGTCAAGTTCCTCGAGCGCTGGTCCGCCGGGCACGCCTATGAGGTGCGCGGCAAGATGGGCGACAGCTGAGCGTCCCGCTTGCGGCGCGGCCTTAGCGCCGCCTAGACTATGGCTAATCAACCTGCCGCGGTTGCAGGCTGCTGCACCGCGCGCCGATATTTTGACGACGAATATTCCTGGGGAGCCGCCATGACGTCGTTGCAAGATTCCGAGATTCTTACTCGCGTCGGCCCTGGCACGCCGATGGGCAATGTGATGCGCCAGTACTGGCTTCCGGCGCTGAAATCCTCCGAGCTCAAAGCCGATGGCGATCCGGTGCGGTTCATGCTGCTCGGCGAGCGGCTGATCGCCTTCCGCGATACCTCGGGCCGCGTCGGCGTGATGGACCACCGCTGTCCGCATCGCTGCGCCTCGCTGTTCCTGGGCCGCAACGAGGATAACGGCATCCGCTGCATCTATCACGGTTGGAAATACGACGTGAACGGCCAGTGCGTCGATCAGCCGAACCTCCCGCCATCGAAGACCTTTGCCGACAAAATCCGCGCAAAGGCCTATCGCGTGCAGGAGCGCAACGGCATCGTCTACGTCTATATGGGGAACGCGACCCAAGTACCGGATCTCCCCGATATCGCCGCCACCCATATTCCCGAGGATGAGGCCGAGATCACCTTCATCGTGCGCAACTGCAATTGGCTGCAGGGCATGGAAGGCGATATCGACACCTCGCATCTCAGCTTCCTGCATTTCGGCTCGATGGGGCCGAGCAATTTCGGACCCACCGATCCGAACCGCTTCGGCGCCTTGCATCGCGATCCCGACTACATGTGCGACAGCACGGACCTCGGAACGATCTATGGCGCCTATCGCCCCGCCGATGCCGGCAACACCTATTGGCGCGTCGCGCATTTCCTCTTCCCGTGCTGGACGCTCGCGCCGTTCATCGCCTTCGAGCATTACCGCATCGCGCGCGCCTGGGTGCCGCTCGACGACACGCATATGATGTTCATCATGATCGGTCCGAAGGAAGGCAACGGCTCGTCGCGGCAAGAGATTCAAATGCAGCCGAACACGACCGACTGGCTCGGCCGCTGGCGCTCGATGCAGAATCAGAGCAACGATTACCTTCTCGACCGCACCAAGCAGCGCGTATCGAGCTTTACCGGGATCGACCACATCCACATCCAGGACCAGGCGGTCACGGAAAGCATGGGCGACATCACCGATCATTCCTTCGAGAATTTGGCCGTGAGCGATCGCATGATCGCGGTGACGCGCCGGCGCATCTTGCAGGTGGCCAAGGACCTGGCCGAGAAAGGCATCGCGCCGCCCGGCGCTGCGACGCCTGACGCTTACGGCCGCGTGCGTGGCGGCTATTTCGTGGCACCGGAAACCCGCGCCTGGCCCGAGGTCTATCACCACCAGCTTGCGCTGATGCGCAACCAGGGCACGACGGAAGCCGCCGAATAACGCGTCTTTCCCTTTCAAGTTTTAATCAGCGGAGACTCCGATGAAAAAGAGGCTCGCGGTACTCTTCCTCGTCGCCCTCGCGGCGCCAGCTTTCGCCGGCGGCAAATACGATCCCGGCGCTTCCGATACGACGATCAAGCTCGGCAACACGTTCCCCTATTCCGGGCCGGTCTCGGTCACGGCGCCGCAAGTACGGCAGATGAAGGCTTATTTCGATTTCCTCAATGATCAGGGCGGAATCAACGGGCGAAAGATCGACTTCATCAGCCTCGATGATGGCTACCAGCCACCGAAAACCGTAGAGCTGAGCCGCCGCCTCGTCGAGCAGGACCAGGTGCTGGCGATGTTCGGCTCGGAAGGCACGCCGACGCAGGTCGCGGTCCAGCCTTATCTCAACAACAAAAAAATCCCGCAGCTCTTCGTCCTCACCGGGTCGAACAGCCTCGTCGATCCAAAGAAATATCCCTACACCGTCGCGACCGGATCGAGCTACGGCTTCGAGGGCTATGTCTGGGCGAAATACATCCTTGCGGCGCGGCCCAATGCCAAGATCGGCATTTTCTATCAGGACGACGATTTCGGCAGCGACCATATCACTGGCTTCATGAGCGCGCTCGGCGACAAGGCAAAGACCATGGTCGTCGGCAAGGCGAGCTACGCGGTTACCGATCCGACCGTGACCTCGCAGATCATTTCCCTAAAGAGCGCCGGCGCCGACACCTTTGTGCTCTTCGCGCAAAGCCGCGCCGCCGCGCAGGCGATCTCGGTCGCGCGCGACCAGGCCGGTCCCGATGCGATGATCTTCGTCCCCTATGTCGCGAGCGCCATGAGCGTGCTTGGCGCGGTGGGTAACGACAAGCTCAAGGGACTGCTTTCGACCGACACCGTCAAGGACACGACCGATCCGGCCTGGGCCGACGATCCAGGGGTCAAGGCCTACGTCGCGTTGATCGAGAAATACGTGCCCGAATCCGATCGCGCCAGCGACCGCTCCTCCGCCGGCGGCTATGTCGCCGCGCAGGCCATGGCCGAAGTGCTGCGCCGCGCCGGCGACGATCTTACGCACGCCAATATCATGAATGTCGTGACGCATATGGATCATTGGAGCTTCCCCATTTACCTCCCGGGGATCAGCCTCAGCACTTCGCCCGACAATCTCTTCCCGCTGCGCGTCACCCAGATGAAGCGCTTCAACGGCACGCGCTGGGAGATGATCGGCCAGCCGATCAGCGAGTGACGCGCTCGCGGCCCCGCCTTCCCGTCCTACAACCTTCCGTGTAGGATGCGCCCCGCCGTTCACTTTCGATATGCGATGGGTGCATGACCGACAATAAACCGCTCATGGCCGGGAAGCGGGGCCTGATCATGGGCGTCGCCAACGAGCGCTCGATCGCCTGGGCGATCGCGCAAGCCGTGCATGCGCAAGGCGCCGAGCTCGCCTTCACCTATCAGGGCGACAGTTTCGGCAAACGGGTGAAGCCGCTCGCCGAGAGCGTCGGCAGCGACATCGTCCTCGATTGCGACGTGACCAACGAATCAAGTCTCGATGCCGTCTTTGCGGCGCTCGCCGGCCGTTGGGGCAGGCTCGATTTCCTCGTGCATGCGATCGCCTTTTCCGATCCCAGCGAGCTCAAGGGCCGCTACGTCGACACGACGCGCGCAAACTTCCTGCGCAGCATGGACATCTCGTGCTTCTCCTTTACCGATGCGGTACGACGCGCTTCGGCGCTGATGACCGACGGCGGCAGCGCGGTGACGCTCAGCTATTTCGGCGCCGAGCGCGTGATGCCGCATTACAACGTGATGGGCGTGTGCAAGGCCGCGCTCGAGGCAAGCGTGCGCTATCTCGCGGTCGATCTCGGCAAGCAGGCGATCCGGATCAACGCGATCTCGGCTGGGCCGATTAAGACGCTCGCGGCTTCGGGCATCGGCGATTTTCGCTATATCCTCAAATGGAACCAGTACAACTCGCCGCTGAAGCGCAACGTCTCGCTCGAGGAGGTCGGCGGCGCCGGACTTTATCTGCTCAGCAACCTCAGCGCGGGCGTCACCGGCGAGGTGCATCACGTCGATTGCGGCTATCACGTGGTCGGCATGAAAGCGGTCGACGCGCCCGACATCTCGGTCGTCTAGGCGGTAGCCGTGGCCGGCAACAGCTTCGGTACGATCTTCCGCTATACGAGCTGGGGCGAGAGCCATGGGCCGGCGATCGGCTGCGTCGTCGACGGCGTGCCGCCGCTGATCCCGCTCGCCGAGGCCGATATCCAGGTCTATCTCGACAAGCGCCGGCCGGGCCAGTCGCGTTTCACGACCCAGCGGCAAGAACCGGATCAGGTGAAGATCCTCGCGGGCGTGTTCGAGGGCAAGACTACCGGAACCTCGATCGGACTGATGATCGAGAACCAGGACGCGCGCTCGCGCGATTACGAGACCATCAAGGATAGCTTCCGTCCCGGGCACGCCGATTATACCTATTGGACCAAATACGGCATCCGCGACTATCGCGGCGGCGGGCGCGCCTCGGCGCGCGAGACCGCAATGCGCGTCGCTGCTGGCGCCATCGGCCGTAAGATCCTCGGCAACGGCGTCCGCATCCGCGGCGCGCTGGTGCAGATGGGTCCGCACAAGATCGATCGCGCGCAATGGGATTGGAGCGCGGTCGAGGACAATCCCTTCTGGTGTCCCGATCGCCAAGTGGCGCAGCAATGGGAAGGCTTCCTCGATGGCGTGCGCAAAGCCGGCAATTCGACCGGCGCCGTGATCGAGATCGTCGCCGAGGGCGTGCCGCCCGGCTGGGGCGACCCGATCTACGGCAAGCTGGATGCCGATCTCGCCAGCGCGATGATGGGCATCAACGCCGTGAAGGCGGTCGAGATCGGCGCCGGCTTTGGCGCGGCATCGCTGTCGGGCGCCGAGAACGCCGACGAGATGCGCATGAAGGACGGCAAGATCGAGTTCCTCTCCAACAATGCCGGTGGCATCCTCGGCGGCATCTCGACCGGCCAGGATATCGTCGTCCGGTTTGCGGTGAAGCCGTCGAGCTCCATCCTCCTGCCGAAGCGCAGCGTCGACATCCATGGCAAGGAGGTCGAGGTCCAGACCAAGGGCCGGCACGATCCCTGCGTCGGTATTCGCGCGGTTCCGGTCGGCGAGGCGATGATGGCGGCGGTGCTGGCCGATCATCTGCTGCGCCACCGCGCGCAATGCGGCTAAGGCAATGCGAAGGCTCTGGCGCGTCATTGTCGGATTCTTCGCGATCCTCGGCGTCCTGGTGGTGATTGCCGTCGTCGGCAGTGTCGTCGTCTTCGTTGCAGCGCCGTCGCGCGGGCCGCATATCGGCGACGGCACGGTCCTCACCTTCGATCTGACCCGATCGCTCCCCGATCAGGCGCCCGATAGCGGCATCGAACGGCTGCTCTATCCGAACCGGCTGACGTTGATCGAGGCACTCGACACTATCGAGCGCGCCGGCAACGATCCGCGCGTCACCGGCCTCGTCGCCCGCATCGGGGATAGCGATATGGGTTTCGCCGAGGTCGAGGAGCTGCGCGACGCGATCGCCGCCTTCCGCGCCAAGGGCAAGCGCGCCATCGCCTATACCGATACCTTCGGCGAGCTCTCATCGGGCACGCGCAGCTATTACCTCGCCGCCGCCTTCAACGATATCTGGCTGCAGCCGCTCGGCATGGTCGGACTGGTCGGGCTGCGTGTCGAGATGCCCTATCTCCGCGGCACGCTCGACATGTTCGGTATCACGCCCGATTTCGAGCATCGCGAAGAATATAAAGACGCCGCAAACATGTTGACCGAGAAAGGCATGACCGATCCGGAGCGCGAGGAGCTGCAGGCGCTGCTTGATTCGATCAATGGACGGATGGTCCAGGACATCGCGACCGACCGCAAGATCGACCCGGCGGCACTCAAGACGTTGATCGACCGCGCTCCGCTTTTCACCGACGAGGCTCTCAACGCGCATCTCGTCGATCACGTCGGCGACCGCGCCGACGCCATCACCTCTTTCGGCGCGGCGCCGAAGCTCCTGTCGCTCGCGGATTATCGCGATCAGGTCGGCGAGGCGCACCAATCCGGCCCGACCATCGCGCTCATCTACGCGACCGGCCTTATCGGGCGCGGCGGCGGCGATGGCGGCAACGCGCTGACCGACGGCGAATCCGATACCGACAAGCTGACGCGCGCGTTCCGCCTCGCACAGGAAGACAAGAACGTCCGCGCGATCGTCTTCCGCATCAACAGCCCGGGCGGCTCGGCGACGGGCTCGGAAACGATCTGGGAAGCGGTACAGCGCGTCCACCAATCAGGCAAACCGATCATCGTCAGCATGGGCGATGTCGCCGGCTCGGGTGGTTATTACATCGCGGCGCCCGCCGACAAGATCGTCGCCGATCCGGCGACGCTGACCGGCTCGATCGGCGTGGTCGCTGGCAAGCTCGCTTTCGGCGGGCTGTTGCAGAAATTTGGCGGCAGCGTCGACGCGCTGCAGACCGGCGCCAATGCCGGCCTCTTCAGCCCCTTCCAGGATTTCTCGCCCGGCGAGCGCGACAAGCTCAACGCCGCGCTCGACGATCTTTATGGCGGCTTCAAGCATCGCGTCGCCCAGGGCCGCAAACTCGGCAGCGACGCTGTCGAAGCCGTCGCCAAGGGCCGCGTATGGAGCGGCATCGACGCGCAAGCGCACGGCCTCGTGGACACGCTCGGCGGATTCCGCACGGCGCTCGATCTCGCCAAGCAAAGCGCCGGCATCGCCGCACGCCAGGACGTGACGCTGAAGGTCTATCCGCCGCAGAAGACGGGTATCGCAGCGATTGCCGATCGTGTCATGGGCGGCAGCGATGACGACGATGCCGATACGCTACTGCCGATGCGCTGGATGGCGCTGTGGCGCGCGACGGTTCAGCGCGCCGTGCTGGCGCTCGCGCCGCCCGGCGCGCTCACCATGCCGCCGATCGAAACGCGCTAACGCGCCTAGCGTTTCTCCGGCGGAACGAAAACGATGCAATCGCGGAAATCCTTCTCGTGGTGGAAGCTCTCGCCGCCGCGGCCGCGCGCCCAGATTTGCTCGCTGTTGCGTTTGGTGATCGTCAGCCGCTCGTAGGCATGCTTTTTGCCCGGCTCGTAATCGAACACCATGCCGAGCTCAATCGGTCCCTCATAGCGGCCGGCGAGCGGCACCGGCACAAGCTTCGGCTTGATCTGCGGTTTGTCGGCAACGAACACCACGGCTTTGCGGAAATCGCCTTCGTCGTGATAGGTCTCGCCCGCGCGGCCATAGGCCCAGATATGCTTGCCTTCGCGGCGCGTAACGGTGAGACGCTCATAGGCATGCTTCTTGCCGGGCTCGTAATCGAACACCATGCCGAGTTCGATCGGGCCCTCATAGGGTGTGCCGGGCGCATTCGCGGCCATCGTTACCTCCTGCTATGCTTTTGCTGATAGTAGTATGGTCGATGCCGGCACGCCACGGCGGCACGGCGATGAGGGAGGACGATGAGCGGCGCGACAGTCGATATTTCGGAGCTCGTGGCGGACGCGAAGCTCGGCCGGCAGCATCTGATCATCCTTCTCCTCAGCGCGATGATGCTATTCATCGACGGCTTCGACATGAGCACGACAGGGGTCGCCGCGCCATCGCTGTTGCATGCCTTCCATGGCGAGAAGAGCGCCATGGGCGTGATCTTCGGCGCCAACTACGCCGGCATTCTCGTCGGCTGCTGGGTCTTCGGCTATGTCAGCGATCGCTGGGGGCGCAAGGCCGGCTCGATCTGGTCGTGTCTTATCTATGCCGTGCCATCCATCCTCATCGCGCTCGCGACGTCGCTTGACCAGATCCTCTATCTGCGCTTCTTGGTCGGCATCGGCCTCGGCGGCGTGATGCCGACGACCTTGGCGCTGCTCGCTGAATCCGCGCCGAAGCGCTATCGCGCCAGTTTCGCGATGACCGCGTTGTTCGGCTTTCCCGCCGGCGGCGCGATCGTCGGCCTGGTCGGCGCGCATTTCATTCCGACTTTCGGCTGGCCGGTGGTGTTCTATGTCGCCGGCTTCGGCGGCCTGGCGCTCAGCATCCTGCTCGTCTTCTTCTTGCCCGAATCGTTGACCTTCCTCGCGCTGCATAAGCCCAACGCGCCCGAACTGATCCGACGCGCACGGCGCCTCGCGCCGCAGCGCTATTTCTCATCCGATGCGATCTTCACCATCCAGCGCGAAGAAAAGCCCAAAGGGCTGATGGTCGGCGAGCTGTTCAAAGGCCAGCAGCGGCTCGCAACGATACTGCTCTGGGCCGCCTATTTCGTCGAAGGCTTCACCTACATCACCTTGGCTAATTGGATGGCAGTGGTGTTGCAGGACAAGGGGCTCTCGCTGTTCACCGCCTTGAGCACCGTGTCCTACGCCAATGCCGGCGGCATCTTCGTCTCGCTTTGCCTGATGCGGCCGCTCGACAAGATCGGACCGCTCGCCAGCGTCGTTTCGGCTTTTGTCGCGATCGCGGCGATTTTCACACTCGGTACGCCGGGCATACCGCAACTCGCGATCATCGCGGCGGCGATCACTGCGCATTCCTTCTGCTCGGGAACGCACACCTCGCTCAATGGCACGGTGGCACTGTTCTATCCGACGCGCATCCGCAGCAACGGGATCGGCTGGGCCTCGGCCATGGGCCGCATTTCGTCGGTCATCGGCCCCATCGTCGTCGGCTACGCGCTCTCGGCGATCTCGTTGCAATACGTGCTTTATCTGCTGACCGTGCCGTATTTCGTGCTGGTGCTGACCAACATCGCGCTTGGCCGGCTTTATGTCCGCCGCTATCGCCAGACGCCGGAAGCAACCGCGGCGCCGCAGCCCGTGGCCGCCGAATAGCAAAAAGCCCGGCATGAGCCGGGCTTTTCGTTGCGGGATCGATCGCAGGAAGGCTCAGGCCTTTTCCAGCTCCTTGGCTTTATCGAGCCGTGCCTTGTCCTTCATCTCGACGGTCTTGCCGTCGGCCTTCACCTGCGAGGTCGAGATGTCGAACTTGTTGCCGTCGGCATCCTTCACCGCGTCTTCGACATAGGGCCGGCCGGGCGGCGGGGTCATCAACTTGTGGCCGCGCTCCTTAAGCCGATTGTAGACGTGATCCTTCTCGTCGACGTCGATCGTGACGCCGAAATGGTGAACGCCTTGCGGCGCCAGCTCGTTGCGGCGCGGCAGCAGCGCGATATCCATATAGCCGTCGGTCATCCACACCGCGCCTTCATTGCTCTTGCCATTGATCTTCATGCCGAAGACGTCGGCATAAAATTCGGCGAGATTGGCGGGATCGTCGGAAAAGATGGCGATGTGGCGAATGCGAGCCATGAAAAACGCTCCGTCCCTGGGTTGTCGTGCCGCTAACGCTATTCCTCGGCCCCGCCCGCGTCAATCGCGCTCGACCGCCCCGGTCTGCCGGGCGTAGATCAGGAACTCGGTATTGCCCTCGGGGCCGCGGATCGGGCTCTCAACGATGCCGACGACCGCCCAGCCGCGCTCGCCGAGCCATGCCGAAATACGCTCGCACACTTCGCGATGCAGCGTCGGATCGCGTACCACGCCACCCTTGCCGACGCGACCGGCGCCGACCTCGAATTGCGGCTTGATCAACGCGACCAGCTCGGCCCGCGGTTTAGCCAGCGCCAGTGCCGCCGGTAGCACCGTCTCGAGGCCGATGAAGCTGGCGTCGCAGACGACAACGTCCGGCGGCGCGCGCACTTGTTCGGCGGTGAGGTACCGCGCATTGAGGCGCTCGAGGACGACAACGCGCGAGTCCTGCCGCAGCTTCCAAGCGAGCTGTCCGTGGCCGACATCGACGGCATAGACGCGCGCCGCGCCCTTGTTCAGCAGCACGTCGGTGAACCCCCCGGTCGAGGCGCCGATATCGAGCGCGACCGCGCCGATCACGTCGATGGCGAAATGCTCCAGCGCATGGGCGAGCTTGATGCCGCCGCGCGACACCCATGGGTGATCGCGGCCGCGCAACTCGAGCGGCGCGTCTTCCGGAACGGCGACGCCGGCTTTGTCGAGCTTGCGGTCGCCGCTCCAGACCGTGCCAGCTAGGATCAGCGCTTGCGCCTTCGCGCGGGTCTCGGCGAGGCCGCGCTCGACCAGCAGCACGTCGAGACGTTTCTTGTCGCTCGCCACTCGCCTGCGCTCCATTCTCAATCCTAGCTTTAGCAAAGATCGGCGCATTATGCTGCGCCGTATGAAGGACGCGATCTATACGATATTCGCGGCTGTTCTGGGATGCGTCTTCGGCACGATTCAGGCCCAAGCCGAGACCTTCGATTGCACGCATCCGACGCTGCCGATCGCGCGCGCCGTTTGCGGCGAACCGGCGCTCCGCGCCGCCGACGAGGACGAGAGCACGCGTTACGATACGGCGCTGGCCGTGACCCTCGATCGTTCCTCGCTTCGTGCCGCCGAGGAGTCCTGGTTTCAGTTAGAAATCCTCACTTACAACTGGTTCGCCCAACACGGCTCGTCGATCGATCCGGCGAAAGTGCTCGAGGCCTATCGCCAGCGCAGCGACGAACTGCAGCGCCAGGCGCAGCTATGGCGCGACCTGCGTCATGCGGTCCCGGCCGCTACGCTTGCAACCTCCTGCCTCGCGCTGCCGCACCAGCCACCTGTTTGCAAAGTGTCTGCGTTCTTCGCGATCAAGGGCGTTCCGTTGCTTCGCTATCAGCTGCAAATCCATCAACAGCAGCCGACGCGCAGCGCGGTTGTCGTCTTTGCGTCCGCCGCCAACGAAAACGATGACTGGTTGCCGATCGCCGTCGCCGCGAGCGACCACGCCACTTTCGCCGCGCCGGAAATCATCGCTTCGCGTTTCGGCAGGTTGCTGCTGATACCGGGAAGATCCGACGATGCCGCGGCGCCAGACGCTTCTGCCCTCTATCGCTTTGCCGAAGGCACGCTCGAAGACATCGACAACACGAGCTGGCTCAAGACGCTCGGTGCCAGGCTCCCCGACGGTCTCGGGCTGGCGCCAGGGATTTTCCCCGATTACGCGAAGATGTCGGTAATCGCGACGATCACGCGCAGCGAATCGACCTGCTGCCCGACCGGTGGCCAAGCCACCATCAGTCTCGCCATCGAAAATGACCGCGTCGCGGTCACAGACGTATCTTTCGCCGGGCCGCCGGGTCCGGCGAGCGATCACCGCAATTAGGAAAACGGATCAATCGTTCAGGCGCGCACTGAACGTTCGGCGAGGACGCGGCCAAGAGCGTCGAGGGCGGTCTGGGTGATGTGCCGGGCGTTGAGTCCGGCCTGCTCGTATTGCGCGTTCGGCGAATCGTGATCGATGAAGCGATCGGGCAGGACCATCGGCCGCAGTTTCAGCCCGTGATCGAGGAGGCCGGCGGTCGCAAGATGATGCAGGACTTGGCTGCTGAAGCCGCCGATCGCGTTTTCCTCGACGGTGATCAGCACCTCATGCTCGCGCGCCAATCGCTCGATAAGCTCGGTATCGAGCGGCTTGGCGAAACGCCCATCGGCGACGGTGGTCGAAAGCCCGTAGCCGGCGAGTTCGTCGGCGGCTTTCAGCGCTTCCTGCAGCCTTGTGCCGAGGCTAAGGATCGCGATCGCGCTGCCTTCGCGGAGAATGCGGCCCTTGCCGATCGGCAGGATGTCGCCCCGCGCCGGCAGGTCAACGCCGACACCTTCGCCACGCGGATAGCGGATCGCCGACGGACCGTCGTCGATCGCCGCAGCCGTCGCGATCATATGCATCAGCTCGGCCTCGTCGGCCGCCGCCATGATCACGAAACCCGGCAGGCAACCGAGATAAGAGAGATCGAACGAACCGGCATGGGTCTGGCCGTCGGCGCCGACGAGACCGGCGCGGTCCATAGCGAAGCGCACCGGCAGCTTCTGGATCGCGACGTCGTGCACCACCTGGTCGTAGCCACGCTGGAGGAAGGTCGAGTAGATCGCCGCGAAGGGCCGCATGCCTTCGCAGGCAAGACCGGCGGCAAAGGTCACCGCGTGCTGCTCGGCGATGCCGACATCGAAGCAGCGCTTCGGAAAGCGCTCGGCGAATTTGTCGAGACCGGTGCCCGACGGCATCGCCGCGGTGATCGCGACAATGCGCTCGTCGTGCTCGGCCTCGGCGATCAGCCCCTTGGCGAAGACAGCGGTGTAGCTCGGCGCGGTGGCCTTGGCCTTGACCTGCGCGCCTGTCGCGACGTCGAATTTAACGACGCCGTGATATTTGTCGGCTGCCGCTTCGGCGGGTGCATAGCCATGCCCCTTGCGAGTGACGATGTGCACCAGCACCGGCCCGCGATCGTCGCTGTCGCGCAGATTCTTCAGCACTGGCAGCAGATGGTCGAGGTTGTGGCCGTCGATCGGCCCGACATAGTAGAAGCCGAGCTCCTCGAACAGCGTGCCACCGCCGGCGACCATGCCGCGCGCGTATTCCTCGGCGCGGCCGAGTACGTTGGCGAGGCCGCGCGGGAAGCGCCGCGCCATCGCCGCGCCGAGCTGGCGCAGGCTCATATAGGGCTTCGACGACAGCAGCCGACTGAGATAGGCGCTCATCGCGCCGACAGGCGGCGCGATCGACATGTCGTTGTCGTTGAGGATGACGATCAGCCGCGCATCCATCGAGCCGGCATTGTTCATCGCCTCATAGGCCATGCCGGCGCTCATCGCGCCGTCGCCGATCACGGCGATGACGTCGTTCTTCTCGCCTTTGAAATCGCGCGCGACGGCCATGCCGAGCGCCGCCGAGATCGAGGTCGAGCTATGCGCGGCGCCGAACGGGTCGTACTCGCTCTCCGAGCGTTTGGTGAAGCCGGAAAGCCCGCCGCCTTGGCGCAGGGTGCGAATCTGGTCACGCCGCCCAGTCAGGATCTTGTGCGGATAGGCCTGGTGGCCGACGTCCCAGATCACCTTGTCCGCGGGCGTGTTGAAGACATAGTGCAGAGCGACCGTCAGCTCGACCACGCCCAGCCCGGCGCCGAGATGCCCGCCGGTCACCGAGACGGCGTCGATCAGCTCCTGGCGGAGCTCCTCGGCCAGTTGTGGCAAATCCGCCTCCGGAAGCTTGCGGAGGTCGGCGGGAAGGCTCACCTGATCGAGTAGCGGCGTGCGATTGCTGCGGCGGTGCGGATCGCCGGCGTTGTTAGCGAGCGGCTCGCGTTCTTGTGCCAAAGAGTGTTCCCTTGCTCGCTGCCCAGCCCCTGCTGTTCCGGCCGATCGCAAGCCGAAACGGATGGTTACTAAATGATCAGATTACCAATTTAGTTCTACAACGCAAGGTTTAAGCCGAGTCGAATTTTGCCATAATCGTTAAGAATACGCCCCTGGTTCACTTGGCACTTCTGCGTATAATGCGTTGCAACAAGGACGGCGAAGGGGCCGCCCGCCGTGATTGCGAGGTTTGAGATGCGGGTCGTTCTGGCCCAACCGAGAGGGTTCTGCGCCGGGGTGGAGCGCGCGATCGAGATCGTCGAGCGCGCGATCGAGAAATATGGCCCGCCGATCTATGTCCGGCACGAGATCGTGCATAACCGCCATGTGGTCGAGCGGCTGCGCGCCAAGGGGGCGCATTTTGTCGACGATCTCGCCGAAATCCCACCCGGCAGCGTCACCATTTTCAGCGCCCATGGCGTCGCCAGCGCCGTCGAAGAGGAGGCCGAGGACCGCGACCTGCCGGTCATCGATGCCACTTGCCCGCTGGTCTCGAAGGTCCATAGCGAGGGCCAGCGTTATGCCAACCAGGATCGCGAGATCGTGCTGATCGGCCATGCCGGCCATCCCGAGATCGAAGGTACCATGGGCCGCATCACCGGCAAGGTGCACCTGATCTCGAAGGCCGAGGAGGTCGCCGGACTCAAGGTCGGCGATCCGAACAAGCTCGCCTACATCACCCAGACGACCCTCAGCGTCGACGACACCAAGGCGGTGATCGACGCGCTGCGCGCGCGCTTCCCGACCATCGTCGGACCGGACACCAAGGATATCTGCTATGCGACGCAGAACCGCCAGCGTGCGGCACGCGAGCTCGCGATGCAGGTCGATGTGGTGCTGGTGGTCGGTGCCGCGAACAGCTCGAACTCGAACCGGCTGAAGGAAATCGCCGTCGAGCAGGGCGTGCCGGCCTATCTGATCGCCGACGCCAACGCGCTCGATCCTACCTGGCTCAAAGGCGCGCGCTCGGTCGGCATTACCGCCGGCGCCTCGGCGCCCGAGGATCTCGTCCAGGCGGTAATCGACCGTATCGCCGGCATCGAAGCGATCGAGCTTGAGACCCTCCCCGGCATCACCGAGAATGTCCGCTTCCGTATGCCGGCGAAGCTCGCCGATCCGGTCGAATAGAACCCGCGAGAATAACGAAGGAAAGTCGCTGTGGCCGTTCCGTTACACCAGATGATTCGCGTCGGCGCCTATGTCGCCAAGCAGCGGCTGATGGGCGTCGAGCGCTATCCGCTCGTCCTGATGCTCGAGCCGCTGTTTCGCTGCAACCTCGCTTGCGCCGGCTGCGGCAAGATCGATTATCCCGATCCGATCCTCAATCAGCGCCTAAGCGTCGCGCAATGCCTCGAAGCGGTCGATGAATGCGGCGCGCCGGTGGTTTCGATCGCTGGCGGGGAACCCCTCCTCCACCGCGAAATCGAAGAGATCGTCGAAGGCATCATCGCGCGCAAGAAATTTGTCTATCTCTGCACAAACGCGCTGCTGCTCGAGAAGAAGATCGACCGCTTCAAGCCCAATCCCTATTTCGTCTGGTCGATCCATCTCGACGGCGACCAGACGATGCACGACCATTCGGTCTGCCAGGACGGCGTCTACGACCGCGCCGTCGAGGCGATCAAGCTGGCGAAGTCCAAGGGCTTCCGCTGCAACATCAACTGCACGCTGTTCGACGGCACCGAGCCCGAGCGCGTCGCGCGCTTCTTCGACACGGTCATGGAGATGGGGCTCGACGGCATCACGGTCTCGCCGGGCTACGCCTACGAGCGCGCGCCGGACCAGGCGCATTTCCTCAATCGCCGCAAGACCAAGGAATTGTTCCGCGGCATCTTCCGCGCGAAGAACGGCACCAAATGGTCGTTCTCGCAATCCGGCCTGTTCCTCGACTTCCTCGCCGGCAACCAGACCTATCACTGCACGCCCTGGGGCAATCCGACGCGTACCTATTTCGGCTGGCAGCGGCCCTGCTACCTCGTTGGCGAGGGTTACACCAAGACCTTCAAGGAGTTGATGGAGACCACGGATTGGGACGCCTACGGCACCGGCAACTACGAGAAATGCGCCGACTGCATGGTCCATAGCGGCTATGAGGCGACGGCGGTGATGGATGCGACCAAGCATCCGCTGAAGGCGCTGCAAGTCGCGCTGCGCGGCGTCAAGACCGAGGGCGAGATGGCGCCCGAAATCTCGCTCGATAAGCAGCGGCCGGCGGAATATGTGTTCTCGCGCCACGTCGAACAGGCGCTCGAGCAGATCAAGAACCAGAAAATCAGCAGCGAAGCGGCAGAGTAGTCGCCGACTCTATTCCGAGGGGGAAATGATGAAGCGTGTGGTAACAGCGATTCTGGCTGCGGCCAGTCTCTGCGTGCTGAGCGCCGGTGTGCCGGCGAACGCGCAGGAAACGAAGCTGCTCTTCGCCGACGTCGTGCCGCCTGGCTCCGTGATCGATGCCAAGGTGGTGCAGGCCTGGGCACAGAAGGTTAATGCCGAAGGCAAAGGCGTGCTCTCGGTCGATGTTCGTCCGGGACCCAGCATGGCGACCTTCGAGAACGTTTATGATCGCGTGCTGAGCGATGTGGCGCAGATCGGCTGGGAGATCCAGGCGGCGGTCGGGGGCAAATTCCCCCGCTCGAACGTCGTCGCGCTGCCGATGATCACGGATGATCCGGTCGCCTCGTCGGTTTCGTTCTGGCGGCTCTACAAGTCCGGCGCGCTGGCAGCGGAATATGACCAAGCCGTGCCGATCATGCTGGTGACCTTGCCACCGTCCGCCTTTCACTTTGCGAAGCCGCTAAAGACGCTCGACAATTTTAACGGTGAGAAACTCATCGTGCCGAACAAGGTGGTTGGCGATGCGCTCAGCGCGCTGGGCGGCGCTCCGTTGTCGCTGCCGCTGACCGACATGTATCCGGCGATTCAGCGCGGTACGGCCGACGGCACGATGATCGCCTGGGTTGCGTTCAATCCCTGGAAGCTGTTTGAGGTCACACACTATCACGTCGACGTCGCTTTCGGCGGCGCGGCCGGCATGATCTTCATGTCGAAGGCGAAATACGATACGCTTTCGCCGGCGGCGCGGAAGATCATCGACGCCAATTCGGGCGAAGCGCAAAGCCGCGCGTTCGGCCAGGTGATGGAGGATGAGGACAAGGCGCAGCGTGCGGCGGTCAAGGCGATGCCGAATCAGACGTTCGTCACGCCGACGCCGGCCCAGATCGCTGCGTGGCAAAAGAAGATCACTCCGGTCATTGATCAATGGACGAAGGTGGTGCCGAGCGGCGACGTCGTCCTGGCCCAGTTCAAGAAAAACCTCGCCGACATCAAGGCAGGGCACTGACGCGCCTCAACGCATTCATCGTCACCAAAAAGGCGCGGGACATTCCCGCGCCCTTTTTCTTTGCTTGTTTCGGCGGATGGCGCCCGGAACCGCCCTCTCGGCGCGTTGTTGATAAGGGACGACAGCTTCGTAGAGGGCATCATGGACGACAAAGCGAAAACGAACACGGGCCGGGAATCGGGCGAGCACGCGCGCGATTCCGGCGCCAATCAGGGCGAAGGCGATTACCGCTCGGCGCGCGCCTACGACAAGCATGTGCGCGAGACCGTCGAAAGCGGCCAGGTCGAGAAGAAAGCCCATGAGGCCGAGAAAGCGATCGAGGGAAAAGAAGGCGAAGCGCTGAGGCGCGCCGAAGCCGAAGGCAAGCGCCACAGCCACGGCGAAGACCCGCAGCTCAATAAGAAGAAATAGACTGAACCGGCCGTCACCCGCCTGACGCCGTCACCGCGAAAAACTCGCGGTGACGTGCTATGGGCGCAGCAATAGCTTGCCCATGACCTTGCCGCTCTCGAACAATTCATGTGCGCGCCGCGCCTCGGCGAGCGGCAAGCGGTCGTAGACTCGCGGTCGGATCTCGTCGCGGCCGAGCCGCTCGATCAACCAACGCATCCCCGCCTGCTGCGGCTCGCGCCAATGATCATAGATATGCATCGAGAACACGCGCAGGGCCAAATTCTTGGCTGATTGCGCTCGGAGCGCCGCATAGACATCGTCTTTCGGCTTGCCGGCGAGCTGGCCATAGCTCACGAGCACGCCATAAGGCGCAAGCATCGCGAAATTCTTCGTGAATTCCGGACCGGCGGCGAAATCCATGATGAAATCGACCCCCCTGCCGCCGGTCGCGGCCTTAACGGCCGCGCCGATATCATCGCGTTGGCGGTCGATCACTGTCTCAACGCCGAAATCTTTGACGAAATCGATCTTTGCCGCGCCCGAGCAAATGCCGATGACGTGGAGTCCTGCACCACGCGCAAGATCGATCAGCGCGCTGCCGATGCCACCCGCAGCGCCCTGCACCAGCACGCTTTGCCCTTTCTTGAACGCGATGCAGTCGTAGAGCAGATGGTAGGCGACTTGGTAATTGGCGAGTGCTGCTGCTTGGTCCATATCGGCGCCGTCCGGCAGCGGATAGACCGAGATCTCGGGCGTCGCGTTGTATTCGGCATAGCAGCCGCCGCGATGCGGCCGGTCGCGCGCCGAGACGACGACGCGCTGGCCCGGCTTGAAGCGGGTGACGCCCGGCCCGACTTTTTCGACCACGCCGCTCATCTCGGTGCCCGGCGCGGCAGGCAAGGGC
The DNA here is from genome assembly GCA_036501365.1 of Allostellaceae bacterium. Classification (GTDB taxonomy): domain Bacteria; phylum Pseudomonadota; class Alphaproteobacteria; order ATCC43930; family CGMCC-115725; genus CAIKMD01. The sequence goes on along the minus strand of DASYAL010000094.1, from coordinate 25,703 downwards.
GGCATCCAGTTGTAGACACCGCGGCGGATCATCACGTCGGGCATGCCGACGCCGATCGCCTGCGCGCGAACCAGCACCTCGCCGGCTTGCGGCTCGGGTTTCGGCACGTCGACATATTCGAGGACCGATGCCGGGCCGGGCGTTTTGAACTGGATCATCTTCATCGCGCGACACTCCTCTCGGAGCGGATGGTCTTAGAAGGGATGGACGGCAAGCGCCGAGCTTAGCGCATCGAGCGCGCGCCGCGTATCGCCGGCGAGCCGCAACAGGGCCGGGATCTGCCCGGGCTGGCGCAAGACCGAGGCCAGCACCCGGCCGAACGCGGGCCTTCCGCGCGCATCGAGCCCGTTGATCGCCGCCGGGGGCAAGGTCCGCATCGCAGGGTCGGCGACAGCGCGCAGCACCAGGAAAGGCTTTCCGCCTCGCGCCGCCGCCGCTGCGACGAGATGGCTTTCGAGATCGATGGCGACGGCTTGCGTCATGCGAAAGAGTTCCGCTTTACGCACCGTCGAAGCCGCCGGCTCAGCGGCGCCGAGGATGTCCCCCTCCTCCACAGCCAAGCCCGCCCGGCGCAATGCCTGCGCCACGCCGGCATGCCAAGTCGCATCGACCGCATATCGTGTCCCGGTACTATCGACGACCACGCGCGGCAGCAGCAGACGGCCCGCCGCGAGCGATGGCGCAAGGGCGCCGGCAATGCCGACGCTCACCAGCGCTTCAGCGCCATTGCGGACAAAACCCTCGGCGATCGCCAGCGTCTGCGACGCTACGCCGCCGCTCGGCTCCGCCGCCAGACCGGCGCGGCGGGCGATATGCGCTTCCGCCTCGAGGCCGGTAATAGCGGCCGGCTTCATCTACATGCCGTAGGGATAGGCGGCGTGATTGCGACTCGACAGGTTGCGATAGCGCGCCAGCGCCCAGAGCGGGAAATAGGCGCGGTAGCCGTGATAGCGGAGATAGAAGACACGCGGAAAACCGACCGCAGTGAATTCTTCTTCATCCCAAAGCCCATGCGGTTTTTGCTGGGCCAGCAGGTATGCAACGCCACGCGCGACCGCGGGATGCGCGCTCTCACCCGCCGCCATCAGCGCCAGCACTGCCCAGGCGGTCTGGGAGGCGGTGCTAGTACGGCACTCGCCGCGCGGCTGATCCGACCAGTAGGAGCGTCCGTCCTCGCCCCAGCCGCCATCGGCGCGCTGCTTCGACAAGAGCCAGGCGACCGCGTTGCGGATCATCGGATCGGATTTGGCCACGCCTGAAGCGTTGAGCGCGACCAATGCCGACCACGTGCCGTAGATGTAATTCGTGCCCCAGCGGCCGAACCACGAACCGTCGGCTTCCTGCTCGCGCCGCAGGTAATCGATGCCGGTCGCGAGCGCTTTCTTATAACCGCCGATCTGGCCGAAAAAGCCGACGCACCGCGCGGAGACATCGGCAGTCGGCGGATCGAGCAGCGCGCCGTGATCGGCGAAGGGAATGTAGTTGAGATAGTAGTAGGTGTTGTCGGCATCGAAGGCCGCCCAGCCGTAATTGCGGCTCTGCAATCCCATCAGCCACTCCGCCGAACGATCGATCGCCTTGCGATAGCGCGCGGGGTCGCAACGATCGAAGGCCAGCGCCACCATCGCCGTGTCGTCGAGATCGGGATAGTAGGGATTGGCGTATTGAAACGCCCAGCCGCCCGGCCGCACGCCGGGACGCTCGATCGCCCAATCGCCGGCGACATCGAGAACCTGGCACGGCACCAGCCAATCCAGCCCGCGCTGCGCCGCCGCGACGCCGGCCTCACTACCCGCCTCGAGCAACGCATGCGCAGCGAGACCCGTGTCCCAGACCGGCGAGAGACAGGGCTGGACATAAACCCGTCCCGGCTCGCGCACCACGAGCTTGCGCAGCGCGGCGCGCGCGATCGCAACGCGCGGATCGCTCGGCGGCACGCCGAGGCAATCGAACATCATCACCGCATTCGCCATCGCCGGATAGATGCCGCCAAAACCGTCACCGCCGTTGAGCCGCTCGCTCACGAAAGCGACCGCCGTATCGGTCGCGTGCCGACGCGAGCGCTTTGGCATCAGCGGCTCGACCGCGCGCAGAACGTCGTCGACGAGGTTGAACATGGTCGCCCAGATTGAGCCTTTGGCGCGTGGCGGCGTCGCTTGGGTGCCGGGTGCGAACAACTCGTGGATTGAGATGCCGCGCGGATTGCGAGCGCGCGGCTTCTTTGCCATCAGCACCAGAAGCGGCGCGATCACCGTCCGCGACCAATAGGAGATCTTGGTCATATGGAACGGGAACCAGCGGGGCAGCAGCATGATCTCGACCGGCATCACCGGCACGGCCTTCCAGGCGAGCTCGCCGAAGAATGCAAGCTGGATGCGGGTGAAGACATTGGCGTGGGCCGCGCCGCCCGCAGCGAGGATCGCCTGACGCGCGCGCACCATATGCGGCGCGTCGGGACTGTCGCCCACCGCTTTCAGGGCGAAATAGGCTTTGACGCTGCAACTCAGATCGAGGTCGCCGCCATGGAACAGCGGCCAGCCGCCATGCTCGGCCTGGAGCCCGCGGATAAACGTCGCGATCTCGGCGTTAAGCCCATCGTCGATCTCGCCGAGATAATGCTGCAACAGCACGTATTCGGCGGGAATCGTGGCATCGGCCTCAAGCTCGAACAGCCAGTGGCCATCGGCCTTCTGCAACGCGATCAGCGCCGCGGCGGCGCGGTCGACGGCAAGGCCCAGCGATGGGCTGTAAGTATCGGGCATGGCTGGCAACTTAGCGTATTTAGGGCCGGCTCAGAAGGCCGTTGGCCGCGGCAAAGCCCGAGCGAATCGCGCCTTCGATCGTCGCCGGCAAGCCGGTATTAGTCCAATCGCCGGCCAGAGCGAGGTTGGCCCAGCGCGTCTCCGGCCTCGGTCGCCGGGCGAGTTGCGCCGGGGTCGCGGCAAAGGTCGCGCGCTTTTCCTTGACAATCTGACAGGGGGGCATCGGCTCAGCGGCGAGATCATAAGCGGCGGCGACATCTTGCCACAGCAACCGCGCCAGCTCCTCAGCCGGCGTATCGATCAGCCGATCGGCGGCGCTGACCGTCACCGACAGCACCTCGTTCTTGCGGAACACCCATTCGGCAGTGCCGCCGATCACGCCGACGAACCACGGCGCGTCACCGCGGATCGCGAGGCGATAATGCGCATTGACGATGGCGCGGAATTCATCGGGCACGGTGAGGTCGGGCACGAGCCGCGCCGCAACCGGCGCCGGCACCGCGAGCACGACGGCGTCTTCCGCGCGGACGACCTCGCTGCCGCTATCGAGAGCGAGCGAGGCGACGCGCTCTCCGTCAAAAGCCAGCGCCCGCAGCCGTGCGCCGATACGGATGTCGGCGCCGCGGGCGCGAAGCCGCGTCAGCGCCGGATCGACCAGGGTTTCGGAGAGGCCCTCCCGCGGAAGCAACGGCACGCAGGCGCGGCCGCCCGCCCCCAACGTCTCGCGCAAAATTGCCGCGAAGAGCGCAGCCGACCCGGCTTCCGGCTCGGTGTTGAGCGCGGCAACGGCAAGAGGCTGCCACAACCGGCGATAAAGCGTTGTTTTTGGATCGACGCGATCCGTCACCACCGCATCGCCCGTACCGTCGAGCAATCGGCGGGCGCCGAGATAAGACCAGGCGAAGGTGCTAGGAACGCGGCGCTCGGTGATGAATATCCACCACGGGATCTTCCCGGCATTCGGCTGAAGCATCCAACGCTCGCCGGTCCGGCGATCGAGAAAGGGATAGAGCGCCGCCCCGGGCCCGGTCAGGGTCGCGCGCGCGCCGGTCATGTCGAGATAGCGCATGATCGCCCGGTTGCCCGATAGCATCAGGTGATTGCCGTTGTCGATCCGGCAGCCAAGCGCCGCATCATCGTAAGACCGACAGCGCCCGCCGGCTTGCGGCGCGGCCTCGTAGAGCACGACCTGGATGCCCGCCTCGGCGAGCGACAAGGCGGCGGCAAGACCGGCGAGGCCGGCGCCGATGACATGCGCGCGCTTCGGTTGCGTCATATCAGTCCATGACGCAAGGCGAGCCAGAGCTTCTTCGGTTTCGAGAGCTTGATCGGCTCGGCGAAACGCTGCCAGCCGCGCGCCCGCAAACGCATCAGCTGAGCGTGATAGACTGCACCCATCGCCCGCGCCGGACGCATCGCGCGGCGCGGGCATTCCGCCATCGCCGCGCGCGCTTCGGCGAAGTGCCCTTCGACGATGTCGGCGAGCTTGTCGCAGGCATCGCCTAGATTCGGATGGTGCAACACGGCTTCGGGACTAGTGGCGATGATGCCGTATTCGACCAGAAGCTCGCGTGGCAGATAGAGCCGGCCGCGCGCGGCGTCCTCGGCGAGATCGCGCAGGATGTTGGTGAGTTGCAGCGCGCGGCCGAGATGATGCGCGACGCGGTCCGCCGCGACGCTGTCGGCGCCGAAGGCCCTGACCGACAAGCGGCCAACGGCGCTCGCAACCCGGTCGCAATAAAGATCGAGCTCGGCGAGGCTCGGCGCGCGGATGTCCTGCTGCGCATCCATTGCCATGCCGTCGATCACGGCAAGAAAATCGTCGCGGCGCAAATGAAACGTCGCGGCATCGGCGGCGAGGATGCGGCCTAGGGGCAGCGTGCTCGTATCGGTATAAATCGCATCGACTTCATTGCGCCAGCGGTCGAGTGCCGCCTGCTTGATTGCCGCCGGATCATCGTTGTCGGCGATGTCGTCGACCTCGCGGCAGAAGGCATAGATCGCGTACATGGCATCGCGGCGCGGCGCCGGTAGCAGGCGCATCGCCCAATAGAAGGACGTCCCCGCCGCCGCCACCTTGTCGCGGATGGCGGCGCGGAGATCGCTCCCGTCAGTCGCGCTCATCGTCCGCGCCAGAGACCGGTGAAGAGCGCGGCGGCGAAATCCACGGGCGACAGCTTCACCCGGACCGCCAGCGGATCGCCGCGTCGCAGGTGGCGCGACAGCCGCTCGGCGAGATTGACGATTACCGCGCATTCGCGGCGCAGCCCCGCGCTCTTGACGCGCGGCGGCAATTGGCGTGCCTGATCGATCAGTTGATCGGTCGAATCGAGAATCCGGTCGATGACGCAACGCAGCCCCGCGCTCGCCTGCGGCGCTTGCAGCTCGGCGATCGAGGCGCCGCAAGCATCAAGGTCCTGGCGCGGCAGGTAGACGCGGTCGAGATTGCGGTGATCCGCGGCGCAGTCCTGCAGATGATTCAGTACTTGCAGCGCGCTGCACAGCGCGTCCGAGGGCGGCCAGGTGTCCTGGCTCTCGCCGTGGAGATCGAGCAATTGTCGTCCGACCGGCGACGCCGAATAGCGGCAATATTCCATGAGATCGGGCCAATCCTCGTAGCGCAGCTTGGTCGTATCGAGCCGAAAAGCGCGCAGGATGTCGCGGCAATGCTGGAAGGTCGTGCCAGTCTCGAAGAGGCTCGCACGCATCGCCGTCGCTGCGGGCGAATCATCGCCTGCGGCGCCATCGAGCACCGCTTCCATCCGGTCGAGCCGCGTGATCTTCTCGCCGGCGGCGATAGCCGGATTGTCGGCAATGTCGTCGGCGTTGCGCGCGAAGCGGTAGAACGCATGGACATGCCGGCGCAGATCGCGACGGATGAGGAACGAGCCGACGGGAAAATTCTCGTCGTCCCTGCCTTTGCCCGACGGCGTCTCCACCGTCAGCGATTCTGCCATTGCACCCGCCCCTTCCATTCGCCGCCGCGGCCCCGCCAATGCCGCCACGCCGAAGCGATTGTCGCGGCCAGATATACCGAGGCCGCCGCCGGAAGCAATGGCGCCCAGAGCAAGGAGCGGCCGTAAAAGCGCAGCATCGGAACATAAGCGAGCGACATCGCCGCCCAGGCGAGCGCGCCGAGCCACGCCGCTCGTCCGCCCGCGAAGACTAGCAGCACCGGCGCGAGATAGGTCACGATCAGGCCCAGCACCGTACCCGCAAGCAGCAGCGGCGAATGGTTGAGCTGCGTATAGGCGGTACGCGCGACCATGTTCCAGATGTCGGCGACCTGGGGATAGAGGCGCAAGCTCCGAGTTTCCTGCGTCAGGCCGAGCCAGATCGAGCCGCCGCGCTTGACTTCGCGCGCCAGCGCGCAATCGTCGATCAGCGCGCCCTTGATCGTCGCATAGCCGCCGATGCGCTCATAGGCGCTGCGCCGGACGAGGATGCAGCCGCCGGCCGCCGCCGCCGTCGATTTGCGCGGATCGTTCGACCAGGTAAAGGGATAGAGCAGGGCGAAGAAGAACACGAAAGGCGGGATCAGGAACCGTTCGGCGGAGCTCTCGCAATGCAGCATTACCATCAGCGAGACGAGATCGCGCCGCTCGGCTTCGAGCCGCGCGACCAGCTCGCCAAGGTTGGAGCGGTGATGCGCGATATCCGCGTCGGTGAAAAGGTAGAGATCGGGGGCCGATTGGATCTGGCGCACACCTTCGCTGAGCGCCCAGAGCTTGCCGCTCCAGCCGACGGGCAGCGCCCGCGCCGCGACCACGCTGAGGCGACCTTCCCGTCCAACGGCGGCAGCGCGCGCGACCTCGGCGGTGCCGTCGCTGCTATGGTCGTCGACGACCACGACCGAGAACTCGCCGGCATAGTCCTGATCGAGCAGCGAGGCGACGGCGTGGCCGATGCCTTCCGCCTCGTCACGCGCGGGGATTACCGCAACGACGCTCGGGAGACGCGCAGGCGGGGACAGCGCCGGCGCGGCTCGCGCGCGCCAGAAGAAGCCGCGCGCGAGCAGAAGATAGACCCAGATCGCGACCACCAGCCAGCCGAGCGCGGCGCTCACGGCCACATCCCCGCCTGCTTGAACCAGGCGACGGCATCGGCGAGTGCCGCCTGCGCCGGCCGCGTGCGATAGCCGAGCGCTTGTTCGGCCTTCACCGAGGAGAAGAACATCTTCTTCTTCGCCATGCGCAGCCCGTCGCGAGTGACGAAAGGCTCTTTGCCCGAGAGCCGCGCCCAAGCCTCGGCGCTGATGGCGATCGGCCAGATCGCCGCGATCGGCACGCGGATCGTCGGCGGCTTGCGTCCAGTCAGGCCCGCGATGCGCCGGAGAATTTCGGCCAAACTCAGATCCTCGCCGCCGAGGATGTAGCGTTCGCCCACTGCGCCACGCTCTTCGGCGAGCAGATGTCCCGCCGCGACATCATCGACATGGACGATATTGAGCCCAGTATCGACAAAAGCCGGCATCTTGCCGGAAGCCGCCTCGACAATCATGCGGCCGGTTGGCGTCGGCTTGACGTCGCCTGGCCCGACCGGCGTCGAGGGATTGACGATCACCGCCGGCAGGCCGCGCCGATGGGCGAGATCGCGCACCACCTCCTCGGCCATGAATTTCGAGCGCTTGTACGACCCGATCATGTCGGTGAGCGTGCTCGGCGTAGTCTCGTCGGACGGCGTGCCGTCGCCGATGATGCCCAGAGTAGCGACGCTGCTGGTATAGACGATACGCGCCACGCGCGCGGCGAGCGCGGCTTCCATCAGCAACCGCGTGCCTTCGACATTCGCGCGCATCATCGCGCTCTCGTCTGTCACCCACAGCCGGTAATCCGCGGCGACATGATAGAGCGCGCCGCAGCCTTCGACCGCCGCGGTGAGCGAGGCAGCATCTTCGAGCGTGCCGAGGCGCGGCTCGACATCGAGCCCCGCGATATTGCGGCGGTCGCTTTGCGGCCGGAGCAACACGCGAACCTTGCGGCCTTGCGCCCGCAAAGCGCGCGCCACCGCCGCGCCGACGAAACCCGACGCGCCGGTCACGAGGACGGGCTTGCCGAAATCCGGACTCAAGCGCGGGCGACGCGCCGCGTATCTTCGCCGATCAGCGCCCGCGCCGCAGCGCGCGTCTCGCAATCGAGCGCGTAGACATCTTCGAGTGCGCCGATGCGCCGACCCGATAGCTGCTCAAGCGCGCGCTCGACCGTCGCGGCGATGTCGAGGAAGCCGATGCGCTCATCGAGGAATGCCGCGACCGCGACCTCGTTGGCGGCATTGAGAACGGTCGGCGCGCCGCCGCCGGCGATCAGCGCGTCACGCGCCAAGCGCAACGCTGGGAAGCGTTCGGGATCGGGCGCCTCGAAGGTCAGCTTCGCCAGCTTCGCAAGATCGAGCCGCGGGCTCGGCGCCGGGATACGATCCGGCCAGCCGAGCGCGTTGGCGATCGGCGTCCGCATATCGGGCGAGCCGAGCTGCGCCAACACCGAGCCGTCGGTGTAGTAGACGAGGCCATGCACGACCGATTGCGGATGGACGACGACGTCAAGCTTGTCGCTGTCCAACTCGAAGAGGTGATGCGCCTCGATGACCTCGAGACCCTTGTTCATCATCGTCGCGGAATCGACCGAGATCTTGGCGCCCATGCGCCAATTGGGATGCGCGACTGCCTGCGCCGGCGTCGCCGAGGCCATGTCCTCGATCGAGGCAGTGCGGAACGGGCCGCCGCTTGCGGTGAGAACGATCTTCTCGATCGCCCCGCGCTGCGCGGCGTCGAAAACCTGGAAGATCGCGTTATGCTCGCTGTCGACCGGCAACAGACGCGCCTTGTGCTTCTTCGCTTCGGCGGTGACGAGATCGCCGGCACAGACCAGCACCTCCTTGTTGGCAAGCGCGACGCAGGCGCCGCGCCGCACCGCCGCCAGGGTCGGCGCCAAGCCGGCAGCGCCGACGATCGCCGCCATCACCCAATCGGCTGGCCGGCGCGCGGCCTCGACCACCGCCTCGGCACCCGATGCCGTCTCGATGCCGCTGCCGGCGAGCGCCTCTTTGAGCGCCCCATACTGGCTGTCATCGGCGATCACCGCAAAGCGCGCGCCGAGGCTCTTCGCCTGCTCGGCCAGACGCCGTGCATTGCGCAACGCGACCAGCGCCTCGACCGCATAGACATCGCGGTCCGCCGCCACCAGCTCGACAGTGTTGCAGCCGATCGAACCGGTCGATCCCAGGATGGTGACGCGCCGCTTCAACCCATGCTCCTAATCTCGTGGTCCCGCCATCTTATGGCGATTCGCCGCGAAGCCCTAACAATGATCGATTTATAGGGAATTCCAGCGGCTTACGCCACGCCGAGATAGGCCTTGCGGAGCGCCGGATCGCGCTCCAGCTCGGCGACTCGGCCATGTCGCACGATATGCCCGGTCTCGAGCACATAGCTGCGGTCGGCGACGCTGAAAGCGGCGAAGACGTCCTGCTCGACCAGCAGAACGGTGACCCCCGCCTTGCGGATATCGGCTAGCACGGTCAGGAGCTGATCGACGATCACTGGCGCCAGGCCGAGGCTCATCTCATCGACCATCAGCAGTTTCGGCTCGGCCATCAGGGCGCGCCCGAGCGCACACATCTGTTGCTCGCCCCCCGAGAGATTGCCCGCCCACTGATCGCGCCGCTCGGCAAGGATGGGAAAGATCGCGTAGACGCGCGCGAAACTGCGTGCGATCTCGGCGTCGCTCCGGCGGAATCCGCCCATGCGCAGATTCTCCTCGACCGACATGCGCGGAAAGAGCTGACGCCCTTCCGGCACCTGGACCAGGCCGAGGGCGAAGACCTGCTCCGGCCGCAGCGCCAGCAAATCGTGGCCGGCAAAGCGAATCGAGCCTTCGGCCGCGATCAGCCGCGAGATGGCACGGAGCAGCGTGGTCTTGCCGGCGCCATTGGAACCGACGAGCGCGACGATCTCGCCTTGACCGACCTCGAGATCGATGCCGAACAAGACCGGCGCCGCGCCATAGCCGGCCGATACGCCCGCGGCCGAAAGCAAGGCCTCGCTCATGCGCGTCTCTTGCCGAGATAGGCCTCGATCACGCGCTCGTCGCCGAGGATCGCGTTCGGCTCGCCCTCGGCGAGCATCTCGCCGTGATGCAGCACGATAATGCGATCGGAAAGGCTGCGGATCGCGCGCATCACGTGCTCGATGACGAGAATGCTTGTGCCGGCGTCGCGGATCTTCTTGACGACACCGACGACGTCGTCGATCTCGGCCGGATTGAGCCCGGCCATCACCTCATCGAGCAAGAGCAGCTTGGGTTTAAGCGCCAGCGCTTTGGCGAGCTCGAGCCGCTTGCGGTCGGGGCCGCCGAGCTGATCGGCTTGCTGGTCGGCGCGATGCATGAGGCCGGTGAAATCGAGCAGCGCCCGCGCCTGCTCGCGCGCCACTTTCAGGTCGTGCTCCCCGCCGTGATAGCCGAAGAGCGCGCCGACCGCGACGTTCTCGAGCACCGTCAGGCGCGGAAACGGCTTCATCACCTGGAAGGTGCGGCCGATGCCGAGATGCGCCCGCTCATAAGGCGGAAGGTGATCGATCGGCGCGCCTTCGAAGAACAGCTTGCCGCTATCCGCCGGCAGCGTACCGCTGATGACGTTGACCAGCGTCGTCTTCCCGGCGCCGTTCGGGCCGATCAGGCCAAGCATCTCGCCGCGCCGAAGCACGAAGCTCACGCGCTCGATCGCGTGGAGGCCGCGGAAGCGCTTGGTCAGGGCGCGGGCCTCGAGGAGCGGAATGTCGCTCATAGCCGGTGCGCCCGGATGTTCTGCAACAGATAGCGCGCGCCGGAGCGGCGGAAGCCACCCGCCAGATCCCAGAGTCCGCGCGGCATGAAGATCACCGCCAGCACGATCACCAGTCCGAAGAGCAGCGCCGCCGCCGTCGAGATGCTGCTCGCCAGCACGTCGTAGACCGCCGACAGGATGAAGGCGCCAAGCAGCGGCCCGAACACAGTGCCGGGACCGCCGAACATCGCCATGATCACCATGCGCACGTTGAGCGTCAGATCGAAGGCACCACCCGGATCGACGAAAGTGATCCAATAGGCATGGATGCCGCCTGCGATCGCCGTGAAGAAGGCCGAAAGCGTCAGGGCCGCAATCTTGTAGCGCGTGGTGTTGATGCCCATGACCAAGGCCGCATCCTCGTCCTCGCGGATCGCGAGCAGCGCCGCGCCGAAGCGGCTCTTGGCGATCCACGCCACGGTCGCGGTCGCGGCGATCAGCAGCAGCAGCGCTTCCTCGTAGAAGGCCGCATCGGCACGGGTGAGCGGCAGGATGAGACCGATATTTTTGCCGGCGATGTCGATATTGGCGATGATCGCCGCGAGCGTCGCCGAGAGGCCGAGAGTCGCGATCGCGAAATAATGGCCGCGCAGCCGCAGGATCGGAATGCCGAACAGCACGGCACAGCCGACCGCCAGCGCCGCGCCAACCGCCAGCCCCACGCCGAACGGCCAATGAAGCTGCGCCATTGCGATCGCCGTGCCGTAGACGCCGAGGCCATAGAAGGATGAATTGCCGAACGAGACATATCCCGTGAAGCCGCCCAGGATGTTCCAGGCTTGAGCCAAGGTTGCGAACAGCAGTGCATCGATACCGTATTGGATCAACACCTCGTCGCCGAGCAACGGCACCCCAGCAAGAGCCAGCACGCACAATGCAAGGATCGCGGCGCGCAACATCAGGCGCTCCGCAGGCTGCGCGTCGGTCGCGCAACGAGGATCACGACGAGCAAGCCGAAGCTGATCGCGTCCGTGAAGGTCGGTCCGATATAGATCGCGGCGAGCGCCTCGATGATGCCAATGACGATGCCGCCCAAGACGATGCCGAACGGATTCTCGAGCCCGCCCATGATCGCGATCACGAAGGATTTCGCCGTCAATGTCGCGCCGATATAGGGCGTTACCTGTGAGACCATGCCGTAAAGCCCGCCCGCCGCACCGGCGAGTGCGGCGCCGAGCCCGAATGTCACGGCATAGAGTCGCGCCGGGTCGACGCCGTAGAGTCGCGCGGCGGTGAGATTCTGCGCCGTCGCGCGAATTGCCCGGCCGAGCCGGGTCCGTTGCAGGACGATCCAGAGCAGCGACGCCAGGAGCAAGGCGGCGACGAAAGCGGCGAGGCGCAGCAGAGGCAGCGTCAGCCCGAAGACGGTCAGATTGGCGCCCGCATAGCTCGGATTGATGGTGCGGAAATCCGCCGTGAAGGCGAGCTGCGCCAGATAGGTCAGCACGACGTCCAGGCCGAAAGTGATGAGCAGGGTGTTGAGCTGCGCCGAGCGGATGATGAGGTTGAGGACGTACCGCTGCAGCAGGTAGCCGAGCGCGAACATCGCCAGCATCGCCGCGGGAAGCGCCGCGAACGGATCGACGCCGAGGCCGGCAAAGAGGAAATAGACGCAGTAGCCGCCGAGCATGACGAAAGCGCCGTGCGCGAGATTGACGATGTTGAGCACGCCCCAGACCAGCGCCATGCCGAGCGCCATGAGGCCGTAGAGCCCGCCGAGCAACAAGCCGTTGAGCAGGATTTGCGCGAGCAACATAAAGGTTCGGTGCTGCTAAAGCCGTGTGATCAGTTTCGCTTGCCCCAGCCGGGTGCCGGATAGCGGGGCTTGTTGAGGAAGTGGTCGGTGTAGATCGGAACGATCTTGCCGTCCTGCACCTGGATCACGATCTGCGGAATGTCGATCTGGCCGTTTGCCTGGTAACGGATCGGCGCGTAGATGCACTCGAAATCGCTCTTGGCGATCGCATCGCGAACTTGCTCGCGATCGAGCGATCCCGCGGCCTCGAGCGCATAGGCGAAGGTCTCGACATCGGCGACCGCGGAAGCGACGTGATAATCGGGCTCGTAGCCGAAACGCCGCGCGAAGAGCTGCGCGAATTGCTGGGCGTCGCCGAACCAGCGGTCGCGCGCCACGGGCGAGGCGACCCAAGGGGTCATGCCGAACATGCTCTCGGCATCCTTGCCTAAGGCGGCGCGGAAATCGGCCGAGGGCACGCCGACGGTCAGCGCCATCATATCGCCGGGATTCACATTGAGCGCCTTCGCCTCGCGCACGAAGTTCAGCGCCTCGGTCTCATGGCCGCCCAGCAAGATCGCGTCTGGCGACTTCGATTTCACCAGCGCGAGCAGTGAGGTGAAATTCGGATCGTTCTCCGGGTATACCTGGTCGACCACGACGTTGACGCCGCTCTGCTTGGCGAGCGCCTTGGTCCCGATGCGCACCGCGACGTCGAACGCATCGTCGGCCGTCAGCAGCGCGAGCGTGTGCACGCGCGGCTCGAGCTTGGTCATCATTTCGACCGTCGAGCCGAAATAGTTCTCGGCTGGCGGCGCGGTGCCGAAGATATAACGATAGCCGCGGTCGAAGATCTGCCGCGCGGCGCCGCCACCCTGAACCATCGGCACGCGGTATTTCTCTGCGATCGAGGATTCGTCGAGCGTATGGTTGCTGCTGTAGGGGCCGAGCAGGAAATCGACCTTGTCGCGCGTGATGAGCTGTGTGTATTGCTGTACGCCGAGATTGATGTTCGACTGGTTGTCGAGCAGCTTGAGCGCGAAGCGATAGTTTTCGCCGCCGATGGTGATGCCGCCCTGGCCGTTGATGCGATCGATAGCGGCCTGATAGCCGTCGCGGAAATAGCGCGCGAGATTGGCGTCGGGACCGGTGAGCTGCAGCGAAGCGCCGAGCGTCACGGTCTTCGCGGCTGCGGCGGGCGCGTCCGGCCAGGCAACGCCAGGAAACGCCGCGACGATCACCGCCGCGACCGCGGCGCTTAGTCTTCTCATCGGCCCCCCTGCATCACCAGCGTTCCGTATCTTTACCGCGCTCTGCTTGACAGAAACCGCCGCGGGCTTCAAGCCTTACCGCACTGCAAAATAAGGGGTTTCGTATGGCTGCCGGAGCGGCCCTGGTCAAAACAGAGCAAATCGGCAAGGTGGCGCTGCTGACCATCGACAACCCGCCGGTCAACGCGACGAGCCACGCGTTGCGCTCGGCGCTGAAAGCCGCGCTCGAAGCTGCGATCGCCGAGCCCGCGGTCGCGGCCATCATGCTGATCGGCGCGGGCCGCGGCTTCGTCGCCGGCGCCGATATCAGCGAGTTCGACCGCAAGCGCGAAGAGCCGCTCAATCCCGCGAACATTGCGGTGATGGAGCAGAGTGCGAAGCCGATCGTCGCCGCGATCCATGGCCATGCGCTTGGCGGCGGGCTCGAGCTCGCGATGGGTTGCCATTACCGGATCGCGACCCCCGATGCGAAGCTCGGCCAGCCGGAGGTGAAGATCGGTCTCACGCCCGGCGCCGGCGGCACCCAGCGTCTGCCACGGCTCGTCGGCGTGAAGCTGGCGCTCGATATGATCGTCGGCGGCGACCCCATCGACGCCAAGACCGCGCTGGAGCACGGCCTCATCGATGCGGTCATCCCGGGCGAGTTGCGTGTCGGCGCGCTCGCCTTCGCCAAGCGCATACTGAGCCAGCAGCGCCCCTTGCCTCGCGTGCGCGACCGGCCGCCCGCGGCACCCCCCAATGCGAATTTCTTCGCTGACGCGCGCGCCGATCTTACCAAGCGCAAGCCCGGCATCCTGGCGCCGCAAGCCTGCATCGATGCGGTCGAGGCCTCGCTCTTGCCGATCGACGAGGGCCTGCGCCGCGAGGCCGAGATTTTCGCCGGCACGGTGCAGAGCGAGCAATCGCGAGCGCTGCGCCATCTGTTCTTCGCCGAGCGCGAGGCGGCGAAGGTCCCCGGCCTGCCGGCCGAGACGCCGGTGCACGATATCCGCGCCATCGGCATCGTCGGCGGCGGTACGATGGGCAGCGCGATCGCGATCTCCTGCGCCGATGCCGGCTTGCCGGTGATTTTGGTCGAAGCCGACAAGCTCGCGCTCGATCGCGCGCAGGCCCGCCTCCGCACGCATTACGACGCCGCGGTGAAACGCGCGCGGCTCGGTGCGGAGGAGCGCGACAAGCGTCTCGCCCGCATCGCCGGCACGATGCTGCTCGCCGATCTCACCGGCGTCGATTTGGTGATCGAAGCGGTGACCGAAGACCTGCCGTTGAAGCGAAAGATCTTCAGCGAGCTCGATCGCATAGCGAAGCCAGACGTGCTGCTCGCGACCAACACCTCCTATCTCGACGTCGACCTGATCGCGGGCGCGACCCAGCGGCCCGAGAGTGTTCTCGGTCTGCATTTCTTCGCGCCGGCGACCGTGATGCGGGTGATGGAGGTCGTGCGCGCGCAACGCAGCGCGCCGGCAACGATCGCGACCGGCATGGCCTTTGGGCGCAAGATCCGCAAGCTGCCGGTGGCGGTCGGCGCTTGCGACGGCTTCGTCGGCAACCGCCTGCTGACGCAGCGCGGCCGCGAGGTCGAGCGGCTGCTGAGCGAGGGCGTCGCGATCGAAGCGATCGATCGCGCGATGACGGAGTTCGGCTTCCCGGTCGGGCCTTGCGCCGCCGGCGACATGGCGGGGCTCGATATCAGCTATCGCGCGCGCAAACAGCGCGACCGCCGCTGGCCGCTCGCCGATGCCATCGTCGATGCCGGCCGGCTCGGCCAGAAAACCGGCGCCGGCTATTACCGCTACGACGCCGGCAGCCGCGCGCCGCTGCCCGATCCCGAGGCGCAGCGCATCATCGACGCCGCGCGCGGCAGCACCGCGCGCACGACCTTGCCGCCCGACGAGATCGTGGCGCGGATCGTCGCGGCGATGATCAACGAAGGCGCGCGCCTCATCCAGGAAGGCGTTGCCGCACGCGCCGGCGACATCGATGTGATCTGGGTCTATGGCTACGGCTTTCCGGCGCATCGCGGCGGGCCGATGTTCTATGCCGACAGCGTCGGCCTCGCCGCGATTTGCGAACGCCTCGCCCAAGCCGCACGGCACACCGGTGACGCCGGCCTGCAGCCGGCGCCGCTGCTGGCGCGGCTCGCACATGAGGGCAAGCGCTTCCGCGATCTCAAATAGCTAGGCGACGACCTCGCTTTGGACCGGCGTCTCGGCGACGCCGTAGCCGGCCTCGATCGGGATGCGCCACATCAGCCCGCGCGGCGTCTCGCGGTATTCCGGGCAGACGGTAACGATGGTGTCGCCGCGAGCGGCGGCGAAAGCGGCGTCGCGCGTCGCGCTGCGCGCGAGCTTCTGCAGGTTGAAGCGCGTCGCGAAGATCATCTTGATACGCTGCGCTGCGCCATCGGCGGCCGCTTGCGCCGGCGCAACCCAGACCGAAGCGACCGCCTCGTGGCCGTCATGCCGCGCCTCCTGCCCGCTTGGAGCTGGCGCGAGAAAGAAATAGGTGTCGTAGCGCCGCGGCCGGATCGCCGGCGTGATCCAATGGGCGAACGGCACCAGGAGATCGGTCGCGAGCTCGAGCGCACCATCGACGACCAGCTCGGTGAAATCGGGCGGATGGCCGAGCTTTGCCAACAGCTCGGCCTGGACCCGCTCGACCTCGCTGCCGGCGAGCAACTCGTCCTCGCCGGCGCGGCGCGCGAGCAGGAGCCCCGCTTCCTCGAAGGTCTCGCGGATGGCGCAGACACGTAGCGCCATCTGTCGCGTATCGATGCTCGGCACAGCGCAACAGCGTTGCAGTAGCCCCGGCGAGGAATCCTCGGGATCAAGACGCCCTCCCGGAAACACCGCCGCGCCGCCCGCGAACACCGTCGCGGCGTGGCGCGTGACCATCAGGACTTCGAGCCCAGTGGCGCCATCGCGCAACAGCAGCAGCGTGGCGGCAAGCGGAACCTCGCTCAACGGCCCGCGCTCGCCGCCTTGTTGCTGCCGGTATAGGCGACGCGCCAGACCGTGCCGGTGCCGTCATCGCTCATCAGCAGCGAACCGTCCTGCGCCACGGCGACGCCGACCGGGCGGCCCCAGACATCGCCGCCGCTGGTGACGAAGCCGGTCATGAAGTCCTCGTATTTGCCCATGGCCTTGCCGGTCTGCATCTTGACGCGGATCAGCTTGTAGCCGGTGCGCTGGCCGCGATTCCACGAGCCGTGCAGCGCGACGAAGAGATCGTTCTTGTAGTCGCGCGGGAACTGGTTGCCGGTATAGAAGGCGATGCCGAGCGGCGCCGAATGCGGCTGGATCAGCACGTCGCCGACCACCACCTGGTTGCCCGGCACCGGCGGGATGCCCTGGACGCGCGGATCGGGGTGATTGCCGTTGTAGAAATAAGGCCAGCCATAGAATTTTCCGGGTTGGATATGCGTCACGTAATCCGCCGGCAGGTTGTCGCCGAGCAGATCGCGCTCGTTGACGGACGCCCAAAGCGCGCCGCCGACGGGATTGAAGGCGATCGCCACCGGATTGCGCGTCCCGGAAGCCAGGACCGTGCGGCCGCTGCCGTCGGGATTGAATTCGAGGATATTGGCGCGGAATTTCTCGGCGTCGGGGCCATTGTCCTGGATGTTGGTGCTGGAGCCGACCGCGACGAGGATGTGCTTGCCGTCAGGCGTCGCCAGCACATCGCGCGTCCAATGCAGCGGTCCCGGAAGGTTCGGAACGATGACCTCCTTGGGTCCGCGCGCCTTGGTATCGCCGACGCGATAGGGGAAGCGCACCACCTCGTTCATCGAAGCGATGTACACCCATTGCGGATTGGGTCCCGGCGGATAGAAGGCCATGCCGAAGGGCCGCTCGGCGACTTCGGCGAAGATGTCGTCGCTCGCAACCTTGTTGGCGCCGTCGGGCGCGCGCAGCACGTGAATCCGGCCAACGCCGCTCTCGGCGAGGAAGATGTCGCCGTTGGGCGCGATCTTCATCTCGCGCGGCGCCTTGTACCCCTCGGCAAAGGCCGTGACAGTGAAGCCGGGCAGCACTTTCGGCATACCGCCTTCGGGGCGCTGCGCAAGCTTCGGAAAATTGCGTGAGGATTCGGTCCCGAACGGCTTGGGCAGATCGGCGAGCGTGATCTTGTGCCAGTCGCCGGGCGCGTCGCGGCTGTAATCGCCGAACGCGTCCTTGCCCTGATAGACGGTATCGGCAGCGCGCGCCGGCAGGCCCATGCCCAGAAACGCGACCGTTGCGACCGTGAGCCTTGCCATGCGTCGCATCTTCATGACCGCCTCCTCCCGCAATCCGTTGATCAGACCTTGAAGCTCTCGAATGTCTCGGGCGCGAACAGCTCTTCCGGCTTCAGGCGCCGCGGGGACAGGCCTTGCTCATGATGATAGCGCAAGAAGGTGTCGAGCACGTGGCGATTGGGCTCGAAGCCATAGGCCCACCAATCGTCGCCGAACTCGCGCTGCGTTTCCTCCACATAGGCCATCTGCCACGGCAACATCGTCGTATAAGCCTCTTGATGATGCAGCGCGTCGTAGACCTGGCGCTGCGCGGCGACGAAGGCCTTGAGCAGCGATTGCGCGATCCAGCGATTGGCCTCGTAGACCTCCCGGCGGATGGCGACGGTGTGCATGATCGGGAAAATCCGCGTCTTGCGGAAATAGGCCCGCTCGACCTCGACATAGTTCTCGACCAGCCGCTTCACGCGCTCGGGCGCGGTGTAGAAAGTCGAGGGCGGGTGCGGCGCCTGCACGGCGTCGAGCTCGCCGGCGGCGATCATCGCCGAGAGCGTCTGTTTCTCGCCGATGGTCTTGAGCTTGAATTTCGCCGGCAGATCGAGCGCGATCTTCTCGATACGGCCGGGCTCGAACAGGCCGCCGGTGTAATAGGTCGGGCTCGCCGGATCGAGCCCGTATTCGTCCTGCAGGATGCCGCGTATCCAGACCGGCGCCGTCAGCTGATATTCCGGCGTGCCGATGCGCTTACCCGCGAGATCCTTGGGCTCGCGGATGCCGCTCTGCGCCGAGACATAAGTGAAGCCGTGGCGGAACATCCGCGACGGAAACACCGGGATGGCGATGAAGGGCCGCTCCGGCCGCGACAGCGACACGGTGTAGGACGAAAGCGACATCTCGGCGAGATCGAACTCGCGGTGCCGCGCCATGCGGAAGAAGGTCTCCTCGACCACATGCTTCATGCAGATGAGGTCGATGCCCTCCGGCTGCACGCTGCCATCGGCCAGCGCGCGCATGCGGTCGTAGTCCCAGCACGAGAATGAAAGACGCAGTTTCGACATCGGTCCGATACCACCCCCTGGCAATTTGCTATGATATTGACACCCGCGAGCCCGCGCTGCCACTTCACCTTTTTGAGGAGATCGCCGATGACCCCGCTCACCCTTGCCCAGGCTTCCACCATCGTCGACAAGGCGCTGGAGCACGGCCGCGGGGCGAAGTTCAAGCCGCTGACGGTCGTCGTGCTCGATGCCGGCGGGCATCGTGTCGCACTGAAGCGCGAGGATGGGTCGAGCATCCTCCGGCCGCAAATCGCTGAGGGAAAGGCCTGGGGCACGCTCGGCATGGGCTTCGGCGGGCGCGAATTCGCGCGCCGCGTCCAGGGCAACCCCGCCTTCATGACCTCGCTGATGGTCGCTTCCGAAGGCCGCGTCGTGCCCAATGCCGGCGGCGTGCTGATCCGCGACCGAGAGAGCAATGCCCTCGGCGCGGTCGGTATCTCGGGCGACACGTCGGAGAATGACGAAGCCTGCGCCGTCGCCGGCATCAAGGCCGCCGGTCTGGCCGCCGATACCGGCGACGCGGCCTAAGCGGTCACGACGTCTTGCGCCGGCCGCGCCAGAAGAATGGCCAAGTGACGCGGCGGCGGTAGAGCAACGGGAACGGGCTGCGCGCGGCCTGCGGCGCGTAAGCCCGCGCATTCTCGATCACCGCCTCGCCCATGGTCTCGAGCGCGATGACGCCGCGGATATCGCCGACGCGCGGCACGCGGTTGCTGCCGCCGGCAACGATCGCCAGCCGCGCGCCGCGACGCGCCAAGCGGCCGATGACAAAGAACATCGTGTCCTGCGGCCGCACCAGCACGAAATCGCCGCGCGCAAGATCGCCGAGCCGCAAGCCCGGATCGTTCGGCTTCCACAGCTTGAAGCCGGGATCGAGCCGGACATAGCCGGCGAGCCGGTTGCCGTTGGCGATCATCACATAGAGCGGCCGTCCGGTCTCGACCAGCGAGGCGAGCGTTTCGTCGATCCGCGCATCCGCCGGCCGCACTTCGTAATCGCTCGCCATCGCGCGCTCGGCGGCGCGGATGCGGTACATGTTCGCCTGCAGGGAATCCGGGACCTCGTGGCCCTTATCGGCGAGCTTCAGCGTGTAGATGCTTTGCGGCAGCACCGCCTTGCGCACCGCGATCGCCAAGGTCACGGCCATGATCAGCGGCACGATGACGTTGTAGTCGCGCGTCAACTCGAACACCATGACGATCGCGGTCATCGCGGCGCCGGTGGTGCCGCCGAGCATGCCGGCCATGCCGACAATGGCGTAGTCCGGCACGTTTATGCTGAGCTGCGGCATCAGCATCTGGGTAACGTTGCCGACCACGCCGCCCAGCGCCGCGCCGATGACGAGCGAAGCCGAGAACACGCCGCCGCTGCCGCCCGAGGCGATGGTGAGGGTGGTCGCGGTGAGTTTGGCGATGAACAACAGCGCGAAGAACCAGAGAGCGGTATCGCTGCCGCGCAACATGTCTTGCAAGGCGGCATAGCTCGGCCCTTCGATCTGGTAATCGCCGGTCACGATCTTCATGCCGTAGATCATCAGCCCCACCAGCACCATGGTGAAGGTGTGCTTGAGATAGGGGTTGCGCGTCAGCTTGTTGAGCAAGCCTTCGGTCCAGCCGAGCATGCGGATCATGAACCAGGAAGTGACGCCGAGCAGCAGGCCGAAGACCACGAAGGGCACGAGATCGAGCACGCCGGAGACGCGCAGCTCGGGCGCAGTGACGGTCTGCACCAGGAAGGTCGGCTGCAAGCCGTAGAAGATGCGGGCGACGAAGGTGCCGGCGCCCGCCGCCATGGTCACCGGCAGCAGGGTACGGGGGCTGATCTCGGGCATCATCAGCTCGACCGCGAAGACGATCGAGCCGAGCGGCGCGTTGAAGGCGGCGGCCAGTCCGGCCGCCCCGCCGGCCGCGACCAGGGTCATGCGCTGCCATTGCGCGAGGTTGGTGAAGCGTGCGGCGCGCGAGGCGATCGCCGCGCCGATCTGGACGATCGCGGCCTCGCGTCCGACCGATCCGCCCGAGCCGCTCTGGATGCCGGCGGCCATGGATTTGATGAAGGCCTGGAGCGAGCGGACCCGGCCCTCGCGGTAATAGATGGCGTCGATGATGTCGGAGACGCCCTGCCCGCGGCGGTCGGCCGGCGGCAGGCGGCTGAGGAAGATGACCACCAGCCCGCCGATCACCGGCGAGAAGATCACCAGCGGCCCGAGCCAGCTCGACGGCGTATGGACGTTCGGATCGTAATAAAGCGAGAATTCGCCCAGGAAGAAGAAATCATGGACCACCGCGACCACGGCGCGGAACGCCACGCCGGCCAGGCCCGTGACGATGCCGATCGCCAGCGCCAGGATCGTGATCTCGACCAGGCTGGCGCTGCGGCCCTCGTCGATAAGCGGGAGTCTGGCCATCGATCAATAAGACTCCACCCGGCCGAGGGTTTATCCCCTCCCGGGTTGTTCGAAGAACGGGGCGCAACGGACTTTATTCCTTTATGAGGCTTAATCATGCGCCAAGAAAGTCAAAGAGACGTATAGCGCCAAAAGCCAAAGCGGTTGAGGGAGCCGCCGGTTCCGGCTAAGCCCCTTCCATGGCAGCGTCGCCGCATCCTCATGTGCCATCCGTGGACCCCGGGCTGCTCGGTTCGGCGCTGTTCCTGTTCCGCGAATATCTCGAGCGCACGGCCGCGGAGAACCCGCCGCCCGCGGAGGAAGAGGAGGAGGAAGAGGCGCCCGGCTTCGACATCGACACCAGGGAAGTGCTCGACCTCTTCGCCGAGGAGCTCGGCACCAACGTCCAGACCACCCTCGCCCTCTATCTTCGAGCCACCGCGCTCTACCGCCTTCTGGCGCGCAACCCCTCGCTCGCCAGCCTCGCCATCGACGAGGACCAGCCGGGCGGCATCTTCACCGAGAACGCGCTCGTGGCGGCGGCGCGGCTCGACGTCGCGGTGTCGCAAAAGGGCGGCAATCGCACAGCGGATTTCGATCCGCGGCAGTTCCGCGACGCGATCGAGGAATAGGAAGCGGCGAGCCCTACTCGGCCGCGGCATGGGCGCCGCCGGCGCCCGGCGCCGGCCGCACCTGCCGCATGATCAGCAGCAGCGGGATCATCAGGGCGCAGATCACGGCCATCAGCTCGAAGCAATCGAGATAGGCCATCATCGACGCCTGTTGCGTTACCTCGGCGTTGAGCGCCGACAGGCCGGCGAGCGTGTGAGTGTTCCAGAAATTCGCGACCGCCGGCGCGTTCAGCGCCTGATTGAACGGCGTCGCGGTCGCCGCGATCGCCTGATGCGTCGCTTGGGTGGCGCGCGAGAGATAGCTCTCGGCGATCGAGATGCCGATGCTGCCGCCGACATTGCGCACCAGGCTGAAGAGCGCCGTCGCCTCGTTGCGATAGACCTGGGGCAAGGTGCCGAAGGTCACGAGCGACAGCGGCACGAAAATCATCCCCATGCCGAAGCCCTGGCCGATGCCGGCGAGCGCGACCGGCTCCCAGCCCATATCGATCGTCCAGCCATGCGGTATCCAGAAGGAATAGGCCGAGCACACGAAGCCGATCAGCATCAGCAGTCGAGCATCGAAGCGGTTGGAGAGCTTGCCCACGAGCAGCATCGAGAACACGGTACCGAAGCCGCGCGGGGTCATCAGCATGCCGGCGGTTACGACCGGATAATTAAGCACCACCTGCAACAGGGTCGGCAGCAGCGCGGTCGAGGCGAGGATCACCACGCTGACGAGGAACATCAGCACGTTGCCCGACGAGAAGTTGCGATCCTTGAACAGCACCAGATTGACGAAGGGATTGGCCGAGGTTGCGCAATGGACGAGGAACACCCAGAAGGCCGCGAGCGCGAGGCCGAGCTCGATCCGGATCTCATTCGAGGCAAGCCAGTCCTTGTACTCGCCGCGGTCGAGCATGAGCTGCAACGCGCCGACCGCGACGCTCAGCATGGCAAAGCCGAAAAAATCGAAGCCGCGGCGATGAGTCGGGCTCTCCTCGGCGAAGCTCGCCAGCACCAGGAAGGCGACGATGCCGATCGGCACGTTGATATAAAAGACCCAGCGCCAGTTATAGGCGTCGGTCAGCCAGCCGCCGAGAGTCGGACCGATGATCGGGCCGAGCATGACGCCCGCGCCCCAGATCGCCATCGCGCCGCCCGCCTTCTCGCGCGGATAGATGTTGAGCAGCATCGTCTGGGCAAGCGGCACCAGCGCCGCGCCGCAAAGGCCCTGCAGGAAGCGGAAGATCACCATCTGATAGATGCTGCCGGCGAGGCCGCACAGCACCGAGGCGGCCGTGAAGCCGGCCATCGAGCCGAGTAGCAGCCGCTTGGTGCCGAAATTGTTGGCGAGCCAGCCGGTCAGCGGCGTGCCGATCGCGGCGGCGACGATATAGGAGGTCAGGACCCAGGTGACCTCGTCCTGCGCCACCGAGAAGCTGCCCTGCATATGCGGCAGCGCGACGTTGGCGATCGTGCTGTCGAGCGTCTGCATGACGGTGGCAAGCATCACCGCGGCGGTGACGACGCCGCGGTTCAGGCTTACATGCGGCGCGCGCGCCGGGCTCATCGCCTAGCCGGTCTCACGAACGGGGAGCGGACGCTGTCTGTTCGGAACCCCACGGCGGCAGGGTCCGCGTATCGACCGTGACATTGGCGCTCATGCCGGCGCGCAGCGGGTGATCGGCATCGGCGTCGTCGATCACCAGCTTCACCGGCACGCGCTGGACGATCTTCACCCAGTTGCCGGTCGAGTTCTGCGGCGGCAGCACCGAGAACTCCGAGCCCGTGCCGGCACTGATGCTCTGGACATGTCCATGAAAGACGCGATCGGGATAGGTGTCGATGTCGACCGTCGCGCTCTGGCCGGGGCGCATGCGGGTGAGGTCGGTTTCCTTGAAATTTGCTTCGATCCAGGAATTCTGCGTCGTCACGAGATCGAAGGCCGGCGTCGCCGCGGTGAGATATTGCCCGACCGGCAGATGGCTGACCTGGGTGACATAGCCGTCGGCCGGCGCGGTGATCACCGTGTCGGAGAGATCGAGCGCGGCCTGGTCGACCTGGGCTTTCGCCTGCAGCACCAGCGGATGCTGGTCGGTCGGAGTATCGGGATTGCCGCCGAGGCTCGCGAGCACATTGGCGAGCTGCTGCTCTGCCGAGGATAGCTGCTGCTTCGCGTTCTCGAGGTTGTGGCGTGCCTCGTCGTATTTCTGCTGCGAGGTGACATGGGTCGCGAGCAGCTGCGCCTGGCGGTCGGCCTCGCGCTGCATGTAGTCGACTGTGTCCTGCGCGGCTTTTACGTCGGCCTGGCGCTGCTTGTAAGTCGCGCGCAGGCCGTCGACTTGCAGCTTGGTCGCGGCCAGATTCGCCTGCGCCTTGGCGAGAGCGATCTTGTAGTTTGAATCGTCGAGCCGGATCAGCGCCTGCCCGGCTTTGACGAACTGATTGTCCTTGACCTCCACGGCGACAACGCGGGCGCTAACATCCGAGCTGACGACGATCTTGTCGGCCTGGACATAGGCATCGTCGGTCGAGGCGGAGCGCCCGGAGGTGAGATAGAGATAGACGGCGATCGCGACGAGAACGAGCGGGATGCTCGCCATCAGCAAGATGCGCATCGCCATGCTGCGCTGGCCGAAGCGCGCGCGGGTATCGCTGAGGACGCTCATTCCGCCGCTCCCTCGAGTCGCGTCGGCTCGGCCCGCTCGACCGTCCTGTCGGAGAGGTTGTGCCGCGCGCGCAGCAGCAACTCCATGATCCGATCGCCGTCCTCGGGCGAGAAGCCGCTCAGCGCCTCGGCCCGGACCTCGCGGCCGACCGCGATCATCTCGGCAAAGAGCGGCTTCGCCTTCTCGGTGATGAAGAGTCGCCAGGCGCGGCGGTCCTGCGGATCGGGCCGGCGCTCGACCCAGCCGGCCTGCGCCATACGGTCGATCAGCCGCGCGACCGAGATCGGCTCGAGCTCTAAAAGGTCGGCGAGGCCGGCCTGGTTGATACCCTCGTGATAGACGAGATAGGCCAGGACCTGGCACTGCGCGCGGGTCAGGCCGAGCGATTTCGAGCGCTGGTCGAAGCGCTTGCTGAGGAGCCGGGCGGTTTCGTAGAGCACGAAGCCGAAGCTGCGGTTGAAGTCGAATTCGGTCATGGGGCTAATTTAATGAGCAGGCTTAAAATGAGCCTTGCAGGTTTCGCAAATCTGGCCCGCAAAAATCCTAGATATTTGTAACCAAAGCGTAAATTGGCTTTGTTCGGGAATTTTCAATTTCGGCCAACGACCATCCGTACAAATCGAACGCTTATTACGTATTATCGCGAAGATATGGCGTCGCCGCCGCGCGGGTTCAAGCCCGGCTGGAAGAACACGCCCAGCTTCAGACTCTTGGCGATCAGCTCCGATCGCGCCCGGAAGGCTTCGGCGTGATCCGGGGAAAGCAGCGCCTCGGCGGTGGCGCGAAAGAGCGCCAGCCAGCGCGCGAACATGCCCTCCTCGAGCCCCTCCACGGCCAAGTGCACGGCCAGCGGATTGCCCTTATAGCGGCCCGTGCCGCACATCGCCGACGACCAGAAATCGTGCATCTTGGCGAGATGCACCGGCCAGGCTGCGGCGGCAATCGCGCGCTCGAAAACGGGCGCGAGTACCTCGTCCCGTCGCACCTTCGCATAGAAAGCATCGATCAGCGCGACAATCTCGTGCTCGGCAATGGCAGTCATGATCGGTCCCGATACGTCTCGCCCATCATAGGAGATGCGAAGCGACGATGCGGCTGCGGCGGATGCGCCCGCGCCGCGCGTAGGGTTATCGACGCATCGGTCTTCCCGCTA
>DASYAL010000093.1:0-29690 GCA_036501365.1 Allostellaceae bacterium | reverse complement strand
CATTGGTAGTAGCAGGCGACAAGAATCGAAACGGCGAGGGCGGCCAACGCGTAGGCGTCATTGCTCCATTGAACAAGCGTGTCGCGAGCGGATGAACGCCACCGATCGCCGCCCCCCGCCGGCAGCATTCCGGTCAGCATTCGCCAGCTCGACCTTTAACGGAAAGTGCGCAGGCTTTGACCATTGAAATTAGATCAGTCAAGCTGAACGAAGGATACATCTTACGGTAGGTCGATATGGGGCACTTGCGAACCGGATTTAGCCTGTTGGTTTTTGTCATAGCGGCACTACTGCTGCCGGTATCGCCAGCCAAAGCCGACCATCTCCAAACCTGCGACGATGGCAGAGTCTTTGTCAATGATGACCTGAGGGTGGTCTGCTCGGCGACATGGCAGTTTATCGGCACCTGTTCGGGCCAGGATCTGTGGGATAAGTGGACCGTTATCGGTCGCACACATCCTGCCGACGCATTTATCCGCCCTTGGACGAATGCTCCGATCACGGTTATTGGCTACGAATTGGTGAAGCTCGACGGGAATGACAGCGACCCGAATCAACGCGAGTCATGGTTCATGATCGGGAGCACCATCCATCCACAATCGGATGCGATGCTATGGCTCGCCCCAGGCGAAAGACACGCAAAGCAGATCTGGCCATCCGGCATGGGGCAGATTTGGCCGAGCAAGGACGTGGCGTTTGTGAAAGGCAAGCCTCTTCTGCTCGATCTTCATGGAGCGTGCTTTGGGGGCGGGCCGATATCGATCTTCATGACAATTTATTACACGCCGAATGGCCATTTCACTTTGCCGAAGGACGCTCGGTAATCGCCCTGCGAAGAGGCGGACGTCTTTGTAGGCGCGGCTATGATGCTCGAGCCGTCCTGCAGTAAGCCCCTTTGGGCGCGAATTGACGCGGAAACGTTTAGCTGTGACGCCAGCTCAACAGACCCCCAGGCGCGTGCGGTACTTGATTCGCCTCGATTCAAGAATAGCGATTGGTGAATGCCGATCTGGCCGCTATCTTTCCGCCCTGCCGCGCGGCGCTTGTAACGACTTAAAGGAATTCGCCGATAGCTCCCGATATCTCGATTTTCATTTCCTGTTACAACGAGCGCGACTCTATCGTACCGACCATCCAAGCGGTGACGGACGCACTGGCGCGCCTCTCGCTCGCCTGGGAAATTCTCGTGATCGACGATCGCTCGAGCGACGATTCCGTCGCGGTGGTCGAAGCCTATCTGCATCGGCATCGGGACCTGCCGATCCGGTTGCATCGGCATGACGTCAACCGCGGCCTGGGATCGACCATCTTCGAGGCCGCGCGTCTCGCCGGCGGCCGCTATTTCTGGTGCGTCGCCGGCGACAATCCCGTTCCCATGGAAACCTGCTTCACATTGCTCGGACGTGTCGGCAAGGCGGACATCATCATCCCGCATGTGGTTCGCTATATGGGTCGCACGATCTTTCGCCGCGTGGTCTCGCGCACTTACGGCACCTTGGTGCGGCTCGCCTCGGGAAGCACGGTCCGCTATTTCAACGGATCCTCGATCTATCCGCGCGAAAAATTCCTCGCCGCGCAAAGCGTGACGCGCGGCTTCGCTTATTCGGCGGAAATGATCCTTTTCCTTATCGACCAGGGCTGCACGTATCTCGAAGTCCCGGTGCTCTATACCGAGCGCCAAAGCGGCAAGACGACGGCGTTCAGCTGGCGCAATTTCCGCGACGTAGCCGCGTTCTTCGACCGCCTTGTGCGGCGTCGCTTCGCAGCAGTCCGGCGTTAGTTAGGGCGGGTCAGCGGCGCGCGGCGCGTCGTCACGGAGACGCAGCGGCCGACCCGGGCAGCGTCGCGCTTTGCGTGGTGCCGTTTGCCGAGCATTGTGTCGTGCCGTCGGCCGGGGTGATCTGACCGGTCGCGGGAACAGCGCGCCGCGCGTCATCGGGTCTCACCGCCACGCCGGCGGCGGCGAGATTGGGCGTCGCCGCGCAAGGCGGCGGCAGCCGCAAATCAGGGGTCTCCATCGGGGGATTGGGGTCATGCGGGCCGGGCGATGTGCCGGTGTTTGGCGCCTGCGCGAAAGCCATGGCCGTCATTCCCAACGTCGCGATCGCCAGAACGAGAGCCTGTTTCATGTTCGATCTCCACCTCTACCACTACAACGGCGAGGGCGGCGGCCGCGTTCCTTCAAGCGCCGCGGGCGCGGTCGAGAACGGCGGCGGCCTCTGCGCGCGGCTCGCCGCGCCAGGCGACATGCCCGTCGGGGCGCACCAGGACACGCCGCCGCTCATAGAGCGCCGCGATCTCGGGTTCGGCGATCTGAGCGATGCGTAGCGGCACGCCGCGATCCCGGGCGGCGCTGACGAAGTCTTCGCCGTCCGCCGCGCCAAAGCACAACAGCGTGAAGCCGTGGCCGAAGAGATCGAGCACCGAGCGCCCGTCGCCGAGCCAGGCATGCGGCGCACGCGCGCCCGGCCGCGACGAAGGTCGATAGGTCTCCGCCTCGTCCGCCGGCGCTGGCGTGCCGTCGGCAACGCAGATCGACGAGTCCTCGTAGCGATAGCCGAGCTGCAGGCCGATGGTGCGGAACTCGCTGCCGATTTGCTCAACGAGGATTTCGCCGATGCGGCGGCGCAGCGTCTCGCCCGCGGCGCCTGCTTCCTCGAGCGCGCCCAACCTGTCGCCCCAGCCTGATTGCAAAGCGTGGAACTGCGTCGCGCTGTCGACCGCGCGCGCGCCGACCGGGCGGCGCTCGCCATCGTAGCTGGCGAGCAGATTCGCGCCACCCCAGCCCTCGATCACGGCCGCGAGCTTCCAGCCGAGATCGACGGCGTCGGCGAGGCCGGAGTTCATACCGAGCGCGCCGGTCGGCGAGACCTGATGCACGGCATCGCCGGCGAGGAAGGCGCGGCCGTGGCCATAGCTTTCGGCGAGCACGCTCTGCCGCCGCCACAGGTTGATGTCGACCCAGTCCACCGCGAGATCGCGGCCGAGCGCGCGCCGCAGATAAGCATCCTTGTCGATGCTCACGGCGGCCACGTCGCCGGCGGTCTCGTTGACCATCAGCCGCCACAGCCCGTCGCGCGGATCGATAACGCGCAGATTGCCCCAGACGCCGCCGCGATCGACCGGGATGAAGAACGTGCCCGGCTGCTTGCCGCAAAGCTCGAGCAGGCGCGGCACGCGAAAGAACATGTTCACCGCATGGCCGAGCAAGCCATGGCCGGTCAGCGCGATGCCGAGGGCACGGCGCACGGCGCTGCCGGCGCCGTCGCAGCCGACGAGATAATCCGCCGCGATGGTCTCGCGCGCGCCGGTCGCGGTGTCGGTGACGGTCGCGACGATGCCGCTCTCGGTTTGGGCGAAGGATTCGAAGCGGCAGCGATAGCGCAACGCGACCGTGGGGAAGGAGCGCGCGAAACGCTGCAGGATCGGATCGAACCAGTGCTGCGAGCAGGTCTGCATGCTTTCGGGAGAATGCTCCGAGGCGCGCAGCCGTCGCGGCGGCCGGGCCACGCGGCCGAGCTCGTAGCCGCCGAGGCTGGTCACGAACACGACGTCCTTCGGCCAGTCGAGCGGGAAGGGCGTGTCGAGCACCGCGCCGGCGATGCCCCAGCGGCGGCAAAGCTCCATCGAGCGCGTGTTGACCTCGTTCATCTTCGGGGTCTTCACCGCGCCGTCGCCCTGTTCGAGGAGGAGGCAACTGACGCCCTGCCAGCCGAGCTCGGCGGCAAGGGCGAGGCCGACCGGCCCGCCGCCGACGATCAGCACGGATACGTTTTCGCCCCCGTCCATTCGGTATCCAACCATTCGGCGTCCAACCTAGCGCCGCGCGGCGCGCAAAGTCTCGCGCCGCCCGCCGGCAGGTCCTATATCAGCCTGATGAGCAAGCTAGGCTATGTCGTGGCGGCGGCGCTGGCCTTGGCGGCGATGGCGGTCGCCTGGCAGGCCTGGCGCTCGATGGCCGATGTCGAGGTCGGCACCGCCGGCGTTCTCGCCATGATCTTCGGCGCGCTCGCCACCATCGGTCTCGCCGGCGGCCTGATTGCGCTCTTGTTCATCAGCCAGCGCCGCGGCTTCGACGACGAGGCCGGCGGCCGTCGTGACGATGGGGGCGGGAAATAGCCGGGCGACGCCGAACATGATCGACCTATCGGCGCAAGCTATGAGCAAAACAGTAGTATTTATTTGCCGAGCGCGCCGAAAACGTGTATCGGTTGATCAAGTGATCATTAAAACCGAAGGCTTGGGGGAGAGACGGGATGGCCGAGGTTCAGAGCAAAGGGGACGAGGCGCCGGGACGTCGCCGTCGCACCATCCGCGAGCACGGGCCGGATCCGGTCGATGTCCATGTCGGGCGGCGGCTGCGTCAGGCGCGCTTTCTCGCCGGCATGAGCCAGGAAGAGCTGGGCGCCGGCATTGGCGTCTCCTTCCAGGCGGTCCAGAAATACGAGCATGGCGAGAACCGGCTGAGCGCCAGCCGCCTTTACAAGGCGGCGCGGCTGTTGGACCGGCCGGTGTCGTTCTTCTTCGAGGAGCTCGGCGGCGAGAGCGCCGGCTCGAGCAAGGGCTTCACCCGCGAGGAAATCGAGCTGGTGCGCCATTTCCGCCTGATCCCGAGCGAGGAAGTGCGCGAGCATCTCTTGCAGATGACCAAGCGCATCGGCGGCCTCGAAGGCGCCGAGCCGGGCGGCAACAAGCCGGTCTAACACGCCGTCGTCTCTTGTCGTCATGGCCGGGCCTGTCCCGGCCATCCACGTTTCAGTTCTCAACACGTAGATGCCCGGCACAAGGCCGGGCATGACGATATGGGTTTGCTCAGAGCGTTCCGGCTAGTCTAAAAGCCCCTTCCGCGACCACGCTTCGGGTGGGGGACATGGCACGACTATTCTTGCTTCTCGGCGCGGCCTTGGCGCTGGCCGGTTTCGCCGCCCCTTCGACAAGAGCTCAGGGGGCCGAGGCGCTCGATCAGGTCACTTTCGGCACCGATTGGCAGGCCGAGGCCGAGCATGGCGGCTACTACCAGGCGCTCGCCACCGGCATCTACGAGAAGTACGGGCTGAAGGTCACGCTTCGCCAGGGCGGGCCGCAGGTCAACCACACCCAGCTTCTCGCCGCCGGCCGGCTCGATTTCGACGAGGCGCCGGCCTCCTTCACCGGCCTCAATTTCGTCCAGCAATCGATCCCGATGGTCGCGGTCGCGGCCTTCTTTCAAAAGGATCCCTCGGTGCTGATCGCCCATCCCGGCGTCGGCAACGACAGCCTCGCCGCCTTGAAGGGCAAGCCGATCATGATCGGCGCCGATACCCGCGTCGGCTGGTGGCTCTTTTTGAAGGCGAAGTTCGGCTACAGCGACGCGCAGATCCGCCCCTACAACTTCAACATGACGCCGTTCCTCGCTGACAAGAACGCGGTGCAGCAGGGCTATCTCACCAGCGAGCCGTTCCTCATCGAGAAGCAGGGCCATGTGAAGCCGGTGGTGTTCCTCCTCGCCGATGCCGGCTATTCGAGCTATGGCTCGATCATCGAGACTTCGCAGAAGCTGATCGACAAGAATCCCGATCTCGTGCAGCGCTTCGTCAACGCCTCGATCGAGGGCTGGTATTCCTATCTCTATGGCGATCCCGCGCCGGCGAATGCGCGCATCAAGAAGGACAATCCCGAGCAGAGCGACGATCTCCTGAAATACGCGCACGACACGATGAAGGTGCGCGGCATCGTCGACAGCGGCGATTCCGTGAAACAGGGGATCGGCGCGATGACCGATGCTCGCTGGAAGGATTTCTTCGACACCATGGCGCGCGAGGGGCTCTATCCCAAGGGCATGGCTTGGCAGAAGGCCTATACCCTGCGCTTCGTCGACAAAGGCGTCGGAATGGCGGCCCATCCCCAATGATCGAGGGCAAATGACGGCGAGCGCGGCGGCCCCGCTGGTCGAGGTCGCGGGCGTCGGCAAGAGCTTCCGCAACGGCACTGTCGCGCTCCAGGGCGTCGATCTCCGCGTCGATGCCGGCGCCTTCCTCTCGATCCTCGGCCCCTCGGGCTGCGGCAAGAGCACGCTCCTGCGCATGATCGCCGGCCTCTCGCCGCCGAGTACCGGCACGATCGCGCTCCATGGCATCGCGCCGGGCCGCATCGGCTTCGTCTTCCAGGAGCCGACGCTGATGCCCTGGGCGACGGTCTGGGACAACGCCTATCTGCCGCTGCGGCTGATGGGCGTCGCGAAGAGCGACGCCGCGCCCAATATCGATGCGACGCTCGCCGCGGTCGGGCTGGGCGGCTTCGCGGACGTCTATCCGCGCGAGCTCTCCGGCGGGATGAAGATGCGCGTCTCGATCGCGCGCGCCCTCGTCACCGAGCCGCAGCTCCTGTTGCTCGACGAGCCGTTCGCCGCGCTCGACGAGATCACGCGCTTCAAGCTCAACGAGGATCTCCTGGCGCTATGGCAGCGCCATCACTGGACGGTGATCTTCGTCACCCACAGCGTCTTCGAATCGGTATTCCTCTCGAACCGCATTGTCGTCATGACCAAGCGCCCCGGGCACATCGTCGCCGATCTGCCGATCGCCCTGCCTTATCCGCGCGCGGCCGCCTTGCGCACGGACGCCGATTACACCGCGCAATGCGCGCGGCTCTCGCACATCCTCGCCGAGGCTGCGGCGTGATGGAAATGTTCGGGGCCAGGATAAGTTTTCTCCTTATCCTGAGCGGAGCCCGAGCTTGTCGAGGGCGTAGTCGAAGAGCGCGAGCTGGGAATGCAACGTCGCAAAAACAGCCAGCGCCCTTCGACTGCTCGCCTCGCTTCGCGACGGCTCGCGCTCAGGGTGAGGAGACATTTTTTCAGGCCTCTTCCAATGCGAGGCGGAGGCCATAACCGCCCGCGCGCGTGGCGGGATCGCCGCGGCGCGCCGCTCCGCGATGAAGGGCGCGCCGCGACGAAGGTCGCGAAAACTATTCGCCGCCGTTGTCCGAGGTCATTGCGTTGTCGAGTTCGTACTGCCAAGCCTGGCCGCTATAAGGGCCAGTGTCCTGCGCCGTAGCGGCGACGCCGCTGGGAAGGACCGTGTTGCCTGCGGCGTATTGCTGCGGCACAACGCTGCAGCCTTGAATAGCCGCCGCGGCGGCGAGAACGATCGTCAAGATGCCGGCGCGCAGGATCGAGTTGCTCTTCATGGATAAATCCCCTTCGTGAATGTCAGGCGGCTCGCGACCTCGCGGCCCCATTAATCTTAGGCAGCCAATCATTTGGAAGTGCTAACCGGACGAGTAACTTTTTCTTGTGCAGAAATGGAAGCAACAGTCATCAATTAGCGCACACCTACTAATACGGGGTCGCGCTCAAGCAAACCGGCCGGACGGATACTTGAATTGACGCGAGGCGCGGCGCCGTCCGCGGCCACGCGGTCCGCGGCGCGTCGTTCCGGCCGGGGCCGTTTTGCGCTAGAGAGCGCGGCGCCGTGCGGCGGCCACGTGAGGATGACGATGCCGCGTGAGGATGACGATGCCTGAAGCCGGACAAAAATACCTCCTCATCCTGAGCGGAGCCCGAGCTTGTCGAGGGCGCAGTCGAAGGGCGCAAGCTGTTCTTGCAAAGCTGCAAGGCGATTGTGCGCCCTTCGACCACACTCCGCTCCGCTCCGGGTGAGGAATACTTTGCTATGGCCTCTTCCAGCGCAGAGCGCGCGCCATGACCTACGCCGCGCGCATCGTCGCGCCGCTGGTCGTCGGCTGCGTCATCCTTGCGCTCTGGGAAGCCATCGTGCGCTGGAACGGGATTCCGCCCTATATCCTGCCGGGGCCGATCCTTGTCGCCGAGACGCTGGTGCGCGACGGGCCGAGCCTGCTGGGCTCGCTGCTCGTCACCTTGCGCATAACCTTGGCGGCGCTCGCCGCGGCGGTGATCCTCGGCGGCGCGATCGCAATCCTCTTCGCCGCCTCGCCGCTCTTGGAGCTCTCGTTCTTCCCGTATGCGGTGATCCTGCAGGTGACGCCGATCGTCTCGATCGCGCCGCTGATCATCATCTGGGTCAACAACACCTTCGCCTCGCTCTTGATCTGCGCCTGGATCGTCGCCTTCTTCCCCGTCGTCGCCAACACCACGCTCGGCCTCAATAGCGCCGACCGCAACCTCGTCGCGCTGTTCCGTCTCTACGGCGCCTCGCGCTGGCAGGTGCTGCGCCATCTCCGCCTGCCCTCGGCGCTGCCTTTCTTCCTCGGCGGCGTCCGGATCAGCGGCGGCCTCGCCTTGATCGGCGCGGTGGTGGCGGAGTTCGTCGCCGGCACCGGCGGCACCGCGACCGGCCTCGCCTCGCGCATCCTCGAGGCCGGCTACCGGCTCGAAATCCCGCGGCTCTTCGCGGCGCTGCTGCTCTTGTCGCTGACCGGCATCCTGATTTTCGCCGCGCTTTCCTGGCTCTCGAACGCGCTCTTGAAACGCTGGCACGAAAGCGCGCTGCCGGACGAGGAATAGGTGCGGCGCGGGCGCTCTGTCGAACAGTCGACACTATGTGTGAATTTCGCGAAAGCCGGGAACCAAAATCACCGCGGCGCGTCAACAGATGCCGCGTCCCGGATGAGCCGGGCCGCCACGCGAATCAACCGACGCCAGGACCAACGCGCCGTGCGGAGCGGAGAAGAACAGGACATTGTGGCGCAGGCAAACGCGGCATCACTACCGGACCCAGCGAGCGCAGGTTCCGCGGCGCCGTCCGCCGCGCGGCGGATCGGGGCGCTGGACGGGTTGCGCGGCGTCGCCGCGCTGATGGTGCTGCTTCATCACGTTCTCTTGACCCTTCCCGATTTCGCCAATGCCGAGTGGCGTGTCCCGGGCGCGACCACGCACGGCGTCGTCGAATGGCTGCTGATCCGCACGCCGCTCGAGCTCGCCTGGTCGGGCGAAACGCGCGCGCTGCTGTTCTTCGTCCTCAGCGGCTTCGTCCTGGCCTTGCCGTGGCTCAATGGGCGCAACGCGCCTTATGGCCGGTTCCTCCTCAACCGTTTCTGCCGGATTTATCCGCCTTATCTGATAGCGATGGCGGTGGCGGCGGTCGGCAGCATCGCGTTGGGCGGCTATCCTCTGGTCCATGCCACCATCTTCTTCAATCAGCTCGGCTGGGCGTTCCCCGCCTCGTGGCACGCGGTTCCGAGCATCGGCGCGGTGCTCGGCAACCAGAGCAGCCGCTATATGAATGAGGCGATCTGGACGCTGGTATGGGAGGTGCGGGTCGCGCTCATCTTCCCGCTGCTGATGATTCCGATCGCGCGCTGGGGCAATCGTGGGGTCGCGCTCGTTCTCGCGGCGCTGGTCGGGCTGAACCTGGTCGCGGATCGGCTGCTCGGTCCGGTGCTGCCCGCGGCGCTGAACCAGCCGCTCGAGATCTTCTATTTCGCCCAGTTTTTCGTGTTCGGCGCCGCTATGGCCGCCAACCGGGCGGCGATCGCGGCGTGGTTCGTGTGCCGCCATCGCCTTCTCGGCGTGCTCTGCCTGGCCTTGGGCTGTCTCCTGTGCTGGCCGCATTGGCCGATCGAGGACGAGCGCATCGTCGCGCTCGGCGCGATGGTGATCGTCGGCGTCGCCGCCGGCAGCGCGCCGGTCCAAGCCGCGCTGGAATGCGCGCCGCTTCTCTGGCTGGGCCGGCAATCCTACAGCCTCTATCTGATCCACCTGCCGCTGATCATGGTGGTCGTGATCCTGTTCCGCGGCGCGGTTCCGGTCGCGGTGTGCTGCGCGCTGGTGCCGGGCTGCATCCTGCTCGGCTGGGCCTTCCATCGCTGGGTCGAGCGTCCGTCCGTCGCGCTGACGCAGCAGGCGATCGGCCAGTTAGCGGGGCTGGGCGAGCGCTGGAAGCTTGCCCGCGCGCCGCTCTCGCAGGACGCGGGCCTCGCGCCGGAGGCGCCGGCGCACAACTAAGGTCGGGGAGCGGCGAAGCGGGCTGAGATCGCGCAACGACGCGCGCCGCGATCGGTGAGGCTAACATCCCTCGGTGTGGACGTGGCGGCTGCGCTGCCAAATCTCAAAGCCGTGATGCGGCCTGGCGCTGCTCTTGTAGATCGCGCGGGCTTTCTCGAGCGCGATCGTGTCGTTCTCCGCCGTGAACTCGTGTCGGCTGAAAATGCCGCAATCCGGCCCGAGGAGATAAACCCGGTACTCTCCATGGCCACGCTCAGGTAGTTCCTCTGCCATTCCCTCAAAATCGGGGCAGGCCGATTGGGTTCCCTGAGGGTCGGATTGCCGAATAACCGGCCGGTGCCTGCCGCAGTTTCCTGCGGAAATCCGGCGTTTTTGCCGACGCCATCGCGGCCCGCCGTATGCCCGACAATCCGCCGTCATTTCGACTTAATACCGCCGCTCCGCGGGAGTCTATTAAGCGTTGCTCGGGGCTGGGGCGATTGGACATGACGATTTGACCGAGCGTGGCACGCCGGAATTTTATCGCGAGCAAGCCGCACGGCTGACGAAGCTGGCGACGGAAGCCAAGTCCGTCGCCGCGCGGCTCGAGCTGCTCGATATTGCCGCCGTCTTTCAGAAACTCGCCCAACACTCTGTGGCCAATCGCGATCCGCGGGACTCCGGCACCATCGATGCCGGATCGACCTAGACCATGATCGGCTGAGGCGGAAATCGATTCCGCCTCAGCCGTGAATCATCGTCTGATTCTTTGGATCGTGCTCGAGCCCGCTTCTTCTTGCTACGCGACGAAATAGGCGATCAGCATCGCGGCGACCGCGAGCGCCAGCGAGATCGCCAGAACGTAGCGCACGCCGTGGCCGCGCACCGCCTGCCGCGCTTCGACCGGCGAGAGGACGACCGGGTCGTGATCGGCCATCACTTCCTGCCCTTCTTGAAGAGGTTCAGCTTGCTCCTGCCGAGGAGGCCGCCGGCCTTGCCGAGGCTGCTGCCGCCCTTGCCGAGGCTGCCGCCATTGCCCTTGACCAGATCGGCGCCCTTGACCAGATCGGCTGCGCCTTGAGCGTGGCCGGCGCCGCCGTCTTTCTTCCCGACAAAGGACTTCGCCGCCTGCTTGATCGTGGATTCGAGCTTGTCGGCGCTCGCGGGCGGCGCGGCGAGGGTGACGGCCAGCGACAGGGCGATGGCGAGGCAGGGGACGATCCGGCAGGGACGCATGACGATCTCGATCGGTTGCGCGGAGCGGCCCCGATGGCCGATCCCGCGCGCATCTCTATAAGTCGTGCGCGACGGAAACGCTCCGTCGGCGCGAATGTCCGCGGCGCGACGCTCGCCCCGTCATTCGGGCCTTGCTTCATCGCAGCCTCCAGACAAATCGGAACGTGAACCACATCGGCTGCGGCTTGCCGTCGACCGTGCCGGGGGTGAAGCGATAGTTGGTCTTGACCCCGGCGAGCGCCGCCTGATCGAGAAGCGGAAAGCCGCTCGACTGCACGAGCTTCGCATCGCTGACGCGCCCGTCGGGCTCGACCAGCACCTGCAAGACGAGCGAACCTTGCTCGCTCAGCCGGCGCGCTTCCGGCGGATAGTCCGGCTGCGAGCTATGCGCGAGATCGACATGCGGCGTGGTGCGGACCGGCGCCGTCGGTGCGGGCGTCGCCGGCGCGACATTTGTCACCACGGTCGGCGCGGTGCTTTGCGGCGGCGGCGGCTTCGCCACACTGACCTCGGGCGGCGGCACGTAGAGCGGCGGCGGCACCGCGAGCTGCGGCAATGGCGGCGGCGGTGGCGGCGGCGTTTCCGGCTGCGGCGCGCTGATGATCTTGGTCTCGATCGGCGCGTGCGGCCGCTCGACATTGCGGCGCGCCAAGACCGTCACCAGCGCGTAGATGATGACGACGTGCAGCGCGACGACGACGCCGATGCCGATCATGCGGCTGCCCGTTGGTCGAGCGTCAGAATACGGCACGGCTAGTCCCGTGAGGCGCGATTGCCGGAGCGGATGGCGTCCCTCCGGCAGGTGTAGCCGCCGCCATCGCCGCGCTGTCCCTTGAGCCAATAGGTCCGCTCAGGAACGTCGAGCCACACCACCCCGTCGCCATCGCAATGCTGAACCGGCGTCGCCTCGCGGTCGAAGAGGTCGAGCGGCTCGGCCGCGCGCAAGGGCGTGACGAGGCAAAGCCCCGTCACGCCCGCCGCCACGCCCAGGACGATCCGTCTCATGCGCGTTCTCCCTCAGAAGAACTTGCGCACGCCCATGAAGAAGGTCCGCCGCGGGCCGTATTGCGGCGCGCTGACGCCGATGCCGGACTGGCTGCGGATGAGGTAGGTCTCGTCGAAGGCGTTGATGAGATCGGCGCGAACTTCGATCGGGCCTCCGGGCGCCTGATCGAATTTATGCGAGACGCCGAAGTTCACCTGCTCGTAGGATGGCACGGTGCCGTTGTTGAAGGTGCCGTCGGTGACATTGGCTTCGGTGGTGCGGACGCCGGTGCCGGCAAGGAGATCGACGCTGTAGGTCGTGTGGTCCTGCGTCGTGTAGGACATGCCGGCCGAGGCGGTCATCAGCTGGCTGTGGTCGGTGTTGACGAGATGGCTCGCGGAATAGGCGAGGGTCGGCGCGTCGAAATTGAACAGCGCCGAATTGATGCCCTCGGCTTTCTCCTCGCCGATCGCGAGGTTGCCGTAATAGTGGAAGCCGCCGTTGTCGTAGGTCGTGCTCAGCTCGATGCCCTTGGTGTAGCCGACGTGATAGTTGAACGGCGTCAGGATGACGGGCGCGCCGAACTGGCCTTCATCGAGCAGGTTGCGCGCGTATTTGTAATAGGTGTCGAGACCGACCTTCAGTCCGGGCAGTTGCTGGACATCTTGGGTGATGCCGACGTCGAATACCTGCGCGCGCTCCGGCTTGACCGGCGAATTGAGGGTCGAGGGTGTCGCGCCGCTGGTGTTCGCAAAAAGGAGGGGCGACGTCGCGGAGACGAGCTCGAAAGGCGGCGGCGTGAAATAATTGGCGTAGCCGGCGTGGAGCGTCGTGCCGGTCAACGGCGTCCAAACGGTGTTGAGGCGCGGGCTGAGCTGGTTGGCCGAGGTCGAGGTATCGATAGCGTCGAACCGGCCGCCGTAATTGATAGTGACGGTCGGAAACACCTTCCATTCGTCCTGGGCATAGGCGCTGTAGGTCCAGCCGGTCTTCGCCGTATTGTTGACGATCCCAAACGGCGTGTCGCTGACGCCGTCGGGAGCTTGCGCCGGACACGGCGCCGCGGTGCATTCGACCCAGGAATTCGTATCGGACGACGCACGCTCGCCGGTCATATAGATGCCGGCGCGCAGCGTATGCTGCGGATTGAGATTGTAGCTGCCGTCAGCCTGGAGGCCGCTCGTCTGATCTTGGCGCAGCGCGTATTGGGCGATGCCGTTGAAGGCGAGATCGCCGAAAACATCGGGCGAATAGTCGAGAGTGCTGTACTTGCTGAAGCCCGAGACTTGCAGCGACCAGTTCTCCTCGCTGTAGAGATAAGAGAGGATGCCGAAATTCGCGCTTTCTCTCTGCGTCTCGTTGAGCGCGTTGGAATCGAAGGCGGAGCTGCCCGCGACCGTATTCGCGATCGGCTGGCCGGGATTGTTCGGGATCTGGAACCGGCCTTCGAAGCTGCCGACGATCGCGCTGATCTTGCTGTTCGGGTTGATGATCTTCTCGAGATAGCCGAAGCCGTGCTCCTGGTTGGTCTCGTCATGCACGGCGTCGTAATTCCGCACTGGCGAATTGATGCCGTGATCGTTGTGCAGGAATTCGCCCGAGACGAAATAGTTGTAGCCGTCGATATTGCCGCCGTATTCGGCGCTCGGCTGCATTGTCCAGTAGCTGCCGCCATACATCTCGGCCGAGCCGCCGTTCTGGAACACGCCGCTCTTCGTCGTGATGTCGACGACGCCGGCGGTCCGGAGCCCGTATTCCGCCGGCATCGTGCCGGTGATGAGGCTCATCGACTGCATGAAGCGCGGGTTGAGCCCTTGGCCGAAGAAGCTCGCGCCGTCGGGAATGACGACGCCGTTGATGCGGTACTGCACCTCGAGATGCTCGTTGCGGATATGAAGCGCGCCGTTGGCGAGATTGTCCTGGTTGACGCCGGGCATCTGCAGCAGGACCTGGTTGAGCGGCGCATTCTCGCCCTGCGGCAGGTTCTCGATCGCCTGCTGGTCCAAGGTATAGGTCGACGCGCCGATATTCGGCTCGATATTGTCGCGCGCGGCGTTGAGCTTTTGCGCCGTCACGACAACTTCCGGGACCGAGGACTGATCCGCCGGCGGCGGGGAGGTTTGCTCCGTGTTCGTCTGCGCCGCCGCGGGCGACGCGGCGGCCAAAGCGGCGAGGCCGATTAACAAAGAAAAGCTTGCGCAAGACGTAACCCGCGGCGCGCGCGGATGGCCGACGAACGTAACCCTCATCACATGACTCCACTCGAAAAAGATCGCGATCGCCGGCGCCCGCGAAGGGCACCGGCGGATTCAACGGCAAGGCGATCTCAGGCGAGGGGAGGTCCGCGGGTGTCGAAGAGGAGGTGGCGCGGCGGCGTCAGCCACAGCGGCTCGATAGCCGCCGTCGCGACAACATGGCGCGACAGCGGCGGCGCGACATGCACGCCCTCGGGCAGCGCCGAGCTGCCGAGCATCGCCATGGTCGCGCAAATCTGACAATCGATATCCGCCGCGGCGGGATCGCCGATGGCGCGCGATGGCACGTGATGCGCCGCGAGGATCGGCGTGCCGCGACCACGGTAGAGAACGTCGAAAGCCTCGGGATGGAGATGGCCGTAGCTGGCGACGAATTGGACGAGCATCGCCGCGAGGGCGAGCCAATGCGCGGCACGGCTCAGGCTGTTCCTGATCGTCCCCCGGTCCCGCATGTCAGTCGCCGTGCATTCCCATCGCCGCCCCCTGCGGCCGCCCGACTTCGCTTACGTCAGATAGGCGCGTACGACCTCGATCAGCATTTCCGAGCCCTTCGCGCGGTCGCGATCCTTATCCTTGGCCGGGTCGGAGACATGCGCGCGGATGTGATCTTCCATCAGCTCGGCCAACAGCCCGTTGGCGGCGCCGCGGATCGAGACCACGAGATTCATCACCTCGGCGCATTCGGCCTCGGCTTCGAGCGCGCGCTCGATCGCTTCGACTTGGCCGCGCAGACGGCGGACACGGTTGAGGAGCTTAGGCTTTTCCCGAACGGTATGGCTCACAACGTCCCACGCATCCCATAGCATAGGATTCCATGCTATGGGCCATCCGCCCCGCTGTCGAGCGCAGAGTTTTCGGCGCTTCCTTTAATACCGTACCCCCCTATATTATACCGCCGGCCAAAAATCGGTCGGCATTGTCGACGGGGATGCATGTCACACCTTCAGCGGGCAGTCGGCGCGGCGGTCCTGCTCAACACCGCCATTTCGGCCGGCGAGGCGATCGCGGGCTATCAGGCCAACAGCCTGAGCTTGCTGACCGACAGCGTCCACAATCTGTCGGACGAGCTGGCGCTGGTCGCGCTGTGGCTGGCTTTCATCGTCGCGCGCGGGCCCTCGCGCGCGCTGCTGCGATCGGCCAACATCTTCAACTCGGTTGGGCTTATCGTCGTGAGCTGTGTGCTGCTGTGGCAAGCGGTCGAGCGCTTTTTCCATCCCGTGCCGGTGCAAGGCTTTGTGCCGATCGTCGCCGGACTGGGCGCGGCGGCGGCGAACTGGGGCGTCGCTCGTCTGCTGCTCGCCCCGAGCAAGCACAACGCGGCGATCCGGCTGGCCTATGTCCATAACCTCGGCGACGTATGGGTATCGCTGGCCCCGGTCGTGGCGGGCGCGTTGCTGGTCGCGACCGGGTATTCGATCGTTGATCCGATCATCGCCGCCGCCGTGGCGATCTGGTTCGTCACCAGTACCGGGCGCGAAGTGATGGTGTCAGGCGACGAGCTGATGTGGCCGGAAAGAATCGTCTGCTGCCATACGGAGCCGGAAGCCGCCGACTAACGGCCAAGTCGCTCAATTATTTTCTTTCGCCGGTTCCAGCGTCAGCCGCTATAGCGAGCGCACCGCCGCGCTGAGGCCACGCGGCGCTCGGCCGGCGCTCCGTCAGGCCGGGGCGCGGCTTTTTGCCGACAGCGACAGCGAGATTTGCTGGCACAATTGCGTGATCTGCTTCAGCTCGGCGCTGGTGATATGCCAGACCGTCGAGCGGTGGATCGACAGTATGCCGAGCTGCTCATCGCCGCGGCTCATCAGCGGCGTCGAGATCACCGAGCGGACGCCGGCGGCTCGCAGCACCTCGAGCGGTTCGCCCGAAAAGAACGGCGAGGCGAAGATGTCCGCTGCGAAGATCTGCGCCTTGCGATCGAAGGCGGCGGCGCAACTCGTCGGATCGTCCATGCTGACGACCGCGAAGAAATCGCCGAATGCCTTGTCGAAACCGTAGCTGGCGACCAGTCGGAGCTTGTTACCTTCGACGAACTGCAGACTCATCATCTCGGCGCCGACCGCTTCGCGAATGCGATCGACGATCTCTTCCGGCTTCACGCGGCCAGCCTCCCGTGCATTTTTCCCGTTCTCACCTTTCGCGAGCAGCGGCTTGCAACCATAGCATTATAATCTCCTCATCCGCGGGCTGCGATGCCTTGTCCTATCGCACGGCCAAGCTCGCGGCTGGCGCGGAAGAGAGCGAGGGCGCTCGCGATCACGGTCGCGTGCCTAACGGCGATGTAAATTGCGGGTGCGGTCGCCGCGGTACATCATTTCCGCGTTCGCATCACCGACCGAGGCCGTCATGCGCTACCGCGAGGAACCGGCGCGTGTAAAAGCGTTGGCGCGAGGACTGATCGCCGCTTACGGCAAGGGCGCGGGTGCGGTCGCCCTCGCGATCGCCGCGACGCTGATCGACAACGGCTTGCTCGACTATGCGCAGA
Organism: Allostellaceae bacterium; assembly: GCA_036501365.1. Lineage (GTDB taxonomy): Bacteria > Pseudomonadota > Alphaproteobacteria > ATCC43930 > CGMCC-115725 > CAIKMD01. The sequence continues at coordinate 12,846 of DASYAL010000093.1, read as the reverse complement.
TCTGGCAACAGGTGGCGACCCTGATCGGCGGCGGCAGCGGCTGAGACGCGCCGCGTCACGGCGGCGGGATCAGGAGGCCGACCAGCTCCGCGACGCAGACCGGCTTGTCGCCGCCTTCGCGCTCGACCACCGCCTCGGTGGTGAGACGCGCGCCCCCCAACTTTCGAATGGGCTTGTCGTCCTCGATCGCAACCAGGCGGAATTGCGCGCGCAGCCGGCTGCCCGCCGGGACCGGCGCCGGGAAGCGCACTTTGTTGGCGCCGTAATTGAGCCGCGCCGCGAGATGCTCGATGCGATAGGTCTCGTTGCTGAGCCGCGCCAGCAGCGACAAGGTCAACCAGCCATGGGCGATAGTCGTGCCGAATGGCGAGGCCTTGGCGCGCGCGACATCGACATGAATCCACTGGAAATCGCCGGTCGCCTCGGCGAAGCGGTCGATCATCGCCTGATCGACCGTCACCCAGTCGCTGGTGCCGAGCGCGGTGTCGCCTTGGGCGAGGGCCTGTTTCAGGGCGGCGATATCGGCGAAACTTCGCATCGGATTTCTCCCGGCCGCGTGGATTAGAGCAAAGCGCGCGCGTGCCAGAGGCCCGCCGCCGCGGCGCCATCAATTTGCCATTAATGTCGACTATCCGACATAGGGCGTGGTGGTGCGTGGGATTGGGGGAATGGTAGGGGAGGAGTCCGATATCGTGGCACTCGTGCCGTATATCGCCGGCGTGCATGTGCGCGCGCGGCAAGTGCGCCGCCTCGCCGGCGCGGTCGCCGACCGGCCCACGCGTGCGCTGTTGCTCGGCCACGCGCTCGAGCTCGAGCGTCTTGCCGTGAAACTCGAGGAGCGCGTCGCGGCGCTGAAAGCCGCGCCCGGCAGCGATCCTCGATGACTGACAAACCGGTCGCGTCCGAGCTTTACATCCAGCAGGCCGAGCGGCTGACCAGGCTCGCCATCCAGGTGACGGACCCGGCGATGCGGCTCGAGCTCTTGGAGATCGCCGCCGGCTTCCAGAAGCTCGCGCAGTACGCCGCGACCAACCGCAACGCCGGCGAGATCGCTACCGACACCGAGCCGAAATCCGCCTAGGTTTGCCGCGGCGGCGCAGCTTGCCCATCACCAGCAATGCGCGCAGCGCGTGATAGCCGGTCTTGAGGCCGCCGAGGGCGAGGAAGCCGGCCGCGACCTCGTCGATCTCGTCGCTCGGCGCCAGCGTCTCGCCGGCGCCGAGAAAGAGATGCTGGAAATGCCCGATGTCGCGATAGATGCCCCAGGCGAGCGCCGCGAGCAGCACGAGCCTCGCCGCCTCGATCGCCGGATGCGCGGCAAGGATGCGATCGACGGCGCCGCTGCGGCCGAGGAAATGGAACACTTCGTAGCCGGCATAGACGAGCAGGACGACCGACGCGGCGATGTCGATATAGTCGCCTATGCCGAACGCGATGCCGCTGGCGCCGAGATAGAGCGCGAGGTGGCGCTGCTCTTCGTAGAGCGTCCACAGCACCGCGAGCCATGCGAGGCCGCGCAGCGCGCCGGCGGCAAGGGACTTCATGCGCAAATCCGCAGGCGCCTTGACAGGCGCAGGGCGGCGTCCGTGTAATAGCTCGACGAAGGACGTTGGGAGGGTCGCCATGGATGCGCTGCGCCTTTATGCGGTAAGTGCCGTCGCGCTGCTATCATCGACGCTGATCGCGGCGGCGCAAGCGCCGTCGCAACCTGCGGCGCCCCCCGAAACTCAGGCGCAGCCCGCGGCCGCTCCGCCGGCCTCGGCGCAAGTCCAGCTCCCGCCGCTGCCGGTCGGGCCGCCGGAAGCGATGCAATCGATCAGCGGCACCGTGACCAGCCCGCATGGGCCCGAAGCCGGCGTCTGGGTGATCGCCGAGACCACCGAGTTGCCGACCCACTTCGCGAAGATCGTCGTCACCGACGACAAGGGCCGCTATCTCGTCCCCGATCTGCCGATGGCCGATTACAGCGTCTGGGTGCGCGGCTACGGCCTGGTCGATTCGCCCAAGGTCCATGGCGTGCCGGGCAACAAGCATCTCGATCTGGGCGCGGTGCCCGCGCCGAACGCCGCCGCGGCGGCGCAGTATTACCCTGCGATCTATTGGTTCTCGATGGTGAAGATCCCCGGCGCCGATCAGTTCGGCGGCAAGAGCGCGATCCCGCCGAAGGTGACGCTCGACGAATATCTCGTCACCATCAAGAACCGCGGCTGCGTCGGCTGCCACCAGCTCGGCATGCTCTCGACCCGCACCATCCCCGCGGCCTTCGCCAATCTCGATTCCGAGCAGGCCTGGATCCGCCGCATCCAGTCGGGCCAGGCCGGCTCGCTGATGGTCGGCGCGGTCGGTTCGGTCGGCGGTGTGCCGCTGCATTATTTCGCCGACTGGACCGACCGCATCGCCAAAGGCGCGTTGCCGACGGCGAAGCCGCCGCGGCCGCAAGGCGTCGAGCGCAACGTCGTCATCACCGAATGGAATTGGGGCACGCCCTCGACCTATCTTCACGACCTGATCTCGACCGACAAGCGCAACCCGACGGTCAACGCCTATGGCCCGCTCTTCGGCTCGACCGAATACTCGACCGACGATCTGCCGATCCTCGATCCCAAGACCAACACCGCGAGCTTCTTCAAGGCGCCGGTGCAGGATTCCGCGATGCCCGAGAGCCTCGGCAACGGCCGCGCCGCCGACGTGAAGCCGATGCAGCCTTCCGCCTATTGGGGCGACGAGAAGATTTGGTCGAACCGCATCAACAACCACAACTCGATGTTCGACGATCAGGGCCGCCTCTGGCTCACCGTCGCGGTCCGCGGCAAGGAGGACCCGTCCTGGTGCGGCCAAGGCTCGTCGCTCGAATCGGCGCAGGTTTTCCCGCTCAAGGAGAACGAGCGCCAGCTCGCGATGCTCGATCCGAAGACGATGAAATACACTTTCATCAATACCTGCTTCGGCACCCAGCATCTGCAATTCGGCTTCGACAAGAACAGCACGATCTGGGCCTCGGGCGGCGGCCCGGTGCTCGGCTGGCTCAACACCAAGGAACTCGACGAGACCGGCGACGTGCAGAAGGCGCAAGGCTGGACGCCGCTGGTGATGGACACCAACGGCGACGGCAAGCGCGACGCCTATGTCGAGCCCAACGCCGCGGTCGATCCGGCCAAGGACAAGCGCCTCAACGGCGGCTTCTACGCGATCATGCCGAGCCCCGCCGACGGCTCGGTCTGGGGCTCGGTCGGCGTCTTCGGCGGCGTCGGCGGCATCGTGCGCGTGGTGCCGGGCGACGATCCGTCCAAGACCGCGGTCTCGGAATTCTACGCGATCCCCAAGCCCGGCTTCGGCCCGCGCGGCGCCGATATCGACAGCAAGGGCGTGGTCTGGGTGTCGCTCGGCTCGGGCGATCTCGGCGAATTCGATCGTCGCAAATGCAAGGCGCCCTCGAACGGCCCGCAAGCCGCCGGCGGCACCGAATGCCGCGAAGGTTGGAGCTTCCATCAATATCCCGGCCCGGGCTTCGCCGGCATCGGCAAGAACAGCGCCGAGGCGAGCTATTACACCTGGGTCGACCAGCACGACGCGCTCGGCCTCGGCAACGACGTGCCGGTCTCGACCGGCAACGAGAACGACGCGCTCTTGGCGCTCGTCAACGGCAAGTGGGTGATCATGCGCGTGCCCTATCCGATGAGCTTCTATACCAAGGGGCTCGACGGCCGCATCGACGACCCTAACGCCGGCTGGAAGGGCCGCGGCATTTGGACGACGAGCGGCGACCGCACGCCCTGGCTGCATGAGGGCGGCAAGGGCAGCACGCCGATCGTGTTCCACTTCCAGATCCGCCCCAACCCGCTGGCCGATTGAGGGTACGGCCGAGACCCTGCCATAGTCTTCGCGGCTTGCCCGACACATGAACTTGCTTCTGCCGCATTTCTGACGAGCCGGCGGGCTCCAATGCGGTGGTGGTTGGTGTTGGTGCGGGTATTGATATGTCGCAATCGGGGGCGCGCGAATTCTGTCGTGAGCAAGCCGAGCGCGTCGCCCGGCTCACGGCGAGCCGCAAGCTGGCCGAGCCCGCCGAAGCGCGAACGGGCTGAGGGCGCGGCGCGGTGACGGGCGCGACGAAGCTTGCACGGCCGCTGTCGCGATTACCATGGCCCTCGTAAGCGCGATGCAGCTCTATCGTTGCTATTTCCTCAGCGCCGATGGGCGGATCGCCTCGCGGATGGAATTTCACGCCCGGGACGACGCCGAGGGCCTCGAATTCGCGCGCGAGCTCCACGCGCTTCACGTCGATGCCGCGGGGGAGGCTTACGGCTTCGAGCTGTGGCAGCGCCAACGCCTGGTCAATCACGAGCCGTCGCGCGCCGGCTCGCGCGCTTTCGGCAAGCGCAGCGCGGTCGAGCGCCGCAGCACCGTCGCGCCGGGCGAGTCCTCGTGATCGCGCCGCCGCGGCCGTGATCGGCCGCGCGATCGTTACGTCACAGCCGTTGCGAGGCGATCGCTGCGCCTTCGGCCATCGCCGCCAGCTTCGCCCAAGCGATGTCGGGATGGATGCGTCCGCCGAGTCCGCAATCGGTCGAGGCGATGACCCGTTCGCGTCCAACAACACGAGCAAAGCGGAGAATGCGCTCGGCGACGAGTTCCGGATGCTCGATCACGTTAGTCGCGTGACTGACGACGCCCGGCAGGACCAGCTTGTCGTCGGGCAGCTTCACGTCGTTCCATACGCTCCATTCGTGCTCGTGACGCGCGTTCGCCGCCTCGAAAGAATAGGCGCCGACCTTGATTTGCAGCATCACGTCGACAATGTCGCGCATCGGCAGATCGGTGACATGCGGCCCGTGCCAGCTTCCCCAGCAGAGGTGGAAACGGATCCGGTCCTGCGGCAAGCCCTTGATCGCCTGGTTCAGGGCCTCGACCCGCACCAGCGTGAAACGCTTATAGGCCGCGACGCTGGGCTCGGGCACGATCTGGTCCCAGTTCTCGGCTATCCCGGGATCGTCGAGCTGGAGGATGAGGCCGGCATCGACGATCGCCTTGTACTCTTCGCGCATCGCGTCGGCGCAGGCGAAGAGGAAATCGTCGTCGGTCTTGTAATGAAGGTTGCCGAGCCGTGCGACGCTGCCTGGGGCGATCGACGTCATGAAGCCTTCCGCGACGCCGGCGGCTTCGAGCGCGGCCTTGAAATGCGCGATGTCGGCTTTGATCGCCGCTTGCCCGGTATAGGCGACCGGCCCGATGCAGACCGGGCGCACGAAGACGCCGGGTCCGATCGAGATGCCGGAATCGGGATTGCCATAGGCGGCGGCGAATTTGGCGCGATCGCGCCGCCGCTCCAGGCCGACGAGGACCGGATCGTCGGGATGCGCCGGCCGCGGCGGCGCCGGCGGCAGATTGTCGTGCTGTAGCCCCGAGAGCCGCGCGAAGGCATAGCTCAGCCAGGCGCGATAATTCACCGCGTGCCCCATCGATTTGCCGAATTCGCCGTCATTCGGCACCGCGACGCCGGCGCTCTTCTGTTGCTTGACGACATCGACGATCGCCGACCGCAGCAGCGAGTGGAACGCAGCCTCGTCGCCGGCCTCGCCTTCCTCGCGGCGCTTGTTCGCGGCGATCAGCGCGTCGGGGCGCGGCAGGCTGCCGACATGGCTCGTCAGGATTCCCTCGCGGCTATTTCTCATATCTGCCTCCTCAGGCGCTTGGCTGCGCGATGGCCGGCGTCGCTTCGACCGTGGCTCCGGGCTCGTGGCGGAAATGCGCCTGGGTTCGCAGCCATAGGAGGATGACGCTGCCGAGCAGCAGCGGCGCGCCGGCGATGTAGCACATTGCGCTCGGCGTCCAGTGCATCTGCAGCATGATGCCGCCGAACAGCGGCGCGACAAACGCGCCGGTGCGTCCGCCGAACGCATAGGCCGCGCCGACGCCGGTCGATCGCACCGCCAGCGGATAGGAATTGGCCGCCAGCGCCATCAGCGCCGCGCCGCTGCTGCCGGCAATGGCGCCATTCACGGTGATCGCGCAGAGCAGGAGCCAGAGCGGCGCGTCGAGGGTCGCGCCGATCGCCCACATCGAGAGCGCGATGATCAGGAAGTTCGGAACGAGAATGCGGTAATAACCGAACCGGTCGACCAGCCAGCCGATGCCGAACGAGCAGAAAATGCTGCCGACATTCCAGAAGGCGAGCGAGGTGCCGAGGGCGGTGGTCGAGCCGGTCGCCATCTTGATCAAGGTCGGCACCCACGACAGGAAGAAGATGAGGATGCCGTAATCGAGGAAGAACAGGATCCAGAGCAGCACCGTGCCGAGCGCGCGCCCTTCCGTGAAGAGGTGCTTCAAGGGCACGCCGGGCAGCTTCGCTTCGGAGCTGTAGAGTTCCGCTTCGGCGGGGAGGGTGGGCGCGATCCGCAAGGCGATGCCGCGCATGCGCGGCTGGTCGTTGCGGTGCGTGCCGATGAAAGACAAGGATTCCGGCAGGTAGAGCCCGAGCGGTAGCGCCACCAGGATCGGCAGCACGCCGGCGGCGATGAAGAGCGCCGGCCAGTTCCAGATCGGCAACAGCCACACGGCGCTCAAGCCGGCGATCATCCCGCCGGTCGGCACCGCCGCCCAGATCCAGCTGGGGATCGATGCCTTGAACCGCTTCGGCGCGTATTCGGCACCGAGCGCGAGCGCCGCGGGGCCGATGCTGCCGAGCCCAATTCCCGCCAACACGCGCAAGGCGATCAAACCCGTCACGCTGTCGGCGAAGGCGGTGAGGAACGAGAAGACGCCGAAGATCACGCAGGACGCGACCATCAGCGCCTTGCGGCCGATCCGATCGGCGAACGGGGCGAGGAACACGGCGCCGAGGATCACGCCGACCTGTCCCGCGGTGATGATCACGCCGAGCGTCGCCGGCTCCAGCTTCAGCGTCTCGCGGATGCCCGCGGCGGCGACGCCGATGATCTGCATATCATAGCCATCGATGATCATGGCCATGAAGCAGAGCAGCAATACGCTTACTTGATAACGACCAAACGGGCTCTTCTCGATGAGCGCCCGCGTATCGATACGCTGTACCGCCATCCCATCCTCCCATTGTCGCGCAGATCCGGGCCGTTGGCCGGCGCTCGGTCCGTGATCAGGATTTCACCATTCGGATCGCAAGACAAGAGCGACGGGCGCTTATTTACGCGGGTGAGTCGTTATAGGCGGCGGTAGCCGCCGCCAAACCACGACACGAGCGAGTCGGTATAGTCGGAAGCGGCTTCTTCCCAAACGCGGTGCTGCGCATCGAGCAAGACGTAGCGGTTGTGCGGCAGCCGGTCGGCCAGGAATTGCCCATTGGCCGGCGGGACGATCGGATCGTTCTTTCCGGCGATGATCAGCGCCGGCGTCTCGATGCCGGAGAGCTTCGCCGCGAGCTTGGGCAGATCGGGAATATAGCCGCGCACGAATTGCGTCGCTTCTTCAAAACGTCGCCCAGCCGAGGCGGCGCGAAAATCCTCGATGATGGCAGCGGGGGTCAGCTCTGCCGCATGGCTCAGGTAATTCTTGACGCGCTCGGCGCCGTCGATGGCGGCGAAAGCTTCCGGCGGCGAATGAATGAGATCCTTCAGCGACCCGGCGGCAAGGTCGATGTGCATCGCGCCGCCGCCGAGGACGAGGCTTTCGAAGCGGTTCGCTTCCTTCGATGCCGCGAACAACACTGCCAGCGTGCCGACATCGGGGGCGATGACATGCGTACGGTCGAGTCCGAAATAGGTGAGGAGGGAGATCATGAAATTTCCCATCGCTTCCGGCGCCAGGACGTCGGGACGGCTCTGCGAATGGCCGAAGCCGGGGAGATCGACGGCGATGAGCGGATGCGCGGCGGCGAGCCGCGGCAAGACGCGATGGAAGGAATAAATGCTCTCCGGCCACGGCGCGGTGAGGAGAATCGGCATGCCTTCGGCTGCGCCGCTCCGTGCGTAGCGGATCGCGAGGCCGTCGATCTCGCGCGTCGCCACGATGCCGATCTCGGGCAGAACGTCCTTTTCCGCTGGTGTCATGAGATCGCCCTCTGGTTGATGGGGAGCTTCGCCGCGTATTGACGCATCGTCAAACCGGCTGGCGCTTTGTTTGGAGGAGCAGGGTCGCCGCCATCGACGCGAAGGCCATGACGATCACCGTCACGCCGTAGAATTCGGCGACGTTGACCAGGCCGATCATCGGCGCGAGATAGCCGGCGAGCACGGCCGGCAGCGCGAAGGACAGGTAGCCCACGACGTAGAAGGCCGACAACAAGCCGGCGCGTTCGTCGGTCGCGGCGAGCGGCAGAAGGCTGCGCATCGTGCCGGTGAAAGTCGCGCCGAAACCCGAGCCCGCGATCACGGTGCCGAGGAGCATGATCGAGGCGAGCTGGGCGTGCACGCCGCCCAGGGTAATGGCGACGCCTGAGGCCAAAGCGACGATCCCGCCGGCCAGCACGCGACTCGCTTGAACCGGACGCACCGCCAGGACAGCGAGGACGCCGCTGAAAGTCAGCGCGCTGACGACGAGCCCGCCGACGATCGGTTGGGTTGCTCCGGTCGCGACCCGCACGAGGCTCGGCATGAGCGAGAAATAGAAGCCGCCCAAAGCCCAGGAGGCGATGATGACCGGCGTCACCCGGGCCAGGGTAGCCCGGGCCCGACGCGGCACGCTCACATGCGGCCGCAGCGATGACATGGCACCCGGACGCGGCTCGGCGGTCTCCGGCATGAAGAAGAGAATCGCCGCCTCGACCGCCGAGAGGATCAACAGCACGAGGTAGACGAGAAGCTGCGGAGTGGCGGCGTAAGTGACGAGGATCGCCGCGCCGAGGCTGCCGAGGGTCATGCCGGCCATCGCCGTGATGCTGTTCAAGACGAGGCCGCGCTTTGGGTTGGTATCGAGAATGGCCGCGCCGAGCGTCGTGGTCGCGAAGCCGGTGGCGAAGCCCTGGACCGCGCGCGCGACGATCAACGCGATGGCCGAATCCGCCGTCATGAACAAGACCATCGCGGCGATATTCATGAGCAGTGCCGCCGCGACGGCGGGCCGGCGTCCGATATAGTCGGATAGCGATCCGACCGTCAGCAAGGCCCCCAGCAGGCACATGACGTAAGCCGCGAAGATCACGGTGATCGCGAGCGGGCTCAGGCCGAAGCTCTCCTGATACTGGTGGTAGAGAGGCGTCGGCGCGGAGCCGCTGGCACCAAAGGTGATGGCGGCGATCACCGCCACCACGGTCGTGGTTGCATTCGACAGCGCCGGGCGCGGGCGCGCCGCGCTGCAGCTGACACAGAGGCTCATGGCCTGCTCCATCGGTTCAAAGAGATGATCGCGGTTAGCGGCTCAGAGCTTCGAGCCGCCGTCGACGGCGACGATGTCGCCGGTGATCCAGCGCGCGGCATCGGAAACGAGGAATTCGACGACCGAAGCGACGTCGTCCGGCTGGCCGATGCGCTTGAGCGACTGAATCCCCATCACCGCGGCTCGGCCCGCTTCGGTCTTGGTGAAGTTTGACATATCGGTGTCGATGACGCCGGGCGCGACGGCGTTGACGCGGATGCCGCGCGGGCCAAGCGCCGCAGCGAGATATTTCACCAGCGTATTGATGGCGCCCTTGGTGCTGGCATAGGCCGCGAGCGTCCCGACCGCGGCGCGCGCGCCGAGCGATGAGACAAACACGATGGCGCCGCCGTCGCCCATGATCGGCAGCAATTGCTGCACCAGGAAATACGGCGCGCGGACATTGACGGCGAAGAGGCTGTCGAACTCCTTCACCGACATGGTCTCGATCGGTGCGGGGTTGGAGATGCCGGCGTTGGAGACGAGGATGTCGAGCTTGCCGCCGGTGAGGTTGCGCACCTCCGCGGCGAGCACATGGGCGCCCTCCGGCGCGGCAAGGTCGGCGCCGACCGCGTCGGCCTCGCCGCCCTGGGCGCGGATCTGACTGACGACGGCTTTGGCTTCATCGGCGTTGCGGCCGTAATGGACGATGACGCGGGCGCCGGCGGCGCCCAGCGCGAGCGCGGTGGCGCGGCCCATGCCGCGGGAAGCGCCGGTGACGAGTGCGATCTTGTTGGTGAGCATTGTCATGGTCTTGGTCCTGATTTCGGGCGACGCGCCATGCATCGCCTTTAGGCATAAAACTGATCCACGCTTGACCAGAGAACCAAGACTTCGTAGGTTCAAGCCATACTTCATATGTATGGGTGCGCCCGACGATGGAGCTGCGCCATTTGCGCTATTTCATTGCCGTTGCTGAAGAAGGCAGCCTGACCAATGCCGCCGAGCGGCGGCTGCATACCGCGCAGCCATCGCTGAGCCGGCAGATCCGCGACCTCGAACTCGAGGTCGGCGTCTCATTGCTGGAGCGCGGCGCGCGCGGCATCGCGCTCACCGCGGCCGGACGCGTCTTCCTCGATCAGGCGCGGCTGGCGCTGCTTCAGGTCGATGCGGCGGGTGAAGCCGCGCGCCGAGCGGCGCAGCCGGAGAAACGCGCTTTCACGATCGGCTTTCTCGCCGGCCAGGAACTGGTGTGGCTGCCGGAGGCGCTGCGCATCCTGCGCGGCGAACAGCCGGACGTCGAGATCACCCTGGCGAGCCAGTCATCGCCAGAGCTTGTCGGCGCGCTGATGCGCGGCAAGGTCGACGTGGCTTTTCTGCGTCGCGAAAAGGACGCGCCCGGCATCGCCTTCAAGCCCCTGATCAGGGAGCCGCTGGTTGCGGTGTTGCCGGCCGGTCACCGTCTCGCGGCGCAGAAAACAGTGCGGGTCCAAGACCTCGCGGCGGAAACCTACATCACGCCGACGCGGGTGGCGCCGGCGCTGAAAGCGGTGATCGAGAACTATGCGGCGAAATCCGGCGTCGTGCTGAACCCGGCCTACGACGCGGAAAACATTTCGGCGGTACTTTCGCTCGTGACCTCGACCGGCGGCGTCACCCTGATGCCGCTTTACGTCAAGCTGATGCTGCCGGCGTCGGTGGTCATTCGTCCGCTGCAAGGCGACGTGCCGACCATCGAGCTGGTGCTGGGCTACAGCCGGTCGAATACGTCGGCGCTGCTCAAGCGCTTCCTGTCGCGCGTGGACGAGCTCGTCGCCAAAGTCTCGCCGCCTGACTGACGTGCTCAGGGCGACCGCGGCGCGGCGCTACTTGATGTAGCGGTTGTCGATCAGCGGCTGATAGTCGGTGAGCTTTTCGTCGGGCTTCAAGAACCCGGCGGCGATGTTCATCCGATCGCCGATCTCGATCGCCTTCGGATCGACGCGGCGGATCATTCTCGGCCTCCTCAGCGCGTCGGAGCCATGCCGAGGACGGTATCGTCGTAAGCGGGAAGCGCTTTTCATCTCGGCCATGGTTTTGTCGCGGTCGGTCAGCACGATCTTGATGCCCGCGATCATGCCGTTCATGAACTTGGCGCAGAGATCGGCATGCGCCGGGCCGTAGAAGAGAGCGAAAGAATCCGTCCGGGCGTGCCCAGCTCGCGATTCCGCCGAAAGCGAGAAGAGCGACGAGCCTGTTCATGACACCCGCTAAGCGTGCGCCGCCGTTGCCGGGCCTCGGATAACGCCGATTTAATCCGCGACGGTATATCGCGGTTCGGCATCGAGACACAATGTCGCAAATGGCGAGCATTCAGCAAAAGCTGTTTCCGCGCGACGGGCTCTCGGGCTTAAAACGGATAACCCGCTCTCTTGCCTTACAACAGCGAAGCGAGGATCGCATGAACCTGTCAGGAAATTCACAAAAGCTGGTCGCGCGGACGATGCTTGGCGCGGTGGCCGTCGCTCTCGGAGCGATGCTCGCAATGCCTGCCGCCCTTGCCGATGGCGTGCCGAAGCCCTGGGAGATCGGCATGCAGCCGGGCGTGACTCCCGTGGGCCAGTACCTGGACAGCTTTTTCCAAGAGCTGGTGATCGTCACGACGCTCATCGCGCTCTTCGTCATGGCGCTGCTGATTTATGTGTGCTGGCGCTACAACGCGCGGCGTCATCCGGTGCCGTCCGCCACCTCGCACAACACGCTGCTCGAGATCGTCTGGACGGCGGTCCCGGTGCTGATCCTCGTCGCGATTGCCATCCCGTCTTTCAAGCTGATCTTCTATATGGGCGAGGCGCAGGCACAGAACCCGACCATGTCGCTCAACGTGACGGCGCATCAATGGTACTGGACCTATGCCTATCCCAATCAAGGCAATTTGACCTTCGACAGCAACGTCATTCCCGACGACAAGCTCAAGCCCGGCCAGCCGCGGCTGCTCTCGGTCGATAATCGCGCCGTCGTTCCGGTGGATACGACGATCCGGATCTTCATCAGGAGCACGGACGTGATCCACAGCTTCTACGTCCCGTCGCTTGCTGTTCAGGAATATGCGATGCCCGGCCATGTCAACGAGGCGTGGATGCGGATCGAAAAACCCGGAATCTATCGCGGCCAATGCAATCAGCTCTGCGGCATCAATCACGCCTTTATGCCGATCGTCGTTCAAGCCGTCTCCAAAGCCGACTTTGCCAAATGGGTGCAGCAGGCGAAGCAGAAATTCGCCAACCGCGAAGCGGAGCCATCTCTCCCCGCCGCGGGATGAGTTGGGCGATCGAATCGCTGGAAACTGGCGTCGGCAAGGGCCCGTGGCGGCGACGGGCGTTCGGCGCCGCGTTGCTTGCGCCGGGCGCGGCGCTGTTCTGGGCGTCGACCTATCGCCCGGCGCTACTTCCGTTTTGGGCGCCCTGGGACTTCTCATGGGTCGAATATCTCGCGGCGGTGCTGGCGCTCGGCTGGTTCTGTCGCGGATACTTGCTGTCGCCGCCCGAAATACGACCGCCCGTCTGGCGCGTCGCCGCCTTTCTCGCCGGTATCGCCGTGATC
>DASYAL010000092.1:0-12050 GCA_036501365.1 Allostellaceae bacterium | reverse complement strand
ACCACCGACCAAGCTAACGCCTGCTCACCCTCAATCTTTACGGCCCGAGGTCGAATGACTGCGCTGTCACGTCGTTTGTTGCGCTCAGCGGCGGCGGTGGTGGCTTTGTATTCCCCCTGCAACTCGGTCAGGGCAGCCAGCTGACCCTTTCCGTCGAGCGGGTCGTCATCCACCAACATTTCATATCGGCAAAATAGGAATGGGCGCGGCCGAGCCATATCCTCCCCCCAAAGTTCGATTTGGAGGTATGCCCTCCCTGATTGTTGAGGGCATCGTAATTCTAGTAGGGGCATCGGCGCAACCGGAGCCTGCTACCTAATACCGCTTATTTGCCGATACAGAATTCGCGGAACAGCGCGTCGAGCATGTCCTCGACATCGACCCGGCCAGTGATGCGGCCGAGCTCGCGCGCCGCGGCGCGCAAATCTTCGGCAGCAAGCTCGGGCAGACTCGCCGCCGCGAAGCGCTCGAGCGCGGCGACGCAGCGCTCGAGCGCCTGGCGATGGCGCGCGCGCGTCACCAGCGGCGCCGCGCCGCTTGTCAGCATCGCTTCGACCGCCGCGGCAAGCCGCGCGATCAGCGCGGCGATGCCCTCGCCCTGGGTTGCCGAGCAGCGCAGCGCCGGTCCGGCGCCGAGCGCATCCGCCCACGCCGTCTCCGCCGGCTGCCGCGCGCAGTCGATCTTATTGGCGACGATAAGGGTCTGCGCGTCGACGAGATCGCGCACCGCCGCCGCCTCTTCCGGCCGCGTCGCATCGAGCACGACCAGCTTCAGATCGGCGCTGGCGGCACGCGCGCGTGCGCGGCGCACGCCTTCTTCCTCGACGATATCGGTGCCCGGCCGCAGCCCCGCGGTATCGGCGAGCACTACCGGATAGCCGCCGAGATCGAGCGCGACCTCGATCACGTCGCGCGTCGTGCCGGCGAGATGCGAGGTGATCGCGACCTCGCGCCGCGCCAGCGCATTCATCAAACTCGATTTGCCCGCATTCGGCGGGCCAAGGATCGCAACCGAGACGCCGACGCGTAGCCGCTCGCCGCGGCGGTCATCGGCGAGTTCGGTCGCGATCTCGGCACGCAACGCGGCAAGCGCGCGCTTCGCGCTCGACCATTGCTCGGCCGGCAAGCCTTCCTCGGGGAAATCGATCTCGGCTTCGAGCCGCGCCTGCGCGGCGATGAGGCCTGCGCGCCACATTTCGCAGCGGCGACCGAATTCGCCGCCGAGCTGGCGCATCGCCTGACGCCGCTGCGCCGCGGTCTCGGCCTCGACCAGATCGGCGATCGCTTCGGCCGTGGTGAGATCGAGTTTGCCATTGAGGAAGGCGCGTTTGGTGAACTCGCCAGGCTCGGCGAGGCGGAAGCCGGGCCGGCGCCCGAGCGCCGCGAAGACCGCGGCGAGCACAGCGCGGCTGCCATGCAGGTGCAACTCGGCAATGTCTTCGCCGGTGAAGCTCGCGGGCGCCGCGAAATAAAGCGCGATTCCGTCGTCAAGCGTCTCGCCGTTTTGCGGATCGCGGAATCGCGCGTGCAGCGCCTGGCGCGGCGGCGGTAGCGTCCCGGCGAGATCGCGCAACGCCGCGGCCGCGCCCTCGCCCGAGACTCGCACCATCGCGATGCCGGCACGGCCGGGCGCGGTCGCCAGCGCAAAGATCGTGTCGCTCATAGCCATGCGAGCCTAGCAGGGCAGCAAAACTGCCGCATCTTGATCCAGGTCAAGGAAATCCGCCGCGGCACGGGGCATAGCCTACACCGTGGACGAAGCGCATATCGAAGAGATGATCGCGGTCATGGTCGCCTGCCATGGTGCCGATGCGGAAAGCATCGCGCGTAAGCGGGCGCTTCGCTGCGCGCGCCGCAAGGAGCCGGAATGGGCCACGCGCTGGCGCGAAGTCGCCGATCGCCTCGTCCAACACCGTAAGCCGCCTGAGCCCCAATCCTGAACCCGCCGCCGCGGTCTGGTGGATCGCGGACACCGCGCGACGTAAGATCGGCGCAAACGCGCCGGCTCCGCTGCCGGCGCCGAGCGCAGCGCAAAAGCGCGGGAGGAACGGATGAACGGCACGGCCTTCAGGCTCGCAACCTATGCCGGCAATCCCGGCGGCCGCTTCGCCGCGATTGTCCTTGGCGATACCGCGCTCGATATCGGGGTCGTCTATCCCGCCTATCGTGCCTCGCCGCGCGGCAAGGCCGGCCCGCTCACCGCGACCGACTCGCTCCAGGATCTCCTCGAAGCCTGGGACCATAATTTCCCCGTGCTGCAAGAGATAGTCGCCTTCATCGAGCAGGAAGGCGTGGCGAGCGAGCGCTTTGCCGGCGGCACGGCGGAGCTCGGCGCGCTCCGGGCGCTGCCGCCGATCGCGCGGCCCGGCAAGATCTTCAACGCGGCGCAGAATTTTCAGGAGCATGTCGACGAGATGCTGCGCGCCGGCATGACCCCGGCCGGCGGTCCGCAATTCACCGGCGAGAAATCGACCTCGCGGCCCTATCTCTTCCTGAAGGCGCCGAGCGTGCTCGCCGGCGCGTTCGACGACATCGCGATTCCGCGCGGCATGACGAAGATCGATTGGGAGGCGGAGATCGCCTGCGCGATCTGGAAGCCCGGCAAGCGCATCGCCGCGACGCGGGCGCTTGCTCACATCGCCGGCTTCATGACCACCAACGACGTCTCGTGCCGCGACATCCAAATCCGGCCCGACCGGCCGGGGCTGCGCTCGGATTGGCTCGGCGGCAAGAGCCACGACAATTTCGCGCCGATGGGTCCGTTCCTGACACCCGCGGCTTTCGTCAAAGATCACATGAAGCTCTTCATCCGCCTCACGGTGAACGGCGAGGTGAAGCAGAACGGCAACACGTCGCAATTCATCTACGCGCCGGAAGAGCAGATCGAATACGCGTCGTCGATCCTCACGCTCGAGCCGGGCGACGTTTTCGTCTGCGGCACCTGCGGCGGCGTCGGCCAGGGCACCAACAGCTTCTTGAGGGCCGGTGACGTGATGGAGACCGAGGTCGAAGGCCTCGGCAAGATGCGCAACCGCTTCGTCGAGGATCGCAGCTAAAGCCCTCGCGCGGGGAAAATAAAATCCAGGGAGGAGCATATGGCCTTAACGAGACGTTCGGTGATCGCGGCAGTGGCGGCGCTCTCCGCCGTATCGCCCGTGAGCCGCGCTTATGCGGCCGATCCGGTCAAGATCGGCTTCAGCATCGCCGAGACCGGCGGCACCGCCGCGATCGGCAAGCAGATCCTCGTCGCGCTGCAGATCTGGCGCGACGATGTCAATGCCAAGGGCGGACTTTTGGGCCGGCCGGTCGAGCTCGTCTATTACGACGACCAGGGCAATCCCGCGAATGCGGCGCAGATCTATTCGAAGCTTCTCGATATCGACAAGGTCGATCTGCTGATCGGGCCCTATTCGACCAACATGGTTGCGCCGGTGATCCCGATCCTGATGCAGCGCGGCCTCACCACCATCGGCATCCTCGCCAACGCCGCCAACAGCCAGTTCCACTACAACCGCTATTTCTCGATGATCCCTTCGGGGCCCGATCCCGAGAAATCGTTCTCTACGGGCTTTTACGAGCTCGCCGCGGCGCAAAACCCGAAGCCCAAGACCCTGGCGATCCTCGGCGTCGATGCCGAGTTCGGGCGCAACGCCACCGACGGCGCCAAGGACAATCTCAAGAAGTTCCCGTTCCAGCTGGTCTACGACCAGAATTATCCGCCGACCACCACCGACTTCACGCCGATCGTGCGCGCGGTCGCGGCGAAGAATCCCGACATCCTCTATGTCGCCGCCTATCCGCCCGACACAGTCGGCATCGTGCGGGCGATGAACGAGGTCGGCTTCACGCCGAAGCTGTTCGGCGGCGCCTTCATCGGCCTGATGATCACCATGACCAAGGTGCAATTGGGACCGCTCTTGAACGGCGTCGTCATTACCCAGGGCTTCCTCCCGGCCAAGACTTTCCTCTTCCCCGGCACGCAGGAATTCCTCGACAAATACGCGAAGGTCGCGCCGGGCCAGGGACTCGATCCGCTCGGCTGGTCCTTCCCGCCCTATGGCTATGCCGCGGGGCAGGTGCTCGCGGAGGCGGTCGAGGCCACCAAGAGCCTCGACCAGGCCAAGCTCGCCGATTACATGCGCAGCCACGACTTCTCGACCGTCGTGGGCAAGATCGCTTTCGGCAAGGACGGCGAGTGGGCAACCGGCCGCGAGGTGTGGACGCAATTCCAGCACGTCACCGGCAACACACTTGACGATTTCAAGGATGTGTCGCATCAGCCGATCCTGTTGCCGGCCGATATGGCGACCGGCAAACTGGTCTATCCCTATGCGGCGGCGAAGAAGCCTTAGAAGAGGGGAGCGGGATGCTGTCGGCGCAAGACAACGAGCTGATCTGCCGCGTCGGGCCGGGAACGGCGATGGGCGCGCTGCTGCGCCGCTATTGGATGCCGGCGCTGCTCGCGCGCGAGCTCAAAGCCGACGGCGATCCGCTGCGGCTGATGCTCTTGGGCGAGGCGCTGGTCGCTTTCCGCGACAGCAGCGGCAAGGTCGGGGTCATCGATCACGAATGCCCGCATCGCTGCGCCTCGCTGTTCTACGGCCGCAACGAGGAGGGCGGGCTCCGCTGCCTCTATCACGGCTGGAAATTCGCGACCGACGGCCGCTGCCTCGACATGGCGAACGTGCCGCGGCATCTCGACTTCAAGGACAAGGTCCGCACCACGGCCTATCCGACCGAGGAGCGCGGCGGCGTGGTCTGGACCTATATGGGGCCGCTCGACGCCAAGACCGGCGAGCCGCCGCCTTTGCCCGACATCCTCGCCAATCTCCTGCCCGAGAGCGAGGTCGACTTCACCCTCTTCCAGCGCGAATGTAACTGGCTCCAGGCGCTCGAAGGCGACTACGACACCTCGCATGTCGGCTTCCTCCATGGCGGCAAGCGCACCCTCGCCGATCATCGCCCCGACGATCCGCAGCGCTTCGGCACTATCAACCGCGCGCCGACCTATGAGGTGCTGGAGCAGGAATGGGGCGTGACCTATGCCGCGATCCGCCCCGCCGATGCGGGCCAGGACTATTGGCGCGTCGGTCAGTTCCTCTTTCCCTTCTGGTCGATCACGCCGAGCTCGCCGATCACCGAGCGCGTCGGCATGCGCGCCTGGGTGCCGATGGACGACACGCATACGCTCGCTTTCCAGATTCGTCGCAAGGTGCCGGGCACGAAAGGCGTCGACGGCATGCCCGAAGCCTCGAGCGACTACCTCCCCGACACCACCGACTGGTACGGGCGCTACCGGCTCAAGGTCAATCCGCGCAACGATCATCTCCTCGATCGCGCGCGCCAGCGGAACGAGAATTACTCCGGCATCGTCGGCATCACCCAGCAGGACCAGGCGATCACCGAAAGCATGGGGCCGATCGTCAATCGCGCCAAGGAGCATCTGGCGCCGAGCGATCGCATGATCCAGGTGTCGCGGCGGCGCCTGCTCGAGGCAGCGGTGAAGCTGCGCGACGCGCAGGCCGCGCCGCCGGGAGCGAACCGGCCCGAGCTCTACGCGCTGGTCGCCGGCGGCTATTTCCTCGCCGATGCCGGCAAGCGTCTCGCCGAGGTCTACGCCGAGCAGCTCGCGGCCTTTCGCGACGCCAATCGCGATCTTCTCGCCGCGGCGGAGTGACCATGCTCGACGACGAAACGGCATCGCTCGGCGATGTGCCTGGCGAGCGCAGCGACAGCGGCAGCCTGGCGCGGCAATGGTATCTCGTCGGCGTGCTGACCATCATCTACATCCTCAACTACATCGATCGCGGCGCGCTCAACCTCATCGTCAATCCGCTGAAAGAAGATCTGCACATCACCGACGTGCAGATCAGCCTGCTGATCGGCCTGTCCTTCGCCGCGCTCTACAGTTTCCTCTGTATCCCCGCCGGTTATCTCGCCGACATCATGAGCCGCCGCGTCTTGCTCGGCAGCGCGATCTGCTTCTGGTCGTGCATGGCCGCGATCTGCGGCTTCGCCGGGAATTACGGACAGCTCTTCGCCGGCCGCGTCGGCCTCGGCGTCGGCGAGGCGGTGCTGCCGCCGACCGCCTATTCGCTGCTCCGCGACGGCGTGCGGCCCGAGCATCGCGCCCGCGCCTTCAGTTGCTATCACCTCGGCACCGGCGTCGGCACGGCGCTCGGCGCGCTGATCGGCGGCAGCCTCTTCGCCCTCGGCGTCGCCGGCGCTTTCGCCGGGGTGCCGGTCCTTGGCGCGCTCCGACCCTGGCAGCTGGTGATCGCCGTGCCCGGTCTCTGCGGCATCCTCCTCTCCTATCTCGTCTTCACCGTGCGCGAGCCGCCACGGCCGAGCGTTACCGGCGAGCCGTCGAGCTTCGCCGAAATGTTCCGCTATATCGGCACGCATCGCCGGCTCTATGCGCCGCTCTTTGCCGCGATCGTCTTCGGGCCGATGGCGGTCTCGGCCTGGGGCGCCTGGCAGGCGGCGGCGATCGGCCGGATCTGGGGCCTACCGGTGCCGGTGATCGGCCACATGACCGGGCTCCTGGCGCTGGCGGCGCTGCCTTTCGACGCGCTGATCATCGGCTTTCTGATGGATCGCGTGTCGCGCCGCGGCACGCGGCGCGACCGCACCGTCTTCCTCGCCATCGGCATCGCCCTGTTGCAGCTCGTCCCGGCGCTGATGATCCTCTACGCGCCGAGCATCAACCTGATGTGGGCGAGCTATGCCGGCTCGATGCTGCTGACCAACGCCAACGGCGTCGCCGGCACCCTGTCGCTGGCGCAGGTGACGCCGGGGCGCCTCATGGGCAAGGTGACCGCGTTCTATTTCCTGGTCGCCAATCTCTTGGGCCTTGCGCTCGGGCCGACGGTGACGGCGCTGGTCGCCGCGTGGCTCTTTTCCGGTAAGCTCGCGATCGTCGGCGCGATGACCCTGTGCTACCCGCTGCTCACCGGCCTCAACCTCCTGTTCCTGGCGATGTTCGCGTTTCGCCTGCGGCGCTCGCTTTTGAGCGGCGCATCCTGACGCGGCTGCTGCGGCGCCCTAGATTAGGGGCATGACCAGCGATCTTTCGCGCAACGCCCTCGGCGACGAGACCAGCCCCTATCTTCTCCAGCATCAGGGCAACCCGGTGCATTGGCAGGCCTGGGGCCCGGATGCGCTCGCCGCCGCCAAAGAAGCGGACAAGCCGATCCTGCTCTCGATCGGCTATGCCGCGTGCCATTGGTGCCATGTGATGGCGTCGGAGAGCTTCGAGAATTCCGCGACCGCCGACGTGATGAACCAGCATTTCGTCAACATCAAGGTCGATCGCGAAGAGCGGCCCGACATCGACGCGATCTATATGCACGCGCTCCACGTGATGGGCGAGCAGGGCGGCTGGCCACTGACCATGTTCCTAACGCCCGAAGGCGATCCGTTCTGGGGCGGCACCTATTTCCCGCCGAGCCCGCGCTGGGGCCGGCCGGGCTTCCCGCAAGTGCTCGAGGCGATCGCCGAGGCCTATCAAAAAGACAAGGCGACCATCACCAAGAACGTCGCGGCGTTACGCCAGGGCTTGGGTCAGCTCGCGGCGCCGCAAGCCGGGCAGGCGATCGATCTCGGCATGATCGACCAGGTCGCGGCGCGCCTCGCGCAAGAGATCGACGGCGTCCATGGTGGCATCGGCGCCGCGCCGAAATTCCCGCAATCGCCGATCCTCGATCTGCTGTGGCGCGCCGGCGCGCGCGGCACCGTCGCGGCGCGCGATGCGGTGCTGCTGACGCTCGATCATATCGCCCAAGGCGGGATCTACGATCATCTCGGCGGCGGCTTCGCGCGCTATTCGGTCGATGCGCGCTGGCTGGTGCCGCATTTCGAGAAGATGCTGTACGACAACGCGCTGTTGGTCGAGCGCTATACGGCGGCGTGGCAGGCGACGAAGAAGCCGCTCTATGCCGAGCGCGTCGCCGAGACCATCGACTGGCTGACACGCGAGATGCGCTTGCCGGATGGCGGCTTCGCCTCGAGCCTCGATGCCGATAGCGAGCATGTCGAGGGCAAGTTCTATGTCTGGAGCGAGGCCGATATCGACGCCGTGCTCGGCGCGCGCGCCGCGCGCTTCAAGCAATTCTACGACGTCACGCCCGACGGTAATTGGGAAGAGAAAACGATCCTCAATCGCCTCGGCCATCTCGACCGCGCCGACGACGCGACCGAGCGCGAGCTCGCCGCAGACCGCGCGGTGCTGCTTCAGGCGCGCGCGCCGCGGATACGGCCCGGCATCGACGACAAGGTGCTGGCCGACTGGAACGGGCTGATGATCGCCGCCCTGGCCGAGGCCGCGGTGGTTTTCGCGCGGCCCGATTGGCTCGATCTCGCGCGACGCGCGTTCGATTTCGTCGTCATGGCGATGAGCGACAAGGACGGCCGGCTCTTCCATTCCTGGCGCGGCCGCGCCCAGCACCGCGCCATCCTCGACGATTACGCCAATATGAGCCGCGCCGGACTCGCGCTTTTGGAGGCGACCGGCGAGACGCGCTATCTCGCGCGGGTGCAGGGCTGGGTCGCGCTCGCCAGCCAGCACTACGCCGATCCACGCGGCGGCTTCTTCTTCACCGCCGCCGACGCCGAAAGCCTCATCGCGCGCAGCAAGAATGCGCTCGACCAGCCGAACCCCTCCGGCAACGGCACCCTCGCCGCGGTCCTCGCGCGGCTTTATTATCTCACCGGCGACGAGGACTACCGTCGCGCGGCGCAAGCGACGCTTGATGCTTTCGCCGGCGCGGTGCGGCAAAATCTCTTCGGCCACGCCACGTTGCTCAATGCCGCCGAGCTGTTGTTGCGGGGCTTGCAGATCGTGATCGTCGGTACGCGGGACGATGCCGGGACGAAAGCGCTGCTCGCGGCGGTCTATCGGTCGAGCCTGCCGAACCGCATCGTTGCCGTGATCGCGCCCGGCGCCTCGTTGCCGGCGACGCATCCCGCCGCCGGCAAGACGCAGAGCGGCGACAAGGCGACGGCCTATGTCTGCGAAGGACCGGTGTGCTCGCTGCCGCTGACCGATCCCTTATCCCTCGAACAGCACCTGGTTGCGCGCGGGTGACGCGTGGCGCGGCTCGCTCTCGACAGCCCCTTGGGCCGGCTTACCGTCTTCGAGCAGGACGGCAAGATCACCGCCGTCGTCTGGGGCGATAAATCCGCGGGGCCGGCGACGCCGCTGCTGCAGGACGCCAAGCGCCAGCTCCTCGCTTATTTCGCCGGCAAACGGCACGATTTCGATCTGCCGCTCGCGCCCGAAGGCACCGCGGACGAGCGCCGCATCTGGCAGGCAATGGCGGCGATCCCTTACGGCGAAACGCGCTCTTATGGCGAGATCGGCCGCGACTTGCAGATCGAGCCGCGCGCCGTCGGCCGCGCCTGCGCGCGCAACCCGCTGCCGATTCTTTTGCCCTGCCACCGCGTCACCGGCGCCGAGGGCGAGCTCGTCGGCTATTCCGGCAGCGGCGGCACCGAGACCAAGCGCAAGCTCTTACAGCTCGAAGGCGCGCTGCTGATTTAAAAGCTTTGACGGAGGTAGGCGGTTGTTCTTGAAATGTTCTAAAACCGGGGTTACAACCTAACGAGACAGCTACGGCTGTGTCAATATATAGTTTGACTAATGGCTTCACATACTAGATTTTGGAATCTGTGGGGGAATCTACTCCCAAGTGACCTGTAGGTTATGGGAGACGAGAATGGCTCAAAAAACGACCGCTGGCCAAAGCGTCTCGACTGAGGATTTAACCGAGCTCGCGCTAGATGCCGCAATTGCGCTGGACCAGCAACTTCATCGCACAAAATCAAACGAGCAGACCATCCAGCATTTCTTGGAGACCGTTGGCGCAATTATTGAGATAAAGCGCGATAGTGCGATCGGCATGTTGGTTCCCGATCCAAGAAAGCTCGGGGTCGTTAATCGCGCGTTCCGATATCTTAATCGCGCGAACGTTTCGTCCGTTGACGAACTTGTGGAAAGCATCAAGATTTTGGCTGCGGGCTACCGAGAACATTCCGGTGTTCGCGAGAACATCGTCCCTCTTCGCGATTTCTGCATCGCGTTACATAGAGAATTGCTGGCTCACGCTCATCGGAGCTACGAAGATCCGAAAAGGCGTGATAAAGCTGAAAATGCCGCAAAACTTCTTTGACTATACTATCGAACGCCTCCTCTCCTTCCAGCGGCAGATTCAAGAGCTTCTTGGATCCGATTTTCCGTTCGCAGATACGGTCGACGTCCTAAAAACAATTGATGAGATTTTCAAAGCCGAGCGTGAAAGAGTTTTATCACTCAAAGAAAATAGCCCCGAAATACAAAAATCGGCTTGCTCGAACGCAAATCTCAAGATTCAAAAATTCCTACCTCTTCTGGGGTTCATCCTTCGCTCAACGAACGTTCGGAACGCTTTCGAGTTAACCGATCCGCTAGTGAGGTTGTCACGTAGCTTACTTAAAAAGGAGATCAACTTTATCTTGTCCTCGGAGTGGGATTTTTCTCCGCTGACGTATACGTTTTCATTCAAAGAACTTCCCCGCGCAATTCTCCTAGGCCTGCCTACGTTCGAATCTGGTAATGCTCTAATTATCCCATTAGCGGGACATGAACTGGGTCATTGGATTTGGCGCGATGAAAATGTCGATTCCCAACTATCCGCTCTTCTTCAAGGGAATGTGATCCAGGTCTTTAGAGATCGCTGGGAAGACTACCAAAAGATTTTCGGCGAAAATCAAGTCGAAAAAATTGAAAGCGATTTATTCATTCGAAGTGTCTGGACCATTTCTTTCGCCGACGCGCTACGGCAATGCGAAGAGATTTTCGCCGATTTTGTTGGGCTAAAGCTGTTCGGATCAAGCTATCTGGACAGCTTCGAGTATCTTCTCGCGCCGTCAATGGGCGAGCCTAGATCACGTGAATATCCAAACATGCGCACGAGGGCCCGCATACTTGAGCGCGCCGCAAAAAGCTTTGGTGTCACTGTGCCTCCTGGCTATCCGGACCATTTTGATGAATTGACCGAGACCCGCGAGCCCGCCGATCAATTTCTCATCCAGGCCAGCGACGCCGCGACCGAGCAAACAGTTGTAGAGATCGAAAAGCACGTCGTCGCGCTCAGCGAAAGATTGAAATTTCCAATTCTCTCGCCAACCGAAACCAATCGCTGCGTTGATCGCATGAAGATGGGTATTCCCGCCGAAAACACGACGTTTATCGCCAACGTCATCAATGCTGGGTGGATTATCTTCAAGGACGAAACACTTCTGCCCGAAGCAGCACTAGGCATGGAACGCAGAATTTCCGTGCTCAATCAGCTGCTTCTAAAAACAATCGAGGTTTCCGAATTTGAAGCGAGAATGCGGGGCGAATAATGCTTCTCACCGCAGAGTCCGCCGTAGAACAGCTAAAACTAGGCCACACAGGAGACCCTAACGGCATCAACATTGTCCCTTATCCCGATCTCGATGAGATTGCAAAAAAAGGTGGCGCCTCAATCGATCTGCGGCTAGGTCGCTGGTTTCTAACATTGCGTCACTCAAAAATGCCCGTTATGGACGTAGACGATGAACAACAGCATCTCGCTGACGCTCAGCGACGCTATTTTGTTCCGTTTGATGACAAATTTATTCTCCACCCTGGGCGGTTCGTTCTTGGTTCGACGCTTGAATGGCTTCGGCTGCCGTCGCAAATCGCAGCGTACGTGACGGGCAAATCATCTTGGGGAAGACGCGGCCTTATCATTGAGACGGCAGCGGGTATCCATCCTGGCTTTTCTGGTTGCCTAGCCCTTGAGTTAGCGAATGTTGGAGAGTTGCCGATTGCGCTTCGCCCGGGAATGACAATTTGCCAGATCTTTCTTCACCAAACTACGCCTGGAAAGCCTGCGTCCAGCGCCTTTGACGGCAGACGTCGACCCGTCCTAGAGCGTTTCACGGCTTAGTTGAATCGGAAGGGATTCCGGTTTGGGCGGATTTGTGATTCAAGATGCTGGCTGGAGTGGAGGTCAGCATCCGATGGCCCGACCCTTGTCGATGGA
>DASYAL010000091.1:0-3342 GCA_036501365.1 Allostellaceae bacterium | reverse complement strand
GCTGACGACGCCGGGGATGAGGAGCTTGCCGTCCGGCAATTTGACGTCCTGCCACACCCGCCATTCGTGTTCGTGGCGGACATTGCCGGCCTCCACCGAATAGGCGCCGGCATTGACGCTGAGCACGAGGTCGACGATGTCGTTGAGCGGGATGTCGGTGGTGTGCGGGCCGTGCCAGCTTCCCCAGCAGATATGGAAGCGGATGCGCTCGGCCGGCAATCCGCGCAGCGCATGGTTGAGCGCCTCCATGCGCAGCCGCTCGAATTTCTTGAATTCGCGCAGCGGCGGTTCCGGGTTGATCATATCCCAGTTGTCGGGAAGACTCGGATCGTCGATCTGCAACACGATCCCGGCATCGACAATGGCCTTGTATTCTTCGTGCATGGCGTCGGCCGAAGCGAATAGGAATTCCTCTTCCGTCGTGTAGAAAAGATCGACGCCGCGGGCGAAACTGCCCGGACCGATCGAGCACATGAAAGCTTCCTCGACACCGGCTGCGGCCATCGCTTTTTTCAGGTTGTCGATGTCGGCTTGCAGCGCGGCATGGCCGGTATATTTGATCGGCCCGGTGCAAGCCGGCCGGCCGACCGGTCGCCGCGCCGCGCTGCCCATCAGGCTGCCGCTCGATTCCGGATCGAGATAGAATTCGCGGAATTTCTGCCAGTCGCGGCGATTGGCGTATGAGGTCAGCGCGACGTCGGCGACAGTCGACTTCTTGTGCTGGGTCTCATGAGCGGACGCCTCGGGACTGCCCGCGGGCGAAAATCCGGACATCCGGGCAAAGGCGTAATTCCACCAGGCGCCGTAGTCGTACGATCCGCCCACCGGCTTGCCAAACTCGCCATCGTCGGGGATATCGACGCCGAGCTCGCGCTGCTTTTTGACCACCTCGCCGACGGCGGCGCCGAGAGCCCGCGCATAGGCCGGATCGTCGCTCTTGGTCTCGCCGACCGCGACCGCTTTGCTCAAGGCGATGAGATCGGGCGGACGCGACAGGCTTCCCGCGTGAGTGGTCAGAATTCGCTCTTTGCTGTAACGCATCCACGCGTCTCCCTCGTGCTCAGGCTCTCAATGGCCGGCTTACGCTCAGTATACCGATCGCGCGGCCGGGGGCGAGTGCCGGGGATGCAGCAGGAGATACTCTCGCCTTCGCTTACAATTCGCCGGCCTTGGTGATAGATAATCGCACGTCATTGCCGAGGCGCGAGATCGGTCGTGGCGCATAGTTTCGTCCGACAGGAACCGACTGTGTCAGCCAGCGACCTCAAGAGCCGCGATTTCAAGAACATCCTGCTGATCAAATTATCGGCGCTCGGCGACGTCGTGCAGACCATTCCGGTGCTCAATGCCTTGCGCGCCCGCTACCCCAAGGCGCGAATCGATTGGCTGATCGCGGAGGAATTTGCCGAGCTCGTGGCGGACCATCCGGCAGTCAGCAATGTGATCGCGTTTTCCCGCGGCGATTGGTCGGCGCCGTGGCGGCCGGCGCCTTATGTCGCCGCCGCGCGGCTCATCGCGACGCTGCGCGCCGCGGGCTACGATCTTGCGATCGACCTGCAGGGCCAGTTGCGCAGCGCCGTGTTCGCGTTCGCCAGCGGCGCGCCGGTGCGGATCGGCTTCGACAAGCCGCGCAAGGACGTCTGGAAGACGCTGACGCGCGCCATCCCCGCCGAAGCGAGGAAACACGCCTGGCAGGGCGCCCGCGAAGGCAGCTGGCTCGCTTATACCCATCACATGGCGCTGCCGACGCTCGACCTGCATCCGGTCGAGCGCTATCTCGGCGTCGCGCCGATGCTCGGGCTTAACGCCGCCGCGCCGAATTTTTCCTTCCCCATCCCGCCGCAGGCCGCGACCCGCATCGACGCGCTGCTCGATTATTACGAGATCGGCAAAGCAAAGCCGCTGGCCATCGTCGCGCCCGGCACCAATTGGGACACCAAAGCCTGGCGCCAGGACGGCTTCGCCGAAGTCGCGCGCCATCTTCTGCAAAAAGGCCTGGCCGTCATCCTGATCGGCTCGCAGGGCGAGCGCGCGCTGTGCGAAGAGGTGGGCAGGCTCGCGCCCGGCGCGGTCGACCTCGCCGGCGAGACGACGCTGCCGGAGCTCGCGGCGCTGATCCGCCGCGCCGCGCTGTGCGTGAGCAACGATTCCGGGCCGATGCATCTGGCGACGGCGCTGGAGCGCTCGGTGATCGGCCTGTTCGGCCCCACCGATCCGATCTGGGCCGGCCCGTATCGCCGCGCCGATGCCGTCTTGCGCGTCGAGCTTGCCTGCTCGCCCTGCTATTTGCGGCGGCTTCGCGAATGCCCCAACGATCATGCTTGCATGCAAAATCTCGGCGCCGGCAAAGCGATCGCGCTTGCCGATAGCATTATTGCCAAGCTGCCGAGCGGCGGCAGATCGCCGGCGCCGCAGAGAAGTGCCCGATAGCGCGGGCGGCGCGGCCGCGGCCTTGGTTGCGATCAAGCCCGCGCGATCACTGCAACCGGACCGCCGCCGGGCGGTCCCTGATGCTCGGCGCCTCCGGAAACATACACAGCGCCGGTTCCCGACAAGCCCGCGATCAGTCCGCCGACTGCGGCGCGGGCGTGGCGCGTGGACCCCACATCGGAATCGTCGAGCATGGTGTGACGGAAACCGCGCACGACGCCGTCGGGAGAAGCCTCGGCTTTGGCGAATATGTTGACCAGACGGGCTTGCGTCTGAGCATCGCCGGCGGCGAGCCCGACGCTGCCCAGTGCTTCGACCACCGCATCGAGGTCGATCGAGTCGCGCATCACGGCGTGACCGATGACAAACCGGCTGCGCGAGGCCGGCGAATTGCCCATGACGATCACCACGTTGTGCATCAGCTCGATGCCGGCCGACGACGACGCAACGGAAGAAAACAACTCCCAATCCTTCAGCACCTGGTCTTCGCAAGCCTTGACCTTCAGTTCGCCGAGCGCCGCGGCCACGCCGAGCGCCGATGCGCCGCGCGAGTAGCCCATCGAACTGTAGGCGCCGGCGGTCACGGTGTCGTGTCCGCGATGCAGCGCTGCCTCGATACGCTCGCTGGTCAGGAGCGGACATTTGATCTGAACGAAATGCACATCCGCCCGATCAGCGATGCCGGCGTCGGTCATGGCGCGATGCACCGCGTTGAAGGTCTCGTCGATCTGCGCCTGGCGCCCGATTTCCTCGGGCAGAAAGTCGCGCGTGTGCGCAATGCCGACGCTGAGGCGTTTGCCGGCCGAGGCCGGATTCTCGCCGTTGGCGCCAAAACTGCGGGTGAACACGGTCAGGTGCGGCGACAACACGCCCTCGGTGCCTCCCGACATGACGAAGGCGATCCGGTCGTCG
>DASYAL010000090.1:0-1791 GCA_036501365.1 Allostellaceae bacterium | reverse complement strand
GCACAAGCGCATCCATGAGGATGCAATGACCGTCAATGGCAAAACCATGGGCGCGAACTGCAGCGCAGCACCGAAGCCCGACGGCGACGTGATCTGGAGCTACGACAAGCCGCTGGTAAAGGATGCGGGCTTTCTGGTCTTACGCGGCAATCTGTTCGATTCCGCGATCATGAAGACCAGCGTCATTTCGAAGGAATTCCGAGACCGTTACCTCGTCAATCCGAAGGACCCGAATGCCTTCGAAGGCCGCGCCATCGTGTTCGAAGGGCCGGAGGATTATCACGACCGCATCGACGATCCCGCGCTTGAGATCGACGAGCACTGCATGCTGTTCGTTCGCGGCACCGGACCAATCGGCTATCCCGGCGGCGCCGAGGTCGTGAACATGCAGCCGCCGGCCGCGCTGATCAAACGCGGCATCCTCGCCCTGCCATGCATCGGCGACGGACGGCAATCCGGCACATCGGGCTCGCCCTCGATCCTCAACGCCTCGCCGGAAGCGGCCGCCGACGGCGGCCTCGCGATTCTGAGGACCGGCGACAAGGTGCGTATCGATCTCAACAAGGGAAGCGCCAACATCCTGATCTCCGATGCCGAGGTGAAGAAGCGCCATGCCGAGCTGAAAGCCAAGGGCGGCTTTCCGCATCCGGCCAACCAGACGCCGTGGCAGGAACTCTATCGTTCGACCGTGGGTCAGCACGCCACCGGCGCCTGCATGGAGCTCGCCACGCGCTATCACGACATCGCCGGCAAGGTTGGCGTGGCGAGGGATAATCATTAGCCTCTCGTCATTGCGAGCGAAGCGAAGCAATCCATCTATCCGCTTGCGGCGCTATGGATTGCTTCGTCGCTTCGCTCCTCGCAATGACGAACAATAAGGGAAAACAAAAATGTCAGACCGCCTTAAGGGCAAGCGCGCCGTCGTGACCGCGGCCGCCGCCGGCATCGGCCGCGCCTGCGCCATCACATTTGCTCGCGAGGGCGCCAGCGTGATCGCCACCGACATCGACGAGAAAGGCCTTGCCACGCTGAAGAGCGAAGGCATCGCCGAGACGACGCGGCTCGACGTTCGCAACACCGCCGACGTCAACGCCTTCGCCAAGCGCGTCGGCAAGATCGATATCCTGCTCAATGCCGCAGGCTTCGTGCACCACGGCACCATCATGGAATGCTCTGAAGAGGACTGGGACTTCTCGTTCGACCTGAACGTCAAGTCGATGCACCGGACCATCAAAGCGTTCCTGCCGGCAATGGTCGCGGGCGGAGGCGGCAGCATCGTCAACATCTCGTCATGCGCAGCGCTGCGCCCGCCGGCCAACCGCTATGTCTACAGTGCGTCGAAAGCGGCGATCTCGCTGCTCTCGCGCGCGATCGCGCTTGATTTCATAAATCAGGGCATCCGCTGCAACAGCATCTGCCCGGGCACGGTGGAAACGCCCTCGATGTTGGGGCGCGCCGCAGCGGCCGGCCCGGACGGCCGCGAAAAATTCGTCGCCCGCCAGAAGATGGGCAGGCTCGGCACCGCGCAGGAAATCGCCGATATGGCCGTCTATCTCGCCAGCGATGAGGCCGCATTCACCACCGGCGTCGACCTCGTCGTCGACGGCGGCTACATGCTCTGACATTCGACCGGAAGGCTTCCACCATGAACAAGATCGATCTCAATGGCCGCACCGCAATCGTCACCGGCGGCGCGCAGGGTTTTGGCCGCGCCATCACCGAACGCTTCGTCGCCTCCGGCGCCAAGGTCGCGATCTGGGATCACGATCACGCGCTCGCCGACAAGACCGC
>DASYAL010000089.1:0-1526 GCA_036501365.1 Allostellaceae bacterium | reverse complement strand
CGCTTTAATAATAAGACGAAGCGGACCAAGGGTCTGCACGGGAGGTCTCATGCACGTCAGGGATGAAGACAAGGCCATGCGTTCGCCGCGAAAGCTCGACCGGCGCAGCGTGATCGCTGGCGCAGTCGCCGCGCCGTTCCTGCTTCGGCGCGCTGTCGCGGCGGAGGCGGTTCGCGCCTATTCGATTTGGCCGGAGAATTATGCGCGGCCGATGCTGGAGGCGTTCGAGAAGGCGACGGGCATCCACGTCAATTTCGTGCGCTTCTCGTCCGGTGAAGCGCTGGCGCGCCTGATCGCCGAAAAAGGCAATCCACAGGTCGACGTTCTCTTCGGCGGTCCTGTCGAGACATTCACAGCCGGCGAGGACCAGGGAATCTTCGACGCCTATTCACCGCCGAGCGCGGCCGATCTGCCGCAGCGCTTCAAGAGCGCAAAGGGCATGTGGACCGCGATCGCCGACGATCCGCTGGTTTTCATGACCAACAGCAAATTCCTCGCGGAACACAAATTGAAAGCGCCGGCATCCTGGGACGATCTGCTCGATCCCGCCTACAAGGGCCAGCTCCAGATGGCCGACGCGCGAACCTCGGGCACCGCGGTCACGCGTATCTTCTCGATTCTTCAGGTGAACAATCGCAACGAGGACGCGGCCTTCGCCTATATGAAGAAGCTGCGCCAGAACATTCAGGCCTATACCAAGAGCGGCGGCGGCGGCACGGTCCCGATCGGCCTCGGCCAGGCCGCGGGCGGCATCTTCTTCATCGTCGATGCGCTCTTCACGCGGCAGAAGGGCTACGACGTGCAGATTTCCTTCCCGAAGGAGGGGATCGGCTCGGCCGCCGAGTGCATCTCGCTGGTCAAGGGCAACAAGAACACTGCGGAAGCAAAGAAGCTGATCGATTGGGCGACGAGCGCCGACATGCAGTCCTTGCTGGCGCCGGCCAAGATCAACTTCCTGCCGGCTCACCCCAAGGTCGCGCCCGATCCCGATCTGGCGGCGGTCCTGAAGAACGCAAAGATCATCGAGATCGACGACAAATGGGCGGGCGAAAATCGCAAGCGCATCGTCGAGCGCTGGGTGGCCGAAGTCCTCAACGCCGGCTAAGCCGATGTCGGCTCCCTCGACCGCACGACCGCAGCTCGCGCTCCCGGACTGGGCGGTGAGGGAAGGCGGCCTGTTGGTGATCTGGCTGCTGCTGCTGCTCTTCGTCGTCTATCCCCTGGTCATGCTGTCGCAGCGCGCCGTGTTCGACGACGGCGGGCTCTCGCTGGGGGCGTTCGGCGCCACACTAAAATCTCCAAGCAATCTGCGGGCACTGCGCAACAGCCTGGAACTAGCCGCGCTGGTTGGATCGGCCGGAACCGCGATTGGCTTCGTCTTTGCGTTCACGGTCGAGCGCGTCAGGCTCGCGGAGCCGGTACGCTGGCTGATCGACCGCGCGACGTTCCTGCCGCTGATCTCGCCGCCATTCACGACCTCGATTGCCATCGTGTTCTCGTTCGGCCCGCGCGGCCTGATCACCTAC
>DASYAL010000088.1:0-29069 GCA_036501365.1 Allostellaceae bacterium | reverse complement strand
CCGGCGAGCGCCTTCATCAAGCCGATCACGACGCCGGCGCCGCCCATATCCCACTTCATGTCTTCCATGCCGCCGGCGGCCTTGATCGAGATGCCGCCGGTATCGAAGGTCACGCCCTTGCCGAGAAACGCGACCGGCGCCTTGTTCTTCGCGCGCGGATTGCCCTTCCACTGCATGACGACGAGCCGCGCCGGCCGTCTGCTGCCTTGCGCCACGCCCAGAAGCATATTCATGCCGAGCGTCTTCATCTGCTTTTCGTCGAGCACCTCGACCTCGACGCCGAGGCTCGAGAGCTTCTTCGCCTCGCGCGCCAGCGTCTCGGGATAGATGACGTTGGCGGGCTCGGAGACGAGGTCGCGGGTGAAGAACACGGCCTCCGCGATCTTGTCGAGCGGCTCGAACTCGTGCTCCGCGGCCTTCGGCCCGTCGACGAGCAGCGTCAGCTCCTTCAACGACGGCTTGTGCTCGGGCTTTTCCTTGGTGCGGTATTTATCGAAGCGATAGGAGCGCAGCCGCGCGCCAAAGGCGAGATCGGCGGCGGCCGTCGCCGCGTCGCGGCCCTTGAAGGCGTTGACGAAGAACGCGGCGTTCTGCTCGCCGACGGCATTCAAGGCCGAGAGGATCACGCCGCCGCGATTCTGCCTGACGCTGCGATCGCCGAGCTTGGGCTTGCCGACGCCGATCAGCATCACCCGCGACACGTCGAGATTGGCGGGCGCCGGAATCATCATCGTTTCGTCGGGCTTGCCGGTGAAGCGGCTCGCTTCCATGGCGCGGCGGATGGCGCCGCCGCTTTGCTTGTCGATCTCGATCGCATGCGGCGACATTTTGCGATCTTCCATGATCGCGACCACAATCGTGCCCGAGCGCGGCATGCGCGGCGCCGCGAAGCTGATCTTCATGACACGCCCCGATCTTTCGTTGCCTGCGGCGGCGATAGACCCTCGCTGCCGCCGAGTCAACCGCGCGGCGGAGGCGGGCCGAGGCAGAGCGGCGCCGGCGCCAGCACCTGCGACCAGCGCGCATGCCGCGGCGGCGGCGCATAGGACCAGACGGCTTCGGCGTGCCATCGATCGTCCTGCCGCGCGAGCAGCGCGCCCTCGCCCGCCGGCACGCCGTCGACGGCCTGCGGCGCGCAGGACAAGAGCGCGTGCGCATAGCCGGTCATCGCGAGCCCCGCGGCAAGATCGCGCGCGACCGTGAAATCGACATCTCGCCGCCGCGGCGGCAGGTAGCGCAGCACGCCTTCGATCGTCGGCGGCAAGGTGCCGTTATCGCCCGGCAGGATCAGCAACAGCTTGTCGTCGCCGCCGATGCGCAGCGCCGCTTCCTGCGCCAGCAGGTAGGCGCGCAGATTGGGCACTTCGAGATCGAAGCGCAGCATGTGGAGAAACGGCAGCGGCACCAGAAGCGCCAGCAACACGAGAAGCGCGGGCACCGCGCGACGCCAGCGCCCGCCGAAATCCGACCAGCGCCAGCCGCGCGTCAGCATCACCAGCGCCGCCATCAGCAGCAAGCCGAGATGCGTGTTGTAGCGGTAATAGGAATGCGCCTCGATGCCCATCCGGCCTTCGAAATGCGCGACATAGGCGGCGAGCAGCGCGGCGTTGTAGAGCAGCGCGGTGCCGAGCAGCGCGAGCGCGAGGCGTGTTCCCAGATCGAGCTCGCGCCGGATGAGCCGTCCCGCCGCGGCGACGAGCGCCACGGCGAGGATGGCGAAAAACACGATCCGCTCACCGATCGCGCGCAGCATGTTGAGGAGGATCTGCGGCAGATCGAGGATGTGCCATTGCGCGAAGGGCAGACCCTTGAGCTCGCCGAGCGCGAAATGGCCGAGCACGTACCAGCGCCAGCCGAGATAGAGCAGCAGCGCCGGCAGCGCCGCGAGAAGGATCGCGACGACCGTCTCGCGCCGCCGTCCGCGCGTCAGCGCCGCGACGACGAGCAGCGACACGACGACGCCGAAAGCCAGCGCGACGCTTTCCTGCTTGATGTTGACGAGCGCGGCGAGGATCAGCGCGAGGAGCCGCAAATCGGTGCCGGCATCGCGCCCGCCGGCGGCGCGATCGAGCGCGCGCGCGCCATGCCAGCCGGCAAAAGCGAGCACGACCATCACCGAGGTCTCGCTATAGGCCGAGAGATGATAGCGCGGATCGAAGCCGGGATTGAGCGGGATCGCAAGCAAGAGGCCGAGCGCGGCGACCGGCCAGCGCGGCGCAGCCGTATCGTTGCCGGTCATGAGCCGCGCCAGCAGCAGCCCGCCCGCGAGCAGCAGCACGAGGTTGAGATCGATCATCGCGCTCGCCGGAAAATCCGCCAGCAGCAGCCCGGCCATATAGCTCGCGAGCTGCATGTTGTAGGGCGCGCCGGCGATGAAGGAATGCGCGGGTGGCCGCGCATCGGCGGGGAAAAAGCCGTGATCGTAAAGATAAGCGGCGTTGGGCAGGAGATTGAGCCAGGTATCGGGCAGGCTTGGCCGCGCGCTCGCCATGATGGCGAGGAGCGGCAGGGCGAGCACGGCGACACGGCCGAGCGCGCGCCAGTCCTCGCGCTTCAGCCACCAGCGCGGCGCAAGCAGCGCGATGAGACCGAGCGCCAGAAGCAGCGCCGCCGGCACGCGCAGACTCGCGGCGGTGACGAGACCCCAGGCGGTCAGCACCAGCACAGAAGCGCCCCAGCCGGCAATCAACGCCGATTCCGGCGCGCTGCGCGCACCCGTCGCCAGGCGTCCGATGCCGGTCATCGCGAGGCTGGCGAGGATCACCCCCGCCCAGGCGGCGAGATCGGGCCAAGACGGCAGCAGCAAGGCGAGCGGCGGCATCAAGGCGGCGCGGTCGCGGCGGCGACGCGGTAAAGCTGGAAGCGCGGCCGCACGAAGAGCGGCACGAGGCCGGCGCTGTTCTTGAGCGTGAACGGCTTCGGATCGACGAAGACCACATGGCCGCATTCCTGGAGCGCCGAAGTCGCCGCCGGCGACAGCGGCGTGCTGTTCTCGGCGAAGGCGTACCACAGCCCGTCCTGCGTCAGGAGCCCGGCGAGGCGACCGGCTTCGGGTGTCAGCGCGATCGGCTGCTGCTCCGGATAGGCGAAGAGCGAGGTGACGAAGTCGTCGCGCCGCAGCACGGCGAGCGCCGGGAAATGCGTCAGCGGCTCATGCGCCACCTGGATGCTGTCCTTGCCGAAGCCGACGGCGAGGCAGCTCCCGCGCGGCAGCGTATCCAAGCCCGGCAGGAGCTGCGCATAGAGTCGGCCGGCGTTGTGCCAGACCACGGCGATCACCGCGAGCCGTACCGCGAAGATCACAGCCGCGCCGTAAAGGAAGAGCCGCTCGCGGCGGGCGAAGGGCGGCGCCCAGCGGCTGCCGCCGATCAGCACCAGGAAGATCATCATCGGGATGCGGCGCTCGACGCCGGCGGCGGTGAAGAGCTGCGTCGGCATCGCGAGATAGACCGCGACGAGGCCGATCAGCGGCAGGACCATCGCCGGCGAAAGCCGCACCCAACGGCGCCAGAACACAAACGCGACCGCCAGCACCACGATGACGAAGCAGGTCACGTCGAACGGCCGGCTGTAATCGTCGAACACGCTGAAGAGAAGATCGAGCTTGCGCAGCGGATTGGCGTAGATGATGCGCCCGGTCGATGAGTTCATGCTCATCAGCGCCAGCGCCGGGAGGAACGGCGCGCCGCCGATGACGAGATCCTTGAGCGCGACCAGCGGCGGCTTGCGCCAGCGCCAGACCTCGCCGAGCTCGTAGCACCCGACCATCACCGCGTAGAGACCGAAAGCGAGCAGATGCGACAGATAGATCGCGAGCGCGAAGACGCAGCCGAGGACGACGCGCAGCAGCCAATGCCGCCGTTCCAAGGCGATCCAGGCGGCGAACGCGCAAAGCGCCAGGCCGCAGCCGAAGAGAAAGCCCATGAAGCCCCAGAGCAGGAGGCGCGTATAGAGCAGCAGGAAGGCGAGCAGCGTCCACGACGACCAGCGCCCGAACAGCACGCGGTGCAGCGCCGCCGTGCCGCCCGCGATCAGCACGAAGGTCAGGGCGATGAACAGCTTGCCCGCCGCCGCGAGCGGCATGACATCGGCGAGGAACGGCACGACGCCGTCCATGCCGAGATTGGGCAGCGGCGACCAGCGCACGGCGACGTAGCGGGCGAGCGCCGAGCCCGCGGGCAAGGACGGCAAGAGATGCATGCGCGCGAGATGATTCGGATAGTCGAGCAACGGCGGCAGCGCCGTCAGGAAGAGCGGCACACAGCTCAGCGCGACAAGGACCACGAAACAGGCCGCGAAACGGCCGGCGGCCGGCACCGGCCCGCGATCTTCCCCCATCCTCCTCGACTCCGATTCCGCCCCGACTGCGCCACTTCGACCCGAAGACGCCGCAGAGTTCCACGGCGGCTCGCGCGCCGCAAGCCGCCGCGCACGCGACAAATTGCGCCGCGCGCGCCAAAACAGCGCGGCGCGCGCTGGGACGCGAATTCGGGGCTAGGCTCGGCGCGCGGCCCGCTTCTATAATCCGCGCCCATGAAGGGCCTGGCGCGCTCCCTGCTGCAATCGGCGTCCATGAGGGGCCTCGCGCACTCCGTGGCGCAATCGGCCTCGATGACCGGCCTCACGCGCTACATGCTGCGCCAGACGCTGCTGGTCATGCTCTCCGTCTGCCTCGTCTTCAGCTCCGCCGTGTGGCTCGTGCAGGCGCTGCGCCTCATCGACCTCATCGTCAACCGCGGCCTCTCGATCGGGGTGTTCCTGCATCTCGCGATCCTGATCATGCCGCGCTTCATCGACGTGGTCATGCCGATCGCGGTCTTCGTCGCGGTGCAGTTCGTCTACAACAAGCTGATCTCCGAAAGCGAGATGGTGGTGATGCGCGCCGCCGGCATCAGCCCGATGACGCTGGCGCGGCCCGCGCTCATCACCGGCGCGATCGGCATGGTGGTGCTCTACGCGCTCTCGCTCTACCTCCTGCCGGCGGCGAATCGCGCGTTCAAGGATCTGCAATTCGAGATCCGCAACCGTTTCGCCTCGGTGCTGATCCAGGACGGCGTCTTCAACACGCTCAGCGACAAGCTGATGGTCTATGTCCAGAGCCGCGACGACAACGGCGATCTGCAAAGCATCCTCATCTACGACGAGCGCCAGCCCGACAAACCGGTGACGGTCTTCGCCCAGCGCGGCGCCATGGTCAACACCGACGACGGGCCGCGCCTGCTGCTGGTCGATGGCACGCGCCAGCAGCGCGACATCGCCAACGGCCACCTCTCGGTCCTGACCTTCCAGAAATACACGCTCGAGCTCGACAACCTCGCCGGCGCGCCCGGCACGCGCGACCGCGAGGTCGACGAGCGCTACACCGGCGAGCTGTTCCGCAGCACCGGCCCGGATCAGGATCCCGACTGGCGCCGCGCCGTTCTCGTCGAGCTCAACATGCGCCTCGCGGGCCCGCTCTCGGCGCTGACCATGGCGGCGCTGCCGATCGCCTGCCTGCTCACCGGCGAGTTCAACCGCCGCGGCCAGTCGCGCCGCATCCTCTTGGGCGTCGGCCTCGCTTTCGCGGTCGAGGTGGTCGATATCGCGCTGAAAAACCTCTCGGCGCGCGCCGGCTTCGCGATCCCGCTGCTCTACGGCAACCTGCTGCTGCCGCTCGTCGTCTCGCTGTGGCTGCTGTGGCGCGAAAGCGGCGCGCCGACCTGGCGGCGGCGCGCCGCGGCGCAGCCGGCGGAATAGCCCCATGTCGCCGTGGAAGACCCTCTTCCGCTACATCGCGCGCCAGTTCTTCATCTGGTGCGCGACGATCTTCCTCGGGATGATGAGCGTCGTCTTCCTGCTCGATTACATCGAGCTCATCCGCCGCGCCGGCACACGGCCCGACGCGACGCTCCTCATCCTCCTCGAGATGGCGGCGCTGAAGCAGCCGGACATGGCGCAGCAGGTCATGCCCTTCGCGATCCTTTTCGGCACGATGATGGCGTTCTGGCGCCTCACCCGCAGCCACGAGCTCGTGGTCGCGCGCGCGGCGGGGATCTCCGCCTGGCAATTCCTCGCGCCACCGCTCTCGGGCGCGTTCCTCGTCGGCCTGCTGGTGGTCACGGTCTTCAATCCGGTCGCCTCGGTCATGCAGGCGAGCTACGAGCAACTCGAGAACCGGATCCTCCGCGGCGACGGCGACCAGCTCAGCCTGACGCGCACCGGTTTCTGGCTGCGACAGAGCGACGAATCCGGCAATCACTCGATCGTCCATGCCAGCGCCTTCGTCCCGAAACGCGGCGCGCTCAACAATGTGATGATCCTCTTCCTCGCGGGCGACACGGAGCTGGTTCGCCGCATCGACGCCAAGCAGGCGCTGCTCAAGGACGGCATCTGGGAGGTGCATGACGGCACCGAATGGCGGCCGGGCAAGCCGCTCCAACCGTTCGATTCGCTCACGGTCGGCACCAACCTCAGCGCCAACAAGATCCAGGAGAGCTTCGCCTCGCCCGAGACGATGTCGTTCTGGGAGTTGCCGGGCTTCATCCGCCTGCTCGACAATTCCGGCTTCTCCTCGCAGCGCCACCGCCTCTATTTCAACGCGCTCTTATCGCGGCCCTTCCTCTACGCGGCGATGGTGCTGATCGCGGCGAGCTTCAGCCTCAGGATGCAGCGTCGCGGCGGCGCGACCTTGATGATCGGCGCCGGCGTCGCCGCCGGCTTCGCGCTCTATTTCCTCTCCGACGTCGTCTTCGCGCTCGGCCTCTCGGCCAGCATTCCGATCGCCCTCGCCGCTTGGACGCCGACCGGCGTCACCTGGTTGCTCGGCGCCACTCTGCTACTTCATCTCGAGGACGGCTGAGCCTCTATGGGGCGGATCGGGGGGCTGGGGATCGTCGGAGGGCTGGTGGCGTCATGGGCGCTGCTCCTCGGTGCGCAAGCGCAGCAGGCGAATCCGCAACCTTCCAAGCCGGGAAGCGCGCCGCCAGCCGCCGCGCCATCGAGCGCGAGGCCGCCGGCGAGCCCCGCGACGGGGACACCGGCCGGCAAAGCGGGCGCCGCAGCGGCGGCGCCGGGCCAGCCCCAGGCAGGCAGCGCCAATCCGCAACAGCCGCCGATGCTGGTGACCGCCGACGAGTTGCAATACGACCAGGATCTCGGCCTCGTCGTCGCCAAGGGCCATGTCGAGCTCAGCCAGGACGACCAGATCCTGCTCGCCGACACGGTGACCTACAACCAGCGCACCGACACGGTGACCGCGTCCGGCAATGTCAGCATGACCCAGCCGACCGGCGACGTCGTCTTCGCCGATTACATGGAATTGCACGACAATTTCCACGACGGCTTCATCAGGGACGCGCGGATGCTGCTGTTCGACGGCTCGCGCCTCGTCGGCAACACCGCGCGCCGCGTCGCCGGAACCCGGACCGAGGTGCGGCGCGCGGTGTTCTCGCCGTGCCAGCTCTGCGCCGCCGACCCGACGCGGCCGCCGGTCTGGCAGATCAAGGCCGAGCAGGCGGTCGACGACAAGGAGCTGCAGATCGTCGAATACCACGACGCGACCATGGAGATCGAAGGCATCCCGGTCTTCTATTCGCCCTACTTCTCGCATCCCGATCCGTCGGTGAAGCGCGCCAGCGGCTTCCTGCCGCCGGTGATCGGCAACGACGCGTCGAACGGCTTCCGCCTCGGCCTGCCCTATTACTTCGTGCTCGGACCCGACAAGGACGCGACCATCCGTCCGATCTTCATGACCGAAGGCGGCACGATCCTCGACGGGCAGTATCGCCAGCGTTTCGGCAACGGCACGCTGACGACCGATACCAGCCTCAATTACGGCAGCACCGCCTTCGATCCCCAGGCGCCCGATCCCAATGCGGCGATCCACACGCTGCGCGGCCACATCGCCGCCGACGGCGTCTGGGACCTGACGCCGAGCTGGCGCGCCGGATTCGACGGCACCGCGACCACCGACCAGACCTATCTCCAGCGCTTTCACTTCCCCTATACGACGAACTTCCTCACCGACCACGTCTATGCCGAGAATTTCGGCAGTCTCGGCCCGGCGAGCTACGGCAACATCAGCGCCTACGGCTATCAGAACCTCAATCCGACCACGAGCATCGCCAACGAGCCGATCGTGCTGCCGGTCGCGGATTACGACTTCGCGACCCCGCCCGATGCGCTCGGCGGGACCTGGCAGTTCAACGGCAACATGCTCAACCTCTCCAAGCGCGACAGCCTCGCGATGCGGCGCCTCTCGGTCGGCGCGGATTGGCGCCTGCCGTTCAACGGCCCGATCGGCGACCGCTATCAATTCAGCGCGACGCTGCGCGGCGACGGCTACAACACGGATTTCAGCCCGGCTTACGGCCTCTCGACGATACCGAAGAGCACGACCGAGGGCCGCGTCTTCCCGCAGATGGCGCTCCAATGGCGCTACCCCTGGGTCGCTTCCCTCGGCCCGATCGACGCGCTGATCGAGCCGATCGCCGCCGCCTTCGTCGCGCCGCTCGGCGGCAATCCCTCGACCATCCCCAACGAGGACGCGCAGAGCTTCGAGTTCGACGACAGCGATCTCTTCGTCGGCAATCGCTTTCCCGGCTACGATCGGATCGACGGCGGGCAGCGCGTCGATTACGGCCTGCATGGCGGCGTGTTCAATACCGCCGCCGGCAGCACCAGCTTCCTGATCGGCGAGAGCTACCGCCTCCAGGGCGAGAGCCAATTCCCGGTCGGCTCGGGCCTCGACCACAAGCGCTCGGACGTGGTCGGGCGGGTGAGCGTGACGCCCGGCGGACAGTTCAGCGTTTTCTACCGCGCGCGCCTCGACAGCCAGGATCTGGCGATGCGGCGCCAGGAGGTCGGCGCCGCCGACGGCGTCGCCAATCTCAGCGGCAGCGTCAGCTATATCGCCACCTCGGCGATCCCGGGCATCCCGTCGGTGACGCCGGCGAACCAGATCAGCGTCGGCGTCAATTTCAACCTCACCGATACCTGGTCGGCCGGAGTCACGCAGACCCAAAACCTCAACAGCGGCTTGACCAGTGTCGCCTCGAACCTTCGCCTCACCTATCGCGACGACTGCGTCGCGGTCACTGCCACGATCGCGCGCACCGCCATCTCGATTGCCGACATCAAGCCGGGCACGTCGTTCGTCCTGACCTTCGTCTTCCGCGACCTCGGCGACGTGTCGGTCACGCCCTTCAACAGCGGCACCTGAGCGGGCGCGGCTATGTGCCCCCTTGGGCAATTCGCGCTTTCGATCTATACAGAAGACGGTTTCCGTTCATCACATTAAAATTTGTTCAACCCATGAAATGGCTGCTTGGTCTCGCCTTCGTCGTCATCCTGGCCGGCGCGTGCCAGGCGCAGGAGACGCGCATCGCCGCGGTGGTCAACAACGACATCGTCACCGCGGAGGACGTCGATGCGCGGCTCGGGCTGGTGATGCGTTCCTCGGGCATTCCCGACACGCCGCAGAACCGGCAGCAGCTTCAGCCGCGCGTCTTGCGCCAGCTCATCGACGAGAAGCTCGAGATCCAGGAAGCGAAGCACTTCAAGGTGACCGCCGACAAAGGCGAGGTCGACAAGGCGCTGGCCAACATCGAGGCGCGCAACAACATGGCGAAAGGCGGGCTCGACCAGTATCTCAACGCGGCGGGCGTCCCGAAAAGCACCCTCGTCGATCAGGTCACTGCCTCGATCCTCTGGAACAAGGTGGTGCAAGGCCGCTACGCCTCCGACGTCAGCGTCTCCGATGCCGAGGTCAATGACGAGATCGCGCGTCTCAAGGCCGATATCGGCAAGCCGCAGAGCCACGTCGCCGAGATTTTCCTCGCGATCGACAACCCGACCCAGGAGCCCGAGGTCAAGGCGCTCGCCGACAAGCTCGTCACCCAGATCCGGTCGGGCGCGTCGTTCCCGGCGGTGGCGCAGCAATTCTCGCAAGCGCCCAGC
This sequence comes from Allostellaceae bacterium, assembly GCA_036501365.1. Lineage (GTDB taxonomy): Bacteria > Pseudomonadota > Alphaproteobacteria > ATCC43930 > CGMCC-115725 > CAIKMD01. The sequence continues at coordinate 19,133 of DASYAL010000088.1, read as the reverse complement.
GCCGCGACCGGCGGCGATATCGGCTGGGTGACGCCGAACCAGTTCGGCCCGCCGCTCGACGATGCGATCGCCAAGATGAATCCCGGCGAGATCTCCTATCCGATCCGCACCACCGCGGGCTATTATGTCCTCTATCTGCTCGATCGCCGGACGCCCGGCCAGACCACCACCGACGACACGCAGTTCGGCCTCGTCGAGGTCGTGTTCCCGGTTGCGCCCGGGGCCAACCAGCAAGAGCAGCAGCGCGTCACGGCACAGGCCCAGCACGTGACCGACACGGCTAAGAGTTGCGACGACATGGCGAAGATCGCGCACGAGCAGGCGCCGCAATTCTCCACCCAGACGCCGAGCGTCCGCGCCGGCGACCTGCCGCCGGACGTCAAGAACCTCGTCCTCGGCCTCAAGGTCTCGGAGCCGTCAAAGCCGTTGCCGGCGCGTGGCGGCATCGGCGTCATCATGGTGTGCAAGCGCCAGGATCCCGCCGCGGCGATGCCCTCGACCGACGATGTCTATGACGAGATCATGCATGCGCGCATGGATCAGATGTCGCGCCGCTATCTGCGCGATCTGCGGCGCAGCGCCTATGTGGATATTCGCGGGTGACAACGCCGCTCGCCCTCACGATCGGCGAGCCCGCCGGCGTCGGCGGCGAGATCACGCTGAAAGCCTGGGCCGCGCGGAAGGCCGAGCGCCTGCCGCCTTTCTTCGTCCTCGACGTGCCCGAGCGGCTCGTCGCCCTCGCCGCGGCGCTGCATCTCGCCGTGCCGGTCCGCGCCATCGCCGCGCCTGAGGAAGCGGCCGCGGTCTTCGCCGGCGCCCTGCCGGTGCTGCCGATCGCTTTGCCGCAGCCGGTCCTTCCCGGCAAGCCCGACCCCGCCAACGCAGCCGCGGTGATCGGCGCGATCACCCGCGCCGTCGAGCTGGTGCAGCAGCACCGCGCCGCGGCGATCGTCACCAACCCGATCCAGAAAGAGACGCTCTACGCCGCGGGTTTCCCGCATCCCGGCCATACCGAATATCTCGCCGAGCTGGCCGGCGGGGTGACGCCGGTGATGATGCTCGCGGGACCGGAGCTGCGCGTCGTGCCGGTGACGATTCACCGGCCGCTCGCCGAATCGATCGCCCTGCTGCGCGCCGCCGACATCGTCACCGCCGGACGCATCACCGCGGCGGCGCTGAAGCGCGATTTCGGCATCGCCCGGCCGCGCCTCGCCGTCGCCGGCCTCAACCCGCATGCCGGCGAGAACGGCACCATCGGCCGCGAGGAGATCGACATCATCGCGCCCGCGGTCGCCGCGCTGCGCGCCGAGGGAATTTCGGTCACTGGCCCCGCCCCCGCCGACACGCTCTTCCATGCGGCGGCGCGGCGCAATTACGACGCGGCAATCTGCATGTATCACGACCAGGCGCTGATCCCGCTGAAGACCATCGATTTCGATCGCGGCGTCAACATCACCCTCGGCCTGCCCTTCGTCCGCACCTCGCCCGATCACGGCACCGCCTGCGACATCGCCGGCCGCGGGATCGCCAAGCCCGACAGCCTGATCGCGGCGCTCGCGCTTGCCGGCGAGCTCGTCCAGCGCCGTGTCGCCCTCCCCGCCGGCGCCTGAGCTTCCGCCGCTTCGCGACGTCATCCGCCGCTTCGAGCTCGGCGCGCGCAAGGCGCTCGGGCAGAATTTCCTCCTCGATCTCAACCTGACGCGCCGCATCGCCCGCGCCGCCGCGCCGCTCGATGACGCGAATATGATCGAGATCGGGCCCGGTCCCGGCGGGCTAACGCGCGCGCTGCTCCTCGAAGGCGCGCGCCATGTCACCGCGATCGAGCGCGATCCACGCTGCATCGCCGCCTTGCACGAGATCGAAGCCGCTTTTCCCGGCCGCCTGACGATCATCGAAGGCGACGCGCTCGCGATCGATACGGCGCAGCTCGTCGCGGCGCCGCGCCAGATCGTCGCCAACCTGCCCTACAACATCGCGACGCCCCTGCTTATCCGCTGGCTCGGCCAAGCGAGCGCCTATCGGAGCCTCACGCTGATGTTTCAGAAAGAGGTCGCCGCGCGCCTCGCGGCAACGCCGGAGAGCGAGGCCTATGGCCGACTCTCGGTGCTGACGCAATGGCGCTGCGCGGTGCGGTTGCTGTTCGACGTGCCGCCGCAGGCTTTCGTGCCGGCACCCAAAGTCACCTCGACGGTGGTGCAGCTCGTGCCGCGCGCGGCGCCGCTTGCGCCGTGCGAGCAGGCCGATCTCGAGCGCGTCACCGCCGCGGCTTTCGGCCAGCGCCGCAAGATGTTGCGCCAGAGTCTCAAAGCGCTCGGGGGCGATACCGCGGCGCTGATCGAGGCGGCGGGCGCCCGGCCGACGCAGCGCGCCGAGGAATTGTCGGTCGAGCAGTTCTGCGCCCTGGCGCGCGGACTGCGCAGCACAGGCGAGCGCTGAATCTTCCCGGCGCGAGCCGTCGTGCGAAGCCAATCTTAAAAGCGGCTTCGCAAGACGCCCGCTAGGCCTGCCCGCGCAGGCGGTTGACGAAATCGGCCATGCCAAGCTGGCGGTCGCGGCGCTTGCGCTCCGCTTCGAGAATCGCCTGTACCTGGCGCACGCTTTGCTCCAGATCGTCGTTGACGATGACGTAATCGTATTCGGGCCAGTGGCTCAATTCTTCCGATGATTTCGCCATGCGCGATTCGATCACATCGGGCGGATCCTGCGCTCTCCTCTGTAGTCTCTCTCGCAGCGCTTCCCTGCTGGGCGGCAGAACAAAGATCGAGACCAGATCGTCGCGCGCGCGTTCCTTAAGCTGTTGCGTGCCTTGCCAATCAACGTCGCTAATGACGTCGATACCCGCTTCGAGTGCCGTCATCACGGGGCCGCGCGGCGTACCGTAGCTATTTCCAAAGACCACCGCATGCTCGAGCAACTCCCCTTGCGCGACCATGTCACCGAATTTCTCACTCGTGACAAAATAATAATGCTGACCGTCGACTTCGCCTGGACGGGGCGTTCGGGTCGTTGCTGAAATCGACAGGCGAAGATTTTGCTCCCGCTGCACAACGGCGCGGCTGATCGTGGTCTTGCCGGCGCCCGAGGGCGAGGACAGGACGAGAAGGAAGCCGCGGCGCTTGATCGTGGGTTTGGCCATCGCGCTATTCGATATTCTGCACTTGCTCGCGTAACTGCTCGATCGCCGCTTTCAGGGCGAGGCCGATGCGCGTCAGCTCGAGATCGGCCGACTTCGAGCAGAGGGTGTTGGCCTCGCGATTGAATTCCTGGCAGAGGAAATCGAAGCGCCGCCCGATCGCGCCGCCTTCGGCGAGAAGGCCGCGCGCGGCGGAAAGATGCGCCGCCAGCCGGTCGAGCTCCTCGCGGATATCGGCCTTGGCGACGACCAGCGCCGCTTCATGCGCCAAGCGCTCCTCGGGCAGCGCCGGCATGGCATCGAGCAACACCGCGATCAGCTCCTTGACGCGCGCCTTGATCGCCGCGGGCTGCATCGCCGCCGCCGCTTCGGCATCCTTCACCAGCGCCGCGATCTCGTCGAGCCGCTCGTTGAGCACGGCTTCGAGCCGCAGGCCCTCGGCGAGCCGCATCGCCGCGAGCCCGTCGAGCGCGCGCGCGAAGCCCTCGCTCACCAGCGTCACCTGCCGCTCGCGCGCCGCTTCGTCGACCGTCTCCTCGCCGCTTTCGAGCACGCCACGCAAGGCGAGCAGCCCGTCGATGCGCGGCGGCGCCGCCTCGACCTCGGCCGCGAGCTCGTTGGCGAGGCGCATCACCACGGCGAGTACCTCGCGGTTGACGCGTAAGGACGCGGCGCCGGCGGCGCGCACGACCTGGAGATTGGCGGTGGTCGAGCCGCGCTTCAGCTTTTGCGTGACGAGCGCGCGCAGCGGCAATTCGAGCGCATCGAAGCCGGGCGGCAAGCGGAAGCGCAGATCGAGGGATTTGGAATTGACGCTCTTCAGCTCCCAGGCCCAGCCCAGTGGCCCGTCATGGCCTTCGGCGCGGGCAAAGCCCGTCATGCTCGCGATCGTCATGCGCGGGGTTATAACCGCGCGCGCCGGAAGGGGCTAGGCCGACTCGCCCGGCGCGCCGGCGAACTACCCGCCGTTCTGCTCGGCGCGGAGCTTGGCGACGTTCTTGTTGTGCTCTTCGAGGGTCTTGGCGAAGGCATGGCCGCCGCTGCCGTCGGCGACGAAATAGAGCTCGCCGCGATCGTCGGGCTGGAGCGCCGCATGCAGCGAGGCGAGGCCCGGATTGTCGATCGGCGTCGGCGGCAGGCCCTTGTCGAGATAGGTGTTGTAGGGCGAGTCGACGGCAAGATCGTCGTGCTCGAGCTGCCGGCCGAGCGGCGCGACGCCGCCCCGCGTCAGCGCGTAGATCACGGTCGGATCGGCCTGCAGCTTCATGCCCTGCTTCAGCCGCTCGATATAGACGCCGGCAACGCGCGGCCGCTCGTCGGGCTTCGCCGTCTCCTTCTCGACGATCGAGGCGAGGGTCAGCGCCTCGGCCGGGCTGGCGAGCGGCAGGCTCGGCGCGCGCGCCTGCCATTCCTCGGCGAGCGCCTTCTCCAGCCCGCGATGCATGCGCGCCAGCATCTCCTGCCTTGTGTTGCCCATCACGTAGAAATAGGTGTCGGGCAGCAGCGTGCCTTCGGCTGGGATGGCGTCGATCGTACCGTCGAGCGACGGCGCGGCGTCGACCAGCGCGACGATCTGGGCGCTGGTGAGGCCCTCGGGGATGGTGAGCTTGTGGCGATAGATCTTGCCGCTATCGATGAGATCGGCGGCGGCGGCCGGACTGATCGCGGCAGCGAATTCGTATTCGCCGGCTTTCAGCTCGAAGGCGCGGCCGGTGACATAGCTGCCAAGCGCGAAGATCGTGCCGCTGCCGACGACGCCCGACCCGGCCAGTACGCTGCCGACCTCGCGCACGCCCGCGCCTTTGGGGATGACGACGATCTTCGCCGCGGCGAGCGGCCCAGGCGCCTCATAGGCGCGCAAGGCCAGATAGCACGCACCGCCGACAAGCAGCAGGACGGCGAAAAGCCATCCCGCGGCGCGCGCCTTACGCATCTCAGGGAGCCCTCTCAGGGAGGTGGGCCGAAGATCAGGGACGCGTTGGTGCCGCCGAAGCCGAAGGAATTGGAGAGCGCGTGGCGCACCCGGCGCTCCTTGGCCTTGAGCGGCACGAGATCGATGTCGCAGGACGGGCTGGGGTTTTCGAGGTTGAGCGTCGGCGGCACGATGCCGTCGCGCATCGTGAGGATCGAATAGATCGCCTCGACGCTGCCGGCGGCGCCGAGCAGATGCCCGATCGCCGATTTGGTCGAGGACATCGACAGCTTGTAGGCGTGATCGCCGAACAGCCGCTTCACCGCACCCAGCTCGATCTCGTCGCCCAGCGGCGTCGAGGTGCCGTGGGCGTTGATGTAGTCGATCGCTTCCTTGGGCAACCCCGCGCGCTTCAAAGCGTTCCGCATGGCGCGGAAGCCGCCATTGCCGTCCTCGGCCGGGGCGGTGATGTGATAGGCGTCGCCCGACATGCCATAGCCGATGACCTCGGCATAGATCTTGGCGCCGCGCTTCTTCGCATGCTCGAGCTCTTCAAGGACGAGGATGCCCGCGCCCTCGCCAATGACGAAGCCGTCTCGCGCCTCGTCCCAGGGCCGCGAGGCGCGCTGCGGCTCGTCGTTGAAGCCGGTCGAGAGCGCGCGCGAGGCGGCGAAGCCGGCGAGGCCAAGGCGGCACACCGCGGCCTCGGCGCCGCCCGCGACCATCACATCGGCGTCTTCCCACATGATGATGCGCGCCGCATCGCCGATCGCATGCGCGCCGGTCGAGCAGGCGGTGACGATGGAATGGTTCGGGCCGCGGAAACCGTAGCGGATCGAGACCTGGCCCGAGGCGAGGTTGATGAGGCAGGACGGAATGAAGAACGGCGAGATGCGGCGCGCGCCTTTCTCGTGCAAGGTCATCGCCGCGTCGGTGATGCGGGGCAGGCCGCCGATGCCGGAGCCGATCATCACGCCGGTGCGCTCTTGCGATTCCTCGTCCTGCGGCTTCCAGCCGGCATCGGTCACCGCTTGCTCGGCGGCGGCGAGCGCGAAGATGATGAAGTCGTCCATCTTGCGCTGGTCCTTGGGCAGGACCCAGTCGTCGGCGTTGAAGTTGCCCGACGCGGTGTCGCCGCGCGGCACCTGACCGGCGATCTTCGAGGGCAGGTCGGCGACGTCGAAGCTCTGGACGCCGCTGATGCCGGAATCGCTCGCGATCAAGCGCTTCCACACATGCTCGACGCCGACGCCGAGCGGCGTGACCAGACCGAGACCGGTAACGACAACCCGTCTCATGATAGTGCGGTGATCAGGATGGATGGGCTTCGATGAATTGGACGGCGTCTTTCACGGTGACGATCTTCTCGGCGGCGTCGTCGGGAATCTCGCAGCCGAATTCCTCTTCGAAGGCCATCACCAGCTCGACGGTGTCGAGGCTGTCGGCGCCCAGATCGTCGATGAAGCTGGCATTGTCGGTGACCTTGGACTCGTCGACGCCCAGGTGCTCCACGACGATCTTCTTTACCCGCTCGGCGACATCGCTCATCACTCGTTCCTCGACAAAATTGACGCGCAAATCTTGGCTGTGGGTGACATCCGTTCGCTCGGCGACGGCCGGAACCGGAGGGACGCTTACCTAACATAGATCGCCGGCCATTACCAGCCGGCGGCCCGCGACCAATTAGGCCCCCGATGGGGCTAGATCATGGCCAAGCCGCCGTTGATGTGCAAGGTTTGGCCGGTCATGTAGCGCGCCTCCTCGCTGGCGACGAACAGCACCCCGGCCGCGACCTCCTCGGGCGTGCCGACCCGGCCCATTGGAATCGCCTGCGCGACACGGGCTTTCTGCTCGTCGTTCAGCGCCTCGGTCATCGCCGTGGCGATGAAGCCCGGCGCGACGCAATTGACGGTGATGCCGCGCTGCGCGACCTCGGCCGCGAGCGCCTTCGACATGCCGACCATGCCGGCCTTGGCCGCGGCGTAATTCGCCTGGCCGGGATTGCCGGTCGCGCCGACCACCGAGGTGATGGCGATGATGCGCCCCCAGCGCCGCCGCACCATGCCGCGCAAGGCGGCGCGGGCGAGACGGAAGCCGGCGGAGAGGTCGACGTCGATCACCTTTTGCCAATCCTCGTCCTTCATGCGCATCGCCAGCATGTCGCGGTTGAGGCCGGCATTGTTGACGAGGATGTCGAGCTGTCCCATCGCCGCGTCGGCAGCCTTGACGAGCGCATCGGCCGCGGCGGGATCGCCGAGATCCGCGACCGCGACGAAAGCGCGCTCGCCAAGCTCGGCCGCGAGTGCATCGAGCGCCGGCCGGCGCGTGCCGTGGAGCAGTACCTTGGCGCCGGCGCCGTGCAGCGCGCGCGCGATTGCGCCGCCGATTCCGCCCGAAGCGCCGGTGACGAGCGCGGCCTTGCCGCTCAGATCGAACATGCGTGATCCTTGGTTGGGGCTCAAAGCGTCTTGAGGAAAGTCTCGATCTCGGCCGGCGTGCCGATGGCGGTGCCGGCGAGATCGCGGTCGATGCGCTTGGCGAGGCCGGTCAGCACCCGGCCGGCGCCGAGCTCGATCAGCGCGTCGACGCCGTGCTCCTTCATCGCGAGCACGCCTTCGCGCCAGCGCACCAGGCCGGTCACCTGCTCGACCAGCAGCTGCTTGATCGCATCGGGATCGCGCACCGGCGCGGCGCTGACATTGGCGACGAGCGGCACCAGCGGCTCGGCGAGCTTCACCGCGTCGAGCGCCTCGGCCATCTCGTCGGCCGCCGGCTGCATCAGCGCGCAATGGAAGGGCGCGCTCACCGGCAGCATGATCGAGCGCCGGACCCCGCGCTCGGCGGCAACCGCGACGGCGCGCTCGACTGCGGTCTTGTGGCCGCTCAAGACGATCTGGCCGCCGCCATTGTCATTGGCGACGTCGCAGACCTCGCCTTGCGCGGCGGCGCCGGCGATCTCGCGCGCAAGATCGAGCTCGACGCCCAACAGCGCCGCCATCGCGCCCGTACCGACCGGCACGGCGCGCTGCATCGCGAGGCCGCGCCGCTTCAGCAGCCGGGCCGCATCAGCGACGCCGAGCGCGAAAGCGGCGGCAAGCGCCGAATACTCGCCGAGCGAATGGCCGGCGACGAACGCGACATGGCGCTTCAAATCGAGGCCGCCATCCTTCTCGAGCACGCGCGCAACCGCGAGGCTCGCCGCCATCAGCGCCGGCTGCGCGTTCTCGGTGAGGACGAGATCGCTTTCCGGCCCCTCGAACATCAGGCGCGAGAGATGCTGGTTGAGCGCGTCGTCGATCTCGCCGAAGACGTCGCGCGCGGTGGCGAAGGCGCCGGCAAGCTCGCAGCCCATGCCGACGGCTTGCGAGCCTTGGCCCGGAAACACCAGGGCGCGCGTCATCCCGTCTTCTCGGCGATCATCGTGCCCGCGTCAGAAGAGATTGGACCAATCCATATGCACATAATCGAAGGTGAGCCGGTCGTAATGCTGGCAGCGCAATTTCTGGTCGACGAGCTGCTGGCCGTTATCGGCCGGCTGGATCGTCGGCGCGGCGCCGTCATAGCCGAGGGTGCAGACCTTGTGCGCCTTTTGATCGAGCGCCGCGAGCTCCGGCGCCGCCGGCGCCGCGGTTCCGGCATCATCCGGCCGCGCCGCCGAAACACCGAACTGGTCGCGCGACGGATCCATGTTGACCGGCACGCAACCGGCCAAAAGACAAGGTATAACAATTAGATAAAACGATCTACGCATGCTGCGCTCCCCGCCCTGTCACGCTGCGATAACATTTAGGGCGGAGCCTGTCCAGCGCGGCTTCCCGGGTTGCGCCGCGCGGCCGCTCTCCCTATAGTCCGCCGCCTCCTTGCCGGCCTAGCCGGCTAGACTCGGGCCGCTGACCGTCGCGCTTCTTTTATCCAAGAGGGCGACCAGCGCCGGGCCGCAAACAGCCATAAGGGGATCATAAGTGCCGTTCTACGAAAACGTGTTCATTGCACGTCAGGACATATCGACCACCCAGGTCGAGACCCTGACCGAGACTTTCGCCAATCTCGTCGCCGAGAATGGCGGCAAGATCGAGAAGCGCGAATATTGGGGCCTGCGCAACCTCGCCTACCGCATCAAGAAGAATCGCAAGGGCCATTACGTGCTCTTCAATCTCGAGGCGCCGCCCGCCGCGGTCAACGAGCTCGAGCGCAACATGCGCATCAACGAGGACGTGCTGCGCTATCTGACGGTGCGCGTCGAGGAGCTCGAAGCGGGGCCCTCGGCGATGATGCGCCGCGCCGAACGCGACGAGCGCGACCGCGGCGATCGCGACCGCGGCCCGCGCCGCGGCTATGGCGACCGCGATCCGCGCGAAGAGGACAGGGAGGCAAGCGATGGCCGATAACGACGAACGCCAGGGCGGCGGACGCCCGGCGGCGCGGCGGCCGTTCTTCCGCCGCCGCAAATCCTGCCCGTTCTCGGGCCCGAACGCGCCCAAGATCGACTACAAGGATGTGAAGCTGATGCAGCGCTTCGTCTCCGAGCGCGGCAAGATCGTCCCGAGCCGCATCACCGCGGTCTCGACCAAGAAGCAGCGCGAGCTGGCGCAGGCGATCAAACGCGCGCGCTTTCTTGGGCTGCTGCCCTATGCGTTGCGCTAGAGGAAGCTCGCCATGTTGGATGTGATCCTCCTCGAGCGCGTGGAAAACCTCGGCCAGATGGGCCAGGTCGTGAAGGTGCGGCCGGGCTTTGCGCGCAACTTTCTCTTGCCGCAGAAGAAGGCGCTGCGCGCGACCAAGGAGAACCTCGCCCTTTTCGAGAAGCAGCGCACGCAGCTCGAAGCGCAGAACCTGACGCGCAAGAAAGAAGCCGAGCAAGTCGCCGGCAAGATCGAGGGGCTGACGGTGGTGATCATCCGCCAGGCCGGCGAGAGCGGCCAGCTCTACGGCTCGGTCTCGGCGCGCGACCTCTCCGACGCCGTGACCGAGGCGGGCTTCACCATCGCCCGCGGCCAGGTCGTCCTGGAAAAGCCGATCAAGACGCTCGGCATGTTCCCGTTGAAGGTCGTGCTGCATCCCGAAGTCTCGGTGCAGGTGACTGCGAACGTCGCGCAATCGGCCGAAGAGGCCGAGATGCAGGCAAAGGGCGTCGACCCGCTGAAGCTCGCGGTCGAAGCCGCGGCGCGCGACGCGGAAGCGCAGCGCCAAGCCGCGGCCGAAGCGGCCGCGCACGGCGCAGGCGCCGAAGAACGCTAAGCGCCGCCGGCAGCGCGGTCGACACCGCTCAGCGCATAAGCGCTGTTGATCAGCGCGACATGCGAGAAGGCTTGCGGAAAATTGCCGAGCTGACGGCAGGCGCGCGGATCGTATTCCTCGGACATCAGTCCTAGATCGTTGGCGAAGCCGAGCAACCGCGCGAACAGCGCGCCGGCTTCGACCGCGCGGCCGCATAAGCGATAAACATCGCACAGCCAGAAGCTGCAGGCGAGGAACGCTCCCTCCTCTCCGGGCAGGCCATCGACCTCACCCATGACGCGGTAGCGGCGCAAGAGTCCGTCGTCGAGGAGATCGCGCTCGATCATAGCGATGGTTCCCTGCACCCGCGGATCGTCCGGCGGCAGAAAGCCGACGATCGGGATGAACAGCAGCGCCGCATCGACCGTGGTGGCGCCGTAATACTGAACGAAGGTGTTGCGGTGCGCATCGAAGCCGTTGTGGCAGATGTCGGCATGGATCGCGTCGCGCACGCGACGCCAATGCTCGATCGGCCCCTTAAGCCGGAACATCTCGGCGCTGGTGATCATGCGATCGAAAGCGAGCCATGCCATCAGCTTCGAATGCACGAAATGACGGCGCGGCCCGCGCACTTCCCAGATGCCTTCGTCCGGCTCGCGCCAGATGCGCTCCAAATGATCGATGATGACGAGTTGCAGGGCCCAGGCCGCGTCGCTTTCGTCGTGGCCGAAGCGGCGCGCGGTGTGAAGCGCGCCGATCAGCTCGCCATAGAGATCGAGCTGGAGCTGCGAATACGCGGCGTTGCCGATGCGCACCGGCCGGCTGCCAGCGAAGCCGGGCAGCCAATCGAGCACGAACTCGACGAGGCGCTGCTCGCCGTGAAGCCCATACATGATCTGCAGATCCTGGGGCGAGCCGGCGGCGGCGCGCAGCAGCCATTCGCGCCAGGCAATCGCCTCCTGCTGGTAGCCCGAGGTCAAAAGCGCATAGAGGCTCAGCGTGGCATCGCGAATCCAGCAATAGCGGTAGTCCCAGTTACGCACACCGCCGATGGCTTCGGGCAGCGACGTGGTCGGCGCCGCGACGATACCGCCGGTTGGGCGATAGGTCAGCAGCTTCAGGGTGATGAGGGAGCGCTCGACCGCCTCGCGCCACGGCCCGTCATAGGTATTGCGCGCGCTCCAGCCTTGCCAGGCCTGCTCGACTTTTTTGAGAAGCGCCATGGCGTCGCGCACTGCGGGCGGCTCGCGATGCGAAGGGAACCAGGTCAGGACGAAGGGGATATATTCGCCGGCATGGATGGCAAATTCTGCCTGCGTCGACCAATCCTTGTTGACGAGTTCGACCGGCGTGTAGAGCCGGACCGCGTCGGGTCCGGCGATCGCGACGATGCCGTCGAGCGAGCGCTCGAGCCACGGCACGAGCCGTCCGTAATCGAAGCGGAACAGCACGGTCATCGCCATCTCGACCACGCCGGCGTCGCCGCGCACCAGCCGGATCACCTCGTCGACGAACTCGTCGCTGGGCGGTGGCATGAAATCGATCACGGTCGCCGCGCCGGCTTCGGTTTCGAACCGCGTCTCGAGAATTGGCGTGCCGGGACGATAGCGGCGTGCCATGCGGACGTTGCTCTCTTTGGTGGAGATCCGCCATGAGCCGTGTCTCTCGTCGCCGAGCAGCGCGGCGAACATCGCGGCGGAATCGAAGCGCGGCAGGCAAAGCCAATCGATCGACCCGTCGCGCGATATCAGCGCCGCGCTGTGCGTGTTGCCGATGACACCGTAATCCTCGATCCGTTTTTCGGTGTGGTCCAAAGCCACCTCGTCGATATGGGCTCGATATAACCGCACTATCCTAGCGCGGGCCGCTCGCCTTGCTTCTGGCGCAAGAATGCCAGCGCAAGCGCGGCATTCTCGGCCGGGAAATCGCCGATCAGCCGCTCATGCCAGTAGATGAGCCAGCGGCCGTTGAGAAAACGCAACCAATAGGGCGATTCGGCTTCGCGATCGAGCCGCTCAAGATTAAGCGACGTCTCGCGGACGGGCGCGATCGATGGCGAGAGGGATCCATTCGCTTGCATGACTTATCTCCTGTTGCCGAGCCAGCCCATCACGGCGGTAAACGCGAAGACGACCAGAAGGACGATGGCGAGATCGTGCATATCCAACCTCCGGCGATGTGGTCACCCTTGCGCGACTATGCAACCCATCTCCAAATATGTTCGTTTCTCCTCAAAACAATTCGGTGCTGCCGTATGGCTCATTCGCGCCGCGCGGAATAATCGGGGCCGCCGATGGGCTGAAAGCGCGGCGCGAGCCGGGCTATCAGTTCGCGGATCAATCGCTTCAATGCATCCTCGTCGACGCCGTCCGCCGCCATCAGGGCGCGGACGATGGGATCGGCGAGCGCCTCAGCAATGGCCAGCGGCAGCGGCTGAGCCCCGACGCTCGGCGGGAGAGCGTCGGGGCTCGCGGGCTCGTCAGGCGTGCAGGGGGAATGCATGACGAGCCTCGCACATCATTCCACCGCCATCGGTTGTTCGGTGTCGTTACCCTTTCCCTTCCGGAAGAACAGGAGCAAGGGAAACACCGCGACCGTCACGATCAGCAGCAGCTTGTAATCGTCGATATAAGCGATGATCTGCGCCTGCTGCGTCACCACCGCGTCGAGCGCCGCGCGCCCCGCGGCGGTGACCGGATTCCAGAACTGGGCGATCGCCGGGCTCTCGAAGAGGGGGTTCACCGCCGTGACATGCTCCGCGATCTCGGCGTGATTCACTTGCGTGTTGGTCGTCAGCAGGGCGTTCACCATCGAGATGCCGGCGCTCGAGCCCATGTTGCGGATGAGCGTGTATATGCCGGCGCCTTCCGCCCGCTTTTCGGGTGACAGCGTCGAGAGCGAGACGACGCTGAGCGGCACGAACATCAATCCGAGGCCAGCGCCCTGGACCACGCCGACGGCGATGATCGCCGCTTGCGAGACGTCGGGAGTCCAGCCGGTCTGCGCATAAAACGACCAGGCGGTGACGGCGAGGCCGGTCGCGAGCAAGAGTCGCGTATCGACCCGGCCGATGAGCTTGCCGACGATCATCATGGTGGCCATGGTGCCGATGCCGCGCGGTCCAATCACCAGTCCTGCCGTAAGCACCGGATAATTCATCAAGTCCTGGAGATACGGCGGCTGCAGGGCCAGCGAGGCGTAGTAAGTGATGCCGAGGCTGAGGCCGAAGAGCGAGCCGGCGGTGAAGTTGCGATCGGCGAAGAGCGATGGCCGGACGAAGGGCGCGCGCGCCGTCATCATTTGGACGACGAAGAGGTAGAACGCCGCGGCCGCGACGATCGCCTCGATTACGATCTCGCCCGAACCGAACCAGTCGAGTTCCTCGCCGCGATCGAGCATCACCTGAAAGGCCGCAACGGCGAGACCGAGCGCGGCGAAGCCGAACCAGTCGAGCTTCGTGCCGGCGCTGCCCCGCGCGTTGGGGAGAAAGAGGTACATACCGACGAAGGTTGCGATGCCGATCGGCACGTTGATGTAGAAGACGTAGCGCCACGTATAGGCCGAGGTCAGCCAGCCGCCGAGGATCGGGCCCAGCACCGGTCCGACCATTACCGCGACGCTCCACAGCGCCATCGCGCTGCCCTGCCGTTCTTTCGGATTGATGTTGAGCAGCACGGTCTGCGACAGCGGCACGAGCGCCGCGCCGAACGTGCCCTGCAAGATGCGGAAGAGCACGATCTCGACCAGCGAGGTCGCGAGGCCGCACAGCACCGAGGCGACGGTGAAGCCTACGACCGAGATCAGGAACACGCGCTTGATGCCGAGCCGTCCGGTGAGGAAGCCGGTCGCCGGCGTGGTGATCGCCGCCGCGACGAGATAGGAGGTCAAGACCCAGGTGATCTCGTCCTGGCTCGCGGAGACGCTGCCTTGGATGTACGGCAAAGCGACATTGGCAATCGTCGTATCGAGCGCCTGCATCAGCGTCGCGAGCATCACGCAGAGGGTGATCGCGGCGCGGTTGGGATGGTCGGCCGTCGCCGGGGGCGTCGTCATGATGCATTTCCCGCGCCGAAGAGCGCGGCGATGAAATGCGGCAGCCCGCGCGCATGACCGGTGTCGACGTCGACCTCGACGCTCATGCCGGCACGCAGCGGCGGCAGCTTCGGATCGCTGGTATCGACGCGCAGCCGCATCGGCACGCGCTGCACCACCTTGACCCAATTGCCGCTGGTGTTCTGCGCCGGCAGCAGCGCGAACTCTTGCGACGCCGCCGGGCTGATCGTCTCGAGGGTGCCGTGCCATTCGACATGCGGATAGGTATCGACCGCAATCGTCGCCGTTTGGCCTTGCCGGACCCAGGTGAGTTGCGTCTCTTTCGGCTGGGCATCGACCCAGACGTGATCGGTGTCGACGAGATAGAAAGCGGGCGTCGAGGCAGCGAGATATTTACCGGGCGCGGTCGCCGAGACTTGCGTCACGATCCCCGAGAACGGCGCGTGCACCGTCGTGTGATCGAGCTCGCGCTGCGCTTCCGCGACCTGGGCGGCGGCCTGCTGATATTGGGGCAGCTCGTTCGTCGGCGTATTCGCATCGCCGCCGAGCTTCGCCAATTGCACGGCCGCGAGCTGACGCGACGAATCGAGCTTGTTCTTATCCGCTTGCAGCGTGAATTGCGTCTGGTCGTAAGCGGCTCTGGAGACGACATTGTTGGGCAGCAGCGCCGCGTTGCGATTGTAGTTGAGCTGATCGAGCTCGACTTGCGCCTGCTGCGCCGCCGCATTGCTGACGAGCCCCGGATAACCAGCCTTCTCCGAATCGAGGGTGAGCGCGATGGTGGCGAGGTTGGCCTTGGCGTTCTGGAGTGCGATCTGGAATTGCGCGGGATCGAGGCGATAGAGAATCTGCCCCGCCGCGACGCGCTGGTTCTCGGTGACATCGACCTCTTTGACGATGCCGCCGACGTCGGTCGAAATGCCGACCTTGTCGGCCTCGACATAGGCATCGTCGGTTGACATCACCTTGCCGCCGCTGACATAGACGTAGCCGCCGCCGATCAGCGCGAGCGGAAGCAGCAGGAACAGGCCTTTGCGCAGCCAGGGCGAACGCCGTCGTTTTTTCGCCGGCGCCGGACCGGATCGATCCTCGCCGCGCCCCTTCCGCTCGATCGGCGGATCGGCTCTTTCCGTGCGCAGCGACGTTTTCTCGTCCACAGCCATGGCTCACCTCGCCAGCGTCGCGTTCCGACAACTTGAGAATCGGCCTCGCGGCTAGAAATGAAAACTCTGTAATTATTCTATTCTCTGCTGAACTAAATTCATTAATTTGCCGCAGCGGGATCGTGCCCTGGGACTCTTCAAAACCGGCGAAGCCTTAGTCGACGAGTTCGGCGCGGCACGCCTCGGTGAAATCTTGCAAGAGATCGCGTTCGCCTTCGCGGACCGCTCGTCTGTTGCGGAAATCGATCGCCGGCGCGTAATAGGTATCGACGATCTTTCGAACAACCTCGTCGGCCTTCGCGCTCGTCGCTTCTCTCGAAAACAGATTGATCTGCGACTTGAGCGCATAGAGCGGCATGAGCACGGAGATGTCGCTCATCTCCTGGGTCAGCGCATTGGCATAGAGCTTCGCCGCCAGATCAATGAACTGGGTGAACAACCGCTCGCGACGCGCGGTGTCCCGCTCGACGTGTTGCGCGCGGCCTTGATAGTGCTGGGTCAGCCAGGTCGTCGCGATCGAGGCGACCGCGCCGATGGTCGAGCCGAAGAGCGCCGACAGCGCCGAGAGGATCGCGGTATTCACCGGGACGCCCGCCCGCCTTCACAGCCGGCGCCTGCGCGCGCTCCGGCAGCGGGCCTTGCCTGACCGCAGTCAGAAGGCAAGCATTCGCGCCAACCGCACGCCGCGCGAAAATAGACCCCGGCGCTGGGGGGAGCGCCGGGGTAAGTGGCTCGTCCTTGGCGGCGTGAAAATAAAAGACGAGCCGAAAGCGCACGCGCCGGCCGCTGTCGCCGATCACCCTCCGCGGCGCATCAAAAGAGACCCCGGCGCCCGGAGAACGAAGCGCCGGGGCCGCCGGCCCGGCATGCCATGGAGCATGGGGAGACAGGGAGCCGGCGGGAAATGATGCTGCATCGTCGACCTCGATCCGAATGCGGGTATGATCGGCTTTGGCGCCGGCGATGAGAACGCTATATCTTTTCTATTCCGTGATGAGGAGGATTCAGTAATGCGCCGCGGCGAGCTTGCCGACCTGACCGCCTTCGTCGCCATCGCCGATCAGCTGAGCTTTCGCGCCGCGGCGACGCAGCTGCGCGTCACGCCCTCGGCGCTGAGCCATACCATGCGCGCGCTCGAAGAGCGTCTCGGCACGCGGCTGCTCAATCGCACCACGCGCAGCGTCGCGCTGACCGATGCAGGCCACCGCCTGCTGCAGCGGCTGCGCCCGGCGGTCGATCAGATCGCCACGGCGCTCGAGGATCTCAATCGCGAGCGCGGCCGGCCCGCGGGCCGGCTGCGGCTCCACGTCAACCCGGTGGCATCGGCGTTGATCGCGCAGCTCTGGGCGCGGTTTCTCGCGACTTATCCCGAGATCGAGCTCGAGATTCACGTGGAATCGGCGATCGTCGATATCGTCGCCAAGGGCTTGGACGCCGGTATCCGCCTGCGCGGACAGGTTCCGTCCGACATGGTGGCGGTTCGGATCATGAAGCCCTTCACCATCGCCGTCGTTGGCTCGCCGCAGTATTTCGCGCTCAACCGGCCGCCCCGCGCGCCCGAGGATCTCGCGGCGCATCGCTGCATCCAATATCGCATGGCGCTCGACGCTCCGGTCCTCGACTGGCCGTTCAAACGCGAGGGCAAATCGCGACATATCGCGGTGACCGGCCCGATCATCGTGAACAATTCAGATCTTGCCTTGCGCGCGGCGCTCGACGGGCTCGGCCTCGTCTATACGATGGACAGCCTGGCGCTGCCCTTCTTGCGCACCGGCCAATTGATCCGCGTGCTCGAAAACTGGTCGCCCTCTATCGAGGGCTTTTTTCTCTATTACCCCGGCCACCGCCAAGTCTCGCCCGCCCTGCGCGCGCTCATCGATATGTTCAAGGTCGCCTCGGGCTCGGGCACGGAAAAGAATCTGCTGCCGAACCCGTTCGTGATGGAAGCGCCACAAGCCGCGCCACGCCGCCGCCGCACGGGAAGCGGCTGAGACCGAAGGCCCGAACAGGTACGAGCGCCGCTGCACAGATGCGCGTCTTCGGCCTCGATCCGCTCGATCTCGTCCGCTATGGCGGCCAGAGCCTGTTCTGGGACCGCGCGGCGCGCGGCGCGCTCTCGGTCGCCGGGCCGATTGTCGTCGGCGTCGCGCTCGGCAATGCCGAGCTCGGCCTCATCGCGACGCTCTGCGCGCTGTGGCCGTGGATCAACGATCTCGGCGGCGAGCTCCGCGACCGCCTCGTCAACATGGCGACGAGCGGCGACGCGATCCTCGTCGGCGGCCTCCTCGCCTGGCTCGCCGGCGATTCCTTCTGGGCGCAGCTCGGCGTGCTGTTCCTCTGCGCCGTCGCGATCGGCTGGGTGCACAACACAAGCCGCGGCCTCGAGAACGCCGCGCGCTGCGCGGGCTTCAGCTTCGTCATCGTCGCCAGCCTGCACATCGCCAGCCCGCGGCTGATCGTGCCGGCGATCGCCGGCAGCGCCTGGGCGATGCTGATCGTCTGGCTCGACGACCGTCTGCGCCGGCAATACGCGGTCGAGACCGGCGGCAGCGTCCGCGCCGGGACGACGCGGCTGCTCGGCGCACATGCCGCCGATTGGCGCTTCGGCCTGCGCTATGCGCTCGCCGCGGCGCTCGGCCTCGGCATCGCCGAGCATTTCGGCGCAAGCCACGCCGCCTGGGTCACGATCACGACCCTTGCGGTGATGCGGCCCAACGATTCCGAGAGCGTACAGCTGGTCTTACAACGTGCTTTCGGCACGCTGATTGGTGTGGGCATTGCGCTCGGCATCGTCTCCTTGAGCCACGACGCCTGGCATCTGACCGCGGTCGCGATCCTCCTCGCCTTCCTCATCTCGCCCGGCATGATCTGGCAGCGCTGGAGCGGCTTCGCCGCGATCACGGCGATGGCGCTGGTGCTGCTCGACATGGCGCTCTTATCGCAAGGCGGCGACCGGCCGCTGCTCTCCGAGCGGATCTACGACACCGCGCTCGGCTGCGCGCTCGCGCTCGTCTCCACCTGGGCGATTTTCCCGAGCCGCTGGCGGCACGGCACCGCCTGATTTCAGGCCGCCTGGCTGCTGGTCTTCGTCTGAACCAGCGGCAGTTGCAGGATGACGCGCGTGCCGTCGCCCGGCGCGCTGTCGATCGCGATCTCGCCGCCATGCTGCTCGAGGATCCGTTTCACCGTCGGCAGGCCGAGGCCGGTGCCGAAGGCGCGGGTCGAGAACAGCGGCTCGAAGACATGCGACAGCACCTCGGCGCTCATGCCCGCCCCGGTATCGGCGATCACCACCTCGGCGCGCGGGCCGGCCGCGCTCGAAACGGTGATGCGATGGTCGACGAGGTCCGGCTTGTCCGCGATTGCCTCGACCGCGTTCTCGATGAGATTGACGATGGCGCAGCGCAGCCGCTCGCTGTCGATCGGCACCACCGCCTGCGGCGCATCGAGCCGGCGATCGAGCGCGACGGTCGGCGGCAGCTTGATCTGATCGAGGATATCGGCGAGCCAGCCGTCGAGACGCATCGCCGCGGCATGCAGCTCGCGCCCGCCGGCGAAGTCGAGGAGATCGGCGATGATCCCGTCGCAGCGCTCGATGGTGCGCCAGCAGCGCCCGAGCTGGCGCTCGATATCGATGCCGGCCGTGGCGACGGTC
>DASYAL010000087.1:0-245675 GCA_036501365.1 Allostellaceae bacterium | reverse complement strand
CATCTCCGCGATCGCAAGCAGGCCGCCGTTCAGGGGGAAGCTGGTGCCCGCGCTGTTCTGCATCTGCGGATCGCCGGAATTGATCGCGACCGGGCTACCGTTGAAGGCGCCGAACAGGAACGTCAGGGGATCGATCGGCCGCGTCCGCACGCGCACGCCCAGCGCCGACAGCGGATAGGCCGGTCCGCCGCCGGGCAGGTCGGCCGACGGCACCATGGGCCAGCCGAACATGGTGTTGACGAACAGCAGCGCGTTCTGGCTGACCATGAACTCCTGATCGAGACTTTGCTGCCCGATCTTCACATCGGCGCGGTCCTCTTCGAGGAATTTCTGGTCGTACCACAGCTCCCAGAGCCGCGTCGCGCGATCGGCCTCGATGCCACTGGCGGTTTGCAGGGTCAGGAGCTTGTCGGCGCTGAGATTACGGCCGTGATATTGCAGGCCGCTGACATTGAAGGTGCCGCCATACCGGCCGAAAGCACGGTTGGTATCGAGCTGCAGCACGCCCGTGGTCAGCCCGTCATACTCGATGCCTTGCGCGCGGCCGCCCGTGAGGTTGCCCAGCACCTCGGTGGTTTCCTGGAGGCCGATCGAGATGCCGTATTGGCTGAGGAACGGCCGCAAACCCCACATATTTCCGAGCAAAAAATTGGTTCGCGCTAGGTTGGTCATGAACCCAAAGGGGCCGTTCGCCGTAGCCGGGCCACTCGCTTGAAGCTGTTCGTCGGTCGGGACCGAAAGCTGCGGCGGTGCCGCCAGCAGTTCGCCAGGAATGCAACACAGCGCGGCAGCGGTCACCGCGAAGCCGATAGTTGCGCAGCAATTTCTCGCCATCCCACTCCCACGACAAATGTTCCCCAGAGTCCGAAACGATGATAATGACAATCATTCTCAATTGTAAAGCGATTAATTCGCGTTCGTAATATGAACGCAAATGCAAATCATTTGCAGCGTGAGGCGGCGCTTGTAGCGAGCCCCAAGGAGGCACGCAATGCACGTGCTCCTCGGCGCCCAGCCTGCTTCCGCTCAGCTTGTTAGGCTTCCAGCGCGGTCGTATCGGGGAGTCACGCGCAACCGGTCGATAGCGCGGCGGCGCGCCTTATTGCACGCCGGGGATACGGATGTTCGCCGGCGGGCCGCCCGGTCCGTCGCCCCGCTCCCAGAGATCGACATCGACCTCGAAGCCCTTGGCCTGCGAGAGGTCGAAGCGATTCTCGTCGGGATCGAGCGCCTGGAACTCGGCCATATTGCCGCTCGATGGCGTCGGATCGCGCAGATCCTCCGGCAGGCTCGCAATGAGCCCCATCATATCGGGCACGACCCAGCCAAAATGCTGCACCGCCCATTTGCGCGCGGTCTGGCGCGTGCTCATCACCTTCGGATGCACATGGTCGAACGGCAGGAAGGTGACGTTGATGACGCCGTCGCCCAGCATGCGAATGGCGAATGTGCTGCCAGCATCGCGGATCTTCTTGCTGCAATTGATTTCGCGCAGGCCAAACACGTCGATCATCCACTGCATCTCGCGATGCGTCTCGCCGACCGAGATCTCGGCATGACGGATGCGCGGCACGCCGAAAGGCGTCGGCATATCGTCGCCCAGGCCGAAATCGCGCGTCGAGATCGCCCAAGGCATGTCATGTGGATCGAGCACGAAATAATCGCCGTAGAAATCGCCGCCGCGCCCCCGGCCGATCTCGGCATGGGACCCGGCTTGCGTAAGGCGCGCCTGGAGCGCGTCGAGGCTGTCGACGGCGATCCCGTAATGGCTCATGCCGGCGATCTCGTCATCGGGCCAATGCGCGAGCAGACAGAACTTGAACCAGCCGTCGGTGAGCGCGATGTCGCCTTCCGACGAGCGCACGACCTCATGGAGGCCGAAATAGCTCTTGTAGTAGTCGGCCATCGCCGCCGGCTGGCGCGTATTGACCGCGAGGTAGCGAACGAAAGCTCTCATTTAGATCCTCCCGCCTGCATCGGCTCGCCGATCTGCTCGTATTTGCCGTTATTGTTCCATTCGAACATGACGTAGCCCGGGCCGATGATGTCGCCCTTGGCGTCGAAACCGACCTGACCGAGCACCGTATCGAATTTGGCGCTGTGCATGACCTTGGAGACCTTATCGATATCGGTCGATTTCGCCTGCGCCGCCGCTTGGGCAAAGATCTGCACCGCGGCGTAGGTGTAGAGCGTATAGCCTTCGGGGTCGTAGCCCTGCTTCTGGAACTCCGCGACCACGGGCGCCGCCGCGGCGATCTTGCGCGGATCGGGCGAGAAGGTCATCAGCGTGCCGGTGCCGGCGGCGCCGGTGATGGTCCAGAACTCGGTCGTCACCAATGCGTCGCCGCCGATCAGCGGCGCGTTGAGGCCCTGATCCTTTGATTGGCGAACGATCAGTCCGGCCTCGGTGTAATAGCCGCCGAAATAGATGACGCCGACCTTCGCCTGTTTCATCCGGCTGACCAGCGCCGAGAAATCCTTGTCGCCTTGGTTGATCGATTCATTGATCACTTCTGTGACGCCGTGGGCATGCAGCGACTTGCGCGTCTCGCTGGCAAGGCCGGCGCCATAAGTGGTTTTGTCGTCGATGATGGCGACCGGCTTGCCCTTGAACTGCTCGGCGATGTAGTCGCCCGCAACCTTGCCCTGCACGTCGTCGCGCCCGCAGACGCGGAAGACGTTGTTCCAGCCCTTCTTGTAGGGATCGTCTGTATAGGCGGGGTTGGTCGAGGCCGGCGAAATTTCCAGGATACCGGCATCGGCATAGACCGCTGAGGCCGGGATCGAGGTCGAGGAGCAATAATGCCCCGCGACGAAGGCGACGCCGCTGACCGCGAATTTGTTGGCGATCGCAACCGCCTGTTTCGGGTCGCAGGCATCGTCGCCGATCTGGAGCGCGAGCTTCTTGCCGAGGATTCCGCCCTTGGCGTTGATGTCGGCGACCGCCATCACCCCCCCGCGCCGCATCTGCTCGCCGACGGCGGCATCAGAGCCGGTGATCGGCCCGGCGACCGCGATCTTGATGTCGTCGGCGCGTGCGACGCCTGCGACAAACAGAAGAGCCGCGAGGCCGAGCGCCGCCGCGATGGCAATGCTGAAGATCTTGTTCATTCTTTCCCCGATCCTTTGTTCGTCTCTGTGTCGGTCGACGGCGGCTTGGCGCCGCCGTCGGTCGATTCCTCGATGTAATGCTGCAATAGCGCAAGCGATTCGAGCTGAATATCGGTCAGCATGCGCCCGGTCTCCGTCATCGCCTTGGTGGCGTGATCGAAGATCCGCTCGATGCTCTCGCCGCCGAGTGGCGGCTTCTCTTCGTTGGATTTGCGCGCGGCGCCAGCGAGGTTCTCGTCGATCAGCCGCGCGAGCTCGATCACCATCGCTTGCTCGTGCGCGAACACGGCCTGCATCCGCTCGGCGAGACGCTTATGCGCGTCCATATGCGCGGCGACGTTGCGGTGCATGCGGAACAGCATGCGCGACACGTCGCCGTAGACGAGCATGTTGGGGCCCCAATTGGGCGGGACCACCGGCTCCGTGCGCTGGGGAGATGTCCCGGCGGGCGCCGGAGCGTTCGGTTCCTTCTCCGCCATGATAGCCTCCACGCCGATATCATCGGCGGGGCCCATCATATACCGGCAACCCCGACTGCCCAAGACGGGGCGATCATCCTCTCGCAAGCCGCCCCCTCCCCGTGACATACTCGCGGGCATCGCGACCGCCGCAGAGCGGTCGCGACAGGGAGGAAGAATGAGCACCGATCAGCCATCGCTGAGCCTCGGGACCGGTTTCGCCCCGGCCGACAACGCGGCACCGCGCGTCACCTGGCGGCAATGGGCAATGACCGGCGTCCTCACCCTGCTCTTCATCTACGCCCAGATCGACAGCGGTTCGATTACCTTGCTGGTCGGCCCGATCAAGCAGGATATCGGCGCGAGCGACACGCAGATGGGACTGCTGCTCGGCCTGTCCTTCGCGGCCCCTTTCGCTATCCTCGGTTTGCCGGCCGGCTATCTTGTCGACCGTATCTCGCGGCGGCAGATCATCGGCATCGGCGTGGTGCTGTGGTCGGCGATGACCTTGAGCTGCGGCTTGGCGCAGACCTATTGGCAATTCTTCCTCGGCCGCTCCGGCATCGGCGTCGGCGAGGCGGCGCTCACGCCCGCGAGCTACTCCCTCTTCCGCGACAGCTTCCCGATCGAGAAACGCGGCCGCGCCTTCGGCATCTTCACTGCCGGCAACTATATCGGCGCCGCGGCCGGCGTGATGATCACCGGCGCGCTTGCCGGCCTCGTCAATTCGGGCGCGCTCAAAGCGGTGCCCTGGATCGGCGGTCTCCATGCTTGGCAAGCGGTGCTGGTCATCATCGGCGCGATCGGCATCCCGCTGTCGCTGCTTTCGCTCACCTTCCGCGAGCCGCCGCGCCGCATCGAAGGCTCGATCGCGCAAACCGGCGTCACCTTTCGCGAGGCGTTCGACCAGATCAAGGCGGGGTGGCGCACCTATTTGCCGCTTTTCGCGTGGATCACCTGCTTCTTCGGCGTCGCCATCAGCTACGGCTCGTGGATGCCGACGATCATCGCCCGCACCTGGCAGTTGCCGCCGGCGCAGATCGGCCTGTTCTTCGGCGGCTGCCTCTTGATCTGCGCGCCGCTCGGCGCCTGGTGCGGCGGCTATGCGATCGACGTGCTGCAGCAGCGCGGCCGACGCGACGCCGCCGAGATTGTCGGCGTGTGGGTCACCATCATCTTCATTCCCTTCGGCATCGCCGCGCCGATCGTGCCGCAGGTCGGGCAGATGTTCTTCGCCTTAGGCGCGCAACTCCTCGTCGCCGGCGCTTATCAACCGGTCGGCGCAAGCCTTCTCGCCAAGATCACGCCGGCTCGCGTCATGGGCAAGGTCACCGCCGTCTATTTGCTGATCTACTACTTGCTCGGCCGGGGCCTAGGCCCGTTCATCGTCGCACTGATCTCGGATAATTTCTTTACCGGCGCGCAAGCACTGGGCTTCGGTCTCGGCGCGGCAACGGCGGTGCTGATGGCGCTGGCTTTGGTGATGATCCTGGTGCTGCGACGCCGCGCGCGGCGTGCGATCCCGTCGTCTGTCGTCGCTTAGGGGAGCGCCGGCATCACGGCTGCTCCTGCCACAACGCGTCGCAGGCATTTTCCGTAACCGCGACGAGCGCCGACGCATAGGCCGTTTCGTCGCCCTCCGTGGCGCTGCTGGTCACAGCATAAACCGCGCCGGCTTCGAGCGGGTTGCCCGGCCCCTCCTCGAGCGAGAGGCCGATCGCGTTTGCGGCAACGCTCCCCGGCAGATGTGCTCCGCCCCGCGCGACGGCGAGAGCGGCGGCCAGCGCTTCCCGCGCCTGTGAACGCGCCGCGCTGGGCCGGCGTGCGACAGTCACGTAGCCCGACGCCCAATAGCCATGGTTCTGCACGGCGATACCGGCATTGGCAGGGTCGAGCGCGCGCTCGTCGCTCGCCGCATCGAGCGGCAGCGGCACACCGCCGGGCGAAAGGCTCGCTATGGCACGCGCGTCTTGCGCACCCGCGGCGATGGCGGCGCGTTCCGCCGTCAGTGCGGCGCTGCGCACGCCGATGCCGGCGCGCACGCGCGCGGCGAACTCACCCATTGCCGTCGCAAGAAAGCGCGCCGCGCCGCGCATCAGCTCGAGCTCACGCGGCGACTTGCGCCGACGCACCGCATCGAGCGCTTGATCGAGCGTAAGCAGCGTGCGCGGCGCCACCGCTCCGGCGATGCCGGCATAGAGGCCTTGCGGCAGAGCGCCAAAAGCCCAGGCTCCAAGCGCATTGCCGTCGCCGACAAACTCGGCGACGACCTTCGCCACGTTGCCGAGCGGCCGCACATCCTCGATCCAGGTCAAGCGCTTCGCCACATCCATCATCTTGGGCGTGCCGGAGGCGAGGATGCGCAGCGGCCCCTCTAGCGGCACGAGCGCCAGGGCCGGCCCGTTCTTGGGTGCGAAGTTCGTGAGATAGGCGAGCGCTCCGTAATTCCCCGGATGGCCATAGACGGCGAGCGCCACGGCGCCCGCGCGCGCCATCGCCGCGCGCGCACGCTCGAGCCGCCCCTCGTACTCACTGCGCGGCAGCACGCGCTCGTCCCAGTCATAGGGACCGGTGAGCAGCGTTGTTTCGAGAAGGCGCATGGCTCAGGCCACAACCGCGCCGAGCTCGGCCCATTTCTTGCTAAGCGACTCAAAGCCCGTCGCGGTCACGCGCACCGGCTCGCCGCACAGCAGATAGCCCGTCTCCGGCAGGTACTGATTAGGATGGACGACGAATACCATGTCCTCTTCGAGGATCGTGTGGTTCTCGATAGCGATGTCGCCGGGCGCCATCGAGCCCGCGCCCATGCCGTGGCCGCGCCGGTTCATGTACGGCGGCCGGTTATATTTTTCGTAGCCGGCGTCGGTCAGTACCGCGTCGATCGCGCCAGCGACATCCGAGACCTTGATTCCGGGACGAATGATCTCGATACCAGCGGTCATCGCCCGCACCACCAGCGCGTATTTCTCCACCAAGACATTCGAAGGCGTGCCGACCGAGGCGCTGCGGCAGATTTGCCCGAACTGCCCGTCATAAGCGGGCGTCGATTCGGCGATGATGACATCGCCGCGCTCCAGCGGGCGGTTGCTCGACGCGCCGACGCCCTGTTGATGTGGCCCGCCGCTCAGCATCAGGAAATTATCGTTGGCGCCAAG
This sequence comes from Allostellaceae bacterium, assembly GCA_036501365.1. Classification (GTDB taxonomy): domain Bacteria; phylum Pseudomonadota; class Alphaproteobacteria; order ATCC43930; family CGMCC-115725; genus CAIKMD01. The sequence goes on along the minus strand of DASYAL010000087.1, from coordinate 238,951 downwards.
ACCTTTCGCATAGAGATTCATCTCGACCGCGAGGTCACATTCACGCAGCCCCGCGCGGGCGACCGCGAGCATGTGCTCGTGCGTCTGTTCGGCAATCGCGACGGCTTTGCGCGCGTTCGCGATCTCCTCGTCGGTCTTGGGCGCCGTCACCTCGTTCACCGCATCGTCGAACGGCAGCGCATCCTTGCCGACGATGTCGAGAAGCCGCACAGCGAGATCGTGCGGTATGGCGCCAAGGCCGGTGGTCGCGATGCGGCCGGGCGCGCGTTGGCGCAGCAGCTCGGCGAGCGCAGCGGCGAGATCGTCGCTCGCCGTCAGCGGCGGCTCGGGCCGCCGGAGCGCCGCGCGCTCGGCATCGTAGACCGGCGTGACGATCAGCCGCTCGGTGCCGTCGGCACGGAGCACGAGCGCGCTCTCGGCGAGCGCGCGATAACCCATGAGATGCGCCGCCAGGTTGATCCGCGCCAGATGATGCTTGGCGTTCGAAAGCGCGACGAGCGTGTCGATCCGCTCCGCCGCCATGCGGCATAGCACGCGCTCGATCCGTCCGGCACGATTCATGAGAAACTCCTCTCGATACGGGCGCAATCCTAGCGGATTTACCACGCTGCGTGCAGGGGAGGCTAAGCGCCGCCGCCTTCGAGATAAGCGGCGCGTACGTCCTTGTTCTCCAAGAGCGCTCGGCCCGTGCCGGCGAGCGCGATTTGACCGGTCTGCATCACATAGCCGCGATGCGCGAGGCGCAGCGCGTGATGCGCGTTCTGCTCGACGAGGAAGACCGTGATTTTCTGCTCGTGGTTGATCGCGCGGATGACGTCGAATATCTGCTTGACGATGAGCGGCGCGAGACCGAGCGACGGCTCGTCGAGCAGCAGGAGCCGCGGCCGGCTCATCAGCGCCCGGGCGATGGCGAGCATCTGCTGCTCGCCGCCCGAGAGCGTGCCGCCGCGCTGATCGCGGCGCGATTTGAGGATCGGGAACAGTGTCAGCACGCGCTCGAGGTCGGCGGCGAAATATTGCGGGCCGGCGACGATCGCGCCCATCTGCAGATTCTCGAGCACCGTCATGCGCGGGAAAATGTGCCGCCCCTCGGGCGCATGCGAGATACCGCGGCGCATAATTTCGTAGGTCGGCAGGCGCGTGATCTCGTCACCGGCGAAGGTGATGCGGCCTTGTGCCGCTTGCGGCTTCCCGCAGATCGTCATCAGCAAGGTCGACTTGCCGGCCCCGTTGGCGCCGATCAGGGTGACGATCTCGCCCTCCTCGACCACGATGTCCACGCCCTTCAGCGCCTCGATGCTCCCGTAGAAGGTATGGACTCTGGCGATCGACAGGAGTGCGGTCATGCTTCGGGCTCGCCGAGATAGGCCTTGATGACGGCCGGATCGTTGCGCACCTCTTGCGGGGTGCCGTCGGCGATCTTCCGGCCGTAGTCGAGCACCACGACGCGGTCGGAAATGCCCATTACCACGTTCATGTCGTGCTCGATCAGCAAGATCGCGATACGGTAGCGGTCGCGGATCGAGAGCAGCAGGCGATTGAGCTCGTGCGATTCGCGCGGATTGAGCCCGGCCGCCGGCTCGTCGAGGCAAAGCAGCGCCGGCTCGGTGCACATCGCGCGCGCGATCTCCAGCCGCCGTTGGTCGCCATAAGGTAAGGTGCCGGCGATCGTGTCCGCGCGTGGGACGAGGCCGATGCGGTCGAGCCATTCGCGCGCGCGGTCGAGCGCCTCCGCTTCGGCCTGGCGGTAGCCCGCGAGACCGAGGAGACCGGCGATGCTCCAGCCACTGGCGCGCATCAGCCGCGTATGCTGCGCGATGATCAGATTCTCGAGCACGGTCATGCCGGCGAACAGCCGGATGTTCTGGAAGGTGCGGGCAATGCCGGCGTCGCGGGCGATACGCCACCCTTCCATGCGCTCGAGCCGCAGCTCCTGGCCGTCGCGATGCAGCGCCAGATTGCCGGCGGTCGGGCGATAGAAGCCGGTGAGACAGTTGAACACGGTGGTCTTGCCGGCGCCGTTCGGGCCGATGACGGCGGTGATCTTCTCCTTGTCGGCGGCGAAGGAGAGCTCATCGATCGCCACCAGCCCGCCGAAACGCATGGTCAGGCGATCGACGTCGAGCAGCGCCGCGCCGCTCATTGCGGCGCCTGCCTGCCACTCAGCGTGATTGATGGCGTGCGCAGCGAGAACAGGCCGCGCGGCCGCCAAATCATGATCCCGACCATCGCCGCGCCGAAGAGCAGCATGCGGAACTGCGCGAATTCGCGGCCGAATTCGGGCAGCGTGACGAGGATGATTGCGGCGAGCGCGATCCCGAGCTGACTGCCCATGCCGCCGAGAACGACGATCGCCAGCACCGTCGCCGATTCCTGGAAATTGAAGCTTTCCGGGCTGACGAAGCTTTGGCGCGCGGCGAAGAACGTCCCTGCGAAGCCGGCGAGCAACGCGCCGATCGCGAAGGCCGAGAGCTTCACATTGACCGGATTGATGCCGAGCGCGCGGCTCGCGATCTCATCCTCGCGCAGCGCCTCCCAGGCGCGGCCGACCGGCAGGCGCCGCAGGCGGAGGATGAAGACGTTGACGACGAGCGCCAGCGCCAGCGTCACGAAATAGAGGAAGATGTAGCGCTGCGACTGATTGAACTCGATGCCGAAGAACTGCGCGAAGGTCTTGCCGCCGCCGGGCGCACGTGCGACGAGCGGCAGGCCGAAGAAGGTCGGCCGCGGCAGGCCGTTGACACCGTTCGGGCCGTAAGTGAAGGACTGCCAGTTGATCAGGATGATGCGGATGATCTCGCCGAAGCCCAACGTGACGATGGCGAGATAGTCGCCGCGCAGCCGCAGCACTGGCAGCGCGAGCAGGATGCCGACGATCGCGGCGCAAAGCCCGGCGAGCGGCAGCGCCTCCCAGAAACCCAGGCCCCAATAGGCCGAGGTCAACGCCAGCGTATAGGCGCCGACGGCGTAGAAGGCCGCGTAGCCAAGATTGAGCAGGCCAGCGAGGCCGACGACGACACCGAGGCCCCAGCCGAGCATCATGTAAATCAGCACCGCGGTCGCGAGGTCGAGCAGGTACTGCGACGAGAACGGCAAAAACGGCCAGACCACCGCGAGCGCGAGGCCGAGCCAGCCGAGCACGCGCTGATGCTCGGCGATGAACAGCGAGACGACCGGCGGCCGATCGCCGCCGCGGCGCTTCGGCAGCAATCCGAGCAGGAAGCGGCCGACGAACACGGCGACGACCGCGATCGCGACCCAGCTCGGCCGCGTGCCGATAGTCGTGCCTGTGCCGAGCTGGTTGGTGTCGAAGCCGGCGAGCGGGATCGCGAGGATAAGGGCGACGAAGCCGGCGAGCGCCGATTCCTTCGCCAGCCTGAGGAAATCCATCAGACCTTCTCGATCTCGGGCCGCCCGAGCAAGCCGGAGGGACGGAAGATCAGCACCAGGATAAGGACGCCGAACACCGCGACGTCCTTATAGGCGGAGGAAAAATAACCCGACCAGAAGGCCTCGATGATGCCGATGAGAAAGCCGCCGAGCACCGCGCCCGGCAGCGAGCCGATGCCGCCCAGAACCGCGGCGGTGAAAGCCTTCATCCCGGCGAGGAAGCCGATGAAGAAATCGATCACGCCGTAATAGAGCGTCACCATCACGCCCGCGACAGCGGCGAGCGCCGCGCCGATGAGAAAGGTCGTCGAGATGGTATGGTCGACATCGACGCCGAGAAGCGCCGCCATGGTCATGTCCTGCTCGCAGGCACGCTGTGCCCGTCCGAGCGGCGTTGCCGCGATCATTACGCTGAACCCCGCCATCAGCGCCAGCGTCACCAGCACGATGATGATCTGCAGGTAGGAGAGCTGGACCGTGAAGCCGCCGGTCTGCATCAGCCGGAAGCCGCCGGTGACGACCGGCGGCAATGACTTGACCTGCGCGCCCTGCAACAGCTGCACATAGTTCTGGAGGAAGATCGACATGCCGATCGCCGAAATCAGCGGCGCCAGGCGAAACGAGCCGCGCAACGGGCGATAGGCGACACGCTCCACCGCCCAGCCATAGGCCGAGGTAAAGAGCATGGCCGAGAACAGCACCACCACCAGGGCGAGCGGCACCCATGTAACCCCGACCGCCCCCAGAACGAAAAAGGTGATAAGGGAAACAAACGCGCCGATCATGTAGATCTCGCCGTGAGCGAAATTGATCATCCCGATGATGCCGTAGACCATCGTGTAGCCGATGGCGATGAGGGCGTAGATTGCGCCGAGTGTCAGCCCGTTGATGAGCTGCTGCAGGAAATAACTCATGGCGCGACCAAATTATGCGGCGGCGACCGGCGCGGCAAGGCCGCAGATTCAACCGCGCCGTCGCCGAAACGTGATGGGTTTTCATCCCGACCCGCGCTAGAACCACCCCGCATGAATTTCCGCAAGCTGCCCTGGTTCGATTACAGCGGCCGGTTCTCGCCCCTGAAGGCCAGCGTCTTCCTCGCCCTCTTCATCCCCGGCATCTGGACCGCGGTGTCATTTCAGCTCGACCGGCTCGGCGCGCGGCCCCTGACCGAGGCGATCCACCAGTTCGGCGACTGGACCATCCGCCTGATCTTCATCTCGCTGACGATCACGCCGGCGCGAATCGTGCTGCAATGGCCGAGGCTCCTCGAGGTCCGCCGCATGGTGGGGGTCGCCGCCTGCGTCTACGTCCTCACCCACCTCTCGCTCTACACCGCCGACGAGGCCTTCGCCTTCGGCACCGTCGCCTCCGAGATCGTCCTGCGCATCTATCTCACCATCGGCTTCACCGCGCTTACCGGTCTGTGCGTCCTTGCCGTCACCTCGACCGACGGCTGGCAGCGCCGCCTGGGCGGCCGGCGCTGGCAAAGCCTCCATCGCATCCTCTACGGCATCGGCCTGCTCGCGGTCATCCATTTCTGCATGCAGTCGAAGCTCGACGAATGGCAGCCGACGATAATGGCCGGTATTTTCTTCTGGCTGATGGGCTGCCGCGTCGTGAGCTGGCGCCTGGGCCGTGGCAAGCTGCCGCTTTGGTCGGTTGCGGGACTCAGCCTCGCCGCCGGATTGCTCACTGCGCTCGGCGAGGCGGTCTATTTCTGGATCGCGATGGGCGCGCCGATCGGCCTCGTGCTTCAGGCCAACCTCTCGCTCGAGACCGGCCTCCGCCCCGCCTGGGTGGTGCTCGCCTCGACCGCAACGATCGCCCTCATCGGCTGGGCGCGGGCGACCTTCTGGCCGGCCAAGGCGCGGCGGCTACGTCCGGCGTAGAGCCGCGCTTCTCCCTTTTTGCCGCTCTTCAGTGCGCCTGCGACAGAATTTCGCGGAATCCTTCCTGCCAGAAAGGATGCGCCAGCCGCCATGAAAGCTCGCGCTTTGCTTTTGCGTTGCTGTCGGCGCGCGCCTCAGTCGTCATCACGACGAGATGCGCGCCGGCGATGATGCGCGCGAGAAGTTTCGGCACATGCAGCGGCGGTTTCGCCCCGAGCATGCTCGCCAGGGCGGGCAACCACTCGCTCACCGGCGCCGGATCGTCGTCGACGATGTTGTAGAGCCCGACGCCACCCTTCTCGACCGCGCCGAGCGTGGCGGTTGCCGCGTCATCGACATTGATAAACGACCACCAGCCCCCGCCGTCGCCGATAAGCGGAAAACGGCGGCGACGTACGTCCAGGAGCATCGCTTCGCTCAACATTCCGGTTCGAGGCCCGTAAAACGCGCCATAGCGTAGCGCCAGGCCTTCGATCCCTTCGGCGTCGTCACGGCATGTTCGAGATATCGGATCGCGTCGAGCATCGCTTTCAGCTCCGCCGGCGGATCGGGATCGAGCGGCGCATCTTCGTCCTTCACTAGACCCCCGATCCGAGCAAAGGGCCAACCACAGTAACTCTGGGCGATGAAACGGCGCGCACCGGGTCTTTCGCGCTCGCGAGAAGCGTGTCGAGATCTTCGCGGCGCAAACGGTTGGTGGTCGCGAAGGTCCGATCGAAGCGGCGATAGTCGGTCACGTCGCCGAGACCTGTCATTTCGTGAATGACCACGTCCGGCCGGGCGGCAATGACCGCATTGCGGAGCGCGGCGCTGTCGAGACCGTCGGCAACGACCGGCGTGCCGCCGAGACGGCGAATGGTTTTTGCCTTTCCCGGCGTCCGCGTCTGTCCCACGACGGAATGGCCCGCCGCGACGAGCCGCGACAGGAGGCTGCTGCCGACGACGCCGGTTGCGCCGGCGAGAAAAACCCGCATGCCGATCTCCATCGCCTTACCTGATGGAGTTTATGTCGATGTTGTTGGTCGTTACGGCAAGTCGCGACGGGCGCGGCTCAGGCCTTTCCCCGGTTCATCACGTAATCGAGCTTCTGCTTGGCGACTCGGCGCAGGCTCGCCTCGTCGGCGTTGGGATCGCCGACGATCGACGCCTCGATCCCGGTCTCGGCATCGACCGCCGTGACCTTGAGGGCCGCACCGACCCGGATAAATTCGAAGATGACCTCGCGCTCTTCGACCATGCCGCTAAAATAGCGCCGCCAAAGGTAAACAGGAGTTAAAGAAGATGGCGACCGCACCGCGCCCCTTCGACAAGCGCTCAGGAGAACGCCCCAGCTTCAACTGGCAGGACCCGCTCCTGCTGGAGGACGAGCTGTCGGACGAAGAGAGAATGGTGCGTGACAGCGCCCGTGCCTATGCCCAGGCCAAGCTCCTGCCACGGGTCAAATCGGCCTTCCGCGAAGAGCGCTTCGACGGCGAGATCATGCCCGAGATGGGCAAGCTCGGCTTCCTCGGCTCGACCATTTCGGGCTATGGCTGCGCCGGCGTGAACTATGTTTGCTACGGCCTCGTCGCGCGCGAGATCGAGCGCGTCGATAGCGGCTATCGCTCGACCCTCAGCGTGCAATCCTCGCTGGTGATGGGGCCGATCAACGATTTCGGCACCGAGGAGCAGAAGCAGAAATACCTGCCGAAGCTCGCGACCGGGGAGATGATCGGCTGCTTCGGCCTGACCGAGCCCGATCACGGCTCGGATGCCGGCGGGCTCAAGAGCCGGGCGAAGAAGGTCGATGGCGGCTACGTCGTCACCGGCAACAAGATGTGGATCAGCAACTCGCCGGTCGCCGATGTGATGGTGGTCTGGGCGAAGCTCGACGATGTGATCCGCGGCTTCATCCTGGAGCGCGGCATGAAAGGCCTTTCGACGCCGAAGATCGAGGGCAAGTTCAGCCTGCGCGCATCGGTCACCGGCGAGATCGTGATGCAGGACGTGTTCGTGCCCGAAGCGAATATCTTCCCCGGCATCACGGGGCTGCGCGGTCCGTTCACCTGCCTCGACAATGCGCGCTACGGCATCGCCTGGGGCGCGCTCGGCGCGGCGGAATCATGTTGGCATGCGGCGCGCGACTACACCCTCTCGCGTCAGGCCTTCGGCAAGCCGCTGGCGGGAACACAGCTCGTGCAACGGAAGCTCGCCGACATGATGACCGAGATCACTCTCGGCCTGCATGCGTGCTTGCGCCTCGGGCGCCTGAAGGACCAGGGCAAGGCGACGCCCGAGATGGTGTCGATCTTGAAGCGTAACTCGACCGGCAAGTCGCTCGACATCGCCCGCGCCGCGCGCGACATGCATGGCGGCAACGGCATCGTTGACGAATATCCCGTCATCCGTCACATGCTGAATCTCGAGACGGTCAACACCTATGAGGGCACGCACGATATCCATGCCCTCATTCTCGGCCGCGCACAGACAGGACTTGCCGCCTTCTGAGAAGGGATTGGAGGGACCATGGACACGCTGACACCGCATCACCGGAATAGTGTCGAATCCCTCTTTGTCGAAGACGAGGCTGCAGGCATCTTTCGCTTCAGCCCAAAGGTCTACAGCGACCCCGAGCTGTTCGACAGCGAGCAGCAGCGCATCTTCGGCCACTGCTGGCTCTATGCGGCGCATGAGAGCGAGGTACCGAACGCCGGCGACTTCCTCACCCGGCGCGTCGGCGGCCGGCCTCTCCTCATCGTGCGCGGCGCGGACGGCAAGGTCCGGCTCTTCCACAATAGCTGCCGTCACCGCGGCACCATGGTGTGCCGCGAACGCAGCGGCACGGCGAAGAACTTCACCTGCTTCTATCATTACTGGACCTACGACAATGCCGGCCGGCTGATCGGCGTTCCCGAGAAGGAATCCTACGGTCCCGGCTTCGCGCAGAGCGAGATGGGCCTCTACGAGGTCCGCGCCGAAGCGTATCGCGGCTGGCTCTTCGCCTGCTTCAGCCGCGAGACCGTGCCGCTGGTCGATTACCTCGCCGAGGCGCGCGACTATCTCGACATGATCCTCGACCAGGACGAGGACGGCAGCGTCATCCTGCCCGGCGCGCACGAGTATTCGATGCGCGCCAACTGGAAGATGCTGATGGAGAACACGGTCGACATCTATCACCTGAATTCGACCCACAGTCGCTTCATGCACGACTATTTACCGCGCGTGCTCGGCCTCGCCACGCCCGATCCACGCACCATGAATAACGGCGCGATGAGCCCCAAGGGGCTCGGCAACGGCCACGCCGTCATCGAATACCGCAAGTTCAGCGGCGTCGCCGACGCGGCGAAGCGCAAGGCCTGGCAGGCAAAATTCGGCGCGGCGCGCGCCGACCGGATGCTCGACTATACGCGGACGCTGGTCCTGTTCCCGAACACGCTCTTCATCGAGCAGCGTCGCGTTATCCGGACGTGCTTTCCGCTCGCGCCCGATCATGCCGAAGTAACGGGCTATCCGCTCATGCCGGCGGTGGACGACCCGGCCGTGCGCAAGCAGCGCCTCGATATCTATCTCTCCTTCCTCGGTCCCGCCGGCTTCGCGACGCCCGATGACAACGAGGTGATGGAGCTGATCCAGAAGAATTGCGCCACGCTGCCCGAGGGCGCCATGATCGAGTGCTCCCGCGGCATGGGAAGTTCGGCGCCCCGGCCCGACGACGAAGCGCAGATGCGCGCCTTCTGGCGGCGCTGGCGCGAACTGATCGGCGAAAGCGCCGCGTGATGCCGTTGCCGGCCGAAGCCGCCGCGCTGCGGGGCGAAATCGAGACGTTCCTCTACGAGGAAGCCGAGCTGCTCGACAGCTGGCGCCTCGAGGAATGGACCGCGCTTTTCACCGAGGACGCCATCAGCCGCATTCCTGCGCTCGACGATCCGACGCGCGATCCCGACAACAGCGTCTTCCTCGTCGCCGAGGACTTGCCTCGGATCCAATCGCGGGCGCGGCAGCTCTTGGGCGACACCGCCTGGGCCGAGAATCCGCGCTCGCTGACGCGCCGCCTGATCACCAATGTCCGCGTGACCGCCACCGAGGGCGACATCGTCCGCGCGACGGCGAACTTCCACATCCAGCGCTGCCGCATGGAACGTATCAGCACCTATGTCGGGCAGTATCGCTACAAGCTCGTGCGACGCGGCGCGAGCTTCAAGATCGCCGAGCGTATCGTGATCCTGGCGCAGGACACGCTACGCCCGCAGGGCGTGATGAGCATTATCGTCTGATTTGCTAACCCAAGAGGAGAGTGGTTCGCATGGCACGGTTGGTGGTGATGTACAAGACGCCCAAAGACGCGGCCGCATTCGACAAGCACTATACGGAAAAACATATCCCGCTGGCGAAGAAGATCCCGGGCTTGCGCAAATTCGAGCTCAGCCGCGGACCAATCGCGACACCGGCCGGGCCGTCCGGCTTCCATCTAATCGCGACCTTGCATTTCGACAATCCAGCCGCGATCCAAAAAGCCTTCGCGAGCTCCGAAGGTCAGGCCGCAGCTGCCGACGTGCGGAGCTTCGCCAGCGGCGGTGCCGATATGCTGATCTTCGACACGCGTGAGGTCTGAGGGGAGCAGCGGGCTAGCGCACGTATTCGTCGGTGAAAAGCTCTTTGTAGGACTTGCGCGCGTCCTCGGGCTTCATCAGCCCTGCCTCGATATTCATGCGCTCGGAATTGGCGATCGCGGCCTCGGCGATCGCGGGCGACTGCGCGAGCAGGTGATCCTCGAAGTCGTCGAATACCGTGGTCAAGAGCTTATCGTCGAGCGCGCTGTAATGCGCTTTGAGGATCGCATAGGCTTCTTTGCGGTTGTCGCGGACGAAGTTGAGCGCCGTTGCCATGGCATGGCCCATGCGCAGGCAGGTATCGCGACGCTGGGCGCAGAATTGCGGCCGGGTCATCAGCATGGTCAGCGCAATCGGATAGAGTCCGGGCGGCTCGTTCGCGAGCGCGCTCGCCACCGCCACGCCGCCCGCGACGATCACGCCCATCTCGCTAAACGGCGCATTGCCGACATAGCCGTCGATCGCCTTGCGCTCCATGACCGCAATCGCGTCCTGCGGCTGGGTCGGCGTGATCGGAACCACGTTCGGATCGATGCCGCCCACCTTCTCGAGCACGCGGAGATAGGCGTGCGCGAGCGAGCCGACCGTGTCGATCGCGAAAGTGTGGCCCTTGAGAATCTGCATGCGCTCTTTGAGCGGCGCCTTCAAGGCGATACCCGACGCGTCGACGACATCCTTGCGCATCACGAGCGTCCAGCCTGGCCGGTCGCTCATGTTGGCGATCGCCAGGAGGTTCTGGCCATGCGCCGCGGCGCGCGTCAGTGACACGCCGTTCGAGATGCCGAAATCGACCGCGCCCGAGATCACCGCGTTGGTCGTGCCGACACCGGGAAGAAAGACCGTCTTCACGGCGAGGCCCTGTTGCTCGAAAAGATGCGCATCCTGGGCCGCGTAGATCGGCAAGAAGGTCACACCTTCGCCCGGCAGCGATAAGGTGGTGCTGTCGCTTTCGGCACGCGCCGCGAGAGGCGCCAGCAGCAGCGAGAAGCAAAAGAGCGCGGCCCGCGCTGTGTGGGCGATACGTCGCCGATCCGTCATTTGCTTCCCCCCTGTTCGGAGGCCGAGCTTACCACGTCGCGAACATCGCCACGACGACCGCGACCATCACGACGGTCGCGATCCAGCCGAGGATCGCGAGCGGCCGCGGCAGGGTAAAGCGGCCCATGACGCGTTTCTGCCCGGCCATGATCATGGTCATGACCATGATCGGGACTGCGACCAGGCCATTGATCACCGCGGTCCAGAACAGCGCCTTAATCGGATTGATTGGCAGGAGGTTGAGCAGCATGCCGAGGCCGGTCGCGACCGTGATGGTGCCGTAGAAGGCCTTGGCGGCCTTGGGCTTGCGCGCGAGGCCCGACGGCCATTCGAGCGCCTCGGCAAGCGCGTAGGCCGCCGAGCCCGCGAGGATCGGCACCGCCAAGAGGCCGGTGCCGATGATGCCGAGAGCGAAAAGCAGAAAGGCGAAAGGCCCGGCGATCGGCCGCAGCGCTTCGGCCGCTTGCGAGGCGGTGTCGATGGTCTTGATCCCATGCGCATGCAAGGTTGCTGCGACGGTGACTATGATGAACCAGCCGACGGCGTTGGAGAGGAACATACCGAGATAGGTGTCGATGCGGATGCGGCGAAACTCAGCCGGCGCCTGCTTCGGCGCGCGCTTCAACGGCTTGGCCGCAGGGTCTTCGCGGACGTCCTCGGCCTCCTGCGAAGATTGCCAGAAGAACAGATAGGGGCTGATCGTCGTGCCCAGCACGGCGACGATCGCGACGATGTAGGACGTCTCGAAATGCAGCGACGGAACGAGAGTCTGATAGGCGACGTCGCGCCAGGGAATCCGGATCGTCAGCGCCGTCGCGACATAGGCGAAAAGCGTCACCGTGATCCATTTGAGGGTGCCCACATAGCGTTTGTATCCGCAGTAGATCTCCAGGACCGCACAGAATACACCGAACGCCACCGCATAGAGCAGCGCCGGCCCGCCGACGAGCATGGTTACGACGCTGCCCATCGCGCCGAGATCGGCGCCGAGATTGATGGTGTTCGCGATGAGCAACAACACGACGATGCCGCGCAGCAGCCATAGCGGATAATGCCGCCGGATATTCCCAGCGATTCCCTCGCCGGTCGCGCGGCCGATGCGCGCGCTGGTCTCCTGGATTGCGCACATCAAGGGAAAGCTGAACAGCATGACCCAGCCCATCGCGAAGCCGAACTGGGCGCCGACCTGGGAATAGGTCGCGATGCCGCTTGGATCGTCGTCGGAAGCGCCCGTGATCAGGCCCGGCCCAAGAATCTGAAGCACCCGGCGCGTCGATGAAGGTGCCGTTTCGCCAGACATGGAATGGCCGGTGTGGTTGATCCGCACGGCATAACGGCGCAGCCGCGCTGATGGTTCAATAAACCGATTTCGGTCAAAAGCAAAGCGCCGGCAACCTTGCGGCTACCGGCGCTTTTCAGGCCCTGCGCGCGGCCGCACCAACGCCCGCGCGCAAGACCAAGGGCAAGAACGGGATCAGGCGGCGGGCGGGAAAGCCGCGGCGCGCGCGCCGAGCTCGACGGCGTGGGTCCAGAAGCGCTCGAGGCGGCGCAGCGTGCGATGCGCCGCGACCATGTCGTCGGCCTGCACCACGCCCTGCGACAGCGACGACATGTGCCGCTCGTGCATGCGCTTCATCTTCTGCTGCAGCTCCATCCCCTTCTCCGACAGACGCACGCGCACCGAGCGGCGGTCATGCGACGACCGCTCCTGCACGATATAGCCGTTCTCGAGCATCTTCTTGACGTTGTAGGAGACGTTCGAGCCGAGATAGCAGCCGCGCAGCGTCAACTCGCCGACCGTCATCTCGAGGTCGCCGATGTTGTAGAGGATCATCGCCTGCACGTTGTTGATGTCGTGCACGTTGTTGGAATCGAGCTCCAACTTCACCACTTCGAGGAACTGCCGGTGAAGGCGCTCGACGAGAGCGATTAGGTCGAGATAGGCGGATTGCATATGGTCCTCGCCAGACAAACTTGACGCGAAGTTTAACGGCGCTGTTGTTAAGATACTGTTGAAGAGGAACGCCCGATTCCACGCGAAACCCTTGTGGGGCAGCGTAAATATCTGTTCAGCATAAACGGAGGAATCGTGGCGGCGGGAATACGAAGCGCCAGACGGGAGGCGAATGATTCTGAATGTGCTGCGCGCGTCGCGAAGGTCTTGCCTCCCGCCCGGCTGCCCGGTCCGGCTTTCCCTTCCCGAGGACGGGTTCAGAATTCGTCCGCAAAAGTGTCGAATTTCCGACAGTACGCGCGGCAATTTCGAGGCGCGGGCTTTGCTGTGGATAATTCCGCGTTAAGGCGGCGCGAGGGTCAGGACTCCGCCGCTGACGTCCTTGCCGAAACTCACATAGCGGACGTCGCGCCAATCCCGCAACAGATCGGCGTAGTGCGATGACAGGACATTCCCCGACTGGCCGGGCGTGATCATGAAGCGCGCCGCCTGCGGTGCGGCGAGATCGACGATCATGCGCATGGTCGGCCCATGCAGCGCCGTGAAAGGCTGGCGGTCGTCGCCGACGAACATGGTGGCATTGTCGATGGTATCAAAGCTACCGTCGTCCGGGATCGACACACCGAACCAGCGTCCGACGACCGGCACCCGCGACCAGACCGCGTTCGGAAAGCTCGCCGGATGGGCGAGACCCCAGCCCCAGCCGCTCATATCCGCGCCGTAGCGGCGTGCGAGCTCGTCCATCGCCCGATCGAGCGCGGCGCCCGATTGCTCGGGACAGGTTTCGACCTCCGGCGTCTCGCGGTTGTCGCACCAATCGCGATGCTTGGTGAGGATGTTCTCGATCACATCGGGATGTAGGGCCCAGTAACTGTCGAACATCGGCCCGAGCTTGTCGGCGAGGATCTGGCGGTTGAGTTCGCGCAGCCAGGCGATGAACAGCAGCGGCTCGACCTTGTCGCGCGTCATATGCTGGTCCCAAGCCTTGAGCCGCTGCAGCGCCTGCTGGCCGGCGGCCGATTGCGGCGTCGCGGGCAGCATCAGCGGCAACAGCCGCCGCGCCATGATCGAATCGACATCGGCCTGCATCACTGCCGCGGTGGCGGTCGTCTGCACCGGCGTTTTATCAAGCAGCTCGCCGATGCGCTCGGCGCGATAGGGCAGCTCCCAGTCGTGGGTGATCATGTAGGGATAGGAATCCGGCACGATCTTGTTGTTGGCGGCGATGAAACGGCCGCTCGGCGAATCGAAGCCGCTTGGCAGCTTGGCGACTGGCACCGTGCCGGTCCAATCATAGTCGCCGGTCCAGCCCGGCACCGGCGCCGTGCCGTCGCCATGGGCGCGGATCGGGATCGTCGCCGGCGCCGTGAAGCCGATATGCCCATCGATATCGGCATAGGCGATGTTCTGCTCAGGGGCGACTGCGTTCTTGAAGGCGTTGCGGAAGCTGTCCCAATTATGCGCGTGGGTCGCGTCCCAGAGCGCCTGCGGGGTGCGGTCGTCGCCCTGCAGCCAGGTCGCCGACAGCGCCAATACCTGGCCGCCGCCGGGATCGTCGATTACCGGCCCGTGCCGCGTCGAGCGCACGGTTAGCGTCACCGGCGCCGCGTTGTGGACGAGGATCTGCTCAGTCCGCGTCACGAAAGGCTGCGAGCCGTCGGGCGCGAGGTAATGCGTTGGATCAGCGGGATCGATCTTCTCGATGAAGACGTCCTCGACATCGCCGCCGGTCGTCGTGAAGCCCCAAGCGATATGCGTGTTGTGGCCGAGAACGACCATCGGCTCGCCCGGCGAGGTGACGCCAGCGATCGTGTCCTGCGGCGTCTCGATGCACACGAGATACCAGACGCCCGGCGCGGTGAAGCCGAGATGCGTATCGTTGGCGAGCAGCGGCTTGCCCGAGGCAGAATGCTTGCCGTCGACCACCCACTCGTTCGAGGCCGGCATCGGCGCCGGCAGGCCGGGCAGCACATTGGACAGCGAGCCCAGCACAACCGGCGCGTCGGCCGCATAGCCGGGATAGAGCACGGCGAGATCGTCGGGCTTCAGCCGTTGCGCGAGGCGCGCGCGCAGCAACTCCTGGCGGTAGTTGCCGGTGAGCTGCAGGTCCATGAGCTTGCCCCAGACCAGCGAATCAACCGGCTTCCACGGTTCGAAATCGACGCGGAGCACCGCGTATTCCGGCGGCAGAGCGCCGCGCCGGCTCGACACGAAAGCGTTGACCCCGGCGGCGTAGGCGTCGAACACCGCGCGCAGCGCCGGCGAGAGCAGCGGATACTCCGACGCCGCGGCCCGATAGAGTCCGAGGGTGCGCATCGATTTGTCGGTATCGACCGCCGGCGGCCCGAGCCATTCGGCGAGACGGCCGGCGGCGTAGCGCCGCATCAGATCCATCTGGAAGAGACGGTCCTGCGCCTGGACAAAACCCAGGGCAAAAGCTGCGTCGCGATCGTTCTCGGCCTTGATGGTCGGGATGCCATGTTCGTCGCGCGCGATCGTCACGGCGACGCTCACGCCCGGCACGGTGATAGTGCCGCCGGTCCGCGGCAACGATGAGCGCAGCCAAAGATAGCCGCCGGCCGACGCCACCGCCGCGACGAGCACAAGCGTCAGCAGCGACCGCCCGAGGATTCGCATCATGGGCCGCCACTATACGCGGCCATAGCGCGGGCGCTATCCTTCATCCAAGACGCAGGAGGCCGACATGCCCCTCACCGCCGAGCCGCTCCATCCGCTTTTCGCCGCGCGCGTCACCGGGCTCGACATGACCCGGCCGCTGACCGCTGCCGAGGTCGACGAGGTTCGCGCGCTGATGGACCGCTACGCGGTCTGCGTCTATCCCAATGCGACGCCGCTCAACAACGACCAGCATATCGCCTTCGCCCGCTTCCTCGGCCCGATGCAGCGCGGCCGTGTCTTGACCGTCACCGGCCGTAAGGAGCGTCTGGGCGCCTGGCCCGAGCTCGTCGATGTCGGCAATCTCGATCCCGACGGCAATATCCAGCCCGCCGACAGTCGCGCTCGCGCCTTCAACAACGGCAACCGGCTGTGGCACACCGACATGTCCTTCCATCCCAATCGCGCCACCTATTCGGCGCTCAACGCGCATATCGTGCCGCCCGCCGACGGCGACACCGAATTCGCCGACGAGCGCGCCGCCTACGACGCCCTGCCCCAGACAATGAAGGATCGGATCGAGGGGCTGGTCGCATCGCATTCGATCTGGCATTCGCGCATGCTGTCGGGCTTTCCCGAGCCGACCGAGGAAGAGATCGCCTCGCGCCCGCCAGCCGAGCACAAGGTCGTGCAGATCCATCCGACCTCGGGCCGCAAGACGCTCTACCTCGCCTCCCACGCCTCTCACATCCTCGGCCAGCCGGTCGCAGAAGGCCGCGCACTCATCAAGGAGTTGACCGAGTTCGCTACCCAGCGCCCATTCGTCTATCGCCACAAATGGACGCGCGGCGACGTCGTCATCTGGGACAATCGCTGCGTCATGCATCGCGCCACGCCCTTCGCGGACATGGCCTATCCGCGCGATATGCGGCGCACTACCTGCCGCGAACACGAAATCGTCGAGCCGTTCCTGCATTAGGCGCGGTTCATCGCAGAAACGCGCGACTTGCGTCCGAAACGCTTGATTGCGGCTGAATTCTTCACAAAGCACGGCCGAACCCGAGACGCCCCTGCAACCTTATCCTTCGTCAGCCCATGCGGAGGTATGTCATGGCACAGATCAAGGCCGGGTCCCGGTCGGACCGCCTCTACACCATCAATTTCCTGAAGCGCCAGGCGCGCAGCGCCCGGCTGGAAGCAGCCCGGGCCGCGGCGACGCTTTCGGCCCAGCTTGTGGCTCTGGCCGCGAACTTTGAGGCCGAAGCCGCTCAGCTCGAGCAAGGCCGAACCTTACAAGCCTGAAACCTTTCATCGAGAGTCCGGGTTATCTCCGCACGCTCAGCTTTCGGAGACGGCAATGCTTCTAATCCTTCTTATTGTTCTGATCATCTTGTTCAGCAGCGGCGGCTATTACGGCTATCGCCGAGAATATTACGGCGGCGGTGGGCTCGGCCTGGTCGGCGTAATCATCCTGCTATTGCTGATTTTCACCGTGATCGGCAGGCCATACGGCTGGTACTGACCGAGACCGCCTCAGCTCACGCTTCGCGGCGCGGATCATCCGCGCCGTTGTGCTAGGCGAGGCCCAGCTCTTTCAGGATCGCGGCGCGGTTGGCGTCGAGATCGGGCGCGGCGTTGCGCGTCGGCGGATCGGGAAACGCCGACATCTTTAGTGGATTGCCGACCAATTTCAGCGTGCCGCCGCTGCCATCCGGCACCGAGACGAGCATGTTGCGCGCCTCGACCTGCGGATGGTTCAGAGCCTGCTCGACATTGTTGATGGGCCCGCAGGGCAATCCGGCCTTGGCGAGGAGCGCGATCCATTCCGCGGTGGTCTTCTTCGCGAGGATCGCCTCGATCTCGTCTTGCAGCTTCGCCTGGTTCTTGAGGCGCTGCGCGTTCGTTTTGTAATCGGCATCCTGCGCCATCGCCGGCACGCCGAGGGCGTCGGCAAGCTTGACGAAGAGCCCGTCATTGCCGGCGGCGATGATGACGTTGCCGTCGCCGGTGCGGAACGCCTGGAACGGCGTGATCGTCGGATGGCGCGCGCCGAGCGGTCCCGGAATCTCGCCCTCGACCGTGTAGCGCATCACCGCATTCTCCAAGAGCGCGAGCTGGCAATCGAACATCGCCACGTCGATCTTGGTCGCCTCGCCTCTCTGGAGGCGATGGACGAGCGCGGCGTTGACCGCGATCGCGGTATAGAGGCCCGAGCCAATATCGCCGATCGACATGCCGACACGCGCCGGCGGCTGGCCCGGATAGCCGGTGATGCTCATGATCCCGCCCATCCCCTGCACCACCATATCGTAAGCGGGGTCACGCGAGTTGGGGCCGGTATGGCCGAAGCCCGAAGCGCACGCATAGATCAGCCGGGGATAGCGTTTGTGCAGCACTTCCCAGCCATAGCCGAGCTTGTCCATCGTGCCGGGACGGAAATTCTCGACGATCACATCTGCTTTCTCGAGCAGCTTCTCGAAGATGTGCTTGTCGGCATCGGCTTTGAGATCGAGCGCGATCGATTCCTTGCCGCGATTGATCGAAGAGAAATAGGTCGAGCGGCCGTTGAGGAACGGTCCGTATTCGCGAGCGTCGTCGCCGGTCTTGGGTGGCTCGACCTTGATCACCCGCGCGCCGAGCTCGGCCATCAGCATGGTGCAATAAGGGCCAGCGAGGATGCGTGACAGATCGACGACGGTGATGCCCGATAGCGGGCCGCGCTGCGGCATGGATTACCCCTCCAATGCCATCGCGTCTTAGCAATCCGTTGCAAAACTATCCAGCATCCTTCGACTTCGCTCAGGATGAGGAAAATTTCATCAGGCATCACCAAGATACCCGAACAATTATCTCCTCACCCTGAGCGGAGCCGAAGGCGTAGTCGAAGCGCGCAGGTTGTTTATGCAACGTCTTGAGCGCAGCGCTTCGGTGCGCCAAGGTCGCGGCATGATCGAGCGCGAATTGGCGGGGCTCGGCCCGCATGGGTTTCACCGTCTGGCCTATGTCGAATGGCCGGCGCCGTCGCGCTTCGCGCCGGTGTTGCTCTGCATCCACGGCCTCACCCGCAACAGCCGCGATTTCGATGTGCTCGCGCAGGCCCTGTCGTCGCATTACCGTGTCATTTGCCCCGACATGCCGGGTCGCGGCAAGAGCGACTGGCTCGTCGATCCGGCCGATTACAATTACGCGGTCTATCTCGCCGACATCGCGGCGCTGGTCGCGCGGCTCGATGTCGCGCGCGTCGATTGGCTCGGCACCTCGATGGGCGGGATCATCGGCATGCTCTTCGCCGCGCAGCCAGGCGCGCCGCTCGGCAAGCTCGTCATCAACGATGTCGGGCCACTCGTTCCCAAAGCCGCGATCGAACGCATCGCCGCCTATGTCGGTCTCAATCCGGGCTTTGCCGATCTCGGCGCTTTCGAGGCGGTGCTGCGCCGCGTGCATGCGCCTTTCGGCCCCTTGAGCGACGCGCAATGGTCCCATCTTGCGACCCATTCCTCGCGCCGCAATCCGGATGGCAGCATCGGCTTCAATTACGACCCGAAGATCGCCGAGGCCTTCCGGCAGGGCCCGATCGAGGACGTCGATCTCTGGTCGACTTGGGACGCGATCGCATGTCCCGTGCTGGCGCTGCGCGGTGCGCAATCGGACATCCTGCCGAAGGACGCCGCCGAGGCGATGACGCGCCGCGGCCCACGCGCGCGGCTCGTCGAATTCGCCGGCATCGGCCATGCGCCGGCGCTGATGGAAGCGGACCAGATCGCCGCGATCCGCGACTTCCTGCTTGGCTGATATCACCGGCTATTTCGCGCCCGACGGCTTTATCGCCGAGCTGCAGCACGAGCTTGGCGCAGACGCGCTCGAAACCCATAGTCGGCTGGTGCTTGCGCGTGGCGCGCCGCGCGATGTCGCCTGGGCCGCGAATGTGTGGCTCGAGCCGCAGCGCCTATCGATCGCCTCGATCGGCGATGCGGCCAAGCAGCTGCGCGCGATTCAGCGCAACTGGGCGCTCTATCCGCTCGGTCATCATCGCCGCGCCGCGTTGATCGCGGAAAAGTTGCCGAAAGTCTCGGCGCGGCCGCTTGCCTTCGGCGATCCCGCGCCCGCGGCGCCGCTCGGCTCGTGGTGCCTCGTTGATGCCGAGACGATGCTGGCCTCGGCTTCGTGCGCGAGCCCCTTCCCCAACGGCGAAGCGAATTTCGTCGAGGATCGCGCGCTGCCAAGCCGCGCCTACCTCAAGCTCTGGGAAGCTTTCACCGTGCTCGGCACGCAGCCGCGGCGCGGCGAGACCTGCCTCGATTTCGGCGCCAGCCCCGGCGGTTGGAGCTATGTGCTCGGCAAGCTCGGGACGCGGGTGATCGCGGTCGACAAGGCGCCGCTCGACCCGCGCGTGCTGGCATTGCCCGGCGTCGCGCAGCGCCGGACGAGCGCTTTTAGTCTCGCGCCGCGCGACATCGGTCCAGTCGACTGGCTGTTCTCCGATGTTGTCTGTTATCCGAAGCGGCTCCTAGCGCTGGTCGAGAAATTCCTCGCCGCCGGCACCGTCCGGAATTTCCTCTGCACCATCAAATTCCAGGGCGAAACCGATTTCGCGACGCAAGCGCGCTTTGCCGCGATCCCCGGTTCACGGCTGTTGCATCTCCACGCCAATAAGCACGAACTGACCTGGGTGAAGCTCAGCCCGTCTTGAGCTTCTTCGCCGCCTCGACCGCGGCATAGGTGAGGATGCCGTCGGCGCCGGCGCGCTTGATCGACAAAAGCGCCTCCATCATCACCGAAGGATCGAGCCAGCCGCGCTCGATCGCGCCTTTCACCATCGCGTATTCGCCGCTCACCTGATAGGCAAAGGTCGGCATGCCGAAGCGTTCTTTGACCCGGCGCACGATATCGAGATAGGGCAGCGCCGGCTTCACCATCACCATGTCGGCACCCTCGGCGATGTCGAGCGCGACCTCGCGCAGCGCCTCGTCGCCATTCGCCGGATCCATCTGATAGCTGCGTTTATCGGCCTTGCCGAGGTTGGATTTGGAGCCGATGGCGTCGCGGAATGGGCCATAGAAGCCCGAGGCATATTTCGCGGCATAGGCCATGATGCGCACCGCATCGAAGCCCTTGCCGTCGAGCGCATCGCGGATCGCGCCGATGCGTCCATCCATCATGTCCGAGGGTGCGATCAGATCGCAACCGGCTTGCGCTTGAACGAGCGCCTGCTTGCAGAGAATCGCGACCGTCTCGTCATTCGCGACATAGCCGTCGCGCAGCACACCGTCATGGCCATGGGTGGTGAAGGGATCGAGCGCGACGTCGCACATCACGCCGATCGCCGGCACCGCCTGCTTCACCGCGCGGATCGCGCGGCAGACGATGTTGTCCGGATTGAGCGCCTCGTCGCCCTCGGGTGTCTTGCGCTCGGCGGGCGTCGCCGGGAAAAGCGCGATCGCGGGAATGCCCAAGGCGTGCGCCTCTCCGGCGGCGTCGACCAGCGCCGGAATCGACAGCCGGTCGACGCCCGGCATCGACGCGATCGGCACCCGCGCCTCGCGCCCGTCATGGACGAAAACCGGCCACAGGAAGTCGGCGGCGGCGAGCGTGTTCTCGGCGACGAGGCGCCGGGTCCAATCGTCGCGGCGATTGCGCCGCAGGCGCAGCCGTGGAAAGGCGCCCAATGGTTGAGAATGTTTTAAGGACAAAGAGTTGGCCTTCGTTCTTTGGGCTCGGATCGGCCCTTGGATGATAGGCAGGATGCCATGCTTACGAAAGGGAATATTAACGCGAATCCCGCAATTTAGCGGTCTCACCCGCAGCGCCACAGAATGTCGCCCCTGCCATGCTGGTTATCATCGGATCGGTGGTCGTTATCGCCAGCGTCATTGGCGGATACGTCTTCAATGGTGGCAATCTCGAGGTTCTGTTCCAGCCTTTCGAGGTCCTGATCATCGTCGGCGCCGCGATCGGCGCTTTCATCACGTCGAATCGGAAGCCGGTCCTCTCGGCCGCCGGCAAGGCCGTTCCCGGCCTGCTGAAGGGCGAGAAATACGACAAGAAGGCTTATCTCGAACTGCTCACCCTGCTCTACGCCGTCTTCAAGATGGCCAAGACCAAGGGCGCGCTGGTGCTCGAGCAGCATGTCGAGAAGCCGAACGACAGCGCCCTCTTCCAGAAATATCCGAGCTTCCTCGGCGACAAGCACGCCGTCACTTTCCTCTGCGACTACCTCCGTCTCCTCACCCTCGGCACGGACAACCATCACGAGATGGAGACGCTGATGGACGAGGACATCGAGACCCATCGCACGGAGCATCACACCGTCTCGGGCGCGATTACGACCTGCGCCGACGGCCTGCCCGCCCTCGGCATCGTCGCCGCGGTGCTGGGCGTCATTCACACCATGGGCTCGATCACCGAGCCGCCGGCCGTGCTTGGCCGCCTGATCGGCGGTGCCCTTGTCGGCACGTTCATGGGCGTGCTCCTGTCCTACGGCTTCGTCGCGCCGATCGGCTCGGCGGTCAAAGCGCGCGGCGACGCCGAAGAGCGCTATTTCCTCTGCATGAAGGCCGGCATCCTCGCCTACATGCAGGGCTACGCGCCCTCGGTCGCGGTCGAATTCGCGCGCAAGGCGCTCAACACCGATGTCCGCCCGACCTTCTACGAGGTCGAAGAGGCGGTGGAGAACATGCCGGCGGCGGCTTAAGCCATGGCCAAGCACGGCGCCCCGGTCATCATCAAGAAAGTCAAGAAAGGCGGGCATGGCGCCCACCATGGCGGTGCCTGGAAGGTCGCCTACGCCGATTTCGTGACGGCGATGATGGCGTTCTTCCTGCTCCTCTGGCTCCTCAACGTCACCACCGACGTGCAGAAACGCGGCATCGCCGATTATTTCGAGCCGACGATCACCTCGAAATCGACCAGCGGCGCGGGCGGCGTTCTCGGCGGCGTCACCATCGGCCCGCCCGGCAGCGAGGCCATCCCGCTGTCGCAGCCGAACCTCACGCCGGCAGAAAGCGCGATGCGGCAACCGGTCGACGGCGACGACGGCAATGACGGCGGCAGCACCGGCAACGATAAGGATCAGACCGACAGCGCCGGCGCGCCTCAGGCGAACGACAACAAGAAGCTCACCGAATCGGAATTCGAGAAGCAGGCCGCCGCGCGCGAGGAGCAGCGTTTCGAGGACGCGAAGAAAGCACTCGAAGCCGCGGTGCAAAGCTCGCCCGAGCTCCAGGCCCTCGCCAAGAACCTCGTGATCGACGAGACCCCGGAAGGTTTGCGCATCCAGCTCGTCGACCAGGACAAGACGCCGATGTTCCCGTTGGGCTCGGCCGATATGCTCGATCCGGCGAAGAAGCTGATGGCGATGGTCGCCCAAGTGATCGAGAAGCTGCCGAACAAGATCTCGATCACCGGCCACACCGATTCGACGCAATACGCGCTCGGCGCCAAATACACCAACTGGGAGCTGTCGGCGGATCGCGCCAATGCGACGCGTCGCGAATTCCAGAATGACGGCGTGCCCGACGACCGTTTGACGCGCGTCGTCGGCATGGCCGACCAGGACCCGATCGACAAGGCGAACCCGTCCGACCCGCAGAACCGGCGCATCAGCATCGTCCTGGTGCGCGAGGCGCAGGACAAGGCCAACGCGGCCGCGGAGAAACCCGAGCCGCCGGCCAGTAGGGCACTGCCCCCGTATTGACTGCCTTCGCTTCGCCGCCATGATTGCCCGGGCAACAGGCGAGGCGGCGATGCTGCGGATTCTCGGTCGGCCGAACTCCTACAATACGCAGAAGGTGCTGTGGCTGCTCGACGAGATGGCGGCGCCCTTCGAGCTCGAGCTCACCGGACTCGAGCATGGCCGCAACCACACGCCCGAATACAAGAAGCTCAACCCCAACGAGCTGGTGCCGACGCTGCTCGAGGACGATTTCGTCCTGTGGGAATCGAACTCCATCCTGCGCTATCTCGCGGAGAAGGACGGTCAGAAGCGCTTCCTGCCCGCCGATCCCCGCGCCCACGCCCACGCGAACCGCTGGCTCGACTGGGCGCTGACGACGCTGACGCCGGCGATCACACCCGCCTTCTGGGGCCTCATCCGCTCCAAGCCTGAGCAGCGCGATTCGGCGAAGATCGAGGAATCGGTCAAGCGCACCAATCATTCCCTGGCAATGCTCGACCGCTATCTCGGCGAGACGCCCTATGTCGGCGGCGCCGAATTCAGCATCGGCGACATCCCGGTCGGCATCCTCACCTATCGCTTCTATTCGCTGCCGATCGAGCGGCATCGCTTCCCGCATCTCGAAGCCTGGTACAAGCGCCTCGGCGAGCGGCCGGTCTACCGCAAGCGAATCATGATCGGCCTCAGTTGAGCCTCTGGCGATGCTGAAGCGTTAGCTTCATAATCGGCACGGCTTCGGCAATCGGTGGTGGTGATGCCCGAAGGGCACAGCGAAGAGCGTCATAAGGAAAGCCGCGCGGCACCCGAGAGGCTGTCAGTCGCGCCGCAGCATTTCTATCGCACGGCGGCGCTGCCCTGCCCCTATCTGCCCGACAAGACCGAACGCAAGCTCGTCACCGACCTGGCCGGCCGCCATGCCCCGGCCTTCTACAACGACCTGTCGCGCGCCGGCTTCCGCCGCAGCCACAATCTCGCCTACCGTCCAGCCTGTGTCGGCTGCTCCGCTTGCGTGCCGGTACGCATTCCGGTCGCGGATTTCGTCGAGAGCCGGTCGCTGAAGCGCATCCGCAATCTCAACCGCGATCTCATCCCGCGCCCGATCGAGGCCGATGCGACGCTCGAGCACTTCCGCCTGTTCCAGCGCTATCAGCGCTCGCGCCATGCCGACAGCGACATGGCGGCGATGACCTTCGGCGACTATCAGGCGATGATCGAGGACAGCCCGGTTGCCAGCAGGATGACCGAGCTGCGCGCTGCCGACGGCACATTGCTCGGCGCCGGACTCTACGATCCGCTCGATGACGGGCTCTCAGCGGTCTACAGCTTCTACGAGCCGGCGCATGCCAAGCGCAGCCTCGGCACTTTCCTGGTGCTCGCTCTGATCGACGAGGCGCGACGGCGCAAGCTGCCGCGAGTCTATCTCGGCTATTGGATCGCCGACAGCGCCAAGATGTCCTACAAGGCGCGCTTCCGGCCGCTCGAGGCGCTCAGCGCCGATGGCTGGCGGCGGATTCTCGACTAGACGCTACTCCGCGGCCTGGCGCATGCCGAGCTGCTTCAAACAGCGGTCGATCCACAGCGCGGTAAGCTTTTCCTCGAGGCTGTTCTGCGTGAGCCGCTCGTGCAGGCAGCGGAAATCGACGCGGTCGAGCGCCTGGTCCTGATTGAAGCAGGAGAAGACAACGGTCTCGGCGCCGGTTTCGGGATCGCGCTGCACCTGAAGGCACTGAGCGCAGATTTCCTTCATCATGCATTGCATCGGTGAGTTGATCGAGGCGATCGCGCGATGGCCGGGCTTCAGATGCGGCTTCAGCGATGATTCGCGCGCCCGCGCCACCGCGTTCATCATGCCGTCGGAGCCGATGACGATGAGGCGATCCGCCTCGGGCAGCGCCATCGGCTGATCGCCGAGCTCACCGCCGGCATAAGCGAGCATCGCTTCGACGATATTGCCGATGAAAGCCTTGTCCTGCGGCCGCGACGGCGTGAAGCCGGGCGCGGTGTCGCAGCACCACACAACACAATCGGCGCCGGCTTCGATCTCGTGCACCTTGTAGCGGTCTTGCGGCTTCTTGTAGCCGGCGAAATAGAGCACCTTCGACCCGGCCGCGCGCAGCGCCGTGCCGATCGACAACAGCACGGCATTACCGAGGCCGCCGCCGACAAGAACGACAGTCTCGCCGCCAGGCGTCTCGGTCGGCGTGCCGGTCGGGCCCATCAGCACCACGGGCTCACCCGGCTCGAGGATCGTGCACAGGTCGGACGAGCCGCCCATTTCGAGCACGATGGTCGAGAGCAGACCCTTCTCGCGATCGACGGTCGCGCCGGTGAGCGCGAGGCCCTCCATGGTCAGGAGCGTGTCGTCGGTCTTCGGCGCGTGGCTCTCGTAATTCTGCAGGCGATAGAACTGCCCGGGCTGGAAGGCGCGCGCAGCGCGCGGCGCGCGCACGATCACCTCGACGATCTTCGGCGCGAGCTCGACCACGGCATGGACCTTCGGCCGCAGCTCGTCTTCGAGTTGCGCGACGAGCTGCTGCGGCGCTGGCGCTTCGGGTTTGCGCTTGGCGAGGACGCGGCTCACCACCGGATAGCCGAGCTTCGCGCCGCCCATGGCTTTGACGACGTTGCCGGCAAAGGACGGGTGGAGATCGCCGAAGAAGCTGATCGCGCGGCCGTCCTCACGCCAATCCATCAGCACCTCGACCTTGTCTGGCTTGGCGACGCGTTCGGGCTTCACCTTGTTGCCGGCTTCGTCGTAGGCCTGGAAGAAGCGGCCATCGATCTCGACCTGCTTGTCTTCGCGCGCCAGCACCGTGTTGGGCGTGGTGCCGGCGGCGACGAGAATGCTGCGCGCCGGCAAGGTCACGCGTTCACCGGTCGCGACGATCTTGCCCGTGCCTTCCTCGACTTTGTGGCTCAAGAGGGTCAGCGATGTGGCATGGCCGAAGCGATCGACCTCGATCGCTTCAGGCGCGAGGCACTCGGCGAAGCGGATGCCCTCCTCCATCGCCTTCGCGACTTCCTCGTGGTTGAGGGTGTAGCTCGGCGCGTCGATCAGCCGCCGGCGATAGGCAATGGTGACGCCGCCCCATTGGTCGAGCAGCTTGCCGAAGTGCGGCGCACGGCCCTCGCGCTTCGCCTTCATACGCTCCTCGCGGAGCGCTTTGGCGTGCGCGAGGAAATCGGCGGCGACCTCTTTGTCTTCCTCGCTCCAGTTCGCGCGCACCGCCGCCTCGCCGCGCTCGGCGACGAGCGTCTCGTACCGCGACAGGAATTTCTCGACCTGGACCGGGTAATAGGCGAGCGATTCGGTCGCCGTGTCGATCGCGGTCAAGCCGCCGCCGATGACGACGATCGGCAGCCGTACGGTCAAGTTGGCGAGGCTCGAGGTCTTGGCGGCGCCGGTCAGTTGCAGCGCCATCAGGAAATCGGAGGCCTGGCGAACGCCGCGGGCGAGCCCATTCTTCATCGGCACGACCGTGGGCCGGCCGGCGCCGGCGCAAAGCGCGATATGGTCGAAGCCTATCGCGAAAGCGTCGTCGATGGTAATAGTGCCGCCGAAGCGCACGCCGCCATACATCGCGAACTGCGCGCGGCGCTCGATCAGCAGCCGGATCACCTTCAAGAAATTCTTGTCCCAGCGCACGGTGATGCCGTATTCGGCGACGCCGCCGAAGCCCGCCATCACGCGATCGTCGAGCCCTTCCCAGAGCCCTTTCACGTCGCGGATCGGCCTGAAGCTCTTGCCCGCGAGACCCTCGGGTAGTGGCTCGATCTTCAACCCGTCGACGCCGACGACGTGATGGCCGTCATTCATCAGATGATGCGCCAAGGTAAAGCCGGCCGGGCCGAGACCGACGACCAGCACCTTGTAGCCGCTCTCCGCCTTGGGGATCGGGCGCTTGAAGTCGAGCGGGTTCCAGCGCGTCAGCAGCGAGTAGATCTCGAAGCCCCAGGGCAGCGCCAGCACATCCTTGAGCGTGCGTGTCTCGATCTGTGGGATGTCAACCGGGTCCTGCTTTTGATAGATGCAGGCTTTCATGCAATCGTTGCAGATGCGGTGGCCGGTGCCGGCCATCATCGGATTGTCGATCGCGGCGATCGCCATGGCCCCAATGCTGTTGCCGCGCGCCTTGACCAGATTCATCTCGGAGATTTTCTCTTCGAGCGGGCAACCGGCGAGGGTTACGCCGAAAACCGTATTCGAGAAGCCGCCAGCCTTCTTGTCCTTGATGCCGTGCGAGCAGCTGTCCTTGCCCTGGTTGTGACACCAGATGCAGTAATTCGCATGATCGAGCGCGCCGACGAGATCCATGCCCGGATCGGTCAGGCCGAAACCGTCGCGCGGGCGATGATGCTCCGCCGAAAGATGCAGCATGGTGACGCCGTCCTGGACGGTCGTCGTCACCGGCACGAGGTGGTGCATGTCGAGCCGGTGTGGGATCTTGAACAGCACGCCGTGGCAATAAAGCTTCCTGCCCTCGACCGAATGTGTCGCCCAGGCGGCGTAGCGCGCGGCCTCGTCGAGCGCCTCGGCATGTTTCGGCTCGTCGTCGAGCCACCGCGCGACATGATGCGCGAAACTGAGCTCGGTGAGCGGCTCGCCAAAGCGAGCCTCCAGAGTGCGCGCCAGCGCCGGGCCGTCGATCTTCGCGACAACATCGGGGGTCGCGCCCTTGGCGGCGCGGCGCTGCACGAAGAGCCGCTTCACGGTGTAAAGCGGCGCGAGCTCGTCATGCTGCGCCTGCAGCTCGCGGACCGCGGGGCCGATGTCGAAGAGGCTGCCGACGAAATCCTCGAGATGCGGCGCGAGGTCGACGATCAGATCGGACTGGTCCTTGGCCGCGAGCTTATCGGGCGCGGCGCGGCTCGTAGCGAGCATAGCGAAGAGGCTGGCATCGGCGGCCTTGAGGTGCGCCATGAAGGCGGCATCGAGCCGCATCAACCCCTCGCGGCGGTAGAGATCCGCGAAGCTCAAGCCATGCTGCAACACCAAATCCGTCATTCGCCCTCGATCACGGCACGTCGCAAGGACAACGCCTATTTCCTTAATATTCCTATGGAATTTGCTCGCTGGTCCCGAGCCCGGGAGGGCTTTTCTTACCGGAGACGGCCCCCGGTTTTCAATAGGCGAAGCGTCTCACCTGGGCAGCGCCTAGTAGCCCAAGGCGCAGCCGTCCTTGCGCGGGTCGGAGCCGCCGATGAGGCAGCCGCGCTGCCGGTCGATCCAGATCGCCTGACAACCGCCGAGCGCGCCGGCGCGGGCCACGCGATGCCCGCGCTGCGTGAGATCGCGCATTGTGGCTTCGGAAACCGTGGTTTCGAGCGCGAGAATGCCGTCGAAGGCAAAGCTGCGCGGCGCCTCCGCCGCGGCTTGCGGATCGAGGCCGAGATCGAGCATCTGCATCAAGAGATGCGCGTGGCCGATCGATTGGAAATGCCCGCCCATCACGCCGAAGGGCATGACCGCCCTGCCCTCATGAACCAGCATGCCAGGTATGATCGTATGCAGCGGCCGCTTGCCGGGCGCGATGCAATTCGGGTGCTTGGCATCGATACGAAAGCTGATCGCGCGGTTGTGCAGCATCACGCCGCAGCCCGGCACGAGAATGCCGCTGCCGAAATCGTGGAACAGCGAATTGATGAACGAGATCGCGTTGCCGTCGCGATCGACGATCGAGAAATAGACCGTGTCCTTATGCTCGGCGTCGCCTGCATCCCAAGGTTGGGGATCGCCGGCGCGATCGAGCCGGATATTCTTGCGCGTCGCTTCGACGTAGTCGCGCGAGAGGTAGCGCTCCACCGCGACCGGCACTTGCTTCGGATCGGCGAAATAGGCATCGCGCACGGCATAAGCCGCTTTCGCCGCCTCGGCGAGGAGATGGATGCGGTCGGCGTCGCTCGTCGCCTTGTCGCCGAGATCGTAGCCCGAAAGCGTGTTGAGGATCATCAGCGCGGCGAGGCCCTGCCCGTTCGGCGGGCATTCGAACACATCGTAGCCGCGGTAATTTGTCGAGATCGGCGTCACATACTCGCAGCGCTGCGCGGCAAAGTCTTCGAGCGTGTGCAACCCGCCGAGCTTGTTGAGCTTGGCGACGATTTCCGCCGCAACCTCGCCCTCGTAGAAGGCGCCGCGGCCGGCGCGGCCGATCTTGCGCAGCGTGTTGGCGAGCGCGGGCTGGCGCAACGTCTCGCCGAGAGCGATCGGCCGCCGTTCCGGCGCGAAGACACGTGCGGCGTCGGGATCGGCCATGATCTTCGCAAAGCCGTTGCCGAAATCGGCGGCGACGCGCGGCGTCAGCGCATAGCCTTCCTCGGCGATCCGGATCGCCGGCTGCAACAGCTCGGCCATGTCCTTACTGCCGTGATCGGCGAGCAAGCGCACCCACGCATCGACCGCGCCCGGCACGCTCACTGCATGCGGCGTCTGGACCTCGATGGATCGGATGCCGTGCTCGCGATACCAGTCGACCGTCGCCTTCATCGGCGCGCGGCCCGAGCCGTTGAGCGCGATCGGCAGCGCGCCCGCTTTCGAATAGAGCACGAAGCAATCGCCGCCGATGCCGGTCATCTGCGGCTCGACCACGCAGAGCACCGCGACGGTCGCGATCGCGGCATCGACGGCATTGCCGCCGGCGCGCAGCACGTCGAGCGCGGTCAACGTGGCGAGCGTATGCGAGGTTGCCGCCATGGCATGGGCCGAGACGGCGGCGGAACGGCGGGGCTGAGCAAAGTCGCGTATGGGATTCATGGGGCACTGTATAATCGATTTCGAGGGGAACGGGAAAATTGATCATCCGCGACGCCTTGCCCGAGGATGCGGCGGCAACCTGCAGGGTCCTCCGGCGATCGATAACCGAGCTTTGCACGGCCGATCATGGGAACGATCCGGCGATCCTTGCTGCGTGGCTCGCCAACAAGACGCCCGAGATCGTTCACTCGTGGATCGCGCAGCCCGGCGGCTCGATCCTGTTGGCGATTGAGGACAACCGCCTCCTCGGCGTCGCCGGCGTGACCGACAAGGGCGAGATCACCCTTAACTACGTCTCGCCCGATGAGCGGTTCCGTGGCGTCAGCCGCGCTTTGCTGCGCGCCGCCGAAGCGCGAGCGCGAGAGCGTGGCAATTCGCGCTGCACGCTGATCAGCAGCGAGACCGCGCATCGCTTCTATCTGTCGGCTGGCTATGCCGATGTCGGCGCGCCGCAAGGCAAGTACGGCACCGCCGGCAGCCATCCGATGACAAAGGCGCTGCATACGGACGCAGCGACCGTCCGTTCACTTGCGCAGACCGATCGCGACGTGGTCGAAGCGTTCTTGAAAAAACACGCCGCGAAGTCGATGTTGCTGCGCTCCAATCTGTACGCAGCGGGACTGCAGGATCGCGGCGAGATCTATCACGCAAGCTACCTCGGTGCTTTCCGCGATGGCGCGCTTATCGGTCTCATTGCCCATTGCTGGAACGGCATGCTTCTCCCGCAGGCGCCGGAAGCCGCTGATCTGCTGGCGTTGCAAGATGCCGCACTCGCGCTGCCGTGCATGATCGAGCGCGGCATCACCGGCATTTGCGGCGACGATCGCCAGGTTGGCATCCTATTGAAGGCGCTCGATCTCGCCGAAATGAGCGTACGGAAGAATAGCCACGAGAAGCTGCTCGCGCTCAGTCTCGCCTATATCGTGGCGCCACCCGATCTCGCACAAGGATTCGTATCATGTCGGCGCGCTGAATTGCGCGATCTGCCGTTTCTGCTCGAATGGCGCTTCGCTTACACCATCGAAGCGCTTGGCGCGGCACGCGAAAATATCAAGGCGGAAGAAGAACGGGCCGCTCTGCGCCGGCAGATCGAGCGTGGCGACAGCTTCGTTCTGGAACATTCTCATTCGCGACAACCTTTGTCGCACGCGGCTTTCAACGCAATGGTGCCCGACACGGTCCAGGTTGGCGGTGTCTTCACGCCGCCAGTGTTGCGGGGCAAGGGCTATGCCCGCGCCGTCGTCGCAGGCCAATTGCAAATCGCCCGCAGCGAGGGCGTCGAAGCGGCTGTTCTCTTCACGGCTTCGTCGGCCGGGATCCGCGCCTACGAGGCGGTCGGTTTCCGCGAGATTGGTGAATTTGGCCTCGTATTGCTGAAAAAGCCGTGGTTCCCACCGGCCGGACGCTGATCCGGAGCTTGTCGCTGCGGCTTGCATTCCCTAATTTCAGCCCATCACAAATCAAGGAATTCCGCGATGCTCGACGCCTATATCTATGACGGCCTCCGGACGCCGATCGGCCGCCATGCGGGCGGGCTGGCGCCGGTGCGGCCGGACGATCTTCTGGCGAGCGTCATCAAGGAAGTTGTCGGCCGCAATCCCTTCAAACCGTCCGACTTCGAGGACGTGGTCGTGGGCAACACCAACCAAGCGGGCGAGGATGCGCGCAACGTCGCGCGCCAGGCGATGCTGCTCGCAGGCCTGCCGATCGAGACCGCGGCGCTCACCGTCAACCGGCTCTGCGGCAGCGGCCTCGCCGCCGTGCTCGACACGGCGCGCGCCGCATCGAGCGGCCAGGGTGAGCTGTTCATCGCCGGCGGCGTCGAGAGCATGAGCCGCGCGCCGTTCGTGATGGCGAAGTCCGAGACGCCGTATCAGCGCGATTTCCGTATGTTCGATTCGACCATCGGCGCGCGCTTCCCCAATCCCAAGATCGAGAAGGGCTTTGGCCGCGACACCATGGCCGAGACCGCCGACAATGTCGCGCGCGAGCATCAGATCTCGCGCGAGGACAGCGACAAATTCGCGCTCGCCTCGCAGCAGAAATACGCCAAGGCCAAGGCCGCCGGCTTCTACAACGATGAGCTGCTGCCGGTTGCCGTGCCGAGCCGCAAGAAAGGCGAGACCGTCACCGTCAGCGCCGACGAGCACCCGCGTGCCGATACGACGCTCGAGAAGCTCGCTGCACTGAGAGTGCTCAACGACGGCGGCGTCACTACCGCCGGCAACGCCTCGGGCATCAATGACGGCGCCGCGGCGCTGATCATCGGCACCAGGAAAGCCGGGGAGAAAGCCGGCGAGAAGCCGCTCGCGCGCATCGTCTCAGCCGCAGTCGCGGGCGTCGCGCCGCGCGTCATGGGACTCGGCCCGGTGCCGGCGTCGGCCAAGGCGCTGGAACGCGCCGGGCTCACGCTCAAGGACATGGACGTCATCGAGCTCAACGAGGCCTTCGCCAGCCAGGTGCTCGGCTGCCTCAAGATGATGGGCGTCGATTTCGCCGACGATCGCGTCAATCCGAATGGCGGCGCGATCGCGATCGGCCATCCGCTCGGCGCTTCCGGCGCGCGGCTTGCCCTCACGGCGACGCGGCAGCTGCACAAGATCGGCGGCCGCTACGCGCTCGTCACCATGTGTATCGGCGTCGGCCAGGGCATCGCCGCCGTGCTGGAGCGGATGCCATAAGGATGGCCGACGAGACGGAGAAGCCGAACTTCGCCGATCGTGGCGGCTACAAGCTCTGGTTCCAG
Source organism: Allostellaceae bacterium (assembly GCA_036501365.1). Classification (GTDB taxonomy): domain Bacteria; phylum Pseudomonadota; class Alphaproteobacteria; order ATCC43930; family CGMCC-115725; genus CAIKMD01. The sequence continues at coordinate 206,306 of DASYAL010000087.1, read as the reverse complement.
GAGCATGTCCGCTACAGCGATGTCGATCACAACAACCACGTCAACCACGCCGTCTTCCTGAATTATTTCGAGACGGCGCGCGTCTCGATCACCCGCAATCCCGAATTGGGACTGCTCGATCCGGGCGAGAATTTCAACGTCGTGCGCGTCGAATGCGACTACAAGGCGGAGCTGCGCTTCCCCGGCGATTTCGAGGTCGGCGTGCGCGGCATCAACTATGGCCGCACCTCGTTCCGCCTCGGCCAGGCGGTGTTCCAGGGCGATAGATGCTGCTGCACCGAGGAAGTCGTGCTGGTGTTCATGGACCGCGCGACGCGAAAATCGAAGCCGCTGTCGCCGAAGCTGATCGATTGGCTGAAAGAGAACGGCGCGGTAGCTAGCTAACGCTCTAACGCGACATGGCCGCGATCATCTGATCGATCCAAGCGCCGTCATCGCTAATCCCCGCGAGCTGGGCGCGCATCTCCGCCGCCGACATCCGGCAGGAGCGGATTACGTCGAGATCGGCTTCGTCGCTGTTCTGGTCGCAGACGATCTCAAGCCGGATGCCGTTCGGATCGAAGAAATAGAACGAGGTGATCGCCGGCGGGATGATCACTAGCGGCCCCGCCGTGATCTCGACGCCATGTGTCTTCAGCCGCTCCAGAATCTCGTGGTGGAGCTTCGGGCCGCAGGCGAAGGAGACATGCTGCATCGCGCCGAGCGCGTCACGATCGGCCTTCGCCGCGTGTCTTGGATACTCGAAGAACGCGAGCAGACTGTCGCCGCCCATATCGAGAAAGAAATGCGGGATGGCGGCGTAGGGCGGCGTCCCGGTCCCGTGCGCCCCGCGCGCGACCGGCGTCCGCAGCCCGTGCACAATCGGCATGCCGAGAATGCGGACGTAGAAATCGAGTGTCATCCGCATATCGCCGGTGTTGAGTGCGAGATGATGGATGCCGCGCAGCAGCGGCTTGTCGGGCGCAACGGTTCTCGGGCCCGCAACGGCACCCGTTTTCGCGACTGTCGTATCCATCGCATCCTCCTTAATCAGAGCGCCGGCGCGGTCAGCCGCTTCCAATCGTTCGCCAACATCAGCTTCGGCTCGGTGAGCTTTTGCAAAGCTTCGAGATCCAGTCCTTCGATCATCTCGCGCACCCCGACACCACCCTCTGTGATATCGAGCACCGCAAGGTTGGTGTAGACCCGGGTTACGCAGGCTTTCGCCGTTAGCGGCAGGCTGCAGCGTGTGCGAATACGCGGCGTGCCGTCCTTGGCGTTGTGCTCCATCAGCACTCGCACCTCTTTCGCACCTGCCGCCAAATCCATCGCGCCGCCGACGCCAGGCGCGAGTGCCGCGGAATCGGTCGCCCAATTGGCGAGATCGCCCGAAGCCGAGACCTCGTAAGCCCCCATGATCGAGAGATCGATATGGCCGCCGCGGATCATCAGAAAGCTGTCGTTGTGATGGAAGAACGCGCCGCCCGCCCGCAACGTCGCGAGGCCCTTGCCGGCGTTGATAAGATCGCGATCCTCCTCGCCCGGCTTGGGCGCGCCGCCCATGCCGAGGATCCCGTTCTCGCTGTGCAGCACGATCTCGCGATCGGGCGGTAGATAATCCGACACCAGCGTCGGCAGGCCGATGCCGAGATTGACGTATTGCCCCTCGCGCAGGTCCTGCGCCGCGCGCCAAGCCATCTGCCGGCGGGTCAGCATCATCAAAACCTCTTCATCCTGAGGAGCGCCCAGCGGGCGCGTCGCGAAGGACCACGCGATCGACGAAGATGCCGGGCGTGACGATGGTCTCGGGATCGAGCGCGCCGAGCGCGACGATCTCGTCCACTTGCGCCACCGTGACCTTCCCCGCCATCGCCATCACCGGATTGAAGTTCCGCGCCGTTTTGCGATAGGTGAGATTGCCCCAGCGATCGGCGCGATACGCCTTGATCAGCGCGAAATCGCCCGGCAGCGGCGTCTCGAAGACATAAAGCTTGCCGTCGATCTCGCGCAATTCCTTGCCGTGGGCGAGCTGCGTATCGGCGCCGGCGCGGGTGAAGAAGCCGCCGATGCCCGCGCCAGCCGCGCGCATACGCTCGCTGAGCGTGCCTTGCGGAAAGAGCTCGATTTCGATCGCGTGCCGGGCATAAAGGTCGTCGATCACCTGCGGATCGGATGAGCGCGGATAGGAGCAGATCAGCTTCCGCGCCCGGCCCGCTTTGAGCAGCGCCGCGACGCCGACGAGGCCACTGCCGGCATTGTTGCAGACGATGGTGAGATCGCGCCGGCCGAGCGCGATCACCGCCTCGATCAAAGCGAAAGGCTCACCGACCGCGCCGAAGCCGCCGCAGAGCAGCGTCATGCCGTCGCTCATCCCGGCGAGCGCCGCCGCGAAGCTGTCGACGCGCTTGTCGATCATCGCGGCTCAGAACTTGACGGCATCGCCGCCTTTCAGCTGCAGCATCTGCCGCGCCTCGTCGGGTTTGGCGATCTCAAGCGAGAGATTCTCGAGGATCGAGCGGATGCGTGTCACCTGCTCCGCATTGGTCTTAGCGAGCTGCCCCTTGCCGAGATAGAGCGAATCTTCGAGCCCGACCCGGACGTTGCCACCCATGATCGCACCCATGGAGATGAGCGGCATCTGATGGCGGCCGGCGGCCAGGATCGACCAGTAATACGAGTCGCCGAATAGCTTGTCGGCGATCCGCTTCATATGGGCGAGGTTCTCGGGATCGGCGCCGATGCCGCCAAGGATGCCGAAGATGGTTTGGACGAAAAGCGGCGGCTGGACCAGCTTGCGGTCCAAAAAGTGAGCGAGATTATAAAGATGGCCGACGTCGTAGCATTCGAACTCAAAGCGCGTGCCATGGACCTGGCCAAGATCTTTAAGGATGCGCTCTATATCTCTGAATGTGTTTCTGAATATCAAATCGTCGGTATTTTCCAGATAGGGCTTTTCCCAGTCGTATTTGAATTCCTTGTAGCGGCCGAGCATCGGATAGAGGCCGAAATTCATCGAGCCCATATTGAGCGAGCACATCTCCGGCGAGGCGCGGAGCGGCGCTGCGAGCCGCTCGTCGACGGTCATCTTATGGCCGCCGCCGGTGGTGATGTTGATGACGGCGTTGGTCGCCTGCTTGATCCGCGGCAGGAATTGCATGAACACCGCCGGATCGGGCGTCGGCCGCCCGTCCTTGGGATCGCGGGCGTGGAGATGGAGGATCGCCGCGCCAGCCTCGGCGGCACCGATCGCCTGCTCCGCCACCTCGTCGGGGGTGAGCGGCAGGTAGGGGCTCATGGTCGGCGTGTGAATCGACCCCGTCACCGCACAGGTGATGATGACCTTGCCCGATTTCGCCATCCCGCCTCCTCCCGGCCGTTTCGGCCCGGTTGCGGCGGATAGCTTAGCTCAGCCGCCGGCGCGGATGAACTCGCGCAGCTTCGGATAGATGCCGTTGCGCCAGCCGCGGCCGTTGAAGACGCCGTAATGGCCGACGCCCGGCTGCATGTGATAGCGCAGCTTGTCGGAATCGAGACCGGTCAGTAAACCCTGGACGGCGGCGGTCTGGCCGACGCCGCAGATATCGTCGTTCTCGCCCTCGATGGCAAAGACCGCGGTGCGGCTGATCGCGCCGGGATCGACGGTGGTCCCGCGCGACACGAAAGTGCCGCGGGCGAGTGCCTGGCGATGGAATACGCGGTCGATCGTCTGCAGATAGAAATCCGCCGGGAGATCCATCACCGACGCGTATTCATCATAGAATTTGCGAGTCGTCTCGGCGCTTTCCTCGTCGCCATTGACGAGATGCTTGAAGAGTTCGACATGCGCGCTGACATGGCGGTCGAGATTCATGCTGAGGAAGCCGGCAAGCTGCATGAAGCCGGGATAGACGCGGCGGCAGGCGCCGGCATAGCGCAGCGGCACGGTGCCGATGACATTGCGCTCGAGCCATTCGAGCGAATGCGCCTCGGCGAACTGGCTGACCTGGGTCGGGGCGACGCGGGTGTCGATCGGCCCGCCCATCAGGCTCAAGGTCCGTGGTTGCGCCGCGTCGCCCGCCTGGGCGAGCAGCGCGGCCGCGGCAAGCACCGGCACCGCCGGCTGGCACACCGCGACGACGTTGAGCTCGGGCGAAAGCTCGCGCATAAAGGCGATCATCAGATCGATGTGATCATCGAGATCGAAACGGCCGTGACGCAGCGGCACGTTGCGCGTGTTGAGCCAGTCGGTGATGTAGACGTCGTGGTCGGGCAACAGAGTCTCGACCGTGCCCCGCAACAGGGTCGCGAAATGCCCCGAGAGCGGCGCCACCAACAATAGACGCGGCTGCTGGATCGGCGATTCCTTCTGGAAATGCAGCAGCGTGCAGAACGGCGTCTGCAGCGCCGGCCGCTCGCGCACCGCGACCTCGCGGCCGCCAACGACGGTCTTGAGGATGCCGAAATCCGGCCGGCGCGGCGAGACGCCGACGCGCGCGACGAGCTCGCAGGCCGCGGCGGCGTGGCGCAACACCGGGTGATCGCGGAAAGCGAGCCACGGTTGGTTAAGGAATTCCTGGCTCGCGCGCGCGAGCATCCGGAACGGCGCGAAAGCATCGGCTTGCGCCTGATAGGCTTGGTAAAGCATTTCTTGCTGTGCCGTTTCTGCCGCTCAAAAATGGCGGAAATCCGCCACCATCCCTCAGACTAGACCGAGGCAATTGAGAACGCGCTAAGATTGCATCAAGTTGCAGATAGACTCGGGACGCCGCGCCGGCGCGCCTTTACGGCATGGCCGGCGCAAAATAGCGCTCGTCGCGCAACGTCGCCAAGGCGATCGTCTTCACGTCGGACGGCACGCCGACGCGGTGCAGCCGCACATGCGGATTGGGCTCCCAGGGATGGCGATAGACCATCCCGACCTCCCACACGATCGGCGTCGCGCCGCTGGCGCGGAAACGCTGACCTGCCGCAATGCCGTAATTATCGTCGCCTGATCCCGAGAGCCTTTTAAAAAGCATGACGAACCCCACAAACACTAATCACGAGCGTTGGCCTGAACCATAAAACGACCCCCGGCGCGCGTCACGACAAAACCGCGATGTAAGAATTTTTTGTGATGTCCACAGTTGAAATTATGCAACAGCTTCGCGCATGCCGCGAATGAAGATTACGAGGCAAAGCGCGGCCAAGACACCGAAAACGACAAAAGCCGCCGCGACCGAGGGATCGAGAATCGCGCCGCCCATCAGGGCGCGGCTGGCATTGACCGCGTAAAGGAATGGGTCGATCCGCGACGCCATCTGGATGATCGGCGGACCGAAATTGATCGGCAGCATGATGCCGGAAAGAATCATCGCCGGCAGCACGAAGGTATTGACGATGCCCGCGAGAATCCCGCCTTCGCGAATCATCAGTCCGAGCCGGTAGGAAACCGAAGCCATGGTGATGCCGATCAGCACGACCAGCAGCAACAGCACGACCGCGCCGAGCGGATCGATTCGCAAGCCGAAGAACAGCGCCACGACGAGGAGCAATACGCTCTGCACGACGAGATTGACCGAGGTTTGCAGGATGAAGCCCAAAGCCAGCGACAGGCGGCTTATCGGCGTCACCCGTAGCCGCTCGAGAAAGCCCGAATCGAGCTTGTCGCGCAAGGTGAAGCCTTCGAAGCCTGAGCCGAAGAGCGCGTTCATGATCAGAAGGCCCGGGGCGAAGAACTGGATCGCGCTGCCACCGCCGGAATAGCCGCGCAGGCCCGAAACGCCGTTCAGGAGCGGCCCGAACAGCAGCAGATAGATGATTGGCTGGAACAGGCTGCTGAAGGCCCAGAACGGGTTGCGCACCGTGACGCGGATCTCGTTTAGGGTGATGAGATAGATGTCGCGCATCGTCGCCCGCTAGTGAGAGGTTTGCTCGGAATCGCGCATCGAGCGGCCGGTGAGCTTCAGGAAAACGTCGTCGAGCGACGGCCGCGAGAGATGGACGGATTTCGGCGCCGCGCCACCCTGGCCGAGGACGCGCAGGATCACCGGCAGCGCCTCGTCGCCGCGATCGACATAAAGCTGGAGTCCGCCATCGATCTCCTGCCGCTCCAGCACCAGCGCGTTGCCCTCGAGCAGCCGCGCAGCCGCCTGCGCCCGATCGGCGGTATCGTAATTGACTGTGAGGATGTCGCCGGCGATCTGCTTTTTCAGCGCCGCCGGCGTGCCGAGCGCGACGATCCGGCCGAGATCGACGATCGCGACGCGGTCGCAGAGCTCGTCGGCCTCTTCGAGATAATGCGTCGTCAGGAAGATGGTCGTGCCCTGCTCATGCAGCGCCCGCACCTCGTCCCAGACGCGGACACGGCTCTGCGGATCGAGGCCGGTGGTCGGCTCGTCGAGGAACAGCAGCTCGGGCGCGTTGATGACGCCCGAGGCAAGATCGAAGATGCGGCGCTGGCCGCCGGAATAGGTCTCGGTCTTGCGGTCGGCAAAATGGGCGAGATTCAGCCGCTCGATCAGCGCGTCGGTGCGGCGCGCGGCCTCCGCCTTGGTCATGCGATAGAGCTGCGCATGCAGCATCAGATTCTCGCGGCCGGTCGCGACCTGCTCCATCCCGCCCTTCTGGCCGACATAACCGATATGGCGGCGGATCTCGCCGGCCTGGGTTGCCAGATCGAAGCCCGTTACCGTCGCCTTTCCGCTCGATGGCACGAGCAACGTGCAAAGCATGCGCATCGCCGTGGTCTTGCCGGCGCCGTTCGGACCCAAGAGGCCGAAAATCTCGCCTTTATCCACGTCGAGATCGAGGTCGCGCACCGCCTCGACGATCTCGCCCTTCTTATGGCCGGGAAAGCGCTTCGCCAGCTTCTCGGTGCGGATGATCGGCACGGCGGCCATGATTACTTCGGCGTCTTCGGCTGTGGCGGCAACGACTGGATATAGACCGCGATCGCACGGCGGTCGGCATCGGTAAGCTTGCCGGTGCCGTCGACGACATCGGCCATGCCTTCGCCGACGGAATCGCCGTCAGGCGTAAGGCCGCTTTTCAGCACGTCTTCGATATCCCCGATCTTCCAATCGCCGAGGCCGTCTTTCTTGTCGGAGGTGATGTCAGGCGCCTCGTTGCCGTCGGGTCCGTGCGGATTGCCGGCATAGGCATGCGCGCGATCGCGCGCGCCGAGGAAATTGCGCGGCGTGTGGCATTCCTGGCAATGGACGACCGCCTCGGCGAGATAGCGGCCGCGATTCCATTCGGCGCTCTGCCCCGCGACCGGCGGCAGCGGCCCTTCCTTGAAGAACAGCATGCGCCAGAACCACAGCAGCGGCCGCCAGCCGAAGGGGAATTTCACCGCGTTCGGCGGCTCGCGATGCGTCACCGGCGGCACGCTCATCAGATAGGCGTAAAGGTCGCCGGTATCGCTATCGGTCATGTTGGTGAAGGACGTGAACGGGAACACCGGAAACATGTAGGCGCCATGCTCGTTGATCCCGTCATGCAACGCGCGCTTGAACTGCGCCTCCGTCCAATTGCCGATGCCGGTCGTCTTATCGGGCGTGATGTTGGGTCCGTAGAACGTGCCGAAGGGCGTCGCCAGCGCTCGCCCGCCGGCGAGCGGCGCGCCGCCCGCTTTCTTGTCGGTGTGACAGGCGGAGCAATCGCCGATGATTGCGAGATAAGCGCCGCGGGTGATCGCCGCCTCGTCTTCGGCCGCGCGCGCGGGCACGCTCCTGCCGCAGCAAATGGCGAGGATCGGCAAAGCAAGGAGGGCCAGGACGCGGAGTTGCGCCATGGCCCTCCTCTTACACGAAAGCGGCGGAAGCGACTAGACAGCGCTTACGAAGTCTTGATGCGATAGGCGCCGTGACAAGCGCCGCAGCCGACCTTGCCCATGTTGGCGAGATCGTCGGAGACCTCTTGCTTGTTGCCGGTCTTCACATCGGCGGCGAGCTTCTGCTCGGCGCCGCCCAAAGCCGTGCGAATGGCCGCGACCTTGTCCTTGTCGGTCCAAATCTCCGGCTTGGCGTTGGTCTTACCGGGGAAGTCGGTCGCGCTCGTGCCCGGCACGAACAAGCCTTCGATCTTCGGCTGGCGCGCGACGAGATCGTCCGCGGCCGCGGTCGCCTTGGCCTGATCGGCACCGCCCTTGGTGTAATCCGTGATCGCCTTCACATCGGCGCCTTGCGCCTTCATGAAGTCCTGACGCGCCTTGATCGCCGCCAGCTTATCGCCCTCCTGCGCGACGACCGACACGGTTCCCGCCGCGAGCAATAGCCCGATGCCGGCCGCAAGCATTCCCTTGTGCATGAGATTTCGCATCGCATCCCCTCTAGCGGAAAGTTGTCCAGTACCGACGATGATAGGAAAGCCACGCCGCGCGCGGAGTCACAATCGCGTGAATCGCCGCCCGGTCACATCAGCCCGAGTTCGAGCTTGGCCTCTTCGCTCATCCGGTCCTTGTCCCAAGGCGGCGACCAGACCAGCTTCACACGAACGTCGTTGACGCCCTCAACCTCCGCGATTGCCTCGCGCACCTGTCCGGGGAGTTCGCCGGCGACCGGACAGGACGGCGCGGTCAGCGTCATCTCGACATAGACGATGCCGTCCTTGTTGACGATAAGTTCGTAGATCAGGCCGAGATCGACGAGATTGACCGGAATCTCGGGGTCGCGGACGGTCTTGAGCGCCTCGAGCACGCGCGGCGTCAGCTCGGGATCGTTCTCGGTCGAAGCCGGCCGCTCGGGCTCTTGCGGCGCCGCGCCGGCCGCCTCGTCCGCTGGCGCGGTCGTGTTCTGGAAGGCGAAAGGATCGTCCTCGACCGTCATCGCCGCTACTCGGTCTTCACGGTCGCGCCAACCGCGCCGCTTTTGAGCGCCGCCTCGAAAGCGTGCCAGGCAAGCGTCGCGCATTTGACGCGCGTCGGATAGGCCTTCACCCCTCCGAGCGGCGCGAGGCGGTCGAAATCGTCCTGCAGCGTCGGCGCGACCGCCGGCGGCTCGCCGCCGGTCACCTCGGCATGGAACGCCTTGAACAGCGCCTCGGCCTCGGCCAGCGTTTTGCCCTTGAGCACTTCGGTCATCAGCGAGGCGGAAGCGGTCGAGATCGCGCAGCCCCTGCCCTCGAAGCTCACATCCTTGATGCGGCCGCCCTCGACCTCGAGATAAACGGTGACGCGGTCGCCGCAGAGCGGATTGTGGCCATGCGCGAAGTGACTCGGATGCGCGAGGGCGTGGAAATTACGCGGCTTGCGCCCGTGATCCAAGATGATGTCCTGATAAAGCTCGCGCGATTCCATGCGATCCCAGCCTCAACCCGCGAACATCTTCTGCGCCGCCTTGATCGCCGCGGCGAGCGCATCGATGTCGCTTTCGTCGTTATAGACGCCGAACGACGCGCGCGTCGTCGCGGCGAGATCGAGCTTGTCCATCAGCGGCTGGGCGCAGTGATGGCCAGCGCGCACCGCGACCTTGTGCTGATCGAGGATGCTGGCGACGTCGTGTGGATGGATGCCGTCGACCGCGAAGGAGAGGATCCCGAAACGCTGCTGCCCTGCCGGCACCAGCCGCAGGCCGGGCAGCGCCGCGAGCTTGGCGATGCCGTATTCGGTGAGCGCCGCCTCATGCGCCGCGATCGCATCGAGGCCGAGTGCATCGATGTAATCGAGCGCACTCGCCAGCCCAATCGCGCCCGAAATGTCGGGCGTTCCCGCCTCGAACCGTGCCGGCGGATCCTGGAAGGTCGTCTTCTCGAAAGTGACGTTGAGGATCATGTCGCCGCCGGCCTGCCAGGGCGGCATCGCCTGGAGCAACTCGCGCTTGCCATAGAGCACGCCAATGCCGGTGGGCCCGTAGAGCTTGTGTCCCGAGAAGGCATAGAAATCGCAATCGATCGCGCGGACATCGACCTTCATCCGCGGCGCCGCCTGGCAGCCGTCAACCAGGAATTTCGCGCCCTTGGCATGGGCGAGGCGCGCGACGGTCTCGACCGGCACCAGCGCGCCGGTGGCGTTGGCGAGATGGGTCACCGCGACCATCTTGGTCCGGGGACCGATCAGCGCCTCGAGCGCGGCGAGATCGAGCCCGCCGGTCGCGTCGATCGGCGCGACTTTGAGGGTGAAGCCGATGCGGTCGCGCAAAAGCTGCCACGGCACGATGTTGGCGTGATGCTCGAGCTCGGTGATCAGCACCTCGTCGCCGGGCTTCAGGAAGGCCGCGCCCCAGCTCTGCACCACGAGGTTGATGCCCTCGGTGGCGCCGCGCACGAAGATGATCTCGCTGTCATGTGCGGCATTGAGGAAGCGCGCCGCCCGCGCCCGCGAATTCTCGTAGAGCTCGCTCGATTTGGCGCTAAGGCGATAGACGCCGCGATGCACGTTGGCATAATCGGTGCGGTAGAATTCGCTGACGCGATCGATCACCACGGCCGGCTTCTGCGCGCTCGCCGCGCTGTCGAGGAAGACCAGCCCCGGATTATTGGCAAAGATCGGGAAATCGCGCTTCACGCGGCGCGGATCGAAGTCCTGCGTTTTGATATCAACGGCAGCTTTCACGTCGTTCAATCCTTACGACCCAGCCGGCGCTGCACATGCCCAAGGAGGTGCGCGCGCAAGGCTAGATCGTCCTCGATCCGATCAATGGCGTCGGCTGCGAAAGCCTCGATCAGCATGAGCCGCGCCTCGGACGCCGGGATGCCCCGCGCCTCAAGATAGAACAGCGCCTCTTCATCGAGATCGCCGACCGTCGCCCCATGACTGCATTTGACGTCGTCGGCGAGGATTTCAAGCTCGGGTTTGGTGTCGACATTGGCGCGGGGCGAGAGCAGAAGATTCTTATTGAGCTGATGCGCGTTGGTCTTCTGCGCCTGGGGACGCACCGCAATCTTGCCAAGGAACACGCCATGGGCACGCTCGTCGACCACGCCCTTGAAGACCTCGCTGGTGGTGCAGCGCGGCGCCGCGTGATCGACGAAGGTGGCGTTGGTCGCTTCCTGCTCGCCGCGCAGGAGATAGGCGCCGAAGAGCCCGCAGGCCGCGCCTTCCTCCGCGAAATTGACGAAGCTGTCATGGCGGCTGAGCCGTCCGCCGAGCGTCAGCACGAAGCTCTCATAGCGCGCATCGCGCGCCAGATCGGTACGCACCTGGCCGAAATGGATCGCCTCCGGCGCCTCATCCTGGAGCTTCGCGTGGCGTAAGGCCGCGCCCGCGCCGAGCACGACGAGCGCGACGGCATTGGTCCAGGAATGGCCCTTGCCGGCGAAGCTTTCGATCACCGTGGCGCGGCTGCGCTCGCCCAGGATGATGAGGTTGCGCAGATGGAACGAGCGCTCCGGCGCCTCGCCCCAGTGGATGATCTCGACCGGCCTGTCGAGGCTGACGCCCGGATCGAGTGCCAGCACGAAACCATCGGCGAACAGCGCCGCGTTGAGCGAGGCAAAGGCCTGGCCGCCGGCGAGATCGGTCTGATCGAGCAGGCGTTGCGCCAGTGCTGGCTTGCCAGCGATGTCGGCGGTGCCCGCCAGCGTCGCGCCTTTGGGCAACGTGCCGATCTTCGACAGGGCCGGCGCGAAGCGGCCGTTCACAAAGACGAGGCGATGGGTCTCGCCGGCGAAGAAGTAGCGTGCGATATCGGCTGGACCCGCAGGCCCTTTGACCGCCGGCGGAAACGCCGCAGCCGCGAGCGGCCGCAGATCGGTGAAGCGCCAGGCCTCATCGCGACGGCTGGGGAAACCGAGCGCCTCAAAGCGCGCCAGCGCGTCGCGCCGCTGCGGCGCGAGCAGCGTCGCCGGGGCAGCGGCGTCGAAAGCCGCGCGGTAAGGCGCCGTTTCGGACTTCGCGCTCACGGGGTTCACCTGAGTCGCCTCAGGCCGCGGCGTCGCCGAGCATGGCGTAGCCGCGCTTCTCAAGTTCGGTCGCGAGGCTCTTGTCGCCCGACATCACGATCTTGCCCTGGCTCAGCACGTGGACATGGTCCGGCTCGACGTAATCGAGCAGCCGCTGGTAATGGGTGATGAGGACCATCGCTCGATTGGGCGCGCGCAGCTTGTTGATGCCGCCCGCGACGAGACGCAGCGCGTCGATATCGAGGCCGCTATCGGTCTCGTCGAGCAAGGCGAGCTTCGGCTCGAGCATCGCCATCTGGAAAATCTCGTTGCGCTTCTTCTCGCCGCCGGAGAAGCCGACATTGACGCCGCGCTGCAAGAGATCGTCGCCGATCTCTAGCTCCTTGAGCTTGGCGCGCACCGCCTTGAGGAACTGCCCGGCATCGAGTTCGCTCTCGCCGCGCGCGCGGCGCACGGCGTTCAGCGCGGCGCGCAGGAAATACATGTTGTTCACACCGGGGATCTCGACCGGATACTGGAAGGCAAGGAAGACGCCGGCCCGCCCCCGCTCGTCGGCGGCGAGCGCCAGGAGATCGGCGCCCTCATAGGTCACGCTGCCTTGGGTTACTTCGTAGCCGGGCTTGCCCGAGAGCACGCCGGCGAGGGTGCTCTTGCCGGAGCCGTTCGGGCCCATGATCGCATGCACTTCGCCGGCTTTGACGCTCAGGTCGATCCCTTTCAGGATCTCACGTCCTTCGACAATTTTGGCGTGTAAGTTTTTGATTTCCAACATTACTGGATCAACCGGATTGGCTTTGTTCGGTAATTTCAGGTTGCGCGTCAGCCGACGCTGCCCTCGAGGCTGACGGCCAGGAGCTTCTGCGCCTCGACCGCGAACTCCATCGGAAGTTCTTTCAGAACTTCACGGCAGAATCCATTAACTATCAAAGATAATGCATCCTCCTTCGAGAGGCCGCGCTGCTGGCAATAGAAGAGTTGGTCGTCGCTGATCTTCGAGGTGGTCGCCTCGTGCTCGACTCGCGCCGAGGGATTGCGCACCTCGATATAGGGCACCGTATGGGCGCCGCAGCGGTCGCCGATCAGCAGCGAGTCGCATTGCGTGTAATTGCGCGCGTTCTGCGCCTTGGGCTGCATCCGCACCAAGCCCCGATAGGTGTTCTGGCCCCGCCCGGCCGAGATGCCCTTCGAGATGATGGTCGAGGTTGAGTTGCGGCCGAGATGGATCATCTTGGTGCCGGTATCGGCCTGCTGCAGGTTGTTGGTGATCGCGACCGAATAGAACGCGCCGACCGTGTCGTCGCCTTCCAAGAGGCAACTCGGATATTTCCAGGTGATGGCCGAGCCGGTCTCGACCTGCGTCCAGGAAATTTTCGCCCGCGCGCCGCGGCAGGCGCCGCGCTTGGTGACGAAATTGTAGATCCCGCCCCGCCCCTCGGCATCGCCGGGATACCAGTTCTGCACCGTCGAGTATTTGATCTCGGCGTCCTCGAGCGCGATCAGCTCGACCACCGCGGCGTGAAGCTGGTTCTCGTCGCGCTGCGGCGCGGTGCAGCCCTCGAGATAGCTGACATAGGCGCCCTTGTCGGCGACGAGCAGCGTGCGCTCGAACTGGCCGCTCTTGGCCGCGTTGATGCGGAAATAGGTCGAGAGCTCCATCGGGCAGCGGACGCCCGCCGGGATATAGGCGAAAGAGCCGTCGCTGAAGACGGCGGAGTTGAGCGCGGCGAAGTAATTGTCGCCTTGCGGCACGACCGAGCCGAGATATTTCCGCACCAGATCGGGATGCTCGCGCACCGCCTCGCCGAAGGAGCAGAAGATGATGCCGAGTTCGCCGAGCTTTTCCTTGAAGGTGGTCGCGACCGAGACGCTGTCGAAGACCGCATCGACCGCGACACCTGCGAGCGCGGCGCGCTCATTCAGCGGGATGCCGAGCTTCTCATAGGTCTTCAACAGCTCGGGATCGACCTCGTCGATCGATTTCGGGCCCTGCTTCGGCGCCGAGTAATAGCTCGCGGCCTGATAGTCGATCGGCGCGATGTTGAGCTTCGCCCATTCCGGGCTTTCCATCTTCTGCCAATGGCGGAAGGCGTCGAGCCGCCAATCGAGGAGCCATTGCGGCTCGTGCTTCTTGGCCGAGATGAAGCGCACCGTGTCCTCGTTGAGACCGGGCGGCGCGCTCTCGCTCTCGATGTCGGTGACGAAGCCGTATTTATAGCCTTCGCCGGTGAGCGTGCGGACGGTTTCGAGACTGTCGTCGGGCGCGGTCATGGCCGGATTACGGCGTCGCTGTGGGCCGCGTCGGCGCGGCGGGACGCGCCGGCAGCGGGCCGAAGGGATTGGCCATCTCGGCGAGGGTGATCGCGCCGAGCGCGGTGCCGACCGCGATGTTGATGCGATGCCAATGCGGCCGGGTCGCGCAGAACTGGCTGCGCTTGCAATCGTCGTGCACGGTGCATTGCGTGACGCCCATGGCGCCGTCGATCGCCGCCACCACCTGCACCACCGAAATGGCGCCGGCGTCGCGCGCCAGGCGATAGCCGCCAGCGGCGCCGCGCGCGCCGGCGACGATGCCGGCATGGGCAAGCGTCTTCAGCACCTTGGCGACGGTGGCGCGCGGCAGGCTGGTCTCCTGCGCGAGCACGGCGGCGGTCATCTGCCGCTCCGGATGGGCGGCGAGATGCGTCGCGACAATGACGCCGTAATCGGCGAGTTTCGACAAAATAACCATACGGATCGCCCGGAATTAGGACCGCTGTGGTACTGAATCTAAGATCGGCAATAAACCCCAAGCGTCAAGGTCCCGCAACCATTATTTTGCTGTCCCGGCGGCAAAAAAGACGCAGATTCCGGACCTTGGCAAAGGCGAATACGGGAGCGGCGACGATGGCGGCAAAACCGGCGAAATCGGCCATCCGAATGGAAGGCCTGACCTTGGCCGTGAAAGACGTGAAGCGGTCGCTGAAGTTCTACAGCAAGACGCTGGGTCTCAAAGTAGAGATCGACAGTGCGCCCGACTTCGCCATGGTACGGGTCGCGGGAGGCGGCACGATCGGCCTCTTGGCCGCGCGTCACGCCAATCTTAAAGGGGTCAAAAGCGCCAGCAAGGCGCAGCACGCCGCGATCCATGTCGAGCTTTCGACCGACGACCTCGACGGGGTCTACAAGCGGCTCAAGGCGCGCGGCCTGCGCTTCACCGAGCCGCCGCATGACGAGGCATGGGAGCGCGCGGCACAGGCCCGCGATCCCGACGGCTACACGATCGAATTCGCACAAGGCCGCCGCGGTCACAACACGCCGAAGCGCTAATCGATGACCGCCACGGCGTTGATCTCGATGAGGCAGCGCGGATCGGTGGCCAGCCGCACCACCTGGACCGTGGTCGTTGCCGGCTTGGCGTCCTTAAAATATTCGGCCCAGACGCGGTTGAGCGCGTCCTGATCGGAAAGATCGGTGACGAAGCGGTCGGCGGTGACGACGTCGGCGAAGCGCGCCCCGACCGCCTCGAGCCCGCGCTTCAGGTTCTCGAGCGCCGCCCGCGCCTGGCCTTCCATGTCGCGCGGCATCGCGTCGAACTCTTCCGGTCGGTGCGGATGGTGGTGATAGACCGGCGCGGCGGTGACGCCGGCGAGATAGACCGTGGTGCCGCCCCTCACCTTGATCGCCGGCGCGTAAGGCATCCACAGATCGGGCGCGTCCGGCCAGTGGATGTGCTCGATGGTCTTGGGCATGGGGCTAGATCGCGTGGAAGGGTTGGCCCTTGGTCGATTGCACGAAGCCGTTGAAGACCTCGTAGACCTTGGCGTAGCTCGGGCGGCTCTTCATGGTCGCAAGCCAGCGCGTCACG
This sequence comes from Allostellaceae bacterium, assembly GCA_036501365.1. GTDB lineage: Bacteria > Pseudomonadota > Alphaproteobacteria > ATCC43930 > CGMCC-115725 > CAIKMD01. The sequence continues at coordinate 190,684 of DASYAL010000087.1, read as the reverse complement.
TTCGGATAGGGGCTGAAATCGCAATGGATCAGCTCGCCGGCAATGGTGAGGCCGGCGCCGAAATAATCGGCGATGGTGATCTGGTCGCCGCACAGATATTGCTGCCGTGGGCCGAGCCAATGGTCGTTCAGGACCTGCAGCCAGGCCTTCGACTTCTCTTTGCCGTAAGCGACAATCGCCGCCTGCACCGCGGGGTCCTCGCGCTTCAGGTTCGGGAAGATCTGCGGATAGACCAGCCCGTAGCCCCAATCGCGGTAGAAATTCGAATTGAACCAGTCGAGCCGCTCGTCGACCTGGGCGCGGGCGCGCGGCTCCTTGGGATAGGCCGGCGAACCGGTCTTCTCGGCGAGATAGCGCAGGATGGTCGCGCTCTCGGTTAGGCGGAAATCGCCGTCTTCGAGGAGCGGGATCAGCCGGTTCGGGTTGAGCTTCGAATAGCTCTCGCCGTAATGCTCGCCTTTGAGGATATCGACGCTTTCGAGCGTTACGTCGATATTGTTGTCGGCGATGAACTGCATCACCGGACGGCAGGTGGTCGATACCGGATGCATATAAAGCTTCATCACATCCTCCCTCGATAGCGCAAGTGTAGTCGCGCCAGATGACGATGCATTGACGCCCGCGGTTATTATTCCGCCGCTTTGGGCGTGCCACGCTCTTCGGCGAGCAGACGCTCGATGGTGCGCCGCGCCTGCAAGCTGCCGCTGTCGCCGACGAGGTCGATCTGCGCGGCATCGGGCTCGCGGTCGATGACGCGCTGCTGCTTCTCCAGCATCGCCTGATCCTCATGGAAGGCCGTGCTGGTCGCCTTGCGGCCGAGCTCGGTCATCGACTTGTCTTCGACCGCGTAGTCGCGCGAGATCGCCCAGAAATAATGGCAGCTCGCGTCGGTCTCGGGGGTGATGGCGTCGTAGATGATGATGCGGCGGTTCATGCGGCTGGTCGGGTCGCCATATTCCTTGCCGAACTCGTTGGAGAGGATGTCGATCGTCACCTGTGACGGCGGCTCGAAATGCATGATCTGGGTGCGGTCGAATTTGAAATCGAGCCCCTCCAAGAGATTGCGCGGCGAGGGCGAGAGGCCGCGGGCGATGCGTGTTCCCTTGATCCAGTCGCCGCCGCGCTCCCAGGCGAGCTTGGGGTTGGTGTCCTCGGGGCTGCCGATGGTCGCGGCATGGAGGAACGGCAGATGCGACAGATCGAGGAGATTGTCGACGACCAGGAAATAGTTCGACTTGATCGGGATCAGCTCGTCATAGGACGCCCAGTTGGGATCGTCGTATTTGTCGTATTCGGGCGCGGGCGTTCGTGCCGCGAGCGCGGGATCGCCCATCCATATCCACACCCAGCCATGCCGCTCGACGATCGGATAGCTCCGCACCCGCGCGCCCGGCGGCAGCTGGTCCTGGCCGGGCGCCCAGACCACCTTCCCGCTCGGCGCGTAGAGCAGGCCGTGATAGCCGCAGCGCAGATTGTCACCCTCGATCTTGCCTTCGGAGAGCGGTGCGCGGCGGTGGCAGCAGCGATCCTCGAAGGCGACCGGCGTACCGTCGCTCTTGCGATAGATCGCCACCGGCTCGTTCAAGAAGGTGCGCGCCATCGGCAGCTGCTTCAGCTCGTGGCCGAAAGCGGCGCAGTACCATTGGTTGCGGAGCGCTTCCATGACGGATCTCCTTAGAGGCTCTTGAACCGGTCGTCGACCGTGCGTTGCGCGACGCCCGGCCGGCCGGTGCGATAGGATTGCTCGAGCAGGGCTCGAACATAAGGCCCGGCCTCGACCGGCTCGTATTTCGCGGGATTGCCAGCGCTGGCGCAAGTCGGCAGGCATTCGACCCGCGTTTTCGAATGCGGGATGACGAAGAGCGGTAGCGAGATCCGCGCGCGGTCACTCGCCGAGAAATTCGAGGCGCGATGGAGGCTCGAGCGATAAAGTCCGTTGGTCCAGCGCGAAAACAGATCGGCGATGTTGACGACGAAGGTGCCGGGCAGCGGCGGCACGTCGATCCATTCGTCATGGGCGCTGCGGATTTCAAGTCCGCCGAGCGCGTCCTGCGACAGCAGGGTGAAGCTACCGTAATCGGTATGCGGCGAGATTCCCCATTGCGTGCGTCCCGCGGTCTCGGGATCGACCGGCGGGTAGTAGTTGTAGGTCAGCGAAATGCCGGGATAGCGGTGGCTGGTATCGAAATAATCCTCGGGCAGATCGAGGCTCAGCGCCAGCGCGCGGCAGAGCCGCTGCGCGATCGCGACACGTTTGGCGATATGCGCCGAGATGAATTCGCGGAAGCCCGGCAACAACTGGGGATCGGGCCACTGGCCGTTGCCGACGCTCGGATTTTCGCCTTGCGTCTCGCCGGGATGAAGCTCGCGCGGCAGGACGAAAGTCTCTTTCTGATCCGCGTCTTTGTCGGGATTGGCGTCGGGATTCATCCCGCCGACCGGCATCCAGCCCTGACGCGCCGGATGGTTGCTCTTGTCGAGCTTCGCTTTCTCGGCGCGCGGCAGCTGGAAGAAAAGCCGGCCGAAATCATGCGCGATCTCGAACTCGGCCTGGGTGATGCCGTGATTGGCGAGATAGAAGAAGCCGGTATCGGTGCAGGCGGCGCGCAAGGCGCGGCCCACGCGCTGACGCGCTTCGATCCCCTCGTCGCGCGTATAAGCGCCGAAATCGATCACCGGGATGGTTTGTGCCGAGCGGCGATGCGCCTTCACCGCTTCGCGCTTGGCGCGATTGTCGAAATCGGCGTAGAGCCCGACCGCGTCGTCCTTGATGGTCTCGACCATGCTTCGCTCCGTCACGAGGGGAGTATCTTGTCCGACATTTTCTCGGCGATCATCAGCGTCGTCAGGTTGGTGTTGCAGCGCGGCAGATTGGGCATCACCGATGCGTCGACCACGCGCAAGCCGCCCACGCCCTTCACCCGCCCGTCGGTCAGCGTCACCGCCCTGGGATCGTCGTCCTGGCCCATGCGGCAGGTGCAGGAGAGATGCTTGATCCCCATCGCGGTCGCGCGCACGTAATCCTCGAGCAGATTGTCATCCGCCATCATCTCGGCGAGCGGCGGCGCCTCGCTGATCTTGTTGCGGATGATGCTGTCGCGCAGCAGCCCCGGCCCGTCGAGCATCATGCCGGCGGCGCCCATCTTCACGAGGTTCTTGAAATTGACGGCGCTCGCCTCGCGCGCGCGTTGCGACAGCCGCGCACCGATCGGCGTGCGCGTCACCTGCTTCACCGGCGCCGCATCGAAAATGCCGGTGAGGAAACGCAGCCCGTTCTTCAGCCGCGACAGGTCGCGCTGGTCGTCGAAATAATTGAGCTCGACTTTGGGCTCGTCCTGTGGGTTGAGGCTTTGCAGGGTGACGCGGCCGGCGGAGAACGACTTGTTCACCCAGGTCATCGCCATGCCGAGGCGGCGGCCGACGCCGTGCCAGCCGCCGCGGCTGAAAACCGCTGTGAACATATCGGAAGTCGGGCATTCGGCGATCTGCGAGGAATAGCGGAACGAGATCTGCAGCGGCCGCGCGGCATCGTCGGCGCGGGCGGCGCCCGTCACATAAACGAGAATGCCGATGCCCGGATGGTCGCGCAGATTGTCGCCGATGCCCGGCAGGTCGTGCTTCACCGCGACGCCCATCGCGGAAAGCTGCGCCGCGGGGCCGATGCCCGCGCGCATCAGCATCGCCGGCGAATGCACCGCGCCGGCCGCGAGGATCACCTCTGTCGCCTGGAAGCTCTCGATCCCCTGCGGCGTCTGCACCGTCGCGCCGGCGATCCTCATCCCATCGAAGATTAGCGACAGAACGTGGCTCTTCGGCAGGATGCGCAGATTGGGCCGTGCCCGTACCTCGTTGGTGAGATAGGCGACCGCGGCCGAGACGCGGTGGCCGTCGCGGTTGTTTTGCGTCGCCGCGAAATAGCCGTCGACGAAAGCACCGTTCTGGTCCTCGAGATAGCCGAGCTTCGCCTGCTCCAAGGCGCGGGCGACCGCATTGGTGTAGCCGCACCAATCCTCGCGGCGCATGCGCTGCACCGGCAGCGGCCCGCCCTTGCCGTGTAGCGCGGTGCCGCCGAATTCGCGGTCGTCCTCGAGCTTCTTGAAATAGGGCAGCACGTCCCGCCAGCCCCAGCCCACGGCGCCGAGCTCAGCCCATTCGTCGTAATCCTCGGGCGCGCCGCGATTTGCGGCCTGGTAGTTGATGCTCGAGCCGCCGCCCATCACCCTGCCCTGGTCGTAGAGCACCGGCACCGGCGGGCGCGGATAGTTGCGCCGCAGCGACTGCGTATAAGCGACGAGCTTCATCCATTTATAAGCAGGGTTGAGCGCGGCTTTGGGAAACATTTCCTCGATGTCGGCCGGCACGGCGTCGGGCGGCGTGTCGGGCCCGGCCTCGATCAGCAGCACCTGATTGCCCGGCCGCGCCGAGAGGCGATTGGCGAGTACGCTGCCCGCCGAGCCGCCGCCGACGATGATGTAGTCGAAGGTTCCGCTACCGGCCATCTCAGCTCCCTTGTCCGGCGCGTTTCCGCGACCGGTTGCCGCTCAGGCTACCACGGAACCGGCCAGCTGACATCTGCCGGAAACCGGCGCTGATTGGACAAGCCCCACGCCGGAGCGCATGGTTTCGGGTCGGTGTGGTCTTAGGAACTTCCAAATCCACCACCGAAGGGGACGGAGCGACGCCATGGATTTCGCCTTCTCGGAAAAGTCGCAGCGCATGCAAGAACAGGTCCGGCTGTTCATCGCCGACCATGTCGCGCCGCGCGAGGCCGAGTATGCGGCCTATGAAGACAAAGGCGTCTTCCCGCCACCGTTCATGGAGGAGCTCAAGACCAGGGCCCGCGCGCAAGGCCTGTGGAATCTCTTCCTGCCCGGCCTGAAGCCCGACGAGGCCGGCACCCGGATGTCCAATCTCGATTACGCGCCCTGCGCCGAGATCATGGGCCGGATCGATTGGGCCTCGGAAGTCTTCAATTGCAGCGCGCCCGATACCGGCAATATGGAGCTGCTGCATCTCGCGGCGACGCCGCCGCAGAAGGCGCAATGGCTGACGCCGCTGCTCGAAGGCCGCATCCGCTCGTCCTTCGCCATGACCGAGCCCGATGTCGCTTCCTCCGATGCGACCAATATCCGCACCGCGATCACGCGCGACGGCGGCGATTGGGTGATCAGCGGCCGCAAATGGTTCATCACCAACGCCGCCGATCCGCGCACCAAGCTCTTCATCGTCATGGGTCAGACCGCGCCCGAGCGCAGCGAGGCGCATCGCCGCCAGAGCATGGTGCTGGTGCCGGCCGACGCGAAGGGCCTCACCGTGGTGCGCAACCCGCCGGTGATGCATCACGTCCATGGCAACGGCCATTGCGAGGTCCTGTTCGACCAGGTACGCGTGCCGGCCGCGAATCTGCTCGGCGAGGAGAGCGGCGGCTTTGCCTTGGCGCAGGCGCGCTTAGGGCCGGGGCGCATCCATCATTGCATGCGCGCGATCGGCGCCGCCGAGCGCGCGCTCGAGCTGATGATCCAGCGCAGCCTCGAGCGCCGCACCTTCGGCCAAGCACTGCACGAGCACGGCACGATCCGCGAATGGATCGCGCTGTCGCGCATCGAGCTCGAGCAGGCGCGGCTGCTCGTCTTCAAGACCGCGTGGCTGATCGACCAATTCGGCACCAAGGCGGCGCGGCGCGAAGTGTCGCTGATCAAGGTGATCGTGCCGCGGATCGAGGTCGCGATCGCCAACCGCGCGATGCAGGTCTTCGGCGCCAAGGGGCTGACCCAGGACACGCCGCTGCCCGATATCTGGACGCACGGCCGGTATCTGCAGATCGTCGACGGGCCAGACGAGGTGCATCTGCGCTCGATCGCGCGCGCCGAGGTGCGGGCGATGGAGAAACGGATGGCGAAGACGCATTAGTTTTGTTTTGCCGACTGGGCAACAGGCACCCGTACCGCTTGTCATTGCGGCGGTGAGCCGTCACTCTGGGGCGACCCTGGCCGCAGCGGGCAGCTCATGGCGAATATCCCCGACGACGTTTTTACGGAACCCGATGTCTCGCCGGATACGCTGGCCAGCCTCGGTCCGCTGCGGCGCTTGGCCGGCGTATGGGAATCCGATCAGGGCTTGGACATCAATCCTAAGGCGGAAGGTCCCGAACGACGCGTGTTCCGGGAGCACATCCGGATGGACCCGATCGATGCACAGACCAACGGCCCCCAGCTTCTCTACGGGTTGCGCTACCACATCCATATCAACACGCCGGAGGAGGCCATCACCTTCCACGATCAGGTCGGCTATTGGCTATGGGAACCGGCCACCGGTCTGATCATGCAGACCATTGCCATCCCGCGGGGGCAAGTGGCGCTGGCGGGCGGAACGGCCAAGCCGGACGATGAGCGCATTTCGGTGGAGGCACGGCGCGGCGATACCCGCTTCGGGATTTGCTCGACCACCTTCCTCGAGGAGGCGTTCCGCACCGACTATTACCGCATCGACATCACCTTCATCGATGACGACAGCTGGAGTTATGTGACGCGCACGGATCTCGCCGTTCGCGGCAAAACGCCGGCCTTCGACCACCGTGACACCAACACGTTACGGCGGATCGCGCCGCCGACGCCCAACCCGCTCGTCGGTCTGCTGAAGGACCGCAAAGCGCGCTAGGCCGGCTAGCTATTCCCGGCCCGGCAGCGGCACGACGTAGCGCTTGTCGATGACGTCGGCGGCGTTGACGGCGTTCTTGATCTGGCCCTGGGCGCGGAACCATTCGATCTGATGGCGGACATCCTTGCTGTCGAGACGCAGCTCGGCGTCGAGCCAGGGAATGGCGACGCGGATGTCCTCGGGCCGCTGATTGGTGTAGTTCGCGAGCAGCGCCAGCATCGCCGGGGTGGTCGGACCGTCGCGGCGCTGCTCCGTGGCATCGGCAAAGGCATCGTGATAATCGCGCGCGCCGCGCTTGAAGGCGCGTAGGAACCGCTCGACCGTATCCCGTCTGTCGTTCGCGATCTTCGATGAGGTGAAGGCGGTGTTCGCCTGGCTGTAGGGCACCTCGTCGCCGACCCAGGCGATCAGCTTGGCCTCGTTGCGTGTTAGAAGCTGCATCGCCGGCGTCACCGGAAAGACGCCGAGATCCGCCTGACCGCCGGCCATGACCGAGCTCATATTGGTGTTCGTCTGAACTGCCGCGACATGGATCGCGCTCAACGGAATCTTGTACTTATCTGCGACAAGGCCAAGGTCGTAATGCAGCTGCGAGCCGATCTGCGTCACCGCGACGGTCTTGCCGGCGAGCTGCTTCAGCGATTGGAATCCCGCATCCCAGGCGCGGTTCGAGGCGATATAGCCGGCATTCTTGAAGCCCGGCATCTCGCGATTGCCCGCGCCGATGATCTTCAAGACGCCCTGCCCCGCGAGGCTATAGAACGCCGCCGCCATGCCGGTGCAGCCGAAATCGATGTCGCCCGAGGCCGCGGCGATGGCGATCGGCTGCGCCGCATCGAAATAGACGATGGTGGCATCGAGGCCCTCGTCGCGGAAATAGCCGCGACTGTCGGCGACGAAGATCGGCCCCACGGCGAGGGTCCGCACCACGCCGACCTTGATCGCCTCGGCCTGCGCCGGCAGCGCCGCTGCCGAGGTGAGAAGCAGCCCGATTAAAATCCGCCCGCCGACGCGCATTGTCTTCCCCCGAGTTATATCCCGAAAAATTAGTGCGTTATGCCCGCAAAAACGGGTTATCGTCATTGCGAGGAGCGCGCCAAGCGCGCCGAAGCAATCCAGCTGTTGTCGGCGTCACCGGATTCGTCCGATCGCGGCGCGCGCCGAATTGGCGACCTTGCCGCAGCGCTCGATCAGCGCGGCGTGAGAAATCGCCGTCATGTGCGCCGCAAAATATCGACGCCTTGTGGCGTGCCGATGACGACCATGGTCGCGAGGCCGCAAAAGAGCCCGGTCGCGACCACGCCGAAGACCGATGCTAGCCGCGCTTCGAGCATCGCCGGGTCTGCAATTTCGGCAAAGCTGCAATCCGCAATGTAGTTGCCGTTGTCGGTGACAAAGGGCCCGTCCCCTGCCCGACGCAGCGCCGGCGCCGCGCCCAGCGCGCGGAGGTGGTCAAACGTCACTTCCCAGCCGAAGGTGACGATCTCGACCGGCAGCGGCGTCGCGCCGCCGAGCCCGTCGACCAGCTTCGATTGGTCGGCGACGACGATCATCGCCCGGCTTGCGAGCGCGATCATCTTCTCGCGCAACAGCGCGCCGCCGAGCCCCTTGACGAGATCGAGCGAGCCGCGTGCGATCTGATCGGCGCCGTCGATGGTCAGGTCGATGCGGCGATGCGCGGCGAAATCGGTTAGGGCGATACCGAGCTGACGCGACGCCTCCGCGGTACGCTCCGAGCTCGGGATGCCGACGACCTTGAGCCCGGCCCCGACCCGCGCCGCCAGCGCGTCGAGCACGAAGGCGACGGTCGTGCCGCTGCCGAGGCCGAGCACCATGCCGTCCTGCACTTCGGCGACCGCGCGTTCGGCGGCGCGCTGCTTTTCCTTGTCGCGCTCGTTCGTCATCGCCGGCTCCGTGCTTTCGCCTGCTCGATCGCGCGCCATACCGCGACCGGCAGCGCCGGCAGCGGCACGTCGGTGACGCCGAGCGGCGCCAGCGCGTCGACGATGGCATTGACGACGGCGGCGGGCGCGGCAGTGGTCGGACCCTCGCCCGCCGATTTGATCCCAAGCGGATTGGTCGGCGAGAGAATCTCCAAAATCTCAGTGTCGATCAGCGGCAGATCGTCGGCATGCGGCATGCCGTATTCCATGAACGATCCCGCGAGCGATTGGCCCGTCCTGGGATCGCGCGAACATTCCTCCGACAGCGCCTCGCCGACGCCATGCGCGATCGAGCCGTGATTCTGGCCGTCAACGATCAGCGGATTGATCGCGCGCCCGACATCGTCGACGCTGGTATAGCGCTTGATCTTCGCGCCGCCGGTGGCCGGATCGATCTCGATCTCGCAGATTGCGCAGCCATTGGGGAAGACCGGCTGATGCATCTCGTTGTCGGCGATCGCGGTAATTTCCGTCCTCGCTTCCTTGGCCAGCTCGAACCAGTCGAGCGTGCAATTGGCGCGCGGCGCCTTGAAGCGGCCATCCTCGAACGCGATCTGATCCGGCGCCGCATCGAACACACGCGCGGCGAGACGCTTGCCTTCCTCGATCAACTTCGCGCTGGCCATCGTCATCACTACCGCAGCATGGCGCATCGAGCGGCCGGAATGCGAGCCGCCGCCCTCGCCGACGAGATCGGTATCGCCCGTGACGACGTCGATGCTGTCGACCGGCACGGCGAGGAGATCGGCGATCACCTGCGAAAAGCTCGTCTCCTGCCCCTGCCCGCTCGGCTGCGTGCCGATGACGAGGCGGACGCGGCCTTCGGGCAGCACCGTCAGCGCGGCGCGCTCGCGCGGCGAGCCGGTCGATGATTCGACATAGTTGGCGAGACCGAGGCCGAGGCAGCGGCCGCGCGCCGCCGCTGCTTTGCGCCGTTCTTCGGAGCCCGCCCAATCCGCGATCCGCAGGGCGTCGTTCATCGCCCGCGCGTAATCGCCGCTGTCATAGATCGTGCCGACCGCGTTGGCGTAAGGCATCTGCTCCGATCGCACGAGATTCCGGCGCCGCAGCTCGACGCGGTCGATGCCGAGAGCGCGCGAAGCGGCGTCGATCAGCCGCTCGAGCGCGAAATTGACCTCGGGCCGGCCCGAGCTGCGCATGGTGGTGGTCGGCACGGTGTTGGTGAACACCGCGCGTGCGTGAAGGCTCGCCGCGGCGATGTCGTAAGAGCCGGTGATGAGGCCGCAGCCTTTGGCGAGCGGCGAGAGCGTGACGCAATGCGCGCCGACGTTGCTGATATTGCTGGCCTTGAGAGCGAGGAACCGTCCTTCGGCGCCGACGGCCAGTTCGAGCGTAACCGAGAGGTCGCGGCCTTCATAGGCGGTGATCATCTCTTCCGAGCGCGTCGCCGTGTATTTGACCGGCCGGCCGAGCTTCTTCGCCGCCCAGAGCGCGAGGCCGAACTCGACATAGGGCCGGTTGCGCGCGCCGAAGCTTCCGCCGACATCGAGAGCGACCAGCCGCAGCTTCTCGACCGCGATGCCCAGCACCGCCGCATATTGGCGGCGCTGGCGCACCACACCCGGCCCGCCCGAGGTGAGATGCAGCGTATAGCGGCCACTTTGCGCATCATATTCGGCGAGGCCCGAACGCAGCTCCATCGGCATCGGGCTGGCGCGCGGCACATGCACGGTCTTGGTGAAAATGTGCGCCGCTGTCGCAAAAGCACGCTCGGTCGCGGCGGCATCGCCGAAACGGGTGTCGATCAGGAGATTGCCCGGCGCCGCGTCGTAGAGCAGCGGTGCGCCGGGCACGAGCGCGGCCGCGGCATCGATGACGAAAGGCAGTGCCTCGTAGTCGACGACGACGGCTTCGGCGGCATCCTGGGCTTGATCCCGGGTCTCAGCGATCGCGACCGCGATCGCCTCTCCGACATGCCGCGCGCGCTCGACTGCCAGCAGGTCATGCGGGCCGATGAACACGCGGTCTTTGCCGCCGCCGCCCGGCGCGGTGAGCTTCATATCGAATTGCGTCGACGGCACGGGATCGTGCGGGATCGGCGCGAGGTTGTCGGCACGGCAATCGACGCCGGTGAAGATGCCGACAACGCCGGGCGATGCGCGCGCTGCCGCTGTATCGATGTTGACGATACGTGCATGCGGATGGGGCGAGCGCACGAACGCCGCATAGAGCTGGCCGGCGGCATTGAAATCATCGGCATAGCGGCCGGCGCCCGTCAGCAGGCGGACATCCTCCTTGCGAGGCAGCGGCCGGCCGCTGGCGCGGGGCTTCAAGCCTGCGAGCGAATCCATGCGCGACCCCCTCATCATCTGCAGCATATCCCGGTCGCCGCCCCGGCTGCACCCGAGCCGCGGCGGCCCCCTATCAACCCGCGTTCCTTGTGGCGGTTTCGGCAGCCGCGCCGGCAGCTTGGCAGAGCTGCAAAGTTTTCCCTTGTTCCCTATTTGTTCTCATGCTAGACTGGCGCTTCATACCCATGGGGAGGAAACATGCAACGTCCGCTCGACCGGCAAACCGCCGCGCTGCTGCTCATCGGCTGGGCGATCGCCCTCGTCACCACCCTCACCTAAACCTGTCCCGCGAGCTTCTGCCGCCCAGGCTTTGCGGGGCGGTGCGACCGGGATTAAGGTCGCGGCATGAAGCTGCTTGTCATCGAGGATGATCGCGAGGCCGGCGCTTATATCTCCAAAGGCCTCAGCGAAAGCGGCTATGTCGTCGATATCGCCGCCGAGGGGCGCGACGGCCTCTTCATGGCAAGCTCAGGCAATTACGACGCGCTCGTCGTCGACCGGATGCTGCCGGGCATGGACGGGCTCGCTATCATCGCCGCGTTGCGATCCGCGGAGATCCGCGTCCCAGTCCTGATCCTCAGCGCCCTGGGCGCGGTCGACGACCGTGTCAAAGGCCTGCGCGCCGGCGGCGACGACTACCTCGTCAAGCCTTTCGCCTTCGCCGAGCTGCTGGCGCGGCTCGAGGCGCTGCTGCGGCGCGGCAGCGGTCCGCCGACAACCACCAAGTTGCGTGTCGGCGAGCTCGAGATGGACTTGCTCGCGCGCAGGGTCCAGCGCGGCGGCCAGGACATCGACCTGCTGCCTCGCGAGTTCCGTCTCCTCGAATTCCTCATGCGCCATGTCGGCCAGGTCGTCACTCGCACCATGCTGCTCGAGAATGTGTGGGACTATCACTTCGATCCGCAGACCAACGTGATCGACGTCCATATCAGCCGGCTGCGCCAGAAAATCGATAAGGGCTTCGGCAAGCCGCTGCTGCACACCGTGCGCGGCGCCGGCTACCGCTTGAGCGCCGAATAGCTTCGCGCCGGGACGCTCCCATGACTCGCCTGCTCAACACCAGCGCCTTTCGCCTCGCCGCGATCTATTTCGCCCTGTTCGCGACCTCGGTACTGGCGTTGTTGACCTTCATTTATTTCTCGACCGCGGATTTCATCGAAGCCCAAGCCGAGGAGACGGTCGACGCCGAAATCCGCGGCCTCGCCGAACAATATCGCGAGCACGGCCTCGCCGGCCTCGTCGAGATCATCGATCAGCGCATCGCGGCAGCGCAGCGCACGCCGAGCCGCGTCGACGACACGCTCTATCTCATCACCGATCCGCTGCTGCACAAGCTCGCCGGCAATCTCGAGACGTGGCCGGAAGCGGTCGAGCGCGGCAATGGCTGGGTCAGCTTCCCGGTCACCGAGGAGATCGGGGGCAACGTCGAGACCGACGACGCGCGGGCTTCGGTGATCGTCCTGCCGGGCAATTTCCATCTCCTCGTCGGCCGCAACCTGCGCGACGCGCGGCTCTTCCGCATGCGCATCACCGATACCCTCGGCTGGGCGGCGCTCATCACCCTGGCGCTCGGCGTCGCCGGTGGCCTCCTGATGACGCGCAACATGCTGCGCAAGGTCGATGCGGTGAACCGGACCTCGACACGCATCATTCACGGCGATCTCAGCCAGCGCGTGCCGGTCTCCGGCACCGGCGACGAATTCGACCAGCTCGCGCAAAATCTCAACGCGATGCTCGACCAGATCGAGCGGCTGATGGCCGGCATGCGCCAGGTGACCGACAATATCGCGCATGACCTGCGCACGCCGCTCGCGCGGCTGCGCGCCCGTCTTGAAGTGACCTTGATCGAGAAGCCGGACGAGACGCGCTATGCCAACGCGCTGCGCGACACGATCAACGAGGCCGACCGTCTGCTCGGCACCTTCAACGCGCTTTTGAGCATCGCTGAGGCAGAGGCCGGGTCGCGCCGCGACGGCCTTGAGGTCGTCGATCTCGCCGAGATCGCGCGCGACGTCGCCGATCTCTACGAGCCGGTCGCCGACGAGGCGGGCCTCGGCTTCAAGTTCACCGTCGGCGACAAGGTGATGGTGCGCGGCGACCGCCATCTGCTGTCGCAGGCGATCGCCAATCTGCTCGACAACGCGCTCAAATATACACCCGCCGGCTCGGTGGCGCTGCGCGTCGAGACCGGCGGGGGCAAGGCGCGGGTGGAAGTTGCGGATACCGGACTAGGCGTTCCGGCCGATCGCCGCAGCGCCGTGTTCGATCGCTTCGTGCGTCTCGAAGGCAGCCGCAGCACGCCCGGCAACGGACTTGGCCTTAGCCTCGTGCGCGCCGTCGCCAAGCTTCATGACGGCACGGTGTGGCTCGAGGACAATCAGCCGGATGCCGCAGCCCCGGGTCTCAAGGTGATAATCGAATTGCCGCTGGCCGCCAGCGGCGCGGGTTCAGAACCCGACCGCGACCTGACGCCGCTCCTTCCGGCTCCCGGTCCCGCCTTGGCGGTCACTGCCGAGCCGCCGCGCGACCTCGGCGAGGTTTAGTCGAAGCTGCTCGCGGCTCAGCCCCGCGCTGGCTGCGACCGGGCCCATGATCTCGTCGCTGAGCAACTCTTCGAGTGTTGCTTCGCCTGTCAGCCACCACTGCTGCATGGCCCCTCCTTAATCCTCCGGTTCTCACCACGTTAGGGGCAGAAGGTGGCCCTTTTGTGGCGTTCAGCCGAAATTGTGTTCATTCCGACCCAAGGAACGCAAAGAGAAACACGAATCGCTAACAAAAGCGTGAACTATCGCGCTTGCTGCATTGCAGCATCGTCGATGTTACATCGAATTTTTTCGAATTTTTTTATGCGAAGTCGCGGATTTGTGAAATCGCGTGGCGCGAGCGCCAGTCTTTCGGCAGGCACATCTTCAGCCGGCCGTCGCCGACCGGCACGATATCGACCTCGATGCCATAGACATGCCGCATCGTCTCCGGCGCGATGATCGCATCACTTTCGCGACCGCGGACGGTTTCCCTGCCTCCTTCGCCCTCTCGCTCGATGAGCTGGCGAAGATCCTCGGCACCGCGCTCACCGGCGAGCCGGCTTCCGCGATCGACGGCGAGGTGCCGCCGCGGCGTCACTAACCGCATCTACTTGCCGATCATCACGTCCGAGGCCTTGATCACCGCCCAGGCCTCGTCGCCTTTGCGCAAGGCGAGTTCGTCGACCGCCTCGTTGGTGATCGACGAGGTGAGGACCGCGCCGCCGCCGATATCGATGCGGATATGCGCCGTGGTCATGCCCTTGGAAACGTCGACGATCTTGCCCTTGATCTGATTGCGCGCGCTGAGCTTCTGCATCATCCCTCACCTCCTGAAAACGCGACTGCATTATATCCTTGCAAATATAGCCTATACGACATATTCGGATAAACATATCGATGGGAGGCTTTATGACGGCTGCATCACGTTTTCGTCTTGTTCCTGCTATCCTCGGCTTGGCGTTCGGCCTGACCGTTCTCGCGCCGGCCGCTTTCGCCGACGACGTCCTGGTTTTCGCCGCGGCGAGCCTCAAGAACGCGCTCGACGATGCGATCGCCGGCTTCGCCAAAAGCGGCGGCGGCACCGTGAAGGCCTCTTACGCCGCGAGTTCCGCGCTCGCCAAGCAGATCGACGCCGGCGCGCCCGCCGACATCTTCATCTCCGCCGACCCCGATTGGATGAACAACGTCCAGAAGAACAATGCGATCAAGACCGACACGCGCTTCGATTTCCTGTCGAACGTCCTGGTGCTGGTCGAGCCCGCCGACAGCAATATGCAGGTCGACATCAAGCCGGGTTTCCCGCTCGCCTCAATGCTCGGCAGCAACAAGCTCGCCATGGCCGATCCCGATGCCGTGCCGGCCGGCAAATACGGCAAGGCGGCGCTGCAGAAGCTCGGCGTTTGGGATGCGGTCGAAAGCAAGGTCGCGCGCGCCGAGGACGTGCGCGCGGCGCTGCTGTTCGTCGATCGCAAGGAGGCACCGTTCGGTGTCGTCTATCAGACCGACGCCGCCGCCGATACTGGCGTGAAGATCGCAGCCGTCTTCCCCGCCGACACCTATCCGCCGATCATCTATCCGGCGGCGATCACGGCTTCGTCCAAGAATCCCGAGGCGGTGAAGTTCCTCGCCTATATCCATTCGGACGCGGCCAAGCCGTTCTTCACCAAGCAGGGCTTCACGATCCTGTCGAAGTGACGGCCGCTACCGGCTGAGCCGCGTGCGCTTCACCGCGGAGGCATCGGTCCGCAGCGCGCGGGCGAGGAAGGCGACATGCGTGCGGGTCGCCTTCGCGGCGCTCTCCTCGATCGCGCGATAGCGCTTCAAGAGCTCCGCGCCGAAGGGCGTGAGCTTGGCGCCGCCACCTTCGCGGCCACCGAGCGTGGTCGATACCACCTTGCGGCGGAAGCTGGTGTTGAGATCGTCGATCAGCATCCAGGCGCGGCGATAGGACATGCCGAGGGCGCGGCCGGCGCTGCTGATCGAGCCGGTCTCGGCGACGGCATCGAGAAGGCGCATCTTGCCCGGGCCGATCGATTGCTGGGGGCCCAGATCGACGCGCAGGGTAAGGCGCGGTGCCACGCTATTCGGCCGCCACGGCGGCTTCCTCGTTCGGCTGGCGGTATTCCTTCAGCCGCGGCAGCACTTCCTTGGCGAAAAGCGAGAGGTTCGCCACCGTGTCCTCGTGGCCCATGAAGCCGGCATGCGTCATCGAGAGGAGATTGCCCATGCCGCCGCACGACGTCGCGAAATCGGTGATCTGGTCATAGACCTGATCGGGCGTGCCGCAGAACATGATGCCGGCATCGATCAGATCCTGGACGCTGCCGGTCATCATGTTGATGGCGCGGCCGTCCTTGGTGAAGCTGCGATTGGGCGGCCGGCCGCCGGCCTGCATCAGTTTCACATTGGCATCGATCGAGATATAGCCGGGCGGATTGCGGAACGGCGCTGGGGTGAAAGGCAGCGTGCGCAGATAATCCGCGACCAGCTCGGCCCGGCGCCGGCCCTCCGCCTCTGTCTCACCAACAGCAACAAGTCCGAGATAACCGAAACGATCGGGCGGCGGCTCGCGACGGAATTTCGCACGATAGGCTTCGCGATAAGCCTCATAGAGCGGCCGCGTCGCATAGCCGGTGCCGAGCGTCGCCATGGTGTAGCCGCGCTCGCCGAGGCGCTGGGCGTTGTGCTTGCTGCCGGTGGTGCTCCAGACCGGCGGATGCGGCTGCTGATAAGGCCGCGGCCACACGTTCACCTGGCGATAGTGGAAGTTCTCGCTCTCCCAGTTGAACGGCCCGTCATGGGTCGTCATCGCCTTCAGGATGAAGTCGAGCGCTTCCCAGAAGCGCTCTTCGACCGCGACCGGATTGGCATTGGAGGGCGCGAATTCCGACGGCACGCCTTTGACGAAGCCCATATTGAGCCGGCCGCGCGAGATCACATCGATGGTCGAGAGCTCTTCCGCGGCGCGCAACGGGTCGGGCCGGTGCGCCAGCGGGTAGCCGAGCACGAGAAGCCGTGCCTGCTTGGTGATGCGCGAGAGCACCGAGAGCGTCACCACCACGGTCGAGGCCATGCAGGTCGCGGTCGAGTGGTGCTCGTTGACCATGATGTCGAAGCCGAGCTCGTCGGCGAGCTGCCATTCGTCGTAATAGCGATGGAGGAGATCGGCCGCGAGCTTCGGGTCGAGGCGGCTGTTCGGAATGGTGATGCGGAGCGCGCCGCCGTGATCCTTCCACGCCGGGGAATAGGGCTGCTCGGTGAAATGAAAGACCCTCATGCGCTCTTCCCCTCGATGAATGCCAACACCTGGCGGGCGAAATCCTGCGGTTGCTCGATATGTGGGAAATGGCCGCTGTTCTCGATTGCGGCAAAACGCGCCTGCGGCAGGGCCGCGGCATAGGCGCGGCCGTAAGCCGGCGCGACGATGCGGTCCTCGGCGCCCCAGAGCACCAGCGCCGGAATCTTGATGCGATGGAGGCGGCTCTTCAGCTTCGGATCGTGCATATAAGGCCGCCAGCCGTAGCGTGAGCTCGCCTCGCGCGCGCGCGCGATGGCATAGAGCTCGTCCTCGGACAGCTTCGCGAGATCCCGCGTCGCGAATTGCGGATCGAGATAAAGCACCTTCTGCAGGTCGGCGTCGCTGACGAACCACATGTCGAAGATGTCGCGCGTCTCGCGGTCGCCGTGCTTGACGCCGAAAGCGCCCGTCAGCACCAGCTTCGAAAGGCGCTGCGTCGACTTCACCGCGATCTCGGCGGCGATCCAGCCGCCGATGCCAAGACCGACCACCGGCAGGTCCTTGAGATCGAGCGCCTCGAGCAGGTCGAGATAGAGATAGGCGATGTCATCGATGGAGTTGAAGCTGCCCGGCATGGGCGGCTTACCGTAGGCGGGCGCGAGCGGCGCGATCACCCGCGCGCCTTTGGCGAGCGCGTCGAGCGCTGGGCCGGCATGGTCGAGGCCGATCTCTGGATGCAGGAACAGCAGCGGCTTGCCGCTGCCGCGCGTCTCGACCTCGAGCGCGATGCCGTTCACTTCGATGGTCGATTTGCCGTCGGCGAGATTCATCGCCGCCCTCGCCCAACGTTTTCCATAGGGCCGGTTGCCGCGCCGCTCATACCGCTTCCTCCGCTTGTGCTCGGCTCATTCTGCCGAATCCGCCCGCGGAATCAACCCGCTGGGACTGCTATTGCGCGGCAGCTTGCGTGGCCGCGGCTTCGTCTTCGTTCTCTTCGGCGATCAGCGTCGCCATCAGGCGGCGCATCTGGACGTTGCCCCAATCGGCACTGACGTTGACCGTGCGCGCGGTTGGATCGAGCTCAATCGCGCGCTGCTGCGCTTCGAGAATCGCCTTGTCCTCACTGAAGGTCTTCCAGGTGTTCCGGCGCAGCTTCTCGGTGATCTCGGGCCCATCGTCGAAATCGCGCGCGCTGACGAAGAAGTAATGCGTCGAGCGCTCGGTCTCGGGCGTGCAGGCGTTCAGCACCATCACGCGGCAGCGCCGCGGCGCAACCTTCTCCGGCGCGCGCTCGGTGGTCGAGACCAGTATTTGCACCTGGCAGGGCGGGCGGAAGGTGATGACCTTGCACTGGTCGGAGCGTGGGGCGAAGCCTTGCATCAGATAGCCGGGCGGCGTCGCGACGTCGGTCGCGTCGCACAAGATGCGCACGAAATCGAGGCCGCGATCGCAATCGAGCGTCGCCTGGCTGTCGTCGGTACCGATTGTCTCGCCATGAACGAAGCCGACATGCGAGAGATCGAGCAGGTTCTCGGCCACAAGCTGATAGTGGCAGGCGATCGGCATCAAGCCACGCGTCGGCCGCCAGCCAAAAGCGACGTTCTCCTTGAAATCGGGAACTGAGGCCGGGTCGGCGCGGTCGGCCTCGCCCATCCAGATCCAGAGGAAACCGTGGCGCTCGACGAGCGGATAAGCCCGCACGCCGAGACGCGGCACATGATCTTGGTCCGGGATGCCGACGCAATCGCCGTCGGCATCGAAGGTGAAGCCGTGATAGCCGCATTGCAGCCGGTCGCCGATCACCTTGCCTTTGGAGAGTGGCGCGCGGCGGTGGCAGCAGCGGTCTTCGAGCGCGGCCGCACGGCCGGCCTCGGTGCGGTACATCACCACCGGCTCGTCGAGGAGCCTGCGCGGGAACGGCGTGTGGCCGATTTCGTCGGACGAGGCGGCGACATACCAGGCGTTGCGTAAAAATTCACTACTCATCTTTGAGTGGCTCACCTAGACAATACCGTCATTGCGAGCCCCTTCGACAGGCTCAGGAGCAAAGCAATCCAGTCGGGTATGATCTATGGATTGCTTCGTCGCTTTGCTCCTCGCAATGACAAACGTTTATTGTGCAGCAACTGCGACGCCTCGCTCGCGCTCGATGAGGCCGGTCATCAGCCGCCGCATCTGCACGCTGCCCCAATCGGCGTTGACGTTGACCGTCGGCGCCGCGCGATCGAACTCGATGCAGCGCTGCTGCGCCTCGAGCATGTCCTTGTCCTCGTTGAAGGCATCGACGGTGAGCTTTTGCAGGAACGCATCGAGCTGCTTGTCGTCCTGGAGATAATCGCGCGCATTGACCCAGAAATAATGCGTCGAGCGCTCGGTCTCGGGGGTGCAGGCGTTGAGCACGGTGATGCCGAGAGACATCGGTTGGTTTCTCTCGGGTTTTTGCGGCGCGACCTCGGTGGTGCGCACGTCGATCACGACCTGGCAGGGCGGCGTGAAGGTGATGCTCTTCTCCAGGATCGAGCGCGGCCCCATGCCCTGCTTCAGATTATGCGGCGCGGTCTCGACCTCGACCGGCTCGCGGATCACCGCGACGAAATCGTCGCCGCGATCGAATTTCAGCGCCGCACGGCTGTCGTCGGTGCCGATGGTCTTGGCATGGACGAAGCCGACATGCGATAGGTCGATGAGGTTCTCGACCAGCAGCTGGTAATGCGCGGCGATCGGCAGGCGGCTATGAACCGTCTTCCAACCGGTGTCGGCATTACGATGGAAATCGGGGATGCGCGACGGATCGGCCTTGGCCGGATCGCCCATCCAGATCCAGAGGAAGTCGTGGCGCTCGATCAGCGGATAGGCGCGCACGCCGACCGTCGCCGGCAGGCGGTCCTGGCCGGGAATGGCAACGCAGGCGCCGCTCGCATCGAAGGTGAAGCCATGATAGCCGCATTGCAGCCGGTCGCCGATCACCTTGCCTTTCGACAAGGGCGCGCGACGGTGGCAGCAACGATCCTCGAGCGCGACCGGCGCGCCCTCCTCGCGGCGATACATCACCACCGGCTCGCCCAGCAGCAGCCGAGCGAGCGGCGCGCGCGTCACCTCGCCCGCTTCCGCCGCGACGTACCAGCAATTCCTGAGGAATATGCCTGTCATGGGTCGCCTCGCCTCCTCTTTAAGCTCTAACGCGCCAGCCGCCGCGAAGTGCCTCCACCGCTAGATTGCCCCGGCCAAGTGCTACGGCCAAGCATCTTCGACACGTCGCGTAAAGGTTAACAAATCCGATTGCGGCGGGCACTTCCCTGCGGCATAGGTCACCCGGCAAAAGGGAGGCTTTCATGGCCGCAGAGCGCATTTCCTTTCAATCCGCCGGGCTGAAGATTAACGGCTACATCCACAAGCCCGCCGGGATGAAGCCGGGCGAGAAGCGGCCGGCCTTCATCGTGCTGCACGGCTTCGGCTCGAACTGCACCAGCAGCAATTGCGTCCTGCCGGCCGAGATGCTGTGCGAATGGGGCTATGTCGCGCTGCGTTTCGATTTCCGCGGCTGCGGCGAGAGCGAGGGCAAGCGCGCCAACACCGTCTGCCTCGAACAGGTCGATGATACCAAGAGCGCCGTAAGCTTCCTCGAGACACGCGCCGAGGTCGATCCGAAGCGGATCGCCGCCGCCGGCTCGTCCTTCGGCGCGGCGGTCGCGGTCTATGCCGGCGGCGTCGACAAGCGGATCGCGGCGGTGATCTCCTCGGGCGGTTGGGGCGATGGCGAGAGCAAGTTCCGCAAGCAGCACGAATCCCCCGAAGCCTGGAAGCGCTTCACCGACATGATGGCGCGCGGCAGGGCGGCGAAAACCAAGGGCGAGACCATCATGGTGCCGCGCTTCGACATCGTGCCGATCCCCGAGCATCTGCGCAGCCATCTCGCCAAGAACTCGATCATGGAATTCACCTTCGACACGGTCGACAGCATGTTCAACTTCCGCGCCAACGAGGTCGTCGGCCAGATCGAGCCGCGACCGCTCTTGCTGCTGCACGCCTCGAAGGATTCGGTGACGCCGACCGAGCAATCGCTGCGGCTCTTCGAGCACGCCGGTAAGAGCTCGACCGATCTCCATCTCATGCCGGATGTCGACCACTTCATGTTCAGCCAGGAGAATCCGCGGGTGATCGAGATCATCCGCACCTGGCTGAACAAGTTCCTGCCTATGCAGGCGCGATGAGGTTACAAAACTAACGCGCGCCCTTCGACTTCGCTTCGCTTCGCTCAGGGTGAGGAGAGGTGGAGTCCGGCGTCCACCCGAAGATACCGCGCACAACGTCACCTCCTCCCGAGCGTAGTCGAAGGACGCAGGATAGAATTGCACCATGACTGAAGCGCCTACCCTCTCCTCCGAAGCCCTCGCGCGTTTTGCAAGCGATATCTTCGCCGCGACGGGCTTCTCCGCGACCCATGCGGCGCAGATCGCCGAGGTGCTGGTCTGGGCCGATCTCCGCGGCGCGCCGAGCCATGGCGTGCAGCGCATCCCGCGCTATATCGAAATCATCGATGCCGGCGAGATGAACCCGCATCCGGCGATCCGCGTCGAGAAGGAGTTACCGGCGGCGGTGCTGATCGAGGCAGATCGCGCGCCGGGGCAGGTCTCGATGCGGCTTGCCGCCGCCGAGGCGGCGCGCAAGGCGCGCGCCGCCGGCATCGGCCTCGCGCTGGTGCGGCGCACGACCCATACCGCGGCGCTCGGTTATTACACGCGCATTGCCGCACTCGATGGCATGGCGGCGATCGCCGGCTCGGCCTCGTGGTCGAACATGGTCTATCACGGCGCGCGCGAGGTCGGTGTCGCCTCCAATCCGTTCTCGATCGCTGTGCCGCATGCCAAGGGCGAGCCGCTGGTGCTCGACATGGCGACCGCGGTCGCGGCGCTCGGCAAGATCGTCCACGCCGCGCGCAGCGGCAAAAGCATCCCCGAAGGCTGGGCGCTCGACGCCGAGGGCAACCCGACCACCGACCCGAAGAAAGCCGTGCTGCCGTTGCCTTTGGGTGGGCCCAAAGGCTCGGGCCTGGCGCTGATGATCGAGGCAATCGCCAGCCTCGTCTCGGGCTATGCGATCATCGCCGAGACCTTGGAGAAGACGCCCGAAGGCCAGAGGCACCGGCAGAACGCGTTCCTCATCGCGATCGACATCGCGCAATTCCGCGCACTTGGCGATTTCGGCCGCGATCTCGCGCGCACGGTCCGCGGCCTCAAGGCGCTGCCGCGTCAGCCCGGCTTCGAGGAGATCCTGATGCCGGGCGAGCGCGGCGCGCGCGAACTCGAGAAGCGGCGGCAGGCGGGAATCACCATCCCCGCCGCGACTTGGAGCGAGCTGCTGAAGGTCGCCGCGCGTTTTTCCGTCACACCGCCGAGAAGCCCGTCGAATCCATCAGCGGGAACGCGCTGAAGAGCGTCGGCCAATTGACCGGCGTCGAGCGCGTGATGAGGTTCCGGTTCAGCGCGGCGACATCGTGCGCGCCGAGATTGGCCATGCACGCCTCGATCTCCTTCTCGAGTATCTCGAGCACGCGCACCACGCCGGCTTCGCCATTCGCCAGCCCATAAGCATAGAGCCGGCCGATGCCGACGACGTCGGCGCCGGTCGCGAGCGCCTTCACCACGTCTGTGCCGCGATAGACGCCGCTGTCGAAGATGATTGTTGCCTTGCCCTTCGCCGCCTGCACCACCTCGGGCAGGATGTCGTAAGCGCCGCGGCCAAAATCGCATTGCCGTCCGCCATGGGTCGAGACCCAGATGACGGAGGCGCCGGCTTTGAGTCCGAGCTCGGCATCTTCGCCGCTGGTGATGCCTTTGAGCGCGACCGTCACATCCTTGTGCCGGTCCTTGAAGCGCTTCACCCGGTCCCAATTCATCGTCGAAAGGTATGGATCGGGCGCATCGCTGAGGCCGGCATTGTTGCCGGCATGGATGATGTCGCGCTCGCGCCGGCTGAAATGCGCGCTGTCGATGGTGAAGCCGAAAGCGGTGAAGCCAGCCTTGATCGCGCGCGCGGCATAGGCGTCGAGCCAGGCGTCATCGCCCATCACATAGAGCTGCACGATCTTCGGACAATCGGACGCGGCGCCGACCTCTTCGAGACCGGGTTTTGCCACCGTGCTGTAGCCCATGCCGATACCGAATTTCGCCGCGGCTTTCGCGACCGTCGCCGCGCCGCCCGGGTCGATGAGGCCGACCGAACCGATGCCCGACATGATCACCGGCAGACGCATCGTCTTGCCGAGGAGCTTGCCGCGCAGATCGACCTTGCCGACGCCGCGCAGTGCGCGCGGCTTGAAGGCGACCGAATCGAGCGCCTGGCGGTTACGACGCATCGTCGTCTCGGTATCGGCGCAGCCGAGCAGATAATTCCACGCGATCGGCTTCATCTTCTGGCGCCCCGACTGCACCAGCTGATGCATGACGACGAATTTCGCCGGATCGAAGGCTTCGTCCTTCGCCGGTGCGGCCGGCGCAGGCGCGGCGCCCGGCGCGTTATCGGCCAATTGTTCGGTCGCCGTTGCGGCGCGCGGACCCAGTGCGACCGCCGCCGCCGTAGTGGCGACGCCGGCGCTCTGCAAAAAGCGGCGGCGCGGAATGCTTCCGTCCATGATCTCCTCCCTCATTGGCGAGCTTTTGCCCATTGCCGCGAATTATGCTTCTCCCTATAGAGAAGCCGCAAGCCAAAGAGCCGCACGCCGCCAAGTCTTTATTAGGGGGAGACATGACCGACGTCACCACAGCCGATCGCTACCATGTCGCCGCGCGCATCGAGCGCCTGCCCTTCTCGCGCTGGCACTTCAAGATGGGCGCGATCGTCTCGACCGGCTGGTTCTTCGACGGCTTCGACGCGCTCGCGATCGCTTACGTGCTGCCGGTGCTGGTGCCGATGTGGCACCTCACTTTCGCCACCGGCAGCACGCTGATCAGCGCCGGCTACGTCGGGCAACTCGTCGGCTCGATCGTCTTCGGCTGGCTCGGCGAAAGGATCGGCCGCGTGCCGGTCTTCCGCTACACGCTCATCCTTTACACCGTGATGAGCATCGCCTGCGCCTTCGCCTGGGACTTCACGTCGCTGTTCTGGATGCGCGCGATCCAGGGCCTTGGGCTCGGCGGCGAGATCCCGATCATGGCGAGCTATATCGGCGAATTCGCCAAGGCCTCGCATCGCGGCCGCTATGGCCTCGGCTTCCAGCTCTGGTTCTCGATCAGCTTCATCTTCGTTTCCGGTATCTCCTATCTCGTCGTACCCGAGCTCGGCTGGCAGTGGATGTTCATCATCGGCGCGATCCCCGCCGTCATCCTCATCCCGCTGCGGCGCTGGATGCCGGAATCCCCGCGCTGGCTCGTCAACAAGGGGCGCGACGAGGAAGCGAATGCGATCCTCGCGAAGATCGAGGACGAGATCTCGCAACACGGCGCCAAGCCGCTGCCGCCGGTGCCGATGCATGTCGCGCCGGCTCGGCCCTCGACCGCGAAGATCGGCGATTTGCTGAAAGGCATCTATCTGCGCCGCACGCTCGCCGTGTGGACGATCTGGTTCTGCACCTACATCATCGTTTACGGCCTCAACACGACGGTGCCGACGCTGCTGCGCACTGTCTATCACGCGAGCCTGCCACAAGCGATCAGCTTCGGCTTCTTCTCGAGCGGCGCCGGCCTCTGCTTCACCATCACCGGCATCTTCCTGATCGACAAATTCGGCCGCAAGCCGCTCTTCGCGCTCGGCCAGCTCTGCAGCGCGATCCCCTTGCTGCTGCTCTGGCTCTATGCAGGGCCCGGCCAGGGCCTCTTCTTCCTGATGGCGATGTTCATGCTCGCCTCGGCCTTCAACTCCATCCTCGCTCTCGGCCTCAGCACCTACACCGCGGAACTCTATCCAACCGAGATGCGCGCCGTCGGCGTCGGCATCGGCAATGCCTGGGTGCGGTTCGCCGCGATCGTCGGGCCGATCTTCCTCGGCTGGGCCAGCGCCAATATCGGCCTCAACCAGGCCTATGCCGTCTATGCCGTCTTCGGCATCATTGGCGGGCTGACCGTGATCTTCGTCGCGATCGAAACCAAGGGCAAAATCCTCGAAATCCTGTCGCCGTCGCTACGCGCGCGCGACGCCGCCGAATAGATGAGCGAGGCCGACGCCCGGCCGCGCGGCGAAGCCGCCGTCTCCTGGGACGCGTTCCTCTCGACCTATCTGCCGGCGCTGGTGCTGGCGATCGGCACGGGCATCGCGCTACCGGCGATCCCAACCCTTGCCAAGACCTACGCTGTAAGTTTCGGCGTCGCCAGCGGCGTCGTCACCGCCTTCGTGATCGGCAACGTCGTCGGCACGATCCCCTCGGGCTGGCTGATCGATCGTTTCGGCAACCGGGTCGTGCTGATCTCGGCACCGCTGCTCACCTCGGCAACGAGCTTCGCGATCTTCTTCTCGCATTCCTTCACCGAGCTGCTGATCCTGCGCTTCTTCACGGGCTGCGCGGCGCAGATGTGGCAGATGGCGCGGCTCGCGACAATCTCCTACGGCGCCGCGCCCTCGCAGCGCGGTCGTCTTGTCAGTTGGATGTTCGGCATGGACAGCACCGGTCGGCTCACCGGCCCGATCATCGGCGGCTTCATCGCCGCCGCCTGGGGCCCACGCGCGCCGTTCCTGGTCTTTGCCGCGATGGCGCTCATTGCCTTGATCCCAACCTCGACCTTTTCCCAGGCCACGCCGCGGCAAGGCGGCGACAAAAGCAACAAGAAAGCGGTGCGCACGATCTCGCTGCGCGAAGTCATTCTGCCGCGCCTCGTCTATTTCGGGGTCGCGCTGTTCGCCGGCATGACGCGCGGCCCGCTCAACGCCGACCTCCTCCATCTCTACGCGGCCTTCGCCTACAATCTCGGCCCGGCGCAGATTGGCTATCTCGCCACCGCGGCTTCGTGCCTGTCGCTGCCGATCGGCTTCACCGGCGGCTGGATCATGGACCGTTTCGGCCGCAAGCGAACAATGGTGCCCGGCTTCACTGGTGTCACCGTTGCGATGGCGCTGCTCGCCGTTTCGGCTTATGCGCATTTGTCGCTGACTTGGTATGTCGGGCTGTTCCTCCTAGGCGTCGCGACCCAGGCGCTGACCGGCGGCTCGGTGCAGACCGTGGGCGCCGACGTCGCGCCGGCCGAAGCACGCGGCACTTTCCTCGGCATCTGGCGCTTCACCGGTCAAGGCGGCGTCGCGCTCGGCCCGATCATCTTCGCGCTGGTCGCCGACCAGGTGAATTACGGCTCCGCGTTCGTGTTTACGTCGGCCTGCGCCGCGGTCGTCGCCTTCCTGTTGATCCGTTACGTGCCGGAGACGCGGACCGACGACGACTGACGCTCTCTCAGGTCAGGCATTCGGGCGCGAACAGCTCCTCGACCTTCCATACCCGTTTCGACAGACCCTGTTCCGCGTGGTAACGCAGATAGGTCTCGATGGTCTTGCGGTTGAGCTCGACGCCATACGCCCAAGGATCGGCGCCCATCAGCGCGCGGTTCTTCTCGAGCAGCGCCGGAAGCCACGGCGTCATGAAGGGCGCGCCCATGAAGGTCTCGGTGAAGCGGTAATGATCGAGCGCGCGCTTCTTCGCGGCGTCGAACGCTTGCATCAGCGATTTCGCCAGCCAGCGATTTTTCTCATAGAGGTCGCGGCGGATCACCACGGTATGCATGGCCGGGAAGATGCGGGTGCGGCGATACCAGTCGCGCTCGACCGTCTCGTAATCCGGGAATAGCCGCGCGACGTTCTGCGAGCCTTTCATCAGGCTCGGCGGCACCCACGCCGAGAACAGCGCATCGATCTCGCCCGCCTCCAGCATCGCGTCGAGCCCCCGGCCGGGCTTGAGCGGATGGATCTGCACGTCAGGCGGCGGATTGAACGGCGCCCAGTCGACGCCCTCGTTCAGGCCATCCATGCCGCCGACGAAATGGATCATGCTCTTCGGCGCGACACCGTATTCGTCGCTCAGGACGCCTTTCGACCAGATGCCGGCGTCATGCCCATAGCGATGCAGCTCGCCGACCTTGCGGCCGGCAAGGTCCTGCGGCCGCGTGATGCCGCGCTTGGTGTTAACGAAGATCGCCGCATGGCGGAAAATGCGATTGGGAAAGACAGGGATGGCGATGAACGGCGCGCCCGCGAGCTCGAGCGTGCGCAAGTAATAGGTGAAGCCAAGCTCGGCCACGTCATAGGCGCGGTCGCGCACCATCCGCTCCATGATCAGGCCGACTTGCTGGGCGCTCTCGAATTGCAGCGCGACGCCCTCGGGCTTCACGCTGCCGTCCATGAGCGCGCGGGTGCGGTCGTAGTTCCAGAGGGCAAGCTTCAGATTCAAATCCGCCATGATCGTCTCCACCCCGGTGAATGGGCTATATTAACAAGTCTCATCGATCAGGGGAGGCTCGGGCATTGCGTTACACAAGATTTACGACGGTCGTCATCGCGCTGTTGCTGGCCTGCGGCGGCGCCCGCGCCGAGCCGCTGAAGATCGCGACGGTGAAATCCACGGCGATGGGTGCGATCCTCATCGCCATGGACAAGGGTTATTTCGCGGCGGTCGGCATCGAGCCCGAGCTCGTCAGCTTCGACTCGCCCGGCCTCGTGCCCCCGGCCGTCGTCTCGGGTTCGGCCGATGTCGCCACGACGGGCTCATCGGCGCAGCTCTATGCGCTCGCCGCCCAAGGTGGGCTCAAGATCTTCGCCGGCCAGGCGCGCGAGCACAAAAGCTTCCAAGTCAACGCCTTCATCGTCTCCAACGCGGCATTCGCGAACGGCCTCACCAGCCTCGACAAGCTCGCCGGCCATTCGGTCGCCATTTCGCTGATCGGCTCGCCGGTGCACTACGCCGCCGCACAAGTAGCGCTGAAGCACGGCGTCGCGCTCGACCAACTCCGCTTCCTGGCGTTACAGGCCAACGGCAATATCGTCTCGGCCGTGACCGGCGGCACGGCCGATACCGGCGTGGTCCCGGCGACGGTCGTGGCGCCGGCACTGGAACGCGGCGATCTCAAACTTCTCGCCTGGGTCGGCGACGAGCTGCAATGGCAATCGAGCGCTGCGATTGCCGCGACCAAGACGCTCAACGAGCGCGGCGATCTGGTGAGGCGCTTCCTCACGGCGCTGCGTCGCGGCCTCAGCGACTATCACGACGCTTTCACCGCGCCCGACGGCACCCGCCGCGATGGCCCGGGCGCGGCCGAGGCGCTCGCCATCATGGCAAAATATCTCAATCAGACACCGGAACAGCTCCGGCTCGCCATTCCCTATGTCGACCCCGAAGCACGGCTTGATTTTACCGACATGCAGCGCCAGATCGCCTGGTTCACGTCGCAGGGGATGCTGAAGGGCCAGGTGACGCTCGATCAGGTGATCGACCGGCGCTTTGCCGAGGATATTAAGCGCTAGGCGCGGGAACTACGCCAACGCTCCTGCCAGCGCGGCAGCACGTCGGGGTTGACGACATAGAGCGGCGGCTCGCCGGCTAGCGCGCGAGCGATATTCTCGATCGCCGTCTTGGGCACGGCTTCGGCGCCCTCGCGCGAATGCCCGACGCAATGCGGCGTCAAGATCGCATTGGGCAGATCGCGTAGTGCGTTGTCCGCCGGTAGCGGCTCGGTCTCGAACACGTCAAGCGCGATTTTGTGCAGCCGCCCCTCCTTGGCGATCTGCACCAGCGCAGCCTCGTCGGCGATGCCGCCGCGCGCCGTGTTGACGAGGATCGCGTCCTTCTTCATCAGCCGCAGCCGGCCATAGGTCAGCATGTGCCGAGTCTCGGCGTTCAAGGTCGCGAGCACGCAGACGACGTCGCTCGTCTTCAAGAGATCGTCGAGCTCGACCCGCTCAACGTAGGACGGCAGCGGCTCGCGCAGGCGCGGCGCATAGGCCTGCATCGTTACGTCCCACGTCGAGAGGCGATGCGCGATCGCCCGCGCCATGTTGCCGAAGCCGATCATGCCGAGCGTCTTGCCGCGCAGCATACGCGCATTCATGCGCGACGGCGCCGGCTGGTTGTTGCGCAAAGCCGCGAGCTTCTCGGGCAGATTGTGCAGGCAGGCGAGGATCAGCATGATCGTCGCTTCGGCGACGCTGAGATAGTTCTCCGACACCTGGCCGTTGGCGACGACGATGCCGAGCGCGGTGGCGCCGGCGACGTCGAAACCTTCCATGCCGATCCAGGGGTTAACCACCGCGCGGAGCTGCGGCGCGGTCTCGAGCAACGCGCGCGTGCAAGGATATCCATTGCCGTAAAGAATGTCGGCCTTGGCGAG
Organism: Allostellaceae bacterium; assembly: GCA_036501365.1. GTDB lineage: Bacteria > Pseudomonadota > Alphaproteobacteria > ATCC43930 > CGMCC-115725 > CAIKMD01. Next base: position 161,713 of record DASYAL010000087.1, on the reverse strand, counting down.
CGCGTCGGGCTTGGCGAGGAACGGCGCTGCGCCGTGATAGCGGATCACCTCCTGGCCGCGCCGGCGTAGCTCTTCTTCGACCGGCGCAAAAGCGTATTCCGTGGCGGCCGGTCCGACGACGACGATCTGCATGCGGTGCGTTTCCGACACGTTGTTGACGGGTCTGACCGCCCTTATACTAGGTGGAGAATTCGATGGGGAGATCGCCAATGGTGTCGCCAACGCCGCTGCATAAGGAGCCGATGCTGCGCAATTCGATCCCGCCGGCCGAATGGCAGGCAAGGGTTGATCTCGCCGCCGCCTATCGTTGGGCACAATATGCCGGCTGGAATGATTCGATCTTCAACCATATCACCCTGCGCGTGCCGGCCGCGCCCGATCATTTCCTGATCAAGCCGCATGAGCTGCTGTTCGAAGAGGTGACCGCCTCGAGCCTTTTGAAGCTCGACATGGAAGGCCGGCCGATCGGCGAGGAAAAGCCGATCAACCCCGCCGCGACCACGATCCACACCGCCGTCCTCATGGCGCGACCCGAGATCAACGCGGTGATGCACGTTCATACCGAGCCAGGCATCGCGATCTCGGCGGTCAAAGGCGGGCTCAAATTCTTCTGCCAGGATGCGATGAATTTCTACAACCGCACCGGCTATCACGATTTCGAAGGCATCGCGACCGACAGCGAGGAATGCGCGCGGCTTGCCCGCGATCTCGGCAAGACCAACCACTCGGTGATCCTGCACAATCATGGGTTGCTCACGACGGGCCACAATATCAGCCGTGCGGTCACGACCATGGCAATGCTGATCCGCGTCGCCGATGCGCAGCTTCGCCTCATGGCCGCGGGCGCCGAGATCATCGAGCCCTCGCCCGAGGTCTGCGAGCACACGGCGCAGCAATTCGACAAGCAGCGCGCCACCGGCGGCCAGGTCGAATGGGCGGCGATCCTGCGCAAGCTCGACACCATCGACGCGTCGTTCCGGAACTAGAACAACGTTCTTCGTCATGGCCGGGCTCGTCCCGCCCATCCACGTGTTCCCCAGACGTGGATGCCCGGCACAAAGCCGGGCATGACGATAGGAAAAATCCCTCCCTCACCTCCCAAAAAAGAAAGCGCAATGAAGGTTTTTCTGTTCGATCTCGTCCCTTATGGCGAGCAGTTCAAAGATATGGCCGACCTGCCCTATCCGCTGCCCGGCCGCTATTTCAAGCCCGAGGTCGCGCACAAGACCTACCAGGAGCATATCGAGGCCTGGAAGCTGATGGACGCGCTCGGCTTCGACGGCGTCGGCTTCAACGAGCATCACACCACGCCGCACAGCTTGATGAACTCGCCCAACATGCTGATCGCGGTCGCCTCGCAGCATACGAAGCGCCTCAAATTCGTGGTGATGGGCTATCTCCTGCCGATGCACGATCCGCTGCTGGTCGCGGAAGAGACCGCGATGGCGGATCAGCTCTCGGGCGGCCGCGTCATCGCCGGCATGGCGCGCGGCGCCCCGCGCGAATACCACGTCTTCTCGATGCCGGCCAACGAAGCCCGCGCGCGTTTCGAGGAGAGCTTCGAGATCATCATGAAGGCGTGGACCGAGGAGCAGTTCTCGCACGAAGGCAAGTTCTGGAAGTACAAGGACATCTCGCTCTGGCCGAAACCCTATCAGCAGCCTCATCCGCCGATTTGGATTCCCGTAACCGGCTCCAGGGAGACGCTCGACTGGGCGGGCGCGCGCAATTATCCGATCGCGCTGCCCGAATTCCCGCGCGGCCTTATCGAGGACGTGATCGGCTATTACGCCAAGGCAGTCGCGCGCGGCGGCAACAAGGCAACGCCGAACCAGATCACGCTGTTCGCCGATGCCTATGTCGCCGACAGCCGCGCCGCTGCGATCAAGGAATACGGGCCTTACTACGTCTATTTCCAGAACATGCTCTTCGGCCACGGGAACAGCGTCGCGCTCGCCCGGCTCGGCTCGGCGCGCAACCCGGCGTCATATGATTACGTGCGGCCGGAGAATCGCGGCCCGCTGATGAACGAGCGTGTGAAGACTGCGGCGTTCACCTTGGCCGATGCGGAGAAGCGCGTCGTCGACCGCGCCGCCTGGGGCTCGCCCAAGGAGGTCATCGAGCGGCTGATCGAGGAAGGCGAGCATGCCGGCGCGAACAATCTCCTGCTCAACGTCAATCTCGGCGCGATGCCGCATGAGATGTTCATGGAACAGATCCGCCGCTTCGGCCAAGATGTGCTGCCGGCGCTCCACGCCCATGAGGTGAAGCGCGTCCGCCCGGCGGAGATGACCGGGGCTTAGATTCAATCTGCTACTAAGTTTTCGTTCATACTCGCTAAAACTAATTGTTCTAGCGTTAGCTCCTTGTGGTGCTGGACTAGAGTGGCGCTCTGGAACACCTTAGATCGCTGCTTGTTGCCTTCCGACCAATGGCATTCAATGTTTGTTCCATCAACGTGGGTGACGGTCATCGGAATACCGCCGGACGCCAATTGAACGACGTCTCCAACTTTGAAAGCCATTGATAGCTATTCCCACACCGCGAAGCCCATCGCGCAGCCGACGCCGTTCGGCTGGCGATAGCACGGGATGTAATCGATCATCTTGCCGCCGCGGCCCATGACGCCGGCGACGATGATCCAGTTGCGGATCTCCGAGGTGCCTTCGACCAGCACCTCGGCCGGCATCGAGGCGTAATATTTCTCGTCATGTTTCTCGAGCGCCTTGATGAAATCGGCGTCGAGCGCCTCGTCGATCACCGTATGGCTGAGCCCGCCCGAGGCGAGCACCGCGATCCGTGCCTTACCCGGCAGTTTCTCGATCACCTGGCGCAGCGCCTTGCCGAGGTTGAGGCAGCGTTTTGCGCTCGGCGCCGGCGGATAATAGGTGTTGACCATTAGCGGCACGATCGGGACATCGCGCTCGGGCATCAGGAAATCGAGCGCGCGGCCGAAAGCATGGCCGAGACCGTATTCTTCGCGATTTTTGCGCGACCAGGCGATATCGAAGCCTTCATCGGTCAGCCCGTCATAGAGCGACGTCGCGAGCTCGCCCGCGACCTTGTAGCGCTTCATCTGGTCGGTCGATTTCACGCCGAGATAGTTGAAATGCAGGGTCGCATCGGTTTCGGGCGCGAGATAGAGCAGGAACGGCGGCTGATTATCGTCCTGGATGTTCTCGTGCTGGTCGTCGCCGGCGACGATCAGCGCATCGGGCTTCCAAGCGGCAAGCTGGTCGCGCAAAGCGGCGAGCGCCTTGTTGCAGCGCGCCTGGTTCGCGACCTTCACCTCGTCGGTAAGATCGGCGGCGATAGTGGGCTTAGGATGGAACGGACCCTTGGTCCGGGTCGGCAGATCGCTCCACTTCAGGGCCGGCATCAGAAGCTGCGGCGCGTGCGAGGTCGCCATTCCGCCGATGAGCTGTGCCATGATCTCCTCCCTCTCCTACAACGTGCGAAAGCCGAAGCGCCGGCCGAGGCCGCGCGCGACCATCGCCACGCCCCAGGTCATCGCCACGATGAGGACGCCGACGATCGACGCCGCCTCGTACTGGCCGTCGATCATATAGTCGATCTGCAACAGCGCCAACGGGCGGTTGCCGCCGGTCGCGATCATGACGATGGTGGCGACATTCCGCGCCGCGGCGTTGAAAATATAGAGCGCCGCCGACAGCAGCACCGGCGCCAGCAGCGGCAGCACCACCGCGCCATAGGTCGCAACACGCCCGGCACCGGACACGAAGGCCGCTTCCTCGAGCTCCGCGCCGATCTGCACCATGTTGCTCTTGATGAGCTGGGTGCCGGTCGTCGCCGCATTGATCAGTACCGCCACGACCAGCACGGCGATCGTGCCGTAAAGCGGCCGGAACAGCGGCACGGTGAGGAACATCCAGAGCAGTCCGAGGCTCAAGATAACGCCCGGCAGGCTCGCCGGCAGCCAGGTGATGAAGTCGAGCAGCCGCCGGCCGCGATAGCGCGTGCGCACCGAGATATAGGCAACCAGCGCGAACCACAGCACGCCGACCAGCGAAGCAGCGCCGGCCATGATCAGCGTGTTCCAGAGCGCGCGCAACAGCAGCGGATCGCCGAGCACCTCCGACCAGTGATCGGCCGTCCAAACCTCGGCCAGATCGAACCGGCCGAAGATGTTCATGAAAGTGCCGAGGACGAGGCACACGGCCGGCGCCACGGTGATGAAAAGGCCGAGCACGAGCAGCGTCGCAAAGGCCGGCTTGCGCCAACGCCCTAGTCGGAAGGGATGCTGCTGCGCCTTGCCGGTCACCGTCACGAAGCGGTTGCCGGCGAGCAGCCGCTGCTGCCACAGGATCAGCGGCAGGATAACGACGAGGACAGCGAGCCCCAACACCGTCGCCTCGTTGAAGAAGGGCGGCGATTGCTGCATCAGCTGATACATCTTGGTGCTGAAGACGTAGAAGTTGATCGGCGGGCCGAGGATCAGCTCGATCTCGAAGGATTCGAGCGAATGGATCAGCGAGATCGCCGCGGTGATGAGGATCGCCGGCAGCAGCAATGGCACCAGGATCAGGCGGATCGTCGTCAGCATTCCCGATCCCACCACATGCGCCGCTTCTTCGAGCGCGGAATCGAGGTTGCGGAAAGCCGGCATCAGGAAAATGTATTTGGTCGCGATCGCGCGCGAGGCCAGATGGACGAAGACGATGCCGGCGAAGCTGTAGATGTCGAAAGGCGGCTGGGCAAGATGCAGCGCCTTCATCAGCGCCTGGTTGACGATGCCGTAATCCGGATCGAACAGGAGGATCCAACCGAGCAGCACCGGCAATACCGGCAGGAAGAACGCTATCCACATGAAATTGTCGATCAGCCGCTTGCCGGGCAGATCGGTGCGCGCCACCAGCCAGGCGATGAGAATCGCGACCGGCAGGGAAACGACCTCGGTGGCCAAGGTGCGCGCCGCGGTGTTGACGACCGATTGCACCATGCCGGCCTGGTTCCAGGCCGAGACCCAGGCGGCGACGCCGAGCATCGTGCCGCCGCCGGGCTTGGCGACGACGAAGCTGCCATAGAGGAGCAGCACCAGCGGATAGAGGACGAAAAAGCCGGTCGCCAGCAAGACGAGAGTGGCGCCGCCCGATCCGAGCCAACCCCGCGCGCGAGACAAGAGATCGTCGCCGCTGTCGCTCAACCTTGTTCCCCCGAACGCCGCGGCGCACGCGTTAACTTCCGCGTTTCGCGCGGGTTGCCGCGCGTTTTCGCGTCTTGAGTTCATCCTGCGATTCACGGCAAGATACTGTCAAGCAAGCGAAATTGCCCATCAGGCGCAACGCTCGATGGGCCGCGGGAGACGACGATGACGACGCGCGAGGAGAACGCCTTACTGACGCAGACCGGCCCGGGCACGCCCGGCGGCGAGTTGATGCGGCGCTATTGGCACCCGATCGCGCTGTCCTCGGAGCTGCCCGAAGGCGGCGCGCCGCAGCCGATCCGCTTGCTCAGCGAAGACTTGGTGCTGTTCCGCGACGAGAAAGGCCGCGTCGGCTTGCTGGGCACTCTCTGCTCGCATCGCTGCGCCGATCTCTCCTATGGCCGGGTCGAGGATGGCGGGCTGCGCTGCCTTTATCACGGTTGGCTGTTCGATGTTGCAGGCCGCTGCCTCGAGCAGCCGGCCGAGCCGCCCGAAAGCAAATACAAGGACGAGATCCGCCACCTTTCTTATCCGGCGGTCGAGCGCGCCGGGATGATCTTCGCCTATCTCGGCCCAAACGAAATGGGTGGGGACACGCCGCCTCTGCTGCCTGATTACGAATTCCTGCGCGCGACCCCCGAGCATCTCTTCTTGCAAAAGACCATCCTCGATTGCAATTACCTGCAATCGCTCGAAGGCGACATCGACCCGTCGCATCTCTCCTATCTGCACCGGCCGATCAAACGCATCGACGCCCGCAATGTCCCGGGCAGCGACAAATCCGCCGACCAGTATTACCGCGAAGATGGGCGGCCGAAGCTCGAGGCCGAGCGCACCGATTACGGCGTGCGCATCTATTCGGTGCGCGCTTCGGGCGACAAAGGCAAATACATCCGCATCACCAATTTCATCCTGCCCAACAAGGCAGCGATCATCGGCAACGAAGGCCGCGTCGGCGAAGGCTATTCGGTGCACTGGCATGTGCCGATCGACGACGAGACCCATTACCGCTTCGACTTCATCTTCAACCGCGCGCGACCCGTGGCGCGCGAGCGCTACGAAGCCGAGATCGCGCATGAGATCCGTGATCATCGCTATCTTCGCAACAAGGCGAACCGCTACATGCAAGATCGCGAGAAGCAGAAGAAAGAGAACTTCACCGGCATGGGCACGTATTTCCCGGTGCACGACGCTTTCGCTACCGAGACGCCGGGCCGCATCCACAAGCGTGAGAACGAGCATTTGGGTGTATCCGACACCTGCATCGTCGTCGCGCGGCGGCAATTGCTGAACGCGATCGAAGAAGCGCGCACCGGCCGCGATCCCGGCCATGTCGTGCGCTCGCCGGCGCAGAACGACATGTCGCATATCGTCGTCGTCTCCGAGATCGTGCCGCACAATGTCGATTATCACGACATCTGGAAGAGCCGGCAGGTGAAGCCACCGGCCGCGGCGGAATAGAATGTTTCATATCGTTCAAATGCCATCGTCATTGCGAGGCACGACCCGGCCAATCGCCGTTCGCGATTGGCCCCTTTGGGTTCGATCGCAACGCGATCGAACGGGTCGTGAGCGACGAAGCAATCCAGAGCGTGCCTGCATTCTGGATTGCTTCGCTACGCTCGCAACGACGTTGCTGCTGGCAACTGTTCTGCTGACACCCGTCTTCGCTCAGGCTGCCGACTGGAAGACCGAATGGGAAGCAACCGTCGCGGCCGCGAACAAGGAAGGCGCGCTTGTCCTTTCCGTGCCGTCGGGCCGCGCCTGGCGCGACGCCCTCGCGAAATTCTCGGACGCCTATCCGCAGATCAAGACCGAGATGACGCCGGTCGCGAGCCGCGATTTCTGGCCGCGTGTCATCAAGGAGCACGAAGCCGGGCAGTATCTGTGGGATCTGCGCATCGGCGGCGTCGACGCGCCGTCCTACGACATGAAGAATCGCGGCGAGCTGGCGCCGGTGCGGCCGCTTTTCGTCCTGCCAGAGGTCACCGACGAAAAAGTCTGGCAGGCGGGGTTCGACGGACTTTTCCTCGACAAGGAGAAAAAGTATTTCCCGGCTTTCGTCGCCTATGAGAGCCAGAGCGTCTATTACAACAAGACCAAGATTGCCGACGTCTCGAAGCTGACCATGCAAACTCTCGACGATCCGCAATGGGCCGGCAAGATGTCGATGGCCGATCCGCGCGGCGGCGCTTCGCTCAACACCCTTACCGTGATGGACAAGCTCTACGGCGACGAGCCGATCAAGCAGCTGATGGCGCAAAAGCCGGTCATCACCGGCGAGCCGCGGCAGATGATGGATTGGATCGCCTCGGGCCGCTATCCGATCGCTTTCGGCCTGCCGAGCGCGACCCTGGTCGACTACGCCCAGCGCGGCGCCTCGATCGCCGATTTCGGCCGCGTGCCGGGCTTGCGCATCTGGAGCCCGGGCGTCGGCGCGATCCAGTATCTCGCCAAGGCGCCGCATCCCAACGCCGCCAAGGTGTTCGTCAATTGGCTCTTGTCGAAGGACACGCAGGCGCAGCTCATGCAGGCGGTGAGGCTCAACAGCCAGCGCATCGACGTGCCGCAAGGCGATCCCGCCGAAGCAATCAACGCCAAAGAGATGAGCCAGTATACCTGCACCCAGGCCGAAGAGCTCGAGCCCTACGAGCAGCGCGTGGTCGCGCTGCTGCGCCAGACCCTGCCTTAAGTGGCTAGCGAACAGCACATGGCGAGAATCCCGGTATTGATCGCGGGGGGCGGCCCGGTGGGTCTGGCGCTGGCGATCGAGTTGGGCGTGGCGGGCATCTCCTGCCTGCTGGTCGAGCGTCGCGACGGCTCGCTCAGCGTGCCGAAGATGAGCGGCCTCTCGGTCCGCAGCATGGAGCTCAACCGCCGCTGGGGCATCGCCGAGAAGGTGAAGCGCGCCGGCTGGCCGCAAACCCGGCCCAACGATTTCGTCTACTGCACCAATATGCTCGGCCCGGTGCTGACGCGCGTGCGCATCCCGCCCTATATCGAGAAGCATCCGTCTCATACGCCTGAGCCCGATTGCGGCTGCGCCCAGATCTTCTACGACCCGATCTTGCTCGAGAGGGTGCGCACGCTGCCTTCGGTGACCCTGCGCCACATGACCAGCCTCGACCGCTTCGAGCAGGACGAAGGTGGCGTGCGTGCAACCGTCACCGACCGCAAAACCGGCAAGAGCGAAGTTATCGAGGCCGAATACCTCATCGGCTGTGACGGCGCCGACGGCGCGGTCGCGATCCAGATGAAGCCCGATTACGAAGGCGTCGGCGTCTTCGCCGACAGCACCAACATCTATTTCCGTTCGCGCGAGCTGATGGAGATGCACGACAAGGGTTGGGCGCGGTTTTTCCGCTTCACCGACGCCGAAGGCACCTGGGGCGAGATCATCGGCATCGACGGCGAGGAACGCTGGCGACTCTCGGTCCTGCGCTCCCTCCCCGGCCACGACACGCCCGATTACATGCGCCGCCTCGCCGGCCGCGATTTCAGCTACGAGGTTCTGTCGGTGATGCATTGGCAGCGACGCGAGCGCGTCGCGTCGCGCTATCGCGACAGCCGCGTCTTCATCGCCGGCGACGCCGCGCATCAGAACTCGCCGACCGGCGGGCTCGGTCTCCATACCGGGCTCCAGGACGCCGCCGATATCGGCTGGAAGCTCGCCGCCGTGCTCAAGGGCTGGGGCGGGCCGCGCCTGCTCGAAAGCTACGAGATCGAGCGCAAGCCGGTCGCGCTCAACAACGTCCGCGCCTGCACCGGCGAGTTCGAGCTGCTCGGTGCGCTGCCGACCGGCCCGGCGATCGACCAGGAGACAGCGGAAGGCGCGGCGCTGCGCGAAGCCTGGGCCAAGGCATTCTATGCGACGAACCACGCCAATATGCCGATGTTCACCGAGAATCTGCGGCTCGGCTATTGCTACGACCCTTCGCCGGTCATCGTGAGCGATGGCAGCCCAGCGATCCCAGTGGAGACTAAGCAATTCGTGCCCTCGGCGCGGCCGGGCACGCGTGCGCCACATGCCTGGCTCGATGCCCCCGAAAGCGAAAAGCGCCGCTCGATCCTCGATCTTTTCGGCAAGGCCTTCGTGCTGTTGCGCGTCGGCGCCGCGCCGCCCTCCGGCGCAGACATCGCCGCGGCCGCCGAAACGCGCCGCGTACCGCTCGTGGTCGTCGACCTTGCCGACGACAAGATCGCGGCGCTCTATGAACGCGCTCTCGTGTTGGTGCGGCCCGACGGGCATGTCGCCTGGCGGAGCGATGCGCCGCCCGCCGATGCGCTGGCGCTGATCGATCAGGTCAGAGGCGCTTAGCGCGCGTCACTTCGCCCAATAGAAATCCGTCACCACGGTCTGGATCGGCGAGACGCGATTCTCCTTCACCTCGACGTCCTTGGTGTGGACGAACGCCATCGGCAGATCGGCGAGCGGCAGGATATAGTTCATCTGGTTGATGTGATCGATTGCCTTCTCGTAGATCGCGTCGCGCTTCTTGGGATCCAATTCGGCGACGCCCTTCTGTTGCGCATCCTTGATCACGGGATCGTTGCCCCAATAGTCGCGATTGCCGTCGAAGAAAAAGTCCAGAAGATTGTCCATATCCGGATAGGCGCTGGTCGGATAGAAGCCGAGGAAGGCGGTGAACTTGCCGGCACCACGCATACTAACATAGAGCGACAGCGGCAGTGGCCGCGAGCTGGCGCGGATGCCGACCTTGCGCACCATGCCGGCGACAGCCTCGCCGATTTCGGCCAGCGGCTCATGAACATCGAGCTCGAGATCGAAGCCGTTGGGATAGCCCGCTTCGGCGAGCAGCTTCTTCGCATCCTCGGGATTGTAGTCGGGCGGCTTGGTCGATGAGACGCAGCCGAAATTGCTCGGAATGCAAATGCCGTCGAGGAGCTCGGCGGTGCCGTTGCCGGGAATGACCGTCTTCGCCAGCTCCTTGCGATCAATCGCCTCCATGAAGGCCTTGCGGACCCGCTGGTCCTTCATCGCCTTGTTGTCGGAGCGGCCGGCGGCATCCAGCGTGATATACATCAGCAAACCGTTATGCATCGGCGTCACCACCGTATTCGGCGCCTGCGCGAGCTGCCGCGCGGTGTCGGCCGAGGGATTGCGGATGAGGTCGATGTCGCCGGTCATGAATTCGGCGATCTGGGTCTGCGGATCCGGAATCGGCTTGACGACGATGTTCTTGATATGCCCGCTATAGGGACCGTTCTTGTCGTAATAGCCGTCATAGAGCGTCAGCACCATTTTTTGCTGGTCGAGCGAGACGACCTTGTAGGGGCCGGTCGCGATCGCCCCGAGCCGACCGTAATCCGCCTTGTTCTCAAGCTTGTTCAATACCTTGGAATCGTAGATATAGAAGCGGTAGGCGAACTCGATGAGCTCGTTGGGCATAGGCTGCTTTGACGTGATGCGCACCTGATAGGGTCCGGTCTTCTCGATCTTGTCGACCCAGTCGTAGTTGTTCTTGAAGCGCAAGGGCACGTTCGGATCGATGAGATAACGGATCGTATCGACGACGTCGTCAGCATCGAACTTGTCGCCGTTATGGAACGTCACGTCGTCGCGCAGGTCGAATTCGACCGTCTTGTCGTCGACCTGGCGCCAGGCCTTGGCGAGACGCGGGATGATCTTGTGCGCGCGCTCGTCATAACCGACCAGAGTCTCGTAGACGATCGTGTAGAAGACATTGGCCTCGTCGAGCGGGAACTGGTAGGGGTCGAGCGTGCTCCACCAATCGTGGACCGCGACCGTCAGGGTGTCGTTCGCCTTGCCCGCCCATGCTGGCGCGACGCCGACCGCCAGCAGCGCCGCCAAACCTAAAATCCCTGTCACGATTTTGCGCACCGACAGCCTCCCCCGCAAATTCGTTCTTGGCCGCGAGTTTCGGCTAGAACGCACGGAACCGCAAGCGCGTCGGCGTGGGACGGGCGCGGCGCCCACAGAACCGAGGGCCGGTGGGAATTGGCCGTGCGCACAAGCTGGTTTCAAACCCCCTGGGCCGGTGCTAGGCTCCGCCGTCGCGCGCGCACAAGAAACCGAAAAGCGCGGCGCGATCGACAGGGAGTTGACGCTGGGATTCCCGCCATGCCGCGGTTTCTGATCCATCGAGCGACGATCGCCTTGCTGGTCGCCATCACGGTGTCGATCATCGGCTTCACCCTGTTGCGGCTCTCGGGCGATCTCGCCTCGGCCCTCGCCGGCGACACCGCGACGCCCGCGCAGATCGCGCAGACCGCCCATCTCTACGGCCTCGACCGCCCGCTTTATATCCAATACCTCGATTGGGTGTGGAAGGCGCTGCATGGCGATCTCGGCCGCTCCCTCTTCACCAACGAGCCGGTGACCTTCCTCATCGGCCAGCGCATCGGCGTCACCGCCCAGCTCTCGATCATGTCGCTGACCTTCGCCCTCTTGATCGCGATCCCGCTGGGCGTGCTGGCCGCGACCCGGCCCAATAGCTGGATCGATCGTCTCGCCCTCAGCCTCTCGATCTTCGGCCAGGCGATGCCGAATTTCTGGTTCGGCCTCATCCTCATCATCGTCTTCGGCGTTACCCTGCGCTGGCTGCCGATCTCGGGCACGGATCATTTTTCTAACTTCATCATGCCGACGGTGACACTCGGCACCTCGGTGATGCCGGCGATCATGCGCCTGACGCGCACCGGCATGCTCGACGCGCTCGACAGCGACTACATCCGCACCGCCCGCGCCAAGGGTCTCTCCACGGGCTCGGTGCTGTTCAAGCATGCGCTCAGGAACGCGATCCTGCCGGTGGTGTCGCTGACCGCGGTATCGCTGGGCTTCCTCCTCGGCGGCTCGGTGATCGTCGAATCCGTCTTCGCCTTGAACGGCATCGGCTTTCTCGCCTTCCAGTCGATCCTCCGCACCGATTTCCCGGTAGTGCAGTCGATCGTGGTATTCGTCTCCTTCTGTTACATCCTACTGACCTTGGTGTCCGATCTGATCAACGCCTATCTCGATCCACGCATCCGGTTGGGATGAGGAGCGAGGCATGACATCGATCGAGCGCGACCGCATCATCATCTCCTCGCCGGCGCCGACCTACGACCTCGAAGCGCCCTCGCCGCGCGCTGTGATGCGCCGCCGGGCCCTTACCCATCCGGGCTTCCTCTTCGGCGCGACCATCATGCTGGCGACGGTGCTGATCGCCGTCTTCGCGCCGCTGCTCACGCCCTACGATCCCTATGCGCAGGACCTGTCGCAACGCCTCATCCCGCCGGTCTGGGTCGCCAAGGGAACCTGGGTGCACCTTTTCGGCACCGACGCGATGGGCCGCGATTACCTCACGCGACTGATGTATGGCGCGCGGATCTCGCTGACCATCGGTTTCGGCGCCGCGACCATCGCCGGGGTCATCGGCACCAGCCTGGGCCTGATCGGCGGCTATTTCGGCGGCAAGGTCGATGCGGTGGTGATGTATCTCGTCAATGTGAAGCTGGCGCTGCCCGGCATCCTCGTCGCGCTGTCGCTGATCGAGGTGTTCGGCGGCTCGGTGTTCAGCGTGACGCTGATCTTGGGCGTGCTGTTCTGGGACCGGTTCATCGTCGTCACCCGCAGCGTCACGCAGCAGACCCGCGTCGCCGATTATGTCGCCGCGGCCGAGGCGGTTGGCGCGTCCCGGCTCCGCATCATCCTCGGCGAGGTGCTGCCGAACGTCCTCAACCACATCATCGTCATCGCCTCGCTCGAGATGGCGGTCGCCATCCTGGTCGAGGCGGCGCTGTCCTTCCTCGGCCTCGGCATCCGCCCGCCGACGCCGTCCTGGGGCCTGATGATCTCCGAGGGCCGGAACTTCATGTTCTTCCAGCCCTATCTCGTCGCCGTTCCCGGCATCGCGATCTTCATTCTTGTCATCGCCATCAACATGCTCGGCGACGGCATCCGCGACATCACCGCGCCCGAAGGCCGGAATTGACCGAAGCGCGCGACGAAGTCCTCCGCGTCGAGGGGCTGTCGGTCGGAATCGACGTCCCCGCCGGGATGCTGCGCGCCGTCACCGACGTCGATCTCCATGTCGCTCGCGGCGAGACCCTGTGCATCGTCGGCGAATCCGGCTGCGGCAAGACCATGACCTCGCTCGGCATCATGGGACTCTTGCCGCGCCGCGCGCGGCTCAGCGCGCGCCGCCTGACACTCGAAGGCCGCGATCTCCTCACGCTCTCGGACAAACAGCGCGCGGCGCTGCGTGGCGACCGCATGGCGATGATCTTCCAGGACCCGATGACCTCGCTCAATCCCGTCTACACCATCGGCAACCAGATGGAAGAGATCTATCTCCGCCACGGCAAGGGCAATCATCGCCAGGCGCGCGAGCACGCCGAATATCTCCTCAACAAGGTCGGCATCAGCGCCGCCACCAGCCGCCTCGCGCAATATCCGCATCAGCTTTCGGGTGGCTTGCGCCAGCGCGCGATGATCGCGATGACGCTGATGTGCGATCCGACGCTCATCATCGCCGATGAGCCGACGACCGCGCTCGACGTCACCATCCAGGCGCAGATCCTTCATCTCCTCGCCGATCTGCAGCACGAATATCGCATGGCCCTCATCCTCATCACTCACGATCTCGGCGTCGTCGCGCGCATGGCCGACCGCGTCGTGGTGATGTATGCGGGACAAGTGGTCGAGACCGGCACGGCCAAGGAAATCTTCGCCGCGCCGCGTCATCCCTATACGCGCGGCCTGCTCGATTGCATCCCGATCCCAGGCAAGACGGTGCGCGGCGCGCAGCTCGGCTCGATCCCGGGCCTCGTGCCCTCGCTCATCGGACCGATTGCCGGCTGCCAGTTCGGCAACCGCTGCCCGCAGGCCTTCGCCGATTGTGCCGCGGCGGCCGTGCCGCTGCGCGAAACCGCGCCCGGCCGAACCGATCGCTGCCTGCTGACCGCGCCGCTGCATCCGCAACGCCTGTCGCAATCCTTGGGAGCGGCGGAATGAGCGCGGTCGCGAACGATATCGGCGTCGCCAGCGAGACCGTACTCGAATGCCGCGGCGTCGGCCGCCTGTTCGCGATCGGCGCCGGCATGTTCGCGACCAGCAAGACGCTGCGCGCGGTCGACGGGGTCGATCTCGCGCTGACGCGCGGCGAGGTGTTGGCGATCGTCGGCGAATCCGGCTGCGGCAAGACCACGCTGGCGCGGATGATGCTGGGACTGCTGCCGCCCTCGAGCGGCGAGATCCGGTTCGGCGGCGTGCCGATCGAGACCGTCGGCCGCGGCGAGGTCGCACGCCGCATCCAGCCGGTTTTCCAGGACCCCTATTCCTCGCTCAATCCGCGCAAGACCTTGGCGCAGATCATTGCCCTGCCGCTCGAGGTCCACAATATCGGCACGCGCGAAGAGCGCCGCGCCCGCGTCGAGCAGTTGATGGAGCTGGTCGGGCTGTCGCGCCGCCTCATCTATGTCTATCCGAGCCAGCTCTCGGGCGGACAGCGCCAGCGCGTCGCAATCGCCCGCGCGCTCGCGATGAGTCCCGATATCGTGATCTGCGACGAGCCGACTTCGGCGCTCGACGTCTCGGTGCAGGCGCAGATCCTCAACCTGCTGCAGGATCTGCGCCGCGAGCTGAACCTCACTTTCGTGATCGTCAGCCACAATCTCGCCGTGGTCGAGCATATGGCCGACCGGGTCGCGGTGATGTATCTCGGCCGTGTCATCGAAGCCGGGCCGACCGCGGAGATCTTCGCCCGGCCGCGCCACCCCTATACGCAGACCTTGCTCGATTCCGTGCTCACGCCCGATCCGACGCGCGGCCTGCCGGAATTCGCGCTAGGGCCCGGCTTCCCCAACCCGCTCGACCCGCCGCCTGGCTGCGCTTTCCACCCGCGCTGCCCCAAAGTCATGCCGCGCTGCAAGGAGCAGCGGCCTGCGACGCTGCGCGAGGCCGCGCGCCTGGTCGAATGCCATCTTTATGAGGAGACGCGCGCGGAGCCTGCCTAGGGATTGGGCGAGCGGTGCCAGGGAATGTGCGGTGCGTGCCATTCCCGGATGTCGGCCGGCCAGACCCGCTGGATCGTGCTGTAGAGGAAAGCGGTGGTCAGGCCGAAGAGCAGCAAGCCGTTCAGCGCCTCAAGCGCGCCCATCAATTGCCAATGCGCGGCGAGAAAGACGTCGGCATGGCCGTAGGTGGTGATCGCGCTCAGCGAATAAAGGATCGCCGTTTTGTTGTCCGGCAATGCGCCGAGAGCGCGATAAGCGACCGCCCACATGCTGGCCTCGAGCCCATGCAGCACGGTCGCGAGCAGCGTCGTGATTCCCATCACCACGGCAAAAATCGGCAAGTAATTGCGGCGGCCCTGGAAGCTGCTCAAGGCGCGGATGACCTTGCCGTTAATGAAGCCCAGACCGATAACGTGGAAGATCACCGTCACCACGATCAGCGGCAGACTCCAGGCCCAGCTTCCATCCCAGGCTTCGGCACCCACGCCCCATTCCCCCTTTTCCTGCGCCGATAGAAGACGGCCTGGTCCGGCAGACCAAGCCGTCGCGATCCGCCCTACCTCTTCTGACCGTACTCGCGGAACCAGCGTTCGGCGCCGGGATGCAGCGGCACGTCGATCGGCGTTTCCTCGGTGTCGCGGCCGATCTGGGCGATGCCCTGATAGTCGCCCGGCTCCCACGGCATCTCGGCATCGCGCGCGGCGATCGCGCCGCAAACGTCGTAGACGGTCTTCTCGGCGAGATCGGCGCTGCAATAGATCGGCCAGCCGCTGAAATCGATGCAGGTGTGATCCGCTTTGAGGCCCTTGAACTTCCCGGCCGGCATCGACTTCTTGCGCCAGCCGAGATCGGTCAGGTGCTTGAATTCGGCCTCGGTCAGATCGAGCGGCACCATCCCCGCCTCGAGCGATTGCGGCAGCCAGGTCTTGATACCCTCATCGAAGATCATGTCTATCTCACCCTTCGCCGTCGGATCGAGCCGGCGCGCGTCGCCCGGCCCGCCGCACAGCACGAGCTTGCCGCCCCAGCTCTCGACATCCTTCAAGGTGAAGCCATGCACCGACAGGAGTTGGTCGATCAGCACATGGGTCGAATGGGTCGGATCCTCACGCACCGAGATCTTGAGCGGCGCACGTTTCTCTTTCATCTGCTTGAGCGACGTGATGCCGCATTTCGGATTGACCGTGATGACGAAGCGGTCCCAGCTCGGATAGCTCGCCACCACGCGCACCGGCAGCTTCTTCTTGAAGAGGCCGACGCCGCGATAGGCCTGGGTCAGCATCGCCGACGGGTTGACGAACGCCATCTCGAGATTCCCGCGAACGACATCCTCGGCCATGATCGCCGAGCCGGTGCCGAGCCGCAGCCACGGCCGGAAGCTGTCGCTGCCGCCGCTGCCGACGGCGATGCACATGTCGCGGTTGCCGCCATACGGCGTCAGGGGATTGCCGGCGATATGCAGGCCGATTTCCCACAGCGTCTTCGAGCGAATGAAGTTCGCGCCCTTCGGCAAGGGTTCCATCATTTCCTCCCTTAATAGACCGTGCTCGCGGATGGACGCATTGTGGTCCATCCGCGGCTGAGGCGCCAGATCGGGCGCCGCGATTATTTCTTGTTTTGCAGCGCCGCGACTTCGTCGCGCAGGCGACCTTCGCGGTCGCCATCCGCGGCGAGGCTGAATTTGGCGATGGCCTTATCGAGGCCCGCCGCGAGGTTGATGCCAATCTCGCCGCCGTGGCCGCGGATATTGTCGCGGACGATGACGTGCAGGGTGGCGATATGTGCATCGATCACGGTCTTCATCTGCTCACGGGCGAGATCGCCCGCATTCAGCAAGCGGCACAGCGAGCGCGCGAGGACCGTGACTAGCGGAAAGCCGAAGGTCTCGCCGTAGCCGGCGAGCTCGTGGGCGATGGTGAAGACCGGCGCGACCGTCTCGCTCGTCAGCGCCGCGGGGACGGTGCCCCAAGCGGAGACAAGCTTCGCCACCTCGTCGGGGAGTAGGGTCGGGTATTTCGTCAGTACCTGGGCGACGGCTCGATCCGCCTTGCTCACGGTCCGCTCGTCGAATTCGGCGCCGGCGAATTCCGTGAGCTTTGCGCGAGCCGGCGGTTCGATAACGCCGGAAGGTCGAGGGGTCGCCATAATCGGTGCTGCCTTGCGCGTCAGATTCCGGACGCGGCGTCGGGAGTTTGGTTGGCGGTGCGGCGCGCTGGGCCGAAATAATCGTCGGTACGCACAAAAGGCCGCGGATTGTTGATGACGGAAGAGAGCCGCGCCAGGATCGACGCCCCCGTTGTCGGCTTGACGAGATATTCATGGATGCCGGCATTGCGCGCCTCGATCACCCAGGCCTCCTCGGCATGCGAGGTCAGCATGATGATCGGCAGGTAGGGATTGTCGTGCTCGGGCAAAGCGCGCACCGCGCGCACGAAATCGAGCCCGTTCATCGGCTCCATTTCCCAATCGACGAAAGCGAGATGCGGCGCGAAGACCGGAAGCTGCGTCAGCGCCTTCCGGCCGTCGCTCGCTTCGAGGAATTGCCTGATGCCCACGGATTCGAGCACGCCGTGGACAAGCTCGCGCATCATCGGCGAGTTGTCGACAATCATCACGCGCAAGCGCTCGAGTTTGGACAGCGAGAAAGCGGCCATGCTCACCAGCCTAGTCGCGGCCGCTTAAGCGAGGATTAAGGTGTACGGGCCCCCACACACGCTCGGCGTGCGATTCCCGGGTAACCGGTCATTAACCACACCGCCCGAGAGGCCGGGCATCGCCGTTCGATTCAATTCCCGCTCAATTCTCGGCGAGGAACACCGTGCCGACGCAGTTCTCCTCGCAGCCCGGCGGGATGATCACCGCCTCCACCGTGCCGCGGAGCCGGCGGCCCTCGCACCGCACTTCGATCACCGCGCCGCGCGCCGGCAAGGCCTCGAGCCGCGCCGCCCCGGCGCGCCGGAAATCGGCGTCGCCCGCGGCGCGCAGCAAGATGTGACAGGTGATCGGGAACGGCGGGTCGGACGGCGCATCGCTCATTCGGTCGCGACCGGTTCCTGCGAAAGATAGAGCAGGATGCTCGTGCCGCCACGCGCAAGGCTCGCCGAGATGACCGGGCGTGGCTTGCCCATGCGTTTCGGCGGCACCGCCACCAGTACGCCGCGCTCGATCAGGCCTTCGAGCAGGCGCATCTCCTCGGGCGACAGGCTGGCGGGGGTTTTGCGCTTCGGCATGGCTCGGCTCGGTGGGTTGAGGATGTGCCGCCCCACGGTAGCGCGCAGCGACGGCTTCGCCAGCCCTTCCCTGCTCCGATGACAGAGGCTAAACGTGTCGTCGCAATCGCCGCTCCGCCGGCGACACAAGGAAATGACACAAGGATATGGGGAGGTCGACCATGACGACGCCATCGCCACGCCGCCGCGCCCGCCTGGTCGCGGCCATCCTTGCCGCTGCGCTGGGTAGCACCGTGACCGCGGGCCCGGCGCCGGCGGCGACCGCGATCAAGGTCGGCAACAGCTCGGCCCCAGCCTTCAACTTCCTGCCGCTCGCCCTCGGCATCGAGCAGCACTTCTTCGCCGATAACGGCGTCGATGTCACGGAGATCGATCTCGAAGGCAGCGCCAAGCTGCATCAGGCGATGACCGCTGGCGCGATCGATCTGGGCCTCGGCGCCGGAACCGACATCGCTTTCCTGGTCAAAGGCGCGCCGGAAATGGCGGTCGGCGCGATCGCGCTGACGCCGGCATTGTTCGGCGTCATCGTGCCCTATGACTCGCCGGTCCATCAGCTCTCGGACCTCAAGGGCAAGCGTATCGGCGTCTCGACCGTCGGCTCGCTGACGCAATGGCTCGCTTTCCAGATCGCAAAAAAGGAAGGCTGGGACCCGAAGAGCTTCACCTTTATTGCCGATGGCTCGACTTATCCCGCGCAGCTCGCGGCGCTCGAGACCAACGCCATCGACGCACAGATCAGCGGCGCAGCGCTGGGCTGGAACCTCGAAGCGCAGAAGAAGGGCCGGCTGCTCGCGCCGGCTTCCGACTGGGTCGGCGCCTTTCTCCAGAACGTGGTCTTCGCCTCGAACGACATTATTCAAAAAAATCCCGACGCCGTCCGCGGCTTCCTCAAAGGCTGGTATCAGGGCGTCGCTTTCATGGCGCAGCACCGCGCCAAGACCATCGCGCTCGCGCGCGAGCGCGACAAGTTCTCGGAAGAGATCGAGCAGAAGCAGTACGATACGGTGATGCCGTCCTTCTCGACCGACGGCACCTTCCCGGCGGCGGCGGTCGATCCGGTCCGCAGCTCGTTCGTCGAGCTCGGCATCCTGCCGACCGAGCCCGACATGTCGCAATACATGACCGAGCGTTTCCTGCCGAGCAAGAAGTAGCCCGACTGCTCTTCGCCTATTGCTTTCCCGGCGAGGTCGGGGGCGAGGCGTATTTGCCTTGCGGTCGCGACCGATTGCTGCTGCCGTTCGAGCCGCTGCTCATGCCGGCGCTGCGGCCGCTATGGTCGTTGACGGCGCTGTGGTCCGCCGCGCTGCCGCTGCTATCCGCGTTCGGGTTGTTGGCGGTCTGAGACATCGGGCTCGCCGGAGGGCTCTCGGAAGCCTGCGATGACGGCGTCGCGCCGCTGCCCGCGCTGGTATTGCCGCTGCCGCCCTCGGGGTTGGAGCCCTTTGGAATGCTGGATTCGCTCGACGGCGACGCCATCGGCGAGGACGCCGCACTGCCCGAGCTATGCGGCGTGCTGTTGATCGCGGGATTGCCGGCGGCGGGCTCCCGCGTTTGCGCCGGGACAGCGATCGGCGCCAGCAGCAGCGCCGCCGGAAGCGACAGGGTCGAGAGCCAGAAACGGAACGGACGGCGCATGATCATGATCCTCCAAGACCTTTTCCTCGCCGATGCATGATCGGCAGGGATTGCGCCAATCCGATGGTTTTGTCGTGATATCTTGCGGGGTTCGCCGCTTGCGTCAGAAATGCAGCGGCGCCCGCACCCAGCCGCGCGCCTCGTAATCGCTCTGACACGCCATCTCCTCGCCCGGAAGCGATGAGGCGTTGAGCAGCCAGAACTCGGGATGCGAGCCGCAATCGGCGCGCGCGCCGGTTGCGGGATCGAGCATCGGGATCGCCGGCGAAGCGCAGCCGGCGAGAGCGAGGCCGAGGAGGATCAGGCCGAGATATCGCATATCGGCTCCGGTTTCGTCCTATAATCGGCGACCATAATGAACGCGTCGGGCAACGCGCTCAAGGGAGGCGTCTGATGACTGGATCGCGACAGCGTACCCATCAGCGCGGCGCGCAGGCGCTCGCGGCCGGCTGTTTCGCCACCCTGTTCGGCCTCCACGCTGCCATGGCCGGCGATCCCATCCGCGTCGCTTACGTCAGCTCGTCGCTGGCGAGCATCGCGCTCGTCGTCGCCAACGCCAAAGGCTACTTCAAGGAGCAAGGCCTCGATGCGACGCTGGTGCCGTTCGACGCGGCACAGCCGATTGCCATCGCAGCGACCAGTGGCGATGTCGATTTCGGCTCGACCGGGCTTACCGATGCCTTCTGCGTCCTCGCCAATCAAGGAGCGCTGAAGATCATCGGCGGCGACACCAACGAGCAGCCGGGCTTTCACAGCCTGGGCTTTCTCGCCTCGAACCAGGCTTATGCCGCCGGCGTCCGGTCGGTCGGCGATTTCACCGGTCATTCGGTCGGCATCCCGCAATTCGGCACGGTCTTCCACTATGCGCTCGGCCGCACCCTCGAGCATCGCGGCATCGGGCTCAAGGACGTGCGCGTGATTGCGCTGCAATCGAACGCGAACGTCGCCTCGGCGCTGACCGGCGGCCAGATCGATGCCTCGATCATGAGCTCCGCCAATCTCTTCGAGGTGGTCGATCGCGGCGGCGCCAAGTCGATCGGCTGGCTCGAGGACGAGGTCAAAGGGGCTCAGACCAGCGGCACCTTCACCACAGCGAAGATCGCGAATAACCGGCCCGACACCGTGCGTCATTTCCTCGCCGCCTTCCGCACGGCGGCGCAGGCCTGGGATTCCGCCTTCGTCGACGCGCAAGGCAACCGCGCCGACCAGCCGAGCGCGCCCGCCATGATCGCGCTTGCCGCCAAGGCGCTGAACCAGTCGCCCGAGGTGATCAAGGAGAGCGTCACCTATGTCGGTCCCGAGGCGAGCGTCCATGTCGCGGACATCCAGGTGATGCTCGATTGGTTCGAATCGCACGGGATGCAGAAATCGCATATCGATGCGATGTCGTTGATCGATACGCGCTACGCCAAACTCGAAGGAAAGGAGTGATGCCGGTGTTCCGATATCGCGCCCTGCCAATGGCGGCGGGATTGCTGCTCGCGGCGCTGCTCCACGCCCGGTGCGCCGCGGCCGGCGATCCGATCCGCGTCGGCATCGTCAGCACCTCGCTCGCCAGCATTCCGCTCGTCGTCGCCGATGCCAAAGGCTATTTCAAGGACGAGGGGCTC
Organism: Allostellaceae bacterium; assembly: GCA_036501365.1. Classification (GTDB taxonomy): domain Bacteria; phylum Pseudomonadota; class Alphaproteobacteria; order ATCC43930; family CGMCC-115725; genus CAIKMD01. The sequence continues at coordinate 140,096 of DASYAL010000087.1, read as the reverse complement.
GATGCCAAGCTCGTACCCTTCGAATCGGCCCAGCCGATCGTGGTCGCAGTCATGAGCGGCGATATCGATTTCGGCTCGGCCGGCCTCACCGACGCGTTCTTCGTTCTCGCCAATCAGGGCGCGCTGAAGATCATCGGCGGGGACACTGTCGAGCATCCCGGCTTCCACGGCCTCGGCTTTGTCGCCTCGAACCAAGCCTATGCCGCGGGCCTCAAATCCATGGCCGATTTCGCCGGCCATTCGGTCGGCATCACCCAGCTCGGCTCGCCGTTGCAATATGCGCTGGCTTTGATGCTGCAGGTCCATAACATCGACATCAAGAGCGTGCGCGTGATCGGCCTGCAATCGAATGCCAATGTCGCCTCGGCCCTAACCGGCGGCCAGGTCGATTCCTCGATCATGAGCTCGGCCAATCTCAACGCCGTCGTCAATCGCGGCGGCGCCAAGTTCCTCGCCTGGCTCGACGACGAGGTGCACGGCGCACAAGTCACCGGCACCGTCACCTCGACCAAGATCGCGAATGAGCGGCCGGACACGGTGCGCCATTTCCTTGCCGCCTTCCGCAAGGCGGCGCAGGCCTGGGACACCGCTTTCGTCGACGCGCAGGGCGAGCGCGCCGATCAGCCGGGCGCGCCGGCGATGATCGCGCTGATGGCAAAGGGCCTCAGCCAGCCGCCCAACGTCATCACCCAGGGCCTCAACTATGTCGAGCCCGACGCGCGCGTAAATGTCGGCGACATCCAGCGCATGCTCGACTGGTACGAGGCGCAGGGCATGCAGAAAGTCCATATCGAGGCGACGTCGATGATCGATACGCGCTACGCCAAGCTCGTCGGCGGGCCCTAGAGCACGGTCGTTTAGAAAATTTAGATCATGATTCACGGCTGAGCTGGAATCGACTTGCGATTCCGCCTTACCCGATCATGGTTTAGCGCATTCGAAGCTTTACCTCCTCGATGAACCGCCTTATCGTGGCGCCTGTCATTGGGGAGTAGCCGCCCGCAGCAGCGGGGCCTGCGTCAACATACTTGGCTTCGGCCATGGCGCTGGCAATCCGATCAGGCTTTTGGCGAGACCTTTGGCATCGACCGTCCCGGCCGGCTGGGCGCGACGGTGGATGTCGGAGCGTCGCCTGGCCCCGGATCGAGCCGAGCATGGCCCTCACCCTTCTCCTCTTCCTCGGTTCCGCCGTCCTGATCTATTTGTCCTGCGAATTCTTCGTCAACGGCGTGGAATGGGTCGGCTATCACCTGAAGATTGCCGAGACCGCGACCGGCACTATCCTCGCCGCTTTCGGTACCGCTTTGCCCGAAAGCGTCGTCACCTTCGTTGCCGTAACCTTCGGCGCGACCGCCGCCGAGCGCGAGATCGGCGTCGGCGCGGCGCTCGGTGGCCCTCTCGCCCTCAGCACCCTCGCCTATGCGGTCGTCGGCGTGACCCTGATGGGCTCGGCACGGTTACGGGTGCGGCGCAAGGAAGCGCTCGACGTCGATTGCCGACGCCTTAGCCGCGACCAGGGCTGGTTCCTCTGCATCTTCCTGTGCAAGCTGACGCTCGGCCTCGTCGCCTTTCCCGGCAAGTGGTGGTTCGGTTTCCTGTTCCTCGCTGCCTATGCGCTTTATGTCTGGAAAGAGCTGCGGCGCGAAGGCGACAAGCACGAGAGCGACGATCTCGAGCCGCTGAAGATCCGTCGCCGCGATGCCATGCCATCGCTCGCCTGGGCGGCGTTGCAAACCGTGACAGCGCTGATCGTGATCTTCGTCGCCTCGCGCGTCTTCGTCGCCCAGCTCGACATCATCGGGCCATGGCTCGGCATGTCGCCACAGCTCGTCGCGCTGCTCTTCAGCCCGATCGCGACCGAGATGCCCGAGACGATGAACGCGATCATCTGGGTACGCCAAGGCAAGGAGCGCATGGCGCTCGCCAATATCAGCGGCGCGATGATGATCCAGGCGACCATCCCGACCGCCTGCGGCCTGTTCGGCACGCCGTGGCTATTCAGCCGGCCAGTGATCCTCGCCGCGGGTGTGACGGCGATCGCGGTCAGCGCGCTGTTCCTGATGTTCCGCGGCGGCCATGTCACCGGCACGCAGCTGACTTGGTCGAGTGTCCTCTATCTGATCTTCGCGGGGCTGCTGTTGCTGCGATAGGCGTAGTGATGAAGGCTCCGGTTGGCACAGCGCTCTCGCCCGGCCACATCGCCGAATTCGATTGCATCTGCTTTTGGTACCGTAGCGCATCTGCGCCCGCGATGGATCGAGATTTTAGTCCCGCGTCCAGGACGTGAGCGATTTTCATCGGCGTTGATCTAAATGAATTATGCCGGCCTGCCCTGTTGGCGCTGGCCGAATCGTTACTCGCCTCAACTCAGGATGGTGGTAAAAGAAGTGCGTTGGGGGAATGCCGTGATGACGTTGAAGGAGATTCAGCAATTTCGGCAAATCGTCGAAGGTCTGCGGAGAGTCGCGCAGCATGCGGAAACTACTAACCCCGGAAATGTTTCCGATAAGCTCCTGATCATCGCCCCGACTTCAATTCCGACGCGGTGCAGATAGACCATCTCCTATCCTTTGCAACCTTTGAACAGCATCAGGCCAACCATCGGTTCAGCCGACGGCTCTGAGCGAGCGGTCCAACCGCGCGGCGTGAGGCGCGCGCCGCGCTGATCCGATCTTAGCGTTAGTCCTTAGCGCTACGCCTCAGTCGGTGCTGCTGCGCTCGGCCACCCAGCAGCACCGCTCAATGGCTTAGCACGCCTTCCTCGACTTGCCGCGCCAAGGCATCATATTCCGCGGCGACGATCAGAAGTTGCTGCCGGATCACGCCGTCGACACAGTTGGTGGCTACCGCACGCACCTCGCGCGCCCGTTCGCGATAAAGCTGCGCGCGCGAGCCTTCAAACGGCATGGTTTCTCCTTTGTTTTCCCGGCTCATGGGGTTGCACTAGAGCGCCACCCGCGCAGAGAGGCCGGGACTTATTGTGACTGGGTGCCCATCAACCGCTTCTGCGTCGGTGATTGCACCGACGGATTGCCAATGCCGGAACCGCAGGTCGCATCTGCCGGCGAGCAGCTCGTCGGTTGCTGCGGGCTGGTACGCAGGCCGTTGGAGAACGGCGTTTGCGCATTCTGATCGCTCGATTGGTCGCCGAACCAGTTGCTGCAGGCCGCCGTCGAGAAGACAAGCGCCAGCGCAGCGGCATAAGTTACCATTTTCATCGCAGACTCCTGATGTGGTTGGTCATGAACTGAATTTGCTACGGGAATGGAAATCTAACGCCCGATTCACTTTGAAGTTGCGAGTGCGCTTGCGATTGCCGGCAAAGCCACGGCTTTTTCACATTTCGATCGGCTCGGCCAAGGCTCAGCCAGTGCCGCGCGCGCCCGCGATTAGCCGCTTCGCCGCATTTCCACCCGCCGCCGGGCCGGTGCCGCGGTCATCGCCATTCTTATCGCGCGAGCGGAAGTGGCGAGGAGTATCGCTAGCGTGGCGCAGATCATGAGCTCCATGATGCTTTTCCTTCCTCGACAGAACGATTTTCGGCGCGGCGGATAAAGTCGTAACTCGGCCGGCACGGTGTAGTTGCCGCGCAGAGACCGAATGCCCCAAAGATCGCGGCTTTTTCACATTTGATTGCGCAGTTGGTATGCCCGAGCCACGATTGCCTTCGCGCCCGTCTTGAACGATATTGCCGCGACACGGATGGGTGGCCGAGCGGTTTAAGGCACCGGTCTTGAAAACCGGCATCGGGGTAACTCGATCGTGAGTTCGAATCTCACCCCATCCGCCAGCATGTTCAGGTTCGGGGTCATGGCGCGTCACAAGCAGAAGAAAAAAGCGAGCACCCCCAGTCCGGCGCGGTTCTATCGTCGCATTGGCAGCAAGGGCTGGAGCGACAGCAACTATTTCACCTATAGCGCGATCTCGCCGGCCTATCGCCGCTGGCTTGCCGCGGGGCTCGGCGCAACGCCCCGCGACATCCTCTCGATCGGCTGCGGCAATGGCGAGCTCGAAAGCCATCTCGCCGCCAGCGGCCATCGCCTCGTCGGGATCGACCTATCGCACCCGATGCTGAGACGCGCGGTGCGCGCGGGGCTCGACCGGCCGGTCGAAGCCGATGCGCGCTTCCTGCCCTTCGCGGCGGCGAGCTTCGATGTCGTGCTGTTTCCGGAATCGATCGGCCACCTGCCGCTCGCCGAGGTTTTCGTCGAGGCGCGGCGCGTGCTGCGTTCCCACGGCGCGCTGATCGTCGCGACCTATTCGTCGCATACCGGCGTGCATCCGCTCTATCGCAAATACCGCTTCGCGGAGTTGACGCCGGCCGCCGAGGCCGTCGGCCTGACGGTCGAGGCGGAGCTATTTCTTGCCGCCAGGCGCAACACCGTCGCGGAGGCGCCCTCGGACGCGAAAGCGACCCTGCTCTATCTCAAGGCGAGCGTGATGGTGGCGGAAGCCGCGCGCTAATCGCGTTCGACGATCGGCTGGTTCTTCTCGTGCACGTCGCCGCGGGCGAAGAACCGGTCGTAGCGGCCGTCGCCGCTGGTCTGGCCGTCGCCGACATACTGGAACTCCCAGTAATTGTGGTCGAGATCGCGGAAATAAAAGGAATAGCCGCCGTGATGGTCGGTGATGCGCGAGATCTGATGGATGCCGTATTCGTCCTTGAGCTCGTGCGCCAGAGCGAGCGCGCGATCGACCGCCTCGCGCGAATCGAGATCGATGCCCCAATGATGCTGGCGGTCGACCGGCTTCACATGCTCGCCGACCTCGAGGCACACGATCACGCAATAGCCGCCCTTGCGTAACAGCACGCCGCGCTCGGTGTGTTGCACGACGTCGAGGCCGAGGAACTCCTCGTAGAAGCGGCGCGAAGCTTCGATGTTTTTGCAGGTAATGGTGCCATGCGACAGCATTATCGGCTTGTTGAGCGGCTCGACGCGCGGCTTCAGGGCGACATCATCCATGGCGATCTCCTTGCTCGTATCCTAGCACGCGGCCCGTCACTGCACGAAGTCGTCGCTATAGAGCCCGACGAAAGAGGCGAGCTTGTCCTTCGGCTTGGTGAGCCCGGTCTCGATCTCGAAATTCTGCGAGCTGGCGAGGATATCGGCAGTCACGGCGAGCGAGGCCGGCGTCGCCGCGCGATAGCTCTCGAACGCCGCCGCCAGAGTGGCCGGATCGAGCGAGCCGAAGCGCGGCTTGAGGATCGCCAGCGTCTCGGCCGGATGGTCGCGGAGGAAATGCGCCGCCGCGACGATGCCCTGCCCCATCTTCGTGCAGATGTCGCGATGGTCGCGGCAGAATTCCGGCCGGGTGACGATGATGCCGCCGCCGAACGGGATCAGCTCGGGGAAATCGCCGCCCGGCACGCTGGCAAGCCGCACCGCGCTGCCGTCGACGATCACCGCCGTCGTCCAGGGCTGCGATACCGAGAAGCCATCGATCGCCTTGGCGTGAAGCGCCGCCGCCATCGTCGGCGACTGCATCGGCGCCACGGTAACGTCGGTATCGGCATCGAGTCCGCCCTTGCGCGCGACATAGCGCAGGAAGCCGTGATTGATGGTGTTGATCGCATCGACTGCGATGCGCAGCCCTTTCAGCAACGCGGCACGTTGCGCAAGAGAGGCCTCGGGATCGAAGCTGCGCGCGGCGGCCACGTCCTTGCGGATCACCACCTCGTCCATCGGCCGATCGGTCAGATTGGCGATCGCCGTCATCCGCTGGCCGGCGACCGCCGCCCGGATCAAGGTGCCCGCGGTGCTGCCGGAGAAATCGATGCTGCCGGCGATCACCGCGTTGATGGTGCCGACGCCCGCGATCTGGCTCACCGTGACATCGAGCCCCTGCTCCTTCCACAGCCCCTTATCCTCGGCGACATAGATCGCGGTAAAGCCGGGGCTGATCGAGGGCAGCGCCAGCGTCGTACGCTCTTGTGCCGCCGGCCGCGCCGCGAGCAACAACGCGGCGCAGCCGAAAACGAAGCGCGACATCACTCTCATTTCACGAACTCGTTGTCGATGATCGCCGCGTAATCTTTCAGCTTGTCGGTCTCCGACATGAAGCCCGCGGCAACATTGATATTGTCGGCGTTCTCGAGCGATTTCGGCGTGGTGATCGGCGGCACCGGCGTCATCGCCTTGAGCGCCTCGTAGGAGGCCTCCGTCACCCTGTCGTTGGTCTGAAAATACTTCTTGATCACCGCCAGGGTTTCCTTCGGGTGGTCGTGGATAAACCGCGCCGCCTCGACCACGCCATGCACCATCTTCGTGCAGATCGAGCGATGCTCTGGGCAGAAGCTCGCGCGGGCAAGCAGCAACGACGACGACACCGGCGAGTATTGCGTCGGCTCGCCCTTGGCCGCGTTGGAGACCAGCACGCCGGTGCCATCGATCAGCGTCTGCTGGGTGAAGGGCGGGCCGGAAACAAAGCCGTCGATCGCCTTGCGCGAGAAGGCGGCCATGAATTCGGGCGGCTGCATCGGCGTGGTGGTGACGTCGTCGCGCGCCACGCCCGACAGCTTCTGGACCGCTTTCAACACGATGTCGGGGATCGCCCCGGCGCCGCCGGTCGCGATCGTCTTGCCCGCGAGTATCTTGCCGCGGGTCTCGAGCGGCGCGGCGGGATCGAAATGCGCGGCATCGGCGATCTCCTTGCGGATGACGATATCTTCGTCCGATTCATTGATGCCGGTCGCGAGCGCGACGAGCTTTTGGCCGCGCGCATTGGCGCGGGTGATCGACGGGCCGGACGACATCGAGAAATCGACCGAGCCCGAGATCACGGCGTTCATCGAGCCGATGCCCTGGATGTGCTGGATCTTCACCTCGAGGCCCTGGTCTTTCCAAAAACCTTCATCCTCGGCGACATAGCGGTCGAGGAAGCCGAGATTGATCGCCGGGACGGCAAGGGTCGTCGTCTCATCGGCGGCCTTGGCCGCAAGCGGCGCCAGCGCGGCCGCCGCCACGACGACCGTCGCCAGCATCCGCGCATCCCTTCGCAGCAGCGTCGCGCTCATCTCGTTCTCCCTGTTTATCGCGGCATCGGCGCCGCTGTCTTATCGCCGCCAATCTTGCCGCGCCGGCGCGCCCTCCGCCACCCCGATGTTCAGCGCAGCGCAGTCTTGAGCCGCGACAGCAGCAGTAACTGCCAGGCGCAAAGCGCGGCGAGGCAATAGAGCGCGATGGCAAAACCGCCGGTTGCATCGTAGAGCGTGCCGATGGTCAGCGGCCCGAGGACGCCGCCGATCTCGCCGGCGGTAAAATACATCCCGGCGGCGGCGCCCAGGCGGCCGGCGTCGACCTCGCGCAGCTCCATCATCACCAGCACGACGACGACCGACAGCGTGCCGCGCGCGAGCCCCTGAAAGACCAAGCCCGCCGTCAGCGCCGGGCCGCCCCATTCGATGCAGAGCGGCGCCAACATCTGCGCGACAAACAGCGCCGCCAGGATCTTCATCCGCCGCTCGGGGATCGCGAGGCGCGGAAAGACCAGCGCGCCGAAAATGCCGATCACCACCGGGATGCTCGCCCAGAGCCCGGCTCGCGCCGGATCCATGCCGCCGACGCGCAGAATCTCCGGCAGCCAGTTGTTGAGGGCGTGGCCGAAGAAGAAAGTGCCGACGGCGAGGTAGAGCACGGTGCGCATCGCCGGCGCGCGCAGCAGCTCGAGATAGAGTCCCGATTGCGCCACCGGCTTCTCGGCCCGGCGCAGCCGCTCTTGCGCGCGGCTCGCCTCATGGCTGCTGACGAGGGTCCAGGCGAGCGCCGCGACCAAGGCAAGAACGCCATAGCCGATCAGCACCAACCGCCAATTGCCGCCGGCGAGCCGCAGGCCGAGGCTCGAAGTCAGCGACAGCGCACCGATCGTCCCGACCGACTGGCCCATATTGTAGATGCCCATGGCGAGGCCGCGCTCACGGCCGACGAACCAATCGCGGATCACCGTTGGCGCGCCGACCGAGACCAGCGGGCCGCCGATGCCGAAAGCGCCGACCGCGAGCAGCATCGTCGCATAGTTGCCGGCGAGGCCGCGCAGGATGCCCGAAGCCGCGACCACCAGCGCGCCGAGCGCCAGGCCGCGGCGCGGGCCGATGCGGTCGAGCAACGCGCCGCAAGGAATGGCGGCGCCGATATAGACGAGCTGCCACGCGCCGAGGATCGAGCCCATTTGCGTGTGGCTGAGATGAAGCTCGGCGGTGATGCGCGAGACCAGCGGCGCGATCGCCGCCGCGGTCGAGCCGAAGCAGAAATAGACCGCCCAAACGCCGGCGAGCATGGCCCAGCGATGCGGATGCGCCGCGGTCTCGTCCCCCATGCGGTGCGGGTAATCGAAAGAGCGTGCGGATTCAAGAGCGTTGCAAGGGGACCGCGAGCCTCCTGAGCTTGTCGAAGGGCGACGACGCTCAGGACGAGGAGAAAATGAATCGGGCATCTCCCGGCGGAAGATGCCCGTTCCAATCGACCTCAGCCTGAACGAAGTCGAAGGCCGCAGGTTGCTGTTGCAACCCTTATCCCAGCGGACCGAGCAGGGTCTCGCCGTCGAAGGTGTCGCTCTGCGCCTCGACTGTCGCCGGCCAGTTCTTGTTATCGATCTTGCGGCGCTCGGCCGGCGGACGCACCCGCGCGTCCCAGCCGACCTGCTCCATATAGTAATAGAGCTGGATGGTGTGGCCGTCGGGATCGACCGCGAAGGCGGTGTAGTCCATGCCGGGGAACAGCTCGGGCGGCAGATACTTGATGGTGGCGCCGTTCGCCTTGAGGAAATCGACCGCGTCGCGGAGCTGCTTATAGTCGCCGACCTGATTGCCGAAGCTCATACAGCTCGTATGCGGCGACAAGCCGAGCTTCGCGCGCAGCGCCTTGGGATAGAGCGCGATCGAATGATGCTCGGTGTTGCAGCGCAGGAAAACGCAGCGATGGCCTTCATAGACGACTTCCTCGGTCACGCGCAGGCCGAGGATGTCGGTGTAGAAGGCAAGGCACTTCTCGAGATCGTCGACGAACAGCCGGACGGGCCCGATCTTGATGACCTTGAACGGCCGCGGCAGCAACACGCCGCCGACATCGTATTTGAACGGCAGCGTCTCGGTGTTCCGCATGCCCGAGTTCATGTCCATGCCTTCGGCCTTGAACATCTCGATCTCTTGATATTCGCTGATCTGCGGCAGATCCGGCTTCTCATGAAAGCCGCGCTTGCGGACCGCCGGCGGCTTCGATTGCAGATTCCAGCCGATCTGCTCGATGCCGTAATAGATCTCGTTGGTGTGGCCTTCGGGATCGGACGGATAGGAATGCCAATTCGAGCCCGGCACATCGCGGCCGACGCGGCCGGGATTGATGCCGATCGATTTGAAATAGTCGATGCCGTCGCCGACCTCGCGCAAGGTTCCGACCTGCCAGGTGATCTGGTTGGTGGTCACTTCGGCGTTGGTGACGTGGCCGCCGGCGCTGCCGCGCCCCATGCGGTCGAGCGCCGCTTTCGGGAACAGCACGAAGGAATGATGGTCGCTGCCGTGGGTGGTGAAATAGCCGACCGCCGATATGCCCTCAAAGATCTTGGCGCCGTCGGGGCGGATGCGCGCGAAATCGAGCGTGTCGGTAAAACGGAAACCCAGCAGGTCATGATAGAAATGCAGGGCCTCGTCCATCTTGTAGACGTTGTAGCCGAAATGGCCGAGCCGCCGGATCTTGAACGGGCGGTCGAGCAACACGCCGCCGACATTGTATTTGCCGCCGATTTTGCTGGTGCCATCCATGTTGCGTCCTCCGCAAAAAGCCAGTTATGCGCGTTGCCCGCGCCGCACATTGGTTCTGCCGCGGATGATCGCCGAGCGCCCCTAGCCTGTCAACGACGGGCGATGACGCCGGAACGGCGCCAAAACCGACAGCGCGATTGGCTGCCGAAGCGAACCAATCGCGCTGTGCCGGTCGCGAGAGGCGCGGACCTATTTGGTCGCGGTCTGGGTCGCCCCGTAATTGCTGGCGAGGTAATTGACGACCGTCGTCACCTGGTCGCCCGAGACCGGCGAGCCGAAGAAGATCATGCGGTTGACGATCGTCTGCCACTGATCCTTGGTGCGCTTGGTATCGACGACGCGATCGAGGCCGTGGCAGAGGGCGCAGCCGCCCTCGACCAGCTCTTTGCCCTGCCCGTCCGCCAACGTCACTTTCACCGGCTGCTGGCCCGGAAATGGCACGCCCGGCCCGTAGCTCGTCGCCATATATTTGGCCGCCGTGTCGATGTCGTTGGGACCGATCTGCGCGCCGCGCAGGATCATGTCGTAGATCTGCGCGCGCCAGGCGTTCTCGCCCATGCGGAGCTGGGTGAAGACGTTCGGGCCGTGACACTGCGTGCAGGCGACCGAGACGATCTCCTTGCCCGGCCCGTCGGGGAACGGGCTTGCCGCCGGCGCATTGGCGCCGAAAGAGCCACCACCGGGTGCAGCCGGGGCCGCCGCCGGCGGGTGTTGCGGCGCGGCTGGCTGCTGCGCCCCGACCGAGAGCGCCAGGCCGAGGATCGCGCCCGCGGCGGCGAGCGATACAAGGTACTTCTGCATGATCAAACCTTCCGCGTGCGCTGATCGGCGATGGAATAGGCCGGGTACCAGGTCGAGGCGGCGCCGACGCCGTCGCGATCGACATGGACGTCGAGCAGATAGGGCCGCCCGTCGACATTCGCCTTTTTCGCCCGCGCCAGCGCCGGCTTGATGGCGTTGGGATCGGACACCACCTCGCCTTCGACACCGAAGGCTTGCGCCGCCTTGGCGAAATCGACATCCGGGCTGCCGTTGTAGCAGGTCATGTCCTTGCCGGTCTTGAACTGCTGGCCGGCGATGAACGACCAGATGCGGTTGCGCTCGTTGTTGTAGCTGCGGTTGTTGACGACGACGTTGGTGACCGGCGCCTTGTAGCGCGACTGGCTCCAGAGCGGCTGCGGCCCGCCGAAGAGCGCGCTGCCGTCGCCGACGCAGGACACCACCGGCCGATCCGGCATCGCGAGTTTGGCGCCTGTCGAGGCGGCGATGCCCCAGCCGAGGATGTTCGGCCCCGTCGAGATATAGGACCGGCCGCCGCCGCCGCCCCAAGAGATGAGCGGGTCCATCGTCCGGCCGCTGTCGCAGTCGGAGACGTAGATCGCGTCCTTCTCCATCCCGGCCTCGAGCTCGACGCCGAGGCGCTCCATCTTGATCGACGAGCCGTTGTTGAGATCGGCGGCGATCATCTGGCGCATCTTGGCTTGCCCGGCGCTGTAATCATGCACCCGGCCGACGCGGCCGTCGGCGATCTGCTTCAGCTTGTCCTTGGTCGCCATGCTCTTGACCGCGGCAATCAAGTCGGCGACGCCGAGCTTGATGTCGCAGACCACGCCGAGATCGACCGGCCATACGCGCGCGAGACCGGTCGGATTGCTGCGCATCGAGATCAGCGTCGCGCCTTTCATCGAGCGCTCGGCCCCCTGGTCGCCGATGTTGAGATGGATATCGACCGCGCCGGGGAAGCGCATATTCGCGGCGTAGGCGCCGATATAGAGCGGACTGCGCGTCGGGAACGGCTTCGACCAGTTGCCCTGGCCGGCCTGGCCGCAAACGGTGAGGCCGAGCATCTCCGCGAGCTCGACGACTTCGCCCGCGGCATGGGCCTGGGTGATCTCGTCGCCGACCGAGAGCAACGGGTTCTTCGCCTCGATCAGCATCTTGGCGATGGTCTCGACGTCCTTGTGGTCGGGCCGGATCTTCATCGCCACGTTGAAGAGGCTGCCGTCCCAGATCTGCGAGGTCGCTTGCGCGCGCAGCAGGTCGTCCGGCACCGAAAGGAAGACCGGGCCGGTCGGCATGGTCGTCGCGAACTTCATCACGCGCCGCGTCACATCGGCGATGTCGGCGGTCGATTCCGCCAGCCACCATTCCTTGGTGATCGGCGCCAGCATCGGCTCTTGATGCACGTAGTCTTGTGCATAGTCGCGGCCTTCGACCTCGGTGCCGAAGGCGGCGACCGTCAGCAGGATCGGAATACCGTCCTTGTAGCTGTTGACGAGTTGGGTCATGCCGTTCGGCAGACCGACATTGGCGATATGCGCAACGCCGAGATTGCCCGAAAGCCGGGAATAGCCGTCGGCCATGGCGACGACAGCGCCTTCCTGAATGCCTTTGATGAGCTGAATCTCGGGAACGTCGACCAGCGCGTCGTAGAACGGCGCATCGCCGGTCGAGGGATTGCAGAAGACGAACTTCACGCCGGCGGATTTGAGCTGCTGGACGTAGAGCATGCCGCCATTGCCGTGGAAGTCGCGGATCTTGCCGGCGGCTGCAGCTTCCTGCGCCATCGCCGGCGTGATCGTCAGCGATTCGATGATCGACTTGGCCACCCCGCCAGTCAGGCCGGCGGCACCCAGGCCGCGCATCAGCGTGCGCCGCGAAATGCCTTTATCGAGATATTGCTTGATCAAATCCTTCATCGGCCGCCCTCCCTAAACGCTCGGTGGTTCTCGACGCTCGTCGGACCACCCAGCAGACGTCAGCATGCCTCTTTTCAGCTGGAGCCGCAACGGGCGCTGGCAAAAGGTGATAACAACTGCTATTGCGCCGACGTCGAATCCAGCTTCTAATCGCACTCGTTGTGAATCGACTGGTTGTGCCGACGAGACTTGGGATTGCCGATACCGCGCATGCGGGTAGTTCGTTCGGAGCATTCAAAAAGCGCGCGAGCCGCGACGATGGCGAGAACCGCGTCGTCGCTTATGCCGCGCGCAAAGGGCTGAAACAGCACGGCGCATCCGGCCGCGCAGAAAGCGCGCCGTTAGGCCTTCGGCGAGCCGCCCCGATCACAGGCGGCTGATAATCCCGGAAAGAGACACATGCGAATCATCGCCATCGAAGAGCATATCACCACGCCGCTTTATGCCCAGAAACAGGTCGAGACGCCGCGCCGGGTCGCCTCCCTCGCCGATCGTAGCAAGCGCGTCGGCCATGATGTCGGCGCCGAACTAGCCGATCTCTCCAATTCCCGTATTGCGGCAATGAACGACGCCGGTATCGACCTACAAGTGTTGTCGATGACCATGCCCGGCCCGCAGGGCCTGCCCGCCGCCGATGCGATCGCGGTCGCGCGCGACGCCAACGACCGCATGGCCGCGGCGATCAAGGCGCATCCCGAGCGCTTCGCCGCCTTCGCCACATTGCCGACCCCCGACGTGAAGGCGTCGGTCACGGAGCTGCAGCGCACGGTGAAGCTGGGCTTCAAGGGCACGATGGTCAACGGCCACACCAACGGCGAATTCCTCGACGACAAGAAATATTGGCCGATATTCGAGGCGGCCGAGGCGCTCGGCGTGCCGTTTTATCTTCATCCGCGCGAGCCGCATCCCAGCGCCGCCTTCTATTTCAGCGGCTATCCCGAGATCGCGACCGCCGCTTGCGGCTTCACCGTCGACACCCAGATCCATTTCCTGCGCCTGATCTTCGCCGGCGTGTTCGACGCCTTCCCCAAGCTGACCTTCATCCTCGGCCATCTCGGCGAGGGCCTGCCCTTCGTGCTCGACCGCATCGAGGACCACACCGCCCTCGCCGCCAAGCGCCGCGGCCTCAAGAAAACCTTCGCCGAGGTGATGCGCAGCAATATCGTGGTTACGACCAGCGGCAATTTCTCGCCGCCGGCATTTCGTTGCACGCTCGATATCCTCGGCATCGACCGCATCATCTTCTCGGTCGACTGGCCCTATGAATCGAACAAGATCGGTGTCGCCTTCCTCAATAGCCTCGGCCTTCCCTCCGCCGATCTCGAAAAGCTCGCCCATGGCAATGCCGAGAAGCTTCTGAAGCTCTAATTCCGCGCTCAGCCGGCGCCCGGCGCCGAGCGGGGGAACTCTCTCTTCCATCATGGTGTTGCGGTTCTGGAAGGCCTGCGCGAGCTGGTCTCGCTTGGCCAGTTCGCTTCACGGGCTGTGTGACGGAGGTCGCGATGCCATTTGATGGACGGGAATATTCCTTGCGCGTCGATGCTTTGGAGAAGATCGATCGCGTGATCGATCAGCTGCCGAGCGAAGAGCGATGGTGCAAGGGCGCCCTCTACACAGTAGACGGGCGGCGCTGCATCCTCGGCGCGATGCAGGCCGTCAATGGCGCGATGACGCTGAAGCAGCCGATCCTGCAGGCAATCCAGGAAGTGACGGGCCGCCGCTATACCGCGATCGAGACCTTCAACGACCGCCGCACCACGACGCATGCGCAGGTCATGATGGTGCTACGGCGCGCGCGGCAGGACATCCTCGACGGCAACGCGGGATACAACCCTGGGGCCGTAGCACGGATGTCGTGGCTGAAACGCCTGGTCGGCGCCCATTAGATCGCTCGTCGCAGCCGCACTACCACACGGGGGGCATAGCCGATAGCGTTCCGACGCCGGCAGCCCGGCGGCGGGGACGCGCTAGACTAGACCATCGCACCGATGACCGAGGCGAGCTTGTCGAGCGCGTAGGGCTTGTCGAGACGCGGCAAGCCCGAATCGTCATGTGCCGCCAATTCGGCATAGCCGCTCGCCAGCACGACCGGGAGGCCGGGCCGCGTCTCGCGGATGCGCCGCGCCAGTTCCTTGCCAGTCATGCCCGGCATGGCGTAGTCGGTGATGACAAGATCGACCTTGGGATCGTCGCCAAGCATTTCGAGCGCGCGACCGCCCGAAGAAGCGACCGTCACATGATGCCCCAGCACTTCGAGCATGCTGACCGTGGTCTCGGCGACCATCGGATCGTCGTCGACCAGGAGGATGCTGCAAGGCCGCGCCGCTGTCGCGTCGTCCTTTGCCATCGTAGCGACGACGACACGCGGCGGCGCTCCGGCAGCGACCGGCAGCCATAGCTCGACGATCGTGCCGCTGCCGACCCTGCTGGAGATCGCGATCGCGCCGCCCGATTGCTTGGCGAGCCCATAGACGCTCGAGAGACCGAGACCGGTGCCCTTGCCGAGACCTTTGGTCGTGAAGAACGGCTCCGCGGCGCGCTTCAGCGTCGCCTCGTCCATGCCGAAGCCGGTGTCGCCGACCATGATGCGCACGAAGTCGCCGGCCGAGAGCTCGCGCTGGTTGAGCCTCTCGACGGCTTCGAGCTTCGCCGTGATCGAGAGCTTGCCGCCTTGCGGCATGGCATCGCGCGCGTTGAGCGAGAGGTTGAGGACCGCCAGCTCGAGCTGGTTGGGATCGACGTGGACGAGCGCGAGATCGTCGGGGAAGGACGCGCCGAGCTCGATGGTGGGGCCGAGCGTGCGCCGCAGCAGATCGCTCATATCATCGATCAGCCGCGCGACGTCCACGGGCTCCGGCCGCAGCTCCTGACGGCGCGCGAAAGCAAGCAACCGCTTGGTCAGCGCCGCGCCGCGTTCGGCCGCGCGGCTCGCGCCGTCGATCAACCGGCGGACGTTGTCGTCGCCGCCGACGCGCCGCGTCAGCATTTCGAGATTGCCGAGGATCGCCATCAGCAGGTTGTTGAAGTCGTGCGCCAAGCCGCCGGTGAGCTGGCCGAGGCTATCGAGCTTCTGCATTTCGTGCACTTGCGCCAGCGCCTGCTCGCGCTCGGCGGTGCGTTCCTCGACGCGCCGCTCGAGCTCGGCATTGGCCTCGGCGAGCTCGGCGGTGCGCTCCTCGACGCGGCGCTCGAGCTCGACGTTGAGCCGCTCCAACTGCCGGGTCTTGCGGTAGAGCTCGGCGAAGACGCGCACCTTGGCGCGCAGCAGCTCGGGGACGACCGGGACCGGCACGTAATCCGCAGCGCCGTATTGGTAGCCCTTGACGCGATCGAGATCGGTCATCGCGATCGCCGAGACGAAGATGATCGCGGTGGTCTGGAAACGCGGATGCTCGCGGATCATCGCCGCGAGCTCGAAGCCGTCGAGCTCGGGCATGCAGACGTCGATCAGCACCACGGCCATGTCGTGCTTCAGGAGCTGCATGAAGGCTTCGCGCGCCGAGTTCGCCTTGAACAGATTCTCCCGCAACTCGGCGAGAATCACTTCATAGCTGAGCAGCTTCGCAGGCTGGTCGTCGACCAGAAGGATGTTGACTTGATCGCTTTGTGCCATGGTCGTCGGCGCTCAGCGATGCAGCCACATCCGCAGCGCGGATAGCAGCTGTTCGGTGTTCACGGGCTTGGCGAGATAGTCGGACGCGCCGGCTTCGAGGCATTTCTCGCGATCGCCCTTCATCGCTTTCGCGGTCAACGCGATGATCGGCAAGCGACGGAAGTGCGCGTTCTGGCGGATCACGCCCATGGTCTCGTAGCCGTCCATCTCCGGCATCATGATGTCCATCAGCACGATGGCCACGCCGGGGGTGCTGTCGAGCATCGCGATCGCCTCGCGGCCGGTCGAGGCGGTCAGCACCTGCATACCGCGCCGCTCGAGCGCCGAGGAGAGGGCGAAGATATTGCGCGCGTCGTCGTCGACCACGAGCACGGTGCGGCCGACGAGGTCGTCGTCCGAGGTGTGCAGACGCTCGAGCATGCGCTGCTTCTCGATCGGCAGATCGGCGACAACGCGGTGGAGGAACAGGGCGGTCTCGTCGAGCAGCCGCTCGGGCGATTCGACGCCTTTCACCACGACGCTGCGCGCCATGGTGTGGAGCTGCGCGTCCTCCTCGGGGGAGAGCTCACGGCCGGTGAAGACGACGATCGGCACGTCCTGTAGGCGGCTGTCGTCCTTCATCTGATCGAGGAGCTCGAAACCCGACATATCGGGGAGCCGCAGATCGAGCACCACGCAATCGACGTCCTGGACGCGCAGCACCGAGAGCGCCTCGGTGCCGGTCGCGACCGAGACGATCTCGATATCGTCGTGGCCGAGAAGCTCGGCGATGCTCATCCGCTCGTCGGGATTGTCCTCGACGACGAGGAGCCGCTTGCGGCGCGGCTTCGTGTATTCCTTGATGCGGTTGAGCGCCTCTTCGATGCCTTCGGGCGTCGTCGGCTTGTTGATGAAGGAGAATGCGCCGCGGGCCAGGCCGTGCTGGCGGTCCTCGTCGAGGGTGACGATCTGCACCGGGATGTGGCGCGTCGTCGGATCCTGCTTCAACTGGCCGAGCACGCTCCAGCCCAGCATGTCCGGCAGGAACACGTCGAGCGAGACCGCGTAAGGCTTGAATTCGCGCGCCAGCGTCAGCGCATCGGCGCCGCGCATCGCCACCAACACCTTCAGTCCCTTGTCATGCGCGAGATCGGCCATGATCCGCGCGTAATGCGGATCGTCCTCGACGATCAGCAGCACCGGATCGGTCGGCTCGATGTTGTCGCGGTCGTCGGGCACCTGTTCGACGCTGGCTTCGAGCCGGGCATTGTTCAGTATCAGTGCCGACGGCACTCCCACCGGGGTCATATCGAGGGTCGCCGGACGCGGCACCGCGCCCGCCGGGCCCTTGTATTTGAGCGGCAGATAGAGGGTGAAGGTGCTGCCAACGCCGGGCGAGCTGCGCAGCTGGATCTCGCCGCCGAGGAGATTAGCGAGCTCGCGGCTGATCGCCAGGCCGAGGCCCGTGCCGCCGTATTTGCGGCTGGTCGAGGCGTCCGCCTGTTGGAATGCCTCGAAGATGATCTTCTGCTTCTCGGGCGCGATGCCGATGCCGCTATCCGACACCTCGAAGGAGATCACCATCGGCTCGAAGGGCAACGCCGGATGATCCGGGCTCCAGCCGCGTTCGGCGACACCGATCGCGAGCCGCACGCCGCCTTGCTCGGTGAACTTGAAGGCGTTCGACAGCAGGTTCTTCAGCACCTGCTGCAACCGCTTCGAGTCGGTGATCATGCCGCGCGGGAGCTGCTGGTCGAGATTGAGTTCGAAATTGAGCTTGCGGCTCTCGGCCTCGTGGCGGAACGGCAGCGCGACCATGTCGGCAAGATTGACGAAGGCAATGTCTTCGGCATTCACCGAGACCGTGCCGGATTCGATCTTCGACAGGTCGAGAATGTCGGAGATCAGGTTCAAGAGATCGGTGCCGGCGGCATGGATGGTGCGGCCGAATTCGACCTGCTTGCCGGTGAGATTGCCTTCGGGATTGTCGATGAGCTGCTGACCGAGGATCAAGATCGAATTCAACGGCGTGCGCAGCTCGTGCGACATGTTGGCGAGGAACTCGGACTTGTACTTCGAGGTGAGCGCGAGCTCGGTCGCCTTTTCCTCGATGGCGCGGCGCGCCTGCTCGATTTCCTGGTTCTTGCGCTCGACTTCGACGTTGCGTTCGGCGAGCTGCTGCGCCTTCTGCTCGAGCTGCTCGTTGGTCTGCTGCAACTCGCGCTGCCGCGTCTGCAATTCGGTGGCGAGCTGCTGCGACTGCTTCAGCAGCGCCTCGGTCTGCATCGTCGCCTCGATCGAGTTCAAGACGATACCGCTCGAAGCGGTGAGCTGATCGAGGAACGAAATCTGCAGGCCGGTGAAATGGCCCATCGAGGAAAGCTCGATCACGGCCTTGACCTGGGCTTCGAACAGGATCGGCAGCACGATGATGTTCTTCGGCAGCACTTTGAGCAGCGCCGAGCCGATCGGCACGACGTTGTCGGGCACGTCGGCGATCAGGAGACGCCGTGCGTCCGCCGCGCATTGTCCGATCAGCCCCTCGCCGACTTGCAGCCGCTCGGGATGGCCCTCGCCCGGCCCCTGATCGGCGTAGCTAGCGAGGAGCCGGAGGCTCGGCTCGCCCTCGGTCTGCACCAGATACATGACGCTCGACTGTGCGTTGACGAGCGGTGCGAGCTCCGACAGCAGCATGCGGCCGACCACCGCCAGATCGCGCTGGCCCTGCAGCATGTTGGTGAAGCGCGCGAGATTGGTCTTGAGCCAATCCTGCTCCTTGTTGCGGTCCGTCGTGAGACGGAGGTTGTCGATCATCGTGTTGATGTTGTCTTTGAGCTCGGCAACCTCGCCGCGCGCGCTCACTTGGATCGACCGCGTCAGGTCGCCCTTGGTGACGGCGGTCGCCACTTCGGCGATGGCGCGCACCTGGGTCGTCAGATTGGCGGCCAAAAGGTTGACGTTGCCGGTCAGGTCCTTCCAGGTGCCGGCGGCGCCCGGCACGTTGGCCTGGCCGCCAAGGCGCCCTTCGACGCCGACCTCGCGCGCGACAGTCGTCACCTGTTCGGCAAAGGTGCCGAGGGTGTTGGTCATGTCGTTGATGGTCTCGGCCAAGGCCGCGACCTCGCCCATCGACTTCACCGTCAGCTTCTGCCGGAGATCGCCGGTGGCGACCGCGGTCACCACCTTGACGATGCCGCGCACCTGCTCGGTGAGGTTGGCGGCCATGACGTTGACGGTATCGGTCAAGTCCTTCCAGGTACCGGCGACACCCGGCACGTTGGCCTGGCCGCCGAGCTTGCCTTCCGTGCCGACTTCGCGCGCGACGCGCGTCACTTCGGCGGCGAAAGCGTTGAGCTGGTCCACCATCGTGTTGATGGTGTTCTTGAGCTCGAGGATTTCGCCCGAAACGTTCACCGTGATCTTCTTCGACAAGTCGCCGCGCGCCACCGAGGTCGCGACTTCGGCGATGTTGCGGACCTGGGTGGTGAGATTCGCGGCCAAAAGGTTGACGTTGTCGGTCAGGTCCTTCCAGGTGCCGGCGACGCCGTGCACGTTGGCCTGGCCGCCGAGCTTGCCTTCGGTGCCGACCTCGCGCGCGACGCGCGTCACTTCGGCGGCGAAGGAGCGCAGCTGCTCGACCATCGTGTTGAGGGTCTCCTTGAGCTGCAGGATTTCGCCGCGCACGTCGACGGTGATCTTCTTCGACAAGTCGCCATTGGCGATCGCGGTCGCCACTTCGGCGATGTTGCGCACCTGACCCGTCAGGTTCGAGGCCATGAAGTTCACGCTGTCGGTCAGGTCCTTCCAGGTGCCGGCGACGCCGGGCACCGCGGCCTGACCGCCGAGCTTGCCTTCCGTGCCGACCTCGCGCGCGACGCGCGTCACTTCCGAGGCGAAGGCGTTGAGCTGGTCCACCATCGTGTTGATGGTGTTTTTCAGCTCCAAGATTTCGCCTTTCACGTCGACGGTGATCTTGCGCGACAAGTCGCCGCGCGCGACGGCGGTCGTCACTTCGGCGATGTTCCGCACCTGACCCGTCAGATTCGAGGCCATGAAGTTGACATTGTCGGTCAGGTCTTTCCAGGTGCCGGCGACGCCCGGCACGTTGGCCTGGCCGCCGAGCTTGCCTTCGGTGCCGACCTCGCGCGCGACGCGCGTCACCTCGCCGGCGAAGCGGTTGAGCTGATCGACCATCGTGTTGAGGGTCTCTTTCAGCTGCAAGATCTCGCCGCGTACGTCGACGGTGATCTTGCGCGACAAATCGCCATTGGCGATGGCGGTCGCGACTTCGGCGATGTTCCGCACCTGGCCGGTCAGGTTGCCGGCCATGAAGTTCACAGAGTCGGTCAAGTCCTTCCAGGTGCCGGCGACGCCGGGCACCAGCGCCTGGCCGCCGAGCTTGCCTTCGGTGCCAACCTCGCGCGCGACGCGCGTCACCTCGCCGGCGAAGGCGTTGAGCTGATCGACCATCGTGTTGATGGTGTTCTTCAGCTCGAGGATTTCGCCTTTCACGTCGACCGTGATCTTGCGCGACAAGTCGCCGCGCGCGACGGCGGTGGTCACTTCGGCGATGTTGCGCACCTGACCCGTCAGATTCGAGGCCATGAAGTTGACGTTGTCGGTCAGGTCCTTCCAAGTGCCGGCGACGCCTTTCACCTGCGCCTGGCCGCCGAGCTTGCCTTCGGTGCCGACCTCGCGCGCGACGCGCGTCACTTCGCCGGCGAAAGCGTTGAGCTGGTCGACCATCGTGTTGATGGTGTCCTTGAGCTCCAGGATTTCGCCCGAGACGTTCACGGTGATCTTCTTCGACAAGTCGCCGTTGGCGATGGCCGTCGAGACTTCGGCGATGTTGCGGACCTGCGCCGTAAGGTTCGAGGCCATCGAATTCACGGAATCGGTCAGGTCCTTCCAAGTGCCGGCGACGCCGACCACGTTGGCCTGGCCGCCGAGACGGCCGTCGGTGCCGACCTCGCGCGCGACGCGCGTCACTTCCGAGGCGAAAGCGTTGAGCTGATCGACCATCGTGTTGACGGTCTCTTTGAGCTGCAGGATTTCGCCCGACACCGTCACGGTGATCTTCTTCGACAAGTCGCCGCGCGCGATCGCGGTCGCGACCTCGGCGATGTTTCGCACCTGACCCGTGAGGTTCGAGGCCATGAAGTTGACGTTGTCGGTCAGGTCCTTCCAGGTGCCGGCGACGCCGGGCACCAGGGCTTGACCGCCGAGCTTGCCTTCGGTGCCGACCTCGCGCGCGACGCGCGTCACTTCGGCGGCGAAGGCATTGAGCTGATCCACCATCGTGTTGATGGTGTCTTTGAGTTCCAGGATTTCGCCTTTCACTTCGACCGTGATCTTGCGCGACAAGTCGCCGCGCGCGACGGCCGTCGTCACTTGCGCGATGTTGCGCACCTGGTCGGTCAGGTTGCCGCACATGGCGTTGACCGAGTCCGTCAAGTCTTTCCAGGTGCCGGCGACGCCGGGCACCAGTGCCTGGCCGCCGAGCTTGCCTTCGGTGCCGACCTCGCGCGCGACACGCGTCACTTCGGCGGCGAAGGAGCGCAGCTGATCCACCATCGTGTTGATGGTTTCCTTGAGCTGCAGGATTTCGCCGCGGACGTCGACGGTGATCTTCTTCGACAAGTCGCCGTTGGCGACGGCGATCGTCACTTCGGCGATGTTGCGGACCTGGCCCGTGAGGTTCGAAGCCATGGAGTTGACGCTTTCGGTCAGGTCCTTCCACACGCCGGTGACTTCGCTTACCTGCGCCTGGCCACCGAGCTTGCCGTCGGTGCCGACCTCGCGCGCGACGCGCGTCACTTCCGAGGTGAACACGCTGAGCTGACTGATCATGGTGTTGACGATGGTCGCCGAGGTGAGGAACTCGCCTTCGAGCGGCCGGCCGTCGGTCTCGAGCGGCACCGTCTGCAACAGGTCGCCGCGCGCGACGGCGGCGATCGAGCGCGTCACCGCGTTGTTAAGCCAGAGCAGATCGTCGACCAGCGAATTGACCGATTGCTCGATCCCGGTCCAGGCGCCGCCGAGGGAGCTCGGCAGCTTGACGCGCTGCCGCGTGCGGCCCTGCCGGCCGACCGCCTGGCCGACGAACTCGAGCTGCTGCGCCATGCGTTCATTGGCGCTGATGATGTCGTTGAAAGCGTCCGCGACCTTGCCCGAGATCCCATCGAGATCGGCGGGCAAGCGGGCGGAGAAATCGCCGTTGCGCATCGCCTGCATCGCCTGCAGCAACACGCGCATGTCGAGCGAGCCGGGACCGCCGCCATGACCGTTCTTCGTCTTCTTCGGAACGAAGGGAGTCGGGGCCGCGACCGACGATTCCGCGACGATACCGGCGCGACTGGCGCCGAGTTGAGATCTTGCTGCTCGGGCCACTCGTTACCCCTCCCAATCCGCAGATAAAGCGCCCGATTATTCGGGCTGGAATGTGGCGCTAGCTCGCCACAATTGTGGCTATTTCTGGACGCGGGCTGACAATAAATAAAGTTCCGAGTCACTGGCGTTGGAAACGGCTCGCAGTAGTTGCAGCGATGCCGGGACGCCCTGTCCGATGGTATTGCTCGATCAAAGCGCGCGTATATTCCTCGGCATTGACTGGCGGATAACGCGGTGGATTGCCTGGACCTTGGCAGGTCGCGAGACACCGGATTTCCGCGCTCGTCGGCGGGCCGACGAAGAACGACACCGAGATCCGCTCGTTGCCGCTGAAATTCGCGACTCGATGGAGATTCGAGGTATAGAGATCATTGGTCGCGAGCGCAATCAGATCGCCGATATTGACGATGACCGTGCCGGGAATCGGCGTTACGTCGATCCATTGACCGGCAGCGTTGCGCACCTGCAACCCGCCATTCTCGTCCTGCACCACGACGGTGAACGAGCCGTAATCGGTATGCGGCGAGAAGCTCCATTGCGTGCGCTCGAGGGTCGCGCGAGCGAGCGGCGGATAGTAGTTGTAGACGAGCGTGCTACCGAAACGGCCGTTCTCGCGCTCGAAATAGCCCTCGTCGAGGCCGAGGCTGCGCGCCAGGGCGAAGCCGAGCTTCTGGATAAGGGCGATGCTTTTGTAGCTCGCCTCGGTGATGAAGCGGTGGAAACCCGGCACGGCTGCTTCGTCGGGCCAAAGATGCGAGCCCGGCGGATAGGCGCCGTTATGCTCGGCCGCGCTCAGGGCGAATTCGCGCGAGAAATAGAATCGCTCTTTAAGATCGACCGCTTTGTCGCGATTGGCGTCGGCATTGAGCCCGCCGGGCGGCACATAGCCCCGGCCTTCTTTCGAGAAAACCTTGTCTTTCTCGGCGCGCGGCAAGGCGAAGAAACGCTTGCCCCAGTTCAGTAGCGTCTTGAGCTCGGCCGAACTGAAGCCATGACCTTGGGCATAAAAGAAGCCGATATCGATCGACGCTTGGCGGATCTGGCGCGCGACGCGGTCGCGCGCCGCCGCGTCGCCGTCCTCGATGAAAGGCGCAATGTCGATGATCGGCAGGCTGACGAGATCGCTGCGCGCGACGCCCTGGCGCAGATAGCGATTGTCGAAATCGGCGAAAGCGTCGACTGCGCCATCGCTGATCGGGTTGATCGCTGTCGTGAGCGTAGCCATGCACGTCTCCATCCGGGACCGGCCGATAAGTGCGAATCCTTGTCCGCTTTTGCGGTTTTGTCGAGCGGAACCCGGTGGTGATGGCGACGTTAAGTGCTAGCGGCGCGGTGCGCCGGGTTGTTTCCCCCTCTCGCTAGCGGAGATCCTTCATGAATACTTTGACCTATGCGGCGGCCATCGCCCTGCTGACGGCAGGGACCGCCTTCGCCCAGTCGTCGGGCAGCTCCTCCTCCACCAACAACATGCAGCAAAACATGCCGGCTCAAAGCCAGACCATGTCGCATCAGGACATGTCGGGCTCGGGTGCCGCGAGCGACATGAACAAGTCGGGCGATATGAGCAAGTCGAGCGACATGAGCAAGTCGAGCGACATGAATATGAATCGGTCGAACGACCAAGCCTCGACGCAGGCTGCCGCGCCGAAGGCGAAGCCCCATCACATCGCCCGCGCCAGCACCCGCGACAGCCGCAGCAACGCGCGTGAGAACCAAATCACGGCGCAACTCAATCAGCAGCAGGCCGCGCAAGGCGGCATGGGCGCGAACGCGGGCGCTGGCATGAACGCAGGCTCCGGCATGAACGCCAACGGCGCCTCTTTCAACAACGGCTCGCCCCAGCAGGCGCAGGCCGGCGGCGCGGCGTGCACCCCGGACAATCCGAGCTGCGGCACGGCGCGGCAGAATCCGGCGATCCAGAGCTCGCCGCAACACCGCACCTACGGCGACCAGCAAAACTAATATCGCGGATGGAGGCCGAGACTCGGTTGACGCCGTCGCCCGAGTCTCGAAGACTGGCATCCGGCGTCAACCGCCGGATGCCGGTCTTTGCTCCTTCACTCCGGCGCGGGCAAGCTCGCGCGGCAGTGAGCCGCCGATCCAGGCGGCGAACATGCGGAAATCGCTGAACAGCGACCAGAGCGGATAGCGGAAGGTCGCGGGACGGTTGCGCTCGCTGGTGAAATGGCCGAGCCAGGCAGGTGCGTAGCCGAGGATAACGGCTGCGACGAGCAGCCCGGGTCGGCCCAATACGGCCGCGCCCAGCAGGCAGAGAATCGTGAGACTCGTCCCCAGATAATGCCAGGCGCGGGTCGCCGGCTTGGCATGCTCGCGCAAATAATATGACCAGAACTCGCGGTAGGTCGCGATTCGCGCCCGGTCCACGGCCGATTCCTCAATCCGTGCAATGCGTTCGGGTCATAGTCGCCATGCGGCCATTTCCTGAAAGGAACAGATAGGAGTGCACTAAGTTATCTTTCTAAGAGAATGACGTAAATCGACGTTGCCTATAGAATAGATGGGCAGCCTTTGCGGGCAACCGGGGGAAAGCAGGGGCACACCAATGACTGATGAGATCCAAGGACGTGTGGGTGGTGCCTGCTGGTCGATCGATGACATCTCCTTCGACACGATCGACCGCTCGCTGATTCACGACGATACCGAGCTGTTCTACCTGCTCGCCGCAGCCTCGTTCGTCGAGATCACTTCCGACCTCTACACCAAGAATCTGATCGAGTTCTATCGCGGCAATTCCGAGATCGAGAACTGGCTCGCCAATTACTGGGAGCGCGAGGAAGTCCAGCATGGCGCCGCCTTGAAGCGCTATGTCGAGACGGTGTGGCCGGAATTCGACTGGGACCGCGCCTATCAGGGCTTCTTCGCGGAATACGGCCGCGAATGCACGATGGAGAATCTCGCCGAGAACCGCTCGCTCGAGATGGTGGCGCGCTGCGTCGTCGAGACCGGCACCTCGTCCTTCTATCGCACCCTCTCGGAAGCCTCGCCCGAGCCGGTACTGAAAGAGATTACCGCGAATATCAGCGCCGACGAAGTCCGCCATTACAAGCACTTCTATCGCTATTTCCTGCACTATCGCGAGCGCGAGCAGCCGAGCCGCGTCGCGATCCTCAAGCAGCTGTGGCAGCGCAGCGCCGGCGTCAAGGCGGAGGACGCCTATATCGCCTTCAAGCATGTCTTCCTCGAGCGCAATCCGGGCGAGGCCTTCACCGAGGAAGCCTATGACAAGTTCCGCGCCAGCTTCCGGCGCATCGGCCGCACCGCCTTCCCCTACGAGATGGCGGTGAAGATGATCTTGAAGCCGCTCGATCTCAGCCCGCCGGTCGGCCGCGTCGTTCAGCCTGCCGTCGAGACCACGGCACGCTTCCTGTTCTCGATCTAGAGCGGGACGTCATCGAAAGCTATCGTCGTCCCCGCGCCTCCTGAGCTCGTCGAAGGGCGTCTGCTTCAGGAGCGGGGACCCAGGGAGGCCGCCCTGAGATTCCCCGCTTGCGCGGGATTGACGCTGACACGGGGGGAGTGCGCCGATTGTGACCGACGCGACGCGACACGTTGCCGTACCGCGCTTTCCTGTCTTCGCCGTGCTGCTGCCTTTCGCACTCGTCTTCGCGCTCTGCAATTACTATCGCACCGTCAATGCGGTCCTTGCGCCTTATTTCATTTCGGCGCTGAACCTCACCGCCGGCCAGCTCGGGCTTCTGATCTCGGTCTATTTCCTGGTCTCGGCCCTCTTCCAGGCGCCGCTCGGCCTGCTGATGGACCGGTTCGGGCCGCGCCGCGTGCAAGGGGTGCTGATCGTCGTCGCCGGCATCGGCGCGATCATCTTCGCGCTCGGCGAAAGCTGGCCGGTGCTCTTGACCGGCCGCGTCATCATGGGCATCGGCGCCGCCGGCGGCCTGATGACCTCGCTTCAGGCGGTGACACTGTGGTTCCCCGCCGCGCGCTGGCCGTTCTTCAACGGCATGGTGATGAGCGTCGGCGCGCTCGGCTCGCTCGCCGCGACCTTGCCGACGCAGGTCCTGCTCGATCTCTTCGATTGGCATCATATTCTGCTCGGCGCCGCGGTCGTCAGCTTTTGCGGCTCGCTGATCCTCTTCGGCGCGGTGCCGGAGAAGATCAAGCCGAAGGGCGAGACGCTCGGCCAGCAGCTTTCCGGCATGGCGGCGATCTATCGCGACCGGCTGTTCTGGCGGTTCGCGCCGCTCTACCTCGCGACCACCGGCAGCACCATGGCGTTCCAGAGCCTTTGGGCGGGGCCGTGGCTGCACGACGTCGCGCGGCTCGACGCCAATGCCGTCGCCGGCCACCTCCTGGTGCTGAGCCTTTTGCAGATCTGCAGCTATTTCCTCGTCGGCTTCATCGCCACCGAGCTCGGCAAGCGCAAAGTGCCGCTGACGCGCATCGTGCTGATCGGCTCGGCGATCTACATCTCCAGCCTGACGCCGCTGCTGTTGCCGAGCGGCGCCGGACGCTGGAGCGTGCTGCTTGGCATCGGCCTGCTCTCGAACGTCAACACCCTCTGCTATCCGATCCTGGCGCAGCATTTCCCGGCAGCAATGACCGGCCGCGCCACGACCGCGCTCAACTCGTTCTTCTTCGTCGGCGCCTTCCTCGTGCAATTCGCGATCGGCCTCGTCATCGATCTCGTGCCCGCGACCGAAGCCGGACACTATCCCGCTCTCGCCTATCAGCTCGCTTTCGCGGTGATGATCGCGCTGCAGCTCTCGAGCTGGGGCTGGTGCCTCGTCAAGCCGCGCGCCGGCGCCGCGATGCCGCTTACACTACCGCCAGCAATGCCTGGCGCAGCCGCCGCGTCGCGAGATCGAGCTCATTCCCGTTGAGGCTGGCGAAGCCGAGCCGCGTCGCGCGGATCGGCTTGCCGGCGATCGTAAACGCGCCGCCCGGCAGGATCTGGACGCCCCTTCCCCGCGCCGCGCGCGTCAGCGCGTCCATGTCGATCTTGTCGGTGAACCGCGCCCAGATGGCGAGGCCGCCATCGGGCAGCGCGAAATCGACGCGCTCGCCAAAGCGCTCGGTCAGGAACTCGGCCATCAGCATGCGGCGCTCGGCATAGAGCCGCATCGCCTTGCGCGTGTGACGGTGGATCTCGCCGTCGGCGATGAGCTCGGCGACGGCGAGCTCGGTCGCAGGATCGCCCTGACGGTCGATCATCATGATCTCGGCGGCGGCGCGATCGATGAAGGCCTTGGGCGCGGCGAGATAGCCGAGACGCAAGCTCGGCGTCAGGAGTTTCGACATCGAGCCGATATAGACGACCTTGCCCCATTGATCGGCGCTGATCAGCGGCAGCATCGGCTGATGCACGAAGTGGAATTCGTGATCGTAATCATCCTCGACAATGGCGAAGCCGAATTGCTCGGCGAGCGCCAGGAGTCGCAACCGCCGATCCGGCTTTAACAACACGGTGGTCGGGAATTGGTGATGCGGCGTGACATAGACCGCGCGCACACGCTTCTTGCGGCAGATCGCCTCGAGATGATCGAGCCGCATGCCTTGCGCATCGAGCTCGACCGGGACCACCTCGGCGCCGGCAGCGCGAAAGGATTCCCGCGCCGGCGGATAGCTCAGCTCCTCGACCACCACCGTATCCTTGGGCCCGGCGAGGATACGCGCCGCGAGATAGATCGCCATCTGGCTGCCGCGCGTCAGACAGATATTGTCGGGCGTGGTGCTGAGGCCGCGATCGACATTGAGCATCGTCGATACCGCCTCGCGCAGCTCGAGCGAGCCGCGCGGATCGCCGTAGCCGAGGCGATTGCGCCGCGCGGCGCGCGTGAGCGCCGAGCGATAGGCGCGCGCCAGCGCGACCACCGGCACCTCGCGCGTGTCCGGCACGCCGTCGTCGAAGATCAAAGTGTTGCCATCGGCGAGCATCAAGGGAAGGCTCGGCGCGGTTCCGGTCAGGCGGAAATCCGGCTTCTCCGGCATGCGGCGCGGATTCGGCGGCGCGCGGTCCGCGGCGCGGTCCCCGTTCACCGCCGGCAGCTCGGACGAAACGAAGGTGCCGCGGGTGCGGTCGGTCGCGACCCAGCCTTGCGCCGCGAGCTCGTCGTAGGCCTGGACGATCGTCTTGCGGTTGATCTCGAGGCTTTCCGCGAGCTCGCGCGTGCCCGGCAAGGCGCTGCCGGGCGCCAGCCGGCCGCGACGGATCTCCTCGATCAACGCATGCGCGATCTGGAGATAGACCGCCGTCCTCACGTTGCGACGGATGAGAATCCGCAGATTCCAGGGCCGGAGCAGCTGGACCCCCTATCATTTAGAAACTGGATGTTCTTACTGGGCCACAGCGAGCATAGCCTGCTCTTGTTGGAAAAAAGAAGAAGACTCAAAGGAGGGTGAGGCTCGGGCCCCGACATGGCGCGGGAGGTCGCCAGGCTTTTCGAGGCAGGCACCCCATGGCCCATACGCGACTAAAACCGAATTGCCTTGGTTTCATCGAGCTGCTGGCGCAAGCCATTGCTCTGATCTCGCCGACGATGACAGCGGCGCTGATCGTTCCCGTGATGTATTCGAATACCGGCGATTGGAGCTGGCTGCCCTACGCGCTGGGCACGATCATGCTGCTCTTCGTCGCCTACAACCTCAATCAGTTCGCGCGGCGCTCGACCGGTGTCGGATCGATGTATGCCTATACCTGCCGCGGCCTCGGCCTCACCGCTGGCGGTATCAGCGGCTGGGCGCTGATCTGGGCCTATCTCGGCATCTCGATGGCCGGCACCACCGGCGCCTCGATCTTCGCCGACACGCTCTTGGGGATGATCAATATCCACGTCCCCTTCATCGCCCTGTTCGGCGCTTGCAACCTGATCTCCTGGTACTGCGCTTGGAAGAACGTGCAGCTCTCGGCGGTGCTGATGCTGGTCCTCGAAGGAATCTCGATGGCCTTCATCCTGCTGCTGAGCTTCATCGTGCTGTTCCAGCACCATTTCGTTCTCGATGCGCCGCAATTCCAAGTCAGCGCTCTTCCCTGGTCGAGCGTCGGCCTCGGCGTCGTGGTCGCGATCTTCTCGCTCGTCGGCTTCGAATGCGCCACCGCCTTCGGCGACGAGGCGCGGAACCCGTTGAAGACGATCCCGAAGGCGGTCAATTGGAGCCTCATCATTTCCGGCGCATTCTTCGTCTTCGTCACCTATGTCGAGGTGCTGGGGACTCGCGGCTATTCGACCAGCCTCGACAAGATCGACGCGCCGCTCAACGTCCTGGCGCAGCTCGCCCACGTCCCGGCGCTGCAGGTGATCCTGTCCTTGGGCGCGATGGTGAGCTTCTTCGCGCTCAATCTCTCGACCATCAACGCCGGCGGCCGCGTGATCTATGCGATGGGACGGCACGGCTTGTTCCACGCCGCGACCGCGGATTCGCACGAGACCAACGAGACACCGCATGTCGCGGTGACGATCATGGCGCTGATCGCCTTCTCGGTGCCCTCGGCGGCGTTCATAGGCGGTGTCGCGCCGCTCGACTGCTTCAACTACGTCGGCACCTGCGCGGCCTTCGGCTTCATCGTCGCCTACACGCTGGTGACCGTCGCCGCCCCGGTCTATCTGAAGCGGCTTGGCGAGCTTAAGCCGAAGGACCTCGTTGGCTGCATCGCGGCGCTCGTCCTCCTGGCGATTCCGGCGGTCGGCACCGTCTATCCGATCCCCGATCCGCCGGTGAACTATTTCCCCTATGGCTTCCTCGTCTATCTCGGGATCGGCATCGCCTGGATCGTCTCCTTCTACCGCCGCAAGCCGACGGCGATCGCGGTGGCGCGCGAGGATCTCGATCGCAGCCACAATCGCTACCAGGCAGAGGTGGCGCTGCCGAAAGCCGCGCAACCGCTGCCGACCTGACGCCACGCCATGGGCAACGGGTTCTCCCCGGTGGCTCCCGCCCGGTTCCGAGTTCCGCTCGGTGCCGGGCGGGGGTTGTCCGCCAGGAGCGGCGATCATGGCTGACGCGGCCGCCATCGCCCTGGTCGTCGATTTCGCCGGCATCGCTCGCCGCGTCGAAGCGACCATCGGCGAGACCTTGCTGATCGCGCTCAAACGCGCCGGCATGCCGCTCCTCGCGGTGTGCGGCGGCCGCGCCGCTTGCGGTACCTGTCTCATCACCGTCGCGCCCGACTGGCTGCCGCGGCTGGCGCCGCAAAGCCGGGTCGAGCGCAACCTCCTCGGCGCAATCGGCGAGGGCGAGGAATACGACCGCCTCGCCTGCCAGATCACGCTCGAAGCGGCGCATGACGGGCTCGAAATCCATTCTCTCGATTAGCTCTCCCTCCCAGGAAAGGATCAAGGATCATGAACGAGGTGATGACTCCCGCTACGGCCATCCCGGCGACGACGGCACCGATTCCGCCGACGGCCGGCGCCACCGCCAGCCAAGCCGATCTCGAAAGGGTCGGCGCCGCCTTTGCGCGCGATCAAATGCTGGCAATGCGTGACAAGACCCGCGCCGCGATCCATGCGATCGCCGCACGCGCCACGCCCGGCATGCTCGAGGAAGACGCGGTGGCGATGGCCAAGGACATGCTCGCGGCCCAAGGCATGCTGCGCGGCTGGCACGACGTCTATGTCCGTTTCGGCACCAACACCACCAAGACCTTCGGCGCCGAATCCGATCCCGGCGTGATTCTCGGCAAGGACGACATCTTCTTCCTCGATATCGGCCCTGTCTTCCAGCAATGGGAAGGCGACGGCGGCGAGACCTTCCTCACCGGCAGCGATCCCGAGATGGCGAAGAGCGCGGTCGATGCGCGCACGCTCTTCCACATCGTGCGGAAGAAATGGAAGGACGAGGGCTGGACCGGCAGGCAACTCTACGATTTCGCCGCGGCCGAGGCGAAGGCGATGGGCTGGGAGCTGAATATGGATCTCTCCGGCCACCGCATCTCGGATTTCCCCCATGCCGCGATCTATGACGGGCCGATGGCGACGGTCGGCTTCTGCCCCTCGCCCCTGCTCTGGGTGCTGGAGATCCACATCCGCCACCCGACGCGCAAATTCGGCGCGTTTTTCGAGGACATGCTGCTCGACGACAGCTACTTTGCCTGAGGACGGTTGCGCATCCTACTGCGGCGGCGCGTCCGCCGCGGCGCGATGCTGCGCCGCATCGGGAGTCTGATTTTTCGTGCCAACGGTCATCGCCCTCCGCCACGTCGCCTTTGAGGATCTCGGCAGCTTCGAAGCCGTGCTGCGCGCGCGCGGCTACGACATCCGCTATGTCGAAGCGGCGATCGAGGATATCGCCGTGCTGCCGCATGACGCGCCCGAGCCGCTCTTCATCCTCGGCGGGCCCATCGGCGCTTACGAGGAAGCGCTTTATCCTTTCATTGAGGCCGAGATCGCTTTCATCGAAAAGCGGCTCGCGGCGAAGCGGCCGACCGTCGGCATCTGCCTCGGCGCGCAGCTCATGGCGCGGGCGCTCGGCGCGCGTGTCTATCCCGCGAAGGCAAAGGAGCTCGGCTGGGCGCCGATCCGCCTGACCGAGGCCGGCCAACACAGCGTGCTGGCGCCGCTCGGCGACGGGCCGGTGCTGCATTGGCACGGCGACACCTTCGATCTGCCGCAAGGCGCGACGCGGCTCGCTTCGACCGCGCTCTGCGAGAACCAAGCCTATGCTTTGGGGCCGACCGCGCTCGCGCTGCAGTTCCATATCGAGGCCGAGGCGCGCGGCCTCGAGCGCTGGTATGTCGGCCATACCATGGAACTCGCCGCGGCGAAGATCGCTGTTCCCGCGCTGCGCGCCGCCTCGCGCGCGCTCGCCCCTGCCGCCGCCGCACGCGGCAATGCCTGCCTCACCGCCTGGCTCGACGCGCTCTAGCCGCGACCGCCGCCGATAGCACCGTCTCCGCCCGCGTTGTAGGATGCGCGCAACGTGAAGGGAGAGAAATGCCGCTCGACAATCCGATTCCGCAAAACGATCTCCGCGCCTTCATCGCCGCCGTCGAGGCGAAAGGCGAGCTGGCGCGCGTGCCGGGCGCGCATTGGGACCGCGAATTGGGCGCGGTCGCCGAAGTGCTCTATCGCCAGAAGGTCGAGAAGTCGCCGATGCTGCTGTTCGACGGCATTCCCGACTATCCGAAGAATTACCAGTGCCTCTACGGCATGTTCGGCTCGCCCTATCGCCTTGCCCTCGCGCTCGGCATGGAACCGTCGCTGTCGAACGACCGCAAGGAGATGCTCGACCATTTCCGCAAACACATCAAAAAGGGCTTCAAGCGCGTCGCGCCGCAACTGGTCGATAGCGGTCCGGTCACCGAGAACATCGTCCGCGACAACGCCGTCGACATGCTGAAATTCCCGGTGCCGATCCATCACGAGGACGATGGCGGGCGCTATATCGGCACCGCCTGCGGCGTCGTCACCCGCGACCCCGATACCGGCCGCGTCAATGTCGGCACCTACCGCGTGCAGGTGAAAGGCGCCAACACCTGCGCCTCCTATATCTCCAACGGCAAGCAGGGCCGCATCCATCGCGACAAATACCTCAAAGCCGGCAAGCCCTGCCCGGTCGTGATCATCGTCGGCTGCGATCCCATCACCTATCTCGCCGCCGGCTACACCATGCCCGATGCCATGCCGGAATATGAATGGGCCGGCGGCCTCATGGATCGGCCGATGGAGCTGATCGAGGGCGAACTGACCAAGCTGCCCTTCCCGGCGCGCGCCGAGATCGTCTTGGAGGGCGAGATTTCACCGACCGAGACCACGCTCGAAGGCCCATTCGGCGAATGGCACGGCTATTACGCCGGCGAGGCGAAGGACGAGCCGGTGATCACGATCAAGCGCATCTATCACCGCAACGATCCCATCCTCACCTGCGCCGCCTCGAACAAGCCGCCGCATTCGCATCTTTTCGAGCGTTGCTTCCTGCGCTCGGCGGCGCTGCTCGACGCGCTCGAAGGCGCCGGTATCCCCGATGTCAAAGGCGCCTGGCTGCATCAGGCGGGCGCCGGCCGCACCTTCTGCGTCGTTTCGATCAAGCAGCGCTATCACGG
Organism: Allostellaceae bacterium; assembly: GCA_036501365.1. Classification (GTDB taxonomy): domain Bacteria; phylum Pseudomonadota; class Alphaproteobacteria; order ATCC43930; family CGMCC-115725; genus CAIKMD01. The sequence goes on along the minus strand of DASYAL010000087.1, from coordinate 106,644 downwards.
CCATTCGACCCAGGTCGGCCTGGTCGCCAGCCAGGTCGCCTCGGTCGGCTATATCAGCCGCTGGATCGTGGTGGTCGATGACGATGTCGATCCGACCGACATCCACGACGTCATCTGGGCGATGGGCACACGCTGCGACCCGAAGACGCGCACGACTTTGCTCGACAATTGCTGGTCATCGCGGCTCGACACGATGGTGTTCGACTATTCGAAGCTCACCAATTCGCGCATGGTGGTCGATGCCTGCAAGCCCTATGAGCATTACGATCACTTCCCCAAGGTGGCGATGACCTCGCCGGAGTTCGCGGCGAAGATCCGTGCCAAATGGCCGGAGCTGTATAAGTGACGTTGCATGGCGATCGTGCGTGCTTCGACTTCGCTCAGTATGAGGTAGATTGGAGTATGGCATCTCCCATCATCTCTCCTCATCCTGAGCGGAGCCCGAGCTTGCCGAGGGCGTAGTCGAAGGGCGCAATATGCCAAACCAAGCGAACGAAACCGAATCCGGCCTCCGCCACCAGGTCGCCGCCGTCTCGTTGCTGCTCAATGCCGAGAACATCCTCGGCTATTCGGGCCATATCAGCGTGCGCCTGCCGGGACGCGAGGAATTCCTTATCCAGCCGGTCGATCAGAGCCGCGCCCAGCTTCGCCCCGAGCATCTCCTCGTCTGCGGCATGGACGGCAAGTCGCGCGAGCACTCGAACCGCGCCCGGCCGCCTTCCGAGGTCTACATCCACAGCGAGATCTATCGCGCCCGGCCCGACGTCAACGCGGTGGCGCATTTCCACCACGATCTGACGACGACTTTCTCGCTGGTCGAGGGCGCGAAGCTGGTGCCGATCAAGAACCACGCGGTGCGGTGGGAAAGCGGCATCCCGACCCATAGCGATCCGAGCCATGTCTCCTCGCCCGAGCTCGGCCAGAGCGTCGCCGAAACCTTGGGCCCGCATCAGGCGCTCTTGATCCGCGCGCACGGACAAGTCGTGGTCGCCGAGGACCTGCCGTCGCTGCTCAGCGATTGCGTTCATTTCGTCGAGAATTCCGAGGCGCTTTATCGCGCCGCGACTCTCGGCAAGGTGCTGCCACTCACGGCGAAAGAGATGACAGCCTTCGGCCACGACTTCCGCCGCGACTCCCACGCTGCGAAGCTCTGGAGCTACTACGTCGGCAAGGGCCTCGACAGCGGCACCCTGCCGCCCGACTGGGAAAAGACGCTGCTTAACGGCTAGCGCGCTTTTTAAAGATATCATCTTTCATATCTTTGCGGCTTGGGCTATCCTCGGCTCATGTCGGTTCATCCACTTTTTCGGAAATTACCGCAAAAACAGGGTGTTGCACCTTTAAGTCGAACTGCGACCTTATCGGCACAGCTCGTCGCCGAGGTGCGCCAAGGACTGTTCGAGAAGCGGCTGAAGCCCGGCGACTTCCTCGGCGGCGAGAAGGACATCGCCGAAGAGCGCGGCGTCTCGCGCATCGTCGCGCGCGACGCGCTCCGCACCCTCGAAGCGCTCGGCATTGTCGAGATCAAGGTCGGCGCCGGCGGCGGGGCCCGCATCGCTCGCGGCGATCCGCGACGTTTTGCCGAAGCCCTCGCCGTCCAGCTCGAGCTCGCCGGCACCGATGTCGCCGACATCATGGACGCGCAGCGCGCGGTCGAAGCGCTCGCCGCCGAGCTCGCCGCCGAGCATGCGACCGCGGCCGATATCGCGCACCTCAAAGCGCTGCTCGCCGCCGGCGATCGCGCGCTCGACGACGTCGCTGCCTTCACCCGCAACGGCGCCGATTTTCATCTCGCCGTCGCCGAGGCCTCGCACAATCGCGTGCTCGCGGTGCAGCTCCAATCGCTGCAGCACGTGTCCTGGCCATCGCGCAACCCGACCCTCACCCATGACGTCGCCGCGCATGTGCAGGAGGCACATCGCGATCTCGTCAAGCTGATCGAGATGCGCGACCCAAGCGGCGCGCGCCGGCTGATGGACGACCATGTGAAGATGATCCGCGCCCGGCGTGTCGCCGAGCACGGCGCCGCTGTCACCGATACCAACGCTTGCTGCTGAATCCGAGAAGGAGGAGGAGACCATGGGTAATTTCGTGATCGCGCCGCATTTCCGGCTGCAGGAATGGGTCGCCGAGGAGAAAGGCTATTTTCGGGCCGAAGGCCTCGACTATGACTTCCAGGAGACGATGCCGTCCACGAGCGGCTCGAGCCATCAGCTCGGCAACAAAGTCGGCGCCTATCAGACGATCGAGGCCGGGCGCACTTGCAACATCAGCGGCGCCTGCCACTGGACGGTGAACGTCGCCGCCGCTTCGGGCCACGGCAAGCTTTATGCCGATGCCTATTCAGTCTCGCCCGCCGGCGTGTTCGTGCCGCCGGAATCGCCGATCAAGGAGCCGAAGGACCTGGCCGGCGTGCCGATCTCGGTGGGCTATCAGTCGGGCAGCCATTACGCGACCATCCAGTCGCTCGAAGGCTACCTGCCGCTCGATCAGATCAAGCTGAGCTTCGCCGACGGCTTGTTGTTCAGTCGCATGGAGCAGCTCTTCGACCGCAAAGCGCCGGCGGTGTCGGTGTTCAGCGGACCTTATTACTTCCTGGAGCAGCTCGGCTTCCGCAAGGTGATCGACAGCACTTTCATGATGGCGATGACCATCACCGGCGATCCCGACATGGAAGACGTGCGCAAATATTACCGCGCGCTGCGCCGCGCTCAGCGCGACATCGATCTGCGCCCCGAGCTCTACACCCATTATTACAAGAAGGAATTCCCCACCCGCTTCCATGCGATGATGGATACGCGGCGCTGGGGCCCGGGCGAGCGCATCGTCTTCGAGCCCTATACCAAGGAAGTGTTCGAGGAATCGCGCAAATGGATCGCCGAGCGCGGCATCTTCCCCGACGGCAATCTCGGCGGCAACGATTACGAGCACTCGATCGTCAGCCTCGCGGCGGCTGAATAATTTAGCGCTGCAAGGGCATCGAGCATCCTTCGACTACGCTCGGGATAAGGATATGTGGTGCGGGGCATCTTCCATGCCCACCATCTCGCCTCACCCTGAGCGGAGCGAAGCGTAGTCGAAGGGGCTCAGGCTGCTTCTGCAAGGAAGCAGACGTTTTGGGAGGGGACGATGATCCGCACGCGGCTTTGCGAGTTGCTGAAGATCGATCATCCGATCGCGCTCGGCGGCATGGGCTCGATCTACGCGCCCGATCTGGTCTCAGCGGTATCGAACGCCGGCGGCCTTGGCGCGATGGGCTGTCACGGCCTCGCGCCGGAGCAGATCCGCCGCGGCACCGCCGCCATCCGCGGCAAGACCGACAAGCCTTTCGCGCTGAACTTCCTGCTGTTCAACATCCGCGAGGAAAGCTTCGCCGCCGCGCTCGAGCTGCGGCCGGCGGTGATCGCCTTCGCCTGGCCGCGGCCCGAGCAGGATGCGAAGCCGTTCATCGATCGCGCGCACGAGGCCGGCGCCAAGGTCACCTTCATGGTGGGCGGCGCGCCCGAAGCCCGGCGCGCGGCAAAAGCCGGCGCCGACATCATCATCGCCCAAGGCACCGAAGGCGGCGGCCATGTGAGCTGGCAGGCAAGCCTGCCGCTCATTCCGATGGTGGTGGACGCCGTCGCGCCGGTGCCGGTTCTCGCCGCCGGCGGCATCGCCGACGGCCGCGGCCTCGCCGCGGCGCTGGCGCTCGGCGCCGACGGCGCGCTCCTCGGCACACGCTTCCTCGCCTCGATCGAATCCCCGCTCCATCCCAATTTCAAGCAGGCGATCGTCGATGCCGACGGCCACGACACGGCGCTGTCGGAAATCCCCGATCTCGCCGCCGGCCTGGTCTGGCCGGGGGCGATGTCGCGCTCGAAGCGCAACCGCTTCATCGAGCGCTGGGCCGGGCGCGAATGGCTGCTGCGCCAGAACCAGGCGGAGGCGCTCGCCGCCGTCCAGGAAGCGCGCAAGGCCGGCGACATCGACAATGCGCCGCTGTCGATGGGCCAGGATTGCGGCTTGATCCACGACATTCCGGCGGCAGGCGACATCGTCGCGCGCATCGCGCGCGACGCCGAGGCGATCCTGCGCGATAAGCTGCCGCGGCTCGTTGCATGAGCGCAAGCCGGCGTCCGGGCGCCCTCTTCGCCATAGCCCTCGGCGCGGTGACGCTGATCGGACCGCTCGCGATTCATCTCTTCCTGCCGGTGATGGCGGCGGTGAAATCGTCCTTCGCGATCTCCGACGCGCTGGTCGAGTTTACCTTCAGCATCACCCTCTTCACCATGGCGGTGGTGACGCTGGTATATGGCAGCCTCTCCGATCGCTACGGCCGGCGGCCGGTGCTGCTCGGCGGGCTTTCGCTGTTCGTGATCGGCAGCGGGCTTTCGGCGATCGCGGGCTCGGTCGAAGTGCTGATCGCCGCCCGCCTCGTCCAGGCGATCGGCGCCGGCTGCGGCCTGACCTTATCGCGCGCCATCGCGCGCGACGCCTATGGTCCCGAGGCGCTGGTGAAGGCGATCGCCTATCTCACCATGGCCTATACGCTCGGGCCGATGATCGCGCCGCCGCTCGGCGGCATCCTGATGGACAGCCTCGGCTGGCGCTCTGCGTTCTGGTTCGCGCTGCTGGTCGGCGCGGCGATCCTCGCGGGCGCTTATTTCGTCTTGTTCGAGACGCGCAGCCGCCGCGACGCCGGCCCGCAGGCACCGGTGTTCCATCACTACGCCGCGCTGCTGCGCCAGGGCCGCTTCGTCGCCTATGTGCTGCAATCGGGCTTCATGTCGCTGGCCTTCTTCGCCCTCGCTGCCGCCTCGCCGCTGCTGATGAAGGATTTGCTCGGCCAGTCGGCGACGGAATACGGCTTCTATTTCATGCTGTTCCCGCTCGGCTATATGACCGGCAACTGGATCTCGAGCCACCTGAGCGGCCGCGCGCCGATCGACCATATGGTCCTGCTCGGCTCCATCATCGCCGTCCTGGTGATCGCCGGCCAGACAGCGCTGATCATCGCCGGTTTTCTCTCGCCGCTGATGCTCTTCCTGCCCGGCGGCATGATCAGCTTCTCGCAAGGCCTGTCGCTGCCGAACGCGCAGGCCGGCGCGATGCGCGTCGCGCCGGCGCTGGCCGGCACCGCCGCCGGCCTCGGCGTCTTTGCGCAGATGTTCATGAGCGCCGTGGCGGCCGAGCTCTACGGCATCTTCGCCAACGGCACGCCGCTGCCGATGATCGTGCTGACCCTCATCGGCGCGATGCTTTCGCTCGGCGCCGCGCTCGCGGCCTTCGCGCTCGGGCGCCGCGTTCCCGTCGCCGCCGCGGCGCATTAGGAATGCATCGCGGACGGCGCCGGGGGGCACGGCACCGCCGCAACGAACCCGCTCAGTAGATGAGATTGCCGGGGATCGAGAGCGAGCCGTAAATGCTTTTGCTCATCGAGGCCGTGGTCATCGTGTTGACGGTCGGCTTGAACTGCGACCACTCGGTCGAGGCCGGGTAAGGCTGGCCGCGCAACTCCTGGCCGAGCGAGGTATCGGCGCCGGGCTGGCCCGGCAGCGGCGTGCCGGCGAAGGCGGCGAGCGGTGCGGCGGCGATGGCGAGGACGAAAGCGAAAGCGGTACTGCGCGAACGAATGCTCATGGGAGTCTCTCCGTGGGGATCGAGTTGGGACTGATCGGGGATCGATGCGTCCGTATCTTCATTTTCGTTACCGACGCACCGAGGTTACGGATGCGAAAAATTTTTTCAGAAGATGAGGTTGGGCGGCAGATCGAGCTCGTCGTAGAGCATCTTGCCGTTCTTCATCATCATGTTGTCGACGACATAGGCCTTGCCCTCATGCATCAGCACCATCGTGCCGGCGAGCGGCTTGGCGTGCTTCATCAGCTCGGCAGCGGTCGCGGTGGTGACCTGGCGCTCGGTGGTCATGCCGCTCGACGTCACCATCATCACGACATAGGGCGCGCCGCGCAGCTCCTGGCCGACCGACGTGTCGGCGCCGGGCTGACCCGGCAGCGGTATATCGGCAGCCCGCGCCGCCAGCGGCGACGCGGCGACGGCAAGAACGGAAGCGAAAGCAAGCGCGGTACTCCGCAAACGAATGCTCATGGGAATCCCTCCAATGTCTGGGTTGGGACGGATCGGGGATCGAGCCGTCCGTAACTTGAGGTTCGCCGCGCCGACCAAAAGGGTTACACGATCGCGCGCAAAAATCTTTGCGCCGCCCTGCGCCGGCCTGCGTCTTGGCAACTGCGGATGCCGTGCTACAACCCCGCCACGGCACAAAGAGGAGGAATTGTTCGATGAATGCCGACGCCAAGAAGATCGCCTTGCGCATGATCCCCTACGGCATCTACGTGCTCACCGCCGACGACGGCAAAGGTGGTATCGCCGCCGCGACCGTGAACTGGGTGACGCAGACCGCTTTCGCGCCGCCGCTCGTCGTCGTCGGCGTCAAGACCGACAGCGGCGCCTATGCGCTGGTCAAGAATACCAAGAGCTTCGTCCTCAACATGCTCGGCAAGGACCAGAAGGGCCTCGCCTTCACCTTCTTCAAGCCGGCGCAGCTCGACGGCGGCAAGATCAGCGGCCAGAGCTTCAAGAAGGCCGCCAACGGCGCGCCGATCCTCGACGCCGCGACCGCCGCGGTCGAATGCAACGTCACCGCGATCGTCGAGCAGGGCGACCATCACATCGTCGTCGCCGAAGTGACCGAGGCGCATCTTCTGAAGCCGCCCGCCGGACGCCCCGACGCCGCGATCCTCGAAATGAAGGATTTAGGCGAAAATGTGTTTTATGGCGGCTAGACCATGATTCACCGATCGAAAAGAGGCTGGCTGCTTTTTTTCGATACGATCGTGCTCTAGGGTCTAGGAATACTTTTTCGTCTTCCCACGTTATAGGGGTGCGCCCTTCTCAGGGCGTTCCTCCCTAAACTTGGGCCGCGTTCATTCGCGGCCTTCTTCTTTATTGCCCTTACTTCCGTGTGCCGGGGAACGGAATGAGATTGCCCTCGCCGTGCGCCGCGAGCGCCACCGCCACCACACGTCCGAGCTCGGCCTCGCTGAAGGGCTTGCGCAAGATTGTGAATTCATGCGCCACGTCGCCGGCCGCCTCGCTGTAGCCGGTGGCGAGTACGAAAGGTAGATCGGGATGGAGTTCGCGCGTTTTTCGTGCGAGGCCGATGCCGTTCATCGCGCCGGGCATCACGATGTCGCTGAAGACGAGGTCGAAGCCGCCATTCTTCAACTCGTTCAGTGCCGCGGCCGCGCTGTTTGCGGTCTTCACCACGTAGCCGAGCTGTTCGAGCAGCGTCGCGCCGACATTCGCAACCTCGGGATCGTCATCGACAACCAGGATTCGGCCTTCGCCACGGTGGAGCGCAGCGGCCGGCGCATCCGCTCTCGCACTCGGCCCAGCGCTGCGCGGGAAATAGAGCGTAACCGTCGTGCCTTTGCCGAGCGCGCTGGTAATCGTGACGCCGCCACCCGACTGGTTGGCGAAGCCATGGACTTGCGACAGGCCGAGGCCTGTGCCTTTGTCCGCTTCCTTGGTCGTGAAGAACGGATCGAAGACCTTGGGCAGGATGTCCTCGGGAATGCCGACCCCGGTATCGGCGACGGCAACGGCGACGAACTCGCCCTCGAGCTCCACGGTCGCCTCGCCGCGCGCCAGGCACACATTCTCCGCCACGATGGTGATGATGCCGCCTTCGGGCATGGCGTCGCGTGCGTTGATCACGAGGTTGAGCAACGCCAAATCGAACACGGCGGGATCGACCTCGATCGACCACAATTCGGTGGCAATCGAAGTCGCTATGATCGTATTCGGACCGAGCGAGCTCCGCAGCAGGCTGCGCGCGCGCTCGACCTGCGCGCCGACTTGAATGACCTTCGGCTCCAGTCGTTGCTGTCGCGCAAAAACCAGCATCTGACGCGTCAGCGTCTCGCCCCGCTGCGTCGCGTCCGCAATCGCCTGGACGGCACTGCGGTCGCGCGGGTCGCTTAGCTTATGGGCGAGAATCGCCGCCTGGCCGCCGACGACGGTCAGGATATTGTTGAAATCGTGCGCGATGCCGCCGGTCAACCGGCCGAGCGCTTCGATCTTTTGCGCATGGGCAAGCTGCTCGCGGGTCCGTTGTAGCGCCAGCTCCATCTCGCGAGCCTCGGAGATGTCCCGCGTGATCTTCGCGTAACCGACCAATGCGCCGGTATCGTCGCGGATGGCGTCGACCACGACATTGGCCCAGAACTGGCTGCCGTCCTTGCGCACCCGCCATCCCTGTGCTTCGTAACGCCCGATCGTGGCCGCGGTGTGAAGCGCGCGCGCCGGCAGGCCTTGGCTGCGATCAGCCTCGGTATAGAAGCGCGAGAAATGCTCGCCGATGATCTCGTCGGCCGTATAGCCTTTGATTTTTTCGGCGCCGGCGTTCCAGCTCGTAATGATGCCGTTGAGATCGAGCATATAGATCGCGTGGTCGACGATGCCGCCGAGCAGCAGGCGGAACTGGTGCGCGGAATCGCGCAACGCTTTCTGCGCCTCCTCGCGCTCGGTGACGTCGCGCGTGACCTTGGCGAAGCCAATCAGCGAGCCGTTTTCCCGGATCGGCGTCAAGATGACATTGGCGAGGAACCGGCTGCCGTCCTTGCGCACGCGCCAACCCACCGATTCGAACCGGCCTTCGCGCAGCGCGCTATCGAGCCCGCGCGCCGGCACGCCGTTCAGCCGATCCTCGCGCGTATAGAATTCGCTGAAATGATGGCCGACGATCTCGTCCGCCTTGTAGCCCTTGATGCGCTCGGCGCCGACATTCCAATTGGTCACGATCCCATTGGGATCGAGCATGTAGATCGCGTAGTCGTCGGCGCCGTCGACCAGGGCGCGGAACCGCCGCTCGCTTTCGCGCAGCGCCTCTTGCGCCTGCTGCCGCTCGGTCTGATCGCGCGTGAGCTTGGCGAAGCCGGTGAGCGTGCCGCTTGGATCGCGGATAGCATGCAGCGCCGAGATCGCCCAGAAACGTGTGCCGTCCTTGCGCACGCGCCAGCCCTCGTCCTCGACGCTGCCAAGCCGTCCGGCCTGGGCAAGGATGCGTTGCGGCAGGTTTTGCTGTCGATCCTCGGGGGTAAAGAAGCGCGAGAAATGCTCACCGAGAATTTCTTCCTCGCGGTATCCCTTGATCCGCTCGGCCCCGGTGTTCCAGCTCGCGACGAAGCCTTCGACATCGAGCATATAGATCGCCGCGTCGCTGATCGCGTCGATCAGGACTTGCACCCGGAGTTCGATATCCTGGTCCGGCGCGGGGTTTTTTGCCATCGGTCTCCGTTTTCACGGTTACGGCTGAGGCGCGGCAACCGGCGCCGACAACCTATCCGCTGTCAGCGTGTTATTGACAGAGAGCGAGCCTCGCCGCAACAATCGGTAGCGGCTCGCTTTCTGGGTGTCAACCTCGCATCAACAAAGGGGGAATAGGGTGGCTTTAGCGCTGATCAGGCTCAGTCCCGCGAGCGACGAGAGCGATAACGGGCGGCGGCCCGTCCCCCCTTTCACGCCCATTCCGACGGAACACGACGATCTTCCCTATAAAGTGGAGATCTGGGACGAAAACAAGGTCGCGGTCGAGCAAGTGCTCGCAGTGACCGCGAGCGCGAGCATCGGCTATGCCGCCTTGTACGCCGCCGCCAAGGAATACCCGCAACGCTATATTACGCTTCGCTTCAAGAACCGCGTGGTGACTCGCTGGAACGGACCCGTACATTAAGGAGCGTTGCTGGGAAGGCCGGCGCGAACGGCGTCCTCGCCAGGCGACCCGGAGACTGGCATGAGTGAGCCGCGCCGATCAACCGGAACAACGCAGTCGCACGGCGCCGAGGAAGACCTGCCCTATCGCATCGAACTGTGGGACGCCCGCCATCGCAAGGTCGAGCGCGTGTTGGCGCGCGCCGCGCGTGCCGCGCTGGCGCGGGCAATCTTCGCGGCCGCGCGGCAGGAATATCCCGAGCGCCGCATCACGCTACAGCGCGGCACGCGGCTGCTCGCCGAAGCGCCTTAACCGCTTGACGGGCGCCTGCGCGATGCACGGCGTCGATCGAAAAAGGAGTGCCGTGCCATGCCGCCCGAAGCCCAGACAGTGAAGATCCGCGATATCGGCGTCAGCCTGCGCCGCGCCGGCAAGGGTCCGCCGCTGCTTTTTCTCCACGGCGCCGACGGCTATTCGCAATGGCTGCCGTTCTTCGACGCCCTCGCCGAGCGCTATGAGGTCATCGTTCCCGAGCATCCCGGCTTCGGCGCCTCGGATGATCCGCCGCTGATCCGCAGCGTGCCCGACATGGCGATGTTCTATCTCGATTTCCTCGAGGCGCTCGGCCTGCGCGAGCTGCATATCGTCGGCCATTCGCTTGGCGGCTGGATCGCGGCCGAGATCCTGATCCGCGACCGCGCGCGGGCAAAGAGCCTGACGCTGATCTCCGCCGCCGGCATCCGCGTCGAAGGCGTGCCCTCGGGCGATCTCTTCATTTGGAACCGCGAAGAGCTGCTGCGCAACGTCTTCTACGACCAGGCCTATGCGGAGATCGCGCTCTCGCTGAAGCCCAGCGACGAGCAGATCGACACGATGCTCAAGAACCGCTTCACCGCGACCAAGCTCGGCTGGCAGCCGCGCTGGTTCAATCCCGATCTCGAGAAATGGCTGCATCGCGTGAAGCTGCCGGCGCTCGTCATCTGGGGCAAGGAGGACAAGGTGATGCCGTCGGCCTATGCGGCGCGCTGGCGCGAGCGGTTGCCCGATGCGCGGCTGGTAATGATCGAGAAATGCGGACATGTGCCGCAGGTCGAAAAGCTCGCCGAGACGCTCGCGCCCTTGCGCGACTTCCTCGCAGAGGTGTCGCGATGAAATTCATCTCCTTCCATCTGATGCCCTATCGCCCGCTCGATTTCGCCGAGGCGGCGAAGCACCGCTCGGCCTGGGTGGTGCTGCCCAACAGCCTCTACGATCCGGTGAAAGGCGCCGAGGAATACGCCGCCTATATCGATTTCCTGGTCGAAGCCGAGCGCCTCGGCTTCGACGGCATCGGCGTCAACGAACACCATCAGAATGCCTATGGGCTGATGCCGGCGCCGAACCTTATTGCCAGCGCCCTCATCCAGCGCACCAAGAAGGTGAAGATCGCGATCCTCGGCCGCGCGCTGCCGCTGCAAGGCAATCCGATCAACATCGCCGAAGAATATGCGATGCTCGACAACCTCTCGAAGGGGCGCATCATCTGCGGTTTCGTCCGCGGCATCGGCGCCGAATATCATTCGACCGGGGTCAATCCCTATTTCTCGCATGAGCGCTTCCACGAGGCGCACGATCTCATCGTCCAGGCCTGGACGCGGCCCGGCCCCTTCCCCTTCGAGGGCCAGCATTACAACATCCGCTACGTCAATCTCTGGCCGCGGCCTTATCAGCAGCCGCATCCGCCGATTTGGATCCCGTCGCAGGGATCGAGCGAGACGGTGGTCTGGGCATCGGACCCGGCGCGCAAATATCCCTTCCTGGTGACCTTCTCCTCGACCGATCTCGTCGTGCGCTATCTCAACACCTATCGCGACCAGGCACGGAAATTCGGCTACGAGCCGGCGGCGGAGCAGTTCGGCTGGGCGTGCCCGGTCTACGTCGCCGAGACCGACGAGCGCGCCCGCGCCGAGGCCGGCCGCGCCATCGAGACGCTTTTCAACAACTATCTGCGCATGCCGATCGAGATGCTGGTCCCGCCGGGCTATACCTCGTTCAACTCGATGAAGACCTTCATGAAGCTGCGGACGGTGGTGGGCGGCAAGGTCTCGACCGCCGACGAGCTGATCGCCAGCGGCACGGCCGTGATCGGCAGCGTCAAGACGGTCCTGTCGAAGATCGAGGAGGTACGCGACCGCACCGGTCTCGGCATCCTCGTGCCGATGTTACAGTTCGGCGTGCTGCCCGACGACCTCGCCCGGCGCAACATCGAGCTGTTCGCCGCCGAGGTGATGCCGAAACTGCGGGGGTGAGAATGGCCCACGACGCCTATCTGGTCGGCTCGGTGCCGATGGCGAACGCCGAAGCGGTTTTCACCGCGGTCGGCGGCGCGCTCGGCAGCCGCATCAAGCGCATTCCCGACGGCGAGACCGGCCATCGGCTCGATTGGATCACCTGGCTCGAAGTCATCTTCAAGGACAATCCGGCGCTGGAGCAATCCGAGGAACAGTTCCGCGTCCATCCGACGGCGGTGGCCCGCAAGCGTTATCGCCTGAAGCCCGGCAAGTCGCTCGCCGATATCCGCTTTGACAACCTCTTCTATGCCGACAACGCCCGCGAATCCTATACGATCTTCAAGCGGCTGCGCGACGCCGGCAAGCTCGCGGCGGGCACCAAGTTCCAGATCGATCTCGTTCCGGCGCATTCGGTGCTGTGGCTGTTCCTGGTCGAGGAGCTGCAAGCGGCGCTCGATCCGGTCTACAACGACGCGCTCGGCCGCGAGATCGACAAGATCGCGGCGAGCTTGCCGCATCCCGACATCGCCATCCAATTCGACGTCGCCTCGGCCGTCTTCGCGCGGCTGCAGCGCGGCGATACCGGCGTCTACGGCGACAGCAAGGCGGCGATGCAGGAGAAATTCGCCGCGATCCTCGCTGCTCTCGCCGATCGCGTGCCCGCCGATATCGATCTGCTGTTCCATTTCTGCTACGGCGACAGCAACCATCGCCATGTCGTCGAGCCGGTCGATGTGGGCGACATGGTCGATATGGCGACGCGCCTCGACGCCCGGGTGAAGCGGCCGATCAACCTCATCCATATGCCGGTGCCGCGCGACCGCGCCGACGACGCCTATTTCGTGCCACTGACCAAACTGAAGCTGCGGCCCGAGACGCAGCTCGCGCTCGGCCTCGTCCATCACACCGACGGGATCGAAGGCACGAAGCGCCGCCTGGCGACGGCGCGGAAATACGCGAAGGATTTCGCGATCGGCACCGAATGCGGCTTCGGCCGCCGTAAGCCAGAAACTATTCCCGCGCTGCTGCGCATCCACGCCGAAGCGGCGAAGCTCGATTAAGCGCGGGCTAGCGCGGCGGCAGGAAGCTTTCGTTCAAAAGCTTGCTGTTGTCGGGCATTTCCGGGATGAGATGGAAGTTCAAGAGCGCCTCCTCGACGATCCTGAGCTTCGCGCGATCGAAATGACCATCGGTCGGGAATGAGTCCATCTCGGCGTCATAAATTTTCGCGGTCACGGCCGGGCTCGCATTCATGATCTTCGCCATGATCGGAATCGCCTCGGCCTTATGGGCGTGGAGATAGGCGACGGTCTCGAACCAGCCTTTGAGAAAGCGCCGCAGCACGTCGGGATGCTCCGCGATCTCGGCGTCGCTCGCATAGATGACCGAGGCGACGAAATCCTTCACCAGGTCGCCGCCACGCGCGAGAATGCGCAGCTTGCCTTGCGCTTCGACGATATAGCTGACCTCGAGATTGCCGGAGTCGGCATCGATATTGCCGGCGGCGAGCGCGGCGAGCCCGCTCTCCATGCTGCCGACCGGAACCGGCACGATGCCGTCGGGTCCCCAGCCCTGGCGCCGCGCCACCTCCAGCGCGAACCAGTTGGTCAGCGAGCCGACGGTCGAGATGCCAATTTTCTTGCCCTCGAGGTCGGCGAGCGTCTTGATCGGCGACTTCGGCGCGACGATGATGGCGAGATTGGCGGGCGCGGTGCCGAAGACCGCGATGGCTTTCTCGGGCGAGCCTTTCACCAGGAATTGCACATCGGTGCCGCCGCCGAGCGCCGCATCGATCGCGGTGGCGACCATGGCTTGATGCAGCTTGGCGCCGCCGCCGAGATCGAGGCGCTGCACCTCGATGCCATTCTTCGCGAAGATCCCGAGCGTCGTCCCGGCATCGAGCATGCCGAAATTAAACGCATGCGGCTCGGGCGTGCCGACGCGGATCGTGTCGGCCGCGCGGGCGATACCCGTCGCGGCAACAAGGGTTGCGACGAAGGCCGCGAACGTAAGGCACAGGTTTTTTTGCATGACGTTGTCCCCCTGACGCGCACCCTGCCCGTCCGCCCCTGAGTCCGCAAGGACGATAAGCTCGTTTATTTGTCGTCATGGCCGGGCTGGCCCCGCTTCCGCGCGTTTGTCGCTGGTCGCGGCATCGAAACATGCGCGGCGCCGGAATCATGTCCCATTTGCGGCCGTACCGCGATGGTCGAGATTACAACCGCGTTAGATGAAGCGCGGCCGGGAAATTCCGGCGCGCGATCCACGTTATCTGGTCGGGTCGTGAATTAGGAGCAGGTCCATGCGCCGCGCGCTGTTTGCTCTGCCCGCAGCCTTTCTTGTGCTGACGCCCGCCTTGGCTCCCGGCGCGAGCGCCGCCGATCCGCCCGGCCGGGTCGGCCGGCTCAGCTATATCGACGGCACGGTCTCGTTCCACCCGTCGGGCGATCAGGGCGACTGGGCGCCGGCGACCGTGAACTATCCCGTCACCACCGGCGAATCGTTCTGGACCGACGAGAACGCGAAGGCCGAGATCGAAGTCGGCCCAGCTGAGCTGCGGCTCGATCAGGCGAGCCAGCTCGACATCTCGGCGCTCAACGACCGCGCAATCGACGTGCAGCTCGACCAGGGCGTGCTCAACCTGCATTTCTGGCAGATGCCGCGCGGCGAAGTCAAAGTCACGACGCCGCGCGGTCAAGTCGCGATCACGCGGCCCGGCAGCTACGACATCGATGCCGGCCAACCTAACGGCGATCAGCCTGCGGACCAGATTCAAGTGAGCGTGCTTGCCGGCGCGGCGCGCTTCGACACCGATCACGGCGCGGTCGATATCGGCGCCGGCCAAGCGGCCGTGATCGCCGGCAATCCGCCCGATATCCAGCTGGCAGCGGCACAGCCCAGCGATTTCGATCAATGGGCGCAGTCGCGCGAAGAGCGCGAGACCGCCGCGCAACAGCCGCGCTACGTGCCTGCCGCGGTCACGGGCTATCAGGATCTCGACCAATACGGCAGCTGGAGCCAGGACCCCCAATATGGCGAGGTCTGGTATCCGAGCGGCGTGCCCGAAGGCTGGGCGCCGTATCGTTACGGCCATTGGGCCTGGGTGGCGCCTTGGGGCTGGACCTGGATCGACGATACGCCCTGGGGCTTCGCGCCGTTCCATTATGGCCGCTGGATCGATCGCGACGATCGCTGGGCCTGGGTCCCGGCCGATATCCCGGCGCAGCCGGTCTATGCGCCCGCGCTCGTCGCTTTCATCGGCGGCGATGGCTGGGGCGTCGATCTCGCCGCCGGCGCCGCCGTCGCCGCGATTGGCTGGGTCGCGCTCGCTCCGCATGAAGAATATCACCCCTATTTCCACGCGAGTGAAAACTGGGCC
The DNA here is from genome assembly GCA_036501365.1 of Allostellaceae bacterium. Lineage (GTDB taxonomy): Bacteria > Pseudomonadota > Alphaproteobacteria > ATCC43930 > CGMCC-115725 > CAIKMD01. The sequence goes on along the minus strand of DASYAL010000087.1, from coordinate 91,277 downwards.
CGCGGCGCCAATGGCCGCGACTGGAACGCCCGGACCTACAACGTCACCCATGGGGCCGTGAGCAACTACCACAACCGCGACGCGGCGACGGTGGTGCCCGCGGCCGCTTTCGCGGGCGCCGCGCCCGTGCAACGCGCGACGGTTTCGGTCGCGCCGGACCAGCTCGCGCATACGCGGACCACGACTGCGCTGGCCAACTTCCGTCCGAGCGCCAATGCGCGCGTTGGCCACGCCGATCCGGCCGCCGCCACCGCGGTCGCAACGCAACCGAATGCGAAAGCGAGCGTTGCGCCGGGCCGTGTCGCCGCGACCACGCCACCCGCGATCGCCGCGGAGAAAGCGCCGACCGCGCCTGGGCCGCATCGTGTCACCGCTGCCGCGACCCGGCCCCAGGGCGATGCGAATGCGGGTGATGCGAATGCGCCCGCCGCCGCTGCAGCAAACCGGAACCAGGCTGCGTCGCAACACGCGCAGGATCGAACCGCGCCGAACCAGCCGCAGCGCACGCAGAACCAGCCGTCCGCGAACCAGCCGCAACCCGGCCAAACTCAGTCGCCGGCCGGCCAGGCGCATGCACGGAACCAGGCTCTTGCGAACCAGCCGCCGCGCGAAGCGCGGACCGCGCCCAACGCGCCGGCGGCGAATGCCAATCTCGCACCGCATCCGGCGCCGCCGCATCAAGCCGTGACCAATGCGCGACCGGAAACGCCGAGGCCCGGTCAGGCGGCGCGTCCCGAGCAAGCGCTCCGGCAAGCTGCGCCTCAGCATCCGGCAACGCCGCAAACCGCCGCGCGTCCGGTCGCATCGCCGGCTCATCGGGCTGCGCCGGCGCCGCAAGTTGCGCATCTCCCGCCGCCAGCACCGCATCCGGCAGCATCGCCGCCCGCAGCGCATCCGATGCCGGCGCCGCAGGTTGCGCACGCCCCGCCGCCGGCACCGCATCCCGCAGCGCCACCACCCGCGCCGCGTCCGGTACCGGCACCGCAAATCGCACATGCACCGCCGTCAGCGCCGCGTCCGGCACCGGCGCAAGTCGCGCACGCGCCAGCGCCCGCCGCCCATCCTGCGCCGCCGGCCTCCGACAAGAAGCCGCCGCAGTAACCGTAGTCGGCACAAAAGCAAACACGCCCCCGCTCGCGCGGGGGCGTTTCATGTCCGGAGCAGCGTCAGGCTAGCGCAGGCTCTCGTTGAGCTTCTGCAAGGCGGCTTGGCCGGGAACGAGGTCGGCGGTGCCGAGCTCGTTCAACGGTTTCGGCACGGTGTTGAGATAGTCGTGGAGGTCCTGGCCCTCGGGATCGACATAGAGCAGGCCGGTGACGATCTCGCCGGCCGCCGCGCGCTCCTGCAGATAGTTCATCGCCGCGATGCGATCGCTCGGATCGTAATGCGCCGCGATCTTGCGCAGGCGCAGGATCGAGCCGTCATGCTGCGTCACCAGCTCGACGGTGCCCGGCGCGTAATCGGCGGTGATCGGTTCGTGCTCGACCATCATGTCGAGCCGGTTCACGGTCTCGTTGTGCTCGCGCACATAGTCGAAGCTCTTGGTCGAGCCGACATGGTTGTTGAAGGCGACGCACGGGCTGATGCAATCGATGAAAGCGGCGCCGTGATGGTTGATCGCCGCCTTGATCAACGGCACGAGCTGTTCCTTGTCGCCCGAGAAGCCGCGCGCGACATAGGTCGCGCCCAGTTGCAGCGCGAGGGCGACGAGATCGATCGCGGAATCGCCGTTGACCGCGCCGTATTTGCTCTTGGAGCCCTTGTCCGAGGTCGCCGAGAACTGGCCCTTGGTCAAACCATAGACGCCGTTGTTCTCGACGATATAGAGCATGTTGACGCCGCGGCGGATCGAATGCGCGAACTGGCCGAAGCCGATCGAGGCGCTGTCGCCGTCGCCAGAGACGCCGAGATAGATCAAATCCTTGTTGGCGAGGTTGGCGCCGGTTAGAACCGACGGCATGCGGCCATGCACCGAGTTGAAGCCGTGCGAATTGCCGAGGAAATAATCGGGCGTCTTCGACGAGCAGCCGATGCCCGACATCTTGGCGATACGGTGCGGCGGCAGGTCGAGCTCGAAACAGGCCTGGATGATCGCGGCACTGATCGAATCGTGGCCGCAGCCGGCACAGAGCGTCGAGACCGAGCCTTCGTAATCGCGATGAGTGAAGCCGAGCTTGTTCTTCGGCAGCTCGGGATGGTGGAGCTTGGGTTTCGGAATGTAGGTCATGGGTTCTTTCTCACCTCGCCACTTCGCGCAGCGGCGCGACGTTGCGCGCCTTGAGCAGGGCCGAGATCTTATCGATAATGAAGCGCGCGGTGATCGGCGTGCCGTCGTAATGCAGCACCGGCACGATCCGCCCCGGATCGAGATTGCTCTCGGTGACGAGCAAGGTGCGGAGCTGAGCGTCGCGGTTCTGCTCGACGAGGAACACCTGCTCGTGCTCGAGCACGAAGTTCACCACCTCGTCCGAGAACGGGAAGCCGCGCACCCGCATCGCGTTCAAATGGATGCCCTGCTCTTCGAGCACGCCCAACGCCTCGTGCATCGAAGGCGTGGTCGAGCCGAAATAGAGCACGCCGTATTTGCTCTTGGCCTTGGCGTCGCGCCGCACCGGCGCCGGGATCAGCTTCTTCGCGGTCTCGAACTTGTGTAAGAGGCGCTGCATGTTCTCGACATAGACCGTGCCGTTCTCGCTGTATTTGGCGAGACGGTCATGCGAGGAACCGCGGGTGAAGTAGCTGCCCTTGGTCGGATGCGTGCCGGGATAGGTGCGGAAACCGACGCCGTCGCCGTCGAGATCGGTGTAGCGCTGCAGCTCCTTGCCAGCCTGCAAATCCTCGTAGCTCAGCACCTTGCCGCGATCGAGCTGGCGGCTGTCGTCCCACTTGAAGGGCTTGCTCAGCCAGTCGTTCATGCCGATGTCGAGGTCGAGCATCAGGAAGATCGGCGTTTGCAGCCGGTCGGCCATGTCGAAGGCGAGCGCCGACATCTCGAAGCATTCGCTCGGGTCCTCGGGGAAGAGCAGCGGATGCTTGGTGTCGCCATGCGAGGCATAAGCGGCGCCGATCAGATCGGCCTGCTGGGTGCGGGTCGGCATGCCGGTCGACGGCCCGCCGCGCTGCACGTCCATGATCACCGCCGGAATCTCGGCGTAATAGCCGAGGCCGACGAATTCCGTCATCAGCGACACGCCCGGACCCGAGGTGCAGGTGAACGCGCGCGCGCCGTTCCATGCCGCGCCCATCACGATGCCGATCGAGGCGAGCTCGTCCTCGCCCTGGACGATCGCGTATTTGCCCTTGCCGGTCTCTTTATCCAGGCGGAAACGGCGGCAATAGCGCATGAAGGCCTCGGCCAGCGCGGTCGAGGGCGTGATCGGATACCAGGCGCAGACCGTCGCGCCGCCATAGACGGCGCCCAGCGCCGCGGCGCTGTTGCCGTCGATGAAGACGCGGTCGCCGACCTTGTCGGTGGTCTTGACGCGCAGGCCCAACGGGGCGAGTTGCGTCTTGGCATAATCGATGCCCATATGCAGCGCCTTGACGTTCGGCGCGATAAGCTTGTCCTTGCCCTGGAACTGCTCGGCGATCAGCTTCTCGATCGCGGCGACGTCCATGTTGAGCAGCGCCGCGAGCGCGCCGACATAGATGATGTTCTTGAACAGCTGGCGCTGGCGCGGATCGCTGAATTCGCGATTGCAGATCTCGGTCAGCGGCACGCCGACGACGTTGATGTCCTCGCGGAACTTCGACGGCGGCATCGGCTTCGTCGAATCGTAGAAGAGGTAGCCGCCGGGATCGATCTCGGCGACGTCCGCGCCCCAGGTCTGCGGGTTCATCGCCACCATCAGATCGACGCCGCCGCGCCGGCCGAGATGGCCGGCCTCGGATATGCGGACCTCGTACCAGGTCGGCAGACCCTGAATGTTCGAGGGAAAGATGTTGCGCGACGCGACCGGCACGCCCATGCGCAGGATCGAGCGTGCGAACAACTCGTTCGCGCTCGCCGATCCCGAACCGTTGACGTTGGCGAACTTAACGACGAAATCGTTGACGGCTTCTATCGGCTTCGGCATGCGGGTCCAGCGTGTGTCATATCGAGGAGGAATTTCTGCATATCCCAGGCGCCGGTCGGGCAGCGCTCGGCGCAAAGCCCGCAATGCAGGCAGACATCCTCGTCCTTGGCCATGATGCGGCCGGTCTTGAGCTCGGTCGAGACGTAGATGTCCTGGGTGCGGTTCTTGGCCGGCGCCTTGAGATTATGCCGGAGCTGTTCTTCCGGCTCGTTGCCGGTGAAGGTGATGCAATCCATCGGGCAGATGTCGACGCAGGCATCGCATTCGATGCAGAGCGAAGGCGTGAACACGGTCTCGATGTCGCAATTGAGGCAGCGCTCGGCCTCGGCGTAGCCGAGCTTCCGATCGAAGCCGAGCTCGACCTCGAGCTTCACATTCGATAGCGCCAACACTTTGTCGCGCAACGGCACCTTGTAGCGGAGGTCGTTGGAGATATCGTTGTCATAGCTCCATTCGTGGATGCCCATCTTCTGGCCGATGAGCGCCACGTCGGGCGGCGGCCGCTTGCCGATGTCCTCGCCGTGGCACAGCTTGTCGATCGACACCGCGGCGTCGCGGCCATGCGCCACCGCCCAGATGATGTTCTTCGGCCCGAATGCCGCGTCGCCGCCGAAGAACACGTTGGGCAGCGAGCATTTCATGGTCACGGGATCGACCGCCGGCATATCCCATTTGTCGAATTCGATGCCGATGTCGCGCTCGATCCAGGGGAAGGCGTTCTCCTGCCCGACCGCGACCAGCACGTCGTCACATTCGTAATGCGCGTCGGGCTCGCCGGTCGACACCAGCGAGCGCTTGCCCTTAGCGTCGTAGACGGCTTTGACCTTTTCGAAAAGAACGCCGGTCAACTTACCGTTTTTATGGGTGAATTCCTTGGGCACCAGCATGTTGAGGATCGGGATGTCCTCGTGCATGGCGTCCTCTTTTTCCCAGGGAGACGCCTTCATCTCCTCGAAGCCCGAGCGGACGACGACCTTCACATCCTCGCCGCCGAGGCGCCGCGAGGTGCGGCAGCAATCCATCGCGGTATTGCCGCCGCCGAGCACAATCACGCGCCTGCCGATCTTGTCGATATGGCCGAACGACACGCTCGAGAGCCAGTCGATGCCGATATGGATGTTGGCGGCAGCTTCCTGGCGGCCGGGAATTTCGAGCTCGCGGCCGCGTGGCGCGCCCGAGCCGACGAAGATCGCGTCATAGCCCCGCTTCAAGAGCTCTTTCATGCTCTTGATCGGCTCGCCGAGATGCAGCTCGATGCCCATATCGGTGATGTAGCCGCATTCCTCGTCGGTCACCGACTCGGGCAGGCGGAAGCGCGGGATCTGGGTGCGCATCATGCCGCCGGTCTTGCCGTCGCCGTCGAACATCACGAGGTGGTAGCCGAGCGGCGCGAGATCGCGCGCCACGGTCAGCGAGGCCGGGCCGGCGCCGATCAACGCAATGCGCTTGCCGTTCTTCTGCACCGGAATGCCCGGCAGCCGCGCGCGGATGTCGTCCTTGTTGTCGGCGGCGACGCGCTTCAGGCGGCAGATCGCCACCGGCTCTTCCTCGACCCGGCCGCGGCGGCAAGCCGGCTCGCAGGGACGATCGCAAGTCCGTCCCAAAATCCCTGGAAACACATTGGAATTCCAGTTGATCATGTATGCGTCGGTATAGCGGCCGGCGGCGATCAGGCGGATGTATTCCGGCACCGGCGTATGCGCCGGACAGGCCCACTGACAATCGACGACTTTGTGGAAATAGTCAGGGGCCGCGATATTCGTAGGCTCCAAAGCCTGTCTCCCTACCCACTCAATCCCCCGCGTCGCCGGGCGACACCCGGACGGCGCGTGCTCTTCGGTGCTCCGCTCTTTCCGCGTGGTCCTCTCACAAAGAGGCTGAGGGCGTCCCATCCCAAGGTCGGGCAGCGCGGCGTCGAAACGTAAGGCCAGCCACTCTGCCCCATCGGAACCCGTTTCGCAACCTCCAGAACACCATAGGCGGACACGGGTTTTGCCATGCCCGCGCAGCAGGAATGCGACATCGCGAGTCGTCCACAGATGTCTCCACAGGAAAGTTGTCGAACCGCCGGCTGAGGCGTCGTGATGCGCTGGATCGCGTGTTACTGTTTTTATGCACTCGCTGTGGGGGACACCGAGCAATGCCCGAGACAATGCGCGAGCCGACACGAATCTTCAGTCAAGGGCGCCCGGCCTGGAGCGCGAGCCTCTTCGCAATGGGCGTCGTGGCGCTAGTTTTGGGCGTATTCGGCGCCGTCCGGCTGCAACGCGACGAAAACGTTGCAGCGCCAGCGATCGCCGCGCGCCAGGTCGAGCAGCCGGCGCCAGTTGGCGCGCCCCTAGCTGCTCCGCCGGCGGTCGCCGCCGCGACCGAGAATCCGCCAACGACTCAAGCAGTTGTTTCCCGCGAGTCGTCGCCGCCGGCGCTCGCACCGGTGGCGGAATTGCCGGCCCCCTCGGCCGCACCGGTGCCAGCCGCGACGGTCGCGCCAGCGGCGGCACCGACAGCCGCCCCTTCAGCCGCGCCGGCGTCCGTCGCCGCCGCGACACCGGCGCCGCCTGTCGCCCCGCAGCCGGCGGTCGCCCCGCAGCCGGTCGCGCCCGCGCAAGCCGCGCCCGCCGGGCCGCACTATTGGATCGAATTCGGCGCCTACGATCCCGATCACCCGATCTTTGCCGATCGCCTCAAAGCCAAGCTCGAAAGGCTTGGCATTCAAGCAACTATTACGACAACCACGGGCCCCCGCGGACGCCAATACCTGCGCGTGCGCAGTATCGACGAGACCGGGCGGAGCGAGGCTCTCGCCCAATGGAGCAAGGCGCACAAAGCGCTCCATGTGCGGCCGCTCCTCCATCGCGTCACGACGGATCACCTCGCCGCCGCCCAGCCGGCGAACGATCAGCCCAGCGACGACGGCGGCTTCGCGCAGTCTGGCAATAGCGGTGGCCAAGCCCCTGCCTTTAATGGAATGAGCGCGGCGCCCGGAGCCTTTCAACTGGCGCAAGCCACAGCGCCGCCCGGCGCTTGGGCCTGAGCTTTGCCGAGATTGCGACGGAGCGAGGGAGATCGCCGCTAGCAACGCTTCCGGATTGCTAAACCTCTGTGGCGGAAATGAATCGGCGCCGGCCTTGCCGGCGAGGCGATGGCCGCGCTAGCAGTGCGCGATGATCCTCACCGATATTGCGCGCGACCGGCTACCCGGAGTGATCGAGCAGTTCGCCGCTTTCCTCGACGCGCCGGCGCTGGCCGTGTTTCGGCATATCGCCGATCCGTTGCAGGCGACACGCGCTGACGACGCGGCCGCGGCCCGGCATCACGCCGCCGCTTGCGATCTCGCCGCGCGTTTCGGCATGGGGTTGCTTCCCGGCAGCCCGGCGCTCGATTTCGCCTGGAACGGCCAGGCGCTGCGCAGCGCGACCGAAGCCTATGTGTTGCTGCACGAAGTGGCGCATTTCCAGCTCGCGCCGCGGGAGCGCCGCGCCGCGATCGATTTTGGCCTCGGTACCGGGCCGGAGACCGGCGACCGCGTCGCCGCCGAGCGCGCCGCGACGGTCTTCGGCCTCGAGCGCGAGGCCGAAGAAGCGATGGCTTCGTTGCTCGGCGTGCTCTGGGAGGTCGCACTCGGCCAGCCGGGCTTTGCCTCATTCCTCGATCAGAACTGGCTCGAAGGCGCCGAACGGCCGGGCGCGGCGATGCATTTCAGCGCCGTGCTCGCGGCGTTGCTCGAGAAAGATCTGGTGGATTGCGCGGGCCGGCCGTGCCTGCGTCTCGCTAGGCGAGGCAGAGTTCCGGCAGTTCGGCCTCGGCACCGGGCTCGATCAGGACGGGCTCTTGCGAGCGGCTGATCGCGAAGATTGGTTCGCTCGAATCGATCGGATCGGCGAGGCTCGCCAGCCCGGCCGCCGCCCATAAAGCCTCGGCAGTCATGATCGCCCACCCTGCTCGGTATCGCCGCTCGTCATGATGTGGATCGCGAGACAGCGCTGATAGAGGCTCGGCCGATGCCGCAGGAACAGCCGCCGCAACCACGACTCGCGACTGCGAAATGACCGCCGTCGCCGCTCGGGACGGGTGATCGACCAAGGGACCCAAACCACGCTACCGGGGACGTACCCCGAGCTCATACCTTCAGACACTGCTCCAACCCCCTGTAAAGCTTGCACCTGTCGGTGCCGACTCGGGCGTTGTGCGCCGGCAACGGTTAAGAAAGGGTTAACGAGTCGCGAGGGTGTTAACCCTCGCTTAAATCAGCGCAGCGCGCTGAGCGTCCCGGCTGTCGCCATATGGACGGCAAGGCAACGGAGGAACAAGGTCGGCTGGCGCTGACGGCGGGAGAACAACCGGCCCAGCACGCGGCGGCGCGGGGCGGGGATTGCGACGTTCCGCGTCAATACATGGTTCGGGACGGGAAGTAAGGCGGTGGTCGTAATGGCTCGCATGGCCCAGGTCCCTCGCGAAAATGCTGCAAACGGACGACGCGCGATGGCGCGCCATTCCCACGACCGGCCATGCTGGAGCCTGGTAATGTCAAAGTTATGAGAAGATTAAGGTGATGCACGGCCAGCCCATGGCAGAGCGAAGGCAAGTGTTGCCGAGCGCGGCCACAATCCCGCCACGATTTACGGCCGGCCGCTATGTTTTTCGCGAAAAAAGGGCAGGAAGCAGCGGGAGGGCAACAATTGACGCGCGCGACGCCACGGCTCAACAATGATGCGGGGGTCGGCGACGTGGCCGGCACGAAGAGAATGGAGGACCGGATGGCCAAGCAAGCGAATGTCGATCAGTGGGAGGCGGTCACCAACGCCAAATTCAAAGGCGACTCCAATCAGCGTGCCGACGCGCTCGAGGACAAGATGATGCAGGGCCTGGAAGAGCGTATCCCGTTGCGCTCGGTGCTGTTCACCTCAGGCGACAAGGACCCGACCGGGCCGATCCAGGCTCCGCTGCCGCCAGGCAAGCATGTCGTGCAAGGCGCCGACCCGCGCCTGAAGCCGATGCCGGCGCAGCCGACCTTGATGGATTTCTTCAAGCTGCGCTTCGGCAGCGCCACCAACCATCTGCTGCAAAGCGCCAATCTCGCGCGCAAAGGCGGCTATAGCGAGAAGGTGATCCTCGCCTGCCTGTTGCACGATATCGGCGTCGTCGGTTTCATCCGCCCGGATCACGGCTATTGGGGCGCGCAGCTCATCGAGCCCTATGTCGACGAAGAAGTGAGCTGGGGCATCCGCTATCACCAGGCGCTGCGCTTCTTCGCCGATAAGGATTTCGGCTACGAATATCCGGAGATGTATGTCCGGCTGTTCGGCGCCGATTTCGAGCCCGAGGACTATATCAAGCGCGATTACGAATTCGCGCGGAAGCATAAATGGTACGGCACCGCGCGGCAGATCTGCGTCAACGACCTCTATGCGTTCGAGCCGGGCGTCAATCCGCAGCTTGAAGAATTCGAGGACGTCATCGGTCGTAATTTCCGCCAGCCCGCGGAAGGTCTCGGCTGGGACAACACGCCCGCCTCGCACATGTGGCGGACGATCATGATGCCCACGCGAGCGTTGTAAGGCTTTTTCGAGCCGTCATTTCAGCAACGGCAATAAGCCCTAAAGCGACAGCGTCGCCGCCGGGAAGATATCGTCGAGCGCCAGAACGCGCGGCGTCAGCCCCTGTTCGTGCGAATAGCGCGCGATGGTCTCGAGCACGTGGCGGTTGGCGACGACGCCGTAAGGGAACGGGTCCTTTTTCAGCGCCGCGGCCGCTTCGGGCACGAGGATGCCGGTATCGATATGACCCTCCGCGGCCTCGGTGACACCAGCGAGCCAGCGGTTCTTCGCCTCCAGGAAAGCGCGATAGAGATTCAGCACCACCCAGGGATGCTTTTCGACGATCGAGCGCCGCACCACCATGCCGTGATTGATCGGATAGATGCCGGTCTTGGCGAAATAGCGCCGGCTTTCGGCGGCGCGGTCGGGGAAGATGAAATGGCCCTCCGCGCGATCCTCGAGGCTGACCTGGCTGCGGTCGACGAGATTGTTATGCGCGATGTAATGCAGTGCGGCGTCGAGCTTGCCCGAGACCAGCATCGAGCCCATGCTTTCGCTCGCCGGGATGCGATGCAGCGTCACGCCGGGCGGCGGCTTGAAGCCGGTCGCGCCGCCATGGCTGACCTCCTCGGTGCGCTCCATCCACCATTCGATCTCGCTCGCATCGACGCCGAACTCGTGCTTCAGCGCGCCGCGCCCCCAGAGCGCCGCGGTCTGCTGGTATTCCGGCACGCCGACGCGTTTGCCCTTCAAATCGGCCGGCGTCCGGATGCCGCAGTCCTTGCGCGCCCACATGCCGGTATGGAAGAAGCGCCGCGTGGTGAAGACCGGCAGCGCCACCCAGTCGCGATTGCCCGAGGCCAAGAGGATCAGCAGCGACGACATCGACATTTCGGAAATGTCGAACTCGCTGAAATGGAGCTGGCGCCAGAAGATCTCCGACGGGAAGGCATTGGTTACCAGAAGATCGATGCCGTCGGGCTTGAGGCGGCCCTCGAGCACCGCGCGCGAGCGGGCATTGGGGTGCATCGCGATGCTGAGCTGCAATTCGGCCATGCTGGCTTCCTCCCGATGATCATGGTCTAGGCGCACGGCTCCGGCGGCGCAAGGCGCCGTCGCGGCCGCGCTTGCTTCCCGCGGCGATTTCGCCATGATCGACGGCAGTTAGGGGTGACAGGTGAGCGCCGCGGGCAGATTGCTCTTCTTCCTGGTCGGGCTGGCGATCACGAGCGCGGCGGTGGGCCGTGCGACCGCGCAGGACAGCGCCCCGGCCGCCGTTCCAGCGCCGGTCTCGACCACCGGCGAGCGCATCTATCAATCGGCGCGCAGCAAGATCCTGCAGATCCGCACCGTCCTCGCCGCGAGCGGCCGCCAAACGACTCTCGGCTCGGCCTTTCTCGTCGACGACGCCGGCACCGCGATCACCAACTACCACGTGGTGTCGCAATACGTCCTCGAGCCCAGCCTCTACCGCCTGCAATATCTCACCGCGTCGGGCGGACAAGGCGAATTGCGCCTCCTCGCTTTCGATCTCGCCAACGACCTCGCCGTGGTGCGCGTCGACCAGCCGCAGGCCGCGTATTTCTCTTTCGACCGCCGCAAGCTCGAGGATCTGACCAAGGGCGAGCAGCTCTATGCGATGGGCAATCCGCTCGATATCGGTTTCGCGATCGTCGAGGGCACCTATAACGGGCTGGTCGAGCGCAGCTACACGCCGCGCATCCATTTTTCGGGCGCGCTCAATCCCGGGATGAGCGGCGGTCCCGCCGTCAGCGCCGGCGGCGACGTCATCGGCATCAATGTCGCGACCCGGCTCGGCGGCCAGCTCGTCAGCTTCCTCGTCCCGGCGCGCTACGCGATCGCGCTCCTCGACAACGCGGCGCGGCAAGAGCCGCCCTCGCCCACCGCATTGCGTGCCGAAGTCGGCCGCCAGATCGCCGCTCGCCAAGCCGCGCTTTACGCGACGCTCGCCGCCAACGGATTCCAAGCGGCGGCCTTCGGGCCCTATGTCGCGCCCGAGAGCAAGGCCGACTGGTTCACCTGCTGGGGCCAGACCAATGCCGAGCAGGTGCCGAAGCCGCGCGCCACGGTCGAGACCACGAATTGCACCAGCGAGACCGAGCTGTTCGTCGCTAACGACCTGTCCGTCGGCCGGCTGGCGATCGTTCATTCCTATGTCCGCAGCCTCGATCTCAACCCGTTCCAGTTCGCGACCTTCCTCGAGCAGCAGAACCAGCTTCCGTGGTTCACGAGCTGGCGCGAGAAATATTTCACGCCGCAGCGCTGCGATCAGGATTTCACCATCGCCGCCACGCCGGACAAGGGGCCGCCGGTCGACGCGGTGTGGTGCGCGCGCGCTTATAAGGATTTCGACGACCTCTACGACGTCGCGGTGATGAGCGTCACCGAGGATCGCGGCTCGGAGGCGCTGATCTCGCGCTTCGGGCTGCAAGCCGTCACCTTCGAGAACGCGGTCGCGCTGACCAAGCAGTTTTTCGAGGCGCTGCAATGGCAGAAGTGATCTGGGTCGAGCTGCTGTCGCGCCACGGCCCGGTGAGCGCGCGCTTCCGCTGCACCGGCCCCGAGATCCGCATCGGCCGTTCCTATCACAACGACGTCGTGATCGACGACGCGGCGGTGGCGCCCGAGCATCTGCGCATCACCCGAGCCGCGGACGGCGCGATCGTCGCCGAGGCGCTCGACGCGCAATCGTTCGCGCTCGCCGGCGAGCGGCGCGACCGCAGCCTCATCGACGGCGACAGCGTATTGCGGATCGGCCATACGCTGGTGCGCGTGCGCGACGCCGATTATCCCGTGCCGGCCGAAGCGCCGGCGCGCCGCCCGACGTCGTGGGTGGCCGTGTCGGCGCTGATCGTCGCCGCGCTGGCGATCAACGGCATGATGCTGTGGCTCGACGAGACGACCGAGCCGAAAGCGACGCGCTATATCGGGTCGATCGCCGAACTCGCCGCCGCGGCGCTCGCCTGGGCCGCGCTCTGGGCGGTGTTCTCGCGCATCTTCTCGGGCCAGGCGCGCTTCAGCCGCAATCTGACGATCGGCGTCTCCGGCATCCTCGCCTATAGCCTCTATCGCATGCTCACGAGCGGCCTCGCTTTCTCCCTGTCCTCGCAAGCGGTCGCGAATTACGCGTTCGGCGGCATTTGGCTGCTGCTCGCGATCGTGTGCTTCCTCCATCTGCACGGCATCTCTCCGACCCGGCCGCTGCTCAAGGCCGCGATCCTCGGCGGCCTCGCCGCGGGCGTGATCGGGCTGCAGCTCGCCAACGCGTTCGATCTCGCCAACCCGGCACGGCAGCAGCCGATCTATGCGCGCACCTTGCTGCCGCCGGCCTTCCGCCTTGCGCGCGTCAAGAGCGAGGACGGATTCTTTGCCGAGATCAACAGCCTGAAAGCCAAGCTCGACTCCGACCGCGTCGCGGCGGCGTCGGCGCCCTAGGGAGAACCGCCTTGGACATCCGCAACGGCGTCGCGATCGTGACCGGCTCGGCGACCGGTATCGGCGCCGAGACCGCGAAGCTTCTCGCCAGGAAAGGCTGCCGCGTCGTCGTCAATTACAGCCGCAGCCGCGACGAGGCCGAGGCAACAGCCGCGCAATGCCGCGAGCACGGCGTCGACGTGCTGCTGCATCAGGCCGACATCGCCGACGACGCGCAATGCAGAGGCATGGCCGCCGCCGCGCTCGCGCGCTGGGGCCGCATCGACGCCCTCGTCAATTGCGCCGGCAAAACCAAGCCGGCCAAGCCGGGCGATCTCGAGGCGCTCAACGGTCCCGATTTCCTCGAGATCTACGCGGTCAATGTCGTCGGCACCTATCAGATGATCCGCGCCGTGGTGCCGCAGATGAAGAAGCAGGGCAACGGCGCGATCGTCAACGTCTCGGCGCTCGGCTCGCTCGACGGCGAAGGCTCGTCGATCGCCTATGGCGCGTCGAAAGGCGGGCTGAACTCCATGACGATCGCGCTGGCGCGCCAGTTGGCGCCCGTCATCCGCGTCAACGCCGTCGCGCCCGGCTTCGTCGCAACGCGCTGGATGAAGAACCTTCTCGGCGAGAAGCGCTTCAACGAGCGCGTCGTCGAGATGGCGAAGATCACGCCGGTCGGCAAGACCGCTTACGCCGAAGACATCGCCGCGATGGTGTGCTGGTTCATCGACGGCCCCGACCTCATCACCGGCGAGGTGCTGCCGGTCGATTACGGCACGCGCTTCGGCAAGCTCACGCCGCCAGCCTGAGGGAGAACGCCTTGGACCTCGAACTCACAGGCAAGCGCGCCATCGTCACCGGCGGCAGTCGCGGCATCGGCAAGGCGATCACCCGGCAGCTCGCCGAGGAAGGCGTCGATGTCGTGATCGCCGCGCGCAACCTCGCGCCGCTCGAAGCGACAGCCCGCGAGATTGCCGCCGCGACCGGCCGCAAGATCGTGCCCATCGCCGCCGATATGGGCGATGACGACGCCGTCGCGGCCCTCGTCGCCGAAGCAGTGCGCGCGCTCGGCGGCATCGACATCCTCGTCAATGGCGCAGCCGCGCCCGGCGGCACCGTCCCCTCGGCGAAGATCGCGCAGGTCGCGAGCGACAATCTGCTGTTCGACGTCAACGTCAAGGTCGCGGGCTATCTGCGCGCGGCGCGCGCGGTCGCGCCGCATCTCGTCGCCAATGGCTGGGGCCGGATCATCAATATCGGCGGCGGCGCCGCGCGGCGCACCGGCAACTATATCGCCTCGGTGCGCAACGCCGCGGTCTCGTCGCTGACCAAGAATCTCGCCGACGAGCTCGGCGCCAAAGGCGTCAACGTCATCGCCATCCATCCCGGCACGACGCGCGCCGGCCAGGTGATCGCGGCCGACGCCGAGAAGCGGCTGACGGCGCTGGTCAGCATCGGCCGGCTCGTCGAGGCCAAGGAGATCGCCTACCTGGTGGCGTTCCTTGCCTCGCCCAAAAGTGTCGCCATCAACGGCGAGACCATCGCCGCGGGCGGCGGGCTCTTGGGCCCAATTAATTACTGAGGGTTCAATTACTGACGGTGCGGCCTCGCGCGGCCGCGAGCGGCGCGCGCTTCAGCAGCAGATCGTTGCCCGAGAGCCAGTCGGGCGGGCTCGCCAGCGCATGGCTGGCGACGACCGGGAAGCTCACCGGCCGGTCGGAGCGGCAGATCGCTTCGCCCTTGCCGCCGGGCACGGCAACGCCGGCGAGGCGCTCGTCGACCAGATCCTCGAACCAGAAAAGCGGCCGGCGATCCGCCACGACGCGGCTTAATTCGCGATCTGATGTCACTTTGCTGAGATGGAGGCCGTCGATCGCGAGGCCGGCGACGTGGCGCGCGAACAACAGTTTCGCCGGCAGCGGCCCGAACATGCCGACCTCGGGATAGCTGCGCGTCGCCTCCGGCGGCACGAGATCGGCCGAGCGCGCCGCCGCTTCGCCGACCGCCATCCAGCCACCGCTTTGCGGCACAGTCTCCTTGCTCCGCTCGACCAGCTCGATATTCCTGAGCGTGACATTCTCGATGCGATGGCCCGGTATGCCCGCGATCATGATCGGCATGCCGAAGCCGCTGCATTTGAGGTTCTCGACCGTCACGCCACGGAAATCGTGCACCGCCGCATCGGAAAAGGCGCGTAGCCGCTCGCCGAGACGCAGGAAGAGCGGCGAATCCTGGATGTTCTCCATGACGATGTCGCGCAGCACGACGTTCTTGAGCGCGCCGCCATCGACCGTCAGCAGCGGAATGCCGAGCGCGTTCCAAATCGCGCAGTTCTCGACGACGATATTCTCGAAGCCCCAGCAGGATTCGGTGCCGATCTTGATCCGCCCCTTCATCCCGTCGCGGGCGCCGACCGGGACGCGGCGGCCGTCATAAAGCGTGCCGGGCTCGAAGCCGCCGGTGACAAGACAACGGCTGATGCGCACGTCGCTGGTCGGGCGCTGGTAGCCGAGCGCCGCCGAGGATTTGAGCGCGATGCTGTCGTCATAAGGCGTGTTGAAGCACACATCCTCGATCGCGACCTGCGCGCTGCAATCGATATCGATGCCGTCGCGACCGGTATCGACCAGAAGGCCGCTGATCGCCAGCTTCTCGACGCCGGTCGCGAGCACGCCGAAATGCGCGCTGCCGACGAGGTTGAATCCGCTGAGGGTGATATTGCGGCATTGCTTGAGGGCGATGACCTTGTCGGCGACGCCGCGGCTCTGGACGAGGCCTTCCGACCAGCGGCCGCGGCTCAACCCGTCGCCGCAGAGGAGGCCCGGTCCGACGATCGCGGCGTTCTCGACGCCGAGGCCGCAGATCATGCTGTTGCGCCAGTGATCGTGGCCGAAATCCTGATAGCGCGCCCAGCGGTTCGGCTCGACGATGTCGTAATGGCCTTGCGCGGCCGCGCGCAGGATCGCGCCGCGGTCGAGCTGGAGGGTGACGCCGTTCTGGAGGTGGATGGTGTTGCAGAGGTAGTCGCCGGCGGAAACGCGCACCACGCCGCCGCCGCCGCGCGACACGGTCGCGATCGCGTCGTTGATCGCGGCGGTGTCGAGGTCGTGGCCGTTGCCGGTCGCGCCGCAAGACCGCACGTCGAGCACGTTCGCGCCCGCGCCGAGACGGGGCTCGAGCGCGCGCTCGGCCGCCGCCGCGCGACGCGCCAGCAGCGCCGAGGCCGAGCCGAGTAGCGCGCCGAGAAGGAAATCGCGGCGGGAACGCCGGGAGGTCAGCATGGGGAATTCAGCAAGGACTGCGCGGCAGTGTCAGAGATGAACGTAAATCAGGGCTTAACCGAGGGCTTTGATCCGGATCATGGAGGGATGGTCGGCGGCTATTTCACCTCGGCCGCGGCTTCGTGGACGAGGGTCGCGTCGATCACCTTGTCGAAGGCCAGCGGCTCGCTGTAGTTGAGCCGGCCGTTCGCGCGGTGCACGGATTCTTCGTTGCGCAGGCTTTCCTCGTATTTCGTGATGTCGAGATTGGGATCGAAGAGATAGGGCGCGCTATTCTCAACGTCCTCGACCTTGAGGTTGGTCTGCTGCGCGATCATCTTCGCGATCGCCGGGTCCTTGCTGTAATCGCCTTGCGCGTCGCGCGCGCCGCGGACGAGCGCGCGCACGAAGGCGAGCGCGACCTTCGGCCGCTCCTGCATGAACTTGGTCGCGAGGAAGAGGAAGGTCGTCGGCGTGCCGTTGCCGATGCCGGCCTCGGGCGTCAGCAGCGCGACCTCGCCCTCGGCCTTGGCCGCCGAGGCGAGCGGCTCGGGCAGGAAGCCGGCGTCGATGGCGGCGTTCTTGAAGGCGACGAATTGCAGCGAGAATTCCATCTGCGTCTCATCGACGTCCTTGGGCTTCAACCCGTATTTCGCAAGCATCTTCGTCAAGAAGTATTCGGTGATGTCGCCGGGCGCGTTGATCGCGACCTTACGGCCCTTGAGGTCCTTGGCGCTGCGGATCGTGCCGTTATCCCACAGCTCCTTGCGCACCAACGGCTGCGTCGCCATCAGCGGGCCTTGCAGGCCGAGCACCGCGGCGATGCGCATGTCGAAGCCCTGATGCGCCGCGTTGAAGAAACCGGCCGTCGCGGCGCCCATGCTGCCGTCGAGCCGGCCGGTGGCCATCGGCGCGATGGTATCGAGCGCGCTGCGCACATTGCCGGATTCGATCTTGAGCCCTTCTTTGGCGAAATAGCCCTTGCCCACGGCAATATAGAAGGGCGACTGGCCCATGCTCTTGACGAGTTGGATGTTGACGACCTCGTCCTCGGCGCGCGCGCCCGGGGCCAGCAGCCCCGCGAGCAGCAGGGCTGCGATCCAGCGCTTTACCATGGCACTTCCTCCCTATTCCCGGATTTGTTCTCAGATGCTAACGACCATAGTTGCACCGAAGGCGCCGGGCCAGCAAGCCGCTATTTCAGCCGCGCCGCCGCCTCTTTGACGTAGCTGAGATCGGCGTATTGCTTCACGTCGAGGGTCTCCTTGGTGAAGTCGAGAGCACGCATCGTGTCGATATTCGCCTGCAGCGCGTCGAGATCGGGCAGGCCTTGCGGATCCTTGTAGTAATCCTCGCCTTTCACATAGAGCCAGGGGTCGAATTGCGCCGCCGGTATCTTGGTAAAATCTGAAAATATTTTCACCGCCTCGGCGTGATGCGCGGGATCGCTGAACCAGGCGAGCTCGCGCAGCGAATCCTCGAGATAATCGACCACGGCGGCGCGGTTCTTCTCGAGGAAGCCCTGCCGCCCGACCAATTCCGCCATTTGCGTGCGGCCGATCGCGTCCTTCTGAGTGAAGAGCGTGCGCGCATAGGCGCGGACCGTGGAATCGCCGTTGGTCAAGCGCGTGCCGGGGATGAGATCGACCTTATGCTCCTTCAGCATCACCGGCATGTTGCCGAAGCCCGCTTCGAGGATGGTCACGTCGCGCACCGGCTCGAGCCCGTTCTTGCGCAGGATCGCGCGCAACACCATGTCGACGGCGCTGCCGGCGCTGTTGGTCACGGCGACATGGCCTTTCATAGCGGCGACGCTGTGGATCGGCCCGTCTTTCAGCACCAGGAACTCGTTGGAATAACCGCCCGGCGCGCCGTCCTGGAACATGTCCGCGACGATGCGCAGATCGGCCATATGCGCGTTGAACACCGCCGTCGGCAGCGCCGAGAAGCCGAAGCCGACGAAATCGATGTCGTTCGCGGCGAGCGCGGTGATCTGCGGCGGCGAGCCCTGGAAATGCGTCATCTCGAGCACATAGGATTTGCCCGCGTGGCGCAGCACGTCCTTCGGCCCGATCGCCACCAGCGGCACGTCGGAACTGCCCGACACCCAGCCGATGCGCAGCGGCACCGGATCGGCGGATGCGATGCCCGCGCTCGCGACGATGAGCACGGCGGCAAGCGCCAAGGTTTTCAGTTTCATTTCACCTCCTCCCTCATTCTCCACCGGATTTCGCATCCGCGCCCTTCGACTACGCCGCCGCTTCGCGTCGGCTCCGCTCAGGGTGAGGAGACATTGTTATTGTCGACCTCCCACAGAAGATGCCACGCGCCTTTCATCCTCATCGTGAGCGAAGTCGCCCTTCGTCAAGCTCAGGAGACGCTGGACATCTTTGCAACGTGAATCCTTCCAAACTGCACAATCGATACTCAGGTCCCTCAATGCGACGGCCGCGGCACGGCGGCGCCGCTTTTGCCGACGAGGAAGTCGAGGTCGCAGCCGAGATGCGCCTGGGTGACGTGCTCCTGATAGAGCTTGACCCAGCCGCGATCCGAATGCGGCGCCGGTGGCTTCCACGCGACGCGGCGCTTGGCGAGCTCGGCGTCACTCACATCAAGATGCAGCCGGCGCTGCTCGACATCGAGCTCGATCATGTCGCCGTCCTTCACCAGCGCCAGCGGCCCGCCGATCGCCGATTCCGGCGAGACATGCAGCACCACCGCGCCGTACGCCGTGCCGCTCATCCGCGCGTCGGAGATGCGCACCATGTCGGTGATGCCCTTCTTCAACACTTTCTTCGGCAGCGGCAGGTTGCCGAGCTCGGGGAAGCCGGGATAGCCTTTCGGCCCCGCGCCTTGCAGCACCATGACGCAATTCTCGTCGATATCGAGGTTCGGATCGTCGATCCGCGCTTTGAAGTCCTCGATGCTGGAGAACACAACCGCCCGGCCGCGATGCTTGAGCAAGCTCGGCGTCATTGCCGCCGAGGGCTTGATCACCGCGCCGTCGGGGCAGAGATTGCCGCGCAGCACGGCGATGCCGGCGCGCTCTTTCAGCGGCTTGTCCGGTGAGCGGATCACCTCCGGGTTCCAGTTCTTCGCATCGGCGGTGTTCTCGCCGATGGTCTTGCCGTTGACGGTGAGCGCGTCTTGGTGGATGAGATTGCCGAGCGACTTGATGATCGCGGGCAGGCCGCCGGCGTAATAGAAATCCTCCATCAGGTATTTGCCGTGCGGCATCAGATCGGTGAGCAGCGGCAGGTCGTGGCCGAGTCTGTCGAAATCGTCGAGTTCGAGCTTCACGCCGACGCGGCCGGCGAGCGCCAGGAGGTGCACGATCGCGTTGGTCGAGCCGCCGATCGCGGCGTTGACGCGGATCGCATTCTCGAAGGCCGGGCGGGTCAGGATCTTCGACATCCTGAGGTCTTCGCGCACGATCTCGACCGCGCGCCGTCCCGCCAGGTGCGCCAGCACGTAGCGCCGCGCGTCGACCGCCGGAATCGCGGCATTGGCCGGCAGTCCCATGCCGAGCGCCTCGACCATGCTCGCCATGGTCGAGGCCGTGCCCATGGTCATGCAATGCCCGGCCGACCGCGAGAGGCAGGACTCCGCCTCCATGAAGGCGGCAAGCTCCATCTTGCCGGCGCGCACATCCTCGCTCATCGACCACACCGCCGTCCCCGAGCCGATGGTCTTGCCCTGGAAGTAGCCGTTGAGCATCGGCCCGCCCGAAACCACGACCGCCGGCAGATCGACGCTCGCCGCCCCCATCATCAAGGCCGGCGTGGTCTTGTCGCAGCCAACCAGCAGCACCAGCCCGTCCAAGGGATTGGCGCGGATCGATTCCTCGACGTCGATCGAGGCGAGGTTGCGGTAGAGCATCGTCGTGGGTCTCATGAGAGTCTCGCCGAGGCTCATCACCGGGAACTCGACCGGGAAGCCGCCCATCTCCCAGACCCCACGCTTCACATGCTCAGCCAAATGGCGGAAATGGGCATTGCATGGGGTCAGCTCGGACCAGGTGTTGCAGATGCCGATCACCGGCCGCCCGTCGAAGACATGGCTCGGCAGGCCCTGGTTGCGCATCCAGGCGCGGTGGTTGAACCCGTCGCGGTCTTGGCCGCCGAACCAGGCGGCGCTGCGCAGCTTGCGCGGAGATGGATCGTCAGGCATCGGCATCCTCCTCTGACCGGCGGAGGATAGTCGAGACCGCGGCGTGGCCGCTAGGCGACGATGCCCGAAATGGCCGCGTAGAGCCCGAATGTCGCCGTCACGGCGGCGACAACGATCACCACCCAGCGATAGACGCCGCGCGGCCTCTGTGCCTCGGGCAGTGCGCGGAAAGCGCTCCGATTTGCCGCAGCGCGCCCGGCGATGGTCGGGCTCAGGGATTCGGCGTCGCCGCCTGCTGACGGGAACGCGGTGCGGCCGACATCGGCGGGGCTTGTCGCCTGGCCGATGTGTCCGCCGGCGCCGGCGTGCCTTCGACGCGCGGCGCGCTCGACGGCATTTGATGCGGCGCCTCGCCCGCTTGCGCGGCGGCGATCAGCGCGCCGCAATTGTGGTTGGTGCCCAGTCCGAGCTGAATCGTCGGCAGCAGCGCCGCCGGCGGGAACACCGCGCCGAGCGCCGCGGCGATGCCGAGCCGCGCGCCGAGCGCCGCCGGATCGGGCTTCACATGCGGTGCTTTGAAGCTGCCGGTGATGTCGATCGGCGCGTGCAGCGCGCCGATCGAGACATGCTTGCCTTCCTGGCTGATCTGGAAGTCGATCTTCTCGTCGCGCAGATTGACCGTGCCCTTGCCGAAGATGTTCGCCTGATCGGTGTCGAGCACCAGCGCCTTGGTGCCGAGCACGCCGTCGCTGAGGCCGAAATCGCTCACCATGCAATTGATGTTGGCTTTCTGCGGCAGGCCCAGCAGCGAGGCGAGCGAGCCGCCGATATCGAGCCCGGCGAGGTTGACGAGAAGCGCGCTGAGATTGCCATTGCCCATGAAGAGCTTCAGATCGCCGTCGCTGTGACCGAGAATCTGGGCCAGCGAATTGCCCTGCCCGTCGATCTCCCAGCGCCCGCCGATCGTGCCAACGCCGTCGAAGATCTTTGTCGATCGCATGATGCGTCGGAGGTCGAGCTGGCGGAAATCGACGTCGACCTTGGCGGCGATCGGATTGGTGCGCCCGTCGAGCTCGATATTGCTGTGGATCGAGCCGGTGCCGACCTTGAAGTCGAGCGGCGCTAGCTTGATGTCGCCGTCATCGATGCTGAGATTGGTCTCGATGTCGTCGAGCGGCGCCCAATCGGTGACGACGCGCTGGCCGCGGTAATGCACGCGGTAATCGGTCGAGCGCACCTTTTGCAGATCGATCGGCTCATCGGGCAGCAGTGTCTGCTTCGCGTTCTGCTTCGCGTGCTCGGCGCGCTGCTTGGTGCCTTCGGTCGGGGCGGTCTCCTTGCCCGGCGGCGCGCCAATGAATCCACCGAGATCGGCAAGGCGGACACTGCGCGAGGTCAGGTCGGCGCTGACCAGCGGCCGCTGATAACCGCGATCGACGTCGAAATTGCCTTCGAGATCGCTCTCGCCGACCGAGCCGGCGAAATCGTGGAAGCGGATATGAGTACCGCTGTAATCGAGATGGCCGCGCAGCGTGAAGGGCGGTGTCGGCGCGAGCGGCACGTGGAATATCTTGTAGAGATCGGCAAGATCCTGGCCCTGCAGCTCGAGCTGGAGATCGGCGCCGCCGAGCTTCTCCGGATCGGTCAGGCTGCCGACGAGATGGATGCTGGTGTCGCCGACGCGCGCTTGCAGCTCGACCGGATAAGGCTTCTTCGTATCGCGCAGCACCAGGATCGAGCCGCCACGGAAGGTGCCGCTGAACGGCTCTTCGCCGTAAGAGCCTTGAGCGGTGATGACAAGTTGCGGGTCGCCGCCTTTGGTCGCGGGCTCGGTGCGGATCTTGATCCGCATGTCGGCGCCAAGCTTCGGCTCGGCGAAACGGAAATCGCCGTCGGTGATGACGATGGCGCCGATCCGGGGCGGCGGCGCATCGGCGGCGGTCGGATCCTGGGCCATCGCGAACATCCAGTTCGGATTGCCGTTCGGACCGGGACGCAGATCGCCTTGCGGACGCTCGATCGCGACCTGGCTGACGATGATCTTCCGGCCAAAGCTGCCGATGAGCGCCGGCAGGTCGATGCTCACCTTGAGTTGCTGGATCGTGCCGGTCTCGCTGCCCGAGGGAAAATTCGGCGGATTGCCGATCGCGATGCCGTCGAACACGAGCATCGGCTGCGCCGAGAGTACGTGCTGCACGTCGAAATGCTGCAAGGTCACGCTGCGCTGCAGCTCGTCGGCGATCTTCTTCGCCACCATGGGACGGAACCAGTTCCAGTCCCAGACCAACGCGAGCGCGACAACGAGGACGACCAGCGCAGCCAAGCTGGTCCAGAACGGATGATGCCTGACGGTATCGAGCGGCCGTGACAAAGCCTTACTCTCCCCTGCTCAAAAGCGTCTTGCGGGATATAACGAGCGTCATGACGGCAAGTTGCTACGCGAGGAGGAAGTGATGAGCGAGCGGATCGCTTTTCTCGGCATCGGCTTGATGGGTGCGCCGATGGCCGAGCGGCTGGTCGCGGTCGGGCACCCGGTGACAGTGTGGAATCGCACCGCGGCCAAAGCCGAAGCGATCGCCGGCGCGCACATCGCGCCCTCGCCCGCCGCGGCGGTCGCCGAGGCGGATGTGTTGATCACCATGCTGGAGAATGGTCCGGTGGTCGAGGCGGTTCTGTTCGGAGAGAGCGGCGCGGCCGCCGCCTTGCGGCGCGGCGCGCTGCCGATCGATATGAGCTCGTCGCCACCGCCGCTGGCGCGCGATCACGCGCAGCGTTTTGCCGCGCGCGGCATCGGCTATCTCGATGCGCCGGTCTCGGGCGGCGTGGTTGGCGCCCGCGCCGGGACGCTGGCGATCATGGCCGGCGGGACGCCTGAAGATTTCGCGCGCGCCGAGCCGGTCTTCGCCGCGCTTGGCCGCGCCAAGCGGGTCGGCCCCGCCGGCAGCGGCCAGCTTGCCAAATGCTGCAACCAGGCGATCGTCGCCATCACCATTGGCGCGGTCGCCGAGGCGCTGCTGCTGGCGGCAGCAAGCGGTGCCGATCCCGCCGCAGTGCGCGAGGCGCTCTTGGGCGGCTTCGCCGACAGCCGGATCCTCGCGCTGCACGGCAAGCGCATGATCGAGCGCGATTTTCTTCCCGGCGGCCGTGCCCGGGTGCAGCTCAAGGACCAGGATACGATCCTGGCCGCCGCCAAGGAGGCCAAGCTGCGGCTGCCGCTCTCTGAATGTGTCACTGCGCTCTATCGCGACCTTGTCGCTCATGGCGGCAGCGAATTCGACCAGAACGCGCTGCTCTTGGAGCTCGAACGGCTCAATGCGCCGGCGCGGCTCGGCCAAACGGCGGATAAGATTCCGCCGTGATGATCACAATTTTGCCATAGGGCTGGCTTAACCTTCCATCATGCCCAAATTAAAAGGGCGACGTCACCAAACGCCGGGAGGGAAAAGCATCATGCAGTATCGCTGCTATTTCTTCGGCGCAGACGGCCAGCTTGTCGGCGCCGATACGATCGTTCAGGAAAATGACGGCGACGCCTGCGCCGCGGCGCGCAAGCTCTTCGCGCAGCGCGCCCACGCCACCGCCTACGAACTCCGGCACAACCGGCGCTCGGTCGAGACGCGGGAGATCAAGGCGACGCGGTCGCCGCGCGCTGCCTGATCGGCCGCGGCCCTAGACCACCCGGGTCAGCAGCGGCCTGCCGGCGAAATGCGCCAGCAGGTTGTCGATCATGAGATCGCCCATCGCGGCGCGGGTCGCATGGGTCGCGCTCGCGATATGCGGCGCCAGCACGACATTGTCGAGCGCGATGAGCGCCGCGGGAACGCGCGGCTCTTCGGCATAGACGTCGAGCGCGGCGCCGGCAAGCCGGCGCGCGGTCAACGCCTCGATCAGCGCCGCCTGGTCGACGACCGAGCCGCGGGCGATGTTGACCAGCCGGCCGTCGGGCCCGAGCGCGGCGATGATCCGGGCGTCGACGAGATTGCGCGTCGCTTCGCCGCCGGGACAGGTCAGCATCAGGTAATCGCTGTCGCGCGCCATCGCCGCGAGATCGTCGTAGAACGGATAGGACGTATCCGGCTGGGGATGGCGGCCGAAATAGACGATGCGCATCCCGAAGCCTGCGGCGCGTTGGGCCACCGCCTTGCCGATCCGGCCGAGGCCGACGATGCCCATGGTCGCACCGCCGAGCTTGGTCGCAAGCGGGAATAGACCGTGCTGCCATTTCCCTTCGCGGACGAAGCGATCCGCGGCAATGAGGTTGCGCGCGAGATTGAGCGTCAGCGCCATGCCGAGGTCCGCGACGCAATCAGTCAGCACGTCGGGTGCGTTGGTGACAGCGATGCCGCGGGCGCGCGCCGCGGCGAGGTCGATGTGATCGGTGCCGACGCTCATCGTCGCAATGATTTCGAGCTTCGGCAGCGCGGCGATCAGCGACGCCGGCACCGGATAGCCGGTGAAGCTGGCGAGACCGCGCACCTGATCGGCCAGCGGCGCAAGGAAGGCGAGCACATCCTTCGCGTCCCAGAGCGGATGGATAGCGAATTCGCGCTCCAGCCGGGTCATCACCGGCTGATAAAGGCGCGGCGCAACGACGATCTCGATTTTCATGCGGTCAATCCGGGAACCATTGCAATCCTTTGATTTTGCGACTTTTAAAAACTATCCACAGGATTTTATGCCGTTGCCTTTCACCTGTCCCGGGAACCTATTACAATTTGCCGAGCCTGGAGGCATGCAAAAGATGACCGAGACGGTTAGGCGCAGCACCGCGGCCGACTCCGTCATTGAGATCGGCCACACTGCCTATCCTGTGCTGACGCCCGATCTTACCGTCGGTGCGGGCTTGCGCGTGATGGTCGGGAGCGCCCTGCGCAGCCTCAAAGTGGCAAGCCAGCGTGGCGGCTCCGATCGGCCCGACTCCATCCACCGTTTCCGCATCGGCTTGCGCCGGTTGCGGTCCGTCCTCAACGCGTTCGGCAGCGTGCTGCCCGAGCACGAGCGGCATGTGCTCGGCCAGCGTCTCGGTAGCGTCGGCCGCAGTTATAGCCGGCTGCGCGAATGGGACGTGTTCCTCGCGAATACGCTGCAGCCGCTCGCCGCGTCTTTGCCCGACGAGCCGGCGCTGATCGAAGTCGACGTCATGGCGCGGGACGCGCGGCGCCGCGCCATCCCCGACACCGGCGGCTTGCGGCACCAGGTCGAGGAAGCGGTCACGGCCATCGAGCAGGCACTGTGGCTGGATCGGCCGAGCGGCGCCTTCGAGCTCGATTGGCAGACCGATCTGAAGGGCTTTGCGGGCACGTTGCTGGCCAAGCGCCATCGCCGGTTGAGGAAGCGCCTGAAAAAGGTCGACCTCGCCGATCAGGCCGATTTCCACCAACTTCGCATCCAGGCGAAGAAGATCAGATATCCGGCGGAGATGTTCGGAAAACTGTTCGAAGACCAGGCGGCGGACGCCTATCTCGACCGGCTGGTCGCGGTGCAAGACGCGCTCGGCCATCTCAACGACGCGCTGGTGGCGCGCGACCGCGCCGCCGAGCTGCCCCTGTCCTCGCGCGCCCAGGGGCTGATGTCCGGCTGGCTCGCCCATGAGATCGAGGATCGCCGTCGGCCCTTCCCGCGCGCCGCCAACCGGCTCCGCAAGGCGACGCCGTTCTGGGAGGCTTAACGCGCCGTTTACCACGCGATTCCGGCTGAAAAGGCTGGTTTTCCGGCCCTTCCAAGTTAGCAAATCCTTAGCTGCAAACTGCGATAAATCCCCGACGGGGAGCGCCACGCTCCCCGGAAGGGATGGCCTTGGATTCACCTGCATCGAGCAGCTCCGGCGCGGCGTCGGCAGCATCGCCGTCGCATGACGGCGGGAGCGTGCCCGCGCGCGGACGCGCAGAGCGGGATCGCCACAAGCTCACGCGCCGCATCATCGGCGGCGCGACCGTCGTGGCGCTCGCGATCCTTGGCCTCACCGCCGCGACGCTGTGGCGGCTGCACGAAGAACAGCTCAACGACGGCCTCGCCGATCTCTCGGCGATCAATCTCCTCGTCGCCGCGCAGACCGAGCGCGCCTTCGAGAATGTCGGCGTCATGCTTGACGGGATCGCCGACGATCTTCAGGCCGAAGGCATCGCCTCGCCTGCCACGCTGCGTCAGACGACGGGCGACGCCGCGGCCCATCGCCTGCTGCAGGCGAAGATGGCCGGCGTGCCGCAGCTCGACGTGCTGCTGGTCGCCACCGCCGAAGGCGAGGTCGTCGCCAGCACGCGCAGCTATCCGATCAACCCGCCGGTCAACGTCGCCGATCGCGACTATTTCCTGCGCCTGCGCGATCACCCCGAGCTGAAGCACTTTGTCAGCGCGCCGCTGCAAAGCCGCGGCGACGGCAGCTGGACGGTGTACGTCGCCAAGCGGCTGAACGCGCCGAACGGCGCCTTTGCCGGCGTCGTGCTCGGCGCCATCCGGCTGCGCTATTTCGAGGGGCTCTACGCCGAGTACATCGACGTCACCGCCGGCGGCAACAAGTCGATCGCGCTGTGGCGCGGCGACGGCACGCTGCTCGCGCGCGTGCCGATCCCTGCCGATGCCGCCGCGGCCGCCGCGAATGGCGAGGCGGCGGCGGATCTCGGCCGGCCGATGCCCAAGAACGGGCTCGCCGCGTTCTGGAGCGTGGATAGGCAAGGCAGCCGCTTTGCCGTCGCGCAGCGCCGGCTCGACAATTTTCCGCTGATCGTCGAGGTGCGCCAGCCGGCGGCGGCGATCCTCGCGCCGTGGAGCAGCGAATCGCTGGCGACCGCACTCGGCGGCGGCGCCCTCCTCGTTCTCGTTGGCGCGGCGGTGTGGCTGCTGCTGCGCCAGTTGCGGGCGGCGGCGCTGGTCAGCGAGGAACGCGACCGCGCCAACCGCGAAACCGAGGCGCGCGAAGACATCGAGCGCACCGTCACCAAGGCGGAAGCGGCGATGCGCGACGCGCAGCAAAGCGAAGCGCGCTTCCGCGACATCGTCGAGGTCAGCAGCGACTGGATCTGGGAGACCGACGTCGAGCATCGCTTCACCATGATCGGCGGCGCCAAGCGGCCGAAGATCAATCTCCTCGGCAAGACGCGCTGGGAGCAGCCCGGCATCGATGCCACCGGCGAGAAATGGCGCCAGCACAAGGCCGAACTCGACGCCCATCAGCCGTTCCGTAATTTCCGCTTCAGCATCCATCTGCCGACGCTCGGCCGGTTCGACGTCTGCGTCGCCGGCAAGCCGGTATTCGACGACGACGGCACGTTCATCGGCTATCGCGGCACCGTCGCCGACGAGACCGAGCTGATGGAGGCGCGCGAGCGCGCCGAACGTTCGGACAATCTGCTGCGCGATGCGCTCGGCAGCATCAGCGAAGGCTTCGTCATCTACGATGCCGAAGATCGTTTCGTCATGTGCAATGAAGCCTATCGCAAGATGTACGGCTCCAACGCGGCCGGCTTCGTCCCCGGAGCCACCTACGAGCAGATCATGCGCCAGGCGCTGGCGACCGGGCGGCATCCCGATGCGATCGGTCGCGAGGAGGAATGGCTCGCTGAGCGGATGCGCAAGCATCGCGAGGGCGGCGA
This sequence comes from Allostellaceae bacterium, assembly GCA_036501365.1. Taxonomy (GTDB): domain Bacteria; phylum Pseudomonadota; class Alphaproteobacteria; order ATCC43930; family CGMCC-115725; genus CAIKMD01. Next base: position 63,264 of record DASYAL010000087.1, on the reverse strand, counting down.
GCCCCAGGAAAGCAGACTCAGCGATGGCCGCTGGGTGATGCGTTCGGAGCGTCATATGCCCGACGGCGGGATCGCCGGGCTGCGCATCGACGTCACCGCGCTCAAGACCGTGCAGACCTCGCTGCGCAACAGCCAGGTCATGCTCAATCGCGCGCAGCGGGTTTCGGCGACCGGCAGCGTGTGGCGCAACTTCAAGACCGGCATAATCGAATGGTCGGACGAGACCTTCCGGCTGTTCGGCGTGACCCGCGAAGATTTCACGCCCGAGACCGCCGCGTTCCTCCAGCTCGTCCATCCCGAGGACCGCCCGCGTCTCGCCGCGATCGTCGCCGCCGGCGCGCGCGGCGAGCACGAGCCGCCGTTCCAGTTCCGCGTCATCCATCCCGATGGCGTCACGCGTACGCTCTATCGCGAATCCGAGCTCTGGTACGATACCGACGGCACGCCGCTGGAGCGGCTCGCGACCTACAAGGACATCACCGACCTCGCGATGTCGAAAGCCCGCGAGCACGCCGCCCAGGCGCTGCTGCGCGACGCGATCGAGAGCATCTCGGAAGGCTTCGTGATCTACGACCGCGACGACCGGCTGGTGCTGTGCAACGAGGCCTATCGCAGCCTCTATCCCGAGAACCAGAAGATGCTGGTGCCGGGCACGCGGCTCGAGGACATCTTGCGCGCCGCGTTGGGCAACGGCCGTTATCCGGACGCGAAGGGCCGCGAGGAGGAGTGGCTCGCCGAGCGCATGCGTCATCACCGCGAGATCGGCGAAGCGCTGGAAACACAGCTCGACGACGGGCGCTGGGTGCTCATCTCCGAGCGCCGCACCTCGAACGGCGGCATTGCCGGCCTGCGCATCGACGTCACCGCACTGAAGCGCGTACAGCAGTCGCTGCGCGAGAGCCAGCAACGCCTCGACCGCACGCAGCGCATTGCGCATATCGGCACGGTCGAGCGCAATCTCCACACCAACGCCGTGGTATGGTCCGACGAGACCTATCGTATCTTCGGCGTCAGCCGCGACAGCTATGCGCCGACCACCGACCATCTGCTCGCCGTCGTCCATCCCGAGGACCAGACGCTGCTGGTGGCGGCTTTCCGCCGCGGCTTCAACGAGCACATCAACACCAACATTCGCTTCCGCATCGTCCGTCCCGACGGCGAGGTGCGCACCTTGTTCAGCCAGGCCGACGTCACCTACGACGAGAACAACCGGCCGCTCTACGTCTCGGTCGCGATGATGGACATCACCGCTCAAGAAGCGGCGAGCCAGCGGCAAATCGACCTCGAGACGCGGCTGCGCCATTCGGAGAAGCTGACGGCGCTCGGCACCCTCGCCGGCGGCATCGCCCACGACCTCAACAACATCCTGGTGCCGATCCAGGCGCTCTCGAAGCTGGTGATGCGCGAATTGCCGCCCAACGCGCCGGCCCAGGCCGATCTCGAGAACATCCACGAGGCGAGCATCCAGGCCCGCGACCTTGTCGCCGAGATCCTCGCTTTCAGCCGCAAGCAGGAGATCGTCTACGAGCCGACCGATGTCGGCGCCAAAGTGCAGGACGCGCTGCAAATGCTGCGCGTGCGCCTCGCGCCCGGCATCGAGCTCGTCGAACGCCTCGCGCCGGTGCCGACCATCCTCGCCGATACCGGCCGGATCCAGCAGGTCGTGGTCAATCTCGTCACCAATGCGGCGCAAGCGATCGGCGATCGCGGCGGCCGCATCACAGTGACGGTCGACGACGTTCCCGCGGCCGAGACGCCGGGCAACGAGCACATGATCCGGCTGTCAGTCGCCGATACCGGCTGCGGCATGGGCGAGGAGATCCTGCCGCGCATCTTCGAGCCGTTTTTCACCACCAAGACAGTCGGCGAAGGCACCGGCCTCGGTCTCTCGGTCGCGCACGGCATCGTCATCAGCCACGGCGGCACGATCGACGTCAAAAGCACGCCCGATAAGGGCACCGAATTCGTCATTCTCTTGCCGGCGAAGCCGGCGGACGCGGCGCTGGAGACCGCGTGATGTCGCCGCGTATCACCCGCATTCTTTGTCGTGGAGGCTTATCATGAAAAAAATCTTGCTCATCGAAGACAACACGATCGTGCGCAACACCGTGATGCGGATTCTCGAATCCGCCGGCTATGGGGTCGTGACCGCGAATGACGGGCTTCAGGGCGTCGTCGCCTTCCGCCGCGAGCCGTTCGATTTGGTGATCTCCGACATCATGATGCCCGAGCAGGAAGGCATCGGCACCATCCGCCAGATCCTGACCGAGAAGCCCGGCACCAAGATCATCGCGATCTCGGGCGGCGGCCGCATCGGCAACACCGACTTTCTGCAGATCGCGCGCAAGATGGGCGCCAGCGATGCGCTGCCCAAGCCCTTCGATCCCGACGATCTGCTCGAGCGCATCACCAACTGTCTCGCGGCCTGATCAGCCGAGGTAGTCGGGATTGCTCTCGCGCAGCTTTTGTCGCGTGATCGCGCGCAGCAGCGCGCTGAGCGCTTCCCGATCCGCGCTCCCGTCATCGAGCGCGCCGCCCCTGATATCGGCGGCAAGGCGTTCCAGCAGAAATCGATCCTCGCCCGCGCCATAGCGCGCGACGAGCGCCGCGCGGCAGGCGGCGAAAGCATCGCCGGCGTCGTGTTCCCGCGCCTGGACCGCCCGGCAGCGCGCTGCCAGCGGTCCCTCCTCGCCCAGCGCCTCCGCCAGCGCCGCCAGTTCCGCGCCGCTCGGCCGGTCGCGCATCAGCCCAACCCGGTGAGCGCGAGGATCTCATGCTCGCATTCGGCGACGCGCCGCCCGGTCAGCGCCAGGTCGAGCGAGCGCTCGCCCTGCTTCGCATAGCGGTCGCGCTGCTTCAGCGCGATCGCCAGCCAGCGCAGCGCCGCCATGACCTCCCAATAATGGATGCGCACGGGATCGATGCGGCGGCCGGCGACCATTTCGTAAGCGCGATAAAAGACCTCGCGCGGCGCGATGCCGCCTGCATCGCGATCCTTGGCGCCGAAGCGCCAGGGCTTGGCGCAGAACCAGGCGATGTCTTCGTCGGGATCGCTCCAGCCGGCAAAATCCCAATCGAGCACGCCGGCAAGCTTGCCCTCGGCGACGCGATAATTGCCCGTGCGGAAGTCGCCATGGCAGAGCACCAGCGGCGCCGGCGGCGGCTGATGCCTCGCAAGCCAGCGCAGCGCCCACTGCGCGATCGGATGCGGATCGTCGTCCGCTTCGATCCAACGCGCAAGTTCCGCGAGCCGCGATGCGGCGGCATCGGCGGGCGGCGGCAGCAGGAAACGCAGCCGCGGCGCAAGATCGAGCGCATGGAGGCGCGCCAATTCACCGCCCAGCGCGGCGGCGAGCGCGTCGTTGCGCCCTGCCGCGACGATCGCTGCGCCGTCGGATTCTCCGGGCAGGAAACGCATGAGATAGAACGGCACGCCGATCACGCTTTCGTCGCAGCACATGACGAGCGGCTGGGCGACCGCCATGCCGGCGGCGAAGAGCGCGCGCTGCAGCGCGAATTCCGGCGCGCGAGCCATACCGATTTTAAGGGGCCCCATGCCGAGCGGCGTCGCGCCGTCGGCACGCAGCACCCAGCATTGCGATCCATTGAAGCGGCCACCGCGCAAATCGAGATCGAGCCGCCAGTGCCGCAGCACCGCGCCCTTCAGCAGCGGCGTCGGTCTCAGGGCGCGCACCTCTCCGCCGGTGCGCGTTGCGATGAAATCGGCGAGCTTGCGATCGACCGTGAGATCGCGCGGCATTCAGACGACGCTCACCGCGTGGCCGCCATCGACCGGCAGCACCACGCCGTTGAGATAGGCGCCCGCCGGCGAGGCGAGCAGCAGCAGCGCGCCGTCGAGATCCTCGGGCGCGCCGGCCCGGCCCATCGGAATGCGCGAAATCAGCGCCTGGCCGGCCTGGCTCTTGAGGAAACCGCGATTCATATCGGTCTCGACATAGCCCGGGGCGATGGCGTTGACCGTGATGCCGTAGCGCGCGAGCTCGACCGCGAGGGTGCGCGTCAGGTGGTCGAGTCCGGCCTTGGCGGCGGTGTAGCTCGGCACGTTGCGAATAGTGCGAAGCGCGAGCAGCGAGGAAACGTTGACGATGCGCCCCGCCCGCTTCAGCTCGAGCCAGCGCGCGGCGAGCTCGCGCGACATCAGCCACGCGCCCTTGAGATTGGTGTCGAGCACGCGGTCCCAGTCCGCCTCGCTGTGCTCGAGCAGCGGCTTCGAGACGGCAATGCCGGCATTGTTGACGAGGATATCGATCGGCCCGAGCGCGCGCTCGACGGCGGCGACACACGCCTTGACGCTCTTGCCGTCGGTGACGTCGAGCGGCAGCGCCACGGCGCGGCCGCTCGCCGCCTCGATCTCGCGCACCGCTTCGGCCAGCAGCTTTTCGTCGCGCGCGGCAAGCGCCACCGCGGCGCCGGCGCGCGCCAGCACGCCGGCAAAATGCCGGCCGAGGCCGCGCGATGCGCCGGTCACCAGCGCAACCCGGTTATCGAGAGCGAAATCCGCCATCGACGCGCATCGTGCAAGCCGGGCTGCGCCGGGTCAACCGCGTGCTATACTCGCGGCATGCAGATCGACATCATTTCCGACGTCGTTTGCCCGTGGTGCTTCATCGGCAAGCGCCGGCTCGAGAAGGCGCTGGCGATGCGGCCCGGAATCCGTCCCGAGATCCTATGGCGGCCGTTCCAGCTCAACCCCGACATGCCGGCCGAGGGCATGGCGCGCGCCGACTACATCGCCACCAAATTCGGCGATAACGGCCATTCGCGGCGCATCCACCAGACCATCGCCGAGGCCGGGGCCACGGTCGGCATCGATTTCGCCTTCGACAAGATCAAGCGCAGCCCCAACACCCGCAACGCGCATCGCCTCATCCGCTACGCGACCAGGCACGCGCGCGGCGGCGAGGTCGTGAACCGCCTGTTCGAGGGCTATTTCTTGCAAGGTCGCGACGTCGGCGATCTCCCCACTCTCGCAGCGATCGCCGGCGAGGCCGCGCTCGACGAGCGCGAGGCGCGCGCTTTCCTCGCGGGCGATGCCGAGCGCGACGAGATCGTGGCCGAGGACCGCAACGCGCGCCGCCTCGGCGTCAACGCCGTGCCCTGTTTCATCTTCGCCGGCCAATATGCGATCTCGGGCGCACAGGAGGCGGAATTCTTCTTCCCGGTATTCGATCTCGTGCGCAACGCCGCGGCGACCGCGGCAACGACTCCCTAGTTGATGCCATCACAAACATCCTCGTCCCGAGCGAAGTCGAGGGACGCAGGTTGAGAATGCAACGATGGGGCCGTTCCTTTACATTCTTCGTTGCTCAGATGGCTCCTACTACACTGGAACAACGCGCGCTTCGCTTGAACAACGCGTGGCGCAGCATAATGCCGGAACTTTCGGTGGCTACACCGCGGGCCTACGACTGGTCTCCCTCGTGTTCCACCAGGAATTCGACCGCATCACCGACGCAATCGTCGCCGAACGTTAGGGAAAAAATTGGGGCCGCGCGAAGAAAGAAGCGCTAATCCGCGGCGATTTCGGCGAATTGAAGAAACTGGTAAAAGGGCGAAGCTAGGCGCGCACAAGCGCCGTGCGTCCCTCGACAAGCTCGGGACGAGGACATTGGTGTTCTTGCCCGCACACCTCTAGCGCGTTTGCGCCATTTCCTTCTGCGGCGCGGCGGCGATGCGCGCCAAGTGCTGCAGCAGCGCGGTGATGCCGCGCAGGCGGTCGTGCGTGTCTTCCCAATCGCGCATGACCACGAGGCGCTGATCGGTGCGTAATTTCGCGGTCGCGGCGTTTTCCTGCAGGAACGCGACGAGGCCGCCAGGATTGGCGAAACGGTTGTTGCGGAAGGCGATCGACGCGCCCTTCTCGCCCGCCTCGACCTTCTCGACCCCGGCGTCGCGGCAGAGCCGCTTGATGGCGATGATGTCGAGCAGGTTGTCGACCTCTTGCGGCAGCGGGCCGAAGCGGTCCACCAACTCGGCGGCGAAAGCATCGATCTCGCGGCGATCGACGAGCTGGGCGATGCGGCGATAGAGACCCAAGCGCACCGGCAGGTCGGCGACATAAGTCTCGGGGATCAGCACCGGCGTGCCGATGGTGATCTGCGGCGTCCATTCGTCCTTGGCCTCGCCGAGCGTCGCATCGCCGCTGCGCGCCGCGGCAACCGCCTCTTCCAGCATATGCTGATAGAGCTCGATGCCGACCTCGCGCACGTGGCCCGATTGCTCTTCGCCGAGGAGATTGCCGGCGCCGCGGATGTCGAGATCGTGGCTCGCCAAAGTGAAGCCGGCGCCGAGCGTGTCGAGCGTCTGCATCACCTCGAGGCGACGCTGCGCCGTCTCGGTCAGCATCTTGCCCGCCGGCAAGGTCAGATAGGCATAGGCGCGGAGCTTGCTGCGGCCGATGCGGCCGCGCAGCTGATAGAGTTGCGCCAGGCCGAACATATCGGCGCGATGGACAACGATCGTGTTCGCGGTCGGGATGTCGAGGCCGGACTCGATGATGTTGGTCGACAGCAGCACATCGTATTCCTGCGCGTCGAAGGCGCTCATCACCTCTTCGAGCCGCGTCGGCGCCATCTGGCCATGCGCCACCGCGACCTTCACCTCGGGCACCAGCTCGCGCAATTGCGCCTGCACCTCGTCGAGATCGCCGATCCGCGGGGCGACGTAGAAAATCTGCCCGCCGCGATGCAGCTCGCGCAGGATCGCCTCGCGCACCACCACCGGATCGTAAGGCAACACGAAGGTGCGCACCGCGAGCCGGTCGACCGGCGGCGTGGCGATGACGCTCATCTCGCGCACGCCGGCGAGCGCCAGTTGCAGCGTCCGCGGGATCGGCGTCGCGGTCAGCGTCAGCACATGGACGTTGGCCTTGAGCTGCTTCAGGCGCTCTTTCTGCGTCACGCCAAAATGCTGCTCCTCGTCGATCACCAGCAGGCCGAGATGCTTGAAGGAGATGCTCTTCGCCAAGAGCGAATGCGTGCCGACGATGATGTCGAGCTTGCCCGCGGCGAGGTCCTTCTTGATCTGTGTCGCCTGCTGGGGCGGAACGAGCCGCGAGAGCTGCTCGACCCTGAGCGGCAAACCGGCGAAGCGTTCCTTGAAGGTGCGGAAATGTTGGCGCGCGAGGAGCGTCGTCGGCACCACCACCGCGACCTGCGTGCCGCCCATCGCGGCGATGAAAGCCGCGCGCAGCGCGACCTCGGTCTTGCCGAAGCCGACATCGCCGCAGATGAGCCGGTCCATCGGCCGGCCCGAGGCCATATCGCCGAAACTGTCGAGGATGGCGCGGTCCTGATCGTCGGTCTCGGGGAACGGGAAGCGCGCGGCGAATTCCTCATAGGCGCCCTCGGGGGGCGCCAGCGGCTCGCCTTCTTTCAACTGCCGCTGCGCGGCCACCGCGATCAGCTCGTCGGCGATGTCCTTGATGCGCTTCTTGACCCGCGACTTGCGCGATTGCCAGGAGATGGCGCCGAGCCGGTCGAGCGGGACGTTCGCGTCTTCGGTGCCGTAGCGCGACAGCACCTCGATGTTCTCGACCGGCACGAACAGCTTGTCGTCGCCGGCATAGATCACGCGCAGGCAGTCATGCGGCGCGCCGGCGACGTCGAGCGCGACGAGCCCGTCATAGCGGCCGATGCCGTGCTCGGCATGAACGACGAGATCGCCCGGCTGCAAGGTCGCGACCTCGGCGACGAACTGGTCGTAATTGGTGCGGCGGCGCGGCGGCCGCGACAGCCGGTCGCCGAGCATGTCCTGCTCGGTGACGACCACGGTGTCGTCGAAACGGAAGCCATGCTCGATCGCCAGCACGGCAAGGCCGAGCGCCGACGGCGGCAGGTCGCGGAATTCCTCCCACGAGGCGACGGCGCGCGGATCGGCGCCGCCGTGCTCTTTGAGCAGCGTGCCGAGACGCTCGGCCGAGCCGGCGCTATAGGCCGCGATCAGCACGCGCTTGCCGACGGCGATCTCGGCGCCGAGCTGCGCATGCACGGTGTCGAAGAGATTGCGCGCCGGATCGGCACGCGCGGCCGAGAAATCGAGCCCGGCGCGTGCGCCGCCATCGACCGTGTCGCTGGCGCCGGTGAAAGGCGAAAGCGACGCCACCGCGCGGGTATAGAGCGCCTGCGCCCATTCTTTCTCGTCGAGGAAGAGCTGCTTGGGCTCGACCGGGCGGTAGACCACGGCGCCTTTGACCGCGCCGGTGTCGCGCCGCGCGGCATAGAAATCGCGGATCGAATCGAGGCGATCGGCGCGCACGCCGTCGGCCTGATGATCGAGCGCGACCGCAGCGCTCGGCAGGTAATCGAAGATCGTCTCGAGGCTTTCGTAGAACAGCGGCAGCCAGTGCTCGACGCCGATATAGCGATGGCCCGCGCTGACCGCTTCGTAAAGCGGATCGTCGTTGACCGCGGTGCCGAACTGCTCGCGATAGCGCGTGCGAAAGCGCTGGATCGCCGCATCGTCGAGCAGCACCTCGCTCACCGGCTTGATCACGATGCTCTCGGCAGCGCCGGTGGTGCGTTGGGTCAGCGCGTCGAACGAGCGCATACCCTCGATCACGTCGCCGAAGAAGTCGAGCCGCAGCGGCGACCGGCTGCCGGAGGGATAAAGATCGACGATTCCCCCGCGCACCGCATATTCGCCGGGCTCGCGCACCGTGTCGGCGCGGTTGTAGCCGTTGCGGCCGAGGAAGGAGATCAGCCGATCGACCGGCAAGCTGCCGCCGGCGCCGAGACGCAGCACGCGATCGGCGAAGAGCTGTTTCGGCGGCACGCGCTGCAGCGCCGCGTTGACCGTCGTCAGCACGATGCGGCGCTCGTCCGGCGTCTCGGCGAGATGCGTCAGCGCGTCGATGCGGCGGCTGGTGATCTCGGCATTGGGCGAAACGCGGTCATAGGGCAAACAATCCCAGGCCGGGAAAGCCCGCGCCTCGAGGCCGGGATAGAAGAATTGCAGCGCCTGCAGCGTGCGTGCCATGCGGCCGTCGTCGCGGCAGATATAGAGCAGTGTCTTCGTCGTGCCGCGCGCCACCACGCCGCCCAAAACGAAGGCGTCGTAGCCTTCGGGCGTCGAGGCGATCGCGCGCGCGCCGCGCTCGCGGAAAAGCGGGTCGATGCTATTCATTGCAAGAGCACCACGAGCCCTTCGACTGCTCGCTCGCGCTCAGGGTGAGGCGAGATTGTGCGCGGCATCGACGGACGATGCCGCGTGAGATATTCCTCATCCTGGGCGTAGTCGAAGGACGCAAGATGGAACTGCAACGCCCCATCACCGCGCACCCGGATAACGGAAGGCGAGCAGGAGGGACAGCACGTCGCTCGTCGTCTCGGCCGGCGGCGTCGCGCGGCCGGCGATCCAGTCGAAGAGGTCGTGATCGGTCTCGTTCAGCATCGCCTCGTAGCGGTCGAGCTGCGCCGCGCTGAAGCCCGCGAGATGCGCGGCAGCGAAGGCGCCGAGGAGCAGGTCGCTTTCCTTGGTGCCGCGATGGCTGCTTTGATAGAACAGCCGCTTGCGCCGGGTTTCGGTCGCCTCGTCCATCGCCTAGCCCTGAATCACCCTCAGCCGCGACGGGAATCCGGCGCGGTGCAGCGGGAAATGTGGCACCCGCGGGCAGGAGCGGCAAGAGGTGCGGCTAGATGACAGGGTTGCGCGCCGCTGATAGAAAGCCCGGTAATACACGGGGGGGAGGAACCGCCATGGCCACAAAGCCGCTCGTCATCGCGCTCGAAGAGCACTACCTCGATGCCGAGGTGAAAGCGAAATTCGCGCCCAACGATGCGGCGCCGGGCCGCGGCGCCGGTATGGTCGAGCGTCTCGGCGACCTCGGGAGCTTGCGCCTCAAGGAGATGGACGAGGCCGGGATCGACGTCCAGGTCGTCTCCCATGGCGCGCCCTCGGTGCAGAAGATGGACGCCGAAAGCGCCATCACCCTCGCCCGCCGCGCCAATGACCGCGTCGCCGAGGCCTGCCGCGCCAGCAACAACCGGCTCTATGCCTTCGCCGTCTGCCCGACGCCCGACCCCGGGGCCGCCGCCGACGAGCTCGAGCGCACGGTGACGAAACACGGGTTCAAGGGGACGATGATCCACGGCCTGACCAACGGCGCCTTCCATGACGACAAGCGCTTCTGGCCGATCTACGAGCGCGCCGAGGCGCTGGGCGTACCGATCTACATCCACCCGGCCTATCCGCATCCGGCGGTGGTCGAGGCCTATTACAAGGACTATCTCGGCGCCTATCCCAATCTCGCGACCGCGGGCTGGGGTTTCGGCGTCGAGACCGCGACCCAGGGCATCCGCTTCGTCCTCTCCGGCGTCTTCGACAAATACCCGAAGCTGCAGATCATTCTCGGCCATCTCGGCGAGGGCCTGCCCTTCTATCTTTGGCGCATCAACCAGGCGCTGGCGCGGCCCAACAACAAGGGCGAGATCAAGTCCTTCCGCGACGTCTTCGTCGAGCATTTCTATATCACCACCAGCGGCTTCTTCTCCGATCCGGCGCTGCAATGCTGCATCACCGAGCTCGGCATCGACCGGGTGATGTTCTCGGTCGATTACCCGTTCGTTGCCAATCCGCCGGGCGTGAGTTGGGTCAACGCGCTACAACTCAATGCGGCGGACAAGGAGAAAATCCTCAACGGCAACGCGAAGCGGCTCTTGAATCTCTAAAGACCAGAGGAGGAAGGCATGATCCAGAATCATCGCGTCGTCGCGCTCGAAGAGCATTACTGGCATCCCGAGGTCGTCAAGAAGAGCGGCGGCGATGCCGGCAGCCACCGCTCGGGCGAGATCGTCGAGCGGCTCAACGAGATCGGGCCGATGCGGCTCCAGACCATGGACGAGGCCGGGATCGACATCCAGGTGCTGGGCCACGGCATGCCCTCGACCCAGCGCATGGACGCCGAGAGCGCGGTGCGGCTCGCGCGGCTTTCGAACGATTTTCTCGCCGAGAAGTGCAAGCCCTATCCGATGCGGCTTTTCGGCTTCGCCAACCTGCCGACGCCCGATCCCAAGGCCGCGGCCGACGAGCTCGAGCGCACGGTGACGAAGCTCGGCTTCAAGGGCGCGATGGTGCACGGGCCGAGCAACGACGTGTTCCTCGACGACGAGCGCTTCTGGCCGATCTGGGAGCGCGCCGCCGCACTCGAGGTGCCGATCTATATGCATCCGGCGACGATCGATGCGCGCGTCGCCGACATCTATCTCAAGGACTATCTCAAGAAATATCCGGTGCTGGTCGGCGCGGGCTGGGGCTTCACCATCGAGACCGCGACCATCGGCTTGCGCATGGTGCTCTCGGGCGTGTTCGAGCGCTATCCGAAGCTGCAGATCATCCTCGGCCATATGGGCGAGGCGCTGCCTTTCCTCGTCCATCGCCAGACCGAGACGCTGCGCAAGATCACCGCCGACGGCAAGACCTTCCGCGACATCTTCTGCAACCACTTCCACATCACGACCAGCGGCTATTACTCGACGCCGGCGCTCAATTTCACCATCACCGAGATGGGCATCGACCGCGTGCTGTTCTCGGTCGACTATCCTTATGTCGACAGCAAGGCTGGCACCGACTGGATGGCGCAGGTGCAGATGAGCGCCGCCGACAAGGACAAGATCCTCGGCGGCAACGCCGAGCGGCTGTTGAAGCTCTAAACGCCCCTCCGTTCTTCGTCACCCCGGCCAAGCGAAGCGCGAGCCGGGGTGACGAACAGAATATTCGGAGTGCCGACCGGAGTTACTTAGCCCCGAAATCGAACATATCCATCAGATCGCCGATCGCCGGCGGGTTGGCGGGAACATAGGCGCTGGCCGCGCTCGGCTCGGGGTTCGGCAGGTTGTCGCGGCTGCGCGCCGTGATCGGCGGCACCGACCAGTTCTTCTCGATGAATTTCAGGATCGAGACATGGTCGGTGTAGCTGTGCGCCACGCGGCCGCCTTCGGAGAAGCGCGAGATCACGATCAGCGGCACGCGGGTGCCATCGCCGAAGAAATCGAGCGGCTGGACATAGCCCGAATCCCAATAGCCGCCGCCCTCGTCGAAGGTGATGACGATCGCCGTATCCGCCCAGAGATCGGGTTGTGCCTTCACCGCATCGACGATACGCCGCGTGAAGGCCTCGAAGAGATCGATCTTCGAGCTCGATGGATGGCCGTCATTGATGCCGCTCGGCTTGACGAAGCTGACCGCCGGCAGCGCGTTCGCGGCGATGTCGTCGTAGAGCGCGGTCGTATCCTGGATGTGCTCGGCGCGCCGCTGGGGATCGGCCATGATCGTCGCGGTGTATTGCAGGAAGTTGCAGATGTTGCAGTAGAGATTGTCGTGCGGGTTCTGCACATAGCGGTCCCAGCCCTCGCCGTAATAGCGGAACGAGATGCCCTTCTCGAGGAGCGCGTCGCCGATGGTCCTGAGGCGCGACGGCGGAACCGTGAAGCGATCGATGGTGTCGAGCGTCCCGTTGCCGAGATAGCCCGGAGCGTAGTTGTTGACGAGGTAGTAATGCCCCGGCTCGCAATTGAGCTTGGGCTTATAGGGCAGCGCGGCGAGATAATCGGCGATCGCGGCGACACCGGGCGCGGCGTGATCGGCACAGGCGGCATAGGAGCCGCCGGCATAGCCTTCCTGCGTATAGAAATTGTTCGTGCCCGGCATCGGATCGGGATTCTCGATCTCGTTCGCGGGCGGGACGGCCGCCGCGCCTTTGGCATCGCTGAACCAGATCGCATCGCCGGTGCCGAGCATCACGTGATTGGCGCCGGTGCCGCCGCTGAAGGCCTGGTGGTAATTGTCGCTGAGCGTGTAGGCGTTGGCGAGCGCCTTGAGATAAGGCGCGTCGCCCTGCGCCATGTTGTAGAAGCCGAGCGCCACGGCGCCCTCGCGCGTGCTGCGCTCGCTGAAATCCGCGGGCGGCGGCTTGCCGTTGCTGCCGCCGCCGACCGAGGTCTCGACGAAGGCGAAGAGATCGTTGCGGCAGCCGCTGGGATCGTCCGGCTTCGCCGCCGAGACCGCGCAATCCATCTGCTGCCACATCTGGAAGAAGCGATGCGTCGGATTGGCGGTGTAGCTATCGTAAGGGATCGCCGGCGTCAGCGGGAACGGCCCGTTCGGCAGCGCCGCGACGTTGGGAAGGCGCGTATCGAGCGCGCCGCGCGGCAGGCCGGTCGCGCCTGTCAGCAGCAGATGCTGATCCACGGGCGGCAGCGCGGTGTCGTAGGCGAGCGCCGTCGCGAGCAAGACGAAAGGCGGGCCGCGCTCGTCGCTGGCGGCGGATGGCGCGCCGTCGGTCATCGGCGCCGGCAGGGTCGCGTAAGCCTCTTTCTGCGTCGGCGCGATCTGGTAATGCCCGGTCACCGTCGCGCGCATCTGCGCCGCGCGGGCGAAGTTCGGCCCCGCGCTGCCATCGGCGTTGACGATGCCTTCGGAGAGGATGTTGAGGACGGTCTGCCCCGGCTTCGGCTGATAGGTGCCGAAGACGTGGTCGAAGGTGCGGTTCTCGCCGATGATCACGATGACATGCTTGACCGGCGTCGCGGTCCGGGTGTCGTTCGGCTGCAGCGCGGTCGCGCCGGCCGGACGCGCCAGCGCCGCCAGAGCCGTCAAAGCCATCACCGCGCGCCGCGCCCGCATCCTCGCCTCCGTCAAAAACAGCGCAAGGATAGCGCGGGCGGTATCGCGCGCGGGTGACAGTCTCGTGACAGGCGACTATTTCAGGCGCTTGTCCGCGGCCTCGACAAAGGAGAAATCGGTGTACTTCTTCACGTCGATGCCTTGCTTGAGGTAGCCGTATTTCACCTGCGCGTCGATCGTCTTCTGCATGCCGGCGACATCCGGGAGTCCTGCCGGATTGCGATAATAGTCGCCCTTCTGCCCGTCCTTCTTGAACAGCCAGCTTTGCCAGACCGGCGCCGGGATCTTGGTGACGTCGACCGCGATCTTCACCGCTTCGTCGTGATTGGCGGGATCGAAATACCAACGCTCGGCGCGCAGCGCATCCTCCATGAAATCGATCATCGCGGCGCGGTTCTTCTCGAGGAATTCGCTCTTCGCCACCCACATGCCGAGCTGGTTGATGCCGACCGCGTCGCCGGCGGTGAAGAGCGTATGCGCATTGGCATGGGCCTTGGGATCGGCGGTGAAAGGCAGCACCCAGGCGATGAGATCGACCTTCTTCTCGTTGAGCATCGCGCCGTAGGTCGGGATCGGCGCCTCGATGATGGTCACGTCCTTCTTGTCGTTGAGCCCGTGCTTGGCCAACATGATCCTGAGCGGAATATCGGTGCCGCTGCCATAGCCGTTGGTGACGAGGACCTTGCCCTTCAGATCCTCGACCTTGGTAATGCCGCTGTCGTTCCGCACCATATATTCGTTGCTGTAATAGCCCGGCACACCGTCCTGGAGCTCGTCGGCGATGATCCGCAGATCGCCCATCTTCCCGTTGGTGATGGCGAGCGGTAGCGAGGTGAAGCCGAGATTGGCGATCTCGATCTCGCCGGCGGCGAGCGCCTGGATCAAGGTCGGAGTCGATTGGAAATGCTCGGCCTCGAAGCTGTAGCTCTTGCCGAGATGCTTCGCCAGCTCCGGCTTGGCAAAGAGGATCGTCGCCCAGTTCGAGACCGGCACGATGTAAGAAAGCCTGATCTTCACCGGATCGGCGTTGGCCGTGGCGGCGAGCGCAAGCGCGCCCAGCAGCGCCGCGACGAATCCACCCAATTTTCTTGTGCGCATCGTTCCTTCCCCCTATGCCGCGCCTTTTCCCGAAGCGGCGCCGGCGCCAAGTCTAGGCCCAGGCCCACGCGCCGCACAATCGCTTCCTGCCCATCAAATCGGGGATGAGGCGAGGCCCGGCGGCACGCTAGACTGGGCGCAACAAACACCGGGAGGAGCCGCGCCATGGCCGCTCAAAAGCCGATCATCCATTTCGTCGGCAGCATTCCGCTGCCTGACAGCGAGACCGTGTTCCGCACGCTGTCGCAGAACGCCGGACCGCATCTCGCGCGGCTGCCCGACGGCGAGACCGGCATCCGCAAGACCTGGATCAAGTTCCTCCAGGACGTGCTCGCCGAGAACCCGGCGATCGAGGTGGCGAAAGACGCGCCGCCGTTCAAATTCGTGCAATGGGACGGCAAGGTGGTGCGCGAGATCCAGCGCCTGCGCGTGAAGCCCGGCGCCAAGCCCGATCCCAAGAGCTTCGTCACCGGCTATGCCGATATGGCGATCGCCTCGTGGAAGCTCTTCGAGCGGATGCAGCAGGCGGGCGCGATCCCGGCCGGCGTCAAGTTCCAGGTCTCGATCCCGACACCGATCGCGCCGACCTACAACAACATGCTGCCGGCCGACCGGCCGAAGGTGCTGCCGGCCTTGGTCGAGCATTTCAACGGCGAGGTGGGGAAAATGGCGGCCGGCATCCCCAACGACCGGCTCGCGATCCAGTGGGATGTGTGCCAGGAGGTGCTTGCCTGGGAGGGCTATTACGAGCCCGGCCCGGTCGATGTCCGCACTGAGGCGATCGACGTCCTCACCAAGATCGGCGAGGCGGTGCCGCGCGGCGTCGAGCTCGGCTATCACCTCTGCTACGGCAGCCCGGCCGACGAGCACATGGTGCAGCCGAAGGATGCCGGGCTGATGGTCGAGATGACCAATGCCGTCGCGGCGAGCGTGAAGCGGCCGATCCAGTTCTTCCATCTGCCGGTGCCGAAGCCGCGCACCGACGACGCGTTCTTCGTGCCGCTCGAGAAATTGAAGCTGCCGGCCGGAACGGATCTTTATCTCGGCCTCGTCCATCACAACGACGACGCCGGCAACAAGGCGCGGCTCGCGGCCGGCAAGCGCCATGCGAAGGTCGACGGCATCGGCACCGAATGCGGCATGGCGCGGGGCGAGCCCTCGCGCCTGCCGTCCCTCCTCGCCGCGCATGTGGCGACGGCGGCGGCGCGGGTCTAACCTTCTTTTTGGCCGTCATTGCGAGGAGCGCAGCGACGAAGCAATCCAGTCCTTAGAGACAATTGCTTCGCTTCGCTCGCAATGGCACTAAAGAAGCATCGGATAAAGGTCGCGCCAATCGGGATTTAGCGCTTCGATAAGCGCCAATTTCTTCTTCCGTGATCCGGCTTTGATCTGCTTTTCACGCGTGATGCGTTCGCCATATCCTCGAACTGCTCGTACCAGACGAGTAACTTGCACGCATATCGCGACGTGAAACCGGCACCGTACCTTCACGATGCTCGTAAACGCGCCGTATCAAATCTGAGGTGACTCCAGTGTAGAGCGTCCCGTTGCGCTTATTGGTAACGATATAAACCGCGGGTCGCTTCATCTCGATTGGTCATTGCGAGCGAAGCGAAGCAATCCAGTTGCGTCTCAGACTGGATTGCTTCGTCGCTACGCTCCTCGCAATGACGCCTATTTGTAACCGAGCGCCTTGCTCGCCAGCGCTGCTCCATCCGCGAGGGTTTTGAGCTTCGCCCAGGCGATCTGCGGATGCGAGCGGCCGCCGAAGCCGCAATCGGCGCCGGCGATGACATTCGCCTTGCCGACGAGCTTGGCGAAACGCGTGATGCGCTGCGCTACCAGCTCGGGATGCTCGATCACGTCGGTCGAATGGGTGATGACGCCGGGGATGACGATCTTGCCTTCGGGCAGCTTGACGCTTTCCCACACCGCATATTCGTGCTCGTGGCGCGCATTCGCCGCCTCGAAGGAATAGGCGCCGGCTTTTACGCTGAGCATCACGTCGACGAAATCCTTCATCTCGAGATCGAAGGCATGCGGCCCGTGCCAGCTGCCCCAGCAGAGGTGATAACGGATGCGATCTTCGGGAATGCCTTCGAGCGCGTGGTTCAATATCTCGACGCGTAGCCGACAGCGCTTCTTGAACGCGTCGAGCCCCATCTGCATGCCGATGCGGTCCCAGAGCGCCGGCAGCCAGGCGTCGTCGACTTGCAGCACCAGTCCGGCTTTGACGATCGCCTGGTATTCGGCGCGCATTGCCGCGGCGATGCCGGCGAGGAAATCCTCCTCGCTCTTGTAGAACTCGTTCTCGCGATAGGGCTCGAGGCTTGCCGGTGCGGTGGTGGTGACGAAGCCCTCCTCGCCCGGCTTCAGCGCGTTCTTCAAGAGCGCGATCTCGCGCTGCAGCGCCGCCTCGGCCTTGTAGGTGATCGGCTGGGTGCAGACCCAGCTCGGCCGCATGCGGCGGATGAGCCCACCCGGCTCGTAGAACAGCGTGCCCTTCTCGGTCGCATATTTGTAGAACTCGGCGAATTCGGCGCGGTCCTTGCCTTGCGCCAGAAGATGCGCCGCGCCGGGCTTGGGCGGCCGCGGCTCGAAGCCGCCGAAACGGTCTTCGAGATAGGAGAGCCAATCGCCGCCCTTGGCGTATTCGCCCTCATTCACGACATCGATACCGAGCGCGCGCTGCTTTGCGACCACGGCGGCGACCGCCTCGGCGAGCTTCGCCGCGTAGTCGGGCGCGGCTTTATCGAGCTCGACGAGATAGGGCAGACTACCGACATGGGTGGTGAGAATCTTCTCGGTGCTGCGCCGCATGTCTTTTTCCTCCGGTTCCTTTTATCTTGTCGTTGCAATTGCGCCCTGCGCCCTTCGACAAGCCCAGGGCGAGGTGAAATCGAAGCGGGCATCGACCGCCGGATGCCATGCATGACTTTACCTCATCCTGAGCGCGAGCGAAGCGAGCAGTCGAAGGACGCAAGACCGAACGGCAACGGCATCGAAAACAGTCTTGCGCCCGACTCTTCTCAACCCGCTCTTCGCCCAAGTCACCGCGCTGAAAGGCGTCGGCCCGCGGCTGGGCAAGCTGTTCGAAAAGCTCGAGGCGACGCTGGTGGTCGATCTGCTCTGGCATCTGCCGACCGGACTGATCGACCGCCGCCACCAGCCGAAGATCAAGGAGGCGAAAGACGGCGAGATCGCGACCTTGACGGTGATCGTCGACCAGCATCAGAAGTCGCACAATCCGCGCCAGCCTTACCGCGTGCGCTGCCGCGACGAGACCGGCTTCCTGTTCCTGGTCTTCTTTCATGCCAAAGGCGATTGGATCGAGCAGCAGCTTCCGGTCGGCGCGACGCGCATCGTCTCGGGCAAGGTCGAGCATTACAACAACCAGATCCAGATCACCCATCCCGATCACATCGTCGCGCCCGAGGAAGCCGCGACCATGAAGCCGATCGAGCCGGTCTATGGCCTGACGCAAGGCCTGACGCCGCGCGTCGTGGTGCGCGCCGTCGATGCTGCTCTCGAACGCGCCCGGCCGCTGCCGGAATGGCTCGATGCGGCCTATGCGAAAAAGCAGGGCTGGCAACCCTGGCGCGAGGCGCTCGGCGCGGCGCATGCGCCGGCGAGCGAAGAGGATCTGTCGCCGCTCACCCCGGCGCGGCAACGCCTCGCTTTCGACGAGCTGCTCGCCAATCAGCTCGCCCTCGCGTTGATGCGCGCCCATGTGAAACGCGTCGCCGGCCGCGCCGTCGTCGCCAAGGGCGCATTGCGCCAAAAGGTGCTCGGCGCCCTGCCCTTCAGCCTGACGCGCTCGCAGAGCCGCGCGATCGACGAGGTCGCCGCCGATATGGCGCAGCCGCTCCGGATGATGCGGCTGCTGCAAGGCGATGTCGGCAGCGGCAAGACCGTGGTCGCGCTGGCGGCGATGCTCGACGCGGTCGAGACCGGCGCGCAGGCCGCCTTCATGGCGCCGACCGAATTGCTGGCGCGCCAGCATCATGCGACACTGACCCAGCTTGCCGCCGGCTCGGGCGTTAAGATCGCGCTCCTGACCGGGCGCGAGAAGGGCAAGCCACGCACGGCGCTGCTCGCCCATCTAGAAAGCGGCGAGGTCGATATCGTCGTCGGGACCCACGCGCTCTTCTCGGAGGATGTCGCCTTCAAGGACCTCGCCCTCGCCGTGATCGACGAACAGCATCGCTTCGGCGTCGAGCAGCGCATGCTTCTCGCCGAGAAAGGCAACGGCGTCGATATCCTCGTCATGACCGCGACGCCGATCCCGCGCACCTTGATGCTGACGGCTTACGGCGACCTCGACGCCTCGCGTTTGACCGAGAAGCCCGCCGGGCGCAAGCCGATCGCGACCCGCACCTTGCCGATCGAGCGCCTCGCCGAGGTGATCGAGGCGGTCGAGCGCGCGCTGAAGAGCGGCGCCAAGATCTATTGGGTCTGTCCCCTGGTCGAAGAGTCCGAGCTCAGCGACCTCAAAGCCGCGACCGAGCGCTTCAACGAGCTGAAACACCGCTTCGGCGAGCGCGTCGGCCTCGTCCACGGCCAGATGAAGGGCGAAGAGCGCGACCGTGCCATGCAGCGTTTCGCCGGGAGCGGCATCGATCTCTTGGTCGCCACCACCGTGGTCGAGGTCGGCGTCGACGTGCCCGAGGCGACGGTGATGGTGATCGAGCATGCCGAGCGCTTCGGCCTCGCCCAGCTCCATCAGCTGCGCGGCCGCATCGGCCGCAGCGACAAGTCCTCGACCTGCCTGCTGCTCTATACGCCGCCGCTCGGCGAGACCGCGAAAGCGCGCCTTACCATCCTGCGCGAGAGCGACGACGGCTTCCGCATCGCCGAGGAGGATTTGCGGCTGCGCGGCTTCGGCGAAGTGCTCGGCACGAAGCAGAGCGGCCTGCCGGAGATGCGGCTCGCCGATCTCGCGGTGCATGGCGATCTGCTCGCCACCGCGCGCGACGACGTGCAGCTGGTGATGACCCGCGATCCGGCGCTGGCGAGCCCGCGCGGCCAGGCGCTTCGGACGCTGCTTTATCTTTTCGGCCGCGACCAGGCGGTGCGGTACATCCGCTCCGGCTAGGCCGGCGCAAAGCCGACGAGCCGCGCCGGATTGTCGACCAGCAGCTTACGTTGTTGCCCCGGATCGGGCGTCATCAGGGGGATGAGATCGACCAGATCGACGTCGTCCGGATTCCACGGATTGTTGGGATGCGGCCAATCGGTGCCCCAGATCACGCGATCGGGCGCCGCCGCGATCAGCGCCCGCGCGAAAGGCAGCGCCTCGTGATAAGGCGGGCCGGCCTCGGTGTGACGATCGCTGCCGGCGAGCTTCACCCAGCCATGATCGCGCCGCACCAGATCGAGCAACGCCAGAAATCCCGGCTGTTCGAGCCCCTGCCCAACATCGATCCGCCCCATCGCATCGACGACGAACGGCACCGGGAGCGCGCGCAGGAAATCGGCCATGTCGATCAGCCCCTGCGCGCTGCCGAAAAAGAAATCGCTATGCCAGCCGAGGGGAGCGATGCGCTCGACCGTCGCGCGCATCGTCGCAATATCGGGCGGGGCGCCGTGCCGCCCCTGCGTGAAGCCGAAACGCACGCCGCGGAATCCGGCCTCATGCAGCGCGGCAATCTCTTTTTCCGACGGCACTTCGAGGATCGGCGTGATGGCGCGGTAATTCGGTCCCGCGAGCGCGAGTCCCTGCAAGCTGACCGCGCGGCTTTCCGGCAGCGCCTGGACAAGGATGCCGCGACCGATGCCGAGCCGGCGATGCAGCGCCAGCGCCATATCCATTTTATGGGCCGGGAAACGCGGATCGTTGTCGTAGACATGGAAATGGCAATCGGTCGCGCCCGCGGGCATCGCGAAGCAAGGGGAGCGTGGCGCGGCGGCGGCGGTCATGGCGTCATGCTTTGTCCTGTCGCGGCGATGCTGTCAACGACGATCGCGCGAAAGTCCCGCGCGCCAAGTGCAACCGCGCGTCATGGCCTCTATACTCCGCGCCGCGCCGAAGAAACCAACCGATCTCGCCGCCAGAAACGAGAGAAACGAGAGGAAAGAACCAATGAAAACGTCCACCCTTCGCACCGCTCTTCTCGGTGCCCTCGCCGCGCTAGCGCTCGCCGCGCCGGCGCAGGCGGAATCGATCAAGGTCGGCATCTCGAAACTGCTGTCCTATCCTGCGGTGCCGATCGCCATCGACCGCGGCTATTTCAAGGATCAGGGCATCGACGCCGAGATGGTCTATTTCGATTCCGCGCAGCCGATCGCGGTTGCGGTCGCCTCCGGCAGCGTCGATTTCGGCGTCTCGGGCCTCTCCGCCGCGTTCTACACCCTCGCCGGCCAAGGCCAGCTCCGCATGATCGCGGCCTCGGGCTACGAAGAGCCCGGCTTCTACAACCTCGTCCTCTTGGGCTCGCTCAAATCCTACGCCGCCGGACTCACGTCGCCGAAAGACCTCGCCGGCCATTCGGTCGCGGTGACCCAGCTCGGCACCAGCCTCGAGCTCAATCTCGGCCGCATCGCCCAGAAATTCGGCGTCGACTTCAAGCGCATCGATATCAAGCCGCTGCAATCGAACACCAACGTCATCTCGGCGCTGACCGGCGGCACGATCGATGCCGGCATCCTCCCGGCGACGCCGGCGCTGACGTTGATCGCGAAGAACGAGGTGAAGGCGCTGTCCTGGGTCGGCGATGATGTGCCCGGCAATACCGGAAGCGCCGCCTATACCGGCACCAAGACCGCGAACGACCGCAGCGATCTGGTGAAGCGCTTCCTCGTCGCCTATCGCCACGGCATGAAGGATTTCCACGACGCCTTCACCGATGCGAACGGCAAGCGCCAGGACCAGGCCAGCGCGCCGGCGATGCTCGACCTTATGGTAAAATTCACCGGCGCCTCCAAAGACCAGATCGAGCGCGCCACGCCCTATGTCGATCCCGAGGGCCGCATCGATGTGAAGGAGATCAAGGCGCAGATCGCCTGGTACAGGTCGCAAGGGCTGATCAAGACGCCGGTCGATGCCGAGACGCTGATCGACAAGCGCTACATCATCCCGATGCCGGCGCAGCATTGACGACGAGAGAGACTTCCTGCGTCTCCTGAGCCTGGCGAAGGGCGACCACGCCCGCCCCTTCGCTGAGCTTCAGGCTCCGCTCAGGATGAGGTAGAGCTTTAACGCCATCGAACTGGAGATTGGATGATGCCCCGCACGATTTTCCTTATCCCGTGCGACGTCGAAGGACGCGCGATAGTCTTGCAACGTTTCTTTCTCGCTGCAGTTATCCTGTTCTCCTGTGCGATAACCGGGAGTTCCCACGCCGAAGCGATCAAGATCGGCATCTCGAAGCTGATCGGCTATCCCGGCGTGCCGATCGCCGAGGCCAAGGGCTATTTCAAGGACCAGGGAATCGAGCCCGAGCTGGTGTTCTTCGATTCCGCGCAGCCGATCGCGGTCGCGGTCGCTTCGGGCGATGTGCAATTCGGCACCGCCGGCATGTCGGCGGGCTTCTACACCCTCGCCGCCGGCGGGCAGCTTCGCCTGATCGCTTCCTCGGGCGGCGATGCGCCGGGCTTCTACAACCTCGCTTACGTCGTCTCGAACAAGGCCTGGGATGCCGGGCTCAAGACCGTCGCCGGTCTCAAAGGCCACTCGATCGCCGTCACGCAGGTCGGCACCAGCCTTCATTATGCGATCGGCGGCGCGGCCAAGCGCTACGGCTTTGCCATGAACGACGTCACCGTGAAGCCGCTGCAGTCCAACACCAACGTCATCGCCGCGCTGTCGGGCGGCACGGTCGATGCCGCGGTGATGCCGAGCGGCCCGATCCTCGGCCCGATCCAGAAGGGCGAGTTCCGGCTGTTGAGCTGGGTGGCGGATGTCGCTCCCAACCTCACCGGCAGCGCCACCTTCACCTCGACCAAGGAGGCGAACGAGCACGGCGATACGGTGAAGAAGTTCCTCACCGCCTATCGCCATAGCGTGCATGATTTCGCTGCGGCCTTCATGTCCGCCGGCGGCAAGCGCCAGGATGGGCCGACCGCGCCCGAGATCCTCGACATCATGTCGAAATTCACCGCCATCGCCCCGGACCAGATCGACAAGGCGATCCCCTATGTCGATCCCGAAGGCCGCATCGACGCTTCGAGCGTCGCCGACCAGATCGCCTGGTACAAGTCGCAAGGCCTCTTGAAAGGCGAGATCGACGTCAAGCAGCTCATCGACAGCCGTTACGCGCTGACCAAAGTGGCGGGGAAATAACGCCGGGCAGGTGAACGCCGTGGCATATCCTCAAGCGTCATTGCGAGCGAAGCGAAGCAATCCCGTCACTCGCGTTTTTCTGGATTGCTTCGTCGCTGCGCTCCTCGCAATGACGGCGTTCATCAGCCCTGCCCCCGCCAGCGCAGAGGGGATCAAGATCGCGCTGACCAAGCTGCTCTCCTACCCCTCGGTGCCGATCGCCATCGAGCGCGGCTACTTCAAGGCACAAGGCCTCGACGCCGAGATGGTCTATTTCGAGAGCGCCGAGCCGATGGCGGTGGCGCTCGCCTCGGGCGATGTCGATTTCGGCGTCTCCGGATTGGGCGCGGCGTTCTACACCCTCGCGGCGCAAGGCCACATCCGCGTGCTCGCCTCCTCGGCGATCGAGCAGCCGGGCTTCTACAACCTCGTCTTCCTCGGCTCGGTCAAAGCCTACGACGCGGGCCTCACCTCGGCCCATGCCCTGCCCGGCCACAGTTTCGCGGTAACGCAGATCGGCACCAGCCTGCAATACACGCTCGGGCTTCTTGCGGAAAAGGATCGCTTCCCGATGAGCGACGTCGCGGTGCGGCCGCTGTTCACGATCCCGAACGTCATCACCGCGCTGTCCGGCAGCAATATCGATACGGCGGTGCTGCCGGCGACACCAGTCTTGCCGCTGCTCGATCGCGGCACCATCAAGCGGCTCGGCTGGGCGAGCGACCTCGTGCCCGGCTGGATGGGCGCGGTCGCCTTCACCTCGGCCAAGCATGCCGACGGCGACGGCGATCTCGTGCGGCGCTTCCTCGCCGCCTATCGCCACGGCTCGCGCGATTATCACGACGCCTTCGCCGGCAAGGACGACAAGCGCCAGGACAACGACGCGACGCCGGCGATGCTCGATCTCTTGGCGAAATTCACCGGCATCCCGGCGCCGCTGATCGATCGCGCCGTGCCCTATCTCGACGCCGATGGCCGCGTCGTCATGTCGGACCTCGCCCATCAGATCGCCTGGTACCGCGCGCAGCGCCTGATGAAGGCCGAGGTGGACCCGCAAGCGATCGTCGACAGGCGCTACGCGATCCTGATGCCCGAGAAATAGCCGCTCAGAGCGTCGGCACCGGCTCGGTGGTCTTGGCGAGCGCCTCGGACGGTGCAACGATGCCGGTCGAGATCACGTATTTGATCGCATCCTCGACCGACATGTCGAGCGTCTTCACGTCCTTGCGCGGCACGAACATGAGATAGCCCGAGGTCGGGTTGGGCGTCGTCGGCACATAGACGGCGATCGTGTCGTCGCCGGTGCGCCGCTTCAGCTCGCCCTCGACCGCGGCGGTGACGAAGGCGATGGTCCACATCCCCGAGCGCGGCCATTCGACCAGCACCACCTCACGGAAGCTGTTCGACTGCTTCGCCAGCACGGTCTCGAAGATCTGCTTCACCGCGGCATAGATGCCGCGCACCACCGGCATCCGGGCGAGGATGCGCTCGCTGATGCGCAGATAGACGCGGCCGAGCACGCCCGCGGTCAGCGCGCCGATGAAGGTGAGACCGACGACGACGATGATGAGGCCGATCCCGGGAACATGGAGATAGGTCTGAGGATTGAGTTGCGCCGGGAGGAGCGCGCCGACCGAGCGATCGATGAAAGTGACGAACAGCCAGATGATATAGAGTGTCAGCAGCGTCGGGCCGGTGACGAGGATGCCGGCAATGAAATAGGCCCGCAGATGCTCGCGGATGTTGAGACGGATGCGCCAGCGCGGCGGCGGGGCGTTCTCGAATTGCGCCATGATCAGCCCGCGCGCCTTAATTTCGATATACGCTCGAACATGTGATGTACTTCGATGCCGCCTTGGGTCTAGCTTGCCGCTCAACTGCGCCTTTACCCGCACTCTAACCGCGACAGGAAACCACCGCCAGTGACGACGCCGCCGCGCCTGCTCTCGCCCCGCTTATTATCATTGGCCACCGCCGTCCCGAAACACGTACTCGGCCAGGACCAGGTCTCGGAGACCGCGCGCCACGTCTTCGGCATGGCCGGCGTCGCGGATCTCGAGCGCATGATCGCGGTCTTCGGCAACGCCGGCATCGACCGCCGCTATTCGACCGTGCCGGTGACCTGGTACGAGAAGCCGCATGGCTGGACCGACCGCAACAGCCTCTATCTCGAAAACGCGCTGGCGCTGATCGAGGAGGCGGCGCGCAAGGCACTCGATCAGGCGGAGCTCAAAGCGGAAGAAATCGACGCGGTGGTGACGGTCTCGACCACTGGCATCGCGACGCCGAGCCTCGATGCGATGCTGATGGGCCGGCTACCCTTGCGCAGCGACGTGAAGCGCCTGCCGATCTTCGGCCTCGGCTGCGCCGGCGGCGTTTTGGGCTTATCGCGCGCCGCCGATCTCGCCCGGGCCGCGCCGGATGCGCGCATCCTCTTCATCGTCGTCGAGCTTTGTGCGCTGTGCTTCCGCCACCGCGATTTCACCAAGAGCAACCTCGTCGCAACCGCCCTGTTCGGCGACGGCGCCGCGGCGGCGGTTCTCGCCTGCGAGGGCGCCAAGGGGAGCAACGAAGACCGCCCGGCGCTCCGAGAAGGCGGCGAGTTCACCTGGCCGAACTCGCTCGACATCATGGGCTGGGACGTCGCCGAGGACGGACTCAAGGCGATCTTCTCGCGCGATATCCCGGCGCTGGTGCAGCGCGATCTGCGGACCGCGACCGAGGATTTCCTCGCGCGCCACCGCCTCTCCGTCGCGGACATCCGCTATTTCATCTGCCATCCCGGGGGCGCCAAAGTGATCGACGCGCTCGAAGAAGCCTTCGCCCTCGAGACCGGCGCGCTCGGCTATGCCCGCGAAACCTTGCGCGACTACGGCAACATGTCGGCGGCGACGGTGCTGTTCGTGCTCGAGCGCGCGCTCAAGGCCGGGGCCAAGGGCCGCATGCTGATGACCGCGCTCGGCCCGGGCTTCACCGCGGGCTTCCAACTCATCGACGCCTGACCTTGGATTGGGCGGCGCTCACCGTCGGCCTCGTCGCGCTCGAGCGTGTCGGCGAGCTGGTGCTGTCGCACCGGCATACCAAGGCCTTGTTGCGCGACGGCGGTTACGAACGCGGGCGCGACCATTATCCGCTGATCGTCGGGCTGCATGTGCTGTGGCTGGCGGCGGTCTATCTTGCCGCGACCCCCGGCGCGCCGCCGCTTTGGGGCTGGATCGGGATCTATCTCCTGCTGCAAATCGCGCGCTATTGGGTGATCGCGACGCTCGGTCGCTATTGGACGACGCGCATCATCACCGTATCGAAGGCGCCGCTGGTGGAGCACGGCCCTTATCGCTTCCTGCGCCACCCGAATTACGCGGTGATCGCCGCCGAGGTCGCGGTGCTGCCGCTCGCTTTCGGCGAGGCGAGCGTCGCGCTCGTCTTTTCCGTGCTCAACGCGTTGCTGCTCGCCTGGCGCATCCGCATCGAGCAGCGCGCGCTGTTCTCGCGGCGCTAGCTACGCGCGCTCGATCAGCTCGATCTTGTAGCCGTCGGGATCCTCGATGAAGGCGATGATCGTGGTGCCGAATTTCAGCGGGCCGGGCGCGCGCGGGATCTTCACGCCCTCTTTCGCCAGCATGTCGCAGGTCTTGTAGATGTCCTGCACGCCGATCGCGAGATGGCCGAAGCCCGAGCCGATGCCGTAGGGCTCTTTCTGGTCCCAATTATAGGTGAGCTCGACCACCGTGCCGGTGGCGTCATCCTCATAGCCGACGAAGGCGATGGTGTAGCGCCCGGCCTCGACCTCGCGTTTCCGCAACAGCTTCATGCCCATGAGGCGGCAATAGAAATCGACCGATTTTTCGAAGTCGAAGACGCGGATCATCGTATGCAGCAGCCGGAAGCGGCTGGTATCGATGCCGGTGGCGGGCTTGGCTTGAGGTGCGGTGTCCATCGTCTTCCTCCTCTTTAGCGGCGTGCCTTGCGCGCGATGACCGCGAGCACCTCGTCGGCGGCGCGCATCGCCGGCGACACGCCGCCATAGCCCAGCACCCGGAGCGCCTCCTGGCAAGCCTCGATTTGCGCCGCGCGCGCGGCCGGATCGTCAAGGAGATGACCGACCGCGGCGGCGAGCTTCTCCGGCGTGCAATCGTATTGCAGGAATTCCGGCACCGCCTCGCGGCCGAGGATGATATTGATGAGATTGGCGTGGTCGACTTTCACCGCGCGGCTGACATAGGCGTGCGTCAGTTTGTTGATGCGATAGGCGATGACCGCCGGCAGCTTCGCCATCGCCAGCTCCAGCGCCACCGTGCCCGAGGCGGCGAGCGCGACATCGCTCGCGGCGAAGGCATCGTGTTTCTCGGCCGCGCCGCGCAGCACGATGCTCCGCACCGCCCAGGTCTCGACCGCGAGCAGCACATCGTCGGCGACGTTCGCGGTCGTCGGCACGACGATACGCAAACTCGGATAGCGCCGCGCGAGCAACAGCATTGTCGCGTCGAAGATCGGCAACAGCTTGCGCACCTCGCCGCGCCGGCTGCCGGGCAACACGGTCAAGAGCGGCGCGTCCGCGGGGATTGCATGGCGCCGCCGAAAGCCGGCGCCGTCGCCGCGATCGGCGCCGCTCTCGACCACCGGATGGCCGACATGGCTGCTGGCGAGGCCCTCCTTGGTGAAATAGGGCGGCTCGAAAGGCAGCAGCGTCATCAGATGGTCGTACCAGCGGGCGACACGGCGCGCGCGTCCGCCGCGCCACGCCCAGACCATCGGCGCGACGTAATGGATCATCGGCAGCGTGTTGCCGGCCTTGCGCAGCCGCTGCGCGACGCGCCAGGTGAAGCCCGAGCTGTCGATGGTCACGAGCGCCGCCGGCTTCTCGCGCTGGATGTCGGCAACGGTCTCGGCGACGCGGCGAAAGATGCGTCGCACGGCCGGCAGCACCTCGGCGACGCCCATGACCGCGAGCTCCGACAGCGCGACACGACTCTTCAGACCCTCGGCCTCCATGGTCTCGCCGCCGATGCCGGCGAAGCGGATATTGCCTTGGGTGCGCTCTTTCAGCGCCTGCATCAGCTTGCCGCCGAGGAGATCGCCCGAAGGCTCGCCGGCAATGAGATAGATCAACGGCGGCCCCCCTTGATCGATAGCATCGCTCACGGCGCGCTCACACCGGTGACGAAAATGCCGGCGCGGTCGGCGGCCTCGGCGACCGCCGCGCGATCGAGCACAAGACAGGCGCCGGCCTCGATGGCGATGCCGCGCATGCCGGCCGCCGCCACCGCGGCGACGGTCGCGACACCGATCGCCGGCAGATCGGCGCGGCGCTCCTGGCCCGGCTTCGCCATCTTCACCAGCACCACGCCCTGCCCGGCGCCGCGCGCGCCGCAGCGGCGGATCAGCGCGTCGGTGCCGTCGGCGTCCTCGCGATCGACCACCGCGCCTTGGCGCACCACCACGGCCTGGCCCAGATCCTTGGCGCCATGGCCGCGCGCCGCGGCAATGCCGGCGCGGATATCCGCATCGGCGGCGGCGTCGGGCGCGACGCGGCCGAGCGTGCCCGCCGGCGCCAAGAGATTCGCGAGGATGCTGTCGACGCCGACGACGCGGAAGCCTTCATGCTCGAGCTCGGCGATGATGGCGCGGAACAGCGCATCGTCGCCGAAATCGGTGAGCGCGCGAAAGCCGACCTTCAGGAAGAACCGGGTCGTGCGCCAATCGGGCCGCAGCTCGGCGAGCGAGGGCCGCCGGACGCCGCCGGCGAGCACGATCTCTTCGACGCCGTTCTCGCGCAACAGATTCAGCCCCTGGCCGCCGGCGCCGAGGCGCATGAAGGTATGCGGCTCGCCCGCCAGCGCCGCGGGATCGCAGGAGCCGGAAAAAGCGAGCACGAAATACGGCCGATGCTGCGCGCGGCAGGCCTCGATCAAGCGCAGCGGCAACTCGCCGGAGCCGGCGAGAACGCCGAGCTTACCCGCCATTAGCGGATTTCGGCTGGACCAGCCCGCGCGGCGAATCCTCCCGGATGAAGCGCAGCAGGTCTTCGACCGGGCGCACGCCGGCAAAGCGCGCCGCGACGGTCTCCACCCGTTCGGCAAAAGTGCCGTTCTCGGCCTCGAACAGCGCCTGATAGGCGTTGCGCAGGCCTTGGATGTCGTCGCGCGAGAAGCCGCGGCGCTGCATGCCGACGATGTTGAGGCCGCAAAGCCGCGCGCGGTCGCCCATGACCGAGCCATAGGGGATGACGTCGCGCTCGACGCCGGTGACGCCGCCGACCATCGCATATTGGCCGATGCGGACGAATTGATGGACCGCCGACATGCCGCCGAGCACGGCAAAGTCGCCGACTGTCACATGGCCGGCGACCGCCGCGTTGTTGGCCATGATGACCTGGTTGCCGATGAGGCAATCATGCGCGACATGGACGCTGACCATGAAGAGGCAGCTGTCGCCGATGCGCGTCACCATGCCGCCGCCCTCGGTGCCGGGATTCATCGTCACCTGCTCGCGGATGATGTTGTTGCGGCCGATGACGAGGCGCGATTCCTCGCCCTTGTATTTCAGGTCCTGCGGCTGATGGCCGATCGATGCGAAGGGAAAGATGCGCGTGCCCTCGCCGATCGCGGTGCGGCCGGCCACGGCGACATGGCTGATCAGCTCGACGTCCTCGCCGAGCTGGACATGACGGCCGACATGGCAAAAGGGTCCGACCTTCGTCGTGACGCCGAGCTCGGCCCCGGGCTCGATCAGCGCCGTCGGATGAACGTCACTCATTGGTGTTGATGTTGTTGTCCATGATCATGGCGCCGTAGGTCGCCTCGGCGACCAGCTTGTCGCCGACCATCGCCTTGCCCGAGAACTTCCACACCGTGCCGCGGCTGTGCACGCGCTCGACATGGATGTGCAAGGTCGAGCCCGGCACCACCGGGCGGCGGAAGCGCGCGCCGTCGATGCTGGTGAAATAGACGAGCTTGCCGGCGGCGAGATCGCCGATCGCGTCGACCACCATCACCGCCGCGGTCTGCGCCATCGCCTCGATAATGAGGACGCCGGGCATCACCGGCCAGCGCGGGAAATGGCCCTGGAAATGCGGCTCGTTGATGGTAATGCATTTGACGCCGGTGGCTTTGACGCCGCGCACGACGTCGATGACCTTGTCGATCATCAGGAACGGATAGCGATGCGGGATCATCTGCATGATCTGCTTGAGATCGATTTCCGCAGTAACGACGGGCTCGGTGGCCTGGGCGGGCGCTTCCCTCATAGCCATGTCATTCGCCCCTGTGCTTGGCCGCGAGGCGCCGGATATAGGCGGTGAGATAGTGGAATTCCTTGATCGGGATGGCCGGCGAGCCGAGCACCACCTCGCCCGGGGCGACGTCGCGCATGACGCCCGCTTGCGCGCCGATCTTGGCGCCGGAGCCGATGCTGAGATGGCCCGCCAAGCCGCCTTGCCCTCCGATCATCACATAGTCGCCGAGCCGCGAGCTGCCCGAGATGCCGACTTGCGCCACGATCACGCAGCCGCGCCCGATCTGCACGTTGTGCCCGATCTGCACCAGATTATCAATCATCGTGCCCGAGCCGATCACCGTGTCCGGCCCGGCGCCGCGATCGATCGTGCTGTTGGCGCCGATCTCGACATCGTCGCCGATGATGACGCGACCGAGCTGCGGCACCTTCACCGGCGACTCCGGATCTGGCGCGAAGCCGAAGCCGTCCTGGCCGATGCGCACCCCGGGATAGATCTTCACCCGCGCGCCGACGACGCAATGGCTGAGGGTGGCATTGGCGCCGATGCGGACATCGTCGCCGAGCACCACGGCGGCGCCGACGACGACGTTGGCGCCGATCGCACAGCGCTTGCCGATCTCGACCGCCGCGCCGATCACGGCGTGCGGGTCGACGGCGCAGCCCTCGCCAAGCCGTGCGGTGCGATCGATGACGGCGCTCGGCGCGATGCCCGGCGCCGGCGGCGGCTCGGGATAGAAGGCCTGCGCCGCGAGCGCATAGGCGCGGTAAGGCTGCGGCGCGACCAGCACCGTCATGCCCTCGGGCGCGTCGGCCGCGAGCTTCGCGCTGACGATCACCGCTCCGGCACGCGTCGCGCGGAACTGGTCGAGATAGCGGCGGTTGTCGAGGAACGAGAGGTCGCGCTCGGTCGCCGTCTCGAGCGGCGCGACGTCGCGCAGCGCGCGGTCGCGCGCCGCGGCGCCGGCGATCTGCGCGCCGATGCGCTGCGCGATCTCGGCGACCGTGAACGGCCCAGCGACAGCGAAGAAGCGCGGATCGGCCATGGCTCAGCGCGGCGGAGCCGCGGCGCTGGGCGCCGCCCCACCCGGCGGGATCGGCTGCTGCGGCACCTGAAGCTGGATCTGCGGCAGCTTGACGTCGAGCCGCTGGATCACCTCCTGGGTGATGTCGAGCTGCGGCGCTTCGAACAGCACCGCCGCCTTGGCGACGACGATGTTGGCTTTGCGCTCGGCGGCGATGTCGGAGATGATCTGCAGCGCCGTGTTCTCGATCTTCGTCATGGCGTCATTATACGATTGCTGGAGCGCCTGTCGCGCCACCTGAACGCGAGTGTCGAGGGTGTCGTAGCGCTGCTGGAAATCGCGCATCTTGGCGTTGAAGACGTCGGGCGCCAAGGTCGTGCGCTGCTGCTCGAGCTCGTCCTGCGTCTTCTGCAGGTCGTTCTCCTGGTCGGTGACTTCCTTCGTATAGCGATCGGTGCGCTGGTCCATCTGCGCCTGGACGTCTTTGGCGACGAGCGAATCGCGTAGGATCTGCTGCACGTCGACGGTGATGAGCACCGGCGGCGCGACCTGCTGGCTGCGCGCGGCCAGCGGCGGCAGCGCCGCCAGCGCCAGGGCCGCGGCAAGGACGAAGCGGGCCGAAACGCTCATCTAGAAATTCGATCCGAAACCGACGCGGAAGAATTCGCGCTTGTCGAACGGCTCCCGGATCACCGGCACCGCCAGATCGAGGCGCAAGGGGCCGAGCGGCGAATTCCACGAGAAGCCATAGCCGACCGAAACCCGGATCTTGGTCGAATCCGCGATGATATCGCTGTTCGGCGGCGCGGTGTTCTTGTCGAAGCTCCAGGCGCTGCCGAAATCGGTGAAGACATGGCCCGAGAGTCCGAACTCCTTGGGCAGGCCCAGCGGCATGCTCTGCGACAGCGTCCCGATCCAGTAGGCATTGGCGCCGAGCGAGTTGTTGGTCGTGAGATCGCGCGGTCCGATGCCGCCGCTGGCGAAACCGCGGAAATTGTCGCCGCCGACGAAATAGCGGTCTTCGATGCGCACCCCTTCGCCGAGGCCTTTGATATAGCCCGCCTCGCCGGTCACGCTGGCGACCCAGTTCGTCGCGACCGGATAGTAGTAGCCGCCGTTGATGCCGTTGCGCAGGAAGAAGACCTGGCCGCCGAGACCGGCGACGTCGGTGCTGTAGGAGGCGAAATAGCCCGAGGTCGGCTGCAGCCGGCTGTCGCGCTTGTCGTAGAGCAGCACCTGGCCGACGAGCGAGGCGAGCCGCGTGCCCTCCTGAGCGACGATGAAGGGCGAGGCGCCGGGCACGACTTCCGAAATCTCGTCGGAGCGGATGGTGTAGGTGAGCGTTTGGCGCAGCGCCTCGTTGAACTGATAACCCATGCGCGCGGAGGCGCCGTACGAGGTCTGCACATAGCCGGCGAACAGAGTGTAGTCGTTCTGCAGCGCGAAGATGTCGAAGCCGGCGGCGAGCTCGCGATTGAGGAAATACGGCTCGGTGAAGCTGAGATCGACCTGGCGCGTGCGGTAGGCGATGGTGGTGTCGATGCGCAGATCCTGGCCCTTGCCGAGGAGGTTGCGCTCGTGGATGCCGATATTGGCGAGCGGGCCGTCCGTGGTCGAGTAGCCGACGCCGACCTGGAACTCGCCGGTCGACTGCTCCTGCACGTTGACGTGGATGATCGTCTTGTCGGGCGCGCTGCCAGGATCGTTGGTGATGTCGGTCTTCTTGAAGAAGCCGAGATTGTCGATGCGCTGCTTCGAGCGGTTGAGCTTCGTCGTGTTGAAGGCGTCGCCCTCGACGAGGCGGAACTCGCGGCGGATCACGCGATCCTGGGTCCGAAGATTGCCGGTGATGTCGATACGCTCGACATAGACCTCGGGGCCTTCCTTGACGTCGAAGGCGACGTCGATCGTGTGCGTGTCGGCGTTGCGCTTGACCGACGGGGTCACCTGGACGAAGGCATAACCGCGATCGCCGAGCGCGTCGGTGACCGCGGTGACCGAGGTGTCGATGAGATCGGCGTTGTACCAGTCGGCTTCACGCGCCGTGAGCAGCGATTGCAAGACCGCGGGAGCGACGTCCTTGAGCTCGTTGGTCAGGGTGATCTTGCCGAACTTGTAGCGCTCGCCCTCCTCGATCGAGAAGGTGACGAGGAAGCCCGAGCGGTCGGGCGCGAGCTCGGCGACCGCCGAGACGACGCGGAAATCGGCATAGCCCTGCGAGAGATAGAATTTCCGCAACAGCTCGCGGTCGTAGGTCAGGCGGTCGGGATCGTAGGTGTCGTCGTTGCTGAGGAAGCGCCACCAGCGCGATTCCTTGGTCGAGATGATGTCGCGCAGCGTGCCTTCGCTGAAGTTCTGGTTGCCGAGGAAGGTAATGCCGCGAATGCCGGTCGAGGGCCCCTCGTCGATCTCGAAGACGAGGTCGACGCGGTTCTGCGGCAGCTCGATCACCTTGGGCTGGACGGTCGCGGCGAAACGGCCGGCCTGGCGGTAGAGGTTGAGAATGCGCACCACGTCCGCCTGCACCTTCTCGCGGGTGAAGACGAGACGCGGCTTGAGCTGAACCTCGCTGTTGAGGTTGTCGTCGGTGAGCTTCGAATTGCCCTCGAACTGGACGCGGTTGATGACCGGGTTCTCGACCACGGTGACGATCAGCGCATCGCCCTGGCGCCGCATGTTGACGTCGGAGAACAGACCCGTCGCATAGAGCGCCTTCAACGAGGCATCGAGCTTCGTGGAGTCGTAGGCCTCGCCGGGCTGCACCTGGAGATAGGATTTGACGGTGTCGGGGTCGACGCGCTGCGTGCCCTCGATGCGGATTTCCTGGATGATGCCGCCGGTCGGCACATTCGCCGCGGGCGGCGCGATCGCGGCAGGCGGCACGGCCGCGGCGGGCGGCACGGCGGGGGGTCCGGCGGGCGCCGGCGCGGCTTGCGGCGTTTGCGCGACGGCCGCAAGCGTTGGCACGAAGGCGACCAGCAGGATCAGCGCGAGAGCGAGCCGCCGGGCAACGCCGAGAACGATCCCCACCAAATCCCCCTGACCCGTCGACTGCGCTCTTAGGTGACCAACGCCTTCAAGAACTCGACGACGCGGAGATGAACGAGGTCGTTCCAGGTGGCGAATACCATCAGCGTCAAGACCAAAGCGAGCCCGAAACGGAACCCATATTCCTGCGCGCGTTGGCCCAGCGGCCGGCCGCGCAAGGCCTCAGCGGCATAAAACAGAAGATGTCCCCCGTCAAGAACGGGAATCGGGAAAAGGTTGATCAATCCGAGGTTTATCGACAGCACCGCCATGAACGGCAGGATCGCCGAGAAACCGTATTGCGCGACCTCGCCCGACATTTGCGCGATGCGCAACGGCCCGCCGAGCTCGTCGGTCGAGCGCGCGCCGATGATCATCTGCCACACCGCCTGCAAGGTGCCGCCGACGATGTCGGCGGTCTCGTCGGTCGCGCGCATCACCGCCGTCGCGGGATTGTAGCGGACATATTGCACGCGCTGGCCCTCGATGCCGAGAAGCCCGTATTCGTGCTTGTTGCCGAAGCGGTCGGTGATCTCGCTGAGCTTCGGCGTGACCGACAGGGTCGTGTCCTGGTCGCCGCGATGAATGACGACCGAGAGCGGCGCGCCGGGATCGAGTCGCACCAGACGCTGCACGTCCTCGAAGCGCTCGACCGCCTCGCCGTCGATCGAGACGATGGTATCGCCGGGCTGGAAGCCGGCCGCTTGCGCGGCGCTGCCGTCCTGCACCTTGCCGACCTGCGGCAGCGTGAAAGGCTGGCCGACGGTCGCGAACAATCCGGCAAGCGCGACGATGGCAAAGACGAAATTCGCGATCGGGCCGGCGGCGACGATCGCCGCGCGCTGCGGCAGGCGCTTGTAATGGAAAGCAACCGCGCGCTCGTCCGGCGTCATCTCGCGCGCCCCGCCGGCCGGCAGCGTGACTTGCGCCGGCGCCGGCGCCATCGAACTCGGATCGGCGTCGCCGAACATCTTGACGTAGCCGCCCAAGGGAATGGCGCTGATCTTCCAGCGCGTGTCGGCGCGATCGGTCCAGCCGAAGAGCTCGGGACCGAAGCCGATCGAGAAGGTCTCGACGCGGACGCCGTTCCAGCGCGCGACGAGATAGTGACCGAGCTCATGAACAAAGACGAGGACGGTCAGGACGACCAGAAACCAGAACACATAGCCGAATCCGCCGGTCGCCGACGCCATTGAGCCCATACGCTCCATCCACTCCTTCAACCGCGCCGCAGGATAGCAAAGATTCCGCGCCGCCATGATGAAAAAAAGATTAGGTGCGGCAAAAGCTTACAGGGTCAGCGGCCGAGTCCGCCAGGGGCGGTCGCCGCGAGCATCAGGGCAAGCGTCGGCGCGGCCGCGAGCAGCGAATCGAGACGGTCGAGCAGCCCGCCATGGCCGGGGATGAGATGGCTCGAATCTTTCGCGCCGAAGCGGCGCTTGGCGAAGGATTCGGCGAGGTCGCCGAGCTCCGCCGCGAGCGCGACGACGAAGCTCACGGCGACGACGCGCGGCACCGGCGCACCGGCAAGGCGCGCGGCGATAAAGCCGGTCAGCATGGCGCAGCCGAGACCGCCGAACGCGCCCGCCCACGTCTTGTTTGGCGACAGCCTCGGCGCGAGCTTCGGCCCGCCGATGAGCCGGCCGCTTGCATAGGCGCCGATATCGCTCGCCCATACCACCGCGAGCAGGAAGAAGATCCGTGCGCGGCCGCCCGCGCCGCGATCGAGCGCGAGGATCGCGACGCAAGGCAGCGAAATCCACAGCGTGCCGATCGCGCTCCAGAGCCGCGCGGCGCGGCGCGGCGCGGCGAGCGCGGCGCCGGCGGCGAAGAGCACGGCGATGAGCAAGGCAGCGATATCGCGATCGACGGCGATCGCGATCGCGGCAAGGAACGGCGCGGCGATAATGAGGAGGGTCGCGACCGGCGAGGAAATGCGCGCGAGGCGCGCCCATTCCCAGCCCATCCCCGCCCCCGCCAGCGCGACGAGCGCCGGCAGGAACGGCGCGCCGAACCACACCGCGGCCAAGGCTCCCGGTATCAAGACCAGCGACGACAGGATGCGGAGGGTCAGAACGCCGGGATGCTTTTCGAGCCGGCGTTCGCCCGGCGGCGCTACCGAAGGCTCCACATCAGCCCGAGCCGGCCGAGGCGCCGTAGCGGCGTTCGCGGCCGTGGAAATCGTTGATCGCCTTCTCGAGATCGGCGCGGCCGAAATCCGGCCACAGCGTGTCGGTGAAGACGAGCTCGGTATAGGCCGACTGCCACAGGAGGAAATTGCTGATGCGCTGCTCGCCGCTGGTGCGGATGAGAAGATCGGGATCGGGAATGCCGGCGGTGAAGAGCGCGGAGGAGAATTTCGTCTCGTCGATGTCCCCGGCCGCGAGCCGCCCCGCGGCGACGTCGTCGGCGAGCTTGCGCGTCGCGCGCACGATGTCGTCGCGCCCGCCGTAGGAGAGCGCGACGATCAAGGTCAGCCGCGCATTGCCGCGCGTCAACTGCTCGGCATTGTCGATCAAGGTGACGATGTCGGGCGCGAGCCGGTCGCGGTCGCCGATGACGACGAGACGCACGCCTTGCTTATGCAATTCTGCGATCTCGCCTCGCAGGTAGTGGCGCAAGAGCCCCATCAGATCGTTGATCTCGTCCGACGGCCGCTTCCAGTTCTCCGAGGAGAAGCCGAACAGCGTCAGATAGGAGATGCCGAGCTCGGCGGCGGCCTCGATCGTCCGCCGCACCGATTCCGCGCCCCGGCGGTGGCCGGCGATACGCGGCAGGGCGCGCGCCTTCGCCCAGCGGCCATTGCCGTCCATGATGATCGCGACATGCGCCGGCGGCGCCGGCGCGGACAAATCCCGCTCCCCCGACATCAGACCTGAAGTATCTCCTTGTCCTTGGTGGCCAGCAGATCGTCGACGCGCTTGATGGTCGCGTCGGTGAGGCTCTGGATATCCTTCTCGAGCTTGCGGTGCTGGTCCTGGGTGACGGTGCCGTCCTTCTCCTGCTTTTTCAGCAGATCGAGGCCGTCGCGCCGCACGTTGCGCACCGAGACGCGCGCCTGCTCGGCGTATTTCGCGGCGACCTTCGTCAGCTCCTTGCGGCGCTCTTCCGAGAGATCGGGCACCGGGACGCGGATCGTCTGGCCCTCGGTCTGCGGGTTGAGGCCGAGCCCCGCCTCGCGGATCGCCTTCTCGGTCGCCTTGACGTTGCCCTTGTCCCAGACCTGGACGATGAGCAGCCGCGGCTCCGGCACGCTCACCGTGCCGACCTGGGTCAGCGGCATCCGATTGCCGTAGGCCTCGACGTGGACTGGCTCCAAGAGGCTGGCCGAAGCTCGGCCGGTGCGCAGCCCGCCGAACTCCTTGCGCAACACGTCGAACGCGCCCTCCATGCGCTTGCGCAGATCGGTGACGACCTTTTCCTCGCTCATGGCCGCATCTCCTCGCTGAGGCCTACTGCCT
Organism: Allostellaceae bacterium; assembly: GCA_036501365.1. Lineage (GTDB taxonomy): Bacteria > Pseudomonadota > Alphaproteobacteria > ATCC43930 > CGMCC-115725 > CAIKMD01. The sequence goes on along the minus strand of DASYAL010000087.1, from coordinate 25,519 downwards.
GTTCGCCGTCATTGTCGCATCAATCGCTGACAATCGTGAAGCGTCCCTTGCCGGCGACGACGTCGGCGAAACCGCCCTTCTCGTAGATCGAGAACACCAAGATCGGAATTCGATTCTCGCGCGACAGCGCGATCGCCGCCGTGTCCATCACCTGCAAATCGCGGGTCAGCACGTCCATGTATTTGAGGTGTTCGTAGCGCTCGGCCTTCGGGTCCTTCTTGGGATCGGCGCTGTAGACGCCGTCGACCTTGGTCGCCTTCAAGAGCGCCTGGCAGCCGGTCTCCGAGGCGCGCAGCGCCGCCGCCGTGTCGGTGGTGAAGAACGGATTGCCGGTGCCGGCGGCGAAGATCACCGCGCGGCCCTTCTCCATATGCGCGATGGCGCGGCGGCGGATATAGGGCTCGCACACCTCTTGCATCGAGATGGCCGACTGCACGCGGGTCTCGATGCCGAGCTTCTCGAGCGCGCTTTGCAGCGCCAGCGCGTTGATGACGGTCGCGAGCATGCCCATGTAGTCGCCGGTCGCGCGCTCGATGCCGACCGCCGCGCCGGTGAGGCCGCGGAAGATGTTGCCGCCGCCCACCACCAGCGCGACCTCGACACCCATGTCGTGGACCGATTTCACCTCGGCGGCGATGCGCTCGATGATGTCGGAATCGATGCCCGAGCTTTGATCGCCCATCAACGCCTCGCCGCTGAGCTTCAAGAGCACGCGGCGGTATTTCGGCGTCTTCCGATCGGCAGTGTCCGGCATGCCGCGATCATACATGAGGCGACGGCGCGCGTCTGCCCCCAACGGGAGCATCCGCACCTGGTCAGGGCCGGGATTCCCAAGCGCCCTCACCCTGAGCGAAGTCGAAGGGCGCACGGTCGTTCTGCAACGTTAAACGCGCCGTGCGTTCTTCGACTACGCTTCGCTCCGCTCAGAATGAGGTAGATCGAGTCGGCCTTCTCGCGAAGAGTTCCGGCAAGCGCCTCGTCGGATTAATTCGGCTTTAGGGTCGCGGCGACTTCGGCGGCGAAATCCGCCGTCTCTTTCTCGATGCCCTCGCCGAGGACGAGACGCTCGAAGGCCGCGATCTTCACCGGCGTGCCGAGCTCCTTGCCGGCGGCGTCGAGGATCTTCGTCACCTTGGTCTCGTTGTCGATGACGAAGATTTGCTCGTTGAGCACGGTCTCCTCGTAGAATTTCCGGAGCCGGCCCTCGACCATCTGCTCGATCACTTTCTCGGGCTTGCCCGAGGCCTTGGCCTGCTCGCGCAGCACGTCGCGCTCGCGATCGAGATCGGCCTTCGGCACCGAGGCAATGTCGAGATATTGCGGCCGCGCCGCCGCGACATGCATCGCGATCTGGCGGCCGACGCCGCCGAGGCGGTCATGCGCCGCGGTCGATTCGAGCGCCACCAGCACGCCGATCTTGCCGAGATTGGGCGCGACGGCGTTGTGCACGTAGGACATGACGACACCGTGCGGCACATGGAGCCGCGCCATCCGGCGGATCGACATGTTCTCGCCGATCGTCGCGATGAGATGGGTCAGCTCCTCCTCGACCTTGCGGCCGGCGCCCGGATAGGAAGCAACCTTCAGGCGCTCGAGATCGACATGGGTGAGCGCGAGCTCGGCGACCGTGGCGACGAATTTCTGGAAGGTGTCGTTGCGCGCGACGAAGTCCGTCTCGGCATTGATCTCGATCATGGCGCCGACGTTGCCCTTGATCGCGACGCCGATGAGGCCTTCGGCGGCGGTGCGCCCCGCCTTCTTCGCCGCAGCGGCGAGGCCCTTCTTGCGCAGCCAGTCGACCGCCCCTTCGAGATCGCCTTGGGTCTCGCTGAGCGCGCGCTTGCAATCCATCATGCCGGCGCCGGTCTTCTCGCGCAGATCCTTGACCAGCGAAGCGGAAATCTCTGCCATTCTCGTCTCCGTGCTCGGGTGGTGGATTTGAAGTTCCCAAGAACCTCGATGGCATCCACGTTTAGGAACTTCAAATCCGAAAACCACACGAGATTCAAAAAAATTGCGCGCCTGGCTCCAAATCCGAAATTCGCTCGGCGTCTCGCTCAAACATAGGCGAATTTCGGATTCGCCACGCTAAGCTCGGGGCTGCTCGCCCGCTTCCCCGCCGGCGGGCGGCATATTTTGGGCCACCCTCTCGGCGGCGCCGATATCGACGCCCGAGGCGACCGCCTCGGCCTGGAGACCGTCGAGCACGGCGTTCGAGACCAGCTCGCAATAGAGATGGACAGCGCGCATCGCGTCGTCGTTGCCGGGGATCGGATAGGAGATGCCGGCCGGGTCGGAGTTGCTGTCGAGCACCGCGACCACCGGGATCTTGAGCTTGTTCGCCTCTTGGACGGCGATCGCCTCTTTGTTCGTGTCGATCACGAAGAGGATGTCGGGCAGGCCGCCCATCTCCTTGATGCCGCCGAGGGCGCGCTCGAGCTTGTCGCGGTCGCGCGTCAGCTCGAGGAGCTCGCGCTTGGTAATGCCGGCCTCGGGACTGTTGACGCGCTCGTCGAGCTCGCGCAGGCGCTTGATCGAGGCGGAGATGGTCTTGAAGTTCGTCAGCATGCCGCCGAGCCAGCGATGGTCGACGTAATACTGGCCGCAGCGCTTGGCGGAATCGGCGACCGCCTCTTGCGCCTGGCGCTTGGTGCCGACGAACAGCACGCGGCCGCCGCCGGCGGCAACGTCGCGGATCGCCTGTAGCGCGCGCGCCAGGAGCGGCACGGTCTGCTCGAGGTCGATGATGTGCACGCCGTTGCGCGTGCCGAAGATGTATTCCCTCATCTTCGGATTCCAGCGTCGGGTGTGATGGCCGAAATGCACGCCGGCTTCCAAGAGCTGGCGCATGGTGAAAGACGGAATCGCCACGGGGGGTCGGTCCTTTCTCCGGTTGAGCCGCCGCGGGGTTCTCATCGCCTCGACCCTGGTTCGGGAGAAGCGACACCGGAAGCGGCACAAGGCCCGAACCCCGGGCCAAAGCCGCATCCCCGCGTGTGGGATTGACGTTAAGCGGCGGGTAGATAGGGGGAAAAAGCCGGAAAAGCAAGGGGCTGGACGCGGCTGTCGCGGCGCCCCGCCGGCCGCCGCCGTCACCGCCCCTGGCGCACCGGCCGTTATTGTCGCGACCGCTATTTGTGGTAGGCTTTGGGGATCAATATCTTGCGGGAGCCTGGGAGATGATCACACTCACCGTCAACGGCACGCAGCATCAAATCGATCTCGAACCCGATACGCCGCTGTTATGGGCATTGCGCGACGTCGTCGGACTGACCGGGACGAAATTCGGCTGCGGCATCGCGCAATGCGGCGCTTGCACCGTGCATATCAACGGCGAGGCGCTGCGCTCTTGCTCGGTGGCGATCGGACACCTCGACGGCGCCAAGATCACCACGATCGAGGGCCTCTCGTCCGACAGCCAACATCCGGTGCAGCAGGCCTGGCTGGCCGAGGATGTGCCGCAATGCGGCTGGTGCCAATCCGGCCAGATCATGGCGACGGCGGCTTTCCTCAAGCAGTATCCGCAGCCGACCGACGCCGATATCGACGCCAACATCACCAATATCTGCCGCTGCGGCACTTATGAGCGTCTCCGCCGCGCGATCCATCGCGCTGCCGACCTGATGAAGGCCTAAGGAGGAGAACGATCATGGACGGAAATCAGACTTCGCTTCTCAGCCGCCGCCGTTTCCTCGTCACCGGCGTCACCGTTGCCGGCGGTTTCGCCATCGGCATCAGCGCTCTACCGCATCTCGTGGAGGCCGCCACGGTGTCGGCGCAGCCCTGGGAGACCGGGGATGGCTACAATCCGAAAGAATTCAATGCCTGGATCGTGATCAATCCCGATGATTCGATCCTCATCCGCTATCAGAAAGCCGAGATGGGCCAAGGCAGCATGACGGCGGTGCCGATGATGCTGAATGAAGAGCTGCAGGCCGACTGGTCGAAGGTGAAGATCGAATTCGCCTCGGCCAACCGAAACCTGCGCGAGAAAAAGATCTACGGCGAGATGTATTCGAATGGCAGCCGTTCGGTCAAAGAATCGCAGAAGCTGGTGCAGCAGGTCGGCGCCAGCGCGCGCGTGCGGCTGATCGCGGCAGCCGCGGCGAAATGGAACGTGCCGGCAAGCGACTGCACCTCCGCCAACAGCATCATCACGCATAACCCGAGCGGCCGCACGATGCGGTACAGCGAAGTCGCGGCCGATGCGGCGAAGATCAAGCTCGACAAAGAGCCGGATATCAAGACGCCCGATCAATGGACCTTCGCCGGTAAGCCGATGCCCCGCATCGACGTCGTTCACAAGATCGACGGCTCGGCGAAGTTCGGCATGGACGCGCAAGTCCCGGGCATGGTCTTCGCCGCCATCCAGCAATGCCCGGTGCCGGGCGGCAAGCTGACGAGCGTCGATGAGTCCGTCGTCGCGGGCATGCCGGGCAATCCCAAGGTGGTGAAGCTCGACAACGCCGTCGCCGTTGCCGCCGAGGGCACGTGGTGGCGGGCGCGGCAGGCGCTCGCGAAGCTGCAGCCGGTATGGGATGTCGGCGCCGCCGGCAGCACCGACAGCGCGCAGTTCTTCCGCGAATATCACGCGGCCCTCGATAGCGAGAAGCCGGTGATCGGGCGCAAGCAGGGTGACATCGACAAGGCGCTCGGCGCCGGCGGCAAGACCTTCGAGGCCGTCTACGAGACGCCCTATCTGTCGCATACGCCGATGGAGCCGATGAATGCGACCGTCCAGTTCCAGGGCGACCGGCTCGATATCTGGGTGAGCACGCAGGACGCGCTCGACGAGACGGAGACCACGGCGAAGGCCACGGGGATCGCAGCGGAGAATATCTATCTCCACAACACCTATGCCGGCGGCGGCTTCGGCCGGCGCGACGTGGCCGACGAGGTCATTCAGGCCGTCAAGATCTCCCAGGCCGTGCAGAAGCCGGTCAAGCTGATCTGGTCGCGCGAGGAAGACACGCGGCACGACAAGATGCGGCCGATGGCCGTGGTGCGCTTTAGGGCGGCGACCGGCTCCGACGGCATACCGACGGCTTTGCAGGCGCGCACCGTCACCGGCTCGGTGGTCAAGAACGCGCTCGGCAAGCTGCCGCCGAACGGGCTCGACTTCGTCTCGATCCAAGGGCTGGCCACCAACGGCTACAACATCCCGAATATGAGCATCGAGTCGATCGTGAAGGACACGCACCTTCCGGTCTGGTGGTGGCGCTCGCCGGGGCAGAACCAGAACGTTTTCGCGATCGAGAGCTTTATCGACGAGATCGCGGTGGCGAACGGGATCGATCCTTTGGAGATGCGGCGCAAGCTGCTCGAGGGCAAGCCCGATTGGCTGGCCGTGCTCAACACCGCGGCGGAAAAGGCTGATTGGGGCAAGCCGCTGCCGAAAGGCAGCGGGCGCGGCATCGCCATTTGCAACGATACCGACAGCCTCTGCGCGCAAGTCGCGGAAGTGACGGTCAGCCCGCAAGGCGCGCTGAAGGTCAACCGCGTCACCGTCGCGCTCGATACGCGCTATCAGGTGAACCCGCTGACCATTGCCGAGCAGGCGGAGGGCAGCGTGATCTTCGGTTTGACCGCCGCGCTCTACGGCAAGATCGAGATCAAGAACGGCGTGCCGGTGCAGGGCAATTTCGACACCTATCGCATGGTGCGTCTCGCCCAAGCGCCGAAGACCGACGTTTATCTCCTGAAGAGCGGCGGCAAGGTGTGGGGCGGCGCGGGCGAGCCTGCCCTGCCGCCGATCAGCGGCGCGGTCGCGAATGCGATTTACGCCGCGACCGGCAAGCGCATTCGCAGCTTGCCGCTCATGGACCAGGATCTTTCCACGGGTTCGGCCTGAGCCGATCGGGGTTGAGGCGCGCGGGGCTGCCGGCAAACGGCGGCCTCGCCCGCATATCGGGCGTATCGGTATATGCTTGCCGGCGCATCACAAGAACATCATCGGGCGGACATCATGAAACGGATGAAACTTCTCGCCGCCGCGCTCATCGTGTTGGGCGCGGCCTCGCAGGCACAAGCACAGACCTCGCCAAGCCTTGAACAAAGCGCGCCGCCGGCGGAAACCGGATCGACGGCGCAGCAAACCGCGACGCCGGCGAGCAAAGGCGAATACGTCGCTCGCGCCGGCGATTGCATCGCCTGTCATTCCGTCACCGGCGGCAAGGCCTTTGCCGGCGGCCTCAAGATGGGAACACCGATCGGCGCGATCTATTCGACCAACATCACGCCGGACAAGGAAACCGGGATCGGCGATTACAGCTTCGAGGATTTCGCCCGCGCGGTGCGCCAAGGCGTCGCCAAGGACGGGCATCACCTCTACCCCGCCATGCCCTACCCGTCTTACGCCAAGATTACCGACGCCGACATGCATGATCTCTACGACTTCTTCATGAAGGAAGTGCCGGCGGTCCATCAGGCGAACCGGCCGAGCGAGATCCCGGGCTATCTCAGCTTCCGCTGGCCGCTCGCGATCTGGAACACGCTCTTCACCAGCAGCGGCGCTTATCAGAATAATTCCGCGCACGACGCCGCCTGGAATCGCGGCGCCTATCTCGTCGAGGGCCTCGGCCATTGCGGCGCCTGCCACACGCCGCGCGGCTGGGCGTTCCAGGAAAAGGCGCTCGACGACGGCAGCAGCAGCTATCTCCAAGGTTCGGAGCTCGATGCCTGGTCGGCGCCCGAGCTGCGCGGCGATCAGCTCACCGGCCTCGGCAGCTGGTCGCAAGCCGATCTCGCGACGTTCTTGAAGAGCGGCCATAACGACAAGGGCGTGGCGTTCGGCTCGATGCTCGATGTCGTCAACAACAGCACGCCCTATCTTAACGACGACGACGTCAACGCGATCGCCGGCTATCTGAAATCGCTGCCCGCGACCACGCAGCAAGCCGCCTATACCTATAACGAGGCGACGACGACGGCGCTGCAAAGCGGCAAGCCAGGGCACACCGGCGGCGATATCTATCTCGGCTATTGCTCGTCGTGTCACGGCCTCGACGGCAAGGGACAAACGCCCTTCATCCCGCCGCTCGCCGGCAACCCGGTCGTGCTCGACAGCGATCCGGCCTCGCTCATCAACCTCGTGCTGAACGGCGCCGAGCCGATCGTGATCAAAGGCACGCCCGACGCCTATCGCATGCCGCAATACCGCGTGCAGTTGACCGATCAGCAGGTCGCCGACGCGCTGAGCTTCGTGCGCAGCGGCTGGGGCAATGGCGCCGGCGCGGTGGCGGCCGATGACGTGAAAAAGCTGCGGCCGGTCACGGATCCGAGCAGCGACCGCTACATCATCCTGAAGATGCGCTGAGGCGGAGGGCGCGACGCGCCCTCCTTACATTGCTTCGGGCCTTACGCCACCTTGGCGAATTCGGCCTGGACCTCTTTCTCGAAGGCGAGCAGCTTCTGCACGCTCGGACGCTGCTTCATGCGCTCGAAATGCGCGGTGCAGTTCTTGAATTGCGACTGATCGAGCGGGAAGAGCGAGCCGCGGCGGAAGCACCAGAAGAAATGCGCGTCGGCGGCGGTGAAATGATCGAAGAGCCATTCGCGCCCCTGGAGCATCGCCTCGACGATGCCGTATTTCTCGAACAGCTGCATTTGCGCCAGCCGTTTCACCGCCGGCTCGGCGTCGGGCAGGTCGCAGACGAGATGCGGCGAGTTGATGCGGAACAGGAACGGGTGGATCCCCGAGGCGCAGAACGACAGGAGCGAGATCGCCCTCAGCTCTTGCATCGGATCGGACGGCAGCAACTTCGCCTTCGGGAAGTTCCGCGCGATCCACTGCTGGATCGCGACATTCTCGGTCAGCGCCTCGCCGTCGATCATCAGGGTCGGCACCTGATGCTTGGGGTTGAGCTTCAGATAGTCGGGCGCGTGATGCTCGCGCTTGCGAAGATTGACCGGCCGCACCTCGAAATCGGCGCCGGCCTCGGTGAGCGTGATATAGGGCGCCAGCGCGCAAGTGACGGGCGCGTAGTAGAGCACGAGCTTCATTGGTTTCCTCCCGGGGTCACGGCCGCACTATAATAGAAATTACAAGAATAGAAATTACAAGCCGCCGGGAGGAAACATGGAATACGGCATCGCGCTCGCCACCCACGCCGAGAGCTGGCAGCGCGTCAAGCGCGCCGAGGAGCTCGGCTATGCCAGCGCCTCGTTCTTCGACACGCAGCTCTTGAATGCCGATCTCTTCGTCGCGATGGGCGCGGCGGCAATGACCACCAAGTCGATCAAGCTCGCCACCGGCGTGCTGATCCCCTCGAACCGCATCCCCGCGGTCGCGGCGAGCGCCTTGGGCTCGCTCAACCAGCTCGCGCCCGGCCGCATCGAGTTCGGCGTCTCGACCGGCTTCACCGGCCGGCGCACCATGGGCTTGAAGCGCATCAAGCTCGCCGACATGGCGGATTACATCCGCGTGGTGATGGCGCTGCTCGCCGGCGAGACCGTCGAATGGCAGGCCGAAGGCAAGCCGCATAAGATCAAATTCCTCAATCCCGAGATCGGCGCGATCAACATCAAGGACAAGGTGCCGCTCTATATCTCGGCGACCGGCCCCAATTCGCGCGCGCTTGTCGCCAAGCTCGGCGCCGGCTGGATCTGTCCGCTCGGCCGCGCCGCGATGGTGCTCGAAGCCGTCGCCGACATGAAGAAGAAATGGACCGCCGCCGGGCGCGAGCTCAAGGACCTGCACATGCATGGCGAGATCGGCGGCTGCGTGCTGCGCCCGGGCGAAGCCTATGACGCGCCGCGCGTCAAGGACGAGGCCGGTCCCTCGGCGATCATGGTGGTGCACGATCTCGTCGAGGCGGAGATGCAGGACCGCGCGGCGACGCCCCTGCCCCCGGTGCTCGCCTCGGCGCTCGAGAAATACCGCAAGCTCTATCAGCGCTTCGAGCCCGCCGATGCGCGCTATCTCACCAACCACCGCGGGCACCTGATGTTCTTGAAGCCCGAGGAGCGCGACATCGTCGATGCCGATCTCATCAAGACCATGTCCTGGACCGCGACCAAGCCCGAGCTGGTCGAACGGCTGCGCGTCTTGAAAAACGCCGGCTTCGAGCGCCTCTCGGTGCAGATCCGCCACCAGCATCCCGCGATGATCGAGGATTGGTGGGACGTGTTCCAGGCGGTCTAGCGCGATCCCGATCTAAGTTATGAATCGTGCTCTAGGCGTCCGGGTCGGCGGGATCATTGCGCTTGCCGAGCGCGGTCGCGGTCTTCCGCTCTTTCACCATCTCGGCGACGATCAGCACCAGCGCACAAGCGATCGCGAGCACGATCGCCCAGACCGCGGTCTGGACATGCGGATTGACCGCCGCGACATGCGTCACCGCCTGCGCGGTGCCGGCCGGATCCATTGAGGTCGAATTCATCGACGTTCCTTTCGCGCAGCTCCTTGGCCGCCGGTGCGGCCGCCCGGCGCTTTCCCGAATAACGGCGGAACCGGCGATAAGTATCCCGCCGTCGCCGGCCCCGGCCGGCGCGGTTTCTCGCCCCGGCCGTTTTCCGATAGGATCGGCGGAACGACAACTACGCTCAAGATGAGGTAAAGAGTGCGTGGCATTTTCCGCTAGATGCCGTTCTCGCGTCTTCCGCTAGATGCCGTTCTCGCTCTCCCTCATCCTGAGCGAAGTCGAAGGACGCACGATCGGTGTGCAACGTTGCAGGCTCATCGTGTGCCCTTCGACGACGGCTTCGCCCCTTCGCCAGGCTCAGGGCTCAGCCTCCGCTCAGGGTGAGGATGGTTTCATTGGTGGTCGAAGCCATACACGCTCTCCCTCATCCTGAGCGAAGTCGAAGGACGCACGATCGGTGTGCAACGTTGCAGAAGCATCCCGAGCCCTTCGACTACGGCTTCGCCCCTTCGCCAGGCTCAGGGCTCAGCCTCCGCTCAGGGTGAGGTGATTTTGTATATGGCTTTGGCACACTTGCATGGTGTGCGACCTGCCGCAATGATGGCGCGGTCATTTTTTCGGGGGATACCCATATGAGTCAGGGTTTGCGACATCGCTCGATCGCCATCATCGCGGCGCTTCTCGCGCTCGGCTTTGCGGGCAGCGCGCCGGCGGCGACGCATATCAAGATCGGCGGGCTGAAATCGACCAATGTCGGCGCGGTGTTCGTCGCCATCGACAAGGGCTTCTTCGCCAAGGAAGGGCTCGACCCCGAGCTCATCACCACCGAAACCGCGCAGACGACTTCGGTCGCGGCGGCCGCGGGCTCGATCGATTTCGGCGCGACCTCGACCTCGGCCGGGCTCTTCAGCCTCGCCGGCTCGGGCGAGCTCAGGATCATCAGCGGCCTCTACGACGAAGCGCCCGGCTTCCACAATTTCGCCGTCGCGACCTCGCTCAAGGCCTATGACGGCGGCCTCAAGACCTACAAGGATCTCACCGGCCATTCCGTCGCGGTGACCCAAGTCGGCTCACCGGTGCATTACTCGCTGGCGCTGATCGCCGAGAAATACCATCTCGATCTCGCGACGATCCATGTCCTGCCGCTGCAAAGCATCCCCAACATGGCCTCGGCGCTCAAAGGCAACCAGGCCGACGCCACGATCATCAACTCGACCTCGATCAATCCGCTGCTCGAGGCGGGTCAGGCCAAGCTGATCGGCTGGGTCGGCGACGAGACGCCGTGGCAGACCGCGGTCACCTTCACCCAGCCGAAGATGATCGCGCAGCATCGCGCGACCGTCGAAGCCTTCCTCCGTGCCCTGAAAGAGGGCGCGCGTTATTACCACGACGCTTATACCGGCCCTGACGAGAAGCCGAAGAACGGCGCGAACGAGCCGGAAGTGACGGCGATTCTCGCCAAATACACCGGTCTCACCGAGGCGCAGGTCCGGGCGAGCATCGCGCATGTCGATGCCGCGGAGCGCGTCGATACCGCCGACATCATCCATCAAGTCGAATGGTTCAAGTCGCAGAAGATGCTGAAGGACGACGTCAAGCCCGATGCGGTGATGGATAAGAGCCTGGTCGTGCCGATGCCGAAGCACTAGCGGCATGCCGCCGCGGCTGTCGGAATCACAAATTTGCCACATTATTCAGGCGTCTGTGTTGCTAGGTTGGAACGCGTGGAAAAAAACCTGACCAACAGCCAGGGGAAGGCGCCGGCGACCGCAAGCGTACACGGCGCCGCGAGCGAGATGGCGCAGCGCGTGCGCGACTTCGACTGGTCGACGACGCCGCTCGGTCCGCGTGCGGCCTGGACCGCGCCGCTGCGGCAGATCGTCGATGTCATCCTCGCGTCGGGCTTCCCGATGGCGGTGCGCTGGGGTCCCGAGCTCAGCAGCATCTATAACGACGCCTATCGTCCGATCCTCGGCGACAAGCATCCGCTCGCGCTCGGCAAACCGTTGCGCGAGATCTGGGCCGAGATCTATGACGAGCTCGGCCCAATCAACGAGGCGATCCTTGCCGGCGAGCGTGCCGGCTTTTTCGACCTCGATCATCTCTGGGCCGTCCGCCGCCACGGCCTGGTGCGCGAAGCGGCGCGCTTCACCGTCAGCTACAGCCCGATTCCCGACCCGGCGGCGCCGCGCGGCGTCGGCGGCGTGCTGGTGACGTGCATCGAGACCACGGCACGGGTGCAGGCCGAGCAGACCTTGCGCAAGCTCAACGATCGGCTCGAGGACGAGAACGCGCAACGTGTCCGCGAGCGCGACAACATCTGGCAGGTGTCGGAGGATCTGCTCGGCGTCTCGACCTTCGACGGCCGTTTCATCAGCGTCAATCCGGCCTGGCCGGCGCTGCTCGGCTGGAGCGAGGAAGAGATCTGCGCCTCGCACGTCGACGCGCTGCGCCATCCCGACGACGGCGATTTCTCGCGCGCCGGCCGCGCGCGCCTCGCCCAGGGCGAGCCGCGGGTGCGCATGGAGAACCGCTTCCGCCACAAGGACGGCAGCTGGCGACGCATCAGCTGGACGATGACCGCCGAGCAGGGCCTCATCTACGTCATCGGCCGCGACGTCACCGCCGAGAAGGCGATCGCCGAGAAACTGCTCGAGACCGAGCGTCAGTTCCGCCACCTCGTTCAGGCCGTCACCGACTACGCCATCTTCCGGCTCGATCCCGAGGGCTACGTCACCAACTGGAACGCCGGCGCGCAGCGCATCAAGGGCTACACGGCCGACGAGATCATCGGCCAGCATTTCTCGGTCTTCTACACGCCAGAGGACCGCGCTGCCGGTGTGCCGGAGCGCGTGCTCGCGGCGGCGCGCGCCGAAGGCCGCTTCGAGGTGGAAAGTGTCCGCGTGCGCAAGAACGGCGAGCGCTTCTTCGCCAATGTCGGCATCGACGCGATCCGCGACGGCCAGGGCGAGATCATCGGCTTCGCCAAGGTCACCCGCGACATCACCGAGCGCCACCAGGCGCAGCTCGCGCTGCAACGCGCGCAGGAAAAGCTCGCGCAATCGCAGAAGATCGAGGCGCTCGGCCAGCTCACCGGGGGCATCGCCCACGACTTCAACAACATGCTGATGGTGGTGACCGGCCACGCGCAGGCGCTGAAGATGCGGCTCAAGAATCCGCGCGACGTCCGCGCCATCGAGGCGATGGAGCTCGCGGCGCAACGCGGCGAGCGGCTGACGCGCCAGTTGCTCACCTTCTCGCGCCGCCAGACCCTCAATCCCGCCGTCATTCGGCTCGACGATCGGCTCGACGCGTTCCGCGACGTGCTCGAAAGCTCGGCGCGCGGCAACATCGGCATCGCCATCGACATCCCGCACGATACTTGGCCGGTCGTCGTCGACGTCCCCGAGCTCGAGCTGGCGCTGGTCAATCTCGTCGTCAATGCGCGCGACGCCATGCCCGAGGGCGGCTCGATCGAGATCACCGCCGAGAATCTCCGACTTCTGGGCGAGGAGACCGCCGAACAGCTCGCCGGCGATTTCGTCGCGCTGAAGGTTGCCGATAACGGCGAGGGCATTTCAGCCGATATCCTGGCGCGCGTGTTCGAGCCGTTCTTCACGACCAAGCAGGTCGACAAGGGCACCGGCCTCGGCCTCAGCCAGGTCTATGGCTTCACCCGCCAGTCGGGCGGCACCACGGCGATCACGAGCGAGCCCGGCACCGGCACCGCCGTCATCATCTATCTGCCGCGCAGCCAGGCGGCACTGAGTCGCGACCTCCCCGACATGCCGAGCGCCGAGGATGCGGCGCCCGGCAGCGAGGCGATCCTCCTTGTCGAGGACAATCGGGAAGTGAAGGCGGTGGCGGGAATGCTGTTGCAACAACTCGGCTATCGCGTCGACGCGGTCGACAACGCCGCCGCCGCCCTCGCCATCCTCAAGGCCGGGCAAATCGTCGATCTCGTCTTCAGCGACGTCGTGATGCCGGGCGAGATGGACGGGATCGCCCTCGCCCGCCGTATCCGCAGCGACTATCCGAACATCCCGGTGCTGCTCACCACCGGCTACGCCAAGGCGGCGAGCCAGGCGAAAGGCTTCCCCATCCTGCGCAAGCCCTACCGCCTCACCCATCTCAGCCGTGCCATCCGCGACGCGATCGAGACGCAGCGCGCCAACAAGACCGCCTGAGCGCAACCCAGACGCTGCGCGATCACCTCGGGCGCATCGCCGCCCGTGCGCCCAGGCGATGGCGAGGACGATCTCGCCCCGTCACCCCCGCCAGCGGCGCCGGCGATAAGAAGAGAGCAGCGCGCGCAGACCGTAACCCGCGACAAAGGCCGCGAGATACGGCGAAACGGCGACGATGGCGGCGGTGTACATGCTGAGCTTCCCGTGCAACGTGAGCGAGGCTGTTCTAGGTCTCCCTAGGGCCGCGACCCCGCCGCGCCGTTGGCTGGCCGGGCGAGAGTCGGATCATCGGCTGTTGCAACGCCTCTTCGAGCGCTTCGCCTCTCCGAGAAATGCCCCACACTGTGTCGGGTTCCAACGCCGAAGGCGGGCCCGGCGTGGCGGAAGAGCGCCGAGAAGAAGGCGCGCGCCGGGATCATCCGGCGGGGCTCGGTGTTGTACAGGTGATGCACGATCCTCGCGATCCCGCACTCCAGCAGTGGCTGCGCTCGCTGAAGCCGCGCGTCGAGCTGACGGCGCGCTATGCATTGCGCGCGAAATTCCCGGCGATCCGCGCGGATCGCGACTTCGGCGCGCGGATCGCCGAGCTCCTCTATCAGCTTCACCCCGACGATGAGGAACTCGCCGCGATCCTGCGCGACGCGCAGCTTGTCAGCCAGGCTTTCGAGCCGCCGGACGAGCAAACGCTGCGCCGCCGCCAAGCCGTGTCGCGCATCACGCCGCGAGCGCGTCATGCCAAGCCCCGCGGATGAGATCCGTCACCTGACGGAGTTGCTGCGCTCGACCTCCGACCTGAAAGCGCGCGCGGCGATCCGGGCGCTCATCAAGGAAGCCGAGGAGCGGCTGAGACGCGAGCAGCCGGAGACGCGCTGAGCCGCCGCAAACGGCTGAGCGGCTAGACCATGATTGGATGCGACCCAATCGCGTACGATTCGGTCGCATCCGCGGTCTAAATTTTTGGCGATGTTCGCGATTGCAAACCCTGGAACACTGGCGGTTTGTGGCAATAATGTGGTATAGTTTCGTCGATTCAGAGGGCGAAAACTGTCGCTGAACCGGAGGCTAATGCCCTATTCAACAGCTAATGACCCGAGTCACTGGCGCGAGCTTGCGCTGGATACTCGGCGCATCGCCGAGCATCTGACCGACGCGACAGCGCGCCAGCATATGATCGCGTGCGCCGAGGCTTATGAGCGGCTCGCGATTTTGGCTGAGAAATACCCGCTCTATGTGGGGCAGTCCCAGCATACGACGGCCTAACGCTTCGCCTTCTCCGGCTTCTCTTTCGCAATCGCGCCTAGCGCTCGCTTGAACGTCTCTTCATCCATATCCGCGCGCAAGGCGGGCGCGAGCGAGGATGAGGCAGAGTTTGACCGGACGCTAAAGAAGATCGCGAAAGCGAAGTCCGCCGAGAAAAGCGGCAAGCGCTAGCTATCGCTCTCCAGCTGCGGCGGCGGTTTCAATCCGCAATATCCTGGTCTTCTGGGTTTGTCGCTGCCATCGATTGCTTGAGTACCGCAATCTGCGCCTCAAGCCCCTCGGCCTCTTTATCGAGTTCGGCGGCGCGGGCGATCAGGCCTTCCGACGCGAGGCGATCAAGAACCTGCCCGGCTAATCGGCGCGCTTGCCCGGCGCGGGCGCGGAGCATCCTCGCTCGTAGCGCAAGCTCGCCCAAGTTCGATGATTCGCCCACCCCAATCCTCCGCCTTGTGTCGATATTCGACACAACTTTGGCGAAATGAAGGCACCGCGATATGCGACTAGAACGGGTGGCGTGGCCTTCTAGTGTTTGGGTTGGTACCGCGAAGTGTAACGTCGCCTTCGGGACGTGTTTGCCAAGTATACAGCTCCCAAAAAGAAGCCAACCGCTTCTTTTCGATGCGATCCGTGCTCAGCGCCGCTCCGGCTGCCCGCGCAAGGCCGCGAGATCGGTTTCCGCCGCATCGCCAGACGAATCGGCTTCGACCCGTATCGCCGCTTGCAGCTCGAGCGCGTCGGCACGCCGCTCGAGCGCTTCCGCTTCCTCGGTAAGAAGACGCTCGAGCCGCACGTCGAGCAACCGTGCGGCGGTCTCGCGGCGACGGCGCGCGCGATCGCGCAACAGCGCCGGCGACGGACAAGGTTCGTCGCGGCGCCCCGCGCTTTTCGCATCGGCCATGATGCGCATCCATGATGAGAGAAACCCAATGAGAAGGAGACGGCAAGAATCGGGCAGGATCACGGCGCAACGACGGAAAATCCTTGAAAAACAAAGCGTGGGCGCGGGTATTTCGTGCGGCCGAGGCAGCGCCCCGGCCTTGTCTCTGCGGCAAAGCCCAGGCTTTGATATCGCAGATTCGTCACAGCTTAGGCGGGATTAAGGCACAGATGACTGCCACTGTGAGGCTCGCGGGTTCAGCGAGCGGAGAGTGGTAGAGCGATGGCGGTATATACGTGTTACTTCCTGGGGCCGGACAAGCGTGTCGTCATGCGCCAGGATTTCGAGGCCGAGAGCGACGAGGACGCGCTGATCGACACCCGCGCCCTTTATGCCGAGCGCGCGACGCGCGACGGCTTTGAGCTGTGGAACCGCGAGCGTTGCGTCTATAGCGAGGAAGGTCTGCCCGTCGCTGCGCTCGCCGGCTGAGCGCCGGCGCCGCGGCTCAGGCGGATTTCGCCTCGGTCGTATCGATGACGGCGTGTTTGCCGGCGACGAACTCCGCCAGCTTGCGAAAGCTCGCCGCGATCTCCATCAACTCGAGGCGCGTTGTCGGATCAGTGACATCGCAGGCGATGAGAGTCAGCCGGGCGGCTTCTTCCCGATAAAAGGCAGGCGTCCCACGAGGCGGCAATTCACACCTAAAAGCTTGGTAGAAGGATATGCCGCTATCTTAGCTAGGAATGGGGCAACATCATGGCGATATGTCGGCTAGCTGACAGCAATCGCAAGGCCATGATGGGGCGTGCGTGCCGCTCGAGGCCGTCAAGGCCGGATCTCGATCGGCGTGCCGACAGCGACCGCCGCCCAGATCTGCTCGATCGCGCGATCGCCCACCGAAATGCAGCCGTCGGTCCAGTCCTTGTCGAAGCGCACCGGGTCGAGCGGGCCCATATACCAGTTCGGCAGGCCGTGGATCTCGATGTCGCCGCCCGGCGCGTGATGCGCCGCCGCGGCCGCCGCCCGATCGTCCGCATTGGGGTAGGAGATATGAAGCGCCAAGTGGTAGCGCGATTGCGACTGGCGCGCATCGACCGTGTAAACGCCTTCCGGGGTCTTGCCGTCGCCTTGCAACCGCTTGGCGCCGATCGGATTCTCGCCGAGCGCGATCGGGAAGACCTTCACGACCCTGCCATTCTCGATCAATTCGAGCTTGCGTGCGCGTTTCAACACCAGGATGCGGTCGGCGCGCGGCAGCGGATGGAAGGCGGCCGGAGTGAGCGGGGCTGTTGTCCTGGCCTGGGCGTGAAGACCACCGAGGAGGGACAGAACCGCCGCGGCGCCGGCGAGACGCAGCCAGCGGCGAACGCGGACGCGATGCCCGGTCTCTTTACCTGTCATTGACTTTTGGACCCCCGAAGCTGAGCAAAAGGCGGCTTGTTGCTTGAGAAAGGCGCGCAAAAACGGGCTTGGGGCGTCAGAATGTCGCGGCACTATGCCAGCGCGGCGTTAAAAAGCCAATGATTTGCCGCAATCTCGGGCGCGATTCCGCGCCGCGCTTTCCGTCCACCATTATTTTTCGTGCCGGCGTGGAACCCGCTGGGGGGCCACCGCTTTACCAAACGCGGCGTTGTTATGTCGCACCGTGACCAAACGATGCCGTGATTTTCAGTGGTCCCTCAATTCCGGAATGGAGATTTCATCATGGTTCGCAAGGTTCACTTGGCTCTGTTGCTGGTCGCCCCGCTTGCTCTCGCCGCTTGCTCGAGCGGCCGCTCCAGCGAAATGAGCAGCGTCAGCAGCAGCGATCAGCAGGCTCTCGCCACCTCGCAGCAGGCGCTGCAGACCGCGCAGCAGGCGCAGTCGACCGCCAACGAGGCGAAAGCCGAGGCCGATCGCATGGGGCAGCGGAATCTGCAGAAGTAATTTCGCCTGTCAAAGAGCTGGACTCGCCCCGCCGCGGCGCCGCGAGTCCAGCTCTTCGTTTTTTTGCTCACGCCACCGGCAGCTTCGTCCGCGAAGCCCCGGTGTATAGGGTCGGTGTTGGGTTGGTATCATGATCAGAATCGCGTTCGCTTCTTTGGTCTCGCTCGCCGCCCTCGCCGCCGCTTTGCCGGCAACCGCTCCCGCCTCGGCCGCCGAATTCCCGCTCGCCAAGGACACCGTCGCGGTCGGCGCCGTCACGACAGCGACGACGAAATACGACGACACGATGCTCGACCGCGCGCGCCAATATGACGACGGCTATGTCGACTTCATGGTGGCCAATCCCGGCGTCAAGCCGTGGCTCCCGGGCGACGGCACGGCGATCAACATCCCAAACCAGTTCATCCTGCCCGACGCGCCGCGCACCGGCATCGTCATCAACATCGCGGCGCGGCTGATCTTCTACTACCCGCCCGGCGGCAAGACGGTCGAAGTCTATCCGACGGGCGTCGGCGTCCAGGCCGGCGCGACGCCGCTCGGCGTCACCCATGTCGTGCGCAAGGAGGACGGGCCGGTGTGGATTCCGCCGCCCTCGATTCGCGCCGAGCGGCCCGATCTTCCGGTCGCGATCTATCCCGGCCCCGACGATCCGCTCGGCGCCTATGCGCTGCGGCTCGGCTGGAACAATTACCTGATCCACGGCACCAACAAGCCCGACAGCGTCGGCCGCAATGTCAGCCATGGCTGCATGCATCTCTATCCCGAGGATATCGACCGGCTGTTCCACGAGGTGCCGGTCGGCATGCAGGTGCGCACCGTCAGCCAGGCGGTGATGGCGGCGTGGATCGACGGCCGGCTCTATATCCAGGTCTATCCCTCGAAGGACCAGGCGGACGAGATCGACTACAACCAGCCGATGACGCCGAAAGCCCCCGCCGAGCTGATGCAGCGCGTCGCCGCCGCCGCCGGCGAGCGCGTCGATCTCGTCGATTGGGACGCGGT
Organism: Allostellaceae bacterium; assembly: GCA_036501365.1. Taxonomy (GTDB): domain Bacteria; phylum Pseudomonadota; class Alphaproteobacteria; order ATCC43930; family CGMCC-115725; genus CAIKMD01. The sequence continues at coordinate 6,905 of DASYAL010000087.1, read as the reverse complement.
CCAGACGGCCGGGCTGGCGGCGAGCGGCATCCCGACGCCGGTGACGCCCGCGGTCGAGGATCTGCAAGCGACCGCCAGCGGCGACGATACCGCCGGCACGGCGACCGACGCAGCGCCCTACAACGCGACGACGGCAGCGGAACAAGCCGCCGCGCTGGAAGTCACCCGCTAGCGACCATCATATTGCGTCCGCGCACCGCGCCGGCCTTGCCAGCGCGCGCCGGCTCGCCTTAAGGTTTTTGACGCGTTCGATCATTGCCGACCGGTGATGCCGTGGCGGAGACCGCCCAACCGCAGATCTTCCTCTCCACCAGGCCGGCCGGCCGCGCGCAGCGCCGCATCGCCCTGGCGGTCGTGCTGATTCTCGGTGCCGCCTTCTTCGTCACCGCCCCCTTCGCCGTCATGCCGCTCGGGCGCACCGACGCGTTCATCCCCGCCTACGAATCCGTGGTGATCGTCGAGGACGCGATCACCTCGGCGCTGCTCTTCGCGCAATTCGCGATCCTCCGGACGGGCTCGCTGTTGCTGCTCGCCACCGCCTATCTCTTCACCGCGCTGATCGTCTTTCCGCACATGCTGGCCTTTCCCGGCGTGTTTGCGCCGGACGGCCTCATCGGCGCCGGTGTCAGCAGCGCGGCTTGGCTCTATGTCTTCTGGCATGTCGGCTTTCCGCTCGCGGTGATCGCCTATGCGCTCGAGCCCCGGAACGATCGCGGCAAGCGCGTGCCGAGCGGCCGGGTGCGCTACCGCATCTTCGCCGCCGCGCTGGGAACCGCGCTTTTGGTCGTGCTCCTGACGTTGGCCGCGACGGCGGGCGCGACGCTGATGCCGCGGGTGATGGCGAGCGCGACGCAGCGCGCCGCGTCCTTCCCCTACCTTACCGGCTCGCTGTGGCTCATCGCCCTCGCCGCGCTCGTCACGCTGTGGTGGCGCCGTCGCCGCACGCTGCTCGATCTTTGGCTCGCCGTCGTTTTATGGTCATGGCTGTGCGAGGTCGCGCTGAGCGTCATGCTCGCGCCAGCGCGCTTCAGCCTCGGCTTCTATCTCGGGCGGCTCTACGGCGTGGTCGCGGCCAGCATCATGCTGGTGCTTTTGCTCATCGACATCACCGCGCTCCATGCGCAGCTTGCCCGCGCCATCGCCCGCGAGCGCCGCGAGCGCGAGCGCCGCCTGACCGAGATGGAGGCGATGCTGTCGCATCTCTCGCGGGTGAGCGATCTCGGCCATGTCGTCACCACGCTGATCCACGAGGTCAACCAGCCGCTCGCCGCGATCGGCAACTATTTGAGCGCGCTGCAGCGGCTTGCCGCGCTCGGCGATGGCGAGAAAGTCGCCACGACCATCGACAAGACCATCGGCCAGAGCGAGCGGGCGCGCGACATCGTCCGCCGCCTCCGGGATTTCGTCGCCCGGCGCGAGATCGAGCGGCGCGCGGAATCGCTGGCAACGACCATCGAGGACGCGGTCGCGGTGGCGCGGGCGGCGAGCGGCAACGTCGGCGTCGAGATCGCGATCAGCCTCGATCCGCGCGCGCCGCTGGTGGTGATCGACCGCATCCAGATCGAGCAGGTGCTGGTCAATCTCATCCGCAACGCCGCCGAGGCCATGGCGGCGAGCCCGCGCCGCCGCCTCGCGATCAACTCGCGCGTCGCCGAGGAAGGCAAGGTCGAGCTCTGCATCGCCGATACCGGTCCCGGCCTGCCGGCGGCGCTGCGCGACACGCTGTTCCAGCCTTTCGTCACCACCAAGGCGGGCGGCATGGGCGTCGGCCTCTCGATCTGCCGCTTCATCGTCGAGGCGCATGGCGAAAAGTTGCAGGTCGCCGACAATCCCGGCGGCGGCACCGTCTTCCGCTTCACCCTGCCGGTCGCGGCCGCCGCCGCGCCATCGCCGGGATGAGGGCGCGATGCCAGACCATGATCGCATGAGACGGAATCGAATCCGATTCCGTCTCGTGCGTGAATCATGGTCTATATTTCTGAATCGAGAGCACGATTCACGTTTCGAAAAGAAGCGTGCAGCTTCTTTTCGAAACGATCGTGCTCCCCGCCGCCTCGCGCTCACCGCTCTGGCGCTGCTGACGCTGACGCCGCGGGCGCCGGCGGAAGAGGCGCCGCGCTTTTTCCGCATCGGCACCGCGGCGGCGACCGGCACCTATTTCCAGCTCGGCGCCGAGATCGCCAACGCGATCAGCAAGCCCGCCGGCGCGCGCGATTGCGAGCGCGGCGGCAATTGCGGCGTCGAGGGCCTGGTCGCGGTCGCGCTGGCGACCGACGGCTCGGTCGCCAACGCGCTCGCGGTCGGGCAAGGCCAGCTCGAAGCGGCTTTCGTGCAAGCCGATGTCGCGCGCTGGGCCTATCTCGGCAAGGCGCCGGCGTTTGCGCCCGGCAAGGGCTGCAAGCGCGGCGCCGCGCCGCCGGTGCCGACCCTCGCCGCGCTCCTCGCCAAGACCGGCGCGATCCGCAATCTCCGCGCCATCGCCGCGCTCTATCCCGAGACCGTGCATGTCGTCGCGCGCATCGGCTCGGCTGTGCGCACGCTCGGCGACCTCAAGGGCAAGAAGGTCGTGCTCGGCGAGCCCGGCTCGGGCACGCTCGCCGAGGCGCGGCTGGTGCTCGCCGCGATCGCGCTGCCGGAATGCAGCGTGAAAGCCGGCTATCAGAGTCTCGCGGAAGCCGCCGCGCTCATCGAGCAAGGCAAGCTCGACGCGTTGTTCATCATCGGCGGCCCGCCGGTGCCGGCGATCGCCGACGCCGCCGCGGTGCAGAAGCTGCGTCTCGTTGCCGTCGCCGGCAAGGCGCGCGACGCGCTGCTCGACACCTATCCGTTCCTCACCGCGGCGACCATTCCCGGCGCGACCTATCCCGGCATCGATGCCGCGACCGCGACCGTCGCGGTGCCGGCGCTCTTTATCGTGAGCGCCGCGGTACCCGAGGAACTCGTCTATGGGATCACCAAGGCGCTGTGGCAGGACGCGACGCGGCGCTTGCTCGATCGCGGTCATCCCGCCGGCCGCGCCATCCGCCTCGAGACGGCGCTCGATGGCGTCGCGATCCCGCTCCATCCCGGCGCCGCGCGCTACTACGCCGAGCGCGGCATGGCCTTGCCGGCGAGCCCGCCGCCATGAGCCCCTCAACCACGAAAGGGGTCGCGCGCCAGCGCGCGGGACTCATGGTCGAAATCGCGCTCGCCTTCGCGGTCTCGGCGGCGCTGTGGCTCGCGATCTATTTCCTAGTGCCGCCGCTCGCCGGCATGGACGCGCCGCTCGCGCGGCTGGTCTTCGCGCTGAAATGCGGCTGCGTCGCGATCCTCTTTAGCTTCGTGATGGCGATCGAGGCGGTGGCGCATGAGCGCTTCCAGTCGCCGGCGATCGATCCCCTTGCCGGCTTCACGACGCGGCGGATGACCATCAACCTGCGCTATCTGGAGCACACGCTCGAGCAGCTCATGGTGTTCCTGCCCGGGCTTCTCGGCCTCGCCTGGTATTGCGACAGCGGCGCGGCGATGCGCGCGGTGGTCGCGACCGCGGCCGTCTGGATCGTCAACCGCATCGCCTTCTGGATCGGCTATCACCAAGGCCCGCTGCACCGCGCCGCCGGCGCGCCGGGCATGGCGCTCGGCTTCGTCGTGCTGCTCTATGTCGGCGCGCGCTTCGGCGACGAGCTCGCCGGCTGGCCGGGCGCCGTCGCGGTGGTGGCGCTCTTCCTCGGCGGCGAGGCCATCCTTTTCCGCACCACCAGGCCGATGACGCAGCCGTGATGACAAGAGGCGTCGCGCGCCGGTAAACTTCGCGGCGAACGATAAACTTGGGGGAGGACATCATGCGCATTCCGCTTTTCGCCGCGGCGCTGCTCGGCGTCGCGATGGTCGCCGGCATCTCACACGCTCAGCAAGCGACACCGGGCCAAGCCGCGCCGTCGGCAACACCGCAAGCCGCGCCCGCGGCGCCGACGCCTTACGGCCTGCCGATCGGCCTCGCTCAGGCGAAGCGCATCGCCGACGCGGCCATCGCGAAAGCCGCCTTTCCCTCGGCGATCGCCATCGTCGATCCGGACGGCATCGTGATCTATCTCGAGAAGATGGACAATTCGAACAGCTCGACCTCGCGGCTGGCGGTCGAGAAAGCATCGAGCGCGGCGGCCTTCCGCCGGCCGACGAAATTCTTCGAGGACGCGCTGGCAACCCGGCCCGTCGTCGGCCAGCTCGGCCTGACCGCGGTCGGCGGCGGCATTCCGCTGGTCGTGAAAGGCCGCGTCGTCGGCGCCATCGGCGCCAGCGGCGCGCCGAGCTCCGACGGCGATATCGCCGCGGCGCAAGCCGGTGTCGACGCGCTGAAGTGACGCGCCGCTGAGTTGCCGCGCGCTCTCGGTGGAGACCGCGGATACGTTTCGTCATCGCGAGTCCGGGCCGCGCTCGGGCTCGCGATGACGCCGCATGTGGGAAGCCAGAGGAGGAAGCCATGAGCAAGACACGTCGCCACGGCCCGGTTCTCGCCGCGCTGGCCGCTGGCTTATGCGTATGGATGTCGGGCGCGACAAGCGCGGCCGCGGAGGCGATCACCGTCGGCAAGGCCGATGCCGCTTCGACCTCCTTTCTGCCGGTTCATGTCGGCGACCGCGTCGGCATCTTCAAGAAACACGGGCTCGAGCTCAAAATCTCGGACTTCACGGGCGGCAGCAAGCTGTCGCAGGCGATCACCGCCGGCGCCATCGATATCGGTCTCGGCGCCGGCACCGAGATGGCGCTCGTCGCCAAAGGCGCGCCGATGATGGCGGTATGCGATGGGCTCTCGCCTATTCCCTTCATCGGCATCGCCGTGCCCTATAATTCGCCGGTCCGTACCCTCGACCAGCTCAAGGGCAAGAAGATCGGCATTTCGAGCGCGGGCTCGCTCACCGACTGGCTCGCCAAGCAAATCAACCAGCACGAGGGCTGGGGCGCGGATGGCGTCACCTCCGTCGCCATCGGCAACGGCGCCGCCGCGGTCATCGCCGCTTTCCGCACCAACGCCATCGACGCCGATCTCTCGGTCACGTCGAACGTCTTCAATTGGGAAGAGAAGAAGGAAGGCCGGCTGCTGGTATCGGCGTCGGATTTCGTCGGCAATATCGCCGCGAGCACGACCTATGCGAGCCAGCATTTCATCGACAGCGATCCCGATGGGTTGCGCCGCTTCCTCGCCGCCTGGCTCGAGACGATCGACTACCTCACGACGCACAAGGCGGAGACGGTCAAGATCGAAAGCGAGGTCACGGGCTATTCCGAAAACGTGATGACGAAGGAATACGATCTCACCGCGAGCAAGTTCAGCCGCGATTGCAAATTCGATGCGGAATCGCTCGCCAACCTGAAGCGCGCCTTCGTCGATCAGAAGCTGGTCGACACGCCGCCCGACATGACCGCGCTCTATACCGAGGCGTTCCTGCCGAAAGCGGCGCGTTGACGCGGCTGCGGAGAAACGAAAAAGCCCGCGAGAACGCGGGCTAGTCGTTTGACCAAAAAAGACGGCCAAGAATGTTGGAATTATGCGCGGGGGACGCCGTGCCCGATGGGCGAGCACGGTATCCCCCGCGTGCCGGGGTTATAGCAAGCCAGCGGTCTGCCGTCTAGAACATAACAGGAACAAAATCCGCAAAAGCTATCCGCCCGCCGTTAAGTTTTTGAATCGAGAGCACGATTCACGTATCGAAAAGAAGCCCGGCTTCTTTTCGATGCGATCGTGCTCTAGGAACCGCGCTATGTCCTGCGAGGGAATCCCGCCATGACCGCGACCATCCGCCTGCATTTCCGCGAGCCGACCATCGACACCAATCGGCCGATCACCGACGGCACGGTGCCGATCGAGGGCTTCGCGTTGCAATTGGTCGCGAGCGAGGCCGATGCGGATGCCTGGGATTGCGGCTTTGCCGCGCGGATGCTGAATTTCGACGGCGAGCCCGGTTGCATCTCGATCCCCGCCTTCCCCAACCGCAAATTCCGCCACAGCTATATTTTCGTCAACCCGCGCGCCGGGATCGAGACGCCGCGCGATCTCCTCGGCAAGCGCGTCGGCATCATCAATTGGGCCAACACCGCGGGCGTCTGGGCGCGCGGCGCCCTGCAGCATCACTACGGGCTCGATCTCGCAGCGATCCGCTGGGTTGCGGCGCGCGCCGACAAGACCAAGCTGCCGCCGCAGATCGGGATCGAGTATCTGCCCGAGCGCAAGCGGCATCCCGCGGGACCCTCCGGCGAGCTCGACGAGCTGCTCGTGGCGGGCGAGCTCGACGCGCTGATCGATCCCAACGTCCCGCCTTCGATCACCCGCCGCGACGGCAGCACGCGGCGCCTCTTCCGCGATTCCAAGCGCGAGGAGCAAGCGTATTTCAAAGCGACCGGCATTTTCCCGATCAGCCATATCGTGACGTTGCGCGCCGCGTTTGTCGCGCGCCACCCCGAGGCGCCGGTGGCCCTGCTCAAAGCCTTCCGCCGCGCCCGCGACATCGCCATCGAGGCCATCGCCGGCTCCGACCCGCAGGTGCTGGTGCTGTCCTGGGTGACGCAGCTTTTGGAGGAGCAGCGCGCGCTGATGGGCGACGAATACTTCGCTTACGACCTCGCCCATAACGAAACCGCGCTCGCGGCGATGATGCGCTTCGCCGCGGACCAGTACCTCACGCCCGCGCCGGTCGATTTCCGCCGCCTGTTCGATCCCGCGGCACTGGCGCTGGCAGGGTGCTGAAAAAGCCTTCCGGCTACTCCGCTTTCGCGGCCGCGGCGTCGCGGCCGGCGATCAGCCCCTGGACGAGGCAGCGCGCGAGGCCGTGCAGGCTGAAACCGCCGGCGCTCTCGCCGCCGCAGTAAAGCCCGGGGATCGCCACGCCTTGGAGATCGAAGACGCGGCAGCGCGCGTCGATCCTGAGGCC
>DASYAL010000086.1:0-50746 GCA_036501365.1 Allostellaceae bacterium | reverse complement strand
AGGCCGTGTACGTCGCCCCGCCCTTCTCCGCCAAAACCTTCGTGATCGCCGCCGTCAGCGACGTCTTCCCGTGGTCGACGTGCCCGATCGTCCCGATGTTGCAGTGCGGCTTCGTCCGCTCAAACTTCGCTTTCGCCATCGCATGCCGTCCTTGTTCCAGAAAGCCGCCCCGCACGATGCGCCGGAGCGGTTGAAGGAAACCGTTCCGTCGCTATCGTTGTAACCTAGCTGCGCGGTTTCGCGCGAACAAGAATGGTCGTTTCTGGATGAGACTGCTCGCAATCTCCGATCTCCACATCGCCGCCGAGGAGAACCGGCAGGCGCTCGAGGCGCTACCGGCATTTCCGGATTGCTGGCTCATTCTTGCTGGTGACGTCGGCGAGACCGCGGCGCAGCTCGACCGCGTCTTGGCCTGCCTCGGCGAGCGCTTCGCGCGTCTGATCTGGGTTCCCGGCAATCACGAATTATGGACGACCGGCGAAACGGAACGCGGCGAGGCGAAATACCGGACGCTTGTCGAAATCGCACGCCGCCGCCATGTGCTGACGCCGGAGGACCCGTATGCTCTCTGGCCAGGCCCGGAACCGCGTCTCGCGATCGTGCCGCTCTTCCTCCTCTACGACTACAGCTTCCGTCCCGACGACGTACCGCTGGAACAGGTCTGCGACTGGGCAGCCGAGACACGCGCGGTCTGCGCCGACGAGGTGCTGCTCGATCCGACGCCCTTTTCCAGCCGCGCGGCCTGGTGCGAAGCGCGCTGCACTGCGGCCGAAGCCCGTCTTGCCGCGTTGCCTCCCAATACCGAAACCGTGCTCATCAATCACTATCCACTGCGCCAGGATCTCGTGCGCATCCCGCGCGTGCCGCGCTTCGCACCGTGGTGCGGCACGCGGCGCACGGAGGATTGGCATCGCCGCTTCCGCGCGCGCGTCGCGGTCAGCGGTCATCTCCACGTCCGCCGCACCGATTGGCGCGACGGCACGCGGTTCGAGGAAGTGTCGCTCGGCTATCCGCGCGATTGGGATCGCGACAATGGCATTGCCGCCTATCTGCGCGAAATCCTGCCAGGACCCGCAGCACCTCCGGACGCGTCCTCTATTGCATCTATAAGACATTGGTGACGCTGCATAGATTGCGTTTTGCCGTCGGAGAATGCCCGCTATAGTGACCAACAAATGGTTGGGTCTGTGGGGGCAGTTTCAGTCTCGGTAGAGGCGCTCTATCCTCTCTCGCCGATGCAAGAGGGGATGCTGTTCCATGCCCTCCTCCATCCCGACGGCATCGAATATTTCAACCAACTCATCGTCACCCTCGCGGGTCCGCTGGACATCGCCGCCTTCACCTGTGCCTGGCAACGTCTCTTCGAGCGCCACGCCGTGCTGCGTACGCATTTCGTTTGGGAGAACCTGCCACAACCGCTTCAGGTTGTGCGCAAAACGGTAGCGCTGCCGCTCACCGTACTCGATTGGCGTGCGGAGCCAAGCGATGAAGCGGCAAAGCTCGAAGCGTGGCTCGCCGCGGATTGCCGCGAAAAATTCGATCTCGGCAACGCGCCGCTCATCCGTGTCGCGTTGATCCGCACCGCCGAGGAACGCTGGGAACTCGTTTGCAGCTATCACCACGCCTTGCTCGAAGGCTGGTCCTTCGCGCAGCTGTCGCGCGAACTGTTCCAGCTGTACGAAGCCTTCGCCGCCGGGCGCGATCTTCCGCTGCCTAGTCCCCGCCCCTATCGCGACTACATCACTTGGCTGAGGCGCCAGGATTTCGCCGCCGCCGAGCGTCACTGGCGCGCGGTACTTGCCGGGATCGCGGCGCCGACGCCCCTCGGCATCGGCCGCGCGACCGCGCCGGCGGAAGCGGCGTGCTATGCACAGTTGGTCCTGAGGCTCGGCGAAGACGGCCTGTCGGTCTTGAAGGCGGCGGCGCGCGAGCACCGCGTCACCGTTGCGTCGCTTGTCGAAGCGAGTTGGGCGGTCTTGCTTGCGCGCTATGGCGGCGAAAGCGATGTAGTCTTCGGCGCCGCCACCGCTGGACGGCCCGCGGAGTTGAGCGGTGCCCAGGAAATGATCGGCCTCTTTATTAATACGCTGCCGGTGCGCGCCAGCCTTGGCGCCAATCCGCCCGCCGCCGATCTCGCGCGGCAGCTCATGGCGCTGCAAGCCGAGAGCGAGGCCTTCGCCTATACACCACTTCTTCGTATCCAGGGATGGAGCCAGGTGCCGCGGCCATTGCCGCTATTCGACACCCTGTTGGTTTTCGAGAATTTCCCGGTCGATGCCGCGAGCGGTCCCGTCTTCCGCGTCGAGGCCGTGCGCAGCTTCGAGCGTACCAACTATCCGCTCACCGCCGTCGTGCGCGAGCGCGAAGATCTCGAGCTTCAGCTTGTCTTCGACAGCGATCGCTTCGACGAAGCGGAGATGCACCGGCTCGGTTCCCATTTTGTCGCCTTGATCGGTGCGATTGCGCGCGATGCGCGGCAGCGCGTTTACGCACTGCCGCTCCTCGGCGCCGAGGAGCGCGCGCGCGTCGTGACCGAGGGTAATCGCGCAGCCATCGAGATCGGGCCCGAAACGGTCGTCGATCTCGTGGCGCGGCAAGCAGCACAAACGCCGGACGCGATCGCGGTCGCCGACGAGGGCATGAGCTTGAGCTATGGCGCGCTGATCGCGCACTCGAACCGGCTTGCCCATCATCTGCGTCACCGCGGTATCGGTCGCGGCTCGATCGTCGGCTTGGCGGTCGAGCGCTCGGCGGCGATGGTGGTTGGCCTGCTCGGGATATTAAAGACCGGCGCCGCTTATCTGCCGCTCGATCCTTCCTACCCGCGCGAGCGGCTCGATTTCATGCTGGCCGATGCGGCCGCGCCGGTGATCGTGACCGAAGCGGTGATCGCTGCCGCCGACGGGCAGAGCGCGGATGATCCCCGCGTCCCAATCGCGGCCACGGACCTTGCTTACGTCATCTACACCTCGGGTTCGACCGGTCGGCCGAAAGGCGTCGCGATCAGCCACGCCAATCTCGCAAATTTCCTCGGCTCGATGACGCGCGAGCCCGGACTTGCGGCGAGCGACCGGCTGCTGGCGGTCACGACCCTGTCCTTCGACATCGCGGCGCTCGAGCTCTTCCTACCGCTCGTGACGGGCGGGCGCGTGGTGATCGCGAGCCGCGCCGCGACAGCGGACGGCGCGCTACTGTCGGGGTTGCTCCGCGAGAGCGGCGCGACGGCGATGCAGGCAACGCCGGCGACGTGGCGATTGCTGCTCGAAAGCGGCTGGACCGGGCGGCTCGATAAAATCCTGTGCGGCGGCGAGGCGTTGCCGCGGCCGCTCGCCGCGCGCCTTCTCGATCATGCGAGCGATGTCTGGAACCTCTACGGACCGACCGAGACGACGATCTGGTCGGCTGCGCGTCGGCTTGGCGCAGCAGACACGACAGGCGGCGGCGCCGCGGCGATCAGCGGCGCGCTGGCGAATACGCAGCTCTATGTCGTCGATTGCTTTTTGCAGCCGATGCCGATCGGCGTCGTCGGCGAACTCGTGATCGGCGGCGCGGGCGTGGCGCAAGGCTATCACGGCAGGCCCGATCTGACCGCCGAGCGCTTCGTGCCCGATCCCTTTGCCGCCCGGCCCGGCGCGCGTCTCTATCGCACCGGCGACATGGTGCGCCGCCGCGAAGATGGCGCGATCGAGTTCCTCGGCCGCGCCGATCATCTCGTGAAGCTGCGCGGCTTTCGCATCGAACTCGCCGAGATCGAAGCGGTGCTCGCCGGACATCCGCGGATCCGCGAATGCATCGCCATCCTGCGCGAGGATCGAACAGACGACCAGCGCATCGTCGCTTATATCGTACTCCGCGATGGCGAAGCGGCCACCGTGCAGCGCGAAGCCAAGGCATTGGCCGAGCGCCGCCTGCCGGCCTATATGGTGCCGTCCGCGATCGTGTTCCTCGAGGCCTTGCCGCGCACCCTGAATGGCAAGATCGACCGTCGCGCCTTACCGCCGCCGGGCGAGACCGAGAAAGGGCCGGCACGGCCCTTCAGCCCCACGGAAGAAATCCTTGCCGGCATCTGGGCCGAGGTGCTGGGACGCGAACGCGTCCGTGCCGACGACGGTTTCTTCGATCTCGGCGGCCACTCGCTTCTTGCGACACGCGCGATTTCGCGCATCCGCGAAGCCTTCCACCTCGACTTGCCGCTCACCGACCTTTTTGCCGCACCGACGGTCGCGGCCTTTGCCCGACGCGTCGACGCGCTGCGGGGACAGTCCTTGGTGTCCTTGCCGGACATCGTGCCCACGCCGCGCGGTACAGAACCGGCGCCGCTTTCCTACACGCAGGCACGGCTCTGGTTCCTGAACGCACTCGAGGAATCGAGCATCGTCTACAACTTGCCTTCCGCCATCGAAATCGACGGGCCGCTTGATTTGCGCGCCCTCCGGCAGAGCCTCGATGCGCTGGTCGCGCGCCACACCGCGCTGCGTACGCGCATCGTGACGGCCGGCGGCGAGATCGGGCAGGTGACCGCACCGCCGGGCGCCGTCGATCTGCCCGTCATCGAACTCGGCGAGGCCACAGACGACGAGATCACGCGCCTTATCGCCGAAGAGGCGCGGCGTCCGTTCGCGCTCGATCGCGATCCGCTGTTGCGTTGGCGCTTGCTACACCTCCAGCGCGACCGTCATGTCCTGATCGCGACGCTACATCACATCATCGCCGATGGTTGGTCGATCAGCATGATCCTGCGCGAGGCGGCCGCGCTTTACGCCGGCTTTGTCGCCGGATCTCCGGCGTCGCTGCCGGAGTTGCGGCTCGACTTCGTCGACTTCGTGCGATGGCAGCGCGAGGTGATCGGTGGTTCCCTCGGCGAGCGGCAGATCGAATATTGGCGCCGTCATCTCGATGGGGCGCCGGCCTTCCTGGCGCTGCCGACGGATCGGCCGCGGCCGCCGGTGCAAAGCGATCGCGGCGCGCTCTTTCACCGGCGCATCGAGAGCGATCTCGCGAATCCGTTGCGCCGGTTGAGCCGCCAGCGCGGCGCCACGCTCTTCATGGTGCTGCTCGCCGGCTTCGCCGCGCTCCTCAAGCGCTGGAGCGGCAGCGAGGACATCATCGTCGGCACGCCTATCGCCAACCGCAATCGCCGCGAGCTCGAAAACGTCGTCGGCTGCTTCGTCAATACGCTGGCGCTGCGCTTCGATCTCAGCGGCGATCCCGACTTCCTCGCGCTGCTCGCGCGCGTGCGCCGGACCTGCCTGGACGGCTATAGCCACCAGGATGTGCCCTTCGAAAGGGTCGTCGAAACGTTGCGGCCCGACCGCGATCTCAGCCGGTCGCCTCTGTTCCAGGTGATGTTCGTCATGCACGAGACGGCGGAGCCTGTTGCACTCGATGGACTGTCGGTGCGGGCCCGCGAGATCGACAGCGGCGTCGCGCGTTTCGATCTGACGCTCTGGGCATCGGAGATCGGAGACGAGATCGACATCGCGCTCGAATACAACACCGACCTCTTCGATGCGGCGACCGTAGACCGACTCGTCGAGCATTACCGCATGCTGCTCGCCGGCATCGTCGCCGATCCGGCAAAGCCGGTGGCCGCGCTGCCACTTTTGACGCCCGACGAGCACGAACGTCTGCTTCTGACCTTCAACGAGACCGCCTCGTCGCATCCGAGCGATCTCACGCTTCATCGCCTAGTCGAGCGCCAGGCATGGACGACGCCGGAAGCAGAAGCGCTGATCGCGGGCGGCGAGCGGCTTACCTATCGCGCGCTGAACGAGCGCGCGAACCGGCTCGCCCGCCATCTCGTCGCTTGCGGTGTCGGCGCCGATGTGTCGGTCGGAATTTGCATGACGCGCAAGGCCGACATGGTCGTCGCGCTGCTGGCAGTGCTGAAGGCCGGCGGCACCTATGTGCCGCTCGATCCTGCCTATCCGGCGGATCGGCTCGCGACCATGATCGAGGACGCTGCGCCGCCGCTCGTTTTGACCGATCGCCGCGCGCAATCGGCGCTGCCGGTTTGCGACGCCGCGATCGTGATGGCCGATGCGTTGCCCGCCGAGGCCTCGCAACTGTCGGCCGGTGATCTTCCCGAGCGCAGCCGCGCTGACAACCTCGCCTATATTCTCTATACGTCGGGCTCGACGGGACAGCCCAAAGGCGTCGCGATCGAGCATCGGAGCGCCAGCATCCTCATCAACTGGGCGCGTGGCGTATTCGGCGCCGAAGAGATCGCCGGCGTCCTCGCCTCGACCTCGATCTGCTTCGATCTTTCGGTCTTCGAGCTGTTCCTGCCGCTCGCTTTCGGCGGCACGGTGATCCTTGCCGAGAACGCGCTCGAATTGCCCCGGCTGGCCTCGCGCGACAAGGTCACGTTGATCAACACCGTGCCGTCGGCGATCGCGGCCTTGGCGCAGGTGAACGGCATTCCAGCCAGCGCGCGCACCATCTGCCTCGCCGGCGAGCCTCTCAAGAACGCGCTGGTTCAACGGCTCTATGCGCTTCCGACTGTCGACAGGGTTTACAATCTTTACGGCCCTTCCGAGGACACCACCTATTCAACCTTCGTGCGCTGTCCGCGTGGCGGCGACACGGAGCCCTCGATCGGCCGGCCAATTGACCGCACGCGCGCCTATATCCTCGACCGGCACGGCACGCTGCTGCCCGAAGGCGTGCCGGGCGAGCTCTTCCTCGGCGGCGCCGGACTGGCGCGCGGCTATTACCGCCGCCCCGACCTCACCGCCGAACGTTTCGTGCCCGATCCTTTCGGCCCGGCCGGCGCGCGGCTTTATCGCACCGGCGATGCCGCGCGCTGGCTGCGCGACGGCTCGCTCGCCTATCTCGGCCGGCTCGATCATCAGGTGAAGCTGCGCGGCTTCCGGATCGAGCTCGGCGAGATCGAGGCGGTGCTAGTTGCTCATCCGCAAGTCCGCAACGCGGTCGTCGTCCTGCGCGAGGAAAAGGACGAGAAACGCATCGTCGCTTATCTCGCGACGGCGGGCGCCGCGCTGCCGGTCGAGGCGTTGCGCGCCCATCTCAAGGCCAAGCTCCCCGACTATATGATTCCCGCCGCTTTCGTTGTCTTGCCCGAATTGCCGATGACGCCCAACGGCAAGATCGATCGGCGCGCGCTGCCAGCGCCCGAAGCCGTCGCGGCGGCGCGGCCGGGCGCGGCGAGTGCGACCGAAATGGCGATCGCCGAGCTATGGCAACGGCTCTTGGGTGCTGCGGAAATCGGCCGCGAGGACAATTTCTTCGATATCGGCGGCCATTCGCTGAAGATCCTCGAATTGCAAACCGCCCTGACCGAGCGCTTCGGCAACGCGCTCAACGTGGCCGACCTCTTCCGCTTCCCGACCATCGCAAGCCAGGCGCGGCTGATCGATGGCGAAGCTACAGCACCGACACGCACCGCCGATCGCGCCGCACGTCAGATCGAGGCGCTCGCCCGGCGCCGCACCGCGAGTGCTGCGCGATGACGGACGCCGCGCTCGAGCCCATCGCGATCGTCGGCCTCGCCTGCCGCTTTCCCGGCGCCGCGAACGCCGAGGAATTCTGGCAGAACCTTGTTGCCGGACGCGAAGCGGTCGCGCAACTGTCGAAAGCGCAGCTGCGTGCCGCGGGCGTTGCTCCGGCGACGCTCGCAGACCCGAATTACGTGCCCGCACGCGCGGTGCTCGACGGCGCCGATCTCTTCGACGCCGGTTTCTTCGGCATGACGCCGCAGGAAGCGGAGGTCACCGATCCGCAGCACCGCATCTTCCTCGAATGCGCTTGGGAGGCGCTGGAAGACGCCGCCTGCGATCCGCGCTGCGTCTCCGGCCGCGTCGGCCTCTTCGCCGGCACCGGCATGAACATGTATCTCCTGCGCAGCCTGCCGGCAATGACCGCACGCGCGCGCGATATCGGCGAATTCGCGCTCATCTTCGGCAACGACAAGGACTTCGTCGCGACTCGTGCCGCCTATAAGCTCGACCTGCGCGGTCCCGCGGTCGCACTCGGCACCGCTTGCTCGACCTCGCTGGTCGCGGTGCAGATGGCATGCCAGTCGCTGCTCACCTATCAATGTGACGTCGCGCTCGCGGGCGCGGCAACGATCCAGCTGCCGCAAGAGATCGGTCATCTCCATCAGGACGGCAGCATCCTGTCGAAGAGCGGGCATTGCCGGCCGTTCGATGCCGCGGCCGACGGCACGGTGAGCGGCAACGGTGCCGGCATCGTCGTGCTGAAGCGCCTTGCCGACGCCTTGGCCGATGGCGATGCGATCCGCGCCGTGATCCGCGGCGCAGCGATCAACAATGACGGTGCGGGCAAGGTCGGCTTCACCGCACCGAGCGTCGACGGGCAAGCGGAGTGCATTCGCGACGCGCTGGCGCTGGCGGGCGTCACGCCGGACGCAATCTCGTACATTGAAGCGCACGGCACCGGCACCGCCCTCGGCGATCCGGTTGAGATCGCCGCCTTGAACCTCGTTTTTGCCGACATTCACGGCGGCGCGGCAAGCTGCCCGATCGGCTCGGTCAAAAGCAATCTCGGCCATCTCGATACCGCCGCGGGCATCGCCGGCCTCATCAAAACAGTGCTGGCGCTCGAGCATCGCTGCCTTCCCGCGAGCATCAATTTCACACAACCCAACCCCGCGATCGACTTCGCCGGCGGGCCTTTCTATGTGAACGACAAGCTCGCGAAATGGCCGGGGCGCACAGGCAAGCGGATCGCGAGCGTGAGTTCCTTCGGCATCGGTGGCACCAACGCCCATGTCGTGATCGAGGAAGCGCCGGAAGCGCCAGCCGCCGTGCCCGCCACGTCGTGGCAAATTCTGCCGTTGTCGGCGCGCGGCGATGCCGCGCTCGCGGTTGCCGCGCAGCGCCTCGCCGATCACCTCGACACTCATTCCGATCTCGCTCTCGCCGATGTCGCGCATACGCTGCAAAGCGGGCGGCGTGCTTTCGAGCGGCGCCGCATCATCGTCTGTTCCGACCTCGCGGATGCGCAACGTCAGCTGCGCGCGCCCGCCGTCGCCTCGCTCGGCAAAGAGCCGCCGCCGGTTGCCTTCCTCTTTCCCGGACAAGGCGCGCAATACGCCGGGATGGGGCGAGACCTCTATGCGCATGTGCCGGTGTTCCGGCGCGAGATCGATCGCGCAGCGGCGGCGCTGCAGCGCCACGGCATCGATCTGTGCGCGACTTGTTTCGACAACGGCGAAGCCCTGCGCGACACGGCCCTCGTTCAGCCGGCGCTGTTCGCGCTCGAATACGCGCTGGCGCAAACCTTTATCGATTGGGGCATCACCCCTCGGGCGATGATCGGCCATAGCCTCGGCGAATATGTCGCCGCGACGATCGCCGGCGTGTTCGCCTTCGATGACGCGTTCAACCTCGTGACCGTGCGTGGCCGGCTGATGCAGGCGTTGCCGCCGGGCCAGATGCTCGCCGTCGCGCTTCCGGTCGATGAGCTACGGCCGGATTTGAGCAAAGACATCGCGGTCGCTGCGGTCAATACAGAACGTCAGACCGTACTCTCGGGTCCGCCCGCTGCCATCGAGGCAGCGCGCGCGAGCCTCGCCGCGCGCGGCGTCGATGCGCGCATGCTCGAGACCTCGCACGCCTTCCATTCGGCGATGATGGAGCCGATCCTCGACACTTTCCGCGGTCTCGTCGCGGCGGTGCCGCGCCAGCCGCCCGCGATACCGTTTCTCTCGAACCTGACCGGAAGCTGGATCACCGCCGAAGCTGCTCAAGACCCGAATTACTGGGCGGACCATCTGCGCCACGCCGTGCGCTTTGCCGAGGGTGTCGGCGCGCTGACGGAAACGCCGGATCTCTGCCTCATCGAGATCGGCCCGGGGCGCGCGCTCACTGGCGCCGCGCGTCAGCACGAAAAGATCGGCGAACGGAACCTTCTGCTCAACGCGATGCGCCGGCGCGAGGATACGCGCAACGAGCTTGCCGTGGCGCTCGAGGCGCTCGGCCGCTTATGGGCCGCGGGCGCGCCGGTGCGCTGGGAAGCGTTGGACGAGGGCGCGCGCCGGCGCCGCGTGCATCTCCCGACCTATGCGTTCGATCATCGGCGTTACAATCTTGTCGCTCCTGAGGCAGCGGCGCCGAGCACCGCACCGACCCGGACCGCAGTGCCGCCGCCGGTCGCGGTGCCGGGCAGCCGCTTCAGCATCCCGTCCTGGCGCCGCACCGTGCCGCCGGCCGGCGCGCGCGCGTCCGGACGCTGGCTGATCTTCGCCGACGCGCTCGGCCTCGCCGAAAGCATCGCTCGCCGTGTCGCGGCCGACGGCGGCAGCGTCAGCATCGTCGAGAGAGCGCGCGATTACGAGCGCATCGCATCCGATCGCTTCGCCATCCGCGCCGATCGGCGCGAGGATTATGATCTTCTCCTCGACGATCTCGGCGGCATTCCCGACCATGTCGTCCATTTTTGGAACGTGACGGGCGCGGCGGCGCTGGCCATCGAGGACTACGAAACACGGGCCTTCGACAGTCTCCTCCATCTCTCAAAGGCGCTGGCGCGGCGCTCCGTTACCGCGCCGCTCGATCTTGCGATCGTCGCGGACGGCGTCTGCGACGTCACGGGCGCCGAGACGCTCTGCCCCGAGAAAGCGCTGCTCCTCGGCTTCGCGACCGTCTTGCCGATCGAGCATCCGAACATCGCCTGCCGCGCCATCGACATCCTGCCGGACGATGATGCGCTGGCCGACCGCCTGATGGCCGAACTGACCTCGCCCTTGCCTGATGCGATCATCGCCTGGCGCGGTCCGCATCGCCTGGCGCGACACTTCGCGCCGGTCGAGCTTGCCGCGCCCGACGGCGTCGCGGCGCGGCTTCGTCAAAGCGGTGTCTATTTGATCATCGGTGGTCTTGGCGGTCTCGGCGGCGAGCTCGCCGGCTTTCTCGCCCGCACCGTGCAGGCGAAACTGGTCCTGACCAGCCGGACCGGCCTGCCGTCGCGCGAGGAATGGCCGCGCCTTGTCGCCGTCGGCGGCGCGCGCGACGCCGACGATGGCGTCGCTTGGAATCTCACCACCTCGATCGGCGAGATCGAGGCCAGTCGCGCGGCGATCGAGCGCGAGCTCGCGATCCGCACTATCGATACCTATGACCGGTTCGAGTTGCGGTTCCGCGCGCTCTGCGCCGCGCTGGTGCTCGATTATCTGCGCGGTGCCGGCCGCGATCTTCCGTCGAGCCTACGCGCGCTGTCGCAGCGGCTTCGCCTGCAGCCGAAATTCGAGCGCTTCCTCGATCTCATGCTCGACATCGTGGCGCATGCCGGGGCACTGCGCCGTGACGGCGATCGCCTCGACTTCTCCGTTCCGACGCCGCCGGACAGCCGCCGTCTCAAAGATGAGCTCGTCGCCGACTTCCCCGGCTTCCGGCCGCTCATCGATCTGGTCGAGCGTTGCGCGCGGCAATACGGCGCCGCCCTGAGCGGCGAGATCGAAGCGATCAGCGTGCTTTTCCCGAGCGGCGGCGAGAGCCTGCAGGTGACCGTCGCCAAGGAGATGACGGAGTTCACCGACCACCGAGTCTCGCGCGTTTTGCTGCGCGAGATCGTCACGCGCGTGCTCCATGCCGGCGCCAATACCGGACGGACCTTGCGCATCCTCGAGATCGGCGGCGGCAACGGCATCATCACCGGCGTGCTCGCGCCCGCGTTGAAAGGCGCCGACGTTGAATACCACTTCACCGATATCGGCCGCTCCTTCGTCGTCGCGGCGGAGCGTCAGGCGCGCGCCCTCGGTTTCGATTTCATGACCTTCGGCACGCTCGACATCACGCGCGATCCCGCGGCGCAGGGCCTGCAGCGCGCGAGCTTCGACATCATCGTCGGCCTCGACGTGGTGCATGCGACGCCGAGCATCCGCGGGACGATCGCCAATCTGCGCGAGCTGTTGCGGCCCAATGGCAACCTGCTGCTACTCGAATCGGTGAAGTCGTGCCCGTGGGACAACATGATCGCGGGCTTGGCCGAGGGCTGGTGGTTCGCCGAGGATGAATTGCGCAGCGGCACGCCGCTTCTCGAGATTGACGCCTGGGACCGTGCATTCGACGGGCTTGGGTTTGCGGCGAGCGCGACTTTCCCACGCACCCCCGACCGGCGCGCCGTCGCCGATTGTGCGCTGGTCGCGGCACAGCTGCCCGGCCCGCAGGTTGCGGGCGACGAGGCCGCGATCCAAATGGCCGAGCGCATCCGCATGGTCCAGAAACTCGAAGAGCAAGGCGCTGAGGTGATGGTCGTCGTCGCCGACGCATCGAGCCACGCCGAGATGGCCGCCGCCGTCGCCGCAGCGGACCAGCGCTTCGGCGCGCTGAACGGCGTCCTCAACGCCGCGATGGACATGCAGAGCGGCACGATCCAGTTGAAAGACATCGCCGTCGCGCGGCGCGAATTCGCGCCCAAGGTCGCGGGCACGCGAATCATCGACGAACTGCTGGGCGACCGCGCAATCGATTTCGTCGCGCTCTGCTCTTCCGTGACCGCGATCACGGGCGGCTTTGGCGATCTCGGTTATTGCGCCGCCAACAGCTTCATCGCTGCCTTCGCGCAACGCGCCGCGCGCCAGCGCTTCACCGTCGCGATCGATTGGGACCGCTGGCAGGGCGTCGGCTTTGCCCGCGACTACGAGCGCTGGCACGAGCGCGTTACCGGGCGCGCGCTCGGCGGCGGGCTCTCGGTCGAAGCAGGCTGCGAGGCTTTCAACCGCATTCTGGCGGCGGGATTGTCCGAGGTGATGGTCACCGCCGGTCGGCCGCTGGAGATCGCGATACAGCGGGCGGAATCGGCGGGCACGCCGCAGCCCACGCGTGTCGAAGCCAGCGCGCGCCATCCGCGGCCGCCGCTTTCGACACCCTATGCCGCACCCAAGGGCGACACCGAGCGCGCCATCGCCGAAATCTGGGAGCAGGTCCTGAACATCGGCGGCATCGGGGTTGACGATAATTTCGCTGATCTCGGCGGCGATTCCTTGATCGGCATCCAAATCGCCTCGCGCCTGCGCGAGCGGTTGCAGATCAATTTCTCGGCGCGCGATCTTTTCGAGCGCCCGACCATCGCCGCGCTCGCCGAGCATGCGGCGACGCTCGCCTGGGCCCGAAGCGGCGGCGATGCCGGAGCGGAGCGGCCCGATTTCGAAGAGGGCGTGGTGTGAGCGCGGTCGAACCGCTCCTCAATGCCTTGCGCACCGCCGGCGTGGCGCTGCGCGTCGAGGATGGACAGCTGCGCTACAGCGCGCCCAAAGGCGCGCTCTCGGACGAGCTGCGCGAGAAGCTGCGCGCCGAAAGATCGGCTATCATCGCTTATCTCGACGCCGCGCGGACGCAAACCCGGCAAACGATCCCGCGCCGGCCGTCCGACGAGCCGACGCCGCTCTCGTTCCAGCAGCAGCGGCTGTGGTTCCTGCATGAGCTCGACGGGGCGAACGCCGCTTACAACATCGCGCATGCCTTGCGGCTCACAGGACCGCTCGATCGCGCGGCTTTGCTTGCGAGTCTCGAAGCGATCGTGGCGCGGCACGAAACGCTCCGCACCGCGATTGGCGCGAGCGATGGCGCACCCGCACAGGTGATCGCGGCCACTCTCGTGCTTTCGCTCGAGGAAACCGACCTTCGCGCCTTGCCGGAGGAACGCCGCGAGATCGAGTTGCGCTCGCGTATCGAGGCGATGGCGCAGGAGCCTTTCGATCTCACGCGGCCGCCGCTTTTCCGTCTCGCGCTGTTGCAGCTCGGCGAGAGCGAGCATGTCGTCGTGCTCGTCATGCATCATATGATTTCCGACGGCTGGTCGTTGGGCGTGATGCTGCGCGAGATTCGCGCACTATATGCGGCGCGGCTGCGCGGCGAAGCGGCGGCACTGCCGACCCTCGATACGCAGTATGGCGATTTCGCACACTGGCAGCGCAGCGCGGAAACGGGTGCTTCGCTCCGATCATCGCTCGCTTATTGGACGCAACAGCTGACGGGGGTGCCGCCCGTCATCGATCTCCCGACCGACCGACCGCGGCGCGCCATGGCCGCGCCGCGCGGCGCCACCGTCAGCCTCGCGATCGACGAGCGGCTCGCGCGCCGAATCTACGGTCTCGCGAAAGAGACGGGCGCGAGCCTTTTTATGACCCTTCTCGCCGGGTTCGCCGCCGTGCTCGCGCGCTACGCCGGAACGAGCGATCTCGTGATCGGAACCGCGAGCGCGAACCGCAATCGGACCGAGACCGAGCCGCTGATCGGCTTCTTCGCCAACACGATCGCACTTCGCCTCGATACCGCGGGCAATCCGTCGTTTCGTACGCTGATCGACCGGGTCCGTCGCACGTCGCTCGATGCCTATGCGCATGAGGACGTGCCGTTCGAACAGCTCGTCGAGGCCCTCCATCCGCAGCGCGACTTGCGGCACATTCCGCTCGTCCAGGTGATGTTCCGCGTCGAGAGCGCGCAAATGGTCGGACGCGTCTCGCTGCCCGGTATCGAGGTCGAGCCGGTCGTGTTCGATCGCGGCTTCTCCACCTTCGATCTAACCTTGATGGTGCGCGAGACGGGACGCGAGCTGCTCGCGGATTTCGAATTCCGCAGCGACCTCTTCGAGCGCGCGACGATCGTGCGGCTGGCGGATCACTGGCGACGGTTGCTCGAAGCGGCGGTGGCGGCGCCCGATACGCCGGTCGGGCTGCTGCCCCTCATCGGCGAGGAAGAACGCCGTACCGTGCTCATCGATTGGAGCCGTACCGCGCCGCCGAGCGCGGAGCGCGGCTTGGTGCTCGAGGCGATCGCGCAGCGCGCGGCAAGCGCGCCGGCGGCTCCGGCGCTCGTCTTCGGCAACGAGGCGATGAGCTATAGCGAGCTCGAAGCCCAAGCCAACCGCCTCGCACGACATCTCGTCGCGCTCGGCGTGGGTCCCGAACGCATTGTCGCTTTCTGCCTCGAACGCTCCGCCGCGATGATCGTCCTGGCGCTCGCCGCGCTGAAGACCGGCGGCGCCTATCTGCCGCTCGACCCAGCGACCCCCGACGAACGCATCGCGCGCATTCTTGCGCGCTCGGGCGCCCTCATCGCTTTCGTCGAACCGACCCGGCGCGAGGCTTTGCGGCGCCATCGCGTCGGCGCGGCACTGCGCTGTCTCGCCGACGACACGGCCGCCATCGCCGCCGCACCCGCCACTCAGCCCCACACCGAAATAAGGCCGCAAAATCTGGCTTACGTGATCTACACCTCTGGCTCAACGGGCGAGCCCAAAGGGGTGATGATCGAGCATCGCTCCCTCGCGAACCTCGTCGCAGCGCTCGGCGATGTCGGTTTCCGTAGCGAGCAGCCGCTCCGGGTGGCGCTCATCGCCTCGCTCGGCTTCGATGCCTCGGTGCAGCAGATCTTCGCCGCACTGACGAACGGCCATGCGCTTCACATCGTCGACGACGAGACGCGACGCGACGGCGAGCAGCTCAAGCGCTTTCTGATCGCGCACCGCATCGATCTCGCCGACGGCACGCCGAGCCTGCTCGCGACGCTGACCGCCGTCGGCCTGCCGAATGCGATGGAATTGGCGCTCCGCCGGCTGGTGATCGGCGGCGAAGCGCTCCCGGCGGCACAGATCGCGGCGTTCTACGCGGGTGACGCCGCGCGCCACATTCGCATCGCCAATGTCTATGGGCCGACGGAGTGCTGCGTCGATGTGGCGTCGCTCGACATCGACGCCGCCCATCCGTCAGCCGCCGCATCGATGCCGATCGGCCGGCCGATGGCGGGAAACCGACTCTATGTACTCGACAGCGCTTTGCGACCGGCACCGATCGGCGTACGCGGCGAGATCTTCGTCAGCGGGCCGCAGGTCGGGCGAGGCTATCTCGGCGATCCGGCTCAGACGGCGGAGCGCTTCATCCCCGACCCACGGGAATCCGGCGGCCGGCTCTATTGCAGCGGCGACATCGGCCGCTGGCTCGCGGACGGCACGATCGAATTCCTCGGCCGCAGCGATTTCCAGGTGAAAATCCGCGGCTATCGCATCGAGCTGGGCGAGATCGAGGCGCGACTGCGCACTCATCCTCTAGTGAGCAACGCGCTGGTGATCGCGCGTGCGGCGACAGCGGGACATGCCGAGCTCGTGGCGTATATCGTCACGGCGGCCGCACCGTCCGTGCCAGAGCTGCGCCGATATCTCGGCGCGACCTTGCCCGATTACATGCTGCCGCAGCATTTCGTTCCGCTCGCCGCGCTTCCGCTCACCTCAAGCGGCAAGATCAACCGCATGAAACTGCCGCCGCCCGAAGCAACGACGGCGGGCCAAGGCGTGTCATTCATCGCGCCGCGCGATACGCGCGAAGCGGCGCTTCAAGACATCTGGGCAAGTGTCCTTGGCAAGAGCCGAATCGGCATCCGCGACAACTATTTCGCGCTCGGTGGTGATTCGATCAAAGCGCTACAAATTGCGGCCCGCTTACGGCAGGCCGGCTTCCGGCTCGAAATGCGCGACATCTTCCTCGCGCCGACGATCGAAGAGTTGGCGCCGCGGCTCAAGACGATTGTGCGCGTTGCACCTCAAGCGGAGACGGACGCCGCCGCGCCGCTAACGGCGATCGAGGCCCGTTTCTTCGCGACCTTCGGCGGCAATCTCAATCATTTCAACCAGACGATCCTGCTCGATTGCACCGAACGCATCGACCAGACGACGCTCGCCGCGGCTTTGGCAACGCTGCAATCAACCCACGATACGCTGCGGACGAGCTTCTCTAAAGATCGCGAAAACTGGTGCAAATCCTCCGCGAAGGACGTCGCGCCGATCCCTCTTGACCTCATCGATTTGCGCGGCGCTGCCGATCCAGATCGCTCCCTCGCGGCAGATGCGGGCCTCCGCCAGGCGGATGCCGATATCGGCCGCGCGCCCTTACTGCGCGCCGTGCTCTATCGGCTCGAGCGGCATGACCGCCTCTTGCTGATCGCTCATCACCTCATCACCGATGGTGTGTCCTGGCGCATTCTAATCGAGGATCTGGATACGGCCTACGGACAGATTCGCGACGGCATCGCGGTCACGCTGCCGCCGCCGGCCGCAACCTTCGCACATTGGTCGCGACGGATCGCGGACTACGCGCGTGGCTTGCTCGAACCGGAGATCGCTTATTGGCACGGGTTGCCGCGCCGCCTGTCCGGCCTGCCCTACGATCGCGAAGCTAGCCGCGCGACCATCGCCGATCTGGCGATCCGCCGGGTCGTGCTCGCGCCCGAGCTGACACAAGATCTTCTGACCCGAGCGAATCATGCCTATCGCACGGAGATCAACGATCTGCTGCTGACGGCGCTCGCGCGTAGCTTCGCGCGCGACCGAGACGCACCGCATCTTTCCCTCATGCTAGAAGGCCATGGCCGCGAAACGCTCTTCGATGATATCGACGCCGCGCGCACCGTCGGCTGGCTCACCACCCTCTATCCGGTCGCGCTGCCTGGCGACACGCAAGGCGACCTCGGCCGTCACATCAAGGAAGTGAAAGAAGTTCTGCGCCGCATCCCGCGCAAGGGCGTGGGTTACGGGATGCTGAAATACCTCGTGCCCGAGCGCGTCGGCGAAGCGTTACCAGCCGAGCCGCGCCTCGCCTTCAACTATCTCGGCCAGGCGAATGAGACAGCCTCGGGCCGATTCAGCCTGGCGAGCGGCGACGTCGGCGCCGCTGTCGATCCCGCGGCTTCGCTGCAATTCGATCTCGAGATCGTCGGATTGTGCGTGCACGGCCGGCTCGGCTTCGATTTCGTCTACAACTGCAGGCGTTTCGAGCCCGGCACGATCGCGCGCCTTGCCGCCACCTATCTGAGCCAGCTCGAAGAGGTGATCGCACATACGCGCGCACGCAGCGAG
Source organism: Allostellaceae bacterium (assembly GCA_036501365.1). Classification (GTDB taxonomy): domain Bacteria; phylum Pseudomonadota; class Alphaproteobacteria; order ATCC43930; family CGMCC-115725; genus CAIKMD01. Next base: position 32,914 of record DASYAL010000086.1, on the reverse strand, counting down.
GCGGAGCTCACGCCCTCCGATATCGATTACAAAGGCTTCGATATCGACGGGCTCGATGCTTTCCTCGGCGGGATCGCGAAGGGCTGAGCGCATGGCGATCACGCGCGAGAATGTGCGGAATATCTATCCGCTGGCGCCGATGCAGGAAGGCATGCTGGCGCATGCCCTCGCCGAACCCGACAGCGCCGCTTATTCCCAACAGCTCGCGATCCGAGTCACCGGTGATCTTGATATCGCGCTTTTTGAGGCATGCTGGAACGAGCTCGTTGCCCGACACGACATCCTGCGCACCATCTTCGCGGCTGTCGACGGCGACCGGCCGCTGCAAGTGGTGCTGAAGCGGTGCGAGCTGGCCTTCGCCTATCACGGTCTGCGCACGGAAGATGGGGAAGCGGCCGCCGAGCGGCTCCGCGCGCAAGAGCGCGCGCGACCCTTCGACCTCGCCAAGGGCCCCCTGTTGCGGATCATGGTGTTGCGGATCGCCGAGCGTCTGCACGAGGTGATCTTCGGTAATCATCACATCATTCTCGACGGCTGGTCGCTCGGCATCCTGCAATCCGAGTTCCTAACGATATACGAAGCACGCCGGCGCGGTGCCGAGCACCGCCTCGCTCCCGCGCCCGGCTACAACCGGTTCATCAAATATCTCGGCGAGATCGAACTCGAGCGCGGGCGCGAATTCTGGCGCGACGCTCTCGCCGGCTACGATCAGACGGCAGGGCTTCCGCCTCTCTCCAAACAGACGCTGCCGCCCGCGCAATACGCAACAAGCGAATTCGTGCTCGAACCGACGCTCATGGCCGGCATCGAGCGCAGCGCCGCGCAGCTCGGAGCGACAACAGGCACAGCGGTACAGGCGATCTTTGCCGTAGTGCTGGCGCGCTACAGCGGCGTCGAGGATGTGGTGTTCGGCGGCGTTGTCTCGGGCCGGCCGCCCGATCTGCCCGAAGTCGAGCGCATTGTCGGCCTCTTCATCAACACCATCCCGGTCCGCGCGCGGCCGAGTCGCGGCAAGACCATCGCAGCGCTCATCGCCGAGATGCAAGCAGCGGCGCTCGCCGCCGAGCCCTACCATGCCTTTCCGCTCGACCGCATCCTCGCCGATCATCCGTTGAAGCAAGGCTTGATCAGCGCGCTGATCGCTTACGAGAACTACCCGATCGACGCACAGATCGAACGGCTCGGCGGACCGGGCGGGCTCGGCTTCGCCATGCGCGAGGCTTACGAGCGCACGCATTACGATTTTGTCCTGCAATGCCTGCCCGCCGCCGGCGGGCTTACGGTGCGGGTAACCTACGATCCCGTGCGCTACGGGCGGGAGCAGGTCGCGGCGATCGAAGGGCATCTCACCGCGATCGCGCGCCGGCTTGTCGAAAATCCCGGCGATCGGATCGGCAACATCGATCTGGTGACGGCGGCGGAGCGGCACGGGCTCGTCGTGCCGGCACGGTGCGATTTCACGATATCGGAGACGATCGTCGACCGCTTCGCTGCCACCGTGCGGGCGTCGCCGGGTGCGGTTGCCGTGAGCATCCCGGCGACCGAGGAGTGGGCGGCCGATAGCTTGACCTATTGCGCGCTCGACGAATTGGCCAACGCGCTGGCGCATCGCCTGCATCGCATGGGCGTGGGACCGGAAACGCGCGTCGGTCTCCTCGCCGAGCGCGAGTTGGATCTGATGGTAGGGGTTTTCGGCATCTTGAAGACAGGCGGCGCCTATGTACCGCTCGACCCGGCTTATCCGACGGAACGGCTCGCCTATATGGTGGCGGATGCGCGAATCGGCGTGGTCGTGGCAACGACGGGCATCGCGGAGCGAATCGATCTCGGCGCGACGATTGTACCGATCGTCTCGATCGATGACGAGGCGCGCGAGGACGATGAGCCGCTCGCGATCCAGCTAAAGCCCGAGAACACGGCCTATGTCATTTACACCTCGGGCTCGACCGGCCGGCCCAAAGGCGTCGTCGTGACGCATGCGAATGTGCTGCGGCTCTTTGCGGCGAGCGCGTCGCGCTTCTCCTTCGGCGCTGATGATGTCTGGACGCTCTTCCATTCCTTTGCCTTCGACTTTTCCGTGTGGGAGATGTTCGGCGCGCTGTTTTATGGCGGTAGGCTTGTCGTCGTACCGCATTGGACGAGCCGCGCGCCTGCCGCGTTCCTGCGGCTGCTCGCCGCGGAGGGTGTCACCGTCCTCAACCAGACACCGTCAGCCTTCTCGTTGCTGCTCCAAGCGGAAGAAGATATTGGCGGCATCGCGTTGCCGCGGCTCCGTTACGTGATCTTCGGCGGCGAGGCACTCGATCCGGCGCGGCTCGATCCGTGGTTCGCGCGGCACGGAACCGGCACGCGGCTCATCAACATGTACGGCATCACCGAGACAACGGTGCATGTGACGTGGCGCGAGATCGGCGCCGGCGATGTCACGCTCGGCAGCATGATCGGCGCGCCGCTCGACGATCTCTCGCTCCACGTGCTGGATCAGGAGTTGCGTCCGGTGCCGCTCGGCGTAGCCGGCGAACTCTTCGTCTGCGGCGCGGGACTGGCGCGCGGCTATCTCGGACGGCCGGAATTGACCGCCGAGCGTTTCGTGCCGGATCCCTTCGCCGGCAAAAGCGGCGCGCGGCTGTATCGCTCGGGCGATCTGGCGCGCCGCTTGCCGCGCGGCGAGATCGAATATCTCGGCCGTATCGACCAGCAGGTGAAGATCCGCGGCTTCCGCATCGAACTCAACGAGATCGCGGCGGAGCTGCGCCGGCATGAGGATGTTGCCGAAGCCGCGGTGCTGGCGCTGCCGGGCGCGGATGGCCGCTTGCGCCTCATCGCCTATGTCGCCGGTGAGCGCCCGCCCGACGATAAGAGCTTGCGCCGTTTTCTCGGCGAGCGGCTACCCGAACATATGCTTCCCGCTGCCTTCGTCGCGCTGCACACCCTGCCTCTTACGGAGAACGGCAAGCTCGATCGCCGCGCCCTCCCCGCACCGGAGACCGCCCCCGCGACCATCCCCTATCAAGCGCCCAAGAGTCCGACCGAGACCACCCTGGCCGAAACCTGGTGCGAGGTTCTTGGCCGCGCGCACGTTGGGCGCGACGAATCTTACTTTGCGCTCGGTGGCGATTCGATCAAGGCGATCCAGATCTCGTCGCGGCTGCTGAAACGCGGGTTGAAGCTCAATATCCGCGACCTTTTTCGCCATCCGACAATCGCGGCGCTGGCGCCACTCGTGCAACCGGCGCGGTCGCCGGCGACCGCGCCGAGCGAAGAAGCGGGCGCGATTCCGCTGACGCCGATCCAGGCGCGCTTCTTCGAGGCACATGGCGCCATTCCTCGCTTCAATCACGCCCTACTGCTCGGCGCGCCGGCGCGGCTCGACACGGCCGCGCTCGGCAATGCGCTCCGCGCATTGCAACGTCATCACGACGCGCTGCGCTACCGCTTCATTCGACGCGATGGCGCATGGATGCAAGAGCTCGGTGCGGCGCCGATCGATCTCGCTATCGCCGATTTGCGCGGCGACGAGCAGTGGTCTCAGACTGTGACCGCGCGGGCCGAAGCGGCGCAGGCAAGTTTTTCGCTCGCAACCGGCCCACTCTTGCGCGCGATCCTGTTCCGGACCGAGGCAGGCGACCGGCTGCTCCTGGTCATCCACCATCTCATCATCGACGGCGTTTCCTGGCGTATCCTGCTCGAAGACATGGCGGAGGCCTATCAAGCGCTGTTGCGCGGCGCAACGCCGCGATTACCGCCCGCGGATGCATCCTTCGCCCAATGGAGCCGCGCGCTCGCCGCCTTCGCCGCCAGCGAGACCGCGGCGCGGGATTTGCCGTATTGGACGGCCCTCGCCGATGCGGATACAGCGCCGCCGCAACCGGGCCGCTTCGGTGATGCACGCACCGTCACGGTTGAGCTCGATGCGGATGAAACCGCGGACCTGCTCCGGGATGCGAACCGCGCCTACAACACGACGCCCGAAGATCTGTTGCTCACCGCCCTGGGCCGGGCGCTCCAGGCATGGCATGGCCGCGACCGGACGCTCATCGCGCGCGAGGGACATGGCCGCGAGGCCTTCCTCGACATCAACGTCAACCGCACCTTCGGCTGGTTCACGGCGCTTTATCCGTTCATGCTCGCCGTGCCGAGCGATCGCGATCTCGGGATTCAGATCAAGACCGTCAAGGAAGCGTCGCGGCACGTGCCACTACATGGCATCGGCTACGGCTTGTTGCGCTACCTGCGGCCCGATGATGCCACGACTGCCCCGCTGCATCGGATCCATCCGGCGATGTCCTTCAACTATCTTGGCGATTTCGACGCCGGTTTGACCGCCGGCGGCCTCACCGCGATCGACCATCCGATTGGTGCGCCGGTCGATCCCGGCGCGCAGCGTCCCTTCGCGCTCGATCTCGCCCTGCTGGTACGGAGCGGGCACCTGCAGATTTCGGCGACCTACGACCCGCATCACGTCGAGAGTACGTCGATCGATGCGCTGCTGCAGGCATTCTGCGCGGAAATCCGCGCCGTGACCAGGTTCTGCCGCGAGCGCCCGGTGACCGAGAAAACGCCGGCCGATTTCACCGCCGCGGATATCAGCCTCGATACCTTCGACGCGATCGGCGCGCTCGTCGGCGCCGACAATCTCGAGGATCTTTATCCCCTGTCGCCGATGCAGCGGGCGATGCTGATCCATGCGGTGCAGCAGCCTGACTCCCGCGCCTATTTCGAGCAGTTCTCCTACCGGCTCGAAGGCGAATTCGATGCAACGGCATTCCGCGCCGCTTGGGACGAGCTCTTTCGGCGACACAGCATCCTGCGCACGGGTTTCCTGCATCAATTCGGCGCGCCGTTCCAGGCCGTGCTGGCGCGGCTCGAGCCGGAGATCGCGACCCTCGATCTAACCGGCCGCGATCGCGCGGCACAGGAACGCGCGGTCGCGGAATACCGCCTCGCCGACCGCCGCCGCGGCTTCGATGTGAGTGATGCGCCGCTGATGCGATTCCAAATACTGCGTCTCGCCGAGACACGGCACGAGATCGTCTGGAGCATGCATCATCTGCTGCTCGACGGCTGGAGCACGGCGCTGCTCAATAGCGATTTCCAGAGCCTCTACGACGCATTCCGCAGCCGCCGCGACCCTGCGCTACCGCCGGCAATTCCTTATGCCCGCTATATCGAATGGCTGCTCGAGCGTGACACGCGCGCCTCGCTGGCTTACTGGAAAGACTATCTCGACGGCGCGCCGCAACCGACGACGCTGCCGCGTGACCGAATGGCGAGCGCCGGCTATACACTCGCGACCTTCCGGACATCGCTCGATCGCGACACCGCCTCGCAGCTGGAAGCGCTCGCGAGTAGCGCCGAAGTGACGCTCAGCACCATCTTCCGGGCGGGCTGGGCACTTTCCCTGGCGCAGCAGCTCGACCTCGACGACGTGGTCTTCGGCACGGTGGTTTCCGGCCGGCCGGCGTCTCTGAGCGACGCGGAGCAGATGATCGGCCTCTTCATCAACGCGGTACCGGTGCGCGCGCGGCTGGAGCGGCAAAGCACGGTGCTCGACTTGCTCCACCGTCTTCGTGACGACGCGGTCGCCAGCGAGCCGCATCATTACTGCGCGCTCGCCGAGGTGCAGGCGCAAGCGCCGCAGCTGCAAATCGATCATTTGCTGGTGTTCGAGAACTATCCCGTCGCCGCGACGCTCGGCCGCGCCAATGGCGCGCTTGCCGTCGAACGCGTCGAGCGTCACGAGCAGACGAATTACGACTTCACCCTGGTGATCACGCCCGGCGATAGGGTGGCTTTCGAAGCCCTCTACAATGCCCAGGCCTTCAGCGAAGCGGCGATTTCCGGATTGCTCGCTCATTTCACATCCGCGGTGTCGCGGCTGTGTGGACCGGCGTCTCGGCGCTTGGGAGAGTTGGAGGTGATAGGGTCTGCGGAGCGGCTGAGGCTGCTGCGTGCGTTTGGATCGCGGCCCGGGCGGACGGTGGCGGCAATATCGCTGTGGGATGGATTCCGGCGGCAGGCGGCGCGGCGGGAAGAGGCGGTGGCGCTGCGCTTTGCCGGCGGCGCGGTGAGCTATGGCGCCCTGGCGGGCCGGGCGGTGGGGGTGGCGCGGGCGCTCGGCGCGCTGGGCATCAGGACGGATGATGCGGTGGGGATCCTCGCTGATCGCTCGGTCGAGCTGATCGCGGGGCTGGTCGGGATTACCGCCGCGGGCGGCGGCTATGTCGGGCTGGAGACGGGTTCGCCGGCGGCGCGGCTGCAGGCGCTGGCGCGGTCCTGCGGCATGCGGGCGGTGGTGGCGCAGGCGCGGCACCGGGAGATCGCGGCGACACTGGGCCTCCCAGTGGTGATCCTCGAAGAGATGGCAGCTGCGGACTGGCGCGATCTTGCCGCTCCGGGCGGCGGCGAGAGCCTTGCCTACGTGAGCTTCACCTCGGGCTCGACCGGGGCGCCGAAGGGCGTGGCGGTGAGCCAGCGCAGCGTCTTGGGTCTGGTGCTGGGCTCGGATTTCGCCCGGCTCGATGAGCACGAGCGGGTGCTGCACTATGCGCCGGTGGCGTTCGACGCCTCGACCTTCGAGATCTGGGGCGCGCTGCTCAATGGCGGCTGCCTCGTGGTGATGCCGCCCGGGGTGGCGAGCCTCGAAGTACTGGGGGAGACGATCCGGCGCGAGGAGGTGACGAGCTTGTGGCTGACGGCGGGCCTGTTCGAGGTGATGGCGGCGGAGCGGCTCACCGATTTGCGCGGGGTGCGGCAGCTGCTGGCGGGGGGCGACGTGCTGCCGGTGGCGGCGGTACGGCGGGTGCTGGGGGCCTTGCCCGACTGCCGGCTGATCAACGGCTACGGCCCGACCGAGACCACGACCTTCGCCTGTTGCCACGCGATCGTCGCGGCGGATATCGCGGCGGGAGGCGCGGTGCCGGTGGGGCGGCCGATCGCGGGGGCGCGAGTCTATGTCCTCGACCGGCGGCTGCGGCCCTGCGCGGTGGGCATGGTGGGCGAGATCTATATCGGCGGCAGCGGGGTGGCGCGGGGCTATGTCGGCGACCCCTCAGCGACCGCGGCTTCCTTCGTGCCGAACCCCTATTCGGAGACGGGCGAGCGGCTCTACCGCAGCGGCGATCTGGCGCGATGGCGGGCGGACGGAGTGGTCGAGTTCCTCGGCCGAGCCGACGACCAGCTGAAACTGCGCGGCTATCGCCTGAGCCTTAGCGAGATCGAGACGGTACTGGGCGAGCAGGCTGGGGTGGAGCGCTGCGTCGCGGTGGTGCGCGGCGAGGGCGCGGCCAAGCGGCTCGTTGCCTACGCGGTGGCGCCGGGCGCGAGCGCCGAGGCGCTGCGGGCCCGGCTTGCGGCGCGGCTGCCGGCAGCGGCGGTGCCCGGGCAGATCGTGCTGCTGGAGGCGCTGCCGCTCAATGCCAACGGCAAGCTCGACCGGTCGGCGCTGCCGGCGCCGCCGCAAGCGGCCGCGGCACCGCCGCAATCCGAGGCCGAGCGCCGCATCGCTGCCATCTGGCAGGAGGTCCTCGGCCTCGATACCGTCGCCCGAGACGATAACTTCTTCGAACTCGGCGGGCACTCACTAGCCGCGATCCAGATCACCGCGCGCATCGGCAGCGGCTTCAACATCGCCCTGCCCTTGAGCGCCATCTTCGAGGCGCAGACCGTCGGCGGCCTCGCACGCGAAGTGGCGAAAGCTGAAGCGGCGGGCCGCACCGCCGGCCCCATCACGCGCCAAACACGCAGCCCCCGCCGCGGCACGGCAGCAGAGCAATCCCCATGATCATCATCGGCATCAATGGCGGTTTCGATCCGGTTTACGAGCGACGCTTCGGCTTCGCGGCGGACTACGTCCATGATTCGGCGGCCGTCTTGCTGAAAGACGGCGAGATCGTCGCCGGCATCGAGGAAGAGCGCCTGACGCGCATCAAGCACTGCAACAAGAGCTTCTTCGGCAGCATCCGTTTCTGCCTCGACAGCGCCGGTATCGGCTTCGACGACGTCGACTACTTCGCCTTTTATGTCACCGAGCCGTTCCTCGACGTCTCGCTGAAAGCGATGCATCTGCACCGGCCGCAGACCGGCGGACTCGAGAACGCGCGCAGCCTTTTGAACCGCATGTTCGAGCGCGAGTTCGGGCGCACGCCGCGTCCCGAGCGCTTGCGCTTCGTCAACCACCATTTCACCCATGCGATGAGCGCTTATGGCTTGTCGGGCTTCGATGACAGTCTGATCCTCGCGATCGACGGCGCCGGCGAGAACATCTCGACGCTCGTCGCCGAGATGCGCGACAACCGCTTCACCGAACTCGCGACCAAGCCCGTCGAGCACTCGCTGGGCTTCTTCTATCTCGAAGTGATCCGCTTCCTGGGTTATTCGATTTTCGACGAATATAAGGTGATGGGCCTCGCGCCCTATGGCGATGCCGGCCGGTTCCGTGAACTCTTCACGAGCTTCTATACGCTGAAGCCCGACGGCGATTACGAAATCCACAAGGAGCGCATCTTTTCGCTCTACGAGAAGATGGTGCCGCGGCGGCGCGGCGAGGAATTCAACCAGATGCATAAGGACGTCGCCGCGGCGCTGCAAGAAGCGCTCGAGGCGATTTTCTTCCATCTCCTTTCGCATTATCGCGCCAAGACCGGCCTGTCGCGCCTCGCGCTGGCCGGCGGCGTCGCGCAGAACAGCACGATGAACGGCAAGCTCATCGCCTCGGGCCTGTTCGACGATGTCTATGTCTCGCCCTCGGCAGCCGATTCGGGTTGTTCGATCGGCGCGGCGCTCGCCGTCGCACATGAGGTCGCGCCGCAGCGCCGCCGCGTCGAGACGGTCTATTGGGGAACCGATATAGGCGACAATCGCAAGATCGGCCGCGCGCTCGAGCGCTGGTCGGCGTTCCTCGATCTCCGTCGGTCGGATAACGTGACCGAAGAGGCCGCCGAGCTCATGGCGCGCGGCGGCGTCATCGGCTGGGTCCAGGGGCGCTCCGAGTTCGGCCCGCGCGCGCTCGGCAATCGCAGCATCCTCGCGGATCCGCGCCCCGCCGAGCATAAGGACAAGATCAACGCCATGATCAAGAAGCGCGAGGCCTATCGGCCTTTCGCGCCCTCGGTATTGGCGGAGCGGGCGGCGGATGTGTTCGAGGTCCCGCCGGGCCACAAATCCTTCCCCTTCATGTCCTTTGTCATCAACGTGCGCGAGAAATGGCGCCCGGTCCTCGGCGCGATCACGCATACCGATGGCACCGCGCGGCTGCAGACAGTGAGCCGCGAGCAGAACCCGCGATACTGGGAGCTGATCAGCGCCTTCGAGCGGCGCACCGGCGTGCCACTGCTGCTCAACACCTCATTCAACAACAACGCCGAGCCGATCGTCGATTCGGTCGAGGATGCCGTCGTCTGCTTCCTCACCTCCGGCCTCAACTATCTCGTCGCCGGCGACTGGATCGCGCGGAAAAAACGCGTGACGGCACAAGCCTATCTGCGGCTGAAGCTCTCGCTCCCGCTGGCGATCCGGCTGGTGGAGGAACGGCGCGCTTTTTCCTATCGCGCGCGGCGCACCGACCATGCGCTCGTCTGGAATTATGACAGCGACTCGGCGCGGCCGGTCGCGGCGGAGACCTACCGGCTGCTCGCCGCGGCCGATGGGCGGTGCTCGCTCGGCGAAATCATGCGGCCGTTGCGCTTCAGTGAGGCGCAGCGCCGGCGAGTGCTCGCGGAAATCCGAGAAATATGGTCCGATCGCCGCGTGATCTTGCGGCCGTGACGTTTCGCAGTGTCGATCGCGCTTGCCTGCCGGGTTTCGGCAGCCCTACCATAAGCGAAGGGAGACTCCCATGCGGCGCCTTGCGATCACCAACCAGAAGGGCGGGTCGGCGAAGACGACGACCGCAGTCAATCTTGCGGCGGCGCTCGCCGAAAAAGGACGCAGTGTCCTCGTTATCGATCTCGATCCGCAGGCCAATAGTTCCTCCTGGCTCGGCGCGGGCAACGCCGAGGCAGGAGCATACGAACTGCTGACGCAATCGGGCGCGGTTGGGCCGCTGGTCCGGCCCACGACCGTCGATTCGGTCGCGATCATCCCCGCCAATGCGAGCTTGAACGGGGCCGAACGCTCCCTCGCGCGCGAGGTCGGCGCCGAGACGACCCTACGGCGCCGGCTCCTAGGCCTGAACGGCGTTCGTTGCGACTATCTGCTCATCGATACGCCGCCGACGCTCGGCCTTCTGACCCTGAATGCGCTCGCCGCTGCCGACGAGTTGATCGTGCCGGTCGAGGCGCACGTGCTCGCTTTGGCCGGCGTCGCGCAGCTCTTCGAGACCGTGCGCATGGTCAACGAGCGCCTCAATCCCAATCTGACGATCGCTGGGATTGTCGCCTGCCGCGTTGACAATCGCACGCGCCACGCGAGCGAGGTCGCGCAAAGCCTGCGTGACGCGTTCGGGGATCAGGTATTCGAAACCGAGATCCGCGAGAATATCCGCCTCGCCGAGGCGCCCTCTTTCAAGCAACCGATCACCCGCTACGATTCGCGCAGCAGCGGGGCAGCCGATTACCGGGCCCTCGCCAGCGAGGTCCTGCGCCAAGAAGAACGGAGGGCCGCCTGATGCCGACGCGACGTCGCACAATCGGCGATAATCCCCTCGACTCGATCTCGGTCCCGAACCGCCCGAAAGCACGGCGCACCAAGCCGACGACCGACGTCCCGGCTGCCGTTGCCCCGACCGCCGCGGCGAGCGAAACGGCGCAAAAGCGGACGGCGCTCCCGGTTCGCCAGGATCCGGTGCAGATGCATGCGAGCGCCGAGCCCTCTGCCGACCCCTTCGGTAACGGCTACGAGCTCCTCCACCGCGGCCGCATCCGCCTCGTCGGCGGCGACTTCCCGCCCGGCAATACCGTGCTCACCTTGCCGCAGAGCGGCGGCGGGCCGGGTTTCCGACTCACCGACGACAGCTTCGTGGCGTTGAAGCGCGACGTGGTCGATCTGACGGTGCAATCTGGGGAAACGACCCACCGCACGCGCGACCTTTTTCTCTGGGCGACGGCGGGCGCGTTCATCTTCGGCCCGCTCGGCGCGCTTGCCGGATCGCTCTATGGCGGTCGCGAGCGCGCGTTGCAGCTCATCGAGCTGCGTCTCCACGATGGGCGCAACATCCTCGCCGTGGCGAGCGAACCCACCGTACGCGACATGCAGGCGGAGCTGCGCTAGCCGCCGAGCTCTTTGAGGCGCTCCGCGAGCAGCGCCGCGACTTCCGCTTCCGACATCTGGGCAATGCGCGCGGCGCTCATTGCGGGCGTCGCAGCTGCGGCGCGCGGGGTGGGTTCTCTCCGCGTCTCCTCCCCGGCGAGCACCTCGCGCGCGAGATATTCTTCGAGCGCACCGATCGTCGAGTGCTCGAAGGCGATCGTCGCGGGCAGTGCGACACCGAGCGCGGTGTTGAGCCGGCGGCGCAGATCCACCGCGATCGTCGAATCCATGCCGAGATCGAAGAAACCCTGGTTCGGATCGAGCGGCGCGCCGTCGCCGAGCGCGAGCACGCGACGCACGGTTTCCGTCACCACTTCCCGCAGCTTTTCGCGCTGCAGCGCTGGCGGCAGCGTCAGGAGCGAAAGGCCGGCGGCGGCGAGCGCCGAAGACGCGGCAACCGGCGTCATGTCGCTCACCAACCGCCGCGCGCCCCCGGCCGCGGCGTAAGCCCGCCAATCGATATCGAGGGCCGTCACTTGGCCGAGGCCGAGACGCAACGCGTCGCCCAATGCCTGCAAGCCGCGTTCGCGCTCGATCGGCCGCACGCCGCGGGAGAGCAACCGAGCGAGATGCCGTGCGTCGAGACGCCCGGCCATGCCTTCGCCACTCCATGGCCCCCAGGCGATGCTCGTCATCGGCCACCCGGCGGCCCGGCGCGCGAGCGCGAACCCATCCATGAACCCGTTCGCCGCGGCATAGGCGGTTTGACCGGCCGAGCCGAGCACGGCAGCACCTGACGAATAAAGCGCGATCCAGTCGAGCGCACAGCCGCGCGTCAGGCGCTCGATGGCCGCCGCGCCCACGGCTTTTGCCGTCAGGACCGCGGCGAACCGGTCCCAGCTCTGCGCGGCCAGCGCGCCGTCATCGACGATCCCCGCGGCATGGACCACGCCCTTGAGGCGCGGCAGGCGCGCGATGGTTTGCGCAAAAAATGGCTCGTCCGCGACGTCGCCCGTCGTCGTTTCGATGCGCGCGCCGCTCTCGCTCATCGCGGCAATGCGCATCGCCGCTGCCGCGTTGGGGCCGTTGCGTCCTGTCAGGACGACGTGACGCGCGCCGCGCGCGACGAGAAATTCCGCCGTTGCCAGACCGAGCGCGCCAAGGCCGCCGGTTACGAGGTAGCTAGCATCCGGCGTGACCATGAGCGACGAGCCTGCCGGCGCCATGACGGGCTCCAATCGCGCGACACGGCGCCGGCCCTCGGCGTCGTAGGCGATCTCGTCCTCGTCATCACTCGCAACGAGCTCGTCGGCGAGATGCCGCGCGGAATCGCCGCCGCCGGGCATGTCGATAAGGCGCAACTGCAATTCGGGCCGCTCCGCGGCGACGGCGCGCCCCAGTCCCCATATCGCGGAGCCGAGTGCCGAGCCCTGCCCGCCGACGCCCTGGGTCACGAGCACAAGCATGCCGCCCGTCATCGCGCGCGCCAGGCTGGCGGCGCCGCCCACCGCACGGCGAAGCGATGCTGTCACCTCCGCACCGCTTGACCAGTCCGCATCTTCTCCGATGATATAAACGACAGCACGGAGCTTCCCTTTCACCCGCGCCATCGCGTCGCGCACCCATTCAGCGGCTGCAGGATCGGCCGGCGGACGTACCGCCACGCGAGAAATCCCGCGTATCGCAAGGTCGTCGGCAAACGCATCCTTTTCCGCGATAACCAGAACGGTTCCGTCGCGCGGAGCAGCTGTTGCAGCGGTGAGCGGACGCTTATGCCACGCGATGCGATAGAGCAAGCCTCCGCCCTCGCGTTCCGCCCGATCGCGCGCGACGAGCGTCTCGACGACACGCCGCATCGACATGCGCTCGACATCGAGGTTGTCGCCGAGCAGCCGTATCAGCCCGTCGACATCGCCGGCCTTCAGCAACGACGACACTCCGGTCGGACGATCGGCCTTCGGCGTCGCGATATCCACCCAATAGCGCTGCCGCTCGAACGGATAGATCGGAAGCGCGAGCCGCTGGCCAGGCGGCAAAACGGCGGCCCAATCGAAGTCGTGGCCCGCCGCCAGCAGCGTCTCCGCGCGCCGCAGTAACGCCGCCCCAACTTCGCTCGCGGTTGACCGGTACGTCACCTCACGATCGGCACCCGCGAGACTTGCCGCCGTATCGTCGCCGCGCGACCAGCGCGTCAGGCGATCGATCGCCTCGCCGGGCGTCGCCGCAGCGACGACGAGCCAATGCCGCAGACGCTGCCGCTCCGTCGCGAGGCTCCAGGCGATATCGCGCAATGCAAGCTGGGTATTTGCGGATAGGAACGCGGCATGCCGCGCGGCGAGCGCGCGCAGCGAGGGAATGGTCTTAGCGGAGAGGAACAACAGATTGGTCGCCTCATCTGCTCTTTCGGCCGGCGTGGCCGCAGCGGCCGAGCGATGCTCGGCAAGCATGAGATGAACGTTGGTGCCGCTCATGCCGAAGGCGCTCACCCCCGCGACGCGACGCGACGCCGCGGGCCAAGGCGTCGGCGCGGTCGGGACGCGAAACGGCAGGCGGTCCCAGGCGATGCGCGGATTGCCTTCGCGGAAATTGAGATGCGGCGGCACGATCCCGTGCTCGATCGCCAGCACGGCCTTGATGAGGCCGGCAATGCCCGCCGCCCCCTCGAGATGGCCGATATTGGTCTTCACCGACCCAATGAGGATGTCGCCTGAACGCCGTCCAGTGAAGACCGCACCCAGCGCCTCGACCTCGATCGGATCGCCGAGCACGGTGCCAGTGCCGTGACATTCGACATAGCCGACCTCGTCCGAAGCGACTTGCGCGCGTATCAACGCTTCGCGCACCAGCGTTTCCTGCGCTTTCTGGTTTGGCACCGTGAGGCCGCCGCTCGGCCCGTCGTGATTCACGGCCGAGCCGAGGATAACCGCGGCGATGCGATCGCCGTCACGCACCGCGTCATCGAGTGGCTTTAGCACCACGACGCCGCAACCCTCGCCACGCGCATAGCCGCAAGCACCCGCGTCGAAGGTGTGACAGCGCCCATCGGGCGACAGCGCCTCGAGCCGAGACATCAAGACGCTGACCGCTGGCGAGACGATAGTCTGCACGCCGCCGGCAAGCGCCAGTTCGCACTCGCCCGCGCGCAGACTGGCGCAAGCAAGATGCACGGACAGCAGCGAGGACGAGCAGGCGGTGTCGACGGCCAGGCTCGGCCCATGCGTACCGAGAACATAAGAAAGCCGGCCGGCGATAAAGCAGGCGCCGTTGCCGGCGCCGTCATGCGCCTCGATCGCGGCGCTGTCTCCGCCATAGAGCCGCAAATGTGCGTAATCGGTCTGACACACGCCGATGAAGGTACCGACCGGTCTGCCGCGCAGCCGGCTCGGCGCTACCCCCGCGTTCTCGAGCGCATGCCATGCGGTCTCCAGGAGGATGCGCTGCTGCGGATCCATGCTTTCCGCTTCGCGCGGAGCGATGCCGAAGAACGCAGCGTCGAACTTGTCAATGTCTGCGACGAAGCCGCCGCGACGTGTATAGATCTTCCCACGCGCCGTGGGATCGGGATCGTAATAGGCATTGACGTCCCAACGATCGGAGGGAACCTCCGTCATCGCATCAACGCCGTCGACGAGATTCCGCCAGAAGGTTTCGGGATCGTCGGCTCCGCCCGGAAAGCGGCATCCCATGCCGATGATGGCAATGGGCGCCGCGCCACGCCGCCGTTCAGATTCGAGTTGCTGTTTCAGGTCCTGGATAACCAGAACCGACTGCTGCAGCGGGGAAAGGTTGCTATCGACAGGCATGTGGTCACCGCGCCTCGAGGCGCGCGAGCAAGGCCCCGAGCTCGTCAGGGCTGAGGCCGGTATCAGCGAAGTCTTGCGCCACGGTCTCAGGCCCGGTGTTGGTGCCGAGTGCATCGGCGAAAGCAGTGGCCAAGCTCTCGATCGTCTCGCGGCGATGAAGATTGTGGCTGTAATGCCAGTCCACCCGCAACCGGTCGTCCTGGAGCATCGCGTTCACTTCAATCTTATAAGGACGTAGCGCATTCGGATCGGTGTTCGGTCCGCTCGGTTCAGCCGCGAGACGGAAGAGTGTCGATTGCGGCGCGTCGTCGTCGACTCTCCCGACATAAAGAAACGCCAGCTCGGGCTTTGGCAAATCGGCGAGTCGATCGCGCGCCGGCGACAGATAGCGCAAGGCGGCGAAATTCGCACCCATCGCCGGCAGCGCTTTCAAGCCTCGCGCGATGTCGGCGCTGGCATTCTCGATGTTGGTCGCGGCATTGAGATTGAGCACGAGCGGATAGGGCGCGGTGAACCAGCCGACCGTTCGGCTCACATCGATGCCTTCGACGGGCGCATCGCGACCGTGACCTTCCAGCTCCACCATGATCGGTCCGCGCCCGAAGCAGGCCGCGAGCGAACAGGCCAACGCCGCCAACAGCGATTCGACCACGCCGCGCCGCAAGACACCCGACGTTACGGCCGTATCGACCGTGATCGAGAAAATCTCTTCCGATCCTACGACATTGTCGCCGTGCCGTTCGTCGTGGCGCAGCGCGACCATCTTGTGCGCGCCGGCATCGCGCCAGAATGGTAACTCGCCAAGCACGGTCTCGGAGGCGGCGTGCCGGTTCATCAGCTCCGCCCATTCCCTGAATGACGTGGTCTTCTGCGCGAGCCGCACCGTCTCGGTGTCCGCGAGCTGGGCGTAGGCCGTGTGCAGATCGGCGACGATGAGCCGCCAGGAATGAATATCGACGAGCAGATGATGGGCGACGAGCAGCAACCGTCCGGGCTCGCGTGGGCCGAAGCGGAACAGCATTGCGCGGAACAGCGGACCGTGCCCGAGGTCGAGCGAGGATTGCGCCGCCGCGATGCGCGACGGCAGCTCTGCGGCTTTTCCGAAGAGATCGATCACGGTCAACGACGGCACATCGGCGGGCGGATCGATGTGAACGAGCGGCGCGCCGCCGTCTCCGGAGACTCGCGCGCGCAACAGATCGTGATGCGTCATGATCGCCTGAAGCGCCCGATCGAGCAGCGTGGGATCGAGATCGACGCGCGTCTCGAGCAGAACCGACTGGTTGAAATGCGATGGCTTCGCGAGATCAAGTTCGAAAAACCAGCGTTGGATCGCACTCGGCCGGAAGCTTCCCACCACCGGTCTCTGCTCCGCCGCGACTAGATTACGACCTCCCAGCGCCGCCGCGAGCGCCGCAACCGTCTGATGCGTGAAAAAATCCTTGAGCGTCGCCGCGAGGGCGGCCTCGCGGGCGCGCGCGGCGAACTGAATGCCGAGGATCGAATCGGCACCGAGCTCAAAGAGGTTGTCCTCGACCCCGATCCGGTCATAGCCCAAGAGGCCCTGCCAAATTCCGGCCAACTGCTGCTCCAGCAGCGAACGCGGCGCCAAATAAGCCGTCGCCAGCGGCGGGCGCGCGTGAGCTGGTGCCTTTGCTTCACGCGCCGCCGCCGGCGCCTTAAGAAAATCGAGCTTCGACCAGCGTGCGAGGCGTTGCGGGAGATCGGTCGTGGAGACGGCAACGCGCGTGAGATGCGGGTTTGCGAGGATCCGGCTTGTCGCCTCGATTCCGTCCGCTTCGGGAATTCCGACCGGCGCTTCGCCGCTTTGCCAGTTGTCCCAGTTCACGGCGATCCAGCGCGTCGCCTTGCCGCGCTGCGCTTCGACAAAAGCATCAACCGCCGCATGCGCTGCCGCATAGGCGCCGAAACCGATCGCGCCGATGAGCGAGGACAGCGACGACATCACGAGGACGAAGTCGACCGGGCGATCCGACATGGCGCGAGCGAGCGCGCCGAGTCCCGCGAGGCGTATTCCGACCTCGCTTTCGAGACGCGCGGCATCGAGATCGAGAATCGCGCCGACGCGGCGCTCGCCCGCGGCAACGATCACGCCATCGAGCCGGCCGAACCGCTCGACGGCGAAGCCGACCGCTGTTTCGATCGAGCGGCTTTCGGCGAGATCGCCGCGAATGGTCGCGACCTCGGCCCCCAACGCTGCGAGCGCGCCGATGCGTTCCTTGTTCGGCGCGGAGCGCCCGGCAAGGACCAGCTTTGCCGCGGCGCTTTGCGCGAGATGCTGCGCAAGCGCAAAGCCGATGGCGCCGAAACCGCCGAAAATCAGATAGACGCCGTTCCGTTTCACTCCGGTTGGCATGGGCGCGAGGTTCAGCGGCGCGACGTCCGGCGCCCAGCGATGTCCGCCGCGCAAAGCCACCATCGGTTCAGATGCCTCGATGTTGAGTTCGGCACGCAGCAGCGCGCGATCCGGCGGCCTGGAAACATCGATCGCGCGGCACTCGATATGCGGATGCTCTTGCCGCACGACCTTGAGCAGGCCGTGCAGCGCCGCCTGCCATGGCTGTGGCGTCTCGTCGGCGACCGTGACGGCGTTGAAGGTGGCGACGGCGAGACGCGCGCTTTTCACGCCGCTGCGATGAATGGCGCGCACGATCTTCGCCAGATCGCCCAGCGCGCGCGCATTATCATCGGCGACAAAGACGATCTCCGTCTCCGCCGCGAGATGCCGAGCCAGGTCATCGACTCGGATCGCGATCGCGCTCTCGCCGATCGCTGACGCATTGCCGATGAGGACGCGATGCCGCGGCGCCAACGCGGCTGCTGGCGGCAGACGCCGCCATGAGGGGACATAGAACCAATCGGCCAGGGCGCGGCGCGCCTCGGGTGGTGCGCTCGTAATCGGCTTGGGTTCGATCCAGTATCGCTGCCGCTCGAACGGATAGGTCGGCAGGGTCACGCGGCGACGGCGCTCGCCGGCAAAATATTTGCGCCAATCGAGTGGCGCGCCCGCAAGCCAGGCATGCGCGGCAGCGGCGGTAAGCGCGGGCACGCCCGCGGTTGCGGTGTCGCTCGCGCTCACGATGCGATGACCGTCGCTTCGCATCGGATGGCGCGTCGCCAAGCCTGCCAGCACACGGCCGGGCCCGATATCGAGCAGCAAGCGCTGCGGCTCCTGAAGCAACATCGTCAGACCGTCGGCAAAGCGCACCGGCTCGCGCAGATGGCGTACCCAATAATCGGGATCGGTCGCCTCCTCGACTCTGATCCAGCCGCCGGTGAGGTTTGACACGTAAGGAAGCCGGGGCGGCCGCAAGGTCAGTGCCGCGACGCGGCGGCGGAAAGCGGCGATCATCGGGTCCATCATCGCCGAATGGAAAGCGTGCGAGGTCTCGAGACGCCGGCTCGTCGTTCCGCGCGCGCGCAAGATGTCTTCGACCGCATCGATCTCGGCCGGCGGCCCGGAAATCACCGTCAGCGACGGCGCATTGATCGCGGCGACCGAAACCGCCGCCGGCAGCAGCGGTTGCAACGTCTGCGCCGCAAGCGGCACCGCGAGCATCGCGCCGCGCGGCAACGCCTGCATCAGCCGACCACGCTCGGCGACGAGCGTGAGCGCGTCTTCGAGCTCGAACACGCCGGCAAGACAGGCAGCCACATATTCGCCAAGGCTGTGACCGATCATCGCCTCGGGCGCGATGCCCCAGGCGAGGAACTGCTGCGCCATCGCGTATTCGACCGCAAAGAGCGCCGGCTGCGCGAACGCGGTGTCGTTGATCCGAAGGTCCCCGGTTTCGAACAGAAGGCGCCGAAGATCGGCGCCGATATGGGGCGCGAGGATCGTGGCGCAGCGATCGAAAGCGGCGCGAAAATCGGGTTCGGCGGCATAGGCTTCTTTGCCCATGCCGGAACGCTGCGCACCCTGACCGGCGAAGAGGAAAGCGACCAGCCTCTCGCCGCTCGGCACGTGATCGCGTTCAGCCATGTGCGTTGCGGTGCCATTCTGCGCGAAGCGGATAGAGCGACGGCGAAGCGCCGTGCGGCCGAGCGCCAAGCTCGCCGCGACATCGGCGATCTCGATATCGGGCCGCGCCGTAAGGACAGCGGCAAGCGCCGCCTCGCTTGTATCGAGCGCCGCGGGCGATTGCGCCGAAAGCGGAAGGATGTGCCATGGCCGCGATCGGGTCGTCGCGGCGGCGGGTGGTGCTTCTTCCAGAACGACATGCGCGTTCGTGCCGCCGATGCCGAAAGCGCTCACGCCGGCACGACGTGGTGTTGCCGCGCGCGGCCACGGATCGAGCCGCGTTACGACGCGAAACGGGCTTGCGGCGAAATCGATCTTCGGATTGGGCCGCTCGAAATTGAGGCTGGGCGGCAGCGAGCCGTGCTTTACCGCCAGCGCCGCCTTGATGAGGCTGACGACGCCCGCGGCGGCATCGAGATGGCCGATATTCGTCTTCACCGAGCCGATACCGCAGAACTGCCGTTTGCCGCCGCAGGGGCCGAAGGCGTCGATGAGCGCGGCGACTTCGATCGGATCGCCGAGATCGGTGCCGGTGCCGTGCGCCTCGATGTAGCCGATGGATTCGGGCTCGATCTCGGCGACGCGCTGCGCCTCGGCTATCACCTGGGCTTGCCCGTCGATGCTCGGCGCGGTGAAACCCACTTTGACGCTGCCATCATTATTGACGGCGGAGCCGCGGACGACCGCATGCACGGTCGCGCCTTGCGCCAGCGCGTCGCCGAGACGCTGCAGCACGACGATACCGGCACCATTGCCGCCGACCGTGCCTTGCGCCCGCGCATCGAAAGCGCGCACGTGGCCGTCGGGCGAGAAGATCATGCCCTCCTGATAGAGATAGCCGACATGATGCGGCACACGTACTGCGACACCGCCTGCGAGCGCCAAGTCGCACTCGCCGCTGATCAGCGCCTGACAGGCGGCATGCACCGCGACCAGCGAGGTGGAGCACGCCGTCTGCAGGCTGACGCTCGGCCCCTTCAAGCCGAGCTTGTAGGAAAGCCGCGTCGCGAGGAAATCGCTGCTGTTGCCGGTCAGCGCGGCATAGCCGAGCGTCGGCTCCAGCGGGTCGAGGCTTGGCGTCACGTTGTGCGGTAGATAACCATTGACCCCGGCGCCGACATAGCAGCCGATCGCGCCGTCGAAGGCGGACGGTGCGCAACCCGCATGCTCCAAGGCGGTCCAGGCGCTTTCGAGCAGGATGCGGTGTTGCGGATCGGTGAGCGCCGCCTCTTTCGCATTCATATCGAATAGGCCGGCATCGAAGAGATCGATGCCCTCGAGCGCGCCGCCCGCGCGTACATAATCGGCGCGATCGACGAGCGCCGCCGGAACGCCCGCGGCGATGAGTGCTTCGCGGCTGAAGGTGCTGATCGATTCGACGCCGTCGCAGAGATTGCGCCAGAACGCCGCGAGATCGGCGGCGCCCGGCACGCGGCAGGCCATGCCGACGATGGCAATATCGCTGTCGCGTGGTTCGCTCGGCATCGGGTCCCCGCTCAATCCGCCTGCGGCGCTTGCGGCGCGCGGCGCAAGCGACGCTGCCGCACGGCAAGATCGCGATGCTTCAAGCGTTCCTCGCCGCGGCCCGTCTCCGCCGCGGGTTCAGCATCGGCGCGCGCCAACATCGTCGCAAGCGAGCGTACGGTCGGATACCGATAGAGGTCGACCATTGCGATCTCACGGCCCATGGTGACGGGCAGTTTGGCGTGAATCCGCGCCATCACGAAGGAATCGCCTCCGAGTTCGAAGAAATTGTCATCGCGGGCGACGGTATCGAGGCCGAGGGCCTCCTGCCAGATGGCAGCGATGCGGCGCTCGGCCTCAGATTGCGGCGGAGCCGCGGCCGCTTGCGGCGGCGCCGGCAGCGCCGCCCGGTCGAGCTTGCCGTTGGCATTGAGCGGCAGCGCCTCCAGCAGTACGATCTGCCCCGGCGTCGCTTCTGCCGGCAGACGCGCCGCGAGCCGCGCCCGCAGCTCCTCGGCGCTCGCCCCCGGCGCCACCGCATAAGCGATGAGCCGCTTGCCCGCGCCGCGCACTACGGCGACGCAGCGCTCCACCCCCGGCTGCTCGCCCAGTACGGTCTCGACCGCCTGCAACAGCCCCAGCCGCTCCGCCGCCGCCGCAACCTCCAGCTCTCCTAGCCGACGAGACCCGGAGCCGCCGCTCAGCAAAGACAGCGCGGATATAAAGTGGGTGAGTAAATGCGATACAGCGGCGGCCTCGATGCGACCTTCGACAAAGGTCGCGCGCACACGCAACTGCGAACCGGGAACGACAATGACGGTGAGCGGATAGTTCGAGCGCTCGTCCATCTGCCCGCCGGTGATCGTCAATCCGGCAGCCCCACTTTTGAGCGACGTATCGACGGGGTAATTCTCGATGACGAGCAGCGTATCGAAAAGCGAGGCACGATCGGTCCACCGTTCGATCTCCGGTAACGCGCACCAGCCATGAGCTTCGCGCGCCGGGTGAGCACCGTGCAGAAATTTCAGCCAAGCATCGACGGCCATGTCGCACGGCAAACGCACCCGGACCGGCAGCGTATTGATGCAGAGGCCGACCATCCCCTCGATTCCCGGCAAATCCGCGGGTCTGCCGGCGACGGTCGTGCCGAACACCACGTCATCGCTATCTCCATAGCGCGCGAGCAGCAGCGCCCATGCGGCTTGCACGATGGTGCCGAGCGTTATGCCTTCGCGTTGCGCCAGTGCTTGCAGCGATGCCGTTGCGGTTTCGGACAAATGCGCATCGCTCCACGAAACCGCCGCCGCCTCTTGCGGGAGGGCGTGTTCGATCCCGAGCCCGGTCGGCAGGGCACCATCGGCGAATTCCGTCATCCAGTAGGCACGCGCGCGATCGGCGTCGCGATGTCGCCCGGCGAGCCAGGCGACATAGCTTTGCCAGGACGGTGCCTGAGCAATGTCCAACACGCCGCCTTCCTTGAACGCGCGGTATTGGGCGAGCACGTCGCCGATCAGTCGCGCCAGACTCCAGCCGTCCATCAATACGTGATGGAAGCTCAACACGAAGCCATGGCGTTCGATCGCGAGGCGGTGAAGCGTGAAGCGCAGCAGCGGCGGCTTCGTGAGATCGAAGCCGCGCGCCTCGTCTTCGGCGCAGACTGCGGCGATGCGCTGCGCCTGATCGGTCGCAGAGAGGCCACGCCAATCGAAATGAGTCCAAGCGGGCGCGACATGCCGGTGCAACAAAAGCAGCGGCTCGTCCAGTCCCTCGCGCAGAACGCTGCCGCGCAAGATCGCGTGGCGCTCCACCGCCCAGGCCCAGCTCCGCGCGAAGGCTTCCGTATCGAGCGCACCTTCCAGAGTAAGGCGCAGCTGCTGGTGATAGATCGCGCGATCGAAGGCGAGGAGCGTATGAAACTGCATGCCCCGCTGCATCGGCGTCAGCGGCAACACGGCCTCGATCGACCGCGCGGGAAGCCGATCGAGCACCTCCTGACCTACCGATGCGAGCGGGAAATCGGACGGCGTATAGCCGCCGATATCGTGCCGGCTGCATTGTTCGAGAAGCGCCGAGAGATGGCGGTGAAAATCGCGAGCGAGGCCCTCGACCGTCTCGCGCGCATGCACGCCGGGGCTGAAGCTCCATTGAATGCGGAGCCGGCCGCCGACGACAACCGCGTCGATCTGCAGCGCGTGACTGAGCCGTTGCGAGGGCGCACGCAACGGCTCGGACGCTTCGGCCGCAATATCGAATGCCGCGCCGATTTCCATCCGCCCCAGGTAGTTGAATAGGATGCTGGAGTCGCGCGCGCCGTCGCTCAGCAAGCGGAAGCCGATGCCGCTGTTCGGAACGCGGCGCCGCGCCTCTCTCGCCGCTTTGAGCGCAGCGAGCGGCTCGCCCGCTGCCTCGAGCACGATCGGAAAAAGGCTGGTGAACCAGCCGACGGTCCGCGAGAGATCGACGCCGTCGCCGACAGCCTCGCGGCCATGCGCCTCGAGATCGATGCGGAAACGGCCGCATTGCAGTCGCGATGCGAGGCTGAGCGCAAGCGCTGCGAGCAGGAAGTCCTCTGCCCCGGTATTGAACGCGGCATTTGCTTGATGAAGCAGCGCCTCCGTCTCGGCCCGGCCGAACGCCTCGGTGATGCGACGGAGATCGAGCACGATGGGCGCACCGCCATCGCCGTCGCGCGGAAGCTGCGCCGCCGACACCGCAAGCTGCGCGCGCCAATAGTCGCGCTCGACCGTGGCATCCGAGCGTTGCACATAGCCCGCGAGGCTCTCGCTCCACGTTTTATAGGAGGTCGTCTTGGGCGGCAGATCCTGTCCGCGCAGCAGCGCCTCCAGATCTTCGACGAGGATGCGCCACGACACGCCGTCGATAACGAGATGATGCGCAACGATCAGGAGGCGCATCGTTCCGCCGTCGCGGATCAAGCTCGCGCGGAACAGCGGCCCGCGCGCGAGATCGAGGCTGGCCTGCCGCGCCGCCATTGCTTCCGTCAGATCGCGGTTCTCGATGTCGAGCACGCCGGCCTCGGGCGGCGCGACGGTCGCGATCCATGCATCGCCATCGCCGAGGAAGCGCAGGCGCAATGCGTCGTGATGCGCAACGAGCGCATCGAGCGCCGCGGCGAGCCGATCCGGATCGAGCGCAACGCGCGGCACAAGCAGCAGCGCCTGATTGAAATGGTGCGGCTCGGCCAGGTGTTGGTCGAAGAACCAGCGTTGGATCGGAGCCAAGGGCATGCGGCCGGTCACCGGTCCTTGCTCATCGTGCGAGCCGCTCTCGCGGCGCGCTACGGCGGCGAGCTCGGCCACGGTCTGATGCTGGAAAAGATCGCTCACGCTCAGATGGAGCCCGGCACGTGCTGCGCGCGACGCCATCTGAATGCTCAAGATCGAATCGCCGCCGATACGGAAGAAGTTGTCGTTGATCCCGACACACTCGCGACCCGTCAGCTCGGCCCATATGCCGCACAGCGTGGTCTCCGCCTCGCTCCGCGGCGCGATGAACGCATGCGGCGCACCTGGGCGCGGCGTCGGCAGCGCCTTGCGATCGCGCTTGCCGTTGGCGCCGAGCGGCAGCTGGTCGAGCACGACGAAAACGCTCGGGGTCATGTAATCGGGCAAGAATTCGCCGAGGTGACGCCGCAACGCGTCCTCGGCGAAATCGCGATTTGCGGCCAGCGTCAGATAGGCGACAAGGCGCTGTTCGCGCGCAATCACCGCTGCTTCGCGTACTCCTGGATGCCGCAGCAAAGCCGCCTCGATCTCGCCGAGCTCGATGCGGTTGCCCCGAATCTTCACCTGATGATCGATACGGCCGAGATATTGCAGCACGCCGCCCGGCAGCATGCGCGCGAGATCACCGGTACGATAGAGGCGCGAGCCGGGTTCGGTCGCAAAAGGATCGGGCACGAAGCTCGCGGCGGTAAGATCGGGACGGCCATGATAGCCGCGCGCGAGGCAAACGCCGCCTATATGCAGCTCGCCCGCGACGCCGATCGGCTGCGGCGCGCCATGGCGGTCCAGAACGTAAAGCCGCGTGTTGGCAATCGGCTTGCCGAGCGGCACAAAGGCATAAGCCGCCTCGGCGTCGCAACGCCACAGGCTCACATCAACTGCCGCTTCGGTCGGTCCATAGAGATTGAAAAGCGTAGCTGGCAAGGTTGCGAGAAATCGCTGCTGCAGATCGAGCGGCAGCGCTTCGCCGCTGCATAGCACGCGCGTCAGGCTCGCCGCGCGGCGCACATTTGCATCGTCGAGGAACGCCCGCAGCATCGGTGGCACGAAATGGATGACGGTGACCCGATGCCGCTCGATCGCCTCGATCAGATAGGCGGGGTCTTGATGGCCGCCCGGCCGCGCCAGGACGAGCTGTGCGCCGAACATCAGGGCCTGGAACAGCTCGAAGACCGAGACGTCGAAACCGAAGGGCGTTTTCTGCAGTATCCGGTCGGCTCCCGTCATCGGCACCGCGCGGTTGCGCCAAGCCAAGTGATTGACGATCGCGCGATGCGGAATCATGACGCCCTTGGGGTAGCCGGTGCTGCCGGAGGTATAGATCACGTAAGCGAGGTGATCGGGGCCAACGCCGCTGTCGGGTGCCCGCGGCTCTTCGCGCGCAATCTCCGGCCATTCCGCGTCCAAACGAATGACGCGCGCGGGACCGGCCGGCGGCTCGAGCGCGCCATGCGTCAGGACGATCGACGCGCCGACATCCTCGACGATGAAGGCGAGCCGCGCCAGCGGCAACGACGGATCGAGCGGTAGATAGGCGCCGCCCGCTTTCAGCACGCCGTAGATCGCGACGATCATCTCAAGCGAGCGCTCGGCGAGCACCGCTACCGGCCGGTCCGGACCGACGCCGCACCGGCGCAGGAAATTCGCGACCCGGTTGGCGCGCGCGTCGAGCTCGCCATAGGTGAGATGGCGGTCGCCATCGACGACCGCGATCCGGTCGGGCGCGCCGCGCGCTTGCGCCTCGAAGCCGCGGTGGAGGCGAAGCGGCCGCAGCGCATCGTCGCGCGTCTCGTTCCAGATCGCGAGGAGCCGATGGCGTTCCTCGTCAGCGAGGATCGGCAAGCGCGACACCGCCGTGCCCGGCGAGGCGACGATGCCGCGTAGAAGCACCGCGAAATTGGCCGCAAGGCGCCCGGCGGTCGCGGCATCGAAAAGATCGGTATCATATTTCAACGCGGCATCAAGCACCGCGCCGTCGTCGACGATTTCCAAGGTGAGATCGAATTGACCGGCCTGTTGCGGCAGACGATACGGCGCCAGCACGAGACCGCCCCAGTCGACGCGCAGGGCATCGTCTGCGGCGAGGAACAGCGCATTGGCTTTGCTGCCGCTGCGAGGCACTTGCTGGAAGACGAACATCGCCTGGAAAATCGGCGAGCGACTGGCATCGCGGTCCGTCGCGAGATCGTCGACCATCTTCGAGAAAGGATAGGCCGCGTGCTCGAGCGCGCCGATCATCTCGCCGCGCAGCGCGGTGAGCGTATCGCGGAAAGCGGTGTCGCCCTCGATCGTACTTCGCAAAGGCAGCGGATTGACGAAATCGCCGACGGTCCGCGCGAATTCGGAGGGACGCAGCGCGGTCGGCGTGCCGATCGCGAATGTCGTCTGGCCGCTGTAGCGATGCAGCAGTGCCTGGAATGCAGCGGCTAGCAGCATGAACAGGGTAACGCCCTCGGCGCGCGCCAGCTCGCGCAGTTGCTCCGACAACACCGCATCGAGACAGAAGCCGTGCACCGCGCCGCGCCGCGCCTGAAGCGGCGGACGGGGACGGTCCGTGGGCAGATCAAGCGTGGCAATCTCGCCGACGAGGCGACTCTGCCAATATTCTCGGAGCCGCCGGCCCTCGAGACCGCCGAGCAGCGCCTGTTCGCGGCGCACATAGTCGGCATAGGTCGGCCCGGTCGGCGGCAAGTCGGCTTTCCTGCCCGCGACCATGGCAGGATAGATCGCCTCGAGCTCTTCGAGCAGAAGCGCGAGTGAGGCCGCGTCGGCAGCAATATGATGAATGACGAGCAGCAGCACGTGGTCGCGCGGGCCGCGGGAGAACAGCGTCGCCCGGAACACCGGTCCGGTCAGCAGGTCGAAGGGCGCGGCATAGGCCTCTGCCACTCGCCGCCGCAACGCGTTGTCGTCAAGACCCGCAGCATCGATTGTCGTGAAGACGCATTCCGCGCGTGGGGCGATGCGCTGAACGGGACGGCCGTCCACTTCCGGGAACGAGGCCCGCAAGCAAGCGTGACGGTCCAACAAAGCATCGCAGCTGCGGCGCAGCGCATCCGCATCGAGCGGCGAGAGAACACGGAGCGTGATCGTGGTGTTATAGGCGGCGCTCTGCGGCGCCTGACGATGCAGAAACCACAGCGCCTGCTGGCCGACCGACAGCGGCACGGGCGCCTCGGCACGCGCCGCCAGCGCCGCAATGATCTCATCGCGCCGCCGCCGCAGCTCGGCGAGAATCTCGGGCGTGCCGACATCGGCCGGTGCGCGATATCGGAGCCGCCCCTCTTCGATCCATAATTCCATCCCCTGGGCGGCAAGCCGGTCGATGAGGCCTTCGGCGCTCACAGCTCACCTTCGACGATCGCCGATGGGGAAACATTCTCTGCGCCGCGGCGCTGCAAGAGCTGGTCGATGCTCTCGCCGCCGATCAGCGCCTCGAGCGGAATGTCCCAGCCCCATTGCGCCCGCGCCCGTTGCCGCAAGTCGAGCGCCATCAGGGAATCGAGTCCGAGCGCCGTCAACGGCGCGGCAACATCGATGCGCTCCGGATCGACGTGCAACACCGCGCTCACGAGAGACCGGAGATCGGCAACACCGGCCGTTTCGCGCATGGTCGTCCGCTCGCCCGCGAGCGCCGCTTGACGGATGGTCGCAACGTCGGCCGGCAACAGGGTAATATCCGAGAGCAGCGCGACGACCTCGCCCATTTCATCGACGAGCGCCACGTCGGCACGGCGCGCGGCGCCATCGAGCCGCGCGCGACACCGACCACGCAGCCAGCCGGCCCGGGTCGCTCGCAAGACGACGCGCCGCACGCCAACCGGAAGATGAAGCGCGCTGTCGGAAATGTATGCAAACGCCGCGCCCAAAAGCTGGAAAGCCGCATCGAGGAAGAGCGGATCGAGCGTGAAACGCATGTCGCATGGCGGTGAGACCGAGAGCTCCGCGCTCGCCGCGAACACGCCCTGCCGCAGCGCCGAGATCACGCGAAACCGCGGACCGTAGGCGATGCCTGCTTTGGCATAGGCCGCGTAGAGCGCGTCGGGATCGGCCGGGCGCAGCGCGGGCATGTCCGCGAGCGCGGGAATGGCGTCGGCGCGGCGTAGCCTTGCCGAGAAGTGATTTTCCCAATCCGCTGGATCAGCCGACCCGGCACTGAAGCATTCGCAAGTGAAGTCCTCGCCGTCCGGCGCGAGCACCGTCTGCACGACGACGGCGGCATTGTCCGGCAGGACGAGCGGCCGGCGCAAGACGACATCCTCAAGCGCGATGCCATCGGCAGCGAGCGCGATCCGCCCGGCGGCTACCGCCATCTCGATGAAACAGGCCGCCGGCAGAAGCACTGCGCCGAAAACGCGATGATCCCCGAGGAACGGCAGCCGTGCGAGGCTGAGACGCGATTCAAAGCGCACATCGCGGGTTCCCGCCAAGGCGAGGCGCCGACCGAGCAAGGGATGATTTGCATCGCCCGCGGCGAACGGCGCCGCATCGGCTTGATCGGGCGGTAGCGGCGCGCGGCCGAGCGGGAAAGGCCGCCGCTCGAAAGGATAGGTCGGCAGTGCGATGCGCCAGCCGCGCGCGACCTGGACTCCGGCGTTGTTGCAAAGCTGCATCTCCGCTTGGCGCAGCGTGGCCTCGATCGCGGGCTCGGCCGCGGTGCCTCTTGCGGTGGTCTCCGTTCCGTGCCCGGCAAACGCGCCGGCGACGATCTCGCCGCGCGCCCAGCCTTTCAGCCGATCGACAGCAGCCGGCAAGGTCACCGCCGCCACGACCAGCCAATGCGCGAGCCGCATCCGCCCCGCGGCGAGCGTCCATGCAACATCGTCGAGCAAAAGCTCGGGATGCGCGGCGAGATGATCCGCCAACTCGGCCGCAAGGCTACGCAAAGCAGCGGGGGTCTTCGCCGAAAGGAAGAGGGGCCGTGGCTGACGTCCGATGGCGGCCGGCGTTTTCGCATCCGATGGATGAGCGGCGACGACGATGTGAGCGTTGGTGCCGCTGAAGCCGAAGCCGCTGACGCCGGCCACGGCGCGACCGGCGACCGGCCAGGCGGATGCGGTTATCGGGACGCGAAACGGCAACTGCTCCCAGCCGATCCGCGGATTGGGCGTCTGAAAATGAAGATGCGGCGGCACTTCGCGATGCGCGACGGCAAGCGTCGCCTTGATCAATCCAGCGATGCCGGCGGCGACCTCGAGATGTCCGAGATTCGTCTTGACCGAGCCGATCAAAAGCTCGTCTCGGCGGCCCGCGGCGAACACGCCGCCGAGCGCCTCGACCTCGATCGGATCGCCGAGTGGCGTGCCGGTGCCGTGACACTCGACATAGCCGACCGCGTCGGGCCGCAAATCGGAGCGGCGCAGCGCCTCGGCGATCACCGCCTGCTGCGCCGGTCCGTTCGGCACCGTCAGGCCGCCGCTCGGTCCGTCATGATTGACCGCGGAGCCGAGGATGAGCGCGATAATACGGTTGCCATCGCGTTTGGCGTCGCTCAGCCGCTTGAGGACCAGCACGCCGCAGCCTTCGCCGCGCACATAGCCCGATGCCGCCGCATCGAAGGTGCGGCAGCGCCCGTCGGGCGCCAGCATGCGCGCCTGCGAGAACATCACACTGGGCGCCGGATCGAGCAGCACGCTGACGCCGCCGGCAAGCGCCTGATCGCATTCCTTGAGGCGTAGGCTCGTGCAGGCGAGATGCACGCTTACCAGCGACGAAGAACAGGCCGTGTCGACCGAAAGGCAGGGGCCGTTCAAACCCAACACATAGGAAACCCGGCCGGCGATGACGCTCAGGCCGGTGCCGGTGCCGAGATGCTGGCTGGCCGCGGCGCGCGCTTGCGGGTCGCTGAGCCGCCGTATCGCATGATCGACGGTACCGGCGCCGAGGAATACGCCGGTCGAAGAGCGATAGAGGCGCGCGATATCGATGCCGGCGTCCTCGAGCGCGTGCCACGCAGTCTCGAGCACGAGATATTGCTGCGGATCCATGTCCTCGGCCTCGCGCGGCGCGATACCGAAGAACAGCGGGTCGAATTCGCCGACATGATCAACAAATCCGCCGAAGCGGCTGCACATGTGTCCGGGCGTGCCGGGCTCGGCCGCGTAATAGGCATCGATGTCCCAGCGGTCGCGCGGCACCTCACTGATCGCATCGGCGCCCGCGCGCAGCATGCGCCAATAGCTTTCGGCATCGTCGACACCGCCGGGAAAACGGCAGCCGATGCCGACGATCGCGATCGGCTCGGCCTGGGCCCGACGGCCGGCCTCGACCAGCGCCTGCATGCGATCGAGCGCGACGAGCGCACGACGCAGCCGCTCCTCCTGCTTCTCGTCTGCAGCCTCGAATTGACCGGTCATGCCCCCACACTACCAACGGGATGTTATGCTTTGGTGCCGCCTTCGATCAGCTGCTCGATGAGCGCCAATCTCTCGTCGAGGCGGTGGCCGAGCTCTTCCCGGCTCAGCCCGTCGAGATTATCAGCCGGCCTGACCTCCGCCAACTGCACCTCGTCCTTTTCCTCGCCGCGAAACGCCGTCAGATGCTCGACCAGCGCTTCAAGGGTGGGATAGTCGAATAGCAACGTCGCTTTTAGTTTCACCCCAAGGTGGCGCTCGATCCGGTCCTTCAATTCGACCGCCATCAGCGAATCCAGCCCAAGATCGAAAAGGCGCTGCCGCGTCTCGACCGCCGCCTCACCGGTAATCGCGGCAAGCTCCTGCCGCAGGAACGCAACGAGCCGCGCGCGGCGATCGCCGGACGGCGCCCCAAGGCGCAGTTCCGCCGCCGCCGGCTCCAGGTCGAAGAGCAGCGCGTCGGCGCCGCGCGCATGCCGGCGCAACGTATTCCAATCGACCGGCATCACCACAGCCCGCGTAGCGCCTTCGGCGAGCAGGTGATCGAGCGCGGCGATGCCCGCAACGGGCTCGATCAAGCCGATGCCCTGCGCCGCAATGCGGTTGCGGTGCGCCGCATCGAGCCGGCTCACCATGCCGATCTCGCCCCACAAGCCCCAATCGACGCTCAGTCCCGGCAGTCCCTGCGCCCGCCGCCATTCAATGAGCGCATCCATGAAAGCGTTGCCGGCGGCGTAACTCCCTTGCCCCGCTGCACCGAAAGGCGCTGCCGCCGAGGAAAAGCAGACGAAGAAATCGAGCGGACTAGCGCGCGTCTCAAGATGCAAATTCCACGTGCCGGCGACTTTTGGCGCCATCACGGCGGCGAAGCGCGACCTCGTTTGCGCCGTCAACAAACCGTCATCGACGAAGCCGGCCGCGTGGACGATGCCGGCGAGCGGCATCGTACCCGACGCGATTTCCTCGATCACGGCGTGGAGGGCGTGCTGGTCCGCGACGTCCGCTTGGCGCACGGCAATATGCGCGCCGGTCGCTGCAAGCCGCGCGATCGCGCCGCGCGCTTCGGGCGACGGCGGCTTGCGCGCCAACAGCACGAGGCGGCGCGCGCCCGCGGCGACGAGCCAATCGGCGACCCGCAGCCCCAATCCGCCGAGCCCGCCGGTTACCAGGTAAGTCACGTCGGCCCGGATGGTGCTGCGCTTGGGGCTTGCGACCGGGCGCGCCCGGTATTGCTTGAGCCGCGGCACCAGGCGGGTTCCCTTACGTAGCGCGACCTGGGGCTCGCTTGGCGGCGCTCCCAGTACCGAAACCAATGCGTCGGCGTCGAGCGGCAGACGTGGATCGAGATCGATTCCGACGCAATCCAATTCCGGCGCCTCATGCGCGATGACGCGGGCGAGTGTGAAGCTGGGCGCTTGGCCCGGATTGACCGGCGACCGATCGGCGACAACGGCGCCTTGCGTAACGATCCAAAGCCGTACCGCCGTCCGTCGCGCGAGATTTTTGACGAGAGTCACGGCAAGCGATGGGCCGAGCCAGGATTCGGGCGCGATTTCCTCGGCTTGGTCCGGCAGCGCATCGCCTAAAGCGCCGAGATGCAACACATCGGTTAGGGGCGAAGCCAATGCGGCGGCGATATCGTCGGCGGCCGCAATCAAGCGGCAATCGTCGCCGCGGTCGCGCAACCGGGCCGCGACAGCCGCGGCGAACCCGCCGCGATCGCCGAGGACCAGCCAGCGGCGCATGCCCGCTATGGGCGCGGCAGGCGGCGCGGCAACCCAATTCACGGCGTAGATCATGTCGCTGATAGCGGGCGATACGGTGGCGGAATCGTCGCCGATATCGCGTAATTCGAGCCCCGCGAAAGCCGCGACGACGGCGCCTGCCGCGTCATAGAGCGTCAGATCGGCAGAGGCGCTGCCGTCGGCGGGCGGTGCTTTCAGCTTGGCATGGCACCAGAATTCATGGCCGAGATGTCCGAGACGGCACGCCAGGTGTTCGACCGCGAACGGCACGAACGTGCCCGGCACATCGCGCTCGACGGTAGCGAGAAGTGCCTGGAAACAGCCATCGATCAAGCCGGGATGGAGCGGCGCAACCTCGCCGCGAAGTGCCGGCGGACGCATGAGGTGCGCCACCGCTTCGCCTTCGCCGCCAGCAATCGCGGCAATCCAGCGGAATGAGGGACCGAGCGCGATACCCTTGTGCGCCAAGGTCTGATAGAGCGCATCGACATCGAAGCCGCGCCGGCAACGCTGCCGCGCGCGATCGAGGTCTTCGGTTGCTGGAAGCGCCGCCGCCGATACCATGCAGCGGCCCGTCGCATGGATGTCGCAATTCTCGGCATCGGCGTCGAAGCTGGCGATCCGGAACGTGCGTATACCGTCTATCTCGGCATCGAACGCAAGCTGGCCTTGCCGCGCCGCGCCCGCATCGAGCCTCAGCCAGTGCGGGAAGAAGACCTTCTCCAACACGCCAATGCGGCCTTCCGATTTGTCGTTGAGCGCCGCCAGCACATGCGCGAGATGGCACGCGCCCGGCACCACGATCTCGTGTTTGACGATGTGATCGGCGAGGAACGGCAAAGCGGCAGTGCTGTAGACGGTCTCGAGCAACGTGGCGTTATGGAGCGGCAGGGGAACGCGACGGCCCGGCAAGCCCTCGGCCGTCGCTTGCCCTGGCGCCTGCTCGACCCAGAAACGTTTGCGCTGGAAGGGATAGGTGGGGATATGGCGCTTGCGGCGGGTGAAGGGCTTGTCGAAGCCGGCCCAGTCGACCGCGGCGCCCTGCGCATAGAGCGCCCCCAGCGCCTCGAACAGC
>DASYAL010000085.1:0-36912 GCA_036501365.1 Allostellaceae bacterium | reverse complement strand
GTGCTGGCGCTCGGCTGGTTCTGTCGCGGATACTTGCTGTCGCCGCCCGAAATACGACCGCCCGTCTGGCGCGTCGCCGCCTTTCTCGCCGGTATCGCCGTGATCTACGGGGTGCTGCAGACCCATTTCGATTACCTGGCGCAGCATATGTTCTTCCTGAACCGCGCCCAGCACGTCGTTATGCATCACCTGGGTCCATTTCTCATTGCCCTCGGTTGGGTCGGCGGGACGATCAAGCGTGGCATGCCGGGCTGGGCGCGGCGCATGATCGAGCATCGCTCGCTCGCGGTCGCTTTGCGCTTCCTGCAGCGGCCCTTGATTGCGGCCGTGCTATTCGAAGGGCTCTTCGCCTTCTGGCTGATTCCGCCGATCCAATTCCACGCCATGCTCGATCCGCGGCTTTACGCCTTGATGAACTGGAGCATGGTCCTCGACGGTGTCCTGTTCTGGTGCCTCGTGCTCGATCCGCGGGAGGCGCCGCCGGCCCGGATCGGCTTCGGCCTGCGCGCCGCGCTCGCGTTTTTCGTCATGTTTCCGCAGATCGTTATCGGCGCGATCATCACCTTCTCCGCGCGCGATCTTTATCCCTTCTACGATTTGTGCGGACGGCTCTATCCCACGATCAGCGCGCTGGCCGACCAACGCATCGGCGGTATCCTCTGCTGGATTCCGCCGGCGATGATGAGCGTCGTGGCGCTGTTGCTGGTGCTGAACGCACTCCGCCGTGCCGAGGAAATTGCGGCCGCCGCCGATACAGATCCGGAAGCCGCCGCCATGGCGGCGTTGGCAAGCCGTTGGACCGGCCGGTGAGCCGGGCAATGACGGGCTCAGACGAGGCGGCGGAGCTGTGCGAGCCAACCCGGCGCGGTGGACGCGGCGATCAAGCGCTTGAGATCGTCGGTTGTCCCGGCGAGGTCGGGCGTCGTCGTCGCCAGCGAGGGGACGAGCAGCTGCGCATTTCCGGCGCGATCGAAAACGTAGATCGCCGAGCTGTGCGTCACCTCGTAAGGCTCGGTCGCCGTCGCGGGCGTCACGGAATAGACGACGCGGTATCGCCGCGCCAGCGCCGCCAGTTGATCGGGGGTGCCGCGCAGTCCGTCGATCTCGGGCGCGAACGCCTTGACATAGGACGCCAGGACCGGCCGTGTATCGCGATTCGGATCGACCGTGACAAACAGCACGCTGACATCGCGCGCCTCGCTGCCGAGCCGCTGCAGCACGGTGGCGATGTTCGACAAGGTCGTCGGGCAGAGATCGGGGCAATAGGTGTAGCCGAAATAGATCATCACGATGCGCCCGCGATATTCCGCCTGCGTGACATTCCTGCCGTCGGCGGCGCGCGTCATCGTAAATTGCAGCGGCGGTACACTGTCCGAAACGTCGATGCCGTGCCAATGATCGGTGTCGTTGCAACCGCCGAGCAAGCTGAGCGCCAGGGCGAGGCCGCCAAGGCTAAGGCACCAGTGCCGGCGGCTCGGCCGCGCGCTATCGGCTGGCGATCGCATGGATATCAGCGTCGTGCAATACGATCACCAGCGCGATCACCGTCGAGAACACGACAACGACGAGCGCGGCCAGGAGCCCGGCGAGCAAGCGATCTTTGCGTGACGATATCGCCGTGCGGCGCAAAACCTCTCCGGAGCACAGCCGGGCGGCGCGAACAATCGCCTCCGGTGGCCTTTTGCTTGCCGTTAATCAGGCGCGCGGTGCCGGCGAAAGCAACTTAAACCGCTGACAGGTTCCGGATTCGTTGCCGAATCGCCTGCGATTACGCCCGGCGTTGCGCTATGCACGCGCGCATTAGGCCAGGGCAACCTTGGCCTGGGGTCCTGCCATCACATGCGACGCCTTCGCGGCGCTACTTGATGTAGCGGTTGTCGATCAGGGGCTGATAGTCGGTGAGCTTTTCGTCGGGCTTCAAGAACCCGGCGGCGATGTTCATCCGATCGCCGTTCTCGATCGCCTTCGGATCGACGCGCGGCGGATAATTCTCGGCCTCCTTCAACGCGTCGTAGGCCATGCCGAGGACGGTGTCGTCGTAAGCGGGAAAGCGCTTTTTCATCTCGGCCATGGTTTTGTCGCGGTCGGTCACCACGATCTTGATGCCCGCGATCATGCCGTTCATGAACTTGGCGCAGAGCTCGGCATGCGCCGGGCAATAATCGGCGCGCACGGTCACGATCGATGCCGCGATCGGGAAGAACTTAGTCGGCTCGCCCTTCGTCGGGTCGGAGACCATCACGCCCGAGCCGTCGACCATCACCTGCTGCGCGTAAGGCATCGCGTTCGAGAAGCCGTCGATCCGCTTCGTCTTCCAGGCCGCCATGATTTCAGGCGGCAGCATCGTCGGCGTGACGATATCGCCCGGGGCGATGCCGGCTTCGGCGGCGACCGATTTCAGCACCGCGTCGGGCAGCGAGCCGATGCCGGTGATCGCAATCGTGCGGCCTTTCAGGATTTTCGCGCGCTCGGCGAGCGGCGCGTTGGGGTCGAAATGCGCCGCGTCGGCGATGTCCTTGCGGATCATCACCCATTCCATGGTTTTCTTGACCCCGGCGCCGATCGCCTGCATGTGCTGGCCATGCGCCCAGGCGCGCGTGATCGCGTCGGACGAGCCGATGGCGAATTGCACCGAGCCGTTGATGACGGCGTTGTTCGTGCCGATGCCGGGGATGACCATGGTTTTGACGTCGAGGCCCTGGTCGGCCCAGAGATGCAGATCCTCGGCGAGATAAAGCGACGTGAACGAGATATTGATCGACGGCAACGCCAGGGTCACTTGGGGCGACTCCGCCCGTGCCGCTGCGGCCATCACTGTCGTCCCCGCCAGCGCCCCGGCCAGTGTCAAGACAGCCGAACGCAGCAATCGACGCGTTACCATGATTGACCTCTTCATTCCACGCAGTTGTTGTCGATGAGGGATGTGCGATCACCCCGAGATGCGGAGACCGACATTACCTTCCGGACCGTTTCGCGTCACGCCTTTGCCGATTTGCGCAGGGCCTGCTTCTCGCGGTCGTTGCTGGTCGAGGTCGCAAACTGCTCGAGCGTCGCGCCGAGGGCAGACGAGGCGTTCAGGTGCCACGCGGCTCAGAGATATTTCGTCGGCCGCCTGATGGTGCGCCACATGAATGCCGAGGGGCTGTTATCGAAGCCCAGCCCTTCCTCGGGCTGCTTGAAGTGGCGGCCGATGATGTCGACGAACGGCTCCCAGGTCACATGCACGTTGGGATCGAAGGAATAGAGGTCGTGCACCGTGATCATGCGTGCCGTCATGTACCATTTGTGGTTTTTGGCGCGCTCGTAGTCGCGCTTGACGTAGTCGTCGGGCACGTAATGGGCGCCGAAATGCCGGACATACATTTCGGGATAGGCATAGCCGACCGATTCGTCGGGGAAGAAGCGCACCGCCTGATGCGCGCGGATCGCCCAGCTGATCTCCTCGTCGACATAGGGCTCGATCAGCGCCGCGCCCCAATAGCCGTGATCGCTCTTGATGAAGAGCGAGTTGGCGATGTCGTGCAAGAGGCAGGCGAGGACGATCTTCTCGGGCATGCCTTTCTTCAGCGCGAGGTTGGCGCTTTGCAGGAGATGCGCCGTGCCCGCCGCGCGATGTTTGAAATAGTCGAGCAGGGTCGGCTTCGCCGGCATCTTCGGCAGCCGCGGGTCGTCGCCCATCAGGTAGAACTTGCCTTTGCGCTCGGCGACGCTGAGGCTTGCGCCCATATTGGTCGCGCCGAGATGGCCATCGGCCATGTTGAAGAGCGCCGATTTCGAGATCAGCACGTCGAGCTCGTCGCTCATCTTGCGCTCGAGCGCGTCGGCGCGCGCGTCCAACGAGGTCGAAGTCCCTTCCGCCATCCAATCCTCCCGCTGCTCCGTTCGATGGAGCCGGCGCTTAGTCTATCCGGGCGCGAACCCGGCTGACAATCGCCTCCGGATGCTCCCCAATTGCCGGCGGGTGCTGGCGCCGGCCGCGGTTTTGGCTCACTTTGCCGAATAATAAGCGGTGGTGAGGCCATGCCCCAGACGGAATTTGCGCGCGCGGCGCTGATCGCGATGGCGCTGTCTATTGCGTTCGCGCCGGTGGCCCTGGCCGGTCCGCCGTTTCGCACCGACGATCCCGAGCCGGTCGATTACCAGCACTGGGAGGTCTACGCCTTCAGCGCCGGGACCCATGTCGACGGCGACACATCGGGAACCTTGCCGGGCGTCGAGATCAATTACGGCGCGCTGCCCGATGTGCAGCTGCATGTCGTGGCGCCGCTGGCCTACGACCATCCGGACGGAAGCGGCACGAAATTCGGCTATGGCGATACCGAGCTCGGCATCAAGTATCGCTTCGTGCAAGAGGACGAGAACGGCTGGCGGCCGATGGTCGGAGTGTTTCCGCTGTTCGAGGCGCCGACCGGCGATGCCGAGCGCGGCCTCGGCACCGGGCATGGCCATACCTTCCTGCCGCTCTGGCTGCAAAAGAGCTTCGGCAAGTGGCTCACCTATGGCGGCGGCGGCTATTGGATCAATCCCGGCGGTGGCAACAAGAATTACTGGTTCGCCGGGTGGCTGCTGCAATATCAGCTGACGGATGCGCTGGCGCTGGGCGGCGAGGTGTTCCACCAGACGGCGACCACGGATGGCGGCGAGGATGAAACCGGCTTCAATCTCGGCGGCGTCTACGACGTCACCGATCATCATCACATCCTCTTCTCCGCCGGGCGCGGCATCGAGAATGTCACCACGACCAACGCGTTTTCGTATTACATTGCCTATCAGCTGACGTTTTGATGCGAAGCGACAAAAAAAGGGAGGGACGGGATCTCATGCCTATCGCGAACCGGCTCGGCTTCTTTCTCGGCGCGCTCGGCACTGCGCTGATCCTGTGCGGCGGCGCGCAGGCCAATGACAAGCTCATCGTCGGCAAGGCCTTCCCAACCTCTTTCGCCTTCATCCCGATCAATGTCGGGGTGCAGAACGGCATCATGTCGAAGGCCGGGCTCGACGTGACGATCGACGGCTTCGAAGGCTCGGCCAAGCTGCAACAGGGGATCACGGCGGGCGATGTCGATATCGGCCTCGCCTCCGGCACCGACATGGCCTTCGTGGTGAAAGGCGTGCCGGCGAAAGCCGTCGCGGCGATGGCCGGGCCGCCGCTCGCTTATGGCATCTTCGCCGGCAAGGATACCGGCATCAACACCGTCCAGGATCTCAAAGGCCACAAAATCGCGGTCGCCTCGCGCAACTCGCTGGTCTTCTGGCTGACGCGACACTTGTCCCTCAATCTCGGCTGGGGGCTCGACGGCATCGACATCGTTTATGTCTCGGGCGGCAACGCGGCGAACATCGCCGCGCTCCGGACGCATCAGGTCGATGCGCTCACCAACGGCATCGATGTCGGCTACACGCTCGAGAAGCAGGGCCTCGGCAAGGAGCTCGCCGATTACGGCGACTACGTCAAAACCTATCTGACGCATGCGATCTTCGCCAGCAACACGATGATCGCGCAGCGGCCGGAAGTGCTGCGCCGCTTCCTCAAGGCGTGGTTCGCGACCATCGACTGGATGCATGCCAACAAGGCCGAGACGGTGAAGATCGACATGGCGGCGGACGGCATCACCGATCCCGAGATCGCGAGCAAGACTTACGACACGGTGATGCCGATGTTCTCGCGCGACGGGCATTTCGATCCCGCGGCGCTGAAGGTCGCGTCGCAGGCGATGGTCGAGCTGCAATTGCTGCCGGCCGAACCCGATATGAAGCCGCTCTACACGGAAGAGTTCCTGCCGCAGAAGTGAGGCGATGGCCGGCGCTCCGCTTCTCTCGATTAACGAGCTGGGTCCGAAGGGCGACGGCATCAGCCAATCGCCGCGCGGGCGGATCTATGTCGATCGCGCGCTGCCGGGCGAGCGCGTCGAGGCGCGGTTGCAGCGCGGCGATGACGGCGTGCTGCGCGGCGAGCTGGTCAGGGTCGTCGCGCCGTCGCCCGATCGCGTGGCGCCGCCCTGCCCGAATTACGCGGTCTGCGGCGGCTGCACCTTGCAGCATGCGAGCGAAGACTTCTATCGCGACTGGAAGGTCGGGATCGTGCGCGACGCCTTGGCGAAGAAAGGCCTCAGGCCGCGGCTCTGGCGCGATCCGGTGTTCGTGCCGCCGGGCACGCGCCGCCGCGCCACCTTCAACGCCTATAAGAAGAACAACCGCCTCACTCTCGGCTATTTCCGCCGTCGCTCGCATCAGGTAACCGACATCGCCCAATGCCTCGTCGCCGAGCCGGCGATCATGGCGCTGCGCGCGAAACTCGCAGGCTCGATCGCGCCGATCCTGCAGGACAGCAAGGAAGCCGACCTTTTCGTCCAGATGGTCGGCGGCCGCTTCGAGCTCGTCATCACCGGCCCGGTCGGCCGCAAGGGCAAGCCCGACCTGCCGGTGCGCGAGGCGATCGCCGCGCTGGCGCGCGACGCCGACATCAACCGCATCGCTTGGCGGATGAGCCCCCGCCATGCCGAGGCCGAGATCATCGTCGAGCGCAACCCGCTCACCGCGCGCTTCGGCGCGCTCGACGTGGCGCTGCCGCCCGGCGCCTTCCTCCAGCCGACGGCGGCGGGCGAGGCGGCGCTGGTCGGCGCGGTGCTGGCGGCGCTGCCAAGCCAAGGCAAATTCGCCGATCTCTTCTGCGGCTGCGGCACGTTTTCCGGGCCGATGCTGGCGCGCGGCGCGGTCGATGCGTTCGACAATGTCAGCCCCGCGATCCGCGCGCTCGACAAGGCCAAGGCCGGCCTGCCGCTCAAGGCGCAGCGCCGCGACCTCGATAGCGATCCGCTTGGCCGCGAGGAAGCCAACCGCTACGACGCCGTCGTCTTCGATCCGCCGCGCGCCGGCGCGGCAGAGCAGGCGAAGGCGCTCGCCGCGGCCAAGACGCCGCTCATCGTCGGCGTCTCCTGCAATCCCGCGACCTTCGCCCGCGACGCGCGGCTGCTTGTCGATGGCGGCTATCGCCTCGATACGGTCACCGTGATCGACCAGTTCACCTGGTCGCATCATGTCGAGCTGGTGGCGGCGTTCACGCGGCGGGGCTGATGCGATATAAAGAGCGGCCGGCAACACGATAGGTCATGCCATGCCCGATCCAGCAAAGCCTCGCTTGCGCATCGATTCCTACGGCGATTGGGTGAAGGGCGAGGGCGTGCCGGTTGCCGAGGATTACGCGCTCGACCTGTTCGCGGTCGAGACCGCGCCCTGGCCGCGCTTCGGCATGAAGGGCGCCGCCTGCCATTTCAAGGGCCGCGGCGATTTCGCGTGCATGTTTCTCTTCGAGATGCCGCCGGGCGGCGCCTCGGCGCCGATCAAGCATCTCTATGAGGAGGTGACCTATGTCCTCGACGGCAGCGGCAGCACCCAACTCGAATTCCCTGACGGCGGCAAGCGCAGCTTCGAATGGGGGCCGCGCAGCCTTTTCGCCATCCCGCTGAATGCCCGGCACCGGCATTTCAACGGCAGCGGCCAGAAGCGGGCGCTGATAGCCTCGACGACGAACATGCCGCTGATCATGAACATCTTCCACAACGAGGATTTCATCTTCAACACCGCGGCGCCGTTCCAGGACCGCATCGGCAAGGACGAGTACTACACCGGCAACGGCGACCTCCTGCTCGTGCGCCAGGGCAGCCATATGTGGGAGACGAATTTCGTCCCCGATCTCGCCGAGCTCGAGCTGCAATCCTACGAGGCGCGCGGCGCCGGCGGCGCCAACATCAAGCTTGTCCTCGCCGACAGCTCGATGCATGCGCATATCTCGGAGATCCCGCCCGGCACCTACAAGAAGGCGCATCGCCACAGCGCCGGCACGCATGTGACCTGCCTGACCGAGGGCGGCTATTCGCTCGCCTGGTTCGATGGCGATAAGGATTTCCGCCGCATCGATTGGAAGCACGGCGTGGTCTTTCCGCCCGCTGAGCAGCAGCTCCACCAGCATTTCAACACCGGCAACCGCGCGGCGCGCTATCTCGCGACCGGCGTCGGCGGCATCCGCTATCCGATGACTGCGGCGTCGCGGCGCACCGGCGGCGATCCGGGCAGCGAAAAACTCGGCGCGACCGCGCGCAGCGTCAGGGACGGCGGCGACCAGATCGAATACGAGGATCAGGACCCGCGCATCCACCCGCTCTGGCTCGCCGAGATGAAGAAGCACGGCGGCCGCGTCGATCCGCTGATGTATCGCTGGTTCCCGGCGAAATCCGCCGCGGAATGACCATCACGATCGAGGATGCGAATGGCCGATAGGGACGAGCCGGCGAAAGCCGAGCGCATGACCGAGTTGCAAGAGCGCGTCACCGCGCTGTTCCGCGATTACGTCCACGCCGAGGGCGATGGCCGTTTCGCTTCGCGCGTGCTCGAAGCCGGCCGCGTCCTCGCCGATGTCAACGGCGAGTTTCAGAAATGGCAGGCGACGGCGCTCGAGGCGCTGACGCGCTCGGCCGGCGGCTGACTTCGATCAGGCCTTGCGGCTCGAGAGCTCGAGGATCTGGCGCGTCCCGTCCCAGACGAGGATGCCGGCATACTGGCGCCGCTCGTCGAGTAGCGCGACGGCTTGCACCTGCGCCTCGCCATCGCTGGCGCAGCTGAGACGGACGAAGTCGACGATATGTCCTGCCGCATTGACGAAATAACCAATATACTTGGGCAAGCTGCGCTCCATTCCCGATCACGCGGCCAAATCTATGGAGCGCGACGGTGCCCGCAAGGCACGATGACGGCTTTGTGAGTGGAAGCCCGCGCGCAACGGCCGCGACGCGCGTCAAAAAAATGTGAAGCGCGCCGCGGGAATTTTTCCGGCGGACGGACAAGAGAAATCGGCGACAGAGGTCGCCACAGGGACGAGAAACACGGGAGGAGAAAATGAGATTCGGGCTCATCGGCGCAGCACTTCTTTCGGCCGCGCTCGCGGCGTTGCTGCCGGCGGCACCGGCCGCGGCCGCGAACAAGATATCGATCGGTCTCATCGGCTCGCCGGATAGCGGCGGCTGGCTCTATTACATCGGCGTCAACAAGGGCTTTTTCGCCGCGGAGGGTATCGAGCCCGATTTCATCTATGTGCCGACCGCGCCCGGGGTGATGCAGCAGCTGGTCGGCGGCTCGCTCGATGTCGTCGGCGTCGACGGCGTGGTCGAGCCGATCCATGCCGCGGCCAAGGGCGCCGACGTCGCGATCCTCCGGATGATCAGCGGCACCACGCCCTACGCCGTGATCGCCAAGCCCTCGATCAACTCGATCAAGGATCTGAAGGGCAAGACGATCACCATCGGCGGGCTGATGGACATAAACCGCATCTATCTCGAGCGCATCATGCAGGCGAACGGCATCAAGGACGGCGAATACGACATCGTCGTCATCGGCAACTCGGCGCAGCGCTACGCGGCGCTGAAATCGGGCTCGGTCGATGCGACCATGCTGGTGCCGCCGACCGCCTTCGTCGCCGAGAGCGCCGGTTTCAAGAACATCGCCATGATCAAGGACTACGCCGCCGACCTGCCGATGGCGAGCGCCGACGTCATGGTCGGCTGGGCGAAGGCGCATGAAGGCGAGGCGAAGGCGGTGGTCGCCGCGGTCGACAAGTCAGTCGCCTGGTTCTACGACGACAAGAACCGCGACGAGGCGATCCAGATCCTCGTCGATGCCTCGCATGCCGATCGCGCCCAGGTCGCGCAAACCTACGACTTCACCCGCCAGATCGCGATGTATTCCAAGGACAACGCGATCTCGCGCAGCGATCTGCAGCACTTGATCGACGCGATGAAGTCGATCGGCGATCTCCAGGGCGTCACCGTCACCCCCGACCAGCTCGTGATCAAGGGCCTGACGCCGATGACGAAGTAGGGACGGCACGGGAACTCGCGCACGCGCCGCGGGCTTATCTGCGCATGCGCGATCCCGAGGACGAAAACGAAGCCCGCGCGGCGCTGGAGGAATGGCTCGAGGACAAGCCCGAGGCGGCGATCGTCGTCGCGGCGATCGATCGCAACCCGGACGATACGCTCGACGTCGCGCTGAAGCTGAGCCGGCTCACCGCCTATCACCTCGTCGGCTTGGTGCAGGCGCTGCTACAGCAGGCGCTCGACGCCGCCGAAGCGACGCCGGGCGCCGGCCTCGATCCGGAGCTCGAGACGCTGCGCCGGGCCAAGGCGCTGCTCGACGGCGAGAAGCCGACGTTGATGTGAGCGCGCCGCGACCAACCGGCTCACCCTTTTCGTCGGCTATCAGGCGCCGCCATGAGTATTCGGTTGTGCGCTGCCAACATGGCTGTGATCGTCGGAATGCATTGAACGGCTGGCAGGCACGTCGATAAAATAAACGCCAAGACGCTCGCAAGAGCGCGAGAGCGAGGGAGGGACGCACTTGGACACATTCCTTTTGATGGTGCACGGCATCCTTGCCGTTTTTCTGTTGGGCGCTCTGACCCATCAGGCGTTTGCCGTATGGTGGAAGCCGG
Organism: Allostellaceae bacterium; assembly: GCA_036501365.1. GTDB lineage: Bacteria > Pseudomonadota > Alphaproteobacteria > ATCC43930 > CGMCC-115725 > CAIKMD01. The sequence goes on along the minus strand of DASYAL010000085.1, from coordinate 26,429 downwards.
CCGGTGGCGACCAAAACTTCTTCGCCAATTACCGCGCGGTGCGTGCTGAGCGCTACGTCAACACGGTGATCATCCTCTACGTGTTGACCTATCTCGTCGGCGGTTTCCTGCTCTATCCCGAGTATCGCTACATCGTGCGCCCGGTTCTCGAGCAACTGCGCCGTAACTCGATCGTCGGCAGCTTTGAGCTCAAAGAGCACTTCATGACGGTGGGCGTCGCCCTGTTGCCCGTCTATTGGTATCTCTGGAAGCAGCCCCCGGCTTTCGGCGCCGCGACGGCGCGGAAGCTGGTCACGCTGATCCTGGCGCTGCTCGTCTGGTACGGTTTCATCGTGGGGCATCTCGTCAACAACACGAGAGGATTCGGACTATGAGCCTGACCCGCGCGATCCCGGTGTTCTCCGTGGTGTTTCTGATCGTTTACGCGACCGTGATGTATTTCAACCTCGCTCCCTTCAGCTACTACCCGCTGGTTGGGCAGTTCGCGGGTGGCGTCGCGCCAACGACGCCAGCGCTGGGCCCGGCGATGTACTGGTATGGCTGGCTGGCCGTGGCGCTCGTCATCGCGGTTCCGGTCGCTGCCATCGTCGGTTTCGCAACGTCCGAGAACGCGATGAGCCGTCTCGCCTCGGTCGCGCCCTGGCTTGCGATCCTGGTGGTTGCGTTCTTTCTTTGGGTCCTGCGCAGCTGGTTCATCCACTGACGTAACGCGTAGCGCGGGCACCGTACTGCGATTGACGCCCGCGCGCCGCGCGCGTCTATCGTCACCGGCGATGGTTCCCTTCGAGGATTGAATGGGAACACGGGGAAAGGGCCTTCGCGTCCGGAGCCGTGGCTGCCCCCGCAACTGTAAGCGGCGAGCCGAGCGCCAGCATGCCACTGGGAAACCGGGAAGGCGGCGCAAGGCAAGGACCCGCGAGCCAGGAGACCTGCCATCGCCGTGGTCATGCGCGGACGCATCGAGCGGGGTGTCTCGATGGGGAATCGGTCGGGCGTCCGCGCGCTCATCGCCAGCCGGTTTTCTTTCGTTCGCGGATGACGGGGCTTGAAGCCCATCCGCGTTCGAGGGGAACATGGATTTGATTTTCTGGCTTTGGCGGCGGCTTCGGCCGCCGCGTATCGTTGCTGCGCTGGTCGTGCTTGGCGCCACGCTGCTCGGCGCAGCCGCCGCGCAAGCGCAGCAAGCCGAGGAGGTCACCGTTAGCGGCACGGCCGTAGCGGCGCCCGCGCCGACCGACACCGCGAGCCAGGGCACGGTGAGCGCCGAGCAGCTCCAAGAATTCCCAGCCTATCGTCCGGGCGAGCTGCTCGAGACCGTGCCCGGGCTCATCGTCACGCAGCACAGCGGCGAGGGCAAGGCGAACCAGTATTTCCTGCGCGGCTTCAATCTCGATCACGGCACCGATATCGCCATCACGGTCGACGGCATGCCGATCAACCTGCGCACCAACGCGCATGGCCAGGGCTATGCCGATCTCAATTTCATGATCCCCGAGCTGGTCGGCCGCATCGATTACAGCAAGGGGCCGTATTTCGCGGACAAGGGCGATTTCGACACCGCCGGCGCGGTGACGGTCGATTACGTCGATACGCTGCCGCACGATCTCGCCTCGGTCAGCGCCGGGACGCTCGGCGATTATCGCGGCTTCACCGCGATGTCGCGGCCCTGGGGCGCCGGCAACCTGCTGCTCGCGACCGAATACGCTCGCGTCGACGGGCCATGGGTCGTTCCCGACAATTACAACAAGGGCAATCTGGTGCTGCGCTACAGCCAGGGCGCGCCGGCGACCAGCGGCTTCTCGGCGACGGCCATGTTCATGGACGATGCCTGGCACGCGACCAACCAGATCCCGACCGCGGCGCTGCGGCAAGGCCTCGTCAATCTCTATGGCCCGCTCGATCCGACCGACGGCGGCAGCTCCGAGCGCTACAGCCTCTCCAGCCAATACGCCGCGACCGATGGCGATGGGCAGTGGAAGGCGAGTGCTTATGCGATCGGCTCGGCGCTCAAGCTGTTCAACAATTTCGATGGCTTCGTCACCTTCCCGCCGCCGGTCGGCGATCAGTTCGAGCAGCAGGAGCGACGCCAGCTCTTCGGCGGCGACGCCAGCTACACCAAATTCGGCACGCTGCTCGGCCGCGAATCCAACAACACGATCGGCTTCCAGACGCGCACCGATCTCAATCACATGGGTCTCGACGAGACCACCTATACGATCCCACGCTTTGCCGTGCGCAACGACAAGATCCTCGAGACCAGCGGCGGCTTCTTCGCCGAGAACCGCACCCAATGGTACGATTGGTTCCGTACCATCGCCGGCGCGCGCGAGGATATTTTCTACGGCTCGGATTCGAGTGCGCCGATCGTGCAGAATTCCGGCACCACGGCCAGAGGCATGTTCAGCCCCAAGGCCAATGCGATCTTCGGCCCGTGGCGGGCGACCGAGCTTTATCTCAGCTACGGCCAGGGCTTCCACAGCAACGATCTGCGCGGCGCGCTCACGACCGTCGATGCGCTCGATACCGAGCTCAACCAGCAGGCCGCCAGCAGCGCCATCGTCCCACAAGCCAAGACGCCGCTTCTGACCAGAGCCGAAGGCTACGAGTTCGGCGTCCGCAGCACGATCGTACCGCAGGTGACGGCGTCGGCGGCGCTGTTCGTCCTGGGTCTCGCCAACGAGGCGACCTTCAACGGCGACGAGGCTGTGACCGCGGTCGGGCGACCGAGCGAGCGCACCGGCATCGAGTTCAGCGGCAGCTACGCGCCGCTCGACTGGCTCTCCTTGAACGGCGACTTCGCGTTCACCCGTGCGCGCTTCACCGCGCCCGACAGCGGCGCGGCCGATGTCTGGCCGGGCCATCCCGGCGGCTACATTCCCGAGGCGGCAAAGATCATCGCCTCCGCCGAGGCGGTGGTGCAGAATCTCGGCCCCTGGGATGGCGGGCTGCGGATGCGTTATTTCGGGCCGCGGCCGCTGACCGAGGACGGCAGCATCCGCTCCGGCCCGACCTTGCTATTCGATGCCCGCGCCGGCTATCGCTTCAGCGCGGTGTGGCGCGCACAGCTCGACATCTTCAACCTCTTCAATTCGCATGCGCATCAGATCGACTATTTCTACGCCGCCCAGGTCGCGGGGCAGAGCGCGCCGGTCTACAGCATCGCCTTCAAGCCGGTCGAGCCGCTCTCGGCGCGGTTGACCTTGGCCGCGACTTTCTGATGAGGTGACGGGAATGCGCGACAGGATCATTGGCCTCTACCTCGTGCTCGGCGTCGGCAATCTGCTCGCCTGGGGTTGGGCGTTCTGGGCCTTCGATGGCGATCCGGTGCTGCTCGGCACGGCGCTGCTCGCCTATAGCTTCGGTCTGCGCCATGCGGTCGACGCCGACCACATCGCCGCGATCGACAATGTCACCCGCAAGCTGATGCAGGAAGGGCAGCGGCCGGTCGGCGTCGGCCTCTATTTCTCGCTCGGCCATGCCTCGGTGGTGGCGCTCGCATCGGCCGGCGTTGCCCTCGCGGCGAGCGAGCTGCAGACGCGCTTCGCCGCGTTCCGCGCGGTCGGCGGCCTCATCGGCACCTCGGTCTCCATATTCTTCCTATTCACCGTCGCCGCCGCCAACCTTATCGTGCTTACAGCCGTCTATCGCAGCTTCCAGCGCGTCAAGAGCGGCGGGAAGCTGGTCGAGGCGGATTTCGAGACGCTGCTCGACCAGCGCGGCTTCATGGCGCGGCTGTTTCGCCCGCTGTTCAAGCTGATCCGCAAGAGCTGGCACATGTTTCCGTTAGGCTTCCTCTTCGGTCTCGGCTTCGAGACCGCGACCGAGATCGCGCTCCTTGGCATTGCCGCCGAAGCGGCCAAGGGCCAGAGCTTCGCGGCGACCATGGCGTTCCCCGCGCTCTTCGCCGCCGGCATGACCCTGATCGACACCACCGACAGCGTGCTGATGCTCGGCGCCTATGGCTGGGCCTTCGTCAAGCCGATGCGCAAGCTCTACTACAACCTCGTCATCACCTTCGTCTCGGTCGGCGTCGCGGTGCTGATCGGCGGCATCGAGGCGCTCGGTCTGATCGGCGACCGCTTGGGTCTCGAAGGGCCGTTCTGGGACCTGATCGCGCTGCTCAACAGCAATTTCGGCAGCCTCGGCTATCTCATCATCGCCGTGTTCGTCGCCAGCTGGCTGATCTCGATCGCGGTCTATCGCTGGAAGGGTTACGACGCGCTGGAGCCGTGAGCGGCGGCGCGGCCGCGCTCGCGCCGGCGCGATCGCTCGCAACCGCCGCCGACACGCTGCCGTTAAGGGACGTACCCAACGCCTACCGAATGCTTACTGGAGGATACGTCTATGAAAATCTTGGTTTATGCCGGCGCTTTGGCGCTGCTCGCGGCGACCGCGGCGTGCAGCAACTGGGGCAGCCGCCCGATGGGGCCGACCGTCCCCTTCGACAGCGGGCTCAGGCCCAACGTGCAGACCGGCTCGACCTGCTCGCCGGCCGATGCGACCTGCGGAACGGGGATCGGCAATCCCTCGGTCCAATCGCCGGTGCAAAAGCGCGAGCTGAACGCGTCGCCGCAATAAGCCGGCGCGCGACCGATGCGAAAAGCCCCGCTGCGGCGGGGCTTTTTGTGACCGCAGGCCGGGTTCAGTCCGTCACGCCAGCGCGGCGTTTTCGGCGCTGCCTATACTGCTTCCTGGACGGTTGAGGACCCGCGAGAGCCGGATGTTCAATCGCGCCGCGTCTTTTCGGCGGGGACGACGACATTCGGCGGAACAGAAAGCCGCGCTTCCCGTTTGGCACATGGGAGGCTCCATGGCTGAAATTGTTTCCGATACTCCACCGCAAGCACCGATCGCGGCGATCCGTCGGCGCCTCCTCAAACGCGATCTGGCCCTGACGCTGCTGCTGGCAGTGCTGCTCGCGGCCTCGGCCGGATGGCTGACCCATCGCTCGGCGAGCGCCACTGCCACGGCTTGGCATGCCGTCGGCATCGCTCAAGACGACGCCGAGCACGCGATCTATATCGGCGGCATCGTCTTGGAGCGCAATCGTCATGTCGTTGCCGGCGCGGTGTTGGGCTGTGTCGCCGGGGCGGCGCTCGGCGCCGGCGCGGCGGCCATCATCGGGCTGGTCACCGCCGGCGCAGGCTTTGCCGCAATCCCGGCCGCGGCGACTGCGGGCTGCGCCCTGACCGGGGCTGGCGGCGGCGCGCTCGGCCGCCCGCTCGACGACTTCCTCAACTCCTAAGGCCCGTCTCCACCTCCTGACACCCGTCGCGCGGTCGCCCGCGCGGCGGCGAGCGCTTTTGCCCCCGGTCTGGTAAGATCGCCCTCAAAAGGGTGGGCAAAAGGGAGGAAGGTCCGGAATGGCGGACACGGCAATCACCGGCAGCGCCGCGCGCGTCGCGCTCGCTGCGTTCGCGGCGCTGGCACTGGTCGCCGGCAGCGCTCAGGCGGCGGCGCTCAAAGTCACCTCGAGCGCCTTCAAAGAAGGCGGCATCATCGCCGCGAAATATGCCGGCCATATGGTGATGAAGCGCGGCGCCAGCGCACCGACCGATTGCGGCGGCGGCAACGTCTCGCCGCCGATCGCCTGGAGCAACGTGCCCGCCGGCACCAAGAGCTTCGCGCTCGTCGTCTTCGATCCCGACGGTGCCAAGGGCTCGGGCGCGGTGCATTGGGTCGCCTACGGCATCGCCGGCGAGCGCCGCGGCTTGCCCGAAGCCTTCGGCAATGCGACCGCGTCGACCGACTTCGTCGGCGGCAGCGGTACCGCCGGCAATCGCGATTACATGGGGCCGTGCCCGATCCCCGAGCACATCAATCATTACGTCTTCTCGCTCTATGCGCTCGATCTCGAGCGCAGCGCGCTGCAGCCGGGGCTGACGCGCGACCAGCTCCTGGCCGCGATCAAAGGCCATGTGCTGGATGTCGGCTCGCTCGTCGGCCGCGCCCCGTCGCGCCAGCGCTCCGGCACCGCCATGCCCCCCAAAGCGAAAGGAAGCTGAGTCATGATCGCGCAACGATTCTCGCGGCGCGCGGCGCTCGCCGGGATGGCGAGCCTGCCGGCGTTGCGTTGGGCGCGCGCCGAGACGCCGGCGAACGCCATCCGCATCGGCCAGACGCTGTCGCTGACCGGGCCCTTCGCGCAGACCGGGCTCATCCATCAGATCGTCAGCGAGGTGTTCGTCGCGCAGGCGAATGCGAAGGGCGGCTGGCTCGGCCGGCCGCTCGACTACGTGCTGTTCGACGACCAGTCGAAGCCCGATGTCGCGCGCACGCTCTATGAGCGGCTCTTGGGCGTCGAGAAGGTCGATCTCATCCTCGGCCCCTATGGCACGGCGGCGATCCTCGCGGCGATGGGTGTGGCCCAGCGCTACCGCAAAGTCTTCATCCAGAACACGATGGGCACGCCCGATCTCGCCACCTACGACTGGCATTTCTCGGCCAATGTGCTCGGCGCCAAGCCCAACATCACCAATCCGAACATCATCATGGATGCGTTCTCCAGCACCGCGCATCCGCCCAAGACCGCGGCGCTGCTGACGCTGAAATTTCCCTCGACGCAATTCATCGCCGGCGGCACGCGGCAAGTCTTCCCGCAGCGCGGCACCGAGATCGCGCTCGATCTCGAATACGATCAGGGAACGCGCGATTTCGGCGCGATCGCGAGCCGGGTCAAAACCGCCAACGCCGATTTCCTGTGGATGGGTTGCCTCGGCGTCGACGGCAATCTGCTGCTCGAGGCGATGGACAAGATCGACTACCACCCGCCGCGGCATTTCTATCTCTTTCCCTCGCCCTCGATCGCCGAGGCGCCCGGCGCCGAGAACGCGCTCGGCATCACCAATTTCGACGACGGCCCGCCCTATACCGACGAGCCGGTCGGCAAGGACTTCGCGCGCATGTTCGACGCGCGCGCGGTCGCGGGCAAGCTGCCCTATCCGCATGTCGACAGCCAGGCGGCGAACGAATACGCCGGCTGGCAGATCCTCGCCGCCGCGGTCGCCGGCGCGGGCAGTCTCGACGACGCCAAGCTCGCCGACTGGCTCGAGCACAACCAGGTGCAAACGCTGCTCGGCAAGCGCGGCTTCACCGGCGCGCATCACACCAGCGAGAAGGACCTGACGCAGCTGAAGCAGGTGCAGAGCGGCAAATGGGTGACGGTATGGCCCGCCGCCGATGTGACGCCCGGCCATAAGCTGATCGCGCCCTAAGAACACCAAGAGGGAAGGAAAACCATGCCGAATCTGCCGATCACGCTCGCCAGCGGCTTCTACGACCGCATGCACGCGCTCTATACCGGCAACGTCAAGCCGGCCGGCATCGATCTCAATTTCATTCCGATCGACGATCCGCGGCAGATCTTCGACCGCATGGGCGGCGGGCTCGAATTCGACGCCTCGGAATTCTCGCTCTCCGAGCACATCACCAAGCTGATTGCCGGCAATTCGCCTTTCGTTGCGGTGCCGGTGATGATCTCGCGCGTGTTCCGCCATCAATTCATCTTCATCAACACCAAATCCGGCATCACGAAGCCGAAGGACTTGGAAGGCCGGCGCGTCGGCGTGCCGCTCTATGTCCAGACCGCGGCGGTCTTCATCCGCGGCCTCTTGCAGCACGATCACGGCGTCGATCTCTCGACCATCCATTGGGTGCAGGGCGCGATGGAGCATCCCGGTACGCATGGCAAGCCATCGGTGCTGCCGCTCCTCAAAAAGATCGACTTGGTCCAGAACGACAGCGGCAAGTCGCTCAACCAGCTCCTGGAGCTCGGCGGCGCCAAGGGCGGCATCGATGCGATCGTCACCGCCAGCATCCCGCAGCCCTTCGGCGTCAATCCCGATATCCAGCGCCTGTTCCCCGACTTCCGTGCGGTCGAGGCGGATTATTTCAAGCGCACCAAGATCTTTCCGATCATGCATGTGCTGGCGATCAAGCGCTCGCTCTACGAGCAGCACCCCTTCGTCGCCACCAGCCTCTACAACGCCTGCTGCGAGGCGCGCGCGATGGGCATCGCCAAGGCGCGCGATGTCGGCGCGCTACGCTACATGATGCCGTGGATGGTCGCGGACTTTCACGAGATCGACCAGGTCTTCGGGCGGGATTTCTGGCCTTACGGCGTCGAGGAGAACCGCCCAACCCTGGAGGCGCTCGTCACCTATCTCTACGAGCAGGCGATGATCCCCAAGAAGATCCCGATCGAGGAGATCTTCGTGCCGACATACGGCTACCCCAATGTCGCCGAGCACAAGGTCGCCCGCGAGGGCTGGACGACGCAGCGGCCTACCTGAGCGCGGCGCTGCCTCGGCGATGGGGCTTTTTAGGCGACGGCGGCTTTCGTGTATTTCGCACAGAGCTCGCGCCAGCGCCGCGCGTGCTCCTGCGCGGCCTGGCGGTATTCCGCCGGCATCACGTGATAGGGCGGGCGCAGCGGCCCTGCCTTGCAATAACCGGCGAGCGCGATGCGCGTCTTCTCGATCTGGATGTTGTAGCGCGCGAAGAGCTCGGCATCGCCGGTAATCGGCGAAATCGGCTCGCGCGACCAGGCGAGGTCGGCGGCGATCTTCTTCATCGCCTCGGTGTCGTGGGCGAGGAGGGCGCGCACCTGCTCCAGCACCGGCTCGGGCCCCATCGACGCCGCTGTCGACCAGCAGGCGGTGGTGGTCGAAGGCGACAGCTCGGCGAATTTGCTCATGCCGCCGTCATGCGGCAGGAAATGCACCCGGCCCTTCGAGGCGGCGAGCGAATCGAGCAGCACTTTCGGCCGCGAATATTTGGCGGCGATCAGGGTCGGCGCGACCTCGACGACGCGGCTCCAGAATTCCGGCGGAAAGTTGAAGCGGAAGGCGCGGTCGTTGCCGTAGACCATCAGCGCGAGGCGCGGAAAGCCCTCGGAGATGTTGCGGTAGTACTCGACCGCGCTCTCGACCGTGAGCGGCTGCCACATGGGAAGGCCCAGGAGGATGCCGTCGGCGCCGCGCTCGGCGGCAAAGCGCGTGCGGCGCACCACCTCATGCGTGCCGAGCGCGGTCGTGCCGATGAAGGTCGGGATGCGCTTCTTGACCGTCGCCAGCACGCAGGCGGTGAAGGCCTCGTATTCGCTCGGCGTCAGCGTCGCGCATTCGCCGGTCGTGCCGAGGACGATGAGGCCGTGGACGCCGTCGGCGATGAGGCGGTCGACGACGCGCGCCGTCTCGTCGAGATCGACCGTGTCGACCGCGTCCCAGCGGTCGGCCCCGGGCTTCGCCGGGGTCGGGATGATGGCATAGACGCCGCGGAAATCGTTGGGTGTCAGCATCGCTACTTCCCGACCGAGAGGGCGATATAGGTGAGGTTCTCGGTGCCGGTGTTGTAGAGGCCGTGCACCGAATCGCGCGGATGCACGCTGAACCAGCCGGGGCCGATCGTCGTGCGCTTGCCGCCTTCCATCTCGACCTCGCCTTCGCCCGAGACGATGAACCAGGCATGACTGGTCTCGGGATGCTTATGCGTCTCTTGCGCCTGGCCGGGCGAGAGCGTGATCAAGGTCGCGCGGAAATCGTCGCCGACATAGAGACGGCTCGAGCGGTGATAAGCCTCGCCGGTGACGATGTGATCGGCGATCTTGAAAAGGCGCGCGTCGGGATCGGTTTTGGCCCGGTTCTCGAAGCGGGTGGCGATGACCTTCACGTCGTCCATGTCGCGATCCTTCCCCGTGTGTCTTGCGCTGAAATCTAAATCGCCGCCGAATTCAGTCAACCCGACGCGGCCTGGGCGGCGAGCCACGACGCGTAAGTCCGCTGGGCGCCCTCGATGATCCCCGCATGGCGCGTGCGCCAGCCGAGCCGGTCGCGCGCCTTCTGCGCGGTGATGAACTCGTTCTGGTTGAACCAGGTGCTGATGTTGTCGCCTTTCATCGGCCCCTCGCAGCGGATCTCGCCGCGATAGCCCGCCGCGGCGACGCAGGCGCGCATCACGTCGAGGCTCTGCGGCAGCAGATCGTCGGCGATATGAAAGACCTCGCCGGCGACGATATCGGCCTTTGCCTCGACCGCCAGCCGATAGGCTTCGGCGAGATCGGCGATGTGGATCCACGACCAGCCGCGCTCGCGGTCGCCGCGGAACACGATGTCGCCGGCTTTCGCCATGCCGAACCAGTCGGCGCTGACGCTGTTGTAGCCGTCGTTGCCGAACATGAAGCCGGGCCGCAGCACCACCGTGTCGATGCCGGCGATCGCCAGCGCCTCTTTCTCGAGCGCGCGGCGGAAGGCGAGGGGATGCTCGGGATTGGGCTCGACGGTCTCATCCATCACCGCGATCGGCAGCTTGCCGAAGATCGAGCAGCCGGTGGTGTAGATGAAGCGCCGCCGCGGCGTCCGCTGCGGCAGTGCCGCCAGCGCGGCGAAGAGCGCGCGGTCGGTGTCGAGCGGCCGCTTCTTGTCCAGCATCGTATGGATGACGACGTCGCTGCGCTCAAGCTCGGCGCGATAGCCCTCGACCTGGCCGACATCCCCGGTCAGGAGCCGCACTTCTTGCGCGCGCAGCGCGTTGAGGCGCGGCTGCTCCGGATTCCGGACCAGCCCGGTCACCGCATGTCCCGCGCCGGCGAGGCGCAGCGCCCCGTAAAAGCCGGCATAGCCGGAGACACCGGTCACAAACACCCTCATGCGCGCCCCTCCATGGCCTTTCGGCCCGATCCTGGTTATTTCGTCGGACGAAATACTAGGCTGTCGTCCGACGAAATCCTAGTATGGCCGGGTGACCAGGGACGAGATTCCGCTGCCGCCCGGCGGCGCCGAGGGAGAAAGGGCCATGCGAGGCTGCAAACGGAGCATCGCGCCGATGGCGCTGCGTCTCATTGGCGCGCTGCTGTTGCTCGCGGGCGCCACCGCCGCGCGCGCCGAGCCGACGAAGATCCGCATCGGCTGGATCGTCGCGCCGGCGGAGCTGACACCTTATATGTTTGCAAAAGACGGCATCGCGGTTCACAACGGCGTGAGCTACACGTTGGAGCCGACGCATTTCCAGGGGACGTCGCTCGAGGTCAATGCGGTCGCATCCGGCGACATCGACATCGCGCCGTTCGGCTCGAGCTCCTTCGCGATTGCCGTCGAGAACGCCGGTATGCGCGATCTCCGCATCCTTGCCGACGAGGTCCAGGACGGCGTGCCCGGCTGGTCGGGGCCGGAGTTCCAGGTACTGCGGGACGGGCCGATCAAGACGATCGACGATCTGCGCGGCAAGGTCCTCGCCACCAACGCCTTCGGCGGCGAGACCGACATGGCGATCAGGCACACGATGCGCGCGCACGACATGCTGCCCAACCGCGATTTCACCGAGATCGAGGCCGAGTTCGGCAACATGTATGCGCTGGCGGCCGAGCATAAGGCCGATCTCGTCGTCGGCGTGCATCCGTTCCAGGACCTGCCGGATTTCGCCAACAACACCCGCACTTTGTTCACCACCGGCGATTCGCTCGGGCGGTTCGAGGTATCGTTCTGGACCGCGCGCACCGGCTATATCGCGGCGCACCGCGCGGTGCTGACCGATCTTCTCGAGGACTATGTGCGCGCGATCCGCTGGTATGGCGATCCCGCGCATCGCGACGAAGGGCTCGCGATCGCCGCGAAGTTCGCCAAGCGGCCGGTCGCGACCTTCGACAAATGGCTGTTCCTGCCCGGCAAGGGCTATTACCGCGGTCCCGACGGGATGCCCGATGTCGAGGCGGTCACCGCCAACATCCACCTGCAGCACGAGCTCGGCCTGGTCAAAGGCGATCTCGATGCCAAGGAGCACACCGATCTCAGCCTGCTCAAAGCCGCGATCGCCCGCCTCAAATGAACCAAGACCTGAGCTTCGGCGTCTTCGACCATCTGGATCGCGGCGGGCGCACGATCACCGCGCTCTATGCGGAGCGGCTCGAGCTGGTCGAGCAATACGACCGCGCCGGCTTCTATGCCTATCACCTCGCCGAGCATCATTCGACGCCGCTCGGCATGGCGCCCTCGCCGAGCGTATTCTTGTCGGCGGTGGCGCAGCGCACAACGCGGCTGCGCTTCGGCCCGCTCGTCTACCTGCTGCCGCTCTACCACCCGCTGCGCCTCGCCGAGGAGATCGCGATGCTCGACCACCTGAGCCAGGGCCGGCTCGAGGTTGGGATCGGGCGCGGACGCTCGCCGATCGAGCTGATGCTCTATGGCCAGGACGCGACGACGGCGCAGGGCGTCTTTAACGAGACGCTCGCGGTGATCGCGCGCGCCTTCACGCAAGACCGCGTCGATTTCGTCGGCAAGCATTTCTCCTTCCAAAATGTGCCCATCGAGCTGAAACCGCTGCAGCAGCCGCATCCGCCCTATTGGTACGGCCTCGGCACGCCCGACAGCGCCGAGGATTACGGGCGGCGCGGCTTCCACGGCGTGACCCTCGCCAAGCCCGACGCCGCCGCCGACATCGCGCGGCGCTTCTTCGCCGGCGCTGCGCGCGGGGGTTGGCACGACCGGCGCCTCGGCATCTGCCGCTTCATCGTCGCGGCCGAGACCGATCGCGAGGCCGAGGCGATCGCCGCGCGCGCCTATCCGGTATGGCATCAAAGCTTCTTCGAGCTCTTCCGGCGCTACGGGCAGAAGCCGGTGCAGACGAGCTGGGCGGCGAGCTTTGCCGAGATGCAGGCGATGGGCCTTGCTTTCGCCGGCTCGCCGCGCACGCTGGCCGCGGCGCTCGGCGCGCAGCTCGAAGCGGTCGGCGCGAATTATCTTGTCGGGCAATTCGTCTTCGGCGACATGTCGCTCGCCGAGAGCCGCAACTCGATCGCGCTGTTCGGCGCCGAGGTGATGCCCGTGCTGAAGGGAGCGGAGAGATAGCTCATGGATACGCTCGAGAAAGCCCGGCTGGGCATCGATTCATATAGGGAGTGGCTGAAGGCCGAAGGGGTGCGCACCGTCGAGGGTCTGGCGATCGATTGCATGACGGTCGAGACGGCGGACTGGCCGCGGCTCGACGCGCGCGCCGCGGTGCTGCATCTCGACGGACGCGGCGACTTCTGCAACATGATCCTCTGCGAGCTGGCGTCCGGAAAGGCGACCGCGCCGCAGCGCCACCTTTTCGAAGAGGTGATCTACGTCCTCGAAGGGCGCGGCAGCACCCAGCTCGTGCTGCCAAACGGCACGCGGCGCAGCTTCGAATGGGGCGAGCGCAGCCTCTTCGCGATCCCGCTCAACGCCGAGTACCGGCATTTCAACGGCAGCGGCACGGCGCGGGCACGGCTCGTCTCCACCACCAATCTGCCGATGATGCTGAACCTCTTCCACAACGAGCGCTTCGTCTTCGGCAACGGCTTCGATTTCGAGGACCGGATCGGCAAGAAAGAATATTTCGAGGGCGAGGGCGTCCTATCCCTGGTGCGCCAGGGCAACGACACCTGGGAGACGAATTTCGTGCCGGATATCGGGACGATCGAGCTGCCGGATTTCTCCGATCGCGGCGCCGGCGGCGGCTGCCTGATCTTTCTTCTATCCGACAGCTCGATGCATGCGCACGTCGCCGAGATGCCGGCCGGCACCTACAAGAAAGCGCATCGCCACACCGCCGGCTATCACGTGATGTGCGTCGCGGGCAGCGGCTATTCGCTGATGTGGTACGAGGGCGAGCGCGACTTCACGCGCATCGAGTGGCGGCACGGCGTGGTCTTCCCGCCGGGCCATCAGCAATTCCACCAGCATTTCACGTTGAGCGCCGCGCCGGCGCGCTATCTCGCGACCGGCTTCGGCAGCCTGCGCTATCCCTTCACCCTGGCGCGGCGGCAGGAGATCCTCGGCGCGAAGGTCGCCTTTTCCACCAGCACCAAGGACGGCGGCGACCAGATCGAATACGCGGATCAGGACCCGCGCATCCATCCGCTCTTTCTCGAGGAGATGGAAAAGCACGGCATCGCCGCGAAGATGGACCGCTTTTTCCCGCGCTAGTTCGCCGTATCGACGTTCTGCTGCTTCATCACCGCCTGGAGCTTGTCCAAGGTCGCGGGCGAGACTTTCGCCAGCTTGCTCACCAGGTCCGCGATGTCCTTCTGGCTCGCGACCGGCGAGTCCGGATCGATCTTCGCGAAATCGGCGCGGTAGTCGGGATCGGCGAGCGTCGCATCGAAGGCTTTGACATAGGCGGCGACGATGTCGCCGGGCGTCTTCGGCGGCAAGGCAAGCCAGATGCCGATCTGCGCCACGTTCTCGGTGTAGTCAAAGGCCTCCTGCGTCAACGGGTCCTTGATCTTGCCGCGGACGAGATCGGCCATGATCGGCGCCTGGCCGAATGACGCGCGCGGCACGCGCTTGCCGTCTTTCACGGTGCCGCCCTGGCTCACGATCTGATAATTGCCGGAAGCGAGCAGGCCGGTGATGTCGCGGCTCGCGCCGAAGGTCGACATGTCGATCTCGCCGCGCTCGAGCGCCTGGCGCAGCTCGGCGGTGCTGGGATAGCCGCGCACCCATTTGATGTTCCAGCCGAGAAACTCGGCGCCCCAGAGCACCTGGTAATTGCCGCTGCGCAAGGTCGAGCCGACGAGGCCCATGATGACGGGCTGCGCGGATTTGTCGGCGAGCCGCGCGACCGCGGCCTTGTTGATGAAGAGGCCCTGGCTGTAGGCGGTCTCACCACCGACATAGCTGAGCGCGGTCGTGTCGTATTTGGCCTGGGTGCGCCGCATCGCCTCGGGATCGGCCTGCGATTCCGCGACCAGAGTGATCGCGAGGCCGTTCGGCTCGGCGCGCGCGACCCAGCCGTTGAGCGCGACCACGCCGCCGGCGCCAAGCTGGTTGAAGACCACCAGCGACGGCTGGCCCGGCAGATGGCGCATCAAATATTGCCCGAGCGTGCGGCCGTAGAGATCGACCGAGCCGCCGGCGCCGAAGCCGATTGTCATGGTGACCGTTTTGCCGGCGAAGGAAACGCCGTCCGCGGCGGCCGCGGGACGCAGCGCCGCGACCGATGCCAAAACAGCAACCAAGGAAACGAAAACACGCCTCATCCCGAACCCTCCCCGTCTGACGCTTTTGTCGGACAAGATTAACGCCTAAAGGGGCTTTCTTGAATAGCTGTCGAGGGTTGCGATATTATCCCATAACCGCGCAAGGAGCCTCTTTTGGCGCAGCATTGGATCGATGCCCACGGTCATTTCGCCGCTCCCGGCCCGGCCTTGCCGCGCGGCGGGACGGGGACGGAGGCGGGCGGCGCCTGGGTGTTCGCGCCGGAATCGAGCCTCGCCTATATGGAACGCACCGGCATGGCGGCGCAGCTCATCTCGAACTGCAATCCCGTCACCAACAGCGATGCGATCGTCGCCTCGAACAGCTATGGCGCGTCGCTGGCACGGCACTATCCGCAGCGCTTCGGCTTCCTCGCGATGCTGCCGCTGGCGGAGCCGGCGCGCGCCGTCGCCGAGATCGACCGCGGCGCCGAGGAGCTCGGCGCCGACGGCTTCGCCGTGCTCAGCAATTTCGACGGCGTCTATCTCGGCGATCCACGCTTCGAGCCGGTTTGGGCCGCGCTCGATGCGCTCGGCGCGACACTCTTCCTCCACCCGACCACGCGCGGCTATGGCGGCCTCGCCTTGGGGCGCACCGGCGCGCTGATCGAGGCGCCGATGGACACTGCACGCACCGTGGTCGACATGCTCTATGCCGGCGTCTTCCGCCGCTACCCGCGCTTCAATCTGCTGCTTGCCCATGGCGGCGGCGCGCTGCCGGGGCTCGCTGGCCGCATCAGCTCCTTCGGTCCCGATTCCCGCAGCTGGGTCGCCAATCCGCAGCGCATTACCGCGGCGGAGATGACGGCAGCCTTCGCACGCTTCTATTACGACACCGCGCTCGCCGGCACCGCGCATTCGCTCGACGGGATCCTCGACGTGACGACGCCCGACCACATGGTCTATGGCGCCGATTTCGGCGCGCCTTGCACCGATCCCGAGCTCTGCGACTTCAACCTCGCCTCGGTCAAGGGCTATGCGCGCTTGAGCGCCGCCGAGCGCGAGGCGCTCGGCACCAACGTGCTGGCGCTGTTCCCGAGCTTTGCCGCGCGCATCGGCGCGCCGGTGCGGCGCGGCGCGGTTCCGGCCGCGGCCGAGTAACGATTTATCGCGTAACGATTTATAAGTTCTGTTTTCGCAAGGAGAGCCACATGGACGGCGACAAGCGCGGCGGATTGAGCCCCGAGACCAGCCAGGGCGCGACGCCGATCAAGGTGAAGAAGTTCAGCCACTTCGTTTACGAGGTTGCGGATGTCGCGCGCTCGGTGAAATTCTGGACCGAGGTGATGGGTTTCCAGGTCACCGAGAGCAATGAGATCGGCATCACCTTCTTGCGCTACGGCAGCGATCATCACGGCATCGGGCTGATCGAAACCGAGGCCGCCAAGAAGCGTGGCATCGAAACCATGCCCAAGGTCCAGCATCTCGCGCTCGAGGTCGAGAATACCGATGTGCTGCTCGCCGCACGCGATTTTTTGAAGCGCAACGGCGTGAAGATCGTGTTCGAGGGCCGCAAGGGCGCCGGCGGCAATTACGGCATCAACTTCCTCGATCCCGACGGCAACCAGTTCGAAATAACTTGCGACATGGATCAGATCGGCGCCGACGGTCGCGCTCGCCCCAGCTCGCAATGGATCCGCGCCAAGACGCTCGAAGACGCGATCGCCAAGCCGCTGCCCAAGTCCTGGTGAGGCCGCGCCTAATTCGATGACCGGAAGAGCTGCGCGGCGTAGAACGCCGCCGCGGTGATGAGAAAGCCGTAAACCGCCCAGCGCCAGTAAAGCCCGGGTGAGAGCAGCCATCGGGTGAGGCTGCCGTTGTTTTGTGTCAGCGAGAACAGCGGCGATTCGATGTAGGCGAGGAGAATTCCGGCGACGGCGCCGATCGCGCTGATGCCAAACCACACGATCTTGTGCTCGCGCGTCCAGTGCAGCGGGTTCGCGGTCATGGCGCGATCCGCGCCCCGGCGGCGAAGAGGACGAGCGCGATCGCCAGCAGCGACGGCGCCAGCGGCAGGTCGAGCAAGCGCAGGCCAAGGCGGCCGGTGCCGCTCGCGGCGTTGAGCGAATAGGAATTTCCGAGCCACAGCCAGAGATCGAGGAGACTCCGCGGCGTCCAGAAACCGTGCTTGAACCAGCCGAGGAGTTGGAGGCCCAAGACGAGGACGCCCGCCGACCCCGTCAGCACCGCGAAGGATTTGAGCAGCCGTCCGAGCCGCTTGTCGATGCTGCCGCGGCGGCGGCGATGCCAATCGCCGCTCAATTGAGCCGGTCGCTGATCTTCGCGAGCCCGGCGGCGGCGCAGGCTTCGTCCTTGTCGCCGCCCGGCGCCCCGGCGGCCGCAATGCCGCCGATGGTTTCGGTGCCGGCCTTGATCGGCAGGCCGCCGGGTCCCGCGGCCATCTGCGGATCGTAGACCATCGGATTGAAAGCGCCGGGGGTCGCGATGCGCTTGGCGAAATCGCCAGTCGGGATGCCGAGCAGCGCCGCGGTATAAGCCTTGCGGCGCGTGACTTCCTTGGTAAGCAGGTTGGCGCCGTCGCCCATCAGCACGAGCCGCGCATTGCCGCTGCGATCGGCAACCGTGACCGAGACGTTCCAGCCCTGCGCCTTGCATGAGGCAATCGCGGCTTGCGCCGCTTCGACGGCGAGGCTCGTGGGTACAATGTGATGCGTTTCGGTCGGCAAGGAATTGGCGGCGAAAGCCGTGCCGCCGACGAGCGACAGCAAGCAAGCGCCCGCCGACACTGATAATCGATATCGGTTCATCACCTTTCCTCCCTTGAAGCTTCTTGTCCCCGCGGGCATTGGACCATCGCCGCCGCAGCAAAGCAACCGCGGCGCGGTTTTCGGCTTGCCGCGGCGGCAGTAGCATCGGGCAAAACCGAGGGGAGGGGACGATGCCCGACCGATCGCTGAAACGGCGTTCGCGCTCGGCTATTTCGCGGGCAGCGGCACGACGTAGCGCTTGTCGATGATCGCGTCGGCATCGACCGCGCCTTTGATCAAGCCCTGCGCGCGCAGAAACTCGATCTGGTGCTGGATATCCTTGACGTCGAGACGGGCGTCGCGATCGACATAAGCGATCGCGCGACCCACCTGTTCCGGCGATTGCCCCACCTGTTTCGAGAGCAGCGCGAGCATTTCGGGCGCGGTCGGCCCATCCTTGCGTCGCTCGTCCGGTCCCGTGAAAGCGTCGTGATAGTCGCGCGTTGCCTTCTTCATGGCGCGCAGCACCTTCTCGACCGTGTCGCGCCGCTCATCCGCGGTCTTGCGCGTCGTGTAGAGAATGCCGGCTTGCCATGGCGTTTCGTCGCCGACATAGGCGAGCAGCTTGGCGTCGCCGCGCTCGATGACTGGCGCGAAGGCTGTTGAGGGGCTGACCGAGGCATCGACCGAGCCGCCGGCAAGCGCGGAAATTGCGCTTGAGATGCCCTGCAGCGGCGTGACGCGCACGCTTGACGGATCGATGCGGTATTTGTCCTCGATCAGCACGAGGCTGTAATGCGCGGCGCCGCCGATATCGGAGACGGCGACGCTATGTCCCGCCAGCGCCTTCACTGAGGTGAGACCCGCGGCATAGGCGCGGTTCGAGGCGAGAACTGCGAGAAACTGGAAGCTCGGCTGCTCGCGCGCGAGACCGGCGATGATATGCAGCGCCCCCGGGCCGGCGAGATTGTAGAACGCGGCCGAGGGACCGGTCGCGCCGAAATCGACGCCGCCGCTGACGACTGCCTGCGCCACCGGCACCGGCGCGTCGAAAGCGACGAGCTCGGCATTAAGACCCTCGGCCGAGAAATAGCCTTTCGCCGCGGCGACCATCACCGGCGCCAGCGCTGTCACTTTGATGTAGCCGATCTTGATGTCCTCGGCGGCGGCCGCACGCGCCGCGAGAAGCAGCGCCATGAGCAGCGCGCCGCAACGCGCAGCACGGGCAACACCGATACCTACCGTCATGACGTTCCCCTTTGTTTGCGCTTGGTGCGTGCCGCTCTCCCGACGATGGAGTATGTCATAATCGCGCGGTAAAGTAATGCCGGTCGCGCCAAGAAGAGGCGAACGTCTCCAAGCGCACGACGCTCAAGCGCGCGATGCGCGCGTCGACGGAGGAGGATCGCATTGGCAGCAAAGACGAAGCCGCCCTACCGCGCCGAGCATGTCGGCAGCCTGCCGCGGCCCGACGGGCTGCTCGAGGCGCGCGCGGAATTCCGCGCCGGCCGGCTCGCCAAGGCGGCACTTAAACGCATCGAAGACGACAGCATTCGCGACGCCGTGGCGATGCAGGAGCGCGTCGGCATCGGCGCGATCACCGACGGCGAGTTCCGCAAGACCGGCTGGCGCGAATTCCTCTACGAGAAGTGCGATGGTTTCGCGGCCACGCCCGAAGTCGCGGCCTTCGCTTTCACGACTTTCGAGGGCACGACCTTCGACAGCCACGGCGAGCCGCGCTGCGTCGCGCCGCTGAAGCGCCGCGAGCCGCTCTCGGCCGATGACTTCGCCGCGCTCAAGACGATGACGACGCGGCCGATCAAGGCCAACCTGCCGACACCGTCGATCGCGCATTTCAGCGGCGACGCCACCTTCGATCGCCGGGTCTACCCCGACCGCCAAGCGTTCTTTGCCGCGCTGATCGCGGTCATGCGCGAGGAGATCGCCGATCTCGCGCGCCGCGGCTGCGCCTACCTGCAGATGGACGAGGTGCCGATCGCGGTGCTGTGCGATCCAAAGAACCAGGCGCGCGTGCGCCAGCGCGGCGAGGATCCCGACGCCCTCATCGACACCTATATCGACGCGATCAACCAATCGATCGCCGAGCGTCCTCCGGGCATGCGCGTCGCTGTCCATCTCTGCCGCGGCAATCTCGGCCACGGCATGGCGGATGGCGGCTACGAGCCGGTCGCCGATCGTCTGTTCAATCGCCTCGCGGTCGACGGCTTCTTCCTCGAATACGACACGCCGCGCGCCGGCGATTTCGCGCCGCTGCGCTTCCTGCCCAAGGGCAAGACCGCGGTGCTCGGCCTCGTCAGCACCAAACTGCCCGCGATCGAATCCGCCGACGGCTTGAAGCGGCGCATCGCTGCAGCGGCAAAATACGCGCCTTTGGAGCAGCTCGCGCTCTCGCCGCAATGCGGCTTCTCGATCGTCGCGCGCGCCGCGCGCTTGCCGCCCGGGGGGGTCGAGGCGAAGCTCGCGCGCATCGTCGAGGTCGCGGCCGAGGTTTGGGGCGCCTGAAGGCCGCGCACAGCCGTCCATGGTCAAGGCCACGCCGAGGAACCGCGCGGCGCATCCCCGGTTAGATTCCGAGAGCAAAAATCGGCAACGACGGATCGTGATACCCCGAACCATCGCGTGATCGGGGTCGGGAGATTGCGGTCAGGTTGCGCCGCCGCGGGAGCGGATGACGGCCAGCCATGAAGCGGAAAGGAGTAGCGATCATGAAACGGATACTGACGGTCTTGGCGCTCGGCGCGCTATTGGCGGGCTGCGTCTACGGCGGCCCGGGCCCAGGCTATTACGCCTCCGGCTATGGCAACTACGGCGGCACCTATGGCGGCTATCCGGGGGTCGCCTCCGGCGAGTGGGCGGCAAGCCCCAATTGATCATGCCAATGAGCATGAATGAGCGGAATGAGAGAGCGGAACTAAAAGGAGAGCAGTGATGAAAAAGATTCTGACCGTCGTCGCGCTCGGCATGATGCTGGCCGGCTGCGTCTACTCCCCGGGCCCGGGCTACGGCTATTACGGGCCGGGCTATCACCACGGCTACTACGCTTACTAAGCCTCGATCGAGGGATCGCGGTGCGGCCGGCTCCTTCGTGGGGCCGGCCGTTTCGTTTGCCGATCTGCTTGACAGGGCCCGCGGCAGCGCTACCTTCATCTGGTTCGTGGCGATTTGATCAAAGCCGACCGGCTTGCGGCCACGTTAAAACAACCGCTAAAAGGTCGGAGGCTCGGATAAGCCCTGACCCGTCGCGGCAGGGCTTTTTTATTTGGTCCTATGATGCTCCGGTCGGCGCCTTGAGTGGTTGGACGCGAAGGAGAGCGACATGGCCGTGATCAATCCCGAGCATTCCGCGACATGGCGCGCGCGCACCGTCCTGACGCATAGCGGCTTGCAGCGCTCGCAATTCGAGGAGACCTGCGAGGCCATCTACATGACCTCGGGCTTCGTCTACCAGAGCGCCGAGGAAGCCGAGGAGGCGTTCAAGAATCAGGGCGCGCGCTATGTCTATTCGCGCTACGCCAATCCGACCATCTCGATGTTCGAGGAAAGGCTGCGCCTCTTGGAAGGTGCCGAAGCGGTGCGCGGCACTTCCTCCGGCATGGCCGCGGTCTTCGCCTCGCTCGCCTCGATGGTGAAAGCCGGCGACCGCGTCGTCGCCTCGCGCGCCCTCTTCGGCTCGTGCCTCTACATCCTGCAGGAAATCCTGCCGCGCTACGGCGTCACGACGCAGCTCGTCGATGGCGCCGATCTCGATCAGTGGCGCGATGCGCTGAAGAAGGGCGTCAAAGCGGTGTTCGTCGAGAGCCCGTCCAATCCCGGCCTGGAGCTCGTCGATCTCAAAGCGGTCGCCGAGCTGACGCATCAGGCGGACGGCGTGCTGATCGTCGACAACGTTTTCGCCTCGCCGCTGTTGCAGAAGCCGCTGCAATTGGGCGCCGACATCGTCGTCTATTCCGCGACCAAGCATATCGACGGGCAGGGGCGAAGCCTCGGCGGTGCGGTGTTGGGCACGGCGAAATACATCAACGAGACCTTGGCGCCGTTCCTCAGGCATACCGGCCCGGCGCTCTCGCCCTTCAATGCCTGGATTCTGGTGAAGGGCCTCGAGACGATGGACCTGCGCGTCCGCCAGATGTGCGATAGCGCGATCCAGATCGCGAAGTTTCTGGAGCAGCATCCGCGCGCCAGCCGCGTGCGCTATCCCGGGCTCGAGAGCCATCCGCAATACGCGCTCGCCAAGCGGCAGATGAGCGGCGGCGGCACCATCGTCACCGTGAATGTCGGCCACGACAAGGCCGAGACCTTCCGCTTCCTCAACGCGCTGAAGCTCGCGCGCATCTCGAACAATCTCGGCGACAGCAAGAGCCTCGTCACCCACCCGGCGACGACGACGCATCGCTCGCTGAAGCCCGACGAGCGCGAGCGGCTCGGCATTTCCGACGCGCTGATCCGCTTTTCGGTCGGGCTCGAGGATCCGCAGGACCTGATCGAAGATCTCGACCAGGCGCTGAAGGCGAACTGAGGGGCTAGCTTGCGGACTTTGCCAGGGCGCGCGGCAAGCGCACGATCTTGCGGTCGCGCAAGAGCTCGGCGACGGCGGCGGCGAGATCCGCCTGGCGGAACGGCTTGGCGAGACGCGCGAGGCCGCCTGCTTCGGATTGGGCGACGTTGGCGTAGCCGGTGATCAGCAACACCTGGAGATTCGGCCGCAGCGCCAGCGCTCCTTGCGCCAGTTCGAGGCCGTTCATGCCGGGCATGGCGAAGTCGCTGATCAGCGCCTCGATCTCGAGCTCGTCCTCCAAGAGACGCAGCGCCTCATAGCCGGAGCCGGCCTGAATCACGACATAGCCGGCTTCCGCCAGCATGTCGGCGGTGCCGGCGCGCACCAGCTGCTCGTCATCGACCAGCAGCACCGGCACGGCATTCGCCCGGACCGGCGCGATCTCGCTGTCGCCGCCGGCCGCGATCTCGGCCGCACTCTGCGCGGCGAGCGGCAGCCACAGCGTCGCGGTGGTGCCGCGGCCGGGGAAACTCTCGATCTCGAAATCGCCGCCTGACTGCTCGGCGAGGCCGAGCACCGAGGAAAGGCCGAGCCCGGTGCCGCGGCCGATGCCTTTGGTGGTGAAGAACGGCTCGGTCGCGCGGCGCAGCGTCTCGTCGTCCATGCCCGTGCCGGTGTCGCTGACCGCGATCGAGATATAAGAGCCCGCATCGAGTTTCGGCCGATCGCCGACGAGCCGCGCGTGCACCGCGATCGCCAGCCGGCCTTCGCCCGCCATGGCGTCGCGGCCGTTGACGGCGAGATTGAGCAAGGCGAGCTCGAGCTGATTGGGATCGACCAGCGCGCGCGGCAGATCGTCGGCGATGTCGAGCGTCAGCTCGACGCGCGGCCCGAGAAGCCGCGAGACAAGATCGGCGAAGCCCGCGACCAGCCGGCGGATGTCGACCGAGCGCGGCTCGAGATGCTGGCGCCGCGAGAAGGCGAGCAGGCGCTGGATCATAAGCCGCGCGCGGTCGGCGGCCTGGAGCGCGCCGCTGGCGAGGCGCTGCGCGCGCTCGTCGCCGCTAGTCTGGCGGCGCAGCACGTCGAGCGCGCCGACGATCGGGGTCAGCAGATTGTTGAAGTCGTGCGCGACGCCGCCGGTGAGCTGGCCGATCGTCTCCATCTTCTGGACTTGGCGCAAACTCTCCTGCGCCTCGACGAGTAGCGCCTGATCCTTGAGACGCTCGGCGAGCGCGTCCTCGATGCGGTGCTCGAGCGTCGCATTGAGCGCCTCGGTCGCCTGCTGTGCCTCTTTGAGCTCGTCGGCGAGCTGGCGGTAGCGCGCTTCGCTGGCGATCAGCTGCCGGTCGGTGAGGATCTGCACCGTCGTCTCCTCGACGGCGCAGAACATGCCGGCGACCGCGCCGCTCTCGTCGCGCACCGGCGAATAGGAGAAGGTGAACCAGGTTTCCTCGTCGAAGCCCTTGCGGTTCATGGTGAGCGGCAGATTCTCGCGATAGATCGCGCGGCCAGCCATCGCCGCCTCGACCAGCGGCCAGATATCGGGCCAGATCTCCGACCAGATGTTGGAGAAGCGCGCGCCCAAGGCGCGCGGATGCTTGTCGGCGAGAATCTCGGCATAGGCGTCGTTGTAGAGGAAGCCGAGCTCCCGGCCCCAAGCGACGAACATCGGGAATTTGGAATTGAGCAGCAGGCCGACGACGGAGCGCAGCGATTGCGGCCAGGTCTCGGGCGGACCCAGCGGCGATGTCGACCAATCATGGGCGCGCATCAACGCGCCGATGTCGCCGCCCCCCTCGAGGAACGCGCGAGAGTCCGTGCCTCCACCCAAAGGTTCCAGCCCTTTTTTCGCGTGGAGTCCGATTGTAGCAAAGTTTGGCCGCGATGGTGCACGCGATCGGTGCAGGTGCGCGATGCGCGGCGTTTTTCGCCCGTTCAGGGAAATTGGAAAGCGGCAGATCGGCGCAGACGCGCCGGCGGCTATTCTTCTTTTTTCTCTTGTTTCTCCGGTGCTTCGACCTCGCCGAAGGCCCAGAGGCCGAGCCAGTAATAAATAAGGACCAGCCCGAGCAAGCCGAGGATGAGCGTCGGCCCCATGACGATGGCGATGTCGAGCCAGCTGCCGTTGCCGAAAGCATAGAAGCCCCAGAGCAGCCAGCCGAACGCGAGCGGAATGCAGAGGACGCCGAGGATGAGTCCCCATTTCGCGCGCTGCCAGGTGGTGCGGCTCATGATGATGCGCAGCTTCATCTCGGGCAGGCTTTGCACGATGCTGAAGGCGAGGACGCAGCCCGCGATGAAGAGCAGGGTGCAGATCGCGAGCAGGTTCGGGTCGTAGCTCGCCGCCTGCTGCGACGCGTAGGAGATCGCGATCCCGCAGGCGACGAGGATCATCAGCGCTGGCGACGGGAAGATATTCCTGAACATCGACGCGGCTCCGCTCTAAATGCCGGCCCACCACGGATGATGGTCGCAAAGCCTCGTCAAGAATTCGTTGCGCGGCGAGCGGCCAGCCGGCCGTGCAACAGCGTCAAAATCGCTTAAGGTTAAAGGCGATTAGCCTTGTCGCGGCGGCGAACTTCTAGGCTAGGCGAAGCGCGGCAACAGCTTCAGCGCATTGCCGCGGTCGATCGCGGCGATCTCGGCCGGGCTGAAGCCGCAAGCGGCGATGCGCTCGACCTGATCGACGCAGCCGGCGCCGTACGGATAGTCGGTGCCGAAGAGGATGTGCTCGATCGGCACGAGGGTGCGCAGGCAGCCGACCGGGCCGGGATGCGCGGTCTGGGCGAGGTCGTAATAGAAGCGCGTCAGCTCGTGCATTAGCCCTTGCGGCATCGCCGCTTTCATCTTGCCGGTGTCGCGGCCGCTGAAATCGAAGAAGCGCTGAATGAGATACGGCATCGTCCCGCCGGCATGGCAGAAGATGAAGCGAATGCCGGGATAGCGTGCCGCGGCGCCGCCGAAGACCAGGCTGGCGATGGTGCGCGTCGTGTCGGTGCCGTATTCGACGATCGCGTCGGCAAGCCAGGGCTGGAGATCGGTGCAGCAAACGCAAGACGTTGGATGGACGAAGACCAGCGCTTTGCGGCGGTCGAGCTCCTCGAGGATCGGCGCGAATTGCGGATCGCCGAGGAATCTGATGCCGCCGCTGTCGTAATTCGTGTAAAGCCCGATGCCGTCGGCCTTGAGCTCGTCGAGCGCGTAGGCGATCTCCTTGAGGCTACCCTCGATATCCGGCAAGGGCAGCGCGCCGAAAAGTCCGAAGCGCTGCGGCTTGTCCGCGACTATCGTCGCGCCGGCGTCGTTGCATTGCCGCGCCAGCTTGCGCGCTTGGGCGTCGTCGCCGAAATGGAGGCCGGGCGTCGTCACCGACAGGATCGCGCTGGCGATCCCGGCCTTCTCCATCTCGTCGAGCGAGCGCGCCTCGCTCCAGTTCTGCAGCGGCGGCTGGTAGCCCGGCGCCGGGCATTTCTCACCGCAAGCGATCAGCGCGTCCTTATAGACCTGCGGTACGAAATGATGATGGACGTCGATGCGTTGCGCTGCCATGCGCGCGTTATGCCTTCACCAAGGTCTTCAAGCGCGGCAGGAGACGCAGCGCGTTGCGGTTGTCGATGCCGAGCAGCTCGTTCTTGTCGAAGCCGGCGCCGGCGAGGCCGTCGGCATGCTCGATCGAGAGGCGATACGGGTAGTCGGTGCCGAAGACGATCTGGCCCGCGCCGGCGACCGATTTGAGGCATTGCAGCGCCGAGCCGTTCGCGGCCTGCGCCGTGTCGTAATAAAAGCGCTTCAGCTCGTGCATCAGCCCATTGGGCAGCGCCGCCTTGTAATGCGGAATCTTGGCGAGGTTGACGAAGCGCTCGATGAGGAACGGCATCGTCCCGCCGGCGTGCGACCAGATCCACTGGATGTTGGGGTAGCGCGCCGCGGCGCCGGTGAAGACGAGGCTGCCGATCGCGCGGCTGGTGTCGGTGCCGTATTCGATGATCGACTCGTTGACCTCGGGGATGAGGTTGAAGCAGCAGGCGGCGGCATGGGGATGGACATAGACGATCGCCTTGCGCCGGTTGAGCTCCTCGAACAGCGGGTTGAAATCGCCGTGGCCGAGCCATTTGTCGCCGTAGCTCGTGAACATGCAGATGCCGTCGGCCTTCAGCACATCGAGCGCGTATTCGGTCTCTTTCAGCGAGCCCTCGACATCGGGCCAGGG
>DASYAL010000084.1:0-1758 GCA_036501365.1 Allostellaceae bacterium | reverse complement strand
GTGTCGAGCTTGCCTTTCTCGACGTCGTGAAACACGAGCCGCATCACCTTGTCCTGCGCCATGGCGAAGATGTCCGGGATATCGAGCTTGTCGGCGGGGCCGAGCTTGACGCCGACGGGGCCGACCAGCACGAGCCTGCCGATGCGCTCGGGCACCTTGGTGGCGATTTCGGCTGCGAGCCAGCCGCCGAGCGAGGTGCCGACGACATCGACGCGACCGAGGCCGCGGCGATCCATGAATTCGAGATAGAGATGGGCAATGTCGTCGACGGTATCGAGCCAGAGCGGCAGGCCCGATGCGCCGAAGCCTGGATGCGACGGCGCTATCAGGCGGCGGCGCTGCGCCAAGAGCCCGACATAGGGCGGATCAGGCGTAAAACCCGACGCGCCGTGTAGAAATAACAGCGGCGGCCCTTCGCCGCCCTCGTGCAGTTCGAGATCAATGCCGGCGAGCGTGATCGTCTCGCGCGCCATGACGGATGCATCGGGCATTCACCCTCCCCTGGCCGGCTTTGGCCTTCATCGCAGAAACGATGCGGCACCGGCCGGCCAGCTTAACGTCCCGGCGCTGTCCGAAACAACCGATGAGAATCGATGACTGTTGCGCGCCTGCCGACGACCGTGCGTTGCCGAGCGCCTGCAGTGCCGCGTTCGATGCAAGGGTCGCCGCGACTCCGGATCAGGGCGCCCCGATCTCCGCAACCGCGCGCCGCAGCGCGGCGATCAAATCCGCACTGTGAATGAGATGGCTTTCCTCGGCATCGAGAACCCGCTCGAATGCCCGCCGCTTGAGCGCAAGCACATCGATGCCGCTGTTTTGCGGATCGATACCGGCCGCGTCGCAGACGATATCCATGAGGCGCTCCACGGCGTGGAGACGGCCGAGCAGATAATCGTTCTCGCGATAGCGGCGCGAAAAAAAACCGGCAAAACTATTGAGCGCGGTACCTTTCAGGCTTTTCGCACCCGCAAAGGCTTTGAGCGTATGCATCTCTTCCGGGCTGATGCGGTCGATCAGAATCTCGCGCAGTTCGCCGGTGCCGCGCCCAGTACTGACCGAGAAGGTGAGCACATCCCAGAACGGAAAGCCGAGATAATTGACCAGAACCTCGCGTCGCGCTTCCGGATGCCACGCCGCCGGGTCGAGCGAGGCTAGCAGTTCGTCGAGATCGCGCGTCGTGGCATTGAGGTCGATTTCCTTGCCCAGCGTCTCCACCAGCCGATCGATGGTCTTGATGCGCTCGCTCGCCACGACCCCGCGCGCAAAGGCCGGCAAGTCCCTGGCCTCGGCCGCCGTCGGCGCGTGCTGGAACAGCTTCTCCGCCAGCACATGGACGCCGGGGCCGAAAGACCGCGGCTCCTCCCACCGCTGCAGCACATCGAGCCGCAGATAAAGCTCCCGCTTCAGGCGGTCGACCACAACGGGGTCCAGTCCCGGAAAACGGCCCTCGTCGATGAGCCGGTACAGCCGGTTCTGTCCCTCGATCAAAAACTGCAGGCGGCGCCTGCGATACTCGACGTCGAAGGTAAGGAAGAATTCGATCCAGGACGGCAGCCGGGGCGCGGCGGCAACCTCGTGCTGGAGCGCCTCGCTCCCGGCCCTGCTGTAGACGATGCCGTGATGAAAAGCCCAGGCGCCGATGATTTCTTCCATGGCGCGCGCCTGCGGCGAATTCGGCGGCGCGCCGCCGATCATCGCGATCGTGCGGGCGACGAAGCCGCGAACCGAAGTGAGCTTCAGCCGCACGTAGCCCTCATG
>DASYAL010000083.1:0-37268 GCA_036501365.1 Allostellaceae bacterium | reverse complement strand
CCCCCACTCCAGGGCAGGTTCCCACGCGTTACTCACCCGTGCGCCACTCCTGTATTGCTACAGGCGTTCGACTTGCATGTGTTAGGCATGCCGCCAGCGTTCGTTCTGAGCCAGGATCAAACTCTCACGTTAGCCTCGTCTCCGAATAGAAGCTCGAAGACAAGCCTGGCACCATTACGTACGTTTTGCATCGGTTCGGAATTGACAAGTAGTCAATTTCCTTAGTGATGCGCGTACTGACAGTACCGAAACGGCACCGCCGCCCGCGCATCCCTTCCTCTTCTCAACGATGTCAAAGAGCCCCGCCCCTGCGAGCGAGCCGCCGCTTATAAGCGCTCGCTTTTATCGAGTCAATCGACTTGTTCGATCGACTTGTCGGCACCATCACACTGCTGTCGCAACCGGCAAAAAAGCCTGCTGCATCGCGCACAGCGCAAAAATGCCCACGCATTGACGGAGGCCACCCCGAAGGACGACCGAACGACGAATATAAAACCGCCCCTAAGGCTTGTCCAGGGTAGGACGCAAATTTTTAAAGAAGGCCCAACTCGCGCAATTCGGCAGCCATCTTCGGCGGCAAACCCTTTGTTTTCGCGCCTTTCGGCATGTCTTTGGGCGCGTCTTTCGGCTCGAGGTACCGCCAGCCGCGAAACGGCCGGTGAGGCCGCCAATCGGTCGGGGTCAGCTTCGCCTCGAAGGTCACAAGCACGGCCGGCCGGCCGCGACGGTTAACGATCGGACGGAAGCCCTTGATCTTCTGCCGCGCCTGGATCTGGCCTTTCATCACCCAATAAACCGAGCCGCCATCGAGGATTTCCTCCTGCCGCTTCGGCATGTTACGGGTGTAGAAGGCATAGACGCCGCGCTCGCGCTTGCGCTCTTTCTGAAGCTCCTTGAGTTCGGCGAGATCGCCAACCCCGGCCGCGATCTTCAGCATATGCAGCGCCATTAACCTCTCTCCGTGACCGCGCCAGGCTGATATGAGCGAGCGCGCAATCTGGCGCAAGCCGCGCGTGAGTTCCGGCGCTTGCTATTTTCAAGGAAAATCCTTACAAAGAGGCTTAAGAACGGAAAATCCTGGGGGGCGAGCCGTGATAGCCAGCAAGATTACCAGCAAAGCACAAACTACCGTGCCGCGCTCGGTCCGCGCGGCGCTGAAGCTCGGCGTTGGCGACACCATTACCTACGCCATCGAGGGCGATCACGTCATCATGACGAAAGCGACCGCGCCGACGGTCGACAGCCCGACCGCGGCCTTCGACGAATGGAGCTCGGACAATGACCGGCACGCTTACGCCGGCCTTTGAGCCGTGGGACGTCCTCAAGGTCCCGTTTCCCTATCACGCACGGCCGGCGCTTGAATATCGTCCGGTCCTCGTGGTGGCGGGAGGACGGCTCGAGGCCGCGCATGGCCTGCTCTGGGTCGTGATGATTACCGCCGCCGGCCATGCCGCCTGGCCGGCCGATGTGCCGATCACCGATCTGCGCAGCGCGGGACTGCCGGCGCCCTCCGTCGTGCGCTGCGCGAAGATCGCGACGATCTCTACCGCCGATGCGCAAAAGATCGGCGTGCTGCTGCGACCGGCCGAGCGCGCGGCGATCGCGCGCAACATTGCCGGCGCGGTCGGGTCCGCGACAGGACGGCAAACCAACGACTGACGTGCGCACTCAGTGACGCTTGTGCGTCGCCGCGCGCCCGATCGCCGCGATGCCCGCGAGCGAGAACGCCAGCATATGCTGCGTGACCGACGCCGCATCGTCGAAACCGAAAGCCGGAAATGCCTGCTTCAGAAACCGGCGATCGCCGATGAGCAGTAAAATGCAGGGACCGACGATGCTGACGCATGCGCGCGCGACCGCGGGATGGCTCTCGGGCAATTCCATCAGTTCGGCCACGACGGGACGCAAGATCCGCAACTTGGGGAAGATCTCCTTGTCGCGCATTTCGCTGAAGACCTGCGACGGTGCGACCACCTCGCGACCGATCACGCGAAACATCCAGGACGCTGACGCCGGCCCGACGACGACGCGGACGAACATGCCGAGAATCGCCCCGAGCTGGCCGCGCGCATCGGGCTTGCCGGCGACCAGCGCCTGCAGATGGTCGACCGAGACGACGCGGCCATGCGCAAGCCGCAGTACGGCGGCATAAAGCCCCTCCATCCCGCCGAAATAATAGTTGATCGCCGCGGTGTTGGCCCCGGCACGCGCGCAAATCTCCTTGCCGGTCGCGCGGTCGAAGCCCTTTTCGGCGAAGACATGACCGGCCGCCTCGAGCAGCAGCTCGCGGGTACGCTGCTGTTTTTCCACTTCCTTCGGAGACGGGGACGATTTCGCGCGGGGCGCGGTCGCGGTGCTCATGGGAAGCAAGCGTAATCGACGGTCGTGAAAATTTCAAATTAAAATTTCAAATTTGAATTTGACTTTTTGCCGGATGCCGCGTTAGCATCGCTGGACGAGGATGGAACCATGAGACGCAATATCCTCATCGTCGCGCTGGTCGCGATCGGGGTCGCTGCGGGCCTCGCCTATTGGCTCGCCGCCAGGCCGGGCGCGCCGAAATCACTCGTCGTCTACGGCAATGTCGATTTGCGCCAGGTGGATCTGCCCTTCAACGGCACCGAGCGCATCGCCGCCGTACTCGTGCAGGAGGGCGACCGCGTTCACCAGGGCGAGGCGCTCGCCCGGCTCGATACCCGCCGCCTCCAGCCTCAAGTCGACCAAGCCACGGCGCAAGTCGCGGCACAGCGCGCCGTCGTCGATCGCCTCCACAACGGCAATCGCCCGGAAGAGATAGCGGAGGCGCGCGCGGCGCTCGATTCTGCCAAAGCGGATGCCGAGAACGCGCGCCGGCAGGCCGACCGGTTCCGGAGCCTCTTGGCCGCGTCAGGCGGCCGCGCGGCGAGTCAACAGGATCTCGACAACGCGAATGCCGCGGTCGATGTCGGCAATGCCAAGGTTGTCTCCCAGCAAAAGGCGCTCGACCTGCAAATCGCCGGCCCGCGCAAGGAAGACGTGGCGCAGGCCGCGGCGCAGCTTCAGGGCGACGAGGCGCAGCTCGCGCTGCTGCAAGAGCAGCTCGCCGATGCGACGCTGACCGCTCCCGCCGACGCGGTGGTGCGTTCGCGGCTGATGGAGCCCGGTGAGATGGCTTCGCCGCAAAAGCCGGTCTTCACCCTGGCGATCACCGATCCGAAATGGGTGCGTGCCTATGTCTCCGAGGCCGATCTCGGCCGGATCCGTCCGGGCGAGGCCGCCAGCATCGCGGTCGACAGTTTTCCCAAGCGACGCTTCGACGGCTGGATCGGCTTCATCTCGCCGGTCGCGGAGTTCACACCCAAGACGGTGCAGACCGAAGAGCTGCGCACCAGCCTCGTCTATGAGATCCGGGTGTTCGTCAAAGACCCGGCAGATGAATTGCGTCTCGGCATGCCGGCCACGGTCTACCTGTCGGCGCAACCCGGCGCCTCGTCATGAGCGAAGCCGGCGAGGCCGCGCCGGCGGTGCTGGCACGCGCTCTGCGTAAGAGCTTCCGGCGCGAGACCGGCGAGACCGTCGCGGCGCTCGACGGCGTCTCGCTCGCGGTGCGGCCCGGCACGCTTGCGGCGCTCGTGGGCCCCGACGGGGCCGGCAAGACCACCCTCATCCGCCTGATTGCCGGTCTCATGCTTGCCGATACGGGAACGCTCGCCGTGCTCGGCATCGACGTCGCTGCCGATCCTCAAGCTGCGCAGGACCGCATCGGGTACATGCCGCAGAAATTCGGCCTTTATGAGGATTTGAGCGTCCAGGAAAACCTCGACCTCTACGCCGATCTGCATGGCATCGACACGGCCGAGCGTGCCCAGCGCTATCCCGACCTCTTCGCGATGACGGCGCTCGGCGCGTTCAAAACACGCCTCGCCGGCAGATTGTCCGGCGGCATGAAGCAGAAGCTCGGCCTTGCCTGCACGCTGATCGGCTCGCCCGCGCTGCTGCTACTCGACGAGCCGACGGTCGGCGTCGATCCGCTGTCGCGCCGCGAGCTGTGGGAGATCATCCGCCACCTCGTTGATCAGCAACATCTCACCGTGCTGCTCAGCACCTCCTATCTCGACGAGGCGGAGCATTGCCACGACGCTTTCGTGCTGCGCGAGGGCAAGGTGCTCGCGCAAGGCCGCCCAGCGGCGGTGAGCGCGCTCGCCGATGGGCGTGTTTTTCGGGTGATGCCACCGCCCGGACAGGCGGCACGCGATCTCCAGGCACGGCTGCTCGACGATCCCAGGGTCGTCGACGCCGTACCCGAAGGCGGCCGCGTGCGGCTGGTGCGCGCGGCGCGTGACGATAGCGGTCGCGACGAGCAGCCGGTCTCGGCGCGGTTCGAAGACGGTTTCATGACCCTGCTGAAGGAACGCCAGCCGGCGGCATCGTTCGCCGCTGCGGCGATGAAGCTTGACCGCCCGATCGCGCGCGACGATACGATGCCTGTCATCCGCGTCCACGACCTCGTGCGTAAATTCGGCGATTTCAGCGCCGTCGACCATGTCAGCTTCGAGGTGCGGCCGGGCGAGATCTTCGGCCTTCTCGGGCCGAACGGCGCCGGCAAGACCACGACCTTCCGCATGCTCTGCGGCTTGCTGCCGGCGACATCCGGCACGCTCGATGTCGCCGGCTTCGATCTGCGACGGGCACGCGCCTCAGCGCGGCAACGCATCGGCTATGTGGCACAAAAATTCGCGCTCTACGGCCAGCTCACGGTCAAGCAGAATCTCGAATTCTTCGCCAGCGCCTATGGCCTCGAACGCGCCGCCAAGCGCCAGCGCGTCGCCTGGGCGATCGAGCAGTTCGAACTCAGGCCGCTGATGCATCTCGCCAGTGGCCAGCTGCCCGGGGGCTTCAAGCAGCGTCTCGCAATGGCGGCGGCACTGCTGCACGAGCCCGAGATCCTTTTCCTCGACGAACCGACAAGCGGCGCCGATCCGCTGGCCAGGCGGGAGTTCTGGCGCCGGATCACGGCGCTCGCCAGCCAGGGCGTCACGGTCGTTGTGACGACGCATTTCATGGAAGAGGCCGAGTATTGCGACCGCATCGCAATCCTCGATGGCGGCCGGATCCTCGCGCAAGGCACGCCGGCCGAAGTGCGCGGCTTGGCCCCGCCTTCTGTCGAGCGCGAGGCCGATATGGAAGACGCGTTCATCGCGGTGGTCGCCCAAGCACGCGACCGCGCGCACGCAGTGGCGGGCGCGCCATGACATCCGTCAGCCGAAACGCCGCGCTGCGCCGGGTCTCGGCGCTGGTGCGCAAGGAGGCCTATCAACTCGTGCGCGACCCAAGCAGCATCGCAATCGGCGTGGTGATGCCGGTGCTGCTCATCCTGTTGTTCGGTTACGCTCTGTCGCTCGACGTGAAAGCCGTCCCCGTCGCAGTCGTCCTCGAAGACACATCGCCCGCCGCGAGCGAACTCGCCGCCGGCTTCCGGCTTTCGCCCTATTTCGACGCCGAAATCCTGACGTCGATGCCGCGCGCCGAAGAGCTGATGCTCGATCGCCGGGTCGATGGCATCATTCGCTTGCGCAGCGAGTTCTCCCGCCGGCTCGCCAGCGGCGATGCCGCCGTGCAGATCCTCGTCCATGGCAGCGACGCGAACCGCGCCCGGATCATCGAGGCTTATGCCGAAGGCGCGATCGGGCAATGGGCGGATCAACGCAGCGCCGAGGGCTACGCCGCCCCGGAGGGCGCCGTGACCTTGCAAAGCCGGATGTGGTTCAACGAAGCCGACGACAGCCACTACTTCCTCGTGCCCGGCCTCATCGTGCTGATCATGACGTTGATCGGCGCGTTCCTGACGACCCTCGTCATGGCACGGGAATGGGAGCGCGGCACGTTCGAGGCGATGTTCGTGACGCCGGTGCGCAGCGGCGAGATCCTGCTGTCGAAGATGATCCCCTATTTCGTCCTCGGCATCGGCGGTCTCGTCCTCTGTATCCTTGCCGCCAAGTTCCTGTTCCAAGTCCCGCTCCGCGGCTCGGTTCTGGTCCTGGCCGGGGTCTCGACGCTCTATCTGCTGGTCTCGCTCGCGATCGGGCTGCTGGTGTCCTCAGCGACCAAAAGCCAATTCGTCTCGAGCATGGTGACGCTGGTCGTCACTTTCCTCCCAGCCATGATGCTCTCGGGTTTCCTGTTCGACCTGCGCAGCATGCCGGATCTCGTGCGCTGGATCAGTTACGCGCTCCCGGCGCGATACTACGTCGCGCTGCTGCAAACGATCTTTCTCACCGGAGATATCTGGCCGGTGATTTGGCCCAATGCCGGAATGCTCGCGGGCATGGCGGCGATCCTCCTGGCGGCGACCCGCGCGGTCACCCGTAAGCGGCTGGCATGAGGCGCACGATGCTGGCCTCCCTCCTCCGCATTGCCGCCCTGATCCGCAAGGAATTGCTCGCAATCCTTAGCGATCCGCGCAGCCGGGCGACGATCTTCCTGCCGCCGGTGCTGCAATGCCTGATCTTCGGCTACGCCGCAACCTACGACCTCAACGACGTGCCCTATGCCGTGCTCGATCAGGATCATAGCGTCGCCTCGCACGAGCTTCTCGCACGGCTCGACGGCTCCGGCGTGTTCGCACGCGTCGCCGATCTCACGCGTGCCGCCGATATCGCTTCAGTGATCGATGAGCGACAGGCGTTGCTGGTGGTCCAAATCGGCCAGGATTTCGAGCGCAACCTCGCGGCCGGCAGGAACGCCAACGTGCAAGTGATCGCCGACGGCCGCAATTCGAACACGGCGGGAACCGCGCTCGGCTATGTCAGCGCGATCGTCGACGCCTTCAACGCCGACTGGGCGGCGGCCCATGGCGCGGCGTCACCACCGCTGCGAGTCGTGACGCGCGCCTGGTACAACCCCAATCTCGAGACACGCTGGAACATGGTGCCGGCCCTGATCGGCACGCTCACCATGCTGCAGACTTTGCTACTGACCGCGATGTCGGTGGCGCGCGAACGCGAGCAAGGCACGTTCGATCAGCTCTTGGTCACGCCCTTCCGCCCCGCCGAGATCATGTTCGGCAAGGCGATCCCGTCGATGATTATCGGCACCATACAAGCGAGCTCGATCCTGCTGGTCGCCCAATTCTGGTTTCGGATCCCGTTCGAGGGTTCCTACTTCACGCTCTATACCGGACTCGGGCTGTTCCTCCTCGCCGCGGTCGGCATTGGGCTCATGCTGTCCTCGGTGGTCGCGACCATGCAACAGGCGATGCTCTACTCCTTCGTGCTGTTGATGCCTTTCACATTGCTGTCGGGACTGGCCACCCCACTCAGCAACATGCCGGCGATCTTCCAATATCTGACCCTGATCGATCCGCTGCGCTTCGCCATCGACATCGCGCAGCGCGTCTATCTCGAAGGCGTTGGGCTCGGCCGTCTCGGCCATGACCTCTGGCCGCTTGCGATCATCGCCGCCGTTACCCTGACCGGCGCCTCCTGGATGTTCCGCCATGGCATCGAATAAGCCCCAGCGCGCCGTCGCTCTCCTCGCCAGCCTTTTGCTCGCCGGCTGCACCGTCGGTCCCGATTTCGCGCCGCCGAAGCCGGACACGCCGGCCGGCTGGACCGAGGACGCGCTGCATCCGGTCGGCAAGAGCGAGCAACAGCGCAGCACCTCGACGGCTCCGATCGAAAGCCGGTGGTGGTCGAGCTTCGATGATCCGACGTTCACCTCACTGATAGCCCGCGCGACCGCGGCCAATCTCGATCTGCGGCAGGCCGCGCTGCGTATCGCTGAAGCACGCGCCGAGCACGACGTTACGGCCGCAGGCCTCTATCCGAGCCTCTCGGGCAATGCGGGTTATACGCGCGAGCGGATCAGCGAAGAAACCGCTTTCACCTCGTTGCTCGGCAGTATCGGCGGTCCTCATACGCCCGGAAGCGCACCCGCTGGCGGCGTTAGCGGCGCCATTCCCTCGCTGCCCAATCCCTTCGACCAGTACCAATGGGGGTTCGACGCATCCTGGGAGATCGACCTCTTCGGCCGCGTACGTCGCTCGGTCGAGGCAGCGAATGCGACGACGAAAGCCACGGTCGAAGATCGCAACGACCTGCTGGTCTCGCTGCAAGGAGACGTCGCCCGTTACTACATCGATCTGCGCGCGGCCCAGCTCCGGAGCTCCGTGCTCGAAGACGATCTCACGAGCCAACGCGAAATCCTCGACCTCACCCGCGACCGCGCCCGCGCCGGCATCGGCAACGATGTCGATGTCGCCAACGCGGCGGCCGAGGTCACCAGCACCGAAGCGCAGGTCCCGCAAGCAACCGCGCAGATCAGCGCCGATATCAATCAGCTCAGCCTGCTCCTGGCCCTGCCGCCGGGAGCGCTGCATGGCGAGCTCGAGACCGCGAAGCCCGTCCCGCCGATCCCGCCCGCCGTGCCCGTCGGGCTGCCCGCCGATCTCGCGCGACGGCGGCCGGATATTCGCCGTGCCGAAGCCCAGCTTCACGCAGCGACGGCGCAGGTCGGCGTCGCGGTTGCCGATCTTTTTCCACGGTTGACACTCAACGCGGATCTCGGCGTCCAGGCCGAACGCTTCGCCGACCTGTCGAACTGGGCGGGCCGCTTCTTCTCGTTGGGGCCGAGCCTCGAAATTCCGATCTTCTCGGGCGGAGCGCGCCGGGCGACGGTGGCGCTCGATGACGAGAAAGCCGAGGAAGCAGCGCTGACCTACGCTTCCACGGTTCTCTCCGCCCTGCACGATGTCGAGAATGCGCTGACCGCCTACGGCACCGAGCAGAGCCGGCACTCCGCGCTCGCCGCCACGCTGGCGCAGAACCGCACGGCGCTCGATCTTGCACAACAGCGGTATGAAAGCGGCGTCGCCGGCTTCCTCGACGTCCTCTACGCCGAACGCACGCTGCAGCAGACGGAACTGTTGCTGACCGACAGCACAGCGATGCAATCGACCGACCTGGTCGCACTCTACAAGGCGCTCGGCGGCGGCTGGCAGACCGAACCCGGCGCCGCCGAAAACTCTCCGTCGGGCGCGACACCGAAGACCGATTAGAGGACGCCGTTACCCGGATTTAATATCCCGGCCATGTGGCTAGGGGGATGGCCCACGCGGCCCTAGCCTAGAACGAAGCAAGCCCGAGCAAGGGCTAATCCCCCCTCTAGGAGACTCTCGTGAACAAGCAATTCGTCCTACCCGCCGCCCTGCTGCTCGCGCTCGGTGCCACCACCCCGCTGAGCATGCCCTCGGCTTTTGCCCAGTCATCCGCGGCACCGCCCACCGCGGGCCAGCCTTCGGCCGCCGCCTCGCCGCGAGCCGGCAATTCGCCCGGCGCCCAGCGTCCACAGCGTGACTTCGACTTCGCCGCGAATGCCGAAGCCCGCATTGCCTACGTGAAGGCCAAGCTGAAGGTCACGCCGGCGCAAGAAGCCGCGTTCGACAAATACGCCCAGGTCATCCGCGACAACGCCGCGTCCATGCAAAAGAGCTTCCGTGACATGCACGGCCAGCGCGGCCAGATCGTCTCGGCGATCGACCGCGTCGAACAGCGCGCGAAATTCGCTCAGCTGCGCGATCAACAGCAGCAGCAATATCTCGGCGCGTTCCGTCCGCTCTATGCTGGCCTCAGCGCCGAGCAGAAGAAGGTCGCGGACGAGCTCGCGACACCGCATCGCCATTTCGGCCGCTTCGGCCATGGCGGCGGGCCCCGCCGCGGCTAGTTCTCGCCCAAGCCGCCGGCTGAGCGCGGTATCTCAGGATCCCGCGCTCAGCTGCGCGTCATAAACGGCGATTGCCGTCATGTTGAGCAGACCGCGCACGGTGGTCGACGGCGTCAGGATATGAGCCGGCTGGCGCGCGCCCAAGAGCATCGGGCCGATCGCGAGCCCGTCGCCCAGCGCCGTCAGCAAGTTGAACGCGATATTGGCGGCATCGAGATTCGGCATCATCAGCAGATTGGCCGCGCCTTTGAGCCGCGAATTGGGAAAGATGCGCTGACGCACCTCTTCCGAGACCGCGGCGTCGCCATGCATCTCGCCCTCGACTTCGAGCGACGGCGCGAGATCGCGCAACAGCACCAGCGCTTCGCGGACCTTCCTCGCCGCAAGCGTATTGGAGCTGCCGAAATTCGACTGCGACAAGAGCGCGACCTTGGGCTCGACGCCGAACATGCGCACCACCGCCGCGGCACGCAGCGTGATCTCGGCCAGTTGCGCCGCCGTTGGATCGTCGATCACATAGGTGTCGCAGAGGAAGAACGTGCCCTTGGGCAGGACCAGCGCCGACAAGGCCGCCGGCGCGCTAGCGCCGGGCTGCAATCCGATGATGTCGGTGATGTGCTGCAAATGGCGCTCATACTGCCCGACCGCGCCGCAGAGCATCGCATCGGCTTCGCCGCGCTTGACCATCAGCGCGGCTATCACCGGGTTGCGCGTGCGCACCAGATAACGCGCATAGTCCGGCGAGATGCCTTTGCGCTCCATCAGCTGGTGATAAAGTGCGGAGTAGTCGTTGTAGCGCGGGTCGTCTTGCGGATCGACGAGCTCGACGTCCTGATCGAGCTTGAAGCGCAGGTTGAGCCGCTCGATCCGGCGGCGTGCGACCTCGCGGCGCGCGACGATGATCGGCCGCGCCAACCCTTCGTCCACCGCCTGCTGCACCGCGCGCAATACGCGCTCATCCTCACCCTCAGCATAGACGACACGTTTGGGATCGCTGCGCGCGCGCTGAAAGATCGGCCGCATGACGAGCCCGGAGCGGAAGACGAATTGCGTCAGTCGCTGCCGATAGGCGGCAAAATCTTCGATCGGCCGGGTCGCAACGCCGCTTTCCATGGCCGCCTTCGCCACCGCCGGAGCAAGCTCGAGGATGAGCCGCGGATCGAACGGCTTGGGGATGAGGTAGTCCGGCCCGAAAGTCAGCATCGTATCGCCATAGGCCGCCGCGACCACGTCTGAGGGCGGTGCCAGTGCGAGATCGGCGAGCGCCTCGACGCAGGCAAGCTTCATCGCCTCGTTGATCGTCGTCGCGCCGACATCGAGCGCGCCGCGGAAGATGAAGGGGAAGCAGAGGACGTTGTTGACCTGGTTCGGATAGTCGGTGCGGCCCGTGGCGATGATCGCATCGGGCTTCGCCTCGCGCGCCACATCGGGAAGGATTTCGGGCGTCGGATTGGCGAGGGCTAGGATCAGCGGCTTTGCTGCCATGCGCGCCGCCATCTCGGGTTTCAGCACATCGGGCGCCGAGAGACCAAGGAAGATGTCCGCGCCGCCGATCACATCGCCGAGGGTGCGCGCATTGGTATCCTTGGCATAGCGGTCCTTGCGGGGATCCATCTCCTCCTTGCGGCCGCGCCAAACGACGCCATAGCGATCGGTGACGATGGTGTTCTCGATCTTGAGACCCATGCTGACGAGAAGATCGAGACAGGCGATGGCGGCAGCACCCGCGCCGGAAGTGACGAGCTTCGCCTCTTCGAGCCGCTTGCCGACGAGGCGCAGCCCGTTACGGATCGCCGCGCCGACGATAATCGCGGTGCCGTGCTGATCGTCGTGGAAAACCGGAATCCTCATCCGGCGACGAAGCTGCTCCTCGATCGCGAAGCATTCCGGCGCTTTGATATCCTCGAGATTGATCGCGCCGAAGCTCGGCTCGAGCGAGGCGACGATCTCGACGAATTTATCGGGACCCTTGGCGTCTATCTCGATATCGAAGACATCGATATCGGCGAATTTCTTGAACAGGACTGCCTTGCCTTCCATCACCGGCTTGGCCGCCAGCGGGCCGATCGAGCCCAGCCCGAGCACCGCCGTGCCGTT
Organism: Allostellaceae bacterium; assembly: GCA_036501365.1. GTDB lineage: Bacteria > Pseudomonadota > Alphaproteobacteria > ATCC43930 > CGMCC-115725 > CAIKMD01. Next base: position 25,472 of record DASYAL010000083.1, on the reverse strand, counting down.
GGTGATGACCGCGACGAGATTGCTGCGTGAGGTGAAATTCGCGGCCTGCGCCGGGTCGGCGGCGATGGCGAGGCAGGCCTCGGCAACGCCGGGGGAATAGGCAAGCGCGAGATCGTGCTGGTTGGCGAGCGGCTTCGTCGCGACGATGGCGATCTTGCCAGGCGTCGGCAGGCGGTGATATTCGAGCGCGGCATGGCGCAGATCATCAGCCATCGCCGGCTCCCCGAGGCAAGGATGGTGCGGTCGAGAAGACTCGAACTTCCAAGGGGTTTCCCCCGCTAGCACCTCAAGCTAGTGCGTCTACCAATTCCGCCACGACCGCACGGAGAGCGGCGGTATTTTCGGACCGAGCCGCCGGGCCGCGATTTAGCAAACCCGCGCCGGCATCGCAAGCGACGGAAAAAGCCCTTATCCTGGGCTCGGGAGCCAGGAATGACCGGACCCAAAAGCGAGATCGAGTGGCGTATCAGCGACGCGCTCGTCCCCTATGAGCCCGCCGTGGCGGAGATGGAGACGCGCGTCGCGGCGATCCGCGCCGGCGCGGCGCCCGAGCTCGTCTGGCTGCTGGAGCATCCCCCGCTTTACACCGCCGGCACCAGCGCGCGCGCGCGCGACCTGGTCGCGCCCGATTTCCTGCCGGTGTTCCGGACCGGCCGCGGCGGCCAGTACACCTATCACGGCCCCGGGCAGCGCGTTGGCTACGTGCTCCTCGACCTGCGAAAGCGCGGCGCCGATGTGAAGGCCTATGTCCACGATCTCGAGGAATGGCTCATTCGCGCGCTGGCGCATTTCAATGTGCGGGGTGAGCGGCGTACCGGCCGCGTTGGCATCTGGGTCGACGAAGGCCACGGCAAGGAAAGCAAAATCGCCGCGATCGGCGTGCGCGTCCGCCAGTGGGTGAGCTTCCATGGCGTCTCGCTCAATGTCGACCCCGATCTCTCGCATTATCGCGGCATCGTGCCCTGCGGCGTCAGCGAGCATGGCGTCACGTCGCTGGCCGCGCTTGGCATCACGGCGACGTTGCCCGAGGTCGATGCCGCGCTCAAAACTGCCTTCGCCGCCGTCTTCGGGGATGCAGGCTGGCGTGGCCATGAGGGCGCGACTAGATTGCAGGCCTGATGGCAGCACGCTCGCTTGTTCTCGGCTTGGTTTTGCTCGTCGTGGCGACCGTGTCTAGCCTCGGGCAGGGCCGGACGCCGCCCACCAATCGCGAAATGATCCACCTCTCTTTCGCGCCGGTGGTCAAGAAGGTCGCACCGGCCGTGGTCAACGTCTATTCGCGGCGCACTGTACAGACGCGCACGCCTTTCATGGACGACCCGCTCTTCCGCCGCTTCTTCGGCAATCAGGGGCCGTTCGGCCTGCCGCGCGAGCGCGTCCAGCAGTCGCTGGGCTCGGGCGTCATCCTCGGCGCCAACGGACTGATCGTGACCAACCACCACGTCATCGACGGCGCCGAGCAAATCACCGTCGTGCTGAGCGACCGTCGCGAATTCGAGGCGAAGGTCATGCTGTCCGACGAGCATGCCGACCTCGCGGTGCTGAAGATCGACACGCATGGCGAACGCCTGCCGGTGCTGGAACTGGGCGACAGCGATCAACTCGAGGTCGGCGATCTCGTGCTGGCGATCGGCGATCCGTTCGGCGTCGGCCAGACTGTGACCAGCGGCATTATCTCGGGGCTGGCGCGCACCGGCATCGGCAGCGATCTCTCGTCCTTCATCCAGACCGACGCCGCGATCAATCCCGGCAATTCCGGCGGCGCCCTTGTCGATCTCGACGGCAGGCTCGTCGGCATCAATACCGCCATCTTCTCGCAATCGGGCGGGTCGATCGGCATCGGCTTCGCTATTCCGACGACGCTGGTGCGAACGGTCCTCCAGGCGGCAACCAGCGGCGCTCCGATCCATCACCCGTGGTTCGGCGCGACCGGACAAGCGGTTACGGCTGAGATCGCAAACGCGCTTCATCTGCCTCATCCGGGCGGGGTTCTGGTGAAGGACGTCATCGCGGACGGCCCCGCCGCGCGCGCGGGGATCCGCACCGGCGACGTGATCACCGTGATCGGCGGCCACGACATCGAGGATCCCGACGATCTACGCTATCGCGTCGCGATCTTGCCGATCGACGCGCCGGTGCCGGTGACGTTTTGGCGCAACGGCCAGACCACGACCGTGAGCGTGGTCTTGACCGCCCTGCCGGATATGCCACCGCGCCAAGTAACAGTGCTCGCCGCCGCGACGCCGCTGGCGGGCGCGACCGTCGCCAACCTCAATCCCGCCCAAGCAGACGAATTGGGACTTGCGCCCACGGCGCGCGGCGTGGTCGTGATCAGCGCCAAAAGCGGCAGCCTCGCCGGTCGCCTCGGACTTCAGGCGGGCGACATCGTCGCCACCGTCAATCGCAATCCCGTCGCCTCGGTCAACGACCTTAAAGATGCCCTGAGCGCCGGGGCCGGACCTTGGACCTTCGGCATCCGCCGTGTCGGCCAGCTCTTTGCTGTGAGCGTGCGGTGAACGCGGCACGCACCAGCCGCGATAAAGGCTTGTTCGAGGACGCGGCACCACGACCGCTCGCCGACAAGCTGCGGCCGCAGCGCCTCGCGGAGGTGGTCGGACAGGACCATCTTCTCGGCGCCGACGCGCCGATCGGCCGCATGATCGCGGCGCATCGTCTGTCGTCGATGATCCTCTGGGGGCCGCCGGGTTGCGGCAAAACGACGATCGCGCGTCTTCTGGCCGAGACCGCGGCAATGCATTTCGCGCCGCTCTCGGCCGTGTTCTCGGGCGTCGCCGATCTGCGCAAAGTCTTCGAAGGCGCGGCCAAGCGCCGTGTCGGCGGCCAGGGCACGCTGCTGTTCATCGACGAGATTCATCGCTTCAATCGTGCACAGCAAGACAGCTTCCTGCCCTATGTCGAGGATGGCACCATCGTGCTTGTCGGCGCGACCACCGAAAATCCGTCCTTCGAGCTGAACGGCGCGCTGCTTTCGCGTTGTCAAGTCTTCGTCCTGCACCGGCTCGATGAGGCGGCGCTCGAGACGTTGCTGCAGCGCGCCGAAGCCGCTCTCGGCAAGACGTTGCCGCTCGATAACGAAGCGCGCCAGGCGCTGAAAGCGATGGCCGATGGCGACGGGCGGTTCATCTTCAATCTCGCCGAAGAGCTGGCGATGCTGCCTGCAGGGCCACCGCTCGACACCGCGGGGCTGATGGCGGCGGTGCAGCGGCGCGCCCCGCTCTACGACAAGGCGCAGGAAGGTCACTACAACCTGATCAGCGCGCTGCATAAATCGGTGCGCGGCTCCGATGTCGATGCGGCGCTTTATTGGCTCGCGCGGATGCTCGCCGGCGGCGAGCATCCGATCTACATCGCCCGCCGCATCGTGCGCATGGCATCGGAGGATATCGGCCTTGCCGATCCGCAAGCCCTGCCGCAAGCGCTCGCGGCTTGGGAAGCTTACGAGCGCTTGGGCTCGCCCGAAGGCGAGCTCGCGCTCGCGCAAGCGGTGATCTATCTCGCCACCGCGCCAAAATCGAACGCCGCCTATATCGCGCTCGGCGCAGCGATGCGCTCCGCCAAGGACAGCGGCTCGCTGATGCCGCCGATGCACGCGGTCAACGCGCCAACGCGGCTGATGCGCGATCTCGGCTATAGCGAGGGCTATATTTACGATCCGAACACCGAAGAAGGATTTTCGGGCCTTAATTATTTTCCCGACGCGCTGCAGCGGCAGCAATTCTACGAGCCGTTCGAGACCGGCTTCGAACGCGAGATCAAGAAACGTCTCGATTACTGGGAAAAGCTGCGCAAAACCAAGACGAAATAGATGGGGCCTGGGAACGCCGTCGCCGGCACCTACCTATAATTCGCCAAGCGCAAAAACCCGGAGATTCCATTCGATGAAGCGTTCGCTGAAATATCTGGCGCTGGCGGGCGCCGCAATTTTGCTGCTTTTAGCTGGCCAAGCGCCATCCGCCCTCGCCCAAGGCGCGCCGCCGCCACCGCCGCAAGCCGAAGCTGCGCCGCCGCCGCCGGTCGCCGCGCCGGGCGCCGCGCCGGGCGCTTACTGGGTGTGGCAGCCGGGCGTCTACCAGTGGAGGCATGGGCGCTATGTCTGGGTGCCGGGCCGCTATGTGCACCCGCCCTATGCGCAAGCGGTTTGGGTGCCGGGCGCCTGGGTGGTCGTCCGCGGCCGCTATGTCTGGCACCCCGGCCACTGGCGCCGCTGATCGTCGCGGCGCGTCGGGCGCGCCTCTAACGCTCTCGGGATGGATCGCGCGCTCATGCGCGGCTAACATCAGGCGCATGAGCGGCGTCCAGACCCTCACCGTGGCGCCCGAGGACGCCGAAATCCGTCTCGACCGCTGGTTCAAGCGGCATTTTCCCACGCTGGGCCACGGCCGGCTCGAGAAGCTGCTGCGCACCGGCCAGATCAGGCTCGACGGCAAACGCGTCGACGCGGGCGACCGCGTCACCACCGGCCAGCGCATCCGCGTACCGCCGCTGCCGGCAGCGCCTCCGCCGGACGCCCGGCCTCACACCCTGCCGCCGCCGACCACCGCCGATGCGCGCCTGTTGCAAGAGCGGGTGCTTTATCGCGACGACGAGCTGATCGTCATCGACAAGCCGGAAGGCCTCGCCGTGCAAGGCGGCACTGGGACAAGCCGGCATCTCGATGGGCTGCTCGATGCGCTGCGCTTCGATGCCAAGGAGCGCCCGCGCCTCGTCCATCGCCTCGACAAGGATACGAGCGGCGTGCTGGTGCTGGCGCGCTCCGCTCGCGCCGCCGCGCGGCTCGGCGAGGTATTCCGCCGCAAGATTGCGGGCAAAGTCTATTGGGCGATCACTGTCGGTGCACCGAAGCCGCGCCAGGGCAAGATCGATCAGCCGCTCGCCAAGCAAGCCGGGCCCGCGGGCGAGCGCGTCGCCGCCGATGACGAAGAAGGCGATCGTGCCCTTACCTATTACCGCACCGTCGCGCGCGCCGCCGACCGCTTCGCCTGGCTGGCACTCGAGCCGGTAACCGGAAGGACGCATCAGCTCCGCGTACATTGCCTCGCGCTTGGGACCCCCATTCTCGGTGACGGCAAATATGGCGCTGCAGCTGCGCACCCCGCGAGCCTGCCACAAGCCAAGAAGCTCCACCTTCATGCGCGCGCCATCGCGCTGCCGCTGGCAAGCGGCAAGATCCTGACCGTAACCGCGCCGTTGCCGCCGCATATGCGCACGAGCTGGGAATTTTTCGGCTTCGAGGAGGCGAGCGAGCGCGATCCCTTCGCCGGTCTCGTGCCTTCAGGCCATAAAGCCGCGCGATGAAACGCTTCTACAAGGAGGCCCGTGCCATTGCGGCCGATGACGGTTTCGCCATCGAGCTCGACGGCAAGAAGCTGCAGACGCCGGACAAGCGCGAGCTGCGTGTGCCGCGTCAAGCCCTCGCCAAGGCGATCGCCGTGGAATGGCAGGGCCAAGGCGTCACCGTCAGGCCTCTAACCTTGCCGCTGACCCGGCTCGTCAGCACAGCGCTCGACCGGGTCGCGCCGCGCCGCGCCGAGGTGATCGCCGAGCTCGCGAAATATGCCGCGACCGATCTGCTCTGCTATCGCGCCGACGACCCGCCAGAGTTGGCGAAGCGCCAAAAATGCCACTGGCAGCCGCTACTCGATTGGGCGGCCGAACGCTACGACGCGGCGCTCAGCGTCACCGCGGGCATCACCCCGGTGCCGCAAGCGCCGGCGGCGATCGTCGCCATCGAGCGCGCTATCGCCGCCCATGACGCGATGCTACTGGTCGCGCTGCATCTCGCGACCACGTCATGCGGCTCAGTTGTGCTGGGGCTCGCCCTGCTCGCCGGCAGGATTACACCCGAGGAAGCCTTCGCGGCGGCTCAGCTCGATGAGAACTTTCAGATCGAGCGTTGGGGCGAGGATGCCGAGCAGATCCAGCGTCGCGCCGCGCTCAACGAGGATCTCGCGCTGGCCGCGCGCTTTGCCGCTTTGCTGCGCACCGACTAAGCTGGCGCGAAACCCAAGGCCCGGGGGGAGAGCCGTCATGCAGGATATTCTGCGCCAGTTGGAGGAAAAGCGCGCGGCGGCGCGCCTGGGCGGCGGCGAGCGCCGCATCGCCGCGCAGCACGCCAAGGGTAAGCTCACTGCACGCGAGCGGCTCGATCTGCTTTTCGACCCCGGCACCTTCGAGGAATGGGACATGTTTGTCGAGCATCGCTCGAGCGATTTCGGTCTCGACGAGCAGAAAATCCCGGGCGATGGTGTCGTCACCGGCTATGGCCTCGTCAACGGCCGCAACGTCTTCGCTTTCAGCCAGGACTTTACCGTCTTCGGCGGCGCGCTGTCCGAGGCCCATGCCGAGAAAATCTGCAAGGTCATGAACCAGGCGCTGAAAGTCGGCGCGCCGGTCGTCGGTCTCAACGATTCGGGAGGCGCGCGCATCCAGGAAGGCGTCGCCTCGCTTGCCGGCTACGCCGACGTGTTCCAGCGCAACGTGCTGGCCTCAGGCGTGGTGCCGCAGATCTCGCTGATCATGGGGCCGTGCGCCGGCGGCGCAGTTTATTCGCCGGCGATGACCGATTTCATCTTCATGGTGAAGGACAGCTCCTACATGTTCGTCACCGGTCCAGACGTGGTAAGGACGGTAACGCAGGAGACCGTGAGCCAGGAAGAGCTCGGCGGGGCGATGACGCATACGACGCGCTCGGGCGTCGCTGATCTCGCTTTCGAGAACGACGTCGAAGCGCTGCTGCAATTGCGACGCTTCCTCGATTACTTACCCTCCTCCAATCGCGGCAAGCCGCCGCACCGCCCCACGCACGATCCGTCGTCGCGTGCGGAAGCCTCGCTCGACACGCTGGTGCCGGCCAATCCCAACAAGCCCTACGACATGCGCGAGCTGATCACGAAGGTCGCCGATGAGGGGGAGTTCTTCGAGCTGGCGCTGAATTGGGCGAAAAACATCCTCATCGGCTTTGCGCGGCTCGAAGGCCATCCGGTCGGCATCGTCGCCAATCAGCCGATGGTACTGGCGGGATGCCTCGACATCGATAGCGCGCGGAAGGCGGCGCGCTTCGTGCGCTTTTGCGATTGCTTCAACATCCCGATCGTCACCTTCGTCGACGTGCCGGGCTTCCTGCCAGGAACGGCGCAGGAATATGGCGGTATCATCAAGCATGGCGCGAAGCTGCTCTATGCCTTCGCCGAAGCGACCGTGCCGAAGGTGACGGTGATCACGCGCAAGGCTTATGGCGGCGCTTACGACGTCATGAGCTCGAAGCATCTGCGCGGCGACGTTAATTACGCTTGGCCGTCGGCCGAGATCGCGGTGATGGGTCCTAAAGGAGCAGTCGAGATCATCTTCCGCGCCGATCTCGGCGATGCCGCGAAGATCGAGGCCCGTACCGACGAGTATCGCGAGAAATTCGCCAATCCATTCGTCGCCGGATCGCGCGGCTATATCGACGATGTCATCCTGCCGCACGATACGCGAGCACGGCTCTGCCGCTCGCTCGCCATGCTGCGCGACAAGGAGCTCGCAAACCCGTGGAAGAAGCACGACAACATCCCGCTGTGACGCCCCTCTAACCCATGTTCAAGAAGATCCTCATCGCCAATCGCGGCGAGATTGCCTGCCGAATCATCGCCACGGCCAGGCGCATGGGCGTCCGCACTGTCGCCGTCTACAGCGACGCTGACGCGGAGGCGCTGCATGTGCGCCAAGCCGACGAGGCGGTGCGGATCGGCCCGCCGAAAGCCGCCGAGAGCTATCTCGGCATCGCCCGCATCGTCGCCGCCTGCCAAGAAAGGGGGGTCGAGGCGGTCCATCCCGGCTACGGCTTCCTTTCCGAGAATGCCGCTTTCGCGCGCGCGCTCGAGGCCGCCGGCATCGTCTTCATCGGCCCCCCGCCGGCGGCGATCGCCGCGCTCGGCGACAAGATCGCAGCAAAGAGGATCGCCCAGCAGGCCGGCGTCTCGACGGTGCCGGGCCGTCTCGACACCGCGGCCGACGCCGACCAGGCAGTCGCGGCGGCGCACGCGATCGGCTACCCGGTCATGATCAAGGCCGCAGCGGGCGGCGGCGGCAAAGGGATGCGGATAGCCGCGAGCGATGCCGAGTTGCGGGACGGTTTCCGCCTCGCCGCGAGCGAGGCGCAATCGGCCTTCGGCGATGCGCGTGTCTTCATCGAGAAATACATCGCCGCGCCGCGGCATATCGAAATCCAGATCATCGCAGACGCGCACGGCGATGCTGTCCATCTCGGCGAGCGCGAATGCTCGATACAGCGTCGCCATCAAAAGGTGATCGAGGAGGCGCCGAGCCCCATTCTCGACGAGAAGACGCGGGCCGCGATGGGCGCGCAGGCGGTCGCGCTGGCCAAGGCGGCTGGCTATCGCTCGGCCGGCACCGTCGAGTTCATCGTCGACCAAAAGCGCAATTTCTATTTCCTCGAGATCAACACCCGTCTCCAGGTCGAGCATCCGGTGACCGAACTCGTCACCGGCCTCGATCTCGTCGAGCTGATGATCCGGATCGCCGCGGGCGAGAAGCTCGGGATCGCGCAGAAGGACGTGAAGCTCGTCGGTTCGGCGATCGAGGCACGGATCTATGCCGAGGACCCACGGCGCAACTACCTGCCATCGGTCGGGCGCATCACCCGCTATCAGCCGCCCGCAGGCGACGGTATCCGCATCGATACGGGTGTCGAGGAAGGCGCCGAGATCTCAATCTATTACGACCCGATGATCGCCAAGCTGATCGCCGCGGGGGCGACGCGCGACGAGGCAATCGCACGACTTACGGGCGCGCTCGATGCTTTCGTAATTCGCGGCCTCGCGCACAATATCGGGCTGCTGTCGGCGATCATCGCGAAGCCGGCGTTCCACGGCGGTGCGCTCTCGACCGATTTCCTCGCCAAAGAATTCCCGGGCGGCTTCAAGAGTGCATTACCCACCACGAAGGTGCTCTCACAAGCGCTCGCGGTCGCGGGTACCTTGCAGCGCATTGCCGCCGAACGGGATGCGGCGATTGCCGGCGCCCCCGTCCCCGAGGGTTGGATTGTTGTCCGCCCCGGTGCGCAGCATCCGGTGCGCATCACGCGTCGCAACGCCATCGTCATCGTTGCCGGTGCCAAGTCGCGCTATCAGGTCGTGACAACCTGGCAGCCCGGCGACGTATTGTTTCGCGGCACCGTCGACGGCCAGCCAGCGATTTTTCAGGTCGAGCGGCGCGGTATCGGCTGGCGACTCGAGCACGGCGGCGCAGTACTGGATCTCAGTGTGCTACCGCCGGCGGCGGCAGAGGTCTTGTCCCGGATGCCACCGAAACCGCCACCGGATCTCTCGCGTCAATTGCTATCGCCAATGCCCGGCCTCCTTATCTCGGTCGCGGTCGCCGAGGGCCAGGAGGTCAAGGCCGGCGAGGAGCTAGCGGTGATCGAGGCGATGAAGATGGAGAACGTGTTGCGAGCTGAGCGCGACGGCACGATCAAGAAACTCTGCGTGCAGGCGGGCGACAGCCTCGCCGTCGACCAGATCATCCTCGAATTTGCATGATCGTGGCTGCACGGCTCGAGATTTCCGGCCAGGTCCAGGGCGTCGGCTTCCGCGCCTTCGTGACGCATAACGCGCGGGAGCAAGGCTTGCGCGGCTGGGTGCGCAACCGCCGCGACGGCCGTGTCGAAGCGTTATTGATCGGCGAGCCGGCGGCGGTCGCCCGTGCCATCGAGCAATGCCGTCGCGGGCCGCCGCTCGCGCTCGTCGATCGCCTCGACAGCCTGCCAGCGCAGGACGACGGCACGGCCGATTTCACCGAGCGCGCAACGGTCTGAAGCATCATGCAATCACAGCTTCGGCTCTTGGTCAGCCGGCGCCTCGCGGGCATGTTCGTCGCGCAGTTCCTCGGCGCGCTCAACGACAACCTCCTAAAGAATGCTCTCGTCATCCAAGTTGCCTATGGGCGCTCGGCCGGCGCCAATGACATCGAGGTACTGGTCACGGTCGCGACCGCCCTCTTCATCCTGCCCTATTTCCTGTTCTCGGCGACCGCCGGCGAGCTCGCCGACAAATTCGAGAAGATGCAGCTCATCAAGACGCTGAAACTGTGGGAGATCGCCGTGATGGTTCTGGCGGCGGCCGGCTTTCTCTCGGGCGGCAGCATCGGCATTGGCCTGACGATCCTTTTCCTGCTGGGCGTGCAGGCGGCATTCTTCGGCCCCGTGAAATACGGCATCCTCCCCGAGCTCTTGCCGCCCGACGAACTGCTCGGCGGCAACGCCGTCGTCGAGGCCGGCACCTTCCTTGCCATTCTCATCGGCACGATCGCTGGCGGCTTGCTGATCCTCATGAAAGATGGGCCGGCGATCGTCTCGGCGACGCTGCTTCTCTGCGCGGTGGGCGGCTGGGTCGCGAGCCTGTTCATCCCGCGCACCGAAGGCGGCGCTTCCGATCTGCGCATCAATCCCAATATCGCTGCCGAGACCTGGAAGGTGCTGCGCTATGCCAATGAGAGTCTCGAGATGCGCTGGACGCTTCTGGGCAATTCGTGGTTCTGGTTTGTCGCGGTCGCGCTGGTCTCGCAGTTCCCGAATTATGCGAAGGACGTACTCGGCGCCAACAACCAGGTCGTGACGCTGTTCCTGACGCTGAACTCACTTGGCATTGGGGCCGGCTCACTGCTCGCGGGGCGGCTGCTGCGTGGCCGGATTTCGGTGGGGCTGGTGCCCATCTCGGCCCTGGCGATGGCGATCTTCGCCGGCGATCTCTGGCTCTCGGGCGGGCGGCCGATCGGCACCGAGCTGGTCGACGCCACCCAATTCCTCGCGGTCGCCCAGAACTGGCGTGTATCGCTCGATCTCGTCGGCGTCGCCGTCGCGGCCGGCGTCTTCATCGTGCCGCTTTATGCCATGATGCAGGCGAAGAGCGAGAGCGCGCATCGCTCGCGCGTGGTGGCGGCCAACAATGTTTGGAACGCGCTCTTCATGGTCGCCGCCGGCATCGGCAGCGCGGTGATGCTGAAGCTCGGCGCCGGCGTCACCGACATCTTTCTTGCGGTCGGCGCCGCCAACCTTGTCGTGGCAATCGCGAGCTGGCGGCTGCGTCGCCAGCGTTAACCGGTGCGCCGCGTCAGGACGCGGCCGCTTCCTCGGTCTCTTCCTCGGCGGTCTGCACCGGGCCCGAATCCTGGCCCTTCGCTTCAGGATCGCGGTCGACCAGCTCGATCACCGCCATCGCCGCGGCATCGCCGTGACGGAAGCCCGCCTTGTAGATGCGGCAATAGCCGCCGCCACGTTTGCCGTAGCGCTCGGCCAAGGTGGTCAGCACCTTGTCTGCGATCTTCTCATCCTGCAGCGTGGCGATCAGCCGCCGGCGCGCGGCGAGGCCGCCATGCTTGCCGATCGTAATGAGACGCTCCACCACCGGCCGCAGGTCCTTGGCCTTGGGCAGGGTCGTGGTGATCTGCTCATGCTTCAGGAGCGCATGGCAAAGATTATCGAACATCGCCTTGCGATGCGCCGATGTGCGGCTGAAGCTCCGGCCTCGTAAACGGTGACGCATGATCCTAGCTCGATAAGGCTCAATAGGGCTCTTCGAGGCGCTTGACCAGCTCCTCGATATTCTCAGGCGGCCAGTTCGGGATCTCCATGCCGAGATAGAGCCCCATCTGTGCCAGTACTTCCTTGATTTCGTTCAGCGACTTGCGGCCGAAGTTCGGTGTCCGCAGCATCTCCGATTCGGTCTTCTGCACCAGATCGCCGATATAGACGATGTTATCGTTCTTGAGGCAATTGGCCGAGCGTACCGAAAGTTCGAGCTCGTCAACCTTGCGCAAGAGGTTCTTGTTGAACGGTAGCTCCGACGGACGCTCTTCCTCGGTCGCGGCGCGCGGCTCCTCGAAATTGATGAAGAGCTGTAGCTGGTCCTGCAGGATGCGCGCCGCGAGCGCGACCGAGTCCTCGGGCGTCACCGCGCCGTTAGTCTCGATGCTCATCGACAGGCGGTCGAAGTCGGTGCGCTGGCCCTGGCGGGTGTTATCGACCTTGTAGCTGACCTGACGCACCGGGCTGAACAGCGCGTCGACGGGGATGAGCCCGATCGGCGCATCCTCGGGCCGGTTGTCGGTCGCCGGACGATAGCCCTTGCCGGTCTCCACCGTGAATTCCATCGACACCTTGGCACCTTTGTCGAGGGTGCAGATGAGATGATCGGGATTCAGCACCTCGATGTCGTGCGGCAGCTCGATCATGCCGGCGCGCACCTCGCCCGGGCCGTTGGCCCTGAGCCGCATGCGCTTCGGTCCATCGCCATGAAGCCGCAACGCGACGCCCTTGATGTTGAGGACGATGTCGGTGATGTCTTCGAGCACGCCCGGCAGCGACGAGAATTCGTGCAGCACGCCTTCGATCTGCACCGAGGTGATCGCCGCGCCCTGGAGCGAGGAGAGCAGCACGCGGCGCAGCGCGTTGCCCAGCGTCAGACCGAAGCCGCGCTCGAGCGGCCCCGCGATCACGGTCGCGACACGCGCCGGATCGTTGCCGGGCTGCACTTCGAGCTGGTGCGGCTTCGTCAATTCTTGCCAATTTTTCTGGATTTGCGTCACGAGCGGACCCTCATGCATTGAGCCATCGGCATGCGCGACCCGACGGGCCGGCGCATGCGCCAATAAAAAATACCGCGACTACACGCGCCGCCGCTTGGGCGGACGGCAGCCATTATGTGGAACCGACGTGACGTCACGGATCGACGTCACCTGGAAACCCACGGTCTGCAACGCGCGCAACGCCGATTCCCGGCCCGATCCCGGACCCTTCACTTCGATCTCCAAGGTGCGCATGCCGTGCTCCATCGCTTTGCGGCCGGCATCCTCGGCCGCGACTTGCGCGGCGTAGGGCGTCGATTTGCGCGAGCCCTTGAAGCCCATCGTGCCCGACGACGACCAAGCAATCGTATTTCCCTGCGCGTCGGTGATGGTGATCATCGTGTTGTTGAAGGTCGCGTTCACATGCGCGGTGCCGGCGGTAATGTTCTTACGTTCGCGGCGGCGAACGCGCGCGGCGGCAGCAGGCTTCGAGGTCGTCGCCATGTCTTCCGAATTCCTTTACTTCGTCGGCGTGGTTCTCTTACCGGCGATCGGCCGCGCCGGGCCCTTGCGGGTCCGCGCGTTGGTGTGGGTCCGCTGGCCACGGACCGGCAGGCCCTTGCGGTGGCGAAGCCCGCGATAGCAGCCGAGATCCATCAGCCGCTTGATATTCATTGCGACGGTGCGGCGCAGATCGCCTTCGACCTGATAGTCGCGATCGATCGCCTCGCGGATGCGCAGCACCTCGTCGTCGGTCAACTCATGCACGCGGCGCGAGTCCGGAATGCCGAGCCTCGCACAAATCTTTTCTGCCGAGGTCCGGCCGATCCCGTGGATATAGGTAAGACCGATCGGGACACGCTTTTGATTGGGAATGTTAACGCCGGCAATGCGCGCCACCTGCGCTTCTCCTTAAATCGAATTGTCGGTTTCGGACGGTGACCAGACGCCCCGGTTGGCCGAACGCGCCTTATATCGGAAACCATCCACGAAAGTCAACCTTTCGCCTTGTTTAGAATAGTTATAATCTGGCGCGTAACCGTATCGATCTCCGCCATGCCATCGACCGAGCGAAGCAGTCCTTTGGCTTTGTAATAGGGCAGGATCGGCGCCGTCCGGTCGCGATAGGCCTTAAGCCGCGCCTTGACGGTTTCAGCATTGTCGTCGGGGCGGCGAATGAGATCGCGCCCGCCGCAGACATCGCAGACGCCTTCTTGTTTCGGCCGGTGATGGCGGTCGTGGTAGGACGCGCCGCAGTTCTTGCAGCTGAACCGGCCGCTGATTCGGTCGATGAGAGCCGCCTCGTCGATGGTGAGTTCGATCACCTGGTCGAGGGCGATGCGGTTCTCGGCGAGCATTTTATCGAGCGCCTCGGCCTGGGGCACGGTCCGCGGGAAGCCGTCGAGGATGAAACCCTTGCCGCCGAGCTTGGCGATGCGATTGGCGATCAGGGCGATCATGATCTCGTCGGAGACGAGCTTGCCCGCGTCCATGATCGCCTGGACCTGTTTGCCCAAAGCGCTCCCAGCATTGCGCTCGGCGCGCAGCATGTCGCCGGTGGAAAGCTGAACCATGCCGTAGCGCTCTTCGAGGCGCTTGGCTTGGGTCCCCTTCCCGGCCCCGGGCGGGCCGAGCAAAAGGATGTTCAACCGCGTCTTCCCCTCAGCTTGGACTTCTTGATCAAGCCTTCGTATTGATGCGCGAGCAGATGCGAATGAATCTGCGCCACCGTGTCCATGGTGACGCTGACGACGATCAGGATGCTGGTGCCGCCGAAATAGAACGGCAGCGAATAGGCCGTCAGCAGATATTCGGGCAACACGCAGACGCCGGCGAGATAAATCGCGCCGACCACGGTCAGGCGCGTCAGCACATAATCGAGATAGTCCGCCGTGTTCTTGCCAGGCCGGATGCCCGGCACGAAGCCGCCGTATTTTCGGAGGTTGTCCGCGGTTTCCGCCGGATTGAAGACGACGGCCGTATAGAAGAAAGTGAAAAACACGATGAGCGCGACATAAAGGCCGAGATAAATCGGTTGGCCGCGGCCGATCCACGCGCCGATCTCAGCGAGCCAGCCGGTCTGATTCTGGCTAAAGCTCGCCACTGTCGCGGGCAGCAGAAGCAGCGAGGAGGCGAAGATCGGCGGGATCACGCCCGAGGTGTTGAGCTTCAACGGCAGGTGCGATGCCTCGCCGCCATACATGCGATTGCCGACTTGGCGCTTCGGATATTGAACGAGGATCCGACGCTGGGCCCTTTCCATGAAGACGATGAAGGTGATGACCGCGATCGCGCCGATCATGAAGGCGATGATGAAGAAGGTCGACAGCGCGCCGGTGCGACCGAGCTCGAGTAAGGCCGCAAGCGCCGAGGGAAGACGGGCGACGATGCCGGAGAAGATGATCAGCGAGATGCCGTTGCCGACGCCGCGCGCCGTGATCTGCTCGCCGAGCCACATCAGGAAGACCGTGCCGCCGGTGAGCGTGATCACCGCGGTCATAAGGAAAAACAGACCGGGATTGGTGACGACCCCGTTCAGCCCCTCGATGCCGACGGCGATGCCGTAGGCCTGGATCGCCGCCAACCCCACCGTGCCGTAACGCGTGTATTGGTTGAGCTTCTTGCGCCCGGCCTCGCCCTCCTTCTTCAGCGCCTCGAGCTGCGGCGAAACCGCCGTCATCAGCTGGACGATGATCGAGGACGAGATGTAGGGCATGATGTTCAAGGCAAAGATCGTCATGCGGCCGAGCGCGCCGCCAGAGAACATGTCGACCATGCCGAGAATGCCGCCGGCGTTCTGTGCGAAAATCTGCTGCAGCGCCTGCGGATCGATGCCGGGCAGCGGGATATAGGTGCCGAGCCGATAGATCACCAGCGCACCGAGCGTGAACCAGATCCGATTCTTGAGTTCGGTCGCCTTGGCGAAGGCGGAGAGATTGATGCTGGAGGCGAGTTGCTCGGCGGCGGACGCCATCTAGCGGCTCCTCATGGCTGCGCGGCGGCGGGCTTCCCTGCCGCAACGATCACCTTTCCCCCGAGCCTTTCGACCGCGGCTACCGCGGCTTTGGACGCGCCCGCCACCTCGATGGTCAATGGCGCCTTCAATTCCCCTTTGGCGAGCAGCCGCACGCCGTCACGCGTGCGGCGCAGCACACCCGCCTCGACCAGGGACGCGCCATTCACCGTCGCATCCTTCTTGATGTGGCCGGCATCGATGGCGCTCTGCAGCCGGCCGAGATTGACGACGACGAAGCGCTGCTGGAAATCGGTATTGTTGAAGCCGCGCTTCGGCAACCGGCGATGCAGCGGAGTCTGGCCGCCTTCGAAGCCGTTCAAGGCGACGCCGGTACGCGCGGTCTGGCCCTTGCCGCCGCGCGCGCTGGTTTTGCCTTTGCCGGAGCCGATGCCTCGGCCGCGACGTTTGGCCACGTAATGTGCGCCTTTATTGTCTCTGATCTCGTTGAGCTTCATGTTCCATCCACCGCGAGTGTAGGCCCCTCAGGAGGCCGGTTCCACTCGCACCAAATGCCTGACCCGTTCAATCATGCCGCGCACGGACGGCGTGTCTTCGAGCACCCTCGAGCGATGGCGGCGATTGAGGCCGAGCCCCCTGAGCGTCGCGAGCTGATAATCCTCGCGGCCGATCGGGCTGCCGAGCTGCGTGACGCGAAGTTGCGTGTCCGCCTTGTGCGGCTTCGCTTGCGGCTTCGAGAGGATCTTCGCCATCGCCGCAAACCGCTCATGCGCCGGCGCGAGCGGCGGGCGCTTCACCTTGGGCCGCTTGACTTTCGGCGCCTTCGCCGCTTCCTCGGCCGGTGCGGCTTTCGCTTTGGGAGCGGTTTCTTTCTTTGGCGCGGTTTCTTTCTTTGGCGCGGCCTCTTTCTTCGGCGCTGCCGCTTTCTTCGCCGCCGCGTCGCCCGAAGCGGGCTTCTTCGCTGCCGGTTTTTTCGTTTGCTTCTCGTCGGCCATGGGCTACTCCCGGACTTCCTGGCCGTCGCGGCGCGGCGGCAGGATATCGGAGACTTTCTTGCCGCGGCGGGCGGCAACAGTGCGCGGGCTGACCGAGCGGTCGAGCGCTTGGAACGTCGCCTTGATCATGTTGTGCGGGTTGGAGGTGCCGACCGATTTTGCCACCACGTCCTGGACGCCAAGCGCCTCGAAGATCGCGCGCATCGGGCCGCCGGCGATGATGCCGGTACCTTGCGGCGCGGCGCGCACCACCACCTCGCCCGCGCCGTAATGGCCGACGATGTCGTGATGGAACGTACGGCCCTCGCGCAGCGGCACGCGGATCATGGAGCGGCGTGCCTGGTCCGTCGCCTTGCGGATCGCTTCCGGGACTTCACGCGCCTTGCCCGAGCCGTAGCCGGCGCGGCCCTTGCCGTCGCCGACGATGACGATCGCGGCAAAACCGAAACGGCGGCCGCCCTTCACCACCTTGGCGACGCGGTTGATGCCGACGAGCTTCTCGATGAACTCGCCGTCCTCGCGGTCGCGCCCGCCGCGATCGCCGTCACCCCGTCCGCGTTGCGGCCGGTCGCCGCCGCCCCGCCCGCGTGAAGGTCTGTCGCTCGACGGTTGCGTCGGTGCCCTCGGTGTCGCTGCCATGCTGCCTTCCTAGAAATTGAGGCCGCCCTCGCGGGCGGCGTCGGCCAGGGCTTTCACCCGGCCATGAAAGAGATAGCCGCCGCGATCGAAGACGACGGCGGTAATGCCCGCGGCCTTGGCGCGCTCGGCAAGCAACTTGCCGACGGCACCTGCCGCATCCTTGTTCGCGCCGGTCTTGCCGCCGTGCAACGCTTCATCGAGTGTCGAAGCCGCCGCCAGCGTGCGGCCGGCAACGTCGTCGATGATCTGCGCGTAGATGTGCTTCGACGA
Source organism: Allostellaceae bacterium (assembly GCA_036501365.1). Taxonomy (GTDB): domain Bacteria; phylum Pseudomonadota; class Alphaproteobacteria; order ATCC43930; family CGMCC-115725; genus CAIKMD01. Next base: position 8,012 of record DASYAL010000083.1, on the reverse strand, counting down.
GCGGAACACGGAGAGCCGCGGCCGTCCTTTATTGATGCGCGCGAGGCGCGTACGTACGCGCCGGCGGCGACGTTCGAAGAGTGTGTCGGGTTTGCCGCTCATCCGTGGCTCCTACTTCTTCTTGCCTTCCTTGCGGCGGATCTTCTCGTAATCGTACTTGATGCCCTTGCCCTTATAGGGCTCGGGGCCGCGGAACGAACGGATGACCGCGGCGACCTGGCCGACGCGCTGGCGGTCTGCGCCGGTGATCGCGATCGCGGTCGGCTTCTCGCAGGCGATCTTGATGTCCGCGGGAATCGGGAAATGGACGTCGTGGCTGTAGCCGAGCTGCAGCACGAGGTCCTTGCCTTGCACCGCGGCGCGGTAACCGACGCCGTTGATCTCCAGATTGACCGTGTAGCCCTTGCTGACCCCGTTGACCATGTTGTTGACGAGGGCTCGCGTCGTGCCCCAGGCCATGCGCGCACGCTTGGTCTCGCTCTTCGGGGTGATGACGACCTTGCCGTCCTTCAGCGCCGTGTCGACGTCGTTGTTGACGACGAGCTTCAAGGTGCCGAGCTTGCCCTTGGTCGTCAGCACGCCACCGGCGAGATCGACCGTGACGCCTTGCGGGATGGTGACGGGGAGTTTTCCGATGCGCGACATGGCTAGTCCTCAGAACACGCGGCAGAGAATCTCGCCGCCGACATTGGCTGCGCGGGCTTCGTTGTCCGACATAACGCCGCGCGGCGTCGAGAGGATCGAGATGCCGAGGCCGTTATAGACGCGCGGTAGGTCGGAGATGCGGGAATAGACCCGCCGCCCCGGCTTCGAGATTCGCGTGATCTCGCGGATCACCGGCTCGCCGTCGACATATTTGAGCTCGATCTTGAGCTCGGGGAAGCCTCCGTCGCTCGCTTCGCGCTTGTAGCCGCGGATATAGCCTTCGCGCTGCAAGACTTCGAGTACATTGGTGCGGATCTTCGACGCGGGCGACTGCACAACGGGCTTGTGCGCGGCCTGGCCGTTCCGGATCCGTGTCAGCATATCCCCGAGGGGATCGCTCATCGACATGCGGCTTTCTCCCTTACCAGCTCGACTTGACCACGCCCGGAATCTGCCCCTGCGAGGCGAGTTCCCGGAGTGCCAAGCGCGACAGCTTGAATTTGCGGTAGTACCCCCGCGGCCGGCCCGAAAGCTCGCAGCGATTGCGGATGCGCGTGGCCGATGAATTGCGCGGCATCTCGGCGAGCTTCAGCCGCGCGTTGAAACGGTCCTCCGGCGGCAATGACTTGTCCGTGGCGAGCGCCTTGAGGCGCGCGCGTTTGGCAGAGAAGCGCTTGACGAGCGCCGTCCGCTTGCGGTTTTTGTCGACGGAACTGGTTTTTGCCATGGATAAGGGCCTTCCGGGCTCAGTTGGCGAACGGCATGTCGAAGCCCTTAAGCAACGCTCTGGCTTCGGCATCGGTCCGTGCCGTGGTGACGATGATGATGTCCATGCCGCGAACGTCGCTGACCTGGTCGTAATCGACCTCGGGAAAAACCAACTGTTCCTTGAGGCCGAGCGCGTAGTTGCCGCGCCCGTCGAAGCTCTTTCCCGAGAGGCCGCGAAAATCCCGCACCCGCGGCAGCGCGATGTTCACGAGACGATCGAGGAATTCGTACATACGGTCTTTGCGCAAGGTGACTTTGCAGCCCAGGGGCATGTTCTCGCGCACCTTGTAAGTGGCGATCGATTTCTTCGCGCGCGTGATCACCGGCCTCTGGCCCGCGATCGCACTCAGCTCCTTAGCCGCGGCATCGACCTTCTTCGTGTCCTGCACCGCCTCGCCGACGCCCATATTGATGACGATCTTATCGAGGCGTGGCGCCGCCAACGCGTTGGCGTAGCCGAACTCCTTCACCAGGGCCGGCCGGACCACCTTGTCGTAATGCTCTTTCAGTCGCGTTGCCATGATGCCCTCACGCGTCCAGGACTTCGCCGGAGCGCCTGGCGAAGCGCACCTTGCGGCCGTCATCGAGGAAGCGATAGCCGACCCGTGTCGGCTTCTGCGATTTCGGATCGATATGGGCGACGTTCGAGATGTGGATCGCGCCCTCTTTCTCGACGATGCCACCGGGCTCGCCGGGCCGCGGCTGGGTGTGCCGCTTCATCATGTTGACGCCCTGGACGACGACGCGATTATCCGCGCGTACGACGCGCAGGACCTCGCCCGTCTTCCCCTTGTCGCGGCCGGTCAGTACGACCACCTTGTCACCCTTCTTGATCTTGAGCTTCATCGTCACAGCACCTCCGGCGCCAGCGAGACGATCTTCATGAAGCGGCGTGCGCGCAGCTCGCGCGTCACCGGCCCGAAAATGCGCGTGCCGATCGGCTCTTCCTGAGCGGTGATCAGCACAGCAGCATTTCGGTCGAAGCGGATCGATGAACCGTCGGGCCGGCGGATCGCATTGGCAGTGCGCACGATCACCGCCTTGTGCACGTCGCCCTTCTTCACACGACCGCGCGGGATCGCGTCCTTGACCGAGACGACGATGATGTCGCCGACGGTCGCGGTGCGGCGCTTGCTGCCGCCCAGCACCTTGATGCATTGGACGCGGCGCGCGCCGGAATTGTCGGCGACGTCGAGATTAGTTTGCATCTGGATCATGGCAGCTTACTCCGGCGTGGCTTCGGCTTTGGCGGAGCGGCGGCTGCGGCGCGCGGCCGGCGGCGCGACCTCGTCCTTGGTCGGCGCGGCGGCTTCCTTGCGCTGCGCGGCGACGTCGCCGCCGAGGACCAGCCAGCGCTTCGACTTGGAGATCGGGCGGCATTCCTCGATCCGCACCAGATCACCGGTCTTGCACGCATTGGCCTCGTCATGCGCCGCATACTTCTTCGAGCGCGTGATGAACTTCTTGTAGACGGGATGCATCACGCGCCGCTCGACCCGCACCGTAACGGTCTTATCGGCCTTGTCGGATACAACCACGCCCGTGAGGACACGCTTCGGCATATTTGATCTCTTTCCCTCAACCGGTCTTGCGAGCGCGCTCGCTCAGGACGGTCTTGATACGCGCGACATCGCGCCGCGCCTGGCGCATGCGCGCCGTATTCTCCATCTGCCCGCTCGCCTTCTGGAAACGCAGGTTGAATACTTCTTTGGCGAGCTGGCTGAGCTCGCCCTTCAGTTCGTCGTCAGTCTTGGCGCGAACGTCCGCGGCTTTCATGCCTCGCCTCCCTCACCGACGCGGGTCACGACCCGGGTCGCGACCGAGAGCTTGGCCGAGGCAAGCGAGAAGGCCTCGATCGCGATCGGCCCAGGCACGCCGTCGAGCTCGAACATGATCCGGCCCGGTTTTACCCGGCAGACCCAGAATTCCGGCGTGCCCTTGCCGCTGCCCATGCGGACTTCGGCGGGTTTGCGTGAGACCGGCACGTCCGGAAAAATGCGGATCCAGATGCGGCCGATGCGCTTGATGTGGCGCGTGATGGCGCGGCGCGCGGCCTCGATCTCGCGCGCGGTAACGCGGCCCGGCTCGGTCGCCTTGAGGCCGAAATTGCCGAAGTTCAGCACGGTGCCGCCCTTGGCCTTGCCGTGGATGCGGCCCTTATGAGCCTTGCGATATTTGGTGCGTGCAGGTTGGAACATGATTGCCTCTTACGCGCGCGCCGGCTGCGCCTCGGCGGCGCGCTTGTCCTGCGCCATCGGGTCGTGCGCCAAGACTTCGCCGCGGAACACCCATACCTTGACGCCGCAGGTGCCGTAGGTCGTCTTCGCCGTGCCGTAGCCGAAATCGACGTCGGCGCGCAGCGTGTGCAGCGGCACGCGGCCTTCGCGATACCACTCCATGCGCGCGATCTCGGCGCCGCCTAAGCGGCCGGAGCAGTTGATGCGGATTCCGAGCGCGCCCAGGCGCATCGCCGACTGCACCGCGCGCTTCATCGCGCGGCGGAAGGCGACACGGCGCTCCAATTGCTGGGCGATGCCGTCGGCGATCAGCTTCGCGTCGATCTCGGGCTTGCGGATCTCGAGGATGTTGAGGCTGACGTCGGAGTTGGTCATCTTGGCGAGATCGACGCGCAGCTTCTCGATGTCGGCGCCCTTCTTGCCGATAACGACGCCCGGCCGAGCGGAATGGATGGTGATGCGTGTCTTCTTGGCGGCGCGCTCGATGATGATCTTGCTGACGCCGGCCTGCTGCAGCCGCTCATTGAGAAATTTCCGGAGCTTCAGGTCCTCGTGCAGCAGGGCGCTGTAATCCTTGCGCGCGAACCAGCGCGAATCCCAGGTGCGATTGATACCGAGCCGAAGCCCGATCGGATTGACTTTCTGACCCATCAGGCCTTCTCCTCGGCGCCGCCTTCCGGCTCCTCGGCGCGCTCGCGCACGACGACCCGGAGATTGGCGAAATATTTCTGCACGCTCGCCGAACGTCCTCGACCGCGCGCATGGAAACGCTTCAGGACGAAGGCGCGTCCGACCGATGCCTCGCCGACATAGAGCTTGTCGACGTCGAGCTGGTGGTTGTTCTCGGCATTGGCGATCGCCGCCTGCAGCACCTTCTTCACCTCGATTGCGATGCGCCGCGGCGAGAAGGTGAGCTCGTGCAGTGCCGCATTGGCAGGCTTGCCACGGATTGACTGCGCAACGATGTTGAGCTTGCGCGCGCTGGTACGCAGCGCATGGGCACAGGCGGCGGCTTCGGTCTCGGCGAGACGGCGGGGCTGTTGCTTCTTGCTCATGCTTCGCGCTTCACTTTCCGGTCGGCGGAATGACCGTGGAAGGTGCGCGTCGGCGCAAACTCGCCGAGCTTGTGCCCGATCATGTGCTCGGTCACGAGCACTGGAATGAATTTGTGCCCGTTATAGACGCCGAAGGTCAGGCCGACGAATTGTGGGAAGATGGTCGAGCGACGCGACCACGTCTTGATAATCTCGTTGCGTCCGCCGCCCCGAGCCCTCTCCGCTTTCTTCAGCAGATAGCCGTCGACGAACGGACCTTTCCATGTCGAGCGCGCCACTCCCGCTCTCCCTTACTTTGTGCGGCGACGGACGATGTAGCGGTCCGTCGCCTTGTTGTGCCGCGTCTTGGTACCCTTGGTGCCCTTGCCCCAAGGGGTGACCGGGTGACGACCGCCCGAGGTGCGCCCTTCGCCGCCGCCATGCGGATGATCGATCGGATTCATCGCAACGCCGCGCACCACCGGGCGTTTGCCGAGCCAGCGATTGCGGCCCGCCTTGCCGATCGAGACGTTCTGACGATCGGGATTGGACACCGCGCCGATCGTCGCCATGCATTCGGCGCGCACCATGCGCACTTCGCCCGAGCTGAGCCGGAGCAGCGCATAACCGGCATCGCGGCCGACAAGCTGCGCGAAAGTGCCGGCCGAGCGCGCGAGCTGGCCGCCCTTGCCCGGCTTCATTTCGACATTGTGGATGATGGTGCCGACCGGGATATTGCGCATCGGCATCGCGTTGCCGGGCTTCACATCGACGCGGTCGCCCGCAACCACCCTATCGCCCGCGGCAAGGCGCTGCGGCGCGAGGATGTAGCTGAGCTCGCCATCCCCGTATTTGATGAGCGCGAGGAAGCCCGAGCGGTTCGGATCGTATTCGAGCCGCACGACCTCCGCGGTGCCCTCCTTGCGGCGCTTGAAATCGACCGTGCGCAGGCGGCGCTTGTGGCCGCCGCCGCGCTGGAAGACCGTGATGCGGCCATGATTATTGCGGCCCCCGGTCTCGCGCTTGCCTTCGGTCAGCGCCTTCACTGGCCCGCCGGACCAGAGGTCGCTGCGATCGACCAGCACCAATTGGCGGCGCCCCGGGCTCGTCGGCTTGTATGTCTTCAATGCCATTGCACTAGATTCCCGTAGTCACGTCGATCTTGGAGCCTTCGGCCAAGGTCACGATCGCCTTCTTGTAATCGGAGCGCTGTCCCGGCCGGCCGCGGAAGCGCTTGGTCTTGCCCTTGACGAGGATGGTATTGACCGCCGTGACCTTCACCTTGAAAAGGCCCTCGACGGCGACCTTCACCGCGCGCTTGTCGGCGTCGACCGGCACGCGGAAGGTCACCTGATTGTGCTCGGATGCCATTGTCGCCTTTTCGGTAATCACCGGCGACAACACGATGTCGTACATCGCTTCGCGCGAAAGCTTGGGGGCGTGGCGCGGGACGAAACGGAATCGGCTCATTTGAGGCGCGCCTCCAGATGCTGCACTGCGTCGCGCGTCAGCACGAGCGTGTCGCAGCGCACGATGTCGTAGACATTGGCGCCCTGCTGCGGCAGTACGTCGATGCCGGGCAGGTTGCGCGCCGCGCGGGTGAAATTCTGATCGAGCTCGGGCCCGTCGATGATCAGCGCCGACGTCCAGCCCAAAGCCGCGAACTGCTTCGCGAGCACGCTGGTCTTCGGCTCTTTCAGCGAGGCCTTGTCGAGCACAACCAGTTTGCCGTCCTTCTGCTTGGCGGTGAGCGCTGTCTTGAGCGCCAGCCGGCGGACCTTCTTCTGGATGTCGTAGCCGTGATCGCGGACGACCGGACCGAAGATCACGGCGCCGCCGCGAAATTGAGGCGAGCGCAGAGAGCCCTGGCGCGCGCGGCCGGTGCCTTTCTGCGCCCAGGGCTTCTTGGTCGTACCGGAAATCTCGCTGACGCCCTTCGTCTTGTGCGTGCCGGCTCGGCGCTTGGCGAGCTGCCAGTTGATGACGCGCGCGAGGATATCGCGGCGCACCTCGGGCAGACCGAAGACTTCATCGGCAAGATCGATGCTGCCGGCTTCCTTGTTATCGAGGCTGGTGACTTTGAGCTTCATCTCAGCCTCCCGCCGCCGGAGCCGCGATCTGCTCGGCCTGGCGCAAAGCCGCCGGGAAGGGCAGGCCCTTGGGTGCCGCGCGCTTTGCCGCGTCCTTCACCAGCACGTAGGCGCCGTCATAGCCGGGAACCGCGCCGACCACATAGATGAGGCCGCGCTCGGCGTCCGACGCGAGAATCTTCAGGTTCTGCGTCGTCACCCGGTCGACGCCATAATGGCCGGCCATCTTCTTGTTCTTGAAGACCTTGCCGGGATCCTGGCGCTGACCCGTCGAGCCGTGGCTGCGATGCGAGACCGAGACGCCGTGGGTGGCACGCAAGCCGCCAAAATTCCAGCGCCGCATGACGCCCGAAAAGCCGCGGCCCTTGGTGGTGCCGACCACGTCGACGAATTGCCCGGCGACGAAATGCGCCGCGGTCAATTCGGCGCCGACTTCGAGCACCGCATCGGGCGTGACGCGGAACTCGACGAGCTTCGCCTTCGGCTCGACTTTCGCCTTCGCGTAATGGCCGCGCAGGCCCTGGCTGACATTCTTCACTTTCGCCTTGCCGACGCCGAGCTGGACGGCGGTATAGCCGTCCTTCTCCGCAGTGCGCACGGCGACGACCTGGCAATTGTCGACCTTCAGCACCGTGACCGGCAAGTGGTCGCCGGCCTCGGTGAATTGTCGGGTCATGCCCAATTTCTGGGCGATGAGGCCGGTACGCATGACTAGTCCACCCTCAGAGCTTGATTTCGACGTCGACGCCGGCGGCGAGGTCGAGCTTCATCAGCGCATCCACCGTCTGCGGCGTCGGATCGACGATATCGAGCACGCGCTTATGCGTGCGAATTTCAAACTGCTCGCGCGATTTCTTATCGATATGCGGCGAGCGCAACACGGTGAAGCGCTCGATCCGCGTCGGCAGCGGAATGGGACCGCGCACCCGCGCGCCGGTCCGCTTCGCAGTGCTGACGATCTCGCTCGTCGACTGGTCGAGCACACGATGATCGTATGCGCGAAGGCGGATGCGGATATTCTGATTGTCGAGTGCCATGTTCGTCCCTTGTTTCATCGGCGGAAGGCCGCCACGCGGTTCTTCCTGCCCCGTGTCCTGGTTACTTTATGATTTTGGCGACGACCCCGGCGCCGACGGTTCGGCCGCCCTCGCGGATGGCGAAACGCAGGCCCTCGTCCATGGCGATCGGTTGAATCAGCTCGATTTCCATCGACACGTTGTCCCCGGGCATCACCATCT
>DASYAL010000082.1:0-1672 GCA_036501365.1 Allostellaceae bacterium | reverse complement strand
TCGTCGGGATGCACGGCCGGCACCACGGGCAGCGGCAGCAATTTGCCGAACAGGCCGACAATGACAAAAGGAAGCGCGGCGCCGGCGGCCAGACCGATCAACGAACCGGCACTTGCGAGCAGCATCACCTGTGTCAGATAGATCGCGAACACATCGCGGCCGGTGGCCCCCAAGGCCTTGAACGCGGCGATCACCTCGAGCTTGCGATCGATGTGGCTCTTCACCGCGTTGGCGACGCCGACGCCGCCCACCAGCAATGCGGCAAGACCGACCAGCGTCAGGAATTGGGTAAAGCGGCTGATGGTGCGCTCGAGCCCCGGCGAGGCGTTGGCGCGGGTGCGGACTTCCCAGCCGGCTTCCGGCGCGGCTTGGCGCGCATCCTCGATCAGCGCGGACATCGCGCGATCGTCAGCGGCATGCGTCGGCAACTTCAGCCGATAATTCCAGCGCACCAGGCTGCCTGGCTGTAGCAGGCCGGTGGCCCGCAGCGCCGCCTCGCTGACCAGGAAGCGCGGCCCGAAGCCGATGCCGACGCCAAGCTTGTCCGGTTCGGCCTCGACAGCACTGCGGATCTGAAAGGTCGCGTCGCCGACATTGACCTTGTCGCCGATCTTCAGGTCGAGCCGCGCCAGCAAGGTCGGATCGGCGGCAGCGCCGAAGGCGCCGTCGCGTTGCTCGAGGACGTCTTTCAGCGGAAGTTTCGGATCGAGCGTCAGCTCGCCGAGCGACGGGTAATTGCCGTCGACCGCCTTCATCTCGACAAGCGCAAGCCGGCCGTCGGCGGCGCGCGCCATCGCGCGCAAGGTCGCGATGACGGAGAGTTCGCCGCGCGAGCGGAGGAAGGCGAGCTCCTGCGGCTTCGCCTCGCGCTGGAACAGCACGAAGGCGACGTCGCCGCCGAGCAAATTGCGGCCCTCGCGCGCGAGCCCGTCGCCGAGGCTCGCCGCGACCGAGCCGACGCCGGCGATCGCCATCACGCCGAGCGCAATGCAGGCGATAAAGACGTAGAAGCCGCGCAGGCCGCCACGCAATTCGCGCAAGGCGTAGCGCATGCTGAGCGAGACCATGCGTCCGCTGCTTGCGGGTGCGGCGGTGACGCTGCCGATGTTGTCGGAAGCAACGCTCATGGAGCTCTGGCGTGATCGGAGTTTGCCGCCTCGATGCGGCCCGAACGCAGCCGCACGACGCGGTCGCAGCGCTGCGCCAGCGCGGTATCGTGCGTCACCAGCACGAGTGTCATGCCGCGTTCGGCGTGCTTGGTGAACAGCAGATCGACGATCTGCTGGCCGGTGGCCTCGTCGAGATTGCCGGTCGGTTCGTCGGCAACGAGGATCGCGGGATCGGGCGCGAGTGCGCGCGCCAGCGCGACGCGCTGCTGCTCGCCGCCGGAGAGTTGAGTCGGATAATGATGCAGGCGGTCGCCGAGCCCGACGGATTCAAGCTCCTGCGCGGCGCGCTTGCTCGCGTCCGCGTCGCCCGCGAGTTCGAGCGGCACCGCGACATTCTCCAGCGCCGTCATGGTCGGGATCAGGTGAAACGACTGAAAGACGATGCCGACCTGGCGGCCGCGAAAGCGCGCCAGCGCGTCCTCGTCGAGGGCATTGAAAGGCGTGCCGTTGACCACCACCTCTCCGCTGTCAGGACGTTCGAGGCCCGCCATCACCATCAGCAG
>DASYAL010000081.1:0-31199 GCA_036501365.1 Allostellaceae bacterium | reverse complement strand
ATGCAAGCCACGCTCGCCCTCGAATGCCGGACGCGGCCGAGATACCGCCGGAGCCTCCGACACCACAACATGCGCATTCGTCCCGCTGAACCCGAACGAGCTCACACCCCCTACCCGCTCCCCAAACCCGCGACGCCAGGGAAGCGAGACCGTCGCGACCTTCACCGCGAGCGCGGCCCATTCGACCATCGGATTAAGCGGTTCGGCATGAAGACTTTTCGGGATCTCGTCGTGATTGAGCGCCAGCACGAGCTTGATGAGGCTCGCGATCCCTGCTGCCGCTTCGAGATGACCGATATTCGATTTCACCGAACCGACATAAAGCGGATGATCCGCTTGTCGCTCGGCGCCCATCACGCTCGCCAGCGCACGCAACTCGATCGGATCGCCGAGCGCCGTCCCTGTGCCATGCGCCTCGACATAATCGACCGCGCCCGGCGCGATGCCGGCGGATGCATAAGCCTGACGCAGGACAGCAGCCTGAGCGGAGCCATTGGGAACGGTCATGCCGCCACTGCGGCCGTCATGATTCACCGCCGAGCCGCGGACCACGGCGAGAATATCGTCGCCGTCACGCGCGGCATCGGCGAGGCGCTTCAGCACGACGAGGCCGACGCCCTCGCCGCGGCCGAAGCCGTCGGCCGCCGCGCCGAAGGTCTTGCAGCGCCCGTCCGGCGCCAGCGCTTTCGATTTCGAGAGGATGACATAGGCCTCGGGCGTAAGGATGAGTTGCACGCCACCCGCCAGCGCCAGATCGCATTCGCCCGCGCGCAGGCTTTGGCAGGCGAGATGCACCGCGACCAGCGACGACGAGCAGGCGGTGTCGAGCGCCAGCGTCGGGCCCTGCAACCCGAGCGCGAAAGCGATGCGCCCGGCGGCAAAGCAGATCCCGTTGCCGGTCGCCAAATAGAGATCGGCCGGTCGCACCGCTTGCGCGCCGCGCACAAGCTGCGCGTAATCGGTGACGCCGATGCCGGTGAAAACGCCGGTGCGTGTCCCGATAAGGCTCGCCGGCGCGATCCCGGCGCGTTCCAGCGCTTCCCAGCTTAGCTCGAGCAACAGCCGCTGTTGCGGATCCATGCTCGCCGCTTCGCGTGCCGTGATGCCGAAAAAGGCCGGATCGAATTCGTCGACCCGATCGAGGAACGCGCCGGCGCGGCAATAGGATTTGCCCGGCGCATCCGGATTTTGATCGAAGAAAGCGTCGACATCCCACCGCCCGGAGGGAATGGGCCCTATGGCATCGCGCCCGCGGCGCAGCAGCTCCCAAAATTTTTCCGGGTCGTCGGCGCCGCCGGGAAAGCGGCAGGCCATGCCGACGAGCGCGATCGGCTCGCGCTCGCGCCGCTCGGCGCGGTCGAGGCGCGTCCGCAAATCCTCGATCGCCAGTGTCGCCTTCTTAAGCAGCGACAAGCCGGCGAAGTCCTCGGAATCATTGGCCATTGTGCTATAAGCAGCTATCGCGTCGTCAACCATATCAGTCCACACCGCGATGTCCATTGCCGACCCACGAGCCGCGACCAATCCCTGGATCAACATTCCGCGCAAGGTCGCGGCGCCGCGGCTGCGGCTTTTCTGCGCGCCCTATGCGGGCGGCGCCGCCGGCATTTACCGGCAATGGCCGACGCTGCTGCCGCCCGATATCGAGGTCGTCGCGCTCCAGCTGCCGGGACGCGAGCGGCGCAGCGCGGAGACGCCGCTGACGGACATGCCGGCGGTGGTGGCGGAGACTTCTGCCGCGATGCTGCCGCTGCTCGACCGTCCGTTTGCTTTCTTCGGGCATAGTATGGGCGCGATCATCGCCTATGAGACGGTGCGTCTGCTGACCGAGATCCATCGTCGCGAGCCGGCATGTCTTTTCGTCTCGGCGCGGCGCGCGCCGCATCTGCCGGCACGCAAGGCGCCGATCCATCACCTTCCCGACGAAGAATTCATCGCCGAGATTGGTCAGCTCAACGGTACGCCGCGCGAAGTCCTGGCGCATCCGGATCTGATGGAGCTGATGACGCCGATGCTGCGCGGCGATTTCAAGCTGATCGAGACCTATGCGCCAGCGGCGGCGACACCGCTATCCTGTCGCATCGTCGGCATCGGCGGCGAGGACGACAACGAAGCGAACCGCGAGGAGATCGCCGCCTGGCGCCAGTGGACGACCGGCGCGTTTCGTCAGGTGATGCTGCCGGGTAACCATTTTTTCCTGACGGCAGAGCGCGATCTTCTCTTATCGATCGTGGCACAAGAGCTGCAGCCGCCACCGTGAGCGGTCTCGACTTCCCGTTCCTGCCTGGATCGCCGGAGCGCAATCGCCGGCTCGATCCCGAGACGATCGAGCACTGGGTGGTACCGCTCGACGTGCCGCCTGCGACTGAGGAGGCGGCACGCGCCCTCTTATCCGCTGAAGAGCGTGCGCGCGCCGACCGTTTCGTTTTCGCTCGCGACCGCCGCCGCCACACGATCGCCCATGCGGCGATGCGGGTCCTGCTGAGCGCCTATACCGGCAGCGCGCCCGGCGACATCCGCTTTGCTACGCTCGCGCACGGCAAGCCGGTGCTGGAAACACATACCGGCCTTCATTTCAACCTCTCTCACTCCGGCGAACGGGCGTTGCTCGGCGTGACGACTTTGGCCGAGATCGGCGTCGATATCGAGTTCCGCCGCGTTGTCGCCGACCGCGACGCCATCGCCCGATCGTATTTCGCGGCTGGGGAATATCGCGCGCTCGAAGGCCTGGCGAGCGATCTGCGGGATCTCGGCTTTTTTCTCTGCTGGACGCGCAAGGAAGCCTATGTGAAGGCCGTGGGCGACGGAATCTCGCTCGGGCTCGACCGTTTCGAAGTGACCTTGGAGCCGGGCACCGCCGCGCGATTCCTCACCCTCGACGGCAGCGCCGAAGCCGCAGCGGCTTGGTCGCTCCATCAGCTCGATCCGGCGCCCGGCTATGTCGGCGCGACCGCGATCCGCGGCCACCCGAAAGGGCTGCTCGGCTGGACCTTCGACACGGCTTCGCTGGCGGCTTGACCGCGCCGGGGCTTGGCTTTACTTAAGCGGCTGCTCCTTTTGTGAGGGAATCATGGCCGATGAAGCCGAGGACACGACGGTCTACAACGTCGTGATGAATCACGAAGAGCAATATTCGATCTGGCCGCAGGATCGCGACATCCCGCTGGGCTGGAAGACCGTCGGCAAGATCGGGAAGAAGGCGGAATGCCTCGCCTATATCGCCGAAGTCTGGACCGACATGCGTCCCTTAAGCCTGCGCAAGGCGATGGATCAGGCGTCCTGAAGCACCTGCGCCAGCGCGGCGGCGATGGCCGGCGCATGCGGCGGCGATAGCATGGTTTCGTGACTGCCCGGGACCCAGATCACATTGACGCTCGCCGCGAGGCGGCTCCAACCCAATGCCGGATCGTCCGTGAGTCGCTGCGCGCCTTCCTCGCCGCGCAAGAGAACGATCGGTCCGTCGTAGCGATCCGTCGGAAACGGCATCCGGTGATTGGTCTTGCAAAGGGCGAAATAGCGCTCGGCCTCGGCCAATGTTCCGTTGGGCGGCACGAGCTCGGCGCGCTGCGCCGCATCGAGGACGAAAGCGAGCTGTGTGCGTTCGTCGCCCATTGCGCGCAATTTCTCGAGCGACAGATCGAGCGCGAAAAACACGCTGACGAGCAACCCCGCGCTGTCGGTATATTTTACCTCGTCGGCGATGGTATGCGGATTGGGCGTGTCGAGCATCGCGAGCAGAGCGACGCGCTCGCCCGCCGCCTCGAGCTGACGCGCCACGACATGCGCGACGAGACCGCCGAAGGAATAGCCGGCGAGGTAATACGGTCCTCTCGGCTGCACCGCGCGAATCTCGGCGAGATAGCCTTTCGCCATCGCTTCGAAATCGGCATAAGGCGTCTCCCCTTCGCCCATACCGGGCGCCTGCAACCCATAGACCGGCCGATCCGCCGGTAGATGGCGCGCAAGATCGGCGTAGCAGATGACGTTGCCGCCGAGCGGATGGATGCAGAAGAGCGGATGTTTAGCGCCTTCGGGCTTGATCGCTACCAGCGGCGAGAATGGCCGGCGCTCCGCCCGCGCGAGCGCAAGCGCGAGGCGTTCGATCGTCGGTCCTTCGAAGATCGCAGCGAGCGGCGGCGTTGCGCCGAAGCGGCTCTCGATCTCTTTGACCAGCTTGATCACGATGAGCGAATGCCCGCCCAAGGCAAAGAAATTGTCGCGCACGCCGATCAGGCGGACGCCGAGGAGCCGCTCCCAGATCGCGGCAAGCTCGAGTTCCAGGACGGTGCGCGGCGCGAGATAAGCCGGGCGCTCCGCCGCCGGCGCCGTCGCCGACGGCAATGCCGGCGCTTCCTCGATGATCGCGCCAAGCGATGCCTCGGGCTTCGCGACGATCAGCCGAAGCCGTGCGACCAGACCATCGAGGAGATCGCGCGCATCGTCCGCGTCGAGCCGCGCGCGATCATAGACGCCGCTGAATTCGAGAACCGCGCCATCGCCCGCGAGCAAAGAGAGAGTAAGACCGGTCCGCGCGCCATGGGAAGTCGGCTCGCGGATGGCCAAAGCCCCCGCTGCCGCTGCAGCGGTATCCCGCGGCTGATTCTCGAAGACGAGAACATTGTCATAGAGCGCGAAGCCGCCGCCAAGATCGCTCCACTGATGGATTTCGCCGGAGGAGCAATATTCGAAAGGTTGTTGCTCGATCTGCGCCTGCTGCAGCCGCGTGAGCCAGTCGATCGCGCTCAACGCCGGATCGATAGCGACCCGCACGGGTATGGTATTGAAGAAGGGACCGACCATATCCTCGACACCGCTCAAGGCGGTGGGACGCCCGGATGCCGTGGCGCCGAATACGATGTCGCGGCGGTCTGTCCGCGCCGCGAGCACCAGCGCCCAGGCGCCCTGCAAAAGCGCGTTGATCGTCAGATGCCGGCTGCGCGCGAAACTCCGCAGCTTTTCGCTCGTCTCCGCCGACAGCGCCGCGGCGCAGCGCCCATAGCGCTCATCAGCGGCGACAGAGCCGGGCGCTCCTCCCACTGCGCTCGGCGCTGCGAAGCCTGCGAGCCGCACGTGCCAGAACCGTTCGGCCGCGCCGCGATCCTGGCGCCGCAGCCACGCGATATAGTCGCGGAATGGACGGACCGGGCGCCAGGCAGGCGCCGCGCCAGCACGGCGCGCGGCATAGGATTGCTGCAATTCCGCAACAAGGATCGGCACGCACCAGCCGTCCATGACGATGTGATGGAAAGTCCAGACAAAGTGATGCCGCCCGTCGCTCGCGCGAAACAGCGCCGCGCGCATCAACGGCGGCTGGCCGAGCGCAAGGCCGCGCCTGCGGTCTTCCTCGAGGAACGCCACGAAAGCGTCGTCGCCATGCCATTCCTCCTGAAGGAACGGCACCCGGAGATTGCGGCGAACGAATTGCATCGGCTCCGGCTGGTCCCGCCAGATGAACCCGGTGCGCAACACCGCATGGCGATCGACGACGTCCTGCCAGGCCGAAGCGAGAGCAGTGGCATCGAGATCGCCCTCGATCACGCAAGCAACCTGCTCGACATGAATGCCGCTCTCGGGCGCGGCAAGGCATTCGTACAACATGCCTTGCTGCGACGGCGAAAGCGGATAGATCGCCTCGATGTCGCGGCCGCTCATCCCTCGCCCTCGTCGATCGCGGCGACGAGCTTGTCGAGTGCCCCCTGATCGAGATCGAGTTCGGGGAAATCCGAGGGTGTATAGCTGCCCGCATTAGGCGCCGCGCAATGCTGAAGCAGCGTCTGGAGCCGCGCCGCGAAATCATCCGCGAGTTTCGCGATTGTGGCGCGATCGTGGATCGCGCCACAATAGGTCCAATGAACCGCAAGCTCGCCGGCGGCGATCACCGCGGTCACTTCGAGAAGATGGCTGCGGCGATTGGCCGGCGCAATCGCTTGGCCGGACGAGAGGCTAGCGAAAGCGGTGTTCCCGTCGCTGCCGAACTGGCCAAGATAGTTGAACAGCACCTCCGCTTGCGGCGCGTCGGCGAGGCGGCGGCGCAAATCCGCCTCCGGGTGAAGATAGCGCAGCAGCCCGTAGCCGATGCCGCCTTGCGGAACGGCCCGTACCTGCTCCTTGATGCTTTTCAGCGCGGTCGCGGGATCGCTCGCCGGCGCCAAGAGCCGCAGCGGGAAGATCGCCGTGAACCAGCCGACCGTGCGCGACAGGTCGAGGCCTTCCGGCTCCTCGCGGCCATGGCCTTCGCGATCGATGACCACGGCATCGCTCTGGCACCAGGCACCGAGACAGGCCGCCAACGCCACGAGCAGGACTTCGTCGGGGCGCATTCCATAGGCTCTCGCCGGATCGTGCAGCAGGGCCGCGGCGGTCTCGGCGCTGAACGTAACGGTGAGCGAGTCCGACGCGGCGGTCGTGTTCGCCGTCGTCGGCACGTCATGGTCGCGCGGCAGGGCAGGAGCCGGCGATGGCCATGCACACCAATGTGCGATCTCGGCTGCGGGAAGGTTGCTCGCCCGATCGTGCAGAGACGCGGCCCAGGCGCGATAGGAGGATGTCTTCTCGGGCAGCGCCAGCGGCGCGCCTGCAATCGCTTGCCGTGACAGCGTCGCGAAATCCTCGAGCAGGATGCGCCACGACACGCCGTCGACCACGAGATGATGCGCGACAATAAGGAGCCAGGCGGGCTCTGCCGCGCCGCGAATGAAAAGCGCGGCTTTGATGAGCGGCGGCGCGGCAAGGTCGAAGCCACCATGGAGCCGTTCGGCAACGGCCGCGACGGCGGATGGCCGGTCGGCAGACGCGACGCCGCTCAAATCGATCGTCTCGCTCACCGCGACCGGCGCCGGCGGCGCGATTTCCTGCTGCCACCCACCGTTGCGGCACCGGAACGCAGCGCGCAGCGCGTCGTGATGTGCCGTCAGATGCTGCAGGATCGGCGCGAGCGATACGGCACTTAGCGGCGCCGTCTCGATGATCACCGCCTGGTTGAAATGCTGTGGCGCCGCGAGGCCGCGTGCCATCAGCCAATGCTGAATCGGCGTTAAGTGAACGTCGCCGACAACTGGCCCCTGCTCCACAGCGGACCCGGCGATGGGCTCAGCGACCGCGGCGAGCCGCGCCAGCGTCTGATGCTCGAACACCTGCTTCGGCGTCAGGACAAGGCCGGCCTGCCTCGCTCGCGCCACCACTTGCAGGCTGATGATCGAATCGCCGCCGAGCTCGAAGAAATTGTCGTCGCTGCCGGGGTGCTCGACGCGCAAAACCGCGGACCAGATATCGGAGAGGATGCGTTCTTTCGGATCGCGCAAAGGCCCCGAGATTGCGCCGCGCTCGCGGCTTTGCGGCGCCGGCAAGGCACGGCGGTCGATCTTGTCGCTCAGCGTATGCGGCAACTCGGGCAGGATCACGATGTCTTGCGGCACCATGAAGCCCGGCAGCTTCACGGCAAGAAACGACTTCAGTTCCTCGGCCCCGATGGTCGTGCGCAACGAAGCATAAGCGACGAGACGCTTTTGGCCCGTCTCGTCTTCGCGCATGACCACCGCGACGTCGTTGATCGCGGGATGACGAGCGAGCACGGCTTCGATCTCGCCGAGCTCGATGCGGAAGCCGCGCAGCTTCACCTGATGATCGAGCCGGCCGAGATAGGCGACCGACCCGCCGCGCAGCCAGCGCGCCTCGTCGCCGGTGCGATAGAGCCGCGTGCCGGGCGGGCCGAAGAGATCGGGCACGAAACGCTCGGCGGTGAGATCGGGACGGCGGTAATAGCCGCGCGACAGTCCGGCGCCGCCGAGGAAAAGCTCACCCGGCACGCCTTCCGGTAGCGGCGCGCTATGACGATCGAGGATGTAGACGCGTCCGGCGTCAATCGGCTTGCCGATCGGCGGCTCGACGTCCCCGCCGCGCGGGCAGAGAACGAAGGTCGAATAGGTCGTGTCCTCCGACGGCCCATAGAGGTTGTAGACGGCGTGCAGCGTCGGAACGGCGTAAAGGCGCTGCACCAGCGCGTTCTTCAATTGCTCGCCGCCAAGAAAGAGCGTTCGCACGCTCGCCGGAATGCCGTTCACCTGCGCCAGGGCGGCGATCGCCGAGGGGACGGTGATGATCGCCGTCACCTGATCGCGCGCCGCGAGGTGCGGCAACTCGAGCACGTTCTCGGCGAGGATCACCGTGCCTCCGAAGGAGAGTGGGAAGAATAGCTCGAAGACGGAAGCATCGAAGCAGACCGAGCTGGAGGCGAGGAAGCCAGCGATCTCCTCGGGCCCAAAGGCGCGCCGCGCCCAGGTGACAAGCGCGGTGATGCTCTTGTGCTCGACCGCAACGCCCTTGGGCCGGCCGGTCGAGCCCGAGGTGTAAAGCACATACGCCAGATTCGCGGCGCCGCTACGCTCGCCAAGATCGCTACCGGAAAGCTGCGCCACCTCGCCGGGAAGCGCATCCGCCACCACGATCTTCGCCGCGCAAGTCGGCAGAGACGATTGCGCGCGGCGGTCGGTGAGAACGATCGGCGGCTGTGCCTCCTCGATCATGGTGGCGAGCCGGTCGACCGGATAAGCGGGATCGAGCGCGACATAGGCGCCACCGGCCTTCAGCACCGCCAGCAAGCCGATCACCAGCTCGGCAGTGCGTGTCATGCACAGCCCGACCGGCAACTCGGCGCCGACGCCGCAGGCGACGAGGTGGCGCGCGAGCCGGTTTGCGCGCTCGTTCAGCGCGGCATAGGTGATGCGCGCGTCGGTGGTGATCAGAGCGACCGTGTCCGGCGTCGCCGTCGCTTGCCGCTCGATCATGCGGTGGATGGTTGTCTCGCGCGGCGCGAGGGCGGCGGTCTCGTTGAAAGCGACGGTGAGCCGCTCGCGCTCGGCAGGCGTCAGTAGCGGCAGCCGTGTCACCGGCTGCACCGGATCCGCGACAATGCCGACGAGCAGCATCCGGTAAAGGGCGATCAGGCGGTCGATGGTCGCCGCGTCGAACAGGTCCGCGCTGTATTCGAGGCCACCGGCGAGCCCGTCCGGCGTCTCCTCGAGCGCGAGCACGAGATCGTATTTCGCCGTATTGGTTTCGACCGGATAAGGAGAAACCTCGAGCTCCGGCAAGCTCAGCATATCGAACGGCGCGTTCTGCAGAATGAACATCACCTGGAAAAGCGGCGCGTGGGCGAGGCTGCGCTCCGGCTGCAAGGCATCGACGAGCTGCTCGAAGGGCAAGTCCTGATGCGCATAAGCGTCGAGCGCGACGTGGCGGACGCGGCGGAGCAACTCGCCGAAGCTCGGCTCTCCGCCAAGGTCGACGCGCAGCGCCAGCGTATTGACGAAGCAGCCGATCAGCGGCTCGACCTCGCTCCGCATACGATTGGCGACGGGAGTGCCGATGACCAGATCGTCCTGCGCGCCGCAACGGTTGAGCAGCGCGGCAAACCCGGCCAGCAAGGTCATGAAAAGCGTTGCGCCGCTGCCCTGCCCCAGCGCTTTCAATCCGTTCAGCAGCGGAGCATCGAAACGCACCGACCGTACCGCACCGCGGAAGCTTTGCTTAGGCGGGCGTGGTCGGTCGGTCAGCAGTTGCAGTACCGGGGGCGCGCCGTCGAGATGGCGCCCCCAATAATCGAGCAATTCAGCGCGAGGCGCGCCGTCGAGCCAGCTCCTCTGCCACGCCGCGAAATCCGCGTATTGCACCGGTAGCGGCGGTAGGCGCGCCAGCGTGCCTTGGCGACGCGCGGCGTAAAGCTTGGCGAATTCGCGCGCCAGGATGCCCATCGACCAGCCATCGGCGGCGATGTGATGCGCGACCACGACCAGCACATACTGGTCGTCGTCGACGGTGATCGCCTCGACCTCGATCAGCGGACCGGTCGCGAGATCGAAGCGCCGCTGCGCCGCCACGGCAACGGCCACCTCGAGGCGCGCATCGCGCTCGGCGGCGGGCAATCCGCGCAAATCGATCCGCGAAATCCCGCGATCCGCATGCGGCGCAATAGCGACGACCGGACGGCCGGTCTCTTGCGCGATGAGCGTGCGCAGAGCTTCATGTCGCTGCAGGATCTGATTGAACGCCCAGTCCGCGGCATCGAGATCGAGATGCCCCGCGAGCTTCAACCCAAAGGCGACGTTGTAGACAGCGGGCGCGTCTTCAATTTGGTCGATGAGCCACATCCGCTCTTGGGCGAAGGAAAGAGCGAGCGGTGCGGCGGCATCGCGCCGCGCGAGCGGCGGCGCTACGCGTTCCCCCTGGCGCAGCGCATCGACGCGGCAGCTCGCGTCGCGCACCGTGGCGCCGGCGAAGAACTGCCGCAACGGCAGATCGACGCCAAAGACGTCGCGAATGCGCGAAACGGCCTGGGTCGCCAGCAGCGAGTGGCCGCCGAGCTCGAAGAAATCCTGTTCGGCGCCAACGCTTGGGTGGCCGAGCAGCGCCGCGAACAGGCCCGCCATTACCTCCTCGGTGGGGGTGAGCGGCGAGCCGGGCAGCGCGACCGGCGCCTCGGGCTCCGGCAGGCGCGCGCGGTCGATCTTGCCATTGGCATTGAGCGGCATCGCCTCGACCAGCACGAGCGCCGCCGGCACCATGTAATCCGGCAGCTTCGCGCGCAGCGCGAGCCGCAATTCCGCGGCTGTCGTCGTCAGACCGGGCTGCGTGACGACGTAGCCGACGAGCCGCTTCCCACCCCCCGGATCGGATTGCACGACGACCGCCGCTTCGGCGACGGCTTGCGCGCTGAGAAGCGCGGCCTCGATCTCGCCGGGCTCGATGCGAAAGCCGCGGATCTTGACCTGGTTGTCGATCCGGCCGATGAACTCGATGACGCCGCTTTCGAGTCGGCGGACCATGTCGCCGGTGCGATAGAGCCGTGCGCCGCCTTTGCGGTCGAACGGATCCGGCACGAAGGCGGCTGCGGTCGCGTCGGGCCGGCCGAGATAGCCCCGCGCCAGCGCATCGCCGCCGATGTAGAGCTCGCCGGGGACGCCGATCGGTTGTGGATTGAGGCGGCGATCGAGGACGTAAAGCGTGGTATTGGCGAGCGCCATGCCGATCGGCACGGTCGTCGCGTCGGGCGGAACCTCGCGGATGTCGTGCCACACGCTGAAGGTGGTGCATTCGGTCGGCCCGTAGCCATTGACGAGACGGTCGGGCGCGCCGGCCGCCAGCACGGTCGCCGCGGCGCTTGGATCGACCGCGTCGCCGCCGACCAAGGCCGATCGAACGCCGCGGAATGCGTCGGGGACTTCGGCCACGATGCGGTTAAAGAGCGCCGCCGTCACGAAGGACGCCGTGATCGCGTGGTCGTGAAGCCAGGCGCCGAACGATCGCGGTGAGAGCACGGTGTCGCGGTCGACGATGTCGAGAACGCCGCCGTTGAGCAACGCGCCCCAGATCTCGAAGGTCGCCGCATCGAACGCGACGGTGTTGAGTTGCGCGATGCGATCGTCCGGGCCGAAAGAAATATAGTTCTGGTCGCGCACGAGGCGGATGACGGAGCGATGCGTGACCGCAACGCCTTTGGGCTCGCCGGTCGAGCCCGAGGTGTAGAGCACATAGGCGAGGTTATGGGGGCGGATAGCGACGGCCGGCGGCACGTCGCTTTCGCGCGCGATCTCGGCTTCGCGCGCATCCACTTCCACCACGTTCACCGGCGGCAAGCTCCGGCCTTGCAGATGAACCGTGCGCGTCAGCAACACGTGCGCCCGGCTATCGGTTAGAAGATAAGCGATCCGTTCGGCCGGAAGCGTCGGCTCGATCGGGAGATAGGCGCCGCCTGCCTTCACGATCGCGACCAGCCAGACGAACAGCTCCGGTGTGCGATCGTCCATCACGGCGACGATCGTTTCGGGTCCGACGCCATTGCGGATCAGCAGCCGTGCGATGCGGTTGGCGCGCCGCTCGAGCGCGCCATAGCTCACCCTCTCCTCGCCGCGGATGATCGCCGGCGCGCGCGGACGCCGTTCGGCCTCCATCGCGAAAAGATCGGGGATGGCGGCGTCGCGCGGATAGGCTGTTGCCGTATCATTCCAGTCAAGCAGAATGCGGCAGCGCTCGGCAGCGTCGATCAGCGGCAGATCATAAATGCTACGTTCTGGCCGTTCGGCGATCGCCGCCAGCATGGCGAGAAAGCGCGCGCCGAAACGCCGCACCGTCGCCGCGTCGAAAAGATCGGTCGCGTATTCCCACTCCAACGCGAGGGCACCGTTGCCCTGCTCCGCCACGTTGAGGGTGAGATCGAAGAGTGACGCTGTCCGCGCCATGTCGTAGGCCGACAGAGTCAGCCCCGGCAGATCAGGTTCGCCCGATGCCGCGCTCTGCATATTGAAGACGGTTTGGACCAGCGCGTTGTGGCCGAGCTGGCGCTCCGGCTTCAGCTCTTCGACCAGCCGCTCGAAGGGCAGGTCCTGGTTGCTTAAGGCGTCGAGCATCGCGTGCTTGACGCGGTCGAGCAACGCGGTGAAGGACGGGTTGCCGGAAAGATCGAAGCGCAGCGGCAGAATATTGACGAAGAAGCCGATCAGGCTCTCGAACTCGGGCCGGTCGCGATTGGCGACGCTCATGCCGATGACGAGGTCTTCCATGCCGCTCAAGCGGCCGAGCAAAAGGCCGTAAGCAGCGAAGAGCAGCATCGAGAGGCTAGCACCGCCGCCACGCGCGATCTCGGCAAGCTTTTGCCCGAGACGCTCATCAACGCGGAACCGCTCGACGGTGCCGCCGCCGCTCGCTTCGGCGGGACGCAGCCGGTCGGTCGGCAGGAGCAGCAGTGGCGGCGCGTCGGCCAGCATGCGCTTCCAGAAATCGAGCTGCCGTACGAGCCGGTCGCCCGACAGCCAGCGGCGATGCCAGGCGGCGTAGTCGCCATACTGCAACGACAGCGGCGGCAGCGGCGATGCCGCGCCGGCGAGAAACGCGCGATAGAGCTCGGTGAACTCATGCACCAGCACGCCGATCGACCAGCCGTCGCAGACAATGTGATGCACGACAAGCAGCAGGACATGCTCGCGCGCAGCGAGGCGGAGCAGCACGATCCGCAGCAGCGGACCTGCGGTAAGATCGAACGGCCGGGCCGGCTCGATATCGAGCACCCGCCGCACCTCGCTATCGCGCTCGCCGACGGGAAGGTGCGAGAGATCGGCGACTTTGATCTCGGGCTTGAGCGTCGGGCGCACGATCTGCACCGGGTTACCCCCCTCGACCGCGAACATCGTGCGCAAGACCGCGTGGCGGCGGACGATCTCCTCGATGCTGCGCTCGAGCGCCGCCTGATCGAGCGATCCTGCAAGCCGGACCGCCGCACGCATGTTATAGGTCGCGTTCGGGCCCTCGTATTGATCGAGGAACCAGAGGCGCTGCTGGGCGAAGGACAGCGGGATAGGCTCGCCTGCCGCCAAAGGGCGCGGCCCGTCGGCGGCTGGCATCGCGGCGCCGTCGCGCTTCTGTGACCGCAGTCGCTCGAGCACGAGCTCGCGTTGCTGCGGCGTGAGCTGCGCTAGGCGATCGGCGATATCGGTCATTTTGCGACCTGCCGCCCCTCGATTTCCTGAAGGGCAGCTTCAATCGCGGTGCGATCCGCTTGCGCGAGCTGGGCGCGGTCGACGCGATCGGCGAACTCCGCAATGGTCGGACACTCGAAGATCGCGCGCATCGGCATGTCGACATGGAACGTCCGCCGCAACCGCGACACCACCTGCGTGGCGAGCAGCGAATGGCCGCCTAGCTCGAAGAAATTGTCGTGGATGCCGATCGCCGGGCGCATCAGCACCTCTTGCCAGATCCTCATCAGCACCCGTTCGCTCTCGGTGCGCGGCTCGGCCTGCAGCTTTGGCGCTTCCGATGCGTCCGGCGCCGGCAGCGCGCGGCGGTCGACCTTGCCGCTCGGCGTCAGCGGCATGGCATCGAGGACCGTGATCGTCGCCGGCAGGAGGTAATTCGGCAATCGGCTCCGGAGATAAGCCGCAAGCTCGGCCGGGTCGGCGGTGCCGGCATAATAGGCGATGAGCCGCTTCTCACCGGCTTCATCCTCGCGCACGACGATGGCGGCATCCGCGACCTCGGGATGCGCCGCGAGCATCGCCTCCGCTTCGCCTGGCTCGACGCGATGTCCGCGAATCTTGACTTGGTGATCGATGCGGCCAACGAACAAGATCGCGCCATCGCGCAGATAGCGCACGAGATCGCCGGTGCGGTAAAGCCGTGCGCCCGGCTCGCTGGCATACGGATCGGGGCAGAACCTGTCCGCGGTCGCGCGCACGTCGTTCAAATAGCCGGGACCAACGCTATCGCCGGCGATGCACAGCTCGCCAATCGCGCCTTGCGGCAACAGCTCCAATCCGCCGTCGAGGATATAAAGACACGTCTTGTCCACCGGCTTGCCGATCGGGACGCCGCTCTCCGCATGGGCCTCGCCGAGGCGGTGAAAGGCCGTCACGTCGGTGCATTCGGTCGGCCCATAGGTGTTGACGATCTCGGCGTTGCCGAAGCCCGATTGGCGCCAGCGCTCGAACTGGTTGACGACAATCGGCTCGCCGCCAAGGAACACCGCGCGCAGGGTCGCCAGCGCGCCAAGGCGCGCGCCGTCATCATGGGTCACGAGGGGATAGAACATGCTCGGCGTGCAATTGACCCAGGTCACGCGACGCGCGGCGAGAATATCGGTAATGCGGTCGGGATCGTATTCCTCGTCGGGATAGAGCTCGATGCACCCGCCGGTGACGAGCGGCGCAAAAATGTTTTTCTGCGTGAGATCGAAGCTCAGCGACGTCAACAGCAAGTTGCTGTCTTCCGGATCGAAGCCGAATTCGCGGCAAAACCAGCCGACCAGCGCCGACAAGCCGCGATGCTGCACCGCCGCGAGTTTTGGGCGACCGGTCGAACCCGAAGTGAAGATCACGTAGGCGGGCGCGGCGGGCGGAACGGAACCTGTCGGGTTGCTCGCCTTCTCGCCCTCGATTTCATCGATGAGCAGCGGCTCGGCCATGCCGCGCGAAAGCCGATCGAGCAAGGACCGCCGCGTGACGAGATGCGAGAATCCGGCTTCGGCCACCATCGCCTTGAGCCGCTCCTCGGGATAGGCGGGATCGAGCGGCACGTAGGCGCCACCGGCCTTGAGCGTCGCGAGGATAGCGGCGATCGCCTCCGGCGAGCGCTCGATCAGAATGCCGACGAGCACTCCAGGCCCGACGCCGCGCGCGATAAGCGCGTGCGCGAGACGATTGGCCCAGCGATTAAGCGCGACATAGGAAAATTGCCGCGCACCGCAGGAAAGCGCGGGCGCATCGGGCGAGCGCGCCGCTTGCTCCTCGAAAAGCCGATGCACCGGTGCATCATCCTGCGTGTCGCTGCGCGGCGCGTTGAATTCCGCGAGTTGCCGCGTACGTTGCTCCGCATCAAGGAGTGGAAGCTGCGCGATCGGGCGGCTCGGATCGGCCGCCATCTCGTCGAGCAGCACCCGATAATGCCGCGCGATCCCCTCGACGGTCGCGACATCGAAGAGGTCGGTGTTGTATTCGATCCGGGCGGCGAGTCGGCCGTCCTCGGTCTCCTCGACGGATAACGTCAGATCGTAAAGCGTGGCAGCGCGCTCGAACGCCACGGGCTCGATTGCGAGGCCGGGCACAGAGAGCGGCGCGCCCGCCGCCGCATGCAGCGTGAACATGACCTGGAAGAAGGGCGCGAAGCTCAGCGAGCGCGCCGGCTGGACCTCCTCGATGAGCCGCTCGAACGGCAGATCTTGATGCGCATAGGCGGCGAGCGCTGTCTGCCTCGCGCGGTCGAGGACCGTGCGGATCGACGGATTCCCCTTGAGATCGATCCGCAGCACCAGCGTGTTGACGAAGAACCCGATCAACCCCTCGATCTCCTCGCGACTGCGATTCGCGATCGGCGAGCCGATGATGATGTCGTCGTTGCTCGTGTAACGTGCGAGCTCGATCGCCAGCGCCGCCAGCAGCACCATGAAGAGGCTGAGATCGGCGGCGCGCGCGAGTTCCTTGACGCCGGCAACGGTCGTCGCCGGTACGGCGAAGCGTTGCGAGGCGCCGCGATAGGTCAGGACCGGGGGACGCCGGCGATCGGCGGGAAAGGTCGTGAGATCGGGCGCGCCGGCGAGCTGTTTGCGCCAATAATCGAGCTGCTCGGTCAGCACCCTTCCCTGCAGCCACTCGCGTTGCCACTCCGAAAAATCGGCGTATTGGATCGGCAACTCGGGCAGCGGCGACGGCTGCCCCGCCGCGAAGGCGGTGTAGAGGGTCGAAAATTCGCGCACGAACACGCCGACCGACCAGCCGTCGGCGACGATGTGATGCACGGCGAGGACGAGGACATGCGCTTCGACGCCGAGACGGATCAAGCGTACCCGAACAAGCAAATCACGCGCGAGGTCGAAGGGCTCGGCAATCGTCTGCTCGATCAGGCGAAGGACGGCGCCCTCGCTATCCGCTTCCACGACCGGCACGGAGAGCTGCGCCGCAGAGCGGATGATCTGGACAGGCGCGTCGTCCTCGCTGGCGAGATTGGTGCGCAGGGATTCGTGCCGCGCGACGATCTCATTGAGCGCGCGCGCGAGAACATCGACATCAAGCCGTCCACGGAGACGGAGCGCAGCCGGGATGTTGTAGAACGCGCTGCCACCCTCGCGCTGGTCCAGCAGCCACAAGCGCTGCTGCGCGAACGACATCGGAAAGACGAAGCTTTCCTCGGCAGCCGAGGACGGGTCCATGGCAAGGGACATCAAGCGACGCGACGCGCGGGCCGGCGTTCCTGGCGCTTGATCTTGGGCGCGGCGGCCGGCTGCCAGGTCTCCTGCGTAATCTCGCGGCTGCCGAGATTGCCATAGAGCGTCTCGATCGACATCGCCGGCGGCTTCTCGGGCAGCACGAGGCTCAGATAGCGGCCGCGCTCCTCGAAAACCAGCATTTTGGCGGCGAGGCTCTGCAGCGCGGTATCGACGGCCTTTGTCGCAAGGCCAAGCTCCGTCGCGAGGCTCGCCGGCATCAGCGGCTTCGCCAGCGCCGTGAGCACGCGCAATTCGGCCTCGTCGAGCGCGTGATGCAGGTCCGCATCGCCTCGCGTATCGATAACGGTCGCCCCATCGAGATAAAGCCGCGGCACACCGCGCGCGCCGCCGCCATACCAACGCTCGTTCCAATAGGCGAACTCGTCGCGCATCCGGCCGAGCCACTGGTTGAGGACGACGATGTATTCCGCCTCGCCGTTATGATCGAGGAAGTAATAGGCGAGATTGGCCAGCGCCTCCCGATCGAATGGGTAGGTCATGCCGTAGAAATCGAACGGCTCAAGCTCGAGCCCATATTCCTTGGCCTGGGTGAAATAGGGGCTAAAGCGATCGAAGCGCACCGGAAACACGCCACCGGGCGGCGGCAGATGCGTCCACTGCTCCATTTCTGCAACATAACGGCTGTAAACCTCGGCGCCCTCGCCAGGAAAGCCAACCAGCAGGTTCCAGATCGGGAAGACGTCCTGCTGCCGGCAGTTCTTGAGGAAAGCGAGATTCTGGAAGGCGGTCGTGCCCTTGCGCATGAGCTTCAGAGTCGAGGTGGCGAGCGCCTCGATGCCCGGCTGGATGCGCTTGACCCCGGCCTTGGCCAGCACACGGAGATCAGCGGCGCTCAGATCCGCCTTCACCTCATAGAACAGGCGCACATTCGGCGGCGGCGCGAGCTTGGGGAATACATCGGTCAGGTATTCCTTCGGCATGATGTTGTCGACGCTATCGAAACGCGAGACGCGATCGGCGTGAACGAAGAGCGAATTCATCAGATCGAGCGCGTGCTGCGGCTTCATCGCGCGATAGTCCATCGTGCCGCCGTTCAAGCCGCAGAACGTGCAATGCGCCCGCGCGCCCCACCAGCAGCCGCGCGAGGTCTCGAAGAACAGCGCGGGCTCGAGCTCGCGGTTCGGAAAGTGCTGCTGGAAGAGATCGAGGAACGGCTGGTAGTCGAGCGCCACCGGCTCGTCGATGTCGAGCTCGGCGCCGAGCACGGCGATAGGCGGTTGCGCGGCCTGAGGGCAATTGGCCCAATGGTCGCGATTGGCTTTGGAGAACACGCCGTCGATCCGCTCGCAGGCGGCGCGGTCGTTCTCGGCGAGCGCGGCGACGAAACGAGGGAAGCTTTCGAGCGCCGGTCCCGAGAAGACATAGTCGATCTGCTTTACCTGCTCGGCCAGCACCTGGCCCATCACCGTCTCGCAATTGGGTCCGCCGAGCACGGTGACGATCTCGGGCCGCCGCCGCTTCAGGCGCTGCGCCATCGCCAGCGAGGCGACGTTCTGCGAAAAGAATGAGGTGAAGCCGACGATGTCGGCATCGAGGATGCCGTAGCGGTCGATGAGACCGTCGAGGAACGCGTCAAGCGCCGGGCGCTTCTCTTCGACGAGGCGGCGCACCGCCTGCGTTTCGCCACTGCGGCCGTATTGATAGCGGCGGAAGAATTCCTCACTGTTGTCGGAAAGGTCGGGAAAGGCCGATTGGCGGAAGAACCATTCGCCGATGCCGGAGGTCAGCGCGTCGATCGACAGCGCACCCTGATAGATCGAAGGCCCGCCGATGAAATCGACGAAATCGTGGTTGAGATAGACGATTTCGGCGGCGACCCTCGCGCCGAAGCGGCGACGCAGCACCGATTGCAGCTGCGTCAGGGCCAGCGAGGGCACGTTCAGCGCCGCGAACGGCATATTGATGAGAGCGATACGCTGCATGACCGCTAATGCCTCAGCCATCGAATGACGCGATCTGCCGCCAGCACGTATTTGAACGGCAGCCGGTTCATCGTCGCCATCATCATGGCGCGGCCGTGCACGAGATTACGCCGCGCTGGCGGCTTCCAGAAACGGTTCACCGAACAGACATAATCGTCGCCGAGCGCCGTCACCTCGTGCCACCAATAAGCCGGGATGAAGATGACATCGCCGATATCAATGGTTGTCTCGAGACATTGCGGCAGCGCGTGGCGGAGACGCGGAAACCGCTCGAAATCGGGACGGCGGATCGTGACTTGGCTGACCCAGGGCGGGATCGCGCCTTTGGCGACCGGGAACGGATAGAGATCGGCGGTCGCTCGCGGCGGGAAGAGCACGACGCGCTTCGCGCCGTGGAGCTGCATTAGCGTCCCATCGCCGGGATCGAAATGAAGCGGCTCGGTATGGCCCGAAGGCCCAAGCCAGATATTGAGGTCGGATTTGAGGAGCGGCGACATGCCGGTGCGCGCGGCGAGCGCATCGACGGCGGGACGAATGGCTCGCCCGGCTTCGGTGCCGCCGACATCGACTTGCGCCAGATAGACATTGTTCTGATGCGCGCGGCGGTCGCGCAGCATCGCGGCATAGTCCGACACGGCGAGCTCGATGAGCTGGCTGTAGTGCTGCCACTCGTAGATCGGGCGCGTGAACTGGTCCTTGCCGTAATGTCGTGCGTGATAGCGCGCCGCGCCGAGTTGCTCGCAAAGATAGTCGAGCGTCCAGTCGGTGCCGGCGGCAAAGACGTCGGTGATGACGACCGGCAGGCTTGCCGCGCGATAACGCCGCCAGAAGACCTCTTGGCTCAACTCGCCCAGCGCGATTCGATCTACCGGCCCCGCAGCCGACCACATGTTGTCCGACGGGATTGCCTCCGCGAGATCTGGCACGTGCCTGCCCATTGGTGCCAAAGATTGTTCGATCATGCCCAAAGCCCCGGGAAAGGCAACCCTCATGGCGGCCGATGCAGAGCGGCGAATTCGCGCGCGATGATCGCCGCCGCATCCTCCTCGCTGACCACCGCCGCACCCGCCCTCTCGCTCGACAACGCGGGCGCAAGCCCGATCTCGCCGGCCAGGAATAGAACGATCTCGTCGACCGTCGGATATCTGAAGACGAGGGTCGAGGGCAGCTCGCAACCGAGACTTGCCTGCAACCGGCTGCGCAGCTCGACCGCGGTCAGCGAATCCATGCCCATCTGGAACAGGCCGAGACGCGTATCGAGGTCGGAACCGTGCGGGAAGCCAAGCACCCGCGCCACGGTGTCGCTGACATGCCGTGTCAACAGCGCATACGCCGGCGCGGCCGGCAACGCCGCGAGTTGCCGGCGCACATCGACCTTCGCCTCGGGCGCAGCCGCCGCTATCTCGCGCAGCCTTTCGTAGAAAGGCGGCGGCCCGGCGGCGGCGAAACGGCCGAAGAAGACTGGCCAATTGATCTCGGCGAAGGCGAGTTGCGGCGATGTTCCCTGTAGCGCGCATGCGAAAGCCGCCAGCGCGTCGTCTGTCGACATCGTCGATATCCCGAGCCCGGTCCATTGCGCCTCGCGTCCGCTGCCGACCGTCTCCGCCATGCCGGTATCGGCCCAAGGCCCCCAATCGATGCTGAGCGCCGGAAGGCCCAAAGCGTGGCGATGATGGGCAAGCACGTCTTCGAAAAGGTTGGCCGCAGCGTAATTGGCGAGACCCGTCGGCCCGATGAGCGCGGCAATCGAGGAGAAAGTGACGAATTGCTCGAGCGGATGATCGCGCGTCTCGCGATGCAGGAACCAGCTCCCGGCGACCTTTGCGGCAAAGACGCGCTCGAACCGCTCCCAGCTGTGGTTCGCAATAATTCTGTCATCGAACGACCCGGCGCAATGCAGCACGCCCTTGAGCGGCGGCAATTCGCGCGTGATCCGCGCGACCACGTCGCGGACCGCGCCGGCATTCGACACATCGGCCTGCCAGACGTGGACCGCAACGCCACGAGCGGTCATTGCGGCGATTGCCTGCTCGGCCTCGACGCGCGGCTTCTGCCGCCCGATCAGCACCAGGTGCCGGGCGCCCTCGGTGGCGAGCCAGCGCGCGACCGCGAGCCCGATGCCGCGCAATCCGCCGGTGACGAGATACGTCGCGGCGGGATCGGGCCGCCAGGGCCTCGTCTTCGGCGGGCCCTCGATCCGCGCAAGCCGCGGCACGAGCCGCGCACTGGCGCGGAACGCGATCTCGCGCTCGGCCCCGCGCGGGCCATGCAGCTCGGCGGCGAGATGCGTCGCCGCGTCGGCATCGTCCGGATCGAGGTCGACAAGCACGGGACGCAACTCGGGATGTTCGGTGACGGCGACGCGGCCCAGGCCCCAGAGCGGCGCCTGCATCAATCCGGCGGCTGAGACGGGACCTCCTGCCGGTTGCGCGCCGCTGGTGACGAGAAAGAGCGCGGGCGGCGCGGGCTCGGCGGCGAGCGCTTGGATAAGAGCGAGCGCACTGCGCGTGCCGCGGCGCTGCGTGGCGGCGAGATCGGTCTCATCGGCCTTCCCGATGGCGCAAAGATGCACCACGCCATCGAGGCTCGGCAGACGCGCGCGCGCGGCGGCAACAAGATCGCGCATCCCCTCGAACGAGTCCCGCCCCTCTGCCAGGACGCAGCGATCCCCCAGCGCCTCGAGACGGCACGCGGCACTCTCGCCAATGCCGCGCCCATCGCCGAGCAGGAGCCAGCCGCGCGCTGCAGCCGCGCGCAGCGGCGCTTTCGCGAGCACGACCGCTTGGGCCGAGACGAAGCTGGTATCGTCGCGCGCCGGCGCGATCGCGGCGCAGCCATCGAATCCGTTCGTCTCGAGGAGCACGCGCCACTGTGCTTCGGCAAGCAGTGGATGCGCCGGACGCAATGACTGATCGGTGAAGCGCCACCAGCCTTCGGTGAGGCCGAAAGTGAGATCGACCCAACGCTGTGGCCGCACGGTTTCGAGCAGCAGCAATAGGCCGCCCGGCGCGAGCAACGATTTCGCATATCCAAGCGACTGCGCGAGATCGGCGGTGGCATGCAGCACATTGGCGGCGATCACGACGTCGAAGCTCCGCGGCGCGAAGCCTTGCGCGGCGGGATCGCGCTCGATATCGAGCACGCGATAATCGATCGACGTGTCCCCGAAGCGCTCGCGGCCGGCGGTCGTGAAGCGCGGCGAGACGTCGGTATAGACGTAGCGCGCCTTCCGGTCCGCAAGCGCCGGCAGCAGCACGGCTGTGGTCGCGCCCGTCCCGGCACCGATCTCCAGCACCCGCAGCGTGCGATCGGGCGGCTGGTCCGCCACAGCCGCGGAGAGCGCCGCGGCAACCAGCCGGTTCATGGCCCGCGCACCGGGCGAGTCCGCGTAAACCCGCTCGACCGCGCGGGTATCACCGTCGGGGAACAACAGGCTGAGCGGATCGCAGGCGCCGGTGAGCACGTCCGCGAGACGCGATCCGCAACGGTTGAGGAGCGCGAACTCGGCCTCCGCCTTGGCAGCGGGGGCGATGACCGCCGATGGGGCGGCGGCGACGCGATAGCCGTCGGGCGCGGCGATGAAGCATCCCGCCTCGGCCAAAATCGCGAAGAGGCGATCGAAGAGACGACGTTGCCGCGGGGCGATGCCGACGCGCGCCGCGATGCGCGTCGGCTCAAGAACCGCGCCGGGCAGAAGCGCGATATCGAGCTGGCGGAATGCTTCGGCGATATGGGCGAGGCTCGCGGCCTCGAGTGCCGCGAGCGCAGCGGGCGCGCCGCGCAGACCGAACTCGTCGAGAAGGCGCGGCAGCACTGTCTCGATCTGTTCGGTCATCACCGCCGGCAGCGCGACACCGTCGCCCTCCTCGCGCGGCTGCGGCACCCAGTCGATCGCGTAGAAATTCTTCGGCGCGCGCTCGGCGCCAATGAAGGCGCGAAGGTCGGTGCGTCGCAGGCGAAGCCCGGCGATGACGACCGCCGGCAAGCCGGCTTCGTCATAGAGCGTCGCATCGGCATAAGCGATGTCGGCGCTGCCATTCGCGGGGCGCAGCCGCACATGGCTCCAGAGCGCGCCGGAGAGACGACGCAGCACGGTGAGCTCGTCGAGCCCGACAAGGACCAAATGCGCCGAGCCGAACCTTGCCGGCAGAAGAGCGCCGAGCGGATGGAACGCCGCGTCGAGTAGCGCGGGATGGATCGCGTAACGGTTTCCCTCGGGTGCGAGATCGGGATCGAGCGTCACGCGCGCGACGGCTTCGCCATCGCCGAGCACCAACTCGCGCATTGCTTGGAAAGCCGGGCCGAAAGCGACCTCGCGCGCGGTCTCGCTACGATAGTGCTGCGCCACGTCGAGCGCTTTGCGGCAGCGTCCGCGCAACATTGCCAGCTCCCCCGCCGGCATCGGCGCGGCGGCCGCGCTCACCGTACAGGCGGCAAATTCGCTCCAATCCCGCTCGCCCGCCGGGCGGCCAAACATCCGGCACAGCCACGCATCGCCGGTTCCCGGGCGGAAAATCACCTGCAGCTCGGCTTTCTCGGCGAGCAGCAACGGGCGTGTGATCGCCATATCGTTGATCGTCACTCCCTCGCCGCCGAGCACCGCGGCGGCGCCGGCGAGCGCCATGTCGATGATCGCCGCGCCGGGTAGGACGACTTTGCCGGCGATGCGATGATCGGCGAGGAAAGCGGGCGACTGGGCAGCGACGGTGCCCTCGAACAGCACGTCACCGAGCGCCGATCGGATCACGCGGCCGAGCAGCGGATGGCTCTTTTCGGCGCTGTGGTTCTGCTCCGTATACCAGTAGCGCTCGCGATCGAAAGGATAGGTCGGCAGCGCAAGCCGCTTGCGTGCGCGCCCATGATCGAGCGCCGCCCAGTCGATCCGCGCCCCGCGGCGATAAAGCGCGGCGAGGCTGGTAAAGAGCGTGCGATGTTCTTGCTCCTTGCGCGACAGGCTCGGGAGCCAGTCGAACTTCTCCGCCTCGAGACAGGCGCGGCCCATCCCGATCGAGATCGGCTGCGGGCCGATCTCGAGGAAGGCCGTCGCGCCGAGCCGTGCAAGTGCCGCGACGCTGTCGGCGAAGCGCACCGGCGCCATGACATGGCGAATCCAGTAGCCGGCCGTCGCGATCTCGGGCCCGGCCGGCGCCCCGGTGATGTTGGAGATGATAGGGATGGCGGGCGGGCTGAAGCGTAGCCCGCGCAGCACGCGCTCGAACGGTGCCAGCATCGGCTGCATCAGCGGAGAATGAAAGGCGGCGGAGACGTTGAGCGGCACGGAGCGGACGCTTTCGCGCTCGAGCGCGGCCGTGACCGCCTCGATCGCGGATTTTCGCCCCGAGATGACGCAAGATTCCGGCCCGTTGACCGCGGCGATCGTCGCCGTCGCAGCATGGGGAGCGAGCGCGGCCGCAACGCGCGCCTCGCTGGCGAAGACCGCGGCCATGGCGCCGCGCTCCGGCACGTCCTGCATCAGCCGCCCGCGGGCAGCGACGATGGTGAGCGCGTCTTCGAGCGTCAGGACGCCGGCAACGCAGGCGGCGACGATCTCGCCGAGGCTGTGGCCCATCACCACGTCCGGCACGATGCCCCACGACTTCCAGAGCTCGGCGAGCGCGAATTCGACCGCGAACAGCGCCGGCTGGGCGAAATCGGTGTCGTCGACCCGCCGCGTCTCGGTGCCGTAAAGCACGTCGCGGAGCGGCACCGGCAGCAGCGGCTTCAAGACGGCATCGCAGCGATCGATCGCCGCGCGGAAGACCGGCTCGCTCGCATCGAGCGCACCGCCCATGCCGGCATATTGGCTGCCTTGTCCGGTGAAGAGGAAAGCGACCTTGGGCGGATCGCCGGTCGCTGCCGGAACCGGCGCCTCGGCCGCGCGCGCGAGAAGCTGCCTTGCCTCGGCGCTCGAGGAAGCAACAACCGCAAGGCGCAGCGGGAAAGCCGCGCGACCCGTGTTGGCGGAGAACGCGACATCGGCGAGCGCGTTCTCCTGCTCGAGGAACGCCGCGTAACGCCGCGCCAGGCGACGGAGAGCGGCGCCCGATTGCGCCGATACCGTCAGCAGATGCACCGGCCGCGGGGGCGCGGCGGCTGTCGCGGCCAGCGCGGGAGACGCCGCGGCGAGCACGACATGCGCATTGGTGCCGCTGAAACCGAAAGAGCTGACGCCGGCAACGAACCGGTCGTGCCTATCCGGCCAGGCCAGCGGTACAACCGGCACTTTGAGCGGCGGATCGCCCGCGACATGCTGCGTCAAACGGATGAAATGGAGATGCGGCGGAATCGTCCGCGCCTTGAGGGCGAGCACGCATTTGATGAGGCCGGCGATGCCGGCCGCCGCCTCGCTATGGCCGAAATTGGTCTTCGCCGAGCCGATGATGAGCGGATCGGCAGCCGAGCGATCGGCGCCGAACACGGCGTTCAGCGCATTGAGCTCGATCGGATCGCCGAGCGCCGTGCCGGTGCCGTGCGCTTCGACATAGCCGATCTCCGCCTGCGTCACCATCGCATCGGCGAGCGCCGCGCGGATCACCGTCTGCTGTGCCGGTCCGTTGGGCACGGTCAAGCCGCTCGAATGCCCGTCCTGGTTCAGCGCCGAGCCGAGCAGCAGCGCGTGGATCGTGTCGCCGTCGCGCTCCGCGTCGGAGAGGCGCTTGAGGACGACGACGCCGCAGCCCTCGGCCCGGACATAGCCGTCGGCGGCTTCGTCGAAGGTCTTGCAGCGGCCGTCGGGCGCCAACATGTGCGCGCGCGAGAAATTCGTGCTGAATTGCGGCGACAGGATGCGGCTGACGCCGCCGACAAGCGCCATGCGGCACTCGCCGCTGCGCAGGCTCTGGCAGGCGAGATGGGCCGCGACGAGCGACGACGAGCACGCCGTGTCGATCGCGAGGCTCGGCCCCTTGAGATCGAAGAAAAACGAGAGCCGGCCCGGCGCCGTGCTGTGACATGTCCCGGTCGCGAGATAGGCATCGATCTGCGCCGCATCGCGCGCCATGAGACCGTGCTGGTAATCATTGGTGCAAATGCCGACGAAGACGCCGGTCGCGCTGCCGGCGATGCGGTCGGGCGCGATGCCGGCATGTTCGAGCGCCTCCCAGGCGACTTCGAGCAGCAGGCGCTGTTGCGGGTCGAGGCTGTGCGCCTCGCGCGGCGCGATACCGAAGAAGCCGGCATCGAAGAGCGCGGGCTCGTCGAGGAAGCCGCCGAAACGCGTCGCGATCTTGCCGGACGCATCGGGATCGGGATCGTAGAGCGCGTCGTTGCTCCAGCGATCGGGTGGCACCTCGGTGATCGCGTCGACGCCGTCCATCAGCAGCCGCCAATAGGCGTCCGGCCCGTCGACGCCGCCCGGGAAGCGGCAGCCGATGCCGACCACCGCGATTGGCTCGTGACGCGCCTGTTCGGCCGCAGCGAGGCGACGCTCCATGTCCTCGACCGCCTGGAGGGCGCGCTTGACGGCACTCGGTTCCAATACCGCGCTCATTTAATAGCGGAGCTTCTCGAGGCGCTGCAACAAGAGGGCCTCGGCCTCATGATCGGAGAGCGCGTCATAGGCCGCCGTGGCGGCGCGCGGCGGCGCTGCAGGCTCATCGCCGGCCGCCGCGGGGAAGATGACGTCAAGGACATGATCGGCCAGGGCCTCGACCGTCGGATAGTCGAGCGCGACTGTCGTCGGCAGGGTGCAACCCAGGCCTTTGCGCACGAGATTGCGTAGCTCGACCGAGGTCAGCGAATCCATGCCGAGATCGAAGAAGCCGCGTCCCGTCGGCACGGCCTCCGCGCTCTCCATGTCGAGAACGCGCGCGACCAGCGCGCGCAAATGGCGGACGAGCAACGTGCGGCGCTCGGCGCCTTGCGCCGCGCGCAAACGGTCCGTCATGTCGAGGGTGGGCTCTGCCTCGGACGCCGCGGCGGCCATGTCGGCAAGGAAAGGCGGCGCGTGCGCGCGGCCGATGAATCTCGGCCAATCCATCACCAGCACACCGACCTGTGCCGCGGCGGCGCCGAGGATCGCGGCGAAGGCCGCAACGCCATCCCCCGGACTCATGCTGCCGACGCCTTTGTTGCCGAGCCATTGACTGCTCGAGGCCGATGCGGCGGCGCCGGATTCCATCCAGCCGCCCCAGTTGATGCTGAGTCCGGGCAGTCCGAGCGCATGCCGGTGATGTGCCAACGCATCGAGAAAGGCATTGGCGGCGGCGTGATTCGCCTGGCCGGCCGAGCCCAGAATCGAGGCGACCGAGGAGAACAGCACGAAGAGATCGAGCGGATCATTGCGCGTGAGGCGGTGCAGCGCCCAGGCACCGGCGATCTTGGGCGCCATGACGCGCTGGAATTTCTCCAGACTTTGTCCCACCAGCACGCCGTCGTCGAGCGTGCCGGCGGCGTGGATAACGCCGCGCAGCGGCGGCATTGCGCGGCGCATTTCCTGGAGCGCGGCCGCGAGCGCCGCCTCGTCGGCGACGTCGGCGATGATGGCGCGGATCTCGGCGCCGGTGGCGCGCAGCGCGGCTATCGCCGCGGCCGCGCGGGGGTCGGGCGCGCGGCGGCCGAGCAGCGCAACATGCCGCGCACCCCATTCGATCATCGCGCCGGCAATCACCAGCCCGAGCCCGCCGAAGCCGCCGGTGACAAGATATGTCGCATCGGCGCGCAGGCTCGGTACCGATGCTGCGCGCGCCGATGCGCCCGGAAAGGACAACACGATCTTGCCGATGTGGCGCGCCTGCTGCATCTGACGGAAGGCGTAAACCGCGTCGCTGATCGGAAAATCCGTTTGCGGCAGCGGCGGCAATTGGCCCGCATCGACTGCGGCGACGAGCGTGCCGAACATCTCCTGCACCGTCTCGGGCGCGCGGCGGCAGACATCGAGGAGATCGATCAGGCGATAGGAGACATCGGCCCGCAGCCGAGCTGCTTCCGCCTCGCTCAACACGTTGGTCTTGCCGATCTCGAGGAAGCGTCCGCCTTTCGCCGTCACCGCGAGGCTCTTGGCGATGAACTCGCCCGCGAGCGAATTCAGCACGATATCGACACCGCGACCTTCGGTCGCTGCCATGATCTCGTCGGCAAAATCGAGCGTGCGCGAATTCATCGGCCGCGCGACCCCGAGCGCGCGCAACGCCTCCCATTTGCCTGGGCTCGCCGTGGCAAGCACCTCGGCGCCGGCAAGCTGCGCGATATGGAGCGCGGCCATGCCGGTGCCGCCGGTCGCGGCATGGATCAGCACACGGTCGCCCGGTTTGATCTGCGCGACGACATGGAGCGCGTACCACGCCGTGAGATAGGTGACGGGCAGCGTTGCGGCGGCAGCATCGTCGAGCGTCCGCGGCGCTGGCGCGGCAAGCTTCGCCGGCACGGTGACAAAATCGGCGAAAGCGCCTTCGCCGACCACCGCGATCACGCGGTCGCCCAGGGCGAAGCCGGTAATCTTGGCACCGAGCGCGGTGACCTCGCCGACGCATTCGGCGCCGAGCCCGGCCGGCCGCGCAAACGGCAGCACGCCCAACGCGTCGAGCACATCGAGAAAATTGAGGCCGGCGGCGCGCACGCCGATCTCGATCTCGTCGGGACCGGGCGGGCGCCGCGTCAGCGGCGCAAGATGCAGCTTGTCGAGCGCGCCGGCCTCGGCAAGCGCGAGCCGCTGCGGCTCGCTTTCAGGATCGCGCACGCGAGCCAGCCGCGCGACGCGGCGCCAGCCGGAACGATGAGCGACCGCGATTTCACCGGAGGGCGCGGCAAGCTCCGCGCGCAGCATTTCGCTTTCGGCCGCGGCATCATTTCCAGCCGGATCGAGGTCAATGAGCCGGGCCTTGAGATCCGGATGTTCGAGCGCCGTCGTCTTGACGAGGCCATAAAGCGCGGCAAAGGCGAGGCCGGACTCCGTCACTGCGCCATCGCACGCGACCGATCCACGCGTGACGAAAAAGAGCGGCGGGGACTCGGGGAAACCGGCGCCGGCAAGCGCCTGAACGAGATGCAGCGCCGCGCCGATACCATGCTCCGTCGCCTCGTTCGGCGCGGCGGCATCAAGCGGCCAGAGATCGACGACACCGGCAAGCCTCTGTCCTTTAGCGCGCGCCGCCGCGATCAATTGGCGGAACGCGGCAGGATCGGCGGGCGGCACGGTGAAGCTACCATCGGCCTGCGCACTGAAGCTGCGGCCCGGTTCGACCAGGATCGCGGCCTCGCCATCGGCAACGAGTTGATCGGCGAGCGCGCCGCCGATGCCTCCGCGGTCGGCAAGAACGAGCCAATACGCGCTCGGCACCCCCGCCGGCGCGGCCTCGGCGGCGGCCTGGGCAATGACGACTACCTGGCGGAATGGGCCATCCTGACCGTGCAAGCGCGCGATCTGCGCCGCGGCGCCGGTAAAGCCGGTGCGATCGAGCAAGCGGCACCACGCCGCTTCGTCGAGCAGCGGATGCCCGCGCCGCAGCGCCGTATCGGAAAAGCGCCACCAGCCTTCGGTCAGGCCGAAAGTGAGGTCGACCCAACGCGCCGGCCGCGTGCCTTCGAGAAGAACGAGCAGACCGCCCGGCGCGAGGAGACGCCGTATATGCGCGATCGTGCGCTCGAGGTCGGGCGTCGCATGCAGCACATTGGCGGCGATCACGAGATTATAGGCGTCGCCGCGAAAGCCCTGCGCCGCTGGATCGTGATCGATGTCGAGGACGCGATAGTCGATGAACGGATAGGCGCCGAACTGCTCCTGGGCGCGCCGCGTGAAGACCGGGGTTACATCGGTGAAGACGTACTCGGTCTGCTCCGCCGGCAGCAGCGGCAGGAGATGGGCGGTCGCTCCGCCGGTGCCCGCGCCGATCTCGAGGATACGCAGCTTGCGATCGGGAGGCAGCGCGGCAGCCGCGGCGGCGACCACGTCGCGCAGCAGGAGATTGACCGCGCCGAAGGTGATGCCGTCGCGATAGAACCGGACAGTCTCGTCGAGATCGCCCTCGGGATAGATGAGCGAGAGCGGATCGCAGGCGCCTTTGAGCACGCCGGCGAGATTGCCGCCGCAACGCTCGAGAAGGTCGAGCTCGCTCGTGCCGGCGGGGAAGCGCGCCTTCGCCGCCGCCATCAAATCCACGGGCGCCGCGTCAGCGGACGGCGCGGCGACGACCGTCCAGCCGCCATTCGCGGCACGCAGGATACGATCCTCCGCCAGGGTCTCGAGAAGGCATCCGATGAGCCGGCGATGGCGGTCGATGACGCCGAGCCGCGTCACCAGTTTGTCCGCCGTCATATATTCGCCGACGGCCGGAATCCAGCCGAGCGCGCCCAGGGCCGCCAGCATATAAGCGGCGCTCAATCGATCGAGCGTTGCGACGAAGGCGGTAAGATCGTCGCGGCTGAGCGCGGCGAGATCGCGTTCGGCCGAGACCGAAGCCGCCAGCACCGAAGGCGATGGCAGAGCGCCGAG
Organism: Allostellaceae bacterium; assembly: GCA_036501365.1. Taxonomy (GTDB): domain Bacteria; phylum Pseudomonadota; class Alphaproteobacteria; order ATCC43930; family CGMCC-115725; genus CAIKMD01. The sequence continues at coordinate 1,081 of DASYAL010000081.1, read as the reverse complement.
GCGCGCTTGGCCCGATGACAGCGGGGCGATGCGCCATTCCTCGCGGTAGAGCCAGTCGGTCCAGGCCGGGCGACCGGTGATGCTTTCGCGCGCCGCGCGGCGTAGCGCGAGGCCCTCGACCGCGGCGATGACGGCGCCTGTCTCATCCATGAGGCTGATATCGAAGGCTGCCTCGCTGCGCGCCGTGACCGCCGCGCCGCGACGGGCGTAAGCCCAGAGCTCGACCGGCGGCTGATGTATCAGATCGAGCCGGCGCACGGCCACCGGAAGCAGCGCCGCCTCGGCAAGCTCGGCGGGCAGAGCCGCCATCGCGGCTTGAAAAGCAGCGTCGAGCAAAACCGGATGGAGCGGATGCAAGCCGCTCGACAGCCCGTCCGGCAGGCGGATGCGCGCCAGCGCCGCGCCGGCACCGTGCCATAGCTCGGTGATGGCGCGAAAGCTCGCGCCGTAATCGATGCCGCGCCGCGCCATTCCTTCATAGAAGGCCGCCACGGCGAGCGGCATCGGGCATTCGGCTTTGATCGCAGCAAGATCGACGGCGGCAAGGGCGCGGTCGCCGCGCGGGACGAGACGACCGGCGGCGTGAAGGCTCCAGCCGGATTCATCGGAGCGGCGGCTATAGATGCGGAATTCATCGCCGCCATCGTCGGCGCGAGCGATCACGCAGCTCAGCGACGTCGGCACGTCATCGGCGAGAATCAGTGCCTGCTGAATCGCCACCTGCGCGACGCTGCGCGGAGCGCCCGCCGCCAGCGCCATATCGAGATATGCTGCCGCTGGCACGACCGCGCTTCCGTGGACGCGGTGATCGGCGAGCCATGCCGGATCGCGCGCGGTGATCGCTGACGCGAACAAGGTTTCGCGCAGCGGCGTCATGACGCGCGCGCCGAGAAGCGGATGCTGAGCATCGCCGGCGCGGCGGACGGGAGAGCGCGACGCCGGCGCCTGCTCGACCCAGAAACGTTTGCGCTGGAAGGGATAGGTGGGGATATGGCGCTTGCGGCGGGTGAAGGGCTTGTCGAAGCCGGCCCAGTCGACCGCGGCGCCCTGCGCATAGAGCGCCCCCAGCGCCTCGAACAGC
>DASYAL010000080.1:0-31700 GCA_036501365.1 Allostellaceae bacterium | reverse complement strand
CGCGCTTGCGGCGCGACGTTGTCGTGGAGCCGTGCGAAGAGCTCGACATCGCACCCGTTCCAGATCGTTCCGTCGTGATGGGACGCGACCGTAACATCGGGCATCGAGAGCGCTTGCCGTCCGGCAATCGCACGCATGAGGCGCGCGCCATTTGGCGAGACGGGCGGCAACGGCAGCCGATCGAGCATCTGCTGCACGGAGCCAACCCGACCATTCCGCAACTCATCGCGCGCGCGTTCGAGGACAGCCTCTGTTGGCAGGTCGATCACCGCGGGCCCGAAGAAGCAGCCCATCGCGGTGTTCGCCGCGCGCGGCTCGGCGGCGAAGAAGCCTTGGCCACGGCGATAGACGAGAGGCGTTCCAGGCCAGAGGAAGACGCCGTCCTCGGTCGCGACGAGCATGCGGCTGCGTTCGGGCGCGCGGAGACCGCGGCCCGCGGACGGGTCGTCGAACATGGCTGTGACCTACGATCGAACGGATTTAAAAGGGAAACGGCCGCTCACGCGGCCGTAGATCGACTCAGCGAATGAGTGGCAGGACTACTCGCCGCTCATCTGCGGCGCCGGCGCTTTGCCGGGCGTGGTCCTAAGCGGCACTTCCTCGAGGAAGCAGATCGAGACGAAGCCGACGAAGGAGATCACCGCGGCGATGCCGAAGGTGATCGCGAAGGCATGCGTGAGGTCCGGGATGATCGCCGCACGGACGTTCGCCGGCAGGCCGGCGAGCGCTTGCGGGCCGCCGCGCAACACCTCGGGGCCGAAGCCGAGATGGCCGTCGGCGAGGAACACGCCGAAAGCCATCACCAGCGCCGTCCATAAGAGCGCGGTGCCGAACGAGCCGCCCAGCGAGCGGAAGAAGCCGCTGGTGCCGGTGAAGGCGCCGAGATCGCGGAAGTCGGCGGCGTTCTGGCCGGCGACGGTCATCGGCGACATGCAGAGCCCGACGGCGATGCCGTTGACCATGAAATAGCATGCGACCAGCCAGTACGGTGTCGTCGCGGTCATGGTCGCATAGAGGATGAACGAGACCATGATGCCGAGGAAGCCCAGTTGCGGCGAGCGCTTGTAGCGGCCGGTCGCGCGCATGCGATAGCCGGTGGTGATCGAGCCGATCATCTGCGTGCCGATCAGCGGGATCATGAAGAGGCCGGATTCCGAGGCGGTGTAGCCGGCGACGAGCTGCAGGAACACCGGCAGCAGCAGCGCCGTCGAAAGCAAGGTCGAGGCGATGATGAACTGGGTGATGAGCACGGTGCGGATGTTGCGGTTGATGAACAACCGCGGCGGCAGCAGCGCATCGCGCGCGCGCAGCTCCTGCAAAGCGAAAGCGAGGAGGAAGCAGAGCCCGCAAGCGGCGAGGCCGAGGATCATCGGCGAGCCCCAGGCGTAGGACGTGCCGCCCCAGGCGCAGACCAGCATCCAGGCGGTGACGCCCGGCATCATCAGCCCGACGCCGAGGAAATCGATCGAGCGGCGCTCTTTCCGCACCGGGATTCGTTTCAGCGCCCACGCCACGAAGAAGAAGGCGATCGCGCCGACCGGCAGGTTGATCCAGAACGCCCAGCGCCAAGTGAGGTAATCGGTGCAGAGCCCGCCGACCAGCGGTCCGGCGATGCTCGCCAATCCCCAGATGCCGGTGATGTAGCCCTGATAGCGGCCGCGCTCGCGCGCCGAGACGACGTCGGCGATCGCCGCCTGGCCGAGGCTGAAGAGCCCGCCGCCGCCGATGCCCTGGCAGGCGCGCGCGGCGATCAGCATCGACATGTTCTGCGCCAGACCGCAAGCCGCCGAGGAGAGGACGAACACCGCGATCGAGAATTGCAGCAGCCGCCGCCGGCCGTAGAGATCGCTGAGCTTGCCGTAGATCGGCGCCGACATGGTGCTGGTCAAGAGATAGGCGGTGACCACCCAGGAGAGATGGAGGAAGCCGTCGAGATCGGTGGCGATGCGCGGCAGCGCCGTCGTCACGATGGTCGAATCGAGCGCCGCCATCATCATGCCGAGCAGCACGCCCCAGAGCACGCTGAGGATTTCGCGATGGGTGAAGCCCATCGACGAAACCGCTTCCGCGCCCGAATTGAGATCGGTGCCCTTGGGTGCCATGCGATTCTGTATCCCGGTGCCGCGCGCCTGTCCATGCGGGGCGTCCCTTACCTTATATAAGGGGCGCGCAGGGCTGCCATGCCGGCCGGGCGCCGGGCTTAATCGGCGCCAGGCTTGATCGGCGACAGCCTTAATCGGCGACAGCCTTAATCGGCGGCAGGCTGCGGCGCGGCGCGATGCGTCACCGTGCGCAGCGGGATTTCCTTGAGGAAGAAGGTCGCGACGAAGGCCGCCGCGGCGATCACGCCGGCCGCGGCGAAGGCATAGCCGAAGGAATGCGACAGCGCTGGGATCAAGACCGCGCGCACATCGGGCGGGAGCAGCGCCATCGCCGCGCGCCCGTCGCGCAAGAGCGCCGAGCCGAAGCCAGGATGGCCTTCGGCGGTCACGGTGTGATCGAGCATCGCCAAGAGCAGCGACCAGAGCAGGCTCGCGCCGAACGCGCCGCCGAGCGCGCGGAAGAAGGCATTGGCGCCGGTGACCGCGCCGAGATCTTTCAGCTCCGCCGCGTTCTGGATCGCGACCCAAAGCGGCGCCTGGCAGAGGCCGTTGCCGATGCCGTTGACGATCATGAAGAGCTCGGCGAGCCAGAGCGGCGTGCCAGCGTTCATGGTGGTGAAGAGCGCCGATGCGATCGCCAGCATCAAAAAGCCGGCGCGCGGCGACGGCGCGTAGCGGCCGGTGCGCTGGACCCGCTTGCCGGTCATGATCGAGCTGGTGATCTGCGCGGCGAAGGGGATGATCAGCATCGCGCCCGAAATGTCGGCGGTGACGCCGACCGCGAATTGCAGATAGACCGGCAGCAGCATGAAGGTGCCGACGGTGATGGCGTTGATGAAGAAGTTGAGCAGGCTGGCGACGCAGAACACCGGGCTCTTGAAGAGCCGCGGCGGCAGCAGCGCCTCGGGCGCGCGGATCTCGCGCCCAATGAACGCGGCGATGAAAGCGAGCGCCGCGAGCGCGAGCCCGGCCAGCGCCGGCGAGGTCCAAGGCAACTCGCTGCCGCCCAGCGTCAGGCAAAGGATCAGCGCGCTCACCCCCGGCGCCAGCAGCACCGCGCCGAGATAGTCGATCGGCCGATGCAGATGCTGCACCACCACGCGGGCGAGGCCGCGATGGCAAAGGAAATAGGCGGCGACGCCGAGCGGCACGTTGATCCAGAACGCCCAGCGCCAGGAGAGATATTCGACGCAGAAACCGCCGATCACCGGGCCGACGATCGACGCGGTCGAGAAGGCGCTGGTGATATAGGCCTGGTATCGGCCGCGCTCGCGCGCCGAGACGACGTCGGCGATCGAGGCTTGCGCCATGCTGTAGAGCCCGCCGCCGCCGACGCCCTGCACCGCGCGCGCGGCGATGAGCGCCGTCATGTTCGGCGCCAGGGCGCAGGCGATCGAGGCACAAAGGAACACGCCGATCGAGATCTCGAGCAGGACGCGCCGGCCCCAGAGATCGCTGAGCTTGCCGAAAACCAGGGTCGCGACGGTGCTGGCGAGGAGATAAGCGGTGATGCACCACGAGAGATAGGGCACGCTGTGGAAATCGGCGGCGATCGCCGGCAGCGCCGTCGCGAGCACGGTCTGGTCGAGCGCCGCCATCAGCATGCAAAGCAGCACGCCCGACAGGATGCGCAGCACCTCGTGATGGCTGAACTCCGGCATCCCGCTCCTTCCCTCGCCCCGGGGTCTAGTGCGCGCGGGCGCCGCTGTCACGCGCAGATCGCGCAGGGCTCTTTTGATCGCTTCGCAAGACGCCGGTTTGGTGTGGCTTGGCTTCGCTACGCGGAGGCTACTTCGCGGCCCCCTTGATCTTTTCCCACGATCTTCCGCCGGTGTAGCCGAGATAACCGACGGTGAAGAGCTGCCACACCGGATCGGGAATCGCGGCGAGCCAGGCCTGGAGGCCGAGCGCGATCTTCTGCGCATGACCCGGATCGAACGCGTAGAGCACGCCCATCGGGATCGCCGTCAGGATCATGCCGTAGCAGACATAGAGGAAGCTCGGCCGCGCGCGGCTGGTCCATTTATCGGTGGATTGCGCCTCGGCCATGATCGCCTGGAGCTGCGAGGCGGTCTGCTGGATCGCCGCTTGCGTGTCCGCCGCCTGGAGCAGCGCCTTGGCCTTCGCCGCGTCTTGCGGATCGGGGAAGACCTTGTTGATGATGGTGGTGGCGAGATTGCTGACCGCGCCGACCGCGTCGTCGATGCCGAAGGCCATGTCAGCCCCGCAGCACGCCGATGGTCACGCCCAGCACCACCGCCACCGCGACGATGACCAGGATGGTATGCGGATGCGCGCGCAGCCAGGCGATGAGCCGCGCGGCAAGACGGCGGCGCTCGGCGGTCACGGCGGCCTTGGTATCGGCGACGGTCTGCTTGGCATCGTTCGAGATGTTCGACATGGGAAACTCCTTGGTTGGTGGGTTGATCACGAATAGGCGCGGCTGAGCCAGCCCGTCAGGAAAGACGCCTGCGACGGGCTGCGCGCGGCGATGAGGCGGTAATGGCCGGCGAGCGCCTCGCGCAGCGCCGGCAGCACCGTCGCGGGCGCGATGGCAACGGCGGCGGCGAGCGTCGCCGCGCCGAGCTTGCCGTCTTCGGCGAGGGGCGCCGCGTTTTGCGGGCCGGCGGCGCGGAGTGCGCGCTGCAGCGCGCGCACGGCTTCCTCGATGCCGAGATTGACCGCGGCGTCGAAGAGCTTTGCCGCCAGCGGCGGCGGCAGACGTGCGAGGCCGAAGCGATCCCACCAATCGCGGCGATAGATCGCGGCGGCGTCATCGGCGGTCAGCGCGGCGATGTCGAGCGTCGGATATTGCGCGGCGCTGATGCCGTATTTCGTGCCCTTCAAGGCGCCAGCGCCGATCTTGCCTTGGGTCCAGTTGCCGGCATCGTCGGGCAGCGCCTGATAACCGCCTTCATGCGCGAGCACGATGGCAACAGCGGCTTTGAATGCGTCGACTGCGCCGTCGCACGACGGCCGCGTCGCTGGAGATTCGCTCGCGGCCTGTGCTGGCGCCGCCGAGGAGTTGGCTGCGTCACTCATGGCGGCCGCCGCTCGTCCGCGCCCGGCGCAAGGCGCGCCAGGCGATGACGATGCGCAAAGCGAGCAGCACCACGCCGCCGAGGATGACGAGAGCGCGGCCCCAGAGCTCGGCATCGGCGAGCCAGAGCGGTGCGGCAATCGCGGTCAGCGCCGCGGTGCCGTCGAAGACGGCATCGAGCTTGTGATTCATGCATGACTCCAGGAGGAAAATGCCGCGCGCGCCGGATCGCCATGATCGGCGGCGCGAAAACGTCGCTAAGATTGGCTGCCGTGCAACTTCTGCTCGAATCGAGGAAGCGCTATCCCGGCTGGAAGACACTTGATCTCGTCGCAGGAGCGGAGGTCGGATTACGTCGGCGATTGGACTTGCTTCGGCGTGACCCGGCCCACGCCAGACTTCGGCCTTTGCGAGGATATACGCCGGACGCAATTCCGCAGCGCGCGGACCAGCCTCAATGTCGCGGCGACGAAACCGGGCGGCTGGGTGGCGGCACCGGATTTACCGGCGTGTAATCGACTTCGTACTACCAGGATGGTGAGCCGCCGCCAATGCAGCCATAATGAAAATCGAGGTGATCGCTTGGCAGCGCGTCTTTGTGTGCCGGCCACGGCATGACATAACCAGGCGGGAAATCGCGATGCACTTCCGTCGCGCCCCAACTGCCATGCGCCATGATGTCGGGAACGGTGTTGTTGCCCGCCATCGCGTTCATTGTCGAGACCGCCGGCGCTAGCGGGTTGCCCTGCACCAGCGACATTGACAGTGACGAGCGCCTGCGCAGGTGGAAACGGTGCCCTACGAAATAGCTTTCGGCTGTGCTGGCGCCGTCCAGGTCAATTGTTTCGCAGCGATCTTCAACGCAGTGAGGTAATCGCCGAGGCTACGGACAACGGCGAGCAGTTGCGCCGGGGCCGTGAAGGCGATGGCGCCGCTGCCGAGAAGTTCCCAGCCAATCGAGGTCTGGTTGCCAGAAAAAACTCCAAAGGTCTGGATATATTGGGCTTCGTCCTTCATATCTGCCCACGTAGGGCCGCAGATCGCATAGGTGCCATTGAGTGCCGGCGTCCCTGCCGATGCAATCGTGCAGCCGGCGACAATGGCTGCGATATAGGACTGCGCCACCGTTGGTGCTGGCGCGATATAAGCATTGGGCGTCTCGCCGGAGGCGATAAAGGTCTGATAGTCCGCGTTGCGCGGGTCGGCCGGTATGATCGCGCCGTCGATCTTGCGGATGACGCCGCCTAATTGGTTGTAAGCGTAATCGCTCATTCGTCATGCTCCGATAATTGTTGCGTCGGCTACATAGTGAGCCAGCAGCGGCATTCCGCTACCGACGGCTGCGCTTGCGAGAATTTCGAATCCGCACTCGCCTATCGTCGACGAGCCCGGGATGCTGATATTGTCGCCTCTAATGGTATTGAAGTAAGCCGATAGCTTGCTTGCATTTCCTGCAGCGTCGTACCAGGTCACGGTCGGTGCCGCACGCTTTCTCACTTTGAATCCTACGGCACCGCCACCGGCGTCCCATCCGGGATTGACGTAGGTCTCCTGGTAGAAGAATACCATCCCATTCGGCGTTGCCGCGCCGGGCGCCGTCCTATTGTTGTAGGTCGTCTCGTAGAAGCGCGCGTTCCATGCCTGATCTGAAACCACGTCACGGACCTCTGGCGTCGGTGGCGATGAATTGAGTCCGGTCATCGCGCCGGGTGTCGCGCGCAAATCGAAGCCGCCGCCGATCGTCACGCTCTTCGCGTTGCTGGCGAAATTGTTGCCGAAATCGACAATGATCTCGTAACCGTTCACGGCGCCGGCGGCGACGTTGAACGTCGAAGACAAGACGCCCGTGGCGGCGTTGGCGACCGTCTGCAAGTTGGCCGCGGCGAGGTCGTTGGTCGAGCTCGTCCAGTTGTCCTGCGCCGTCGGATATTTGGTCGCGATCGTTGGTGTGATCGAGCCGCCGGTGTTGTTGACGATCGGCAGCTGGAAGGTGCACGCCTGGCCGGCGAGCTGCGCCGCGTCATAGCTCTCGATAACGAGGCGGATTTTGAGATCGGTGATGGCGCTCGCGCCCGTCAGCGTCAACCCGTTGACGGTCGGGCATGCCGTCGGCAGGCCGGCCGTCGCTTGGCTCCAGGCGATGCTGGCGCCGGTCGGTACGACATAGACACCCTCGGCTGCCCATCCGCCGGACGTCGTGATCGTGCCGGAGCTACCGTGGAACCAGCTCGTCAGCGAGTTGTTTCGCAGCCGGTTGACGAAGCCGTCGGCGGAGGGAACCGCGAGCGGAGCGCCGCCGAAATAGGGCGTGAAGAGCTTCGTCGTCTCGTTCAAAGAGCCGATGACGACCCAAGTCATGTCGGCCTGGTCGCGGAGCTTCAACAGATTGTTGGCGGTGTCGTGCCAGAGGAGTCCCGCGGTGGAAGCGAGCCCGGTCGAGGCCGCGGTTGGCGGCGACGCGCCGGCATTGGCGTTGGCGAGCGCGACGAGCGCCGCGTTGATATAGCCCTGCTCGGTCAGGCCCGAGAAGGTGCCGGTGGTCGGAAGCGAAAGCGTGCCGGACATATTTTCTCCTTTGCGTCGCGGCGCCGTCGCAAGACGGCTCACCGCTAAAAGATTCGCGGCGAGTCTTTGCTGGCGCCGCGACGTTCAACCGTGGTGTCGATCCAGATGCCAACGCGGCCCCTTCGACAGGCTCAGGGGCGTAAGCAAAGGCGCGGGCCGAATCTTCAGGCCGTCGACTCCGTTCACGCGCTCACGGCGCGTGAACCCGCAGGGACCGATCGCGAAGAGCGATCGGTCGGGTCGACCGTCTTGCGAGCGCGCTCGCCGCTACTCAATAACCTTGCGCGACGATGGTCTGCGCCGTCCGCGCCACGCCGGCGCCGCCGTTGAGGATCGCGATGGTGCAGCCGGCGCGCGTCAGGCCGCTGATCGCCAGCGTGTCGCCGGCCTGGTTGAGCCAGGTGACGCTGACCGCGGGCAAGCCCGGCCCGGTCGGGCTCCCGCCCGGCCCGCCGTTGAACGGCGCCGGCGCCGCGGCGCCGGTCGGCTGGAAGCTCAGCGCCAATCCGGCCACGGGGATTGCGACCTCCTGATAAACGTCGACGCGATCGGGCATGTCGATGGTCCAGGCCGACTCCGACAAGATCGCCTGCGTCTGGTCGTCGCTCGAGGCGAGGCCGAAGCGGAACGAGAAATAGCGATGCGCATATTGCCCGGGCTGGAAATTCTGCCACGTCCAGGCAACGGTGTCGTCGGACCAGCCGAGCACCGGCGTCACGGCGATATTGGCGGTGGTGGCGAAAGAGAGGAAATCGCTCGTTGCGAGGAAGTCGGTGTTGCCGAGATCGTCGGCGCTGCGCGGCACGCCCTGCGCCACATAGGAGAGCGCGACATAGGAGGGCGCCGGCCGGCCGGTATCGACGATCGCCGCCGACGCATAGAGGCCGCTCGATGCGGCGCTGCCCTCGAAGAGGAAATCGCTTGTCCCGAGGAAATCGCCCAGTGCCGCGATATCGCCTGAGCCGGTGGTGACGACCATGCCGCCGACCGCGGCGATGCCGCCCGATACCGTGCCGTTCCAGCCGCGCGCCGCCTCGTCGACCGTGGCGACGACATTGCGCACCAAGGTCGCGCCGGCGATGTCGATCGAGATCCAGCTCTCCGAATAGACGTCGAGCCCGGGCAGCGGCGCCGCATGCGCCGCCAGCCAATAGGTGCCGTCGCCGCCCTGCAGCGCGAAATTCGTCGTCGGCGTGCGGCCGACGAAAGCGGCGCCGCTCGGCGCCTGGCCTTGGCGCAGCTCGTAATCGACGCTGCGCGGATCGGCGACCGGCTGCCAGGCGAGCTGCGTCAGCCCGGCGATGTAGGACGCGGACAGACCGGTCACCGCCGGCAGCGGCGCCGCCAGCCCTGCGCCGGTGATTGTGCAGCTATAGGCGATGACGTCGGCGATCTGCTGCTGCCCGCCGCCCCAGAGGTTGAAGCTGACGAGCTTGATATAGAGGCGCTGGCCGATGCGGCTCGCATCGTAGGGCAGGCGCACGATCGCGTTGTCGAGCCGCACGAAGCTCGCGCCCGCCGCATGTTCCGTAATCACGCCGTTATAGAGGCCGCGGCGCAGATAGGTGCCGAGCGCGTAGCGATAGGCGCCGGTCAAAGTCGCGGTCTCGTATGCGACCAGCTCGCCATCGACCCAGGACAGTGTATTGCCGAGATCGGCGTCGCTCTGCGTACCCGAGAGGAGCTGGCCGCGCGATGCCGAGAGATCGACCGCGAGCGTGTCGACCGTGTCGGGATCGGCGCCGGCGGGAAACGCCGCGGTCAGCACGCCCAGCCGCGCCGGCCCGTCGGTCGTCGCCGCAAGCTTGTAGGTGTTGCCGTCGCTCGAGACATAAATGTCGGCGCCGCCCCAAAGCGCGCCGCCCGCCGTCGCGAGCCAGAGCTCGGGCCCGCCTTGGGTCAGCTCGACCGTCGGCTCGAACAGCACCGGCGCCAGCGCATTGCCGGGATCGGCGTTGTAATCGGCGGCATAGCCGCTGCCGCTGGCGAAGGAATAGGTCGCGGCCGAGCCGGTGCCGGCGAGGTAGTCCTCCGCCGCGAAGAGCAGCGTGCCGTCGTCGTTCTCGGTGATCTCGGTGATGCGCACCCATTGCCGCGCGAGACCGAGCCGCGCATCGCTCAGGGTGACGATGTCCATCGGGTCGAGCAGGATATAGCGCTGGTCGAGCGTGAACTGATAGGTGTTGCGGATCGCCTGGCGCTGCAACATGAGCTGCGCCGATTGCCGCGCCGCGTTCACGTCGGCGAAGAGATGCGCCTGCTTGCCCTGATCGCTCCTGAGCCCATAGAGATCGATCATCGCCTGGTCCGAGGCCTCGACGATGCTGGTGTTGTATTGGTTGTTGCGATCGAGATATTCGATCTTCACGTCGTTGAGCGCGTCGGCGGGCCTGAGTCGCGTCACCAGCACCGGATCGGTCGACGACGACGAGGCGCCGGTCGCGGTGTTCGGCAGGAAATCGTCGTCGCCGAGATCGTAGAGCGGCGCCGAAGGCGGCGTATAGGCGTAGCCGTTCGCGGCCAGCGCCGCGTCGCCATAGGGCACCATGGTCAACACGCCGCTCGACCAGACGAATTCGCTGTTGGTGTAGCTCGCGATGTCCTCGAGCATCGCCGCTACTTGCGCCTGGTCGGTATAGGCGGGCGAGATCCAGAGACCGGCCGCGAGCGTGTAGCTCTGATAGGTCGCAAGACTCCCGAGCCGCGCCGCAGGAAAGCCGGCACCGTAAAAGGGATTGGTCAGGAGATCGCCGACCACCTGACTCGGATCGGCGTCGGGCATGAAGGACGCGGTGTCCGCGAAGAAGCCGAAGATCTCGAAATTATGATTCGGCAGCTGCGCACTGCTGTCGAGCTGATAGCCCGGGGCGACGGCATAAGCGGTGCCGCAATAGGCAAGCGCCTGATCGGGATGCACCGAGCTGAGATAGTTCCATGGCGGCTGGGGATAGGAGCCGATATAGACGCCGAGGCCCAGCGCCGCGAGCGAGGTCTCGCTCTGCGATGCCCAGACCGCGCCGATGCCGGCGATCGGCCCCTCGCAGAGGCCGAGTGCGACTGCGGCGGAATAGGTATAGGTGGTGCTCGAGCTGCCGCCGCCTTTCCCGCCGCCACCGCCGGTGACGCCGCCCTTGCCGCCGCCGCCGCTCGATCCCGAGCTGTGCGGCGTCGCGAGGAAATCGCCGTACCAGATGAGATTGGGCGCGATCCGCGTCGTGCCATAGACCAGCGGTATGACCTTGCCATAGGCCGAGGTCTGGATCTGCAGCCCCGATATCGCCGGCTGCTGCTGCGCCTGCGCCTTGCTGCTGCTTCCGAAGACAGACGCCATTTTATTTGCGCTCCGCGTGCAGGCGCGGGCCTACATATTCGGCCCGCGCCGTTGCTTCGCTCGAATCCGTTTCGAGCGCAGGTGCGCCCCATCTCATCAGGCGGAAGAACTTCACGGGGCGTGGAGACCGCTCACTTCGCTCGCCGCGCTGCGCCAGCCAGCGCGCGCGGGACGCGTCCTCGAGCACGCAGCCCTTGCCGGCATAGGCATGGATGACCAGCGGCCAATCGAGCACGATCGCGCCGTGCGAGAAGCAGCGGCCGAATTTCCACAGCGCGATATCCGCAGGCTTTGGCTTTGCTTCGCACAACGGCTCGCGCCCGGAAGATTTGGATGTCCCGCTCCACGCGCTCTTCGCGCGTGAACCCTCCGGGGACAATCGCGACGAGCGATTGTCCGGGGCATCCGCCTGTGCTCCGCCGCGAATCTCCTGCGCATGTTCCAGAACAAATCCCAGATACCGCTCGGCGTCGCGATGGAGATGCCAGTCCGGCGGATAATAAGGAATCGCCACCGGCGGAATGACGCCGGCGCGCGCATAGACCTCGGCGAGCAAGGTCGCGCAATCGACGCCCGCGCCTTTGACCCGGCCCATGTGATGATAGGGCGTGCCCAGCCACGCGCGTGCCTCGGCGATGACGGCCGCTCTTTCCGATGCTTCGCACGACGGCTCGCGCTTAGAAGATTCGGCGCTCGCCTGTGCTCCGCGCGCGCGTTCCGTTTCGATATCGGGCATGTCGCCCTCGCGATGTGCAAAATGAAAAGGCCGCCCGCAGGCGGCCCACAAAATAGAACCGAGAAGAGAGCTTATGTCTTCTTCTCGTCGGAATTTTCCAATGTCGCACGATAATCGGCGAAGATCTTGCTTTTCTCTTCGGGCGTTTTCGCCGCTACGAGCCGCTGCACAAAGGCGTCGCTTTCGGCGCCAAGGCGTCCATAGCAACCAACGTCGGTCACGCGTGCGTCGTATTTTTCGATCGACGCGAAGAAGTGGCCACGTCCCTGGACCTTCCCGTCGCGATGGAGGCTTCCCTCGACACACCAATAGCTGCCCTTATCCGCTGCAACCAAGCGCTTCTGCCGCTCGAGCGTCTCCTTGCCGTAATGCGCTTCGCAGAGCAGCGCGGCGATTCCCACCGCCAACTCCGCTGTATTTACCAAGCCACCCTGCATCTGCATCAGGAAGAGAATGGTTGCGCCCGGTTTGTGCACCCCGGAATCGGAATTATCCGATACGATACGGCACCTCGCAGCTATAGCTGGATTATAGCCCGAGTTGCCAGGATACCCTTTTCAAATTTCGGCGGAGGTAATGGAACGTAATCGTATGGATGGCCAGGACCCGGCGCAAAGATCACGAACACAGCCATCGGAGGAAACGGTGCCCCCGGCTCGAGGCCTAGTTTGCAGACGTCTGGTCCGGCAAGATCACAGATGTCGCGTTCGGACGCACGCACGAACGTGCCGCGGCGGCGCTCGACCAAGGCCGCGCCCGGCCAGATGAAGATACCTTCGGGAGTGCACACAAGCGTTCGCATCGCGCCGCTCACACCGCCGTCTCGGGCGTCGGCACGAAGGGATAGCCCTTGAAGCGCGCGGTGTTGGCGAACTTCGCGCAGCCGTTCGCGCCGAGCGTCTTGTCGCAGCCGGGATAGGCGATGAAGGCATCGCCCGCGGCCGGCATGTTGGGGAACGGCGCCAGCAGCTCGATGACGCCGGGCGCGCCCTCGACCCAGACCTTGATCGAGCGCGTCAAGCCCGCATTGGCCCCGCTGGTGAAGGCGAGCTTGCCCTGATCGAGATAGCCGCTGAGCAGACCGAAATTCGCGAGGATCATGTTGGGCAGCGAGCCGGCGAGCGCGGCGCCGGGAAAGGCGAAGCTCGCGAGGTTCACGCCGCAACTCGCGTCGCCGAGGCTGTTGACGCAACCCGGCTGCCAGAGGTTGCGCGGCAGTTGCAGGTTGAGCAGCTCGAGATGGCTGTTGATGGTGAAGGTCGCGATCGCGCGGCCGAGATCGATCTCGGCGACGCGGCCGGCGAACATGATCACCGTGCCGACCGAGGTGTCGCCATAAGTCGCCATGAAGGCGCGCTCCAGCTGCAGCTCGGCGCCGTCGAAGGCGCCTTGCACGCAGGCGGCGAGGAAAGGCTGGCCGTTCACCAGATCGCTTGCTTGCGGCATCACGTCGAAGACCAGCGTGTCGACATCGACACCGATCTTCCAATGGCATTTCGCCTTGTTGTCCTTGCGGTCGAGACGCGGGCCCTGGCTGGTGAAGAGCCGCCCGCCCGCGATGATGTCGCGATCGCCGGCGCAATAGCGCAGCACGCCGCCGCCGATCAGCGTGAAGGTATAGAGATCGGCGGCGAAGAACTGCCGGCTCGCGAGCAGGGTTTGGAGCGCGGATGAGGCTGGCTTCATGGGAGGAGTTCCCGGAAAAAACTTTTGCCGTCATGGCCGGGCTCGTCCCGGCCATCCACGAGCTTGTTCTCAGAACGTGGATGCCCGGAACAAGTCCGGGCATGACGAAAAGGGATTAGGTTTCGACCTATTTCAAACTTACGAACGTCACCTTCTTGGCGCTGTACAAGCTCGCCATGAATTTCTCGAAATCCATCTGGTCGGCGGCGAAGCGGCAGGGGAAGGAGAAGCTGATATCGGCGCTGATCGTGGCGCCGTCCGCGGGCGCGGCCGAAAAGACCAGCGTCCCCGGCGCGCTCGCGCCCCAGCCGTCGACGGTATAGCCGCCCGGGCTTTGCGCGACGCCATTGAGATAGACGGCGCTCACGGCATTGGGCGCGAGGATCGGCTCGACGAAGCCGCCGAAGCCGCGCACCAGCTGGAAGCTCGTCGTCGTCCCGTCGCCGATCCCGAGACCCTGGCCGGCGACGGCATTGTCGTCGGCATCGGCATAGAGAAAGGAATCATAGCTGCCCTGGCGCAGATCGAAGAAGCCGGCGAGCGCCGCGAACTCGGCGTAACTCGCGCCCGACAACGCGCCCTGGCGCAGGAAGTCGAAGCCGAGCGTCCACTGATGACGCGGATAGGACCAGTCGGCGATGCGCGTCTCCTTGCCGCTGACCGCCTCTTGCAGCCGTGTCTTCCACATCTCGCGGCGCGTCACCGACCAGCCGAGACCCGCGAGGGTGGGAAAGATCGATGTGCTCATGTTTTCTCTCGATTGGCGGCAATGTGCCGTCGCAAGACGCGCGCGGTCTCGAGATTCGACCGCTCGCTTTGCTGGCACATTGCCGCGTTGGCGTTCGCTGCTATTTCATCGCGCTTCTTAAACTCGAATTCCCATTGCGCAGCTCGCGCGCCAGGCCCTGCGCGATCGCGCCGGCGTTGTTCATCAGGAATTGCGCGCCCGATTGCGTGTCGATCGCCTGGATAGTGATCGCATAGCTATCGCCCGCTTGTCCCGCGCCGGCCGCAGGACCGTTGCCGGCGAAGAAATTGCGCATCGGCTGGGCGATGCCGGCGGGCAGGATCGATTCCTGCTTGTGCACCATCGCCAGCGTGTCGGCCGGCACGTTCCACATGCCGCCCGCGGCCGAGGGGACCTTGCCGCCGAAGGCCAGCACCGCGGCGAAGGCCGCGGCCGCCGCCGCCGGCGCCAGGATCCAGCCGACATAGGGAATGGAGCTGACGCTCGCATAGGTATTCGCCGCCGCTTCCGCCGCCGAGCCGGAGATCGCTTTCAGCGCGCTCATCGCCATTTGCGCGAGGCCGGTCGATTGGCCCGCGCTCTCGGCCGCCGTGCGGGCCGCGACGCCGGCCTCGGTCGCCGCGGTCTTGGCGGTCTCGTTCGTAAGCCAGCCGACGAGCCCCTTTTCCGCGAAGTTCAGCAGATCGGAGAGCGCCGTCTGAGCGAGGCGCTGCACCGATTTTTGCCAGGTCGTGGTGCCGAGGATCATGCCGTTGATCGACTTGTTGAAGGCGCCGCCGAGATTGGAAAAGGAGTTCGCCCAATCGTCGGTCGCCTTCTTACCCTGCTGCCCGGCCGTCTTGCCGCTCTTGCCGGCGGCGTCAATGCCGGCGCTGGCGCCCGCGCTCGATTGCTTGAGCGCGGCGAAGCTCGCTTGCGCGGCGCTGCAAGCACTTTGCATCGCCGCCGCGAAATCCGCGGCGTCGGCGGTGATCTGGACCTGGATCCGGTCGTCGGCCATCTAGGGTTTTCCTTTTCCGTGCAGCACGCCGTCGGGCGCCAGCGCCATCAGCGCGGCGAAATCCTCTTGCGGCGCGCGCTTCTCGTGCAGCCCGAGCGCTGCCGCGAGCAGCAGATGCACGGGCGGATGCGCGCGCCAGTAATCGAGCAACTCCTGCACCTGCGGCAGCGTCATCGCGTCGATCTGCGGCCAGGCGTAGCCGCAAGCCGTGGCTAGGAGGCCGTAAAGCCCGCCCCAGCCGACGCCCCCTTCCCGTCCAAAGGGCCTTCCCCCCGGGACGCCGGCTCCTCGGCGACGAGACCCGACAGCCGCGCGATCGCATCGACCGCGGCGATCAGCTCCGCCGGCCGCATCTCGATGCCGAGCAGCGCCGCGCGGTCGAGCGCCGGATGATCGCGTTCGAGCGCGGCGGCGACGATGTCGATCGCCGCGTCGATCGCCGCCTCGTCGGCCAGGCCGGCGGCGCGCGCGAAAGCCGGCAGCACGCGACGCAATTGCCCAAGCGTGAGGGGGCGGATGGCATAGCCGCGCCCGCCCAAGATGATCGAAATAGACATGAGATCAGGCCTTTCGTCTTGGTATAAAAATGGCATAGCATGCACCGAACATGACGCCCGAATTCGATGCACTTTGACGAGCAACGAGCGCGCCAAGTTCTTGCGCCAGTGCACCCGCAGTTCTGGCTGACTGGAATAAAGCGGCACTGGCACGGCGAGCTCCCGCTTCCATTCAGCTTTTGGGGCGCGGGTGTATTTGTCTATCTAACCGCTCATTTTTCGGGTCGCCTCGCGGCTTACGGCCTGTCGCGAATGATCAATCCAATAGCGGTCTTCCTCGTTTTGGTCGGCACCTACGGCCTGATGTTTGTTGGTGCTTTGTGGTGGTGGGTGGGAACTTGGCGCGCGAATAAGCGATATCGCACTGGCAACGATCCCAAGAGTCCGTGGCCGCCGCTCGTAACCATTGTTATCTGCTTATCCATTCTTCGGATGGTCTATACGCTTTGGGGTTTCGCTCTTCCGCAGATCGATGATGCAATTTCAGACATAACGGAGGATTCGGGAGACGGTCCTCGAGGTGTGAACCTCATTGGCCGGGATGAGATCGAAGTCTACGGTCCCCTTACCCGATCGGTGACCAACAATTAGAAGGCGCTCTTGCTTCGCCGGCAATTGCGACGATTACGCTAACCAGTCTCGGCGGTCGTGCTGGCCCTGCGTTCGAGATGGCTCGCATGATCCGAAAAGGATCGCTCCGGACTGTCGTTCGCAAGGAATGCGATTCCGCCTGCGCCGTACTCTTTATGGCGGGCGCTCAGCGCTGTATGTACCGATATGCGAGGCTCGGCTTTCACAGTTTTGCGTTCGCCGGTGAAGCGGCTGCCGATGCAAGCCGGATGTTCCGCGAGCAACTGCAGAAAGCCGGCGTGAGCACCGAATTCATCGATCGAGCCCTCTCAACGCCGCCAGACGGGATGTTTTACCCAAATTTCGAGGAGCTGCGAGAGGCGAAAGTCGTAACCTGCGTCAATCCACTCGATTGAATTATTTGGAAGCGTGTCATGAACAAGGAACTCCTGCTCGTCGGCAGCGTGCCGCGCGACACCGTCGAAGAGGTGATGCTCGAATTCGGCGGCATGCTCGGCCGCTATCTGCCGGCGCTGCCGGACGGCGAGATCGGCGAGCGCCGCTCCTGGGTCAACCGCCTCTGCTATCTGCTCTTCAACGGCCATGCCGATCTCGAGACCTTGAAGCGGCCGCCGCCGGTCGACGGCTTGGAGCAGCTTCTGCCGCGCACCCGCGCCGACACTTGGCAGTTCCGCGTGCGGCCGGGCGTCGAGCGCGTGCGCTTCGGCAATCCCGGCACGCGGCTCGGCTATGCGCGCGACGCCGTCGCCTCCTATTTCGTCTTCAAGACGCTGCGCGAGAAAGGCCTGCTGCCCGCCGCGCTGCGCTTCCAGATCTCGATCCCGATGGTCAACAGCGTGGTGCGGCCGCTTTATTTCCCCGATCCCAAAGACCTCGACCGCATCCGGCCGGGCTTCGAGGAATCGCTCGCCGCCGAGCTCGACGTCATCGCGCAGCGCATCCCGGCGCAGGATCTCGCGATCCAATGGGACATGGCCTGGGAGATCCAGGCCGTCTCCGGTGCCGCCAAGGACGTGCCGCGCGAAAGCGACATCGAGACCATACCGCGCCGGTGAAGCGGCTATCGCGGCATATCCCCGAGAGCGCGGCACTCGGCTTTCATTTCTGCTTCGGCACCTTCGGCGGCTGGCCGGCTTTCGCGCCGAAGACGCTCGGCCCGACCGTCGATCTCGCCAACGCTTCGGTCGAGGCCGCCGGGCGCCGCATCGACTGGGTGCATATCCCGGTGCTGAACACCGTCGAGGAAAGCTTCTACGCGCCGCTCGCCGGGCTCGACGCCAAGGGCGCCGATATCTATCTCGGCGCGATCCATTCGATGCCGACGCTCCAAGCCCGGCTCGACGTCGCGCGGAAGTTCCTGCCGACATTCGGCCTTGCCGCCTATTGCGGCTTCGGCCGCACGCCCCTTGACCAGCTGCCCCAACTCCTCGAAGACCACCTCAGCGCGGTGACGATCGCCGGGCTCGGCTGAGACGAGGCGCTTTTCCGTACCGTCGTTGCGAGGAGGCCGTTCGGCCGACGAAGCAATCCAGTTGCCCCGGAGCTGGATTGCTTCGTCGCTACGCTCCTCGCAATGACAAAGACGGAAGATTACAAGAGCGAATATCTTTCGCGACTTAGCTGGTGTTCAGATGATCCGCACTAATCTCCGCACAATATGCGGAGATTAGCCGCCTTATTCTCCGCATATGATGCGGGGAATATCCCAGCGGACGCCGGCGGCCGCAGCACCAGCTATTCGCTGGTCGAGACCGATTGAGGGCGGCGCCCTAGCGTCCTTTGTCATTGCGAGGCGAGCCCCCATCCCGAGCGAAGTCGAGGGAGGCGAAGGCCGAAGCAATCCAAGGCCGCGCATAGACTCGTGGATTGCTTCGTCGCGCCTAGCGCGCTCCTCGCAATGACGATTTAGGGATGATCACTGCAGATACTTGTCGGTGAAGAGCCCGTCATAGGATTTGAGCTGGTCCTCGGGCTTCAACAGCTTCGCCTCGACATTCATCTTGTCGCCGGTCGCGAGCAGCTTGGCGTTGACGCGCAGGTCGGTCGCATGCGCCGCGGCCACCGTCTTCCATGCCGCCTTCAGCACCGCCGGGTCCATCGTCTTGAAGCGCTGGCTCAGGATCTCGAGCGCCTTGTCGGGCTCGTCATGGATCATCTTGTTGGCGGCGGCGAGCGCGTGGACGACGCCGCGGCATTTCGCCGGGCTTTGCTGGCAGGTCTGCGGCCGCGCCATAATGATGCCGTAGGGGAACGGGATCATGTCGGGCGCGATGCCCTCGGGGGCGCTGGCGAACATCTTGGCGCTGCCGTTCAGCACCGCCTGGGTCGTATAGGGCAACGAGGTCGCGAAACCGTCGACCGCCTTGGTCTGCAGCGCGCCGAGCATCGCCGGCGGGTCCATCGGCGCGATGCGTACGTCGTTCTCGGGATCGAGCCCGCCGCGCGCCGCGACGAACCGCTCCCAGGCATGGATGATGCTGCCGACGCCCTGGATGGCGATGGTCTTGCCTTTAAGCAGCGCGCCGCGCTCCTTGAGTGACATGCCATCGGTGACATGCAGCGCGTCGTAGACGTCCGTGCGCAACACCATCTCGACCAGCGGTCTGTCGATGAGATTGGCGACCGCGAGCAGCGGCTGGCCCTTGGCGTTCGCGCGCAGGAACACGGGGCCGGTGCTGACGGTGAAATCGGCGCTGCCGGCGATCACGGCGTTGACCGCCTCGACCCCGACCAGCATGCGATGCGAGACGTTGAGTCCCTCTTTCTTGTAGAGCCCCGCATCCTCGGCGAGGAATGGCGCGCTGAAGGTGAGGGTCGGCGCCGGCAGCGCGATGATGACGTCGATCGGCTTGCCCTGCGCCCGCGCCGCCATCGGCATCGCGCCCACCACGATCAGCAGGGCCGCGATCGCCAAAGCCGCAGCCGCCATTTTTTGCCACCGAACCATCGCGCTCTCCCCTCGATTTATTCTGCCATCGCCAAACCAATTTTCGCGATTGCACGCATTTTATGCCAGCTTTATTGTGGCGCTTGCGCGGGACGAGAGTAAAGCGCAATAAAAAATCGCTCAAGATACGAACGGGATTTCGGCGCAGCGCAAGCCACAGATGGGGGGCGGTGTCGTGGGAACCGGGATACTTTCAGCGCTTAATCGCAACGGGTCGCTCACGCCGTTGATCAAGTCGATCGACCGGATGAAAAGACGCCTGGGCTCGGGCGTTCCGGACGTTCCCCTCATTCATGACGATTACGGCGTGCTGCGCTCCGTCTCGCATCTGACGGCCGAGCAGCGATTGCTTATCGCGTGCCGGCAAAACTACCTGAGCCGCGCGGCGATCGCGCTCGACGTCGCCTCGCATTACCCCGGCGGCGACTATTTCGAATTCGGCTCGCATGGCCTCTGCACGTTTTGCAGCTTTCTCGCGGCTTTCCAGATCTTTTCCCTCGGCAAGCATCATCCGGACACACATTTCTACGCCTTCGACATTTTCGGCAACCCCGACAGCGGCAGCGGACCGCCAGCCGGTGCCGGCGATTATTTCGAGCATTGGCGCGCTTCGTCCGAAGCGGCGGCGCCGCTGGACAAGCTCGCGACCTATCGCGAGCTGAAGGATCGCTGCGTCCTGGTGCCCGGCTATTTCGAGGACACGTTGAACGCGGCACTCAAGGCCAAGATGCGTGCCGCCAGGCAACGCATCGGCTTCGCGTTCCTCGACGTCAACACGCCGGCGTCATACAAGCTCGTCTTCGACTTCCTGATCGACGTGATGGTCGCCGACAAGATGTTCATCTATCTCGACGAGTATTTCACCGATCCGCCGGTACCGCCGCTTTACGAAGCGTTTTGCGACCAGGTGCGCGAGCGCTATGGCCTGCGCAGCATCTACATGCGCAACGCCGCGAACTTCGGCGCTCTCTTTTGTCTGATGCCGCCGCCGGCTGTCGACTATCACTATCTGTTCGCCGGCAACCCTGCCCTCTCGCCGTAATCCGCACGGCCGATCAAGCTCACGACACGTCGGCGAAGGACCATTGCAGCACGTTGCCGGCGGCGTTGGCGAAGATGTCGAAGTCGAGCTCCGGGATGGTGAAGTCCTCGAGCTTGGTCGCGAAGCTGAGCTTCGAGGAGACGCAGTTGAAGAGCTTCACGTTGCAGGGCTTGCCCTGGAAGCTCGTATAGAGCTGCGCCTGGAAAGTCGGGGTCGTGCCCATGAGCGGATTGGCGAGCGTCAACGCCTGGCCGCTGCCCGCGACCGTGTAGGTGTAGGAGATCAGCACCGCCTTGCCGGCATCCGCCGCATTGAAGGTGTAGACGCCCGCCGCGACGCTGTACTGCGCCGCCGCCGGCGCGGACGCGACCTTGCTGAGCGGCAGGCCGGTCGCGGCATAGACCGCGCCGTAATCGTCTTGCCACGTCGCGGAATTGGCGACCGTCACCGTATAAGGCGAGGACGCCGGCACGCTGCCGGCTTCGCCGAAGGACGTCGCGAGCTGGCCGCCCGTCAGCGTGCCGCCGAAGAACAGGCTGTTGAAGGCGAGGCCCGACACCTGCGCCATCTTCGCCTTGCCGGTCGCTTTGCCCTGGCCGCGCGCGATCGCGACCGGGAATTGATACTGGCCATAGAGTTCCTTGGCGGTGAATTGCAGATCGAGCTGCACCTCTTGCACCAGGCCGAAATTGACCGGCGTCGCATTGGCGATGTCGGTGCGCATGCCCAAGAGCACGCCCGAGCCGAAAGCAAACATGAGAACCTCCCGTTTAAAGTCGAGAATGAATATCAATCGCGATGGCGATCCATGCGGGCGCTTCCGGCTCGCCAAGCGGCCGCGTCTCGTGTTACCGTCGCCGGTGATCGGCACTCGTAAATGCCGACAGTCGAGATTTTGGCCGCGCGTGCGAGAAAGTGATGAGGCGCATCCTGTGGCCAAGGCACGGGGAGAGACGCCCGATGACGACCTACCGTCTTTATCTGCGAAGCCGTGTACGGCGCGAATGCCTCTCCGCCGAGGAGCTCCGCGCCGAAATGCAAGCCGTCCTTGCCGGCGAGCGAGAGTCGTCCTGCCCGACCATGATCTATGAAGACCGCAAATACAGTTATGCGATTCGCGGCTGCCAGGAGTTCGAGGCGCAAGACGACATCGCGGCGCTGACAGTGGCGTCGCTCATTTACGAAGCCTGCTCGGACATCTGCGATCTCTACGAATTGTGGGAAGGCACGCGCCACATCGATCAGAGCAAGTTCCATTGCCTCCCCAGCGCGAGCGCGATCCGCGCCAAGGCGCAGGCCGCCGCGGTCGAGGCCGAGGAAGCGCTCTTGAACAGCGGGTCGATCATCGCCCAGAGCCGCCGCTTGCTGGCGCGGCTGAGCGAGCTGCGGGGCGATTTTCCGGGTCCCGCACGCTTCGCCTGATCCTACCCGCTTACCAATATCTCGAGCGGCACGATCGCGACCGCCTGGCCGCCGAGCACGCCTTCGTCGGTCTGGATCTTGCCGGCGATCCAGCAATGCGAGACCAGGCCGCCGAGACTCTGCACATTGGTGAAGGGATCGGGCGCGAGCGCCGCCTCGATCGCGTCGATCAGCGGGTTCAGCACCGTCGCCGGCGCGGCGATCTCGTCGGGCGCCTGGGCATAGAGATAGAGATCGACCGCGGCGCGCCATTTCGCCGGCAGCGGCCGGCGCCCTTCCGCGGTCTCGCTCTTCTGGATCTGGAACAGCGCCGGCTGCTCGGCGGCGCCGACATCGGTCCAGTGGCGGAGGCGCCGGCTGACGGTCACGAATTCCGCCGCGGTCGCGACCAGTGCGAAGAGCGCGGCATAGATCGGCTCGCGGATCATGATTGCACCGTTGCGGCGACGGCATCGCCGAGCGCCGCCATCATCTCGGACGCGAGATCGGCGAAAGCCGAGCGCAGGAAGGAATGCGGCGGGAGCACAAAGGCCGGGCGCATCACATGCTTGGCGAAGACCTGGCTCCCGCCGACGACGAAGGCCAGGGCCTTCGCGTTCTTGGCTTGGATGAGCTGCGCCGGAATCGAGGCGCCGAATTCGAGCGCGGCGGCGTAAGGCGCGGCGTCGCTGTCGATGCCGACCGAAGCCGAGGCATCGTCGGATTGCGGCACGAGCGCGGCTTGCAGCTTGCCGCTGCGCGAGGCGACCACCGCGCCCGAGACATTCGCGATCGCCTGGGCGTAGAGCGCGTCGGCGATTTGCGCGAAGGCCGCACCGAGTTGGCGCTGCAGCGCGTCGGGCAGACCGGCAAGCCGCGCGATCAGCGCGTCGCCGCCATTGACGGTGACGGCGATGCTCATAGCGGCACCACGTTGCGATATTGATCGAGCACGGTCGCGACATCGGCCGGCATGTCCTTCTGCTGGAAGGACACCACCTCGCCGCCGAGATTCTTCGAGGCCTGGCCGATGCGGTCGCGCTCCTTATAGCGCAGCACGACGAGGGCGATGCAGGCCTGCGCGATCTCGGGCGGCGTCGCCGCATAGCCCGCCGTGTATTCGACGACGACGTTCTGCGCGCCGCGCGTGAACGAGTGCCCGACGAGATAGACCGTGCTGTCGTCGAAGAGATAGCCGGCCGAAAGCGGCGGCGGATCGGACGGCGCGATGGCGACGCCGTCGATCGTCACCGCGCCCACCGCCGTCACCGGCCGGTTCTTGAGGAAAAGCCGCGTGCCGCCGGTGCCGTTGCGCGTGTCGGTATAGCTCGCCGCGGCGATGCCGCGGTTGAGCCAGCTCTGGATGAACTGGCTCGCCGCGGTGATGAGCCGCGTCAGCAGCGCATCGTCCGCCGTCGTCACGAGCGGCGGCGAGAGATAGGCCTTCACATCGGCCAAGGTGGTGAGATCGCCGAGCGCCATGATTTGATCCTTCTTTACCGGGAAGAACTGCCTCGGATGGCAGAGCTAGATGAAGGTGTGCTAACTTTCTTGCGGCCGAGTAGTCAGCCAGCGACCGCAAGAAGGACGCTCTTCAGAACCGTGAACTCCGCAGATACGCAGCCAACGCCGTCTCCTGTCGCAGGTTCTTCCTTCGGCCTTCATGCGATCGGCTTTTTGCTTGCGCTGCCCGTTGCCACTTTTGTGCTGTTTCTCGCCTTGAGCGACACAGGTTTACCATCGCGTTTTGCGTTGTCAGGAATTGTCGCGTGGACATTGTTTGTGGCAGCACTAAATGCTCCGTTCGCGCTGATACTTTTCCTGATCATCAGATTGATTGCCGTCCGCCATGGACTCTCTCGCTTCATTGGCGGCCTGTGCTGGGGCGCGATCTCCGGAATCCTCTATATCCCATTCGGCATCGCCACGGCCCACGCTTTCGATTTCGAGGGTAGCCTTCCGGCCTATCCCATCGATCTCGCGCGGACATTGAGCTCGGGATGGCACGTGTATTTCGCATATGGCATTGCGGGCGCAACAGGTGGCTTGTGCTACTGGCTATTTGCCTATTCGGGCGCGCCTGCTCTCCTTTTTGCGGCAGCAGCCGATAGACGCTCAGTACCATTCGCCGGCCGCGTTCTTTCGCGCCGCGTCGTCTATGGCTTATTGAGTGCGGTGGTCGTGGTCGGTGCGGCAATCGGCATCGATCGTTGGTGGCAGCCTCATATCGAGGGCTCCTCGGGTAGCGGGATGCCGACGATCGCCCTGGAGCGCGAGATCAGTATCGGCCAAGATCCTCAAGGCGTCGCTTGGTCGCGCGATGGTTCGAGCCTGATCTCGCATAATGCGAACGTCGTATGGTTCGACGCGGGCGACGCGCGCGATCAACCTATTCACCAGGTCAAAGCGAGACCGGCGCTTTCCCCCGGCCTTACTCCGATCTTCGTACACGATCGGAAATTCGCCGTGATGACAGGCGCGCCGCAAACATCTCCGTCCGACGCTGCTTTTTCAGTTATCGAGCTCGCCACTGGCGAGGTCGTCCATCAGGAACCCACGCCGTTGGCAACACGCATTCCCGTCGGCATGCGACCAGCATCAATGGCCAAGTCGCCGGATGAAACGCTGCTCGCCGCCTCTTTTTCGGACGGCAGCCAAGAGGCAATCGTTTTCTATTCCACCGTCGATTGGTCGATCGTGCACATTCTGCGCGACTTTCCACCGCACACGCCCTTCCTCGTCTCTCTGACCTTTTCACCCGACGGCCGGAAAATTGCCCTCGTGGCGGGCTTACATATTTTTATCATCGACGTCGCCACTGCTTCACTCTCACAAAGCATCGACTTTGTCGCCGCCGCAAATGACGCACTTGCCTTTAGCCCAGACGGAAGAAGACTTGCGGCGGCGGGTGACCCACCCGACGCCGTTAAAAAATTGCCCTACGTTCCAAACTACGCTGTTCACATCTTTTCGCTCGCAGACGGAACGGAGATCGCGAGCTATGGCAAGATGGATATCTTTTCTCCCCACCTTGCCTGGTCTCCCCGCGACAATCTCGTCGCATTTGTGGATCCGAGCGCCGTTATTCGCTTCTGGAACCCGGTCGCCGGCAGCGAGAAAAGCATGCAGCTTCGCTCGCATGTGACCGGAATCTCCTTCTCGCCAAACGGCGAAGCGCTGGCGATCGCCAACGGCGGCGATATCAGCATCTTCCGTATCGCCAAATAGGCAAGGCGAGAGCTGACCGCGGTCTGCCGTCAGCTCTCTGCCCTTAGCGTCACCCGTTGCCGATATTGGTGATCGCGCCGAAGGCGAAGGGGGCGTAGTTCTGCAGCACCTCGTCGGCATAGACGCCGTATTCGTAGCGTCGCGCGCGCAGCGGCCATTCGATCTGGTAATACTCGCTGCGCGTCCTGATCTGCACCGTGTTCGGCACGTTGGAGAGCGGATAGGGCAAGGTCTTCGAGAACAGCAGCACCGTGCCCGCCGGCATGTTGGGATGGAGCTTGATCGGGATCTCGACCGCGCCCGACATCGAGAACTTGTTGAGATAGCTCCGCACCATCACGCCGCCCAGCACTGCGCCCTGATCCGCCGAGAAGACGAAGCGCGCGGCGGTGTTGGTGCCGCCTTGCAGGATCTTCTTGTGGATGTTGAGCATCTCCTGGCTCGACACGTAGATCGCGGTCGGCGACAGGCGGTAATTGTCCCAGAAGGATTTGAGCGCCGCGTCGAACTCGACGATCCCGCCTTCGCTGTCGGCGGTGAGCGGCGTGCCCGTCCCCGCCGTGCCGGTCGGCTGCGCCGCGAAATAGGCGTTGAGGCTGGGGTTGAAGGCCTGGGTCAGCAGCCCGTCGAAGACCAGCGCGTTCTGGCTGTTGTCGGCCGTCGGCAGCGATGCCGCGGTCTGCGTCCCGGCCGCGCTCGCCGCGATCGAAACGCTGTTGATGGTGGTGATCGCGCCGAGGACCTCCGATCCCGCCGCGCCCCAGAACCAGGCATAGGCGACGGCGCCGCGGGGCTGCGCGACGCTCGCCGCGACCGAGCCGGTCGGGCCCGTCACCGCGACCGTCGCGTTCGCCGACTTGCGCGCCGAGCCGCCGCCGAAATTGTCGGTCGAGCCGTCGGCATTGGTGCGGTTGACCTGTGCCGGGATGCCGCCGGCGACGGTCGCATTGAGGAAGCCGTCGAGCGTCAGCCCGACGCAGATCACCGAGAGCGTTTGCGTCGCGAGCGAGCCGCCGGTCGTCGACGCGGTGAGTGACGGAGTCGGCGTGGTGCCGAGGGCGAGGCCGGAATTGCCGCCGAGGATGATCTGCTCTTCCTGCAGCATCAGCGATTCGAGCAAGGTCTGCGCCGCGACCGCGCGCAGATCGTCGAAGCCCTGGCCGGCATAGACCGCCTCGAAGTCGACATTCGCCTCGAGGCCGATACCCTTATAGACGGCGACGTAATCCTGCGTCGTCACCGCGATGACGCCGCCGCGATTGCCGGCCGAGATCCCGGCGCGCACCGACGAGGTGTTGATGCCGGTGACGGCGCGCCAGTTGGCTTGGATGCCGCCCTTGCCCGAGACGCGCGGGATGTCGTTGCGGAGCGGCGTCAGCACCGGGAAGAGCAGCTTCGCGCCGGGCTCGAGGTCGTAGAAGTTGAGGCCCGAAGTCGCCGAGCCCGGCTGGGCGAAGGTGCTCTTCGCCAGCAGCGCGGCGAAAAGCGGATCGGTGATCGGCGATTTCTGCGCCTGGCGGAACGCGCCGAGAGTCTGTTCGGTCGAAGTGGTCATGAGTGCTCCTTTTAAGAAGTGCTTCGCACGACGGCTCGGCGCTGGAAGATTCGCGCCTCGCCTGTGCTACGCGGGGATTTCGGGAATGCTGAAAAGACGCTCAGCCGAGGCTGAGGCGGAGGGGATGGCGATGCGACGACTTGATCGCATCGAGCGCGGTTTGCGGCTTGTCCTCGGCGGCCGGCGCGCCGTCGGCGGATTTCTCGATGGCGCGCGCGGTCGCGTATTTGGGCGCGGCCGGCTCGGCGGCGAGCTTCTCGAGGAGCTGCGCCTGCTCCTCGACGCGCTTGGTCAGCGTCTCGATGCGCGCGCCGAGCCGCGCGAGCTTGGCGAGCATGCCGCCGCGCGCGCCCTGTCGATTTGGATGGGCGACCGCCGCCATCGCGTCGTCGTTGTCGTCATCCGCGCCGTCGTCGGCATCGTCGTCAGCGCCATCGTCCTGGCCTGCATGGGCCGGGCAGTTCGCGCCGAGCGCGGCCGCGGTGTCGTGGATCGCCTGGATGCGTTCGAGATCGGCCTTGGAGTTGCGCGCGCCGGCCTTGGTCACGTCTTCCGCGCCTACGGCCTTGAAGGCCTCGATCCGCGCCTCGGGATTGGCGGGGCGGTCGACGAGGCTGATCTCGTGCAGCTCGACGCCGGTGATGATCGCCTTGTTGACCGCGTCGCGCTGCGTCACGCGGCCGCCGATCGAGAGGCCTTTGTAGACGCCCTCCTTCACCTTGGCCCAGGCGTCGTCGTCGACCACCTTGGCCGAAAGCCGCAGGCCCTTGTCGTCGAGATCGGCGCTCTTGACGACGCCGACCGCCGAGAGCTGGTGCATCTCGCGGATGTTGGCGAATTCCATATAGCCGGGCAGCGCGGCCTCGATCGCGGCGCGGGTGACGATCTCGCCCTGGCTGTCGCGCGCCTTGGTCGAGGCATAGCCATAGACCATGCGCTGCTCGCGGTCGAATTTCTCGAGCGGCAAAAAGATTTGCATGCGTTGTCCTTTCAGATTTGCTTCGCACGACGGCATCTTCCGAGCTCGCGTTCGCAGCCGCCACACCAACCCTGCTCACGCGAGCTAGGTTGGCTAGGCGGTGCGAGCGTGAGCGAAAAAGCGCCTGTGCTACGCGGGTTCGGGTTTGGATTCTGCGGAAAAGAAAAAGACGCCGAAGGCGCCTTTGGTGAAGCGGCAGCGATGTCGCTGCCTATGAACGGCCGGCCGATCAGGTGCTTCACCCAATTCTGTAAGGGCGCGAGGCCCTCGCTGAGCGCCACGTCCTGCGCATTCTCCGCCGTCGCGCGGTTGACCGGCGCGGCGAAGGCCGTCGGCCGTGTCGCCGGCGTCGAGCGATCAGATCAGGTCGGAAGTATCTTCAGAAGGTCGGCGGCGGCTTTCCGAATTTTGTCCCATTCGGGATCATCGATGGTTTCTTTGTCGCTGAGTTCGGCCTTAGGTCCGCGGGCGAACGTCTCAAGCATCTTGCCGAACCGCAAGCAGCTCGCTCTTTGAGCGTCACTGAGATCGAGATAGGAAGCCTGACTGGCCTTCTCGAACCGATAAGTATCGAGCATGGTCGATAACATCTCCGTGGGCGACGATACGGGTCCTCCGGGTCCAGGATTGAACCATGCCTTTTCCTGGAAGTTGCGATCGGCGATCCGCACGAGTTGCTATCTGATAATTTCCAACCATCGCGGTATATGGGTCGTCTCATCGTCATTGCCTTCGACGCGCGGACCCTCGACGCCGCGATTACGGCGCCCCCTCGTCCGCGGTCCAGCCGAGTACCGGCTTCAGCTCCGCAAAGCATTGCGGGCAGACCCACTCGTAATTGGCGCCGAATTTGTAGTCGTCGCCTGTCGCATAGCCGACGTGCTGGACATCCGGCGCATCGAATTCGGCGAATTTCGTCATACATGCGGCGCAATGATCGTGATCCCACGGGTCGCTGTAGCGCTTATAATGGCACTTGTGCAATTTTGCGCCGGCGAGATGACGCGCGTTATCGACGCGCCATTGGTCGCCAGGATTGGAAGCCTTCAACGCTTGCGTCGTTTCGGTCATGGGTCACCTTTTTGTACGACAACGATTCACGCGACCGGATATTTCGGAATGAAGCGGCCATCGGGGAACCAGCGGTACCAAGTACCGTCTGGGGCCTTGTAATCCCAATGAGGACCTTCTGGATCGGGATGATCGATATCGGGACGCAGCGCCTCCTTGGTGTTTTCATTGTACCAGCTTCCCTCCGGACTGCCAGGCTGCGGATTGGTGCCTCTCCATTCGTAGCCAGGCCCAGGTGGCTTGGTCGGATCGGTCGGATAATTCGGCAGCGGCGGTCGAACCGGGACCGGTGGTTCCTCGAAGGGAACATCCGGCTCTTCTTGCGCCACCTGGTGCGGCTTTGAGTCAGCATCGCTCTGGCTGTCGTGTTCGCCGTCGCTCGACCATCGGCCGTCGTCGTCGCGCGGCTGGTTGGGATCGAAGCCGGTTTTGCCGACGGCCGCTGTCTTCGCCGGCGCGGCCGCCGGCGCCGCGCTCGCGGTCTGCGTCAGCGGCACCAGGCCCTGCGCGGTCTGGATCTTCGGCTGCTCGCCGCCCGCGACCGGCGGCAAGCCGAGCTCGGCGCGCACCTCGTTGATGCTCTTGATGCCGGCTTTGACGTAATCGGTCGCGATGGTCGCCATCTGCGCCGGATCGGCGTCGCGATCGGCATCCCAGGCGAATTCGAGATCGGCGGCACCGAACTCCGCGGCGAGCACGCGATCGATCAGGTGCTTCACCCAATTCTGTAAGGGCGCGAGGCCCTCGGCGAGCGAAACATCCTGCGCATTCTCCGCCGTCGCGCGGTTGACCTGCGCGGTGAAGGCGCTCGGCGGCAGCGAGAAGGTGTAGCACACGACCCGCGCCAGCCATTCGTCGAACGCGTCCTTCATTGCCGGCTCGCGCACCGGCACGAAGGTCTTGGCGACGCCGCCGGGCACGAACTTGGCGTGCCGGCGCTCGGCCGTATCGCCGGCGTTGAGCGAATCCCAATACGCCTGGAACTGCCGGATCTGATCGGGATTCCAACTTTCGGGTACGCCGATCAGCGCCTCGGGTACGTTGCCCTCGGTATAGTATTGCAGCTGATAGATCTGCCGGCGCAGCGCGATGTTGACGCTCATCTGCACCTGCTCGACCGGCGAGAAGCCGTAAGCCTTGTGGATGCGCGGATTGCGCGGCGCGTAGATCAGCTCGTCGGCGCTGTAGTCGACCGCCGGCATGCCTTTCAAAATCTGCTGATAGGCGGATGCCGGCGGCGCCGGCGTCCGGCCCCAATCGTCGATCAGCCGCTTGATGGTCGCGCCGTCGAGCACTTCGAGCGCATAGAGCGCGCCGCCGCGGCTACGGCGCTTGTAGAGCGTCGGCGCGTCGATGACGAGCAGGTCTTCGAGCAGCATCCTGAGCCAGGTCGCCCAGCCATGCTGCTTGTCGGGCGACGCGAAGAACTGCGTCAGAAGGACAAGCCGCGGGTCGTTGTCGGTCGCGCCTCCCGACAGCGCCCGCGGCCGGATGCGCCAGGTGAGGCGCTCCATCTGGTCCTTGCGCGTCTCGATCACCGCGCGCAGCAGATCGTAGCTGTCGGCGAGGCCGCGCAGCTCGGCGAAGCCGGTGCGCTCCCAGCTGCGCGGCGTCACCGCGAGGTTGAAGCCGAAGGGATAGTCGAAGGCGCGGCCGGCCACATCGGGCGGCGCTTGCGGCGGCAGCGGCTGTTGCGGCCCGAACCAGTCGCCCCGGTTTGCCAGTTTTGCGGGCGCGCTGCCGGTCAGCACATAGCCGGCGCCGCGCGCGAGGCGCGCGAGAAAACGGTCGGGCATTTGCGGTGTCTCCGATGGAGCGATGACGCGAGAAGCTGGCAGCTCTCCACTGACAGGTGCCAGAACACAAAATTCACCTCACCCTGAGCGCGAGCCGCGCACAGCGCGGCGAGCAGTCGAAGGGCTCGTGGTGTTACTGCAAGGTTGCATAACGATCGCGCGCCCTTCGACTTCGCTCAGGGTGAGGGAGATCGAATCACGGCATGATCGGTTTGAAACTTTGCTCGATGCCACGACCCAACCTCACCTCACCCTGAGCGCGAGCCGCGCACAGCGCGGCAAGCAGTCGAAGGGCTCGTGGTGTTACTGCAAGCTTGCATAACGATCGCGCGCCCTTCGACTTCGCTCAGGGGTGAGGGAGATCGAATCACGGCATCATCGAGCGGATAGCGCGCGGTAATAACTCAGCAGCCCGGGCTCGGCGGGGCCGAGCATCAGCTCGGAGAGCGCCCAGACCAGCGCGTCGACGCTGTAACGAAATTTACTTAGAGGGGGCTCGTACCGACTTGCCGAGGAGAAACGAGACTCCGCCGGAAAGTATTACCGTGAGGCCGGTTTGGGAAAATTTTTGAAGTTCCGCAGAGGCCACTTTGTCGAAGAAAACCACATATGCACAGAGCGCACCGACAGCTAACAAGCTTAAGAGCACGACAAAAAAGAGGACCAAGCCCTTGATATCGTCGATAAGCTTAGCCCTCTTTTCGCCGTGTAGCCGCACCTCGCGTTCATCATCATGCTCGCTAGGTTCAATTGTCAAATCGCTTTCAGCAAGGATGGTCGCAAGGTCGACGTTCTGCATTGGAGGAACACCAAGTGCCTAGATTAGGCCTACGATCTCGGTTTCGAGTTTCGCCGGGTCTGATACCAGGCCTAAGTGACGCCCCTTCTGTTTGGCTTGAT
This sequence comes from Allostellaceae bacterium, assembly GCA_036501365.1. Taxonomy (GTDB): domain Bacteria; phylum Pseudomonadota; class Alphaproteobacteria; order ATCC43930; family CGMCC-115725; genus CAIKMD01. The sequence continues at coordinate 425 of DASYAL010000080.1, read as the reverse complement.
GGGCCACCTTCATCAACGCGAGCGCCTGCCGGATCACGTCCGTTCTGTTAGTACCGGTGTCCTCAGCAATTGCCTCAAGAGCAGCGTTTAGTTCCTGGGACAATTGCAAGTTTAGACGAATCTTATCGGCCATATCCGTTCTCCCGAAGTTATACTTGCAGCGGAATGATCGCGTTTAGAACACGTTTCATGCGCATCTACGACGCGTTTATACGTCGCCGATGTAGCTTAAGTGTGTTCGATTATACGCTATTTGAGCGTAGCAGGTATGCTTTTTTTGCATGTTGTTCGCATTGAAAAAAATGGCCGTATATGGCACTAGTTAGGCTACTTAGATGAAAAAATCGGCAAAATTACGCCGTTGTTGAATCCGGTTTTTGGGAGGGTGTGTGTCTTGTACGCGGGTTTTTCGCGTCTTTTTCGTG
>DASYAL010000079.1:0-52993 GCA_036501365.1 Allostellaceae bacterium | reverse complement strand
CCGGCGCTGATGAACGCGGTCAACGACGCGCTCCACCGCATCGGCGCGCCCGAGATCGAGATGCCGGCGACGGCCGAGAAAGTCTGGAGAGCCATTCAAGCTGCGCGATAATTCTATCCGCTGAGGGCGGACGAACCGCCTCGGCGCGCAACATCCACGGGAGGAAGCACCATGACGATTAATCGACGCGATCTCTTGCGCAGCGGCGGGGTGGCCGCGGCGGTCGCCGCCAGCGGCGTCATCACAAACGAGGCGACCGCGCAGGCGCAAGCGGCGCGCGCGCCGGCGAAATGGGATCACGAGGCCGACGTCGTCGTGGTCGGTTCGGGCGCATCGGGCTTTCCCGCCGCGATCAAGGCGCGCGAGAGCGGCGCTTCCGTCATCATCGTCGAGGCGCAGCCGCATACCGGCGGCCACGGCACCTGCAGCGGCGGCAACGTGCCGCTCGGCGGCGGCACCAGCCGGCAGAAGAAATACGGCATCGTCGATTCGCCGGATTTGTATTTCCGCGACCTGACCGACTGGTCGGTGGTCGAGCCCAACGGCTTTCCCGACTATCGCTACAACGACCGCGAGGTGATCCGCGCCTTCGCCGATCACAGCCCGATCGTGTTCGAATGGCTGATCGAGCAGGGTGTGGTGTTCGTCGAAAAGGCCCCCGATACCTTGGGTGGCGGCTCGGTCGGCACGTCCGTGCCGCGCGAGAACCACGCCGCCGTGATGAACTGGCCGATGGTGCAGACCAACGGACCGGCGCCGGCGGACGAGCAAGCCACCATGTCCTCGGGCAACGGCCTCATCCGGCCGCTCGAAGCGACGGCGACCAAGAAAGGCGTGCACGTGCTCTTGGAGCACAAAATGGTCGCGCTGCATCGCGAGCGGCCAAAATCCGGCCGTGTGATCGGCATCGTCGTCGACAACAACGGCAAGCACCTCAACATCCGCGCCCGCAAAGGCGTGATCCTCGCCACCGGCGGCTCGAGCACCAACGTCAATTTCCGTCGCATGTTCGATCCGCGCCTGACGGAGGAATATTGCGGCATCGCCGGCCAGCCCTGGTCGGACCAGGATGCGAGCGGCGAACTCGCGGCGATGGAGATCGGCGCTTCGCTCTGGGGCGGCTTCAACGAGACCGGCGAGTTCGGCTCGGGCATCACCAAGCCCGGCCATATCGGCACGCAATACGGCTATGTGAACCTGACCTGGCAGCCGAGCAGCAAGGTGTTCGACAAGGCGCGCGCGACCGGCCTGCAGGTCCACGACTGGCAGGACCTCATTCTCGTCAACATGATCGGCAAGCGCTTCTACGACGAGACCGGGCCGCAATACACCGCGGGCAACTACAAGACGGTCGATCCCTATGATCCGTGGAGCTGGCGCAACGTCCAGAGCGTCAAATTCAATCCGCGCAACTGGATCAACGCGGCGCTCGCCGGGATCGGCGACGCGCATAACGGCGGCGGGCCGATCTGGGCGATCTTCGATGCCGACGGCGCGACGCGCGAGAAATGGGACACGACGCCGCCCCATGTCGACACGACCGGCTTCTTCTTCGAGGCCTCGACGCTGGCCGAGCTCGCGAACAAGATCAAAATGAAATATCAGCGCATGCCGATGCCGGCGCAAAACCTCGAAGAGACGGTGGCGCGCTACAACGGCTTCGTCGACAAAGGCGTCGACGACGATTTCGCCAAGCCCAAGCCGCTCCACAAGATCGCCAAGCCGCCGTTCTATGCCGCCTGGTCGACGCCGGTCATCCACGACACCCGCGTCGGCCTGCGCATCAACGGCAAGGGCCAGGTGGCCGACATGAACGGCGCCGTGATCGCCGGACTCTATTCCTGCGGCGAAACCGCCGGCGGCTTCAGCCAGCACGGCCTCGCGCGCGCGACGTGCCAGGGCTACATCGCCGGCATGAACGCGGCGGCGGAGAAGATCGCGAGCTGACCGGCGCTATGCCGCAGAACTGGATCGCGGTCGCTTCGGCCGATCATGCGCGGCGCGGCGGCGCGGGCGGCTTCATCCAGGTCTCGCATGGTAAGCTGGCGCCGCTGAAGCGCATCGCGCCCGGCAGTCGCGTCGCAATATATTCGCCGACGACGTCGCTGGGCGGCAAAGAGAAATGCCAAGCCTTCACCTTGCTCGGCATCGTGCGCGAGGGCGAGCCCTATCAGGTCGAGATGAGCGTGGGCTTCCACCCGTTCCGGCGGGATGTGCGCTGGCTCGCGACGCACGACGCGCCTATCGCGCCGCTGCTCGATACGTTCGACTTCACCGCCGGCAAGCGGAATTGGGGCGATCAGCTGCGCTTCGGGCTTTTCGCGGTTAGCGACCACGACATGACGCGGATCGCAAAAGCGATGGCCGTCGAGCTACCCGAATGAGAACAGCTACTTCGCGGCCATTTTGGCATCCTGGATGGCGCGCCACACGCGCTCGGGTGTCGCCGGCATCTCGACATGCCGAACGCCGAGCTCCGAGAGCGCATCGACGATCGCGTTGATGACCGCACCGAGCGCCGGCGTCGTGCCGCCCTCGCCCCCCGGCCGAATGCCGTAGCGATGGCTGGTCGCCGGAACTTCGATCAGCGCCGTGTTGAAAGCCGGCATCATATCGGCGCGCGGCACGGCGTAGTCCATGAATGAAGCCGAATGATTCTGCGCGCTGGTCCGGTCGTAATAGCAGAGCTCCATCAGCGCTTGGCCGATACCTTGCGCCGCGGCGCCGTGCGTCTGGCCGTGTAGGATCATTGGGTTGATGGCGAGGCCAACATCGTCGACGCCGGCCCAATGCAGCAGCCGCACCACGCCGGTATCGGGATCGACTTCGACCTCGCAGATATGCGTGCCCGAGGGCCAGGCGCCCGAGGTCACCAGCTGATCACCGATGCCGTCGAGCTTGCCTTTGAGATCCTCGGGTAGGTCGGCACGTGTCTCGGCGGCCTTGGCGACGTCGAAAATGCTGAAGTAGCGATCCGTGCCCTTGATGCCGAAGCGGCCGGCGGTGAATTCGATGTCCTGCACCGAGGCTTCGAGCAGAAGCGAGGCGATTTTCTTGCCCTTCTCGATGATCTTGTCAGTGGCGATGCCGATGACGAGGCTCGCGAGCCGCATCGAGCGGCCGGAATGCGAGCCGCCGCCGACCGACACCCGCTTGGTGTCGTGGGCGACATAATCGACGCTCTCGAACGGCACGCCGAGCCATTCGGTGATGAGCTGCGCAAAGCTCGTTTCGTGCCCCTGGCCGCTGTTCATGGTGCCGAGCACGAGCTCGACGCGGCCCTGGGGCGCGATCGTCACCTCGGCGCGCTCGCGCGGGAAACCGCCGGCGATCTCGACGTAATTGCCGATGCCGATGCCGCGGAGCTTGCCGCTCCTCTTCGATTCCGCCTTACGTAGGGCGAAGCCGCGCCAATCGGCGAGATCGAGCGCGGCGTTCATGCCTTTCTCGTATTCGCCGTTGTCGTAGGTCTGGCCGACCGCGTTGGTATAGGGGAAGGCCTTTTCGGGAATGAAATTCTTGCGCCGCAGCTCGACCGGATCGAAGCCGCATTGATCGGCGGCGAGATCGACGAGCCGCTCGATGACATAGACCGCCTCAGGACGGCCGGCACTGCGATAGGGCGTGGTCGGCGGCGTGTTGGTGACGACCGCGCAGCCGCGGAAATGCACCGCCGGAATGTCGTAGACCCCCGACATCTGGCCGAGCCCCTTCCTCAGCGGCACGAACACGATCGTGTGCGCGCCGAGATTGCTGATATTGGTGCCGCGCATGGCGATGAACTTGCCGTCCTTGTCGAGCGCGAGCTCGGCTTCGACCGTCAGGTCGCGGCCTTGATAGTCGCTGACGAAAGACTCGGTGCGGTCGCCTTGCCATTTGACCGGCCGACCGATCTTCTTCGCTGCCCAGGGCAGCACGGCGTATTCGGGAAAGAAGAAATTGCGCGTGCCGAAATTGCCGCCCATATCGCCGCATAAGGTGCGGACCTTCTCGGGCGGCACGCCGAGCACGGCGGCGAGATCGCCGCGTTCGCGCGCGACGCCGCTGCCGGTGCCGGCATAAAGCGTGTAGAGATCGGTCTTCGCGTCGTAATCGCCGACCGCGTTGCGCGGCTCCATTGGCGTGCCGGTCACGCGGTTGCACCAGCATTCGAGGCGCACGACATGCGCCGCCTTGGCGAAGGCCGCGTCGGCCGCCGCCTGGTTGCCGACATCGACATCGACGACGAGATTGGATGCCGCCTCGTCCCAGACCTTCGCCGATTTGGGATCGAGCGCGTCCTTGGCCCAGGCCACCGGCGGCAGCACCTCGTAATCGACCGCGACTAGCTCGGCGCCGTCTTTCGCCTGATCGGTGGTCTCGGCGATGACGACCGCGACCGGCTCGCCGACATGGCGCGCCTTGTCGGCCGGCAACATCGGCTGGGCGTGGATGAAGGTATTGAAGCCGGGCCGGATATCGACCTTCACATCCGGCGGCCCGACCAGCGATGGCTTGTGGTCCATCAAATGCAGCCCGTCGGCGATCATGTCTTTGCCGGTCAAGACGGCGATCACTCCAGGCGACTTCATCGCCGCCGCGCTATCGATCCCGCGAATGCGCGCATGCGCATGCGGCGAGCGGACCATCCACGCGTAGACCATGTTCGGGAGCAGGACGTCGGTGACGTAATAACCCTTGCCGGTCAACAGCCGCTTGTCTTCCTTGCGTTGGACCGGCTTACCGATGCCGCCGCTCGTCTCGCTCCGCTCGACCATTTTCTGATGACTCCGCCTCTTCTGCGGCGTCACTAAACCCGTCCACGCCGCCCGGCGCAAGTGCGCCGGAATGGGGCTTTGCATTGCGCAAAGGGTCCGCTCCTTAAGCGGCGGCCGGAGCGTTCATGATGTTGCGTTTCTCGTCGGCGGTCCCGAGGCCCCCGATGAAGCTGCGCATGTCTCGTCCTGTCGCCGCGGCAAGGTCGATGACGGCAATCTCGGGCGCATATTTCTTGGCATAGTGTATCGCGGAATAGAGTGCCCCCTGATCCAGCATCCAAGACAGAACCGGGGGCATCCCCAATTTGGCGAGGACAAGGCAGCCGAGAATATCGAGGAGGCGCCGAGCACCCGGAGTCGCGGCAAAATACAGGATAGTTGCCTGAAAAACCGAGGAGGGTTCGTTCCGTCCGGTGTTAAAGCAGGCGAAATCGAACCCTTGCGCCGCCTCAACGATCTCGTGCAGCCCGCCGAGCAAAATGCTATCGGCATCAAGGCTCATTATCGGGCGACGATATCGTTCCAACAACTGCGGCAACACAAGGAAACGATTGCACGCATAATAAACGGGATGGGAAAAGAGCGGCGTCCTCTCCACCGTCACATTGAGCACCGACAGCGGGCAACGCAACGCGAGACGGCGCGCGAATTCGAGATCGGCCTCTTGCGGACCGGCAATATGAAAATGCAGCACGGCGTTCGGGCGGTGATCTGCGAGCGACTGGCATAGCTCCGCGCCGAAACGGCGGAAATATCGCCGATCACAGCAACAAAGGAAAACGGGCGCTGCGCCGCTTTCGCGCCACTCGCCAACGAGTTCGACGGTCGGCGTTGCAGGCGCCTTAGTCGCCGCCAGGATTTCGGCAACGCTGTCCGGTGGCTCGACCATGCAGGCTTGCCGGAAAATGAGGTTGAAATGCTCGTCGGCAACCAGCGGAAATTCGCGGTGCCGGGGAATGACGATCGCCTTGAACTCCTGAAAGCAGGGCCACGCTGCGTCGTCGTCGTGCCGAGCGAGCTTCGCGACGCCGACGTAGTAAATGGCGAGCGCACGTAGATGCGCATCTCCGGCGAATGCCTCGGCAATCCTCGAGATGGTCTCCCAGGCCCTGCCGGCGACGAGCTCGAGCAGGACTGTTTGCAGCAAGGCGATCCTTCCCGCGGGAAGCGCTTCGCAAGCGATCACGAAATCGGTCATCTCTGCCAACCGACCGCAAAGTGCATAGCACAGCGTCAGGCCGACTTTGGCCGCTGACTCGCGATCGGTCGCCAGCGCGCGCAGGAAGCAGGCAATGGCGCCTGCCGGATTGCCGCGCGCCAGCATTTCTTTGCCGGCGACGAGAGCCGGATTGTCGGCAGGCATTCCGGCGCCGACGTTGGCTTGTGGTGGCACGCGATCGACCCCGACTCAGAAAGAGACCACCGCCTTTTGCTGATCGCCGACTTGCACGAACTGGTGCAGGAACACGCCCTTCGCGGGATAGTCGCGCATTTCGACGACGGCCGGCAAATGATAGATAAGACCTGCGCGGAGCGTCTGCGCTGCGGCGGAGTCGGGGTTCCGGGTCAGCACGTAGGTCGGGAAGACCTCTTGCGTGAGGGCGATGAAGGTGAAGCCCTCCTCTATCACGAATTCGTTCACCGCTTCGACCACGCCGAAATCCATCTGACGCGCCGCGACATGATTCGTGTAGTCGTGCCCGAAGATCAGCCCGTCGGGCTTCACCTTGCTCTTGTAATGCTGCAGATCCGAGCGGCAGCCTTCGTAGCTGTGCAAGCCGTCGATGTAGACCCAGTCGAGCTGGCCATCGGCAAAGCTGCGGGCAACGTCCTGCGAATAAGCGCGATGAACGACGACGCGACCGGTCTCGATCTCGGCGGCAAATTGTCCGCATACATCGCGATAACGGCGTTCCTGCTCGTCGGCATCGGCGTTGTTGGCGTCATGCGCGTAATCGTCGCGATCCTGATGACTCCACGGATCGATCAGGTGCAGCCGGCTGGGCTCGAGGGTATCGAGCAGGGGGCGGGAGAATTCCCCCTTGGCCACGCCGATCTCTGCCCCTTCGCCGCCCTTCGGCAGCAGGTGAAGCAGATGTGTCCGTTTGATCGCGCAAAGCAGCATGGCATTGGCCTATTCGGGGGTATTCCCCCATCAGGCCAGAGCATGGTTAACGTCCGGTTAGCGGACTCCCGTGTCTCAGCGAAAAGCCGGCGCGACCTCGGCCATGAAGCGCGCCATCTCTTCCTTCACTCGCTCATGCGGCTTCAGTCCGAGATTGAAATAGAGGATGACCTCGTCGAAGCCGGCGGCCTCGACCTTCGCCTTGAGGATATCGACGAGGCGCGCGCTGTTGCCGATGAGAACGGCGTTCTCGTTGAAGTCCTCGGCCTTCATCGTGCGATAGCGTTCGACGATCTTGATGAAGTAGCGATAATTCTCGGGCGCGGTCTTGGGATCGCCGGGAAAGGCCGGCGAAGTGCATTCCTGGTGGTAACGCAGCTGGCGCTCGCGCGCCGCGCGTTCCTCTTCCGGCGTGTCGGCGAAATGAATGAAGTAGCTCGTCACCAGCCGCCGCGGCGTCGTGCCGCAAGCAGCGCAGCCGTCGCGATAGAGCCGCGCCACCTCGGCAAGGCCGCCATGGACCGCGGTCGCCGCCCCGGCCGCGACGACGAGGCCGATGCCGAGACGCGCGGCGAGATCGATCGACGGGCGCGAGAAGGACGCGACATAAATCGGCAACGGGTGCTGCACGGGGCGCGGCGTGATCCACACATCGTCGAAATGGTAATGCGTTCCGTGATGCGAGATCGGCAGCTCGGTTTGCCAGAGACGGTGGACGATCTCGAGCCCTTCGGCGAAGGCTTCGAGATTGGTCTCGAAATCGACCTCGAAGGGCGCGTATTCGCGGCGGTCGTAGCCGCGCCCGGCCGCAAAATCGACGCGGCCGCCGCTCAAGAGATCGAGCGTCGCCCATTGCTCGGCGACGCGGATCGGATGATGCAGCGGCAATACGTTGACCGCCGGCGCGAGGCGGATGCGCCTGGTCTTCGCCGCGATATAGGTGAGGAGAAGCTCGGGCGCCGAGTTCACGCCAAGCGAGCTGAAATGGTGCTCGCCGATCCAGGCCGAATGGAAGCCGAGCTCCTCGGCATAGATGGCTTCGGCGGCGATGGTCGAAACGAATTCGTTGGGGCTGCGCGGATTGTCGGCGTAGTTGTTGTCGCTCAGGGTGAAATAGCCGAAATCCATGGCGGCGCGTTATGGCACGGACCCGGCGCCTCGAGCAAGAGCGAGGCTCAAGGCGCAGTCGTCTTCACCTGCGCGGCGAGCTCGCGGACCTTGGCCAACACCTGGCGATGCGCGTCGTCGGTCGCCGCCCATTCCTCGGCGATCGGCGCCAGCGCCGCGCCCCATTTCTTGGTCTGATCCGCGGTCAGCGACACCACCGTCTGCCCGGCCTCGTGCGACAGCCGATCGCGCACTTTGGCGCCGAGATTGTCGAGGATCTGCCCGGCCTTGCGACTCTGCGCCTCGCCGGAATTGTCCATGAGGATCTTCTTCACATTGGCCGGCAGCGCGTCGAATTTCGCCTTCGCCATCCAGACGCCGCCGGGACCGCCGCCGAAGGCCGCGGTGATGTGATAATGCGTCACCTCGTCGAGCTTGAAATCGGGCAGCGCCGCCATCGGGAAGTCGATGCCGTCGGCGGTGCCGCGTTGCAGCGCCTGATAGCTGTCGGTGAGCCCGATCGAGAGCGGCGAGCCGCCAAGGCGTTGCACGACCTCGGTCGGAATCTTGCCGCTGGCGATGAATTTGAGACCGCTGATGTCGTTGAGTGGCCCGGTCGGCGCCTTGACGAGATGCATCGAGACGGGCGGGAAGGCCTGAAAGAACAGCGGCACGATCTGGTCGAACTCGCTGTCGAGCATTCCGGTCTTGTAGAGCCGCCAGAACACCACCGATTCCTGCTCGGCGGAAGTCATCACGAAGGGCAGCGCCATGACCTCGGACAGCTTGAACTTGCCGGCGAGATAGTTGAGCGAGCCGAAGCTGATCTGCATCACGTCGGAGAGCAGCCGGTCGTAGAAATTCTGGCTGCTGGCGAGGGCGAAGCCGTCGCGCACGTCGATCTGCACGGCACCCTTGCCCTGGGCGTTAATCCGGTCGGCCCATTCGTGATAGGTCTGCTGCCCGACCGGCGACGTCGGCTGGGCGATCGTCGTCATGATCAGCTTCAGCTCGTCGGCCGCGGCAGACCGCGCCGCGACCAGCGCCGCGATCGCGCAGCCGAGCAGCAGCGACCAACGCTTCATCGACATTCCCCCGAAACAGTGGTTGAGGCCCGGCGCCGCCTACGAGCGATTACCCGGCCGCATATATTGCGGGATGATGATGTCGCTCGACTGGAACTGCCACATATCGCCGCCGGGATTATGCTCCCAGACGCGCGCCTTCCAGTTGTCGTCGAGGCAGTCCATGTCCGCCGAATATTCGGTCTGACCGCCGCACACGGCGTTGAAGTACCAAAACACGTTCGAGCCCATGATGTGACGGCCGGGCGAGGAATAGGCCTTGTAACCCTTCTTCAGCATGTTGTGGCCGCCCGAGACGACATCGTTCATGTCGGCAACGTCGAAGGCGACATGGTTCCAGCCGGTGCGCGGCGTCGCGCTCAGGAAGAACAGGTTGTGGTGCCAGGACGAGCCGGGTGCGCGCATGAAATCGCCGAGATCGAGCGCGCGGTCGGTGAGGCGGAAACCGAGACGATCGATATAGAAGTTCGACGCCTTCTCGTTCTGGCCCTTTGGGCAGAAAAAGACGACATGGCCCATGCGGATGAGTTCGGGCGGCTTCTTCGGGTCGACCGGCACGTTCACCGCGCGCCGCGTCGGCAGACCGGGATCGACGCCCGGCGCGACGACGCGGAAGCCGATCTGCAAGCCGATATCGTCATGGCTGTGGAGGCCGCCGGCGGCATCGCGCGTCACCTCGCGATCCTTGCTGAGCTCGGCACCGATCTTGTCGAGCTCGGCCTTGCTGTCGACGCCCCAGATGGTCTCGCGCACCGTCGGGCCGCCTTCGATCGCGTTCGGCAGCACGCTGTCGCCGGTGCCGCGGATCTGGACGCTCTGGCCGGTGGGCAGCGCGAATTCGGCGCCGTTCGCGCCTTTCTCGCGCGTCTTCAAGCCCCATTCCTCGAAATAGGTGGTGGCGGCCGACACATCGTCGACGCCGTAGACGATGGATTCAACGCGCATGACCGGCATGATGTCCTCCCCAGATGACGACGCGGTATCGCCGCAAAGCATGATAGGCCGAGTGGGCGAAGAGGTCGAGAGGACCGGCTTGTCATAAGCTGCGGGGCCAGCGCAAGATGGCCGCAACGCAGCGGGGAAACGCGATGAAAGTCTTCGTTTTCGATCTCTTGGCCTATGGCCAGCATCTCGATCATCTGAAGGTCGGCGCCGAGCTGCCCTATCCGCTGCGGCGCGAGCATTTCGACGCCGCGGTCGCAGCGCGCACCTATGCCGAGCATCTCGACGCCTGGGAAGAGATCGACCGGCTCGGCTATGACGGGATCGGCTTCAACGAGCATCACTGCTCGCCCTATGGGCTGATGAACTCGCCCAATCTTCTCGCCTCGGCGATCGCGCAGCGCACCAGGAACGTCAAGCTTCTCATCTACGGCAACCTCTTGCCGCTGCACGAGCCGCTGCGCCTTGCCGAGGAACTCGCGATGCTCGATTGCCTGTCGCAGGGGCGGCTGATCGCCGGCTTCGCGCGCGGCATCCCGCGCGAATACCAGGTGCACAACGTGCCGCTCGCGGATTCGCGCGCACGCTTCGAGGAGGCATACGACATCATCCTCGGTGCCTGGACCGAGGAGGTGTTCTCCTATTCGGGCAAGTTCTGGAGCTACAAGGACGTGGCGCTCTGGCCGCGGCCGATCCAGACGCCGCATCCGCCGCTCTGGATGCCGATCACCAGCAGCCAGGAATCGATCGAATTCGCCGGCAAGCACGACATGACGATCACGCCCGGCATCGGCTCGATCGGCTTGCAGGAAGACGTCATCCGCTATTTTGCCAAATGCCTCGCCGCGAACGGCCATCGCATCGCACCCCGGCATATCGCGCTCGGCCAGACGGTCTATGTCGCCGACAGCAAGGCGGCAGCGGTGAAGGAGAACGGCCCTTATCACCTCTATTTCAACCGCACGCTCTTCAGCCACGGCAATTTCACCGAGCACAGCAAGGGCCAAGCGGCCGGCTATGTCTCGTCGTCGTCCAACGATTACATCCGGCCCGAAAATCGCCAGATCGCGGAGCGCGCGCGCGCCGATTTCCGCAACATGACCATGGACGATGTCGCGCGTCAGGCCGAGGGCTTGCCTTGGGGCACGGCGAGCGAGGTGACGGAGCGACTGATCACAACGGCGGAGCGCACCGGCGCCGGCACCGTGCTGCTGTCCTTCAATCGCGGCGCCATGCCGCAAGAGCTGTTCCTCGAGCAGATCCGCCGCTTCGCGCGCGAGGTGCTGCCGGCGCTCCAGGCCCATGAGGTGAGCCGGGTTCCGATCGCCGAGACGGTCGGGGCCTGAGGGGAATCTGGCTGGGGCGGGAGGATTCGAACCTCCGTATGGCGGAATCAAAATCCGCTGCCTTACCACTTGGCTACGCCCCAACGCGGCTCAAGGCTCGCCCCGGGTTTGGTGGCCGCGACTTTAACCCAAAGCGCCGCCGAGGCAAAACCCCACGGCGAATCGCCAAGACGGAACTTCGCGCGGCCGCGGGCGGTTGACGTAAGCGTGAGGCCCCGGCAAGGTGCGCCGCACCCCCGCTTTATGGATATCGGTCGTCGATGAGCGTCTCCGAAACCGCCACTATCACCGCGCCCCCTTTGCCCGCACCACGCGACAAGCATTTGCGGCGCATGGCCGACACTATCCGCGCGCTCTCGATGGACGCGGTCGAAGCGGCCAATAGCGGCCATCCCGGCATGCCGATGGGCATGGCCGATATCGCTACTGTGCTCTGGGGCCAGTTCCTGAAATTCGATCCCGCCGAGCCCCATTGGCCGGATCGCGATCGCTTCATTCTCTCCAACGGCCACGGCTCGATGCTGCTCTACTCGCTGCTGCATCTCACCGGCTATGCCGACATGCCGATGAGCGAGCTGAAGCGCTTCCGCCAGCTCGGCAGCCGCTGTGCCGGCCATCCCGAGCGCGGCCATGCCAACGGCATCGAGGTGACGACCGGACCGCTGGGCCAGGGCATCGGCAATTCGGTCGGCATGGCGCTGGCCGAGCGGCTGCTCGCGACACGCTTCGGCAAGGAGCTGGTCGATCATTACACTTATGTGTTCTGCGGCGATGGCTGCCTGATGGAAGGCCTCAGCCAGGAGGCGATCTCGTTCGCCGGCTATCTGAAGCTCGGCAAGCTGATCCTGTTCTGGGACGACAATCACATCTCGATCGACGGCTCGACCGATCTTGCCCGCCACGAGGACGAGCTCGAGCGCTTCGACGCCAGCGGCTGGCACACGCAGCGCATCGACGGCCACGACACCGATGCCATTGCCGACGCCATCCGCAAGGCGCAACAAGACGATCGCCCGTCGATGATCGCCTGCCGCACCATCATCGCTTTCGGCGCGCCGACCAAGGCGGGCACCGCGGCGGCCCACGGTTCGGCCCTGGGCAAGGAAGAGATCGCCGGCGCGCGCAAGCGGCTCGGCTGGGATTCGCCGCCTTTCGTCGTGCCGCCCGACATGGCCGAGGCCTGGCACAAGGTCGGCGAGCGCGGCAAGCCAGCTTCGGCGGCGTGGCGCGACCGTTTCGCCAAGGCCGGCAAGCGCGCGGAATTCGAGCAGGCGATGTCCGGCGACATGCCGAAAGCGGTACGCGAGGCGCTCGGCGCGATCCGCACGAAATTCGCGTCCGAGGCACCCAAGACCGCGACGCGCCAGGCCTCGGGCAGCGTGCTCGAGGTGCTGGTGCCGGCGCTGCCGGAGCTGATCGGCGGCTCGGCCGATCTGACGCCCTCCAACAACACCAAGACGAAGAGCCAGAAGGTGATCTCGCGCGGCGATTTCGCCGGCAGCTATATCCATTACGGCATCCGCGAGCACGGCATGGCGGCGGCGATGAACGGCATGGCGGCGCATGGCGGCATCGTGCCCTATGGCGGCACATTCCTCGTCTTCACGGATTATTGCCGGCCGTCGATCCGCCTCGCGGCGATCATGAAGCTGCGCGTCGTCTTCGTGATGACCCATGACTCGATCGGCCTCGGCGAGGACGGACCGACGCATCAGCCGGTCGAGCATCTCGCGGCGCTGCGCGCGATCCCGCATCTCCAGGTGTTCCGCCCCGCCGATGCGGTCGAGACCGCGGAATGCTGGGAGCTGGCGCTCACCACCGCCGACCGGCCGTCGATCCTCGCATTGACACGCCAACCGGTGCCCCCGCTGCGCCGCGACGCCAACGAGAACCGGTCGGCGCGCGGCGCCTATGTGCTCGCCGAAGCCGAGGGCGCGCGGCGTATCACCTTGCTCGCGACCGGCTCTGAGGTCGGCATCGCGATGGCCGCACGCGAGCAGCTCGCCGCCAAAGGTATCGCCGCCGCCGTCGTGTCGATGCCATGCTGGGCGCTGTTCGAGAAGCAGGACGAGGCCTATCGCCGCGCGGTTCTCGGTACCGCCCCGCGCGTCGGCGTCGAAGCGGCGGTGGAGTTCGGTTGGAACCGCTACCTCGGCGAGCGCGGCCGCTTCATCGGCATGCATGATTTCGGCGCCTCGGCACCGATCGAGGCGCTCTATCCGCATTTCGGCATCACCGCCGAGGCGGTCGTGGAGGCGGCGCTCGCCCTGGCTTGAGAGAAGCACATCTGGGGATTTCTGGAGGAGTGAATGACAATAAAGGTGGCGATCAACGGCTTCGGCCGCATCGGCCGGCTGGTGCTGCGCGCTCTGCATGAACAGAATCGCGACGATCTCCAGGTCGTCGCCATCAACGACCTCGGCACCGTCGCCGCCAACGCGCAGCTCTTGAAATACGACAGCGTTCACGGCCGCTTCAAAGGCGAGATCGCGACCGGCGCCGACTGGATGGATATCGGCCGTGGCAAGATCAAGGTGCTGGCCGAGCGCGATCCGGCGAAGCTGCCATGGAAAGACCTTGGCCTCGACGTCGCGCTTGAATGCACCGGCCTCTTTACGAAGCGCGAGGCAGCGGCCAAGCATCTCGAAGCCGGCGCCAAACGCGTCGTCGTTTCCGCGCCCGGCGAAGGCGCCGACATCACCATGGTGATGGGCGTCAACAGCGATCAGGTGAATTCATCACACCGCGTGGTGTCGAACGGCTCCTGCACCACAAATTGCCTGGCGCCGGTCGCCTATGTGCTGAACGAAGGCATCGGCATCGTCCACGGTTATATGACGACGATCCACTCCTATACCGGCGACCAGAACACGGTCGACACCCTGCACCACGACATGCGGCGCGCGCGCGCGGCCGCGATCAATCTGATCCCGACTTCGACCGGCGCGGCCAAGGCGCTGGGCCTCGTCATTCCGACCCTCAGCGGCAAGCTCGACGGCTGCGCCATCCGCGTGCCAACGCCGAACGTCTCGCTGATCGATTTCAAATTCTCGGCGAGCCGCGACACCGGCAAGGACGAGATCAACGAGCTGATGGAGAAGGCGGCGAAGTCCAACCGTTTCCGCGGCATCCTCGCGGTGGTGAAGGACGAGGTCGTCTCGACCGACTTCAATCACGATTCGCACTCGTCGAGCTTCGACCTGACTCAGACCACGGTGATCGACAAGCGCTTCTGCCGGGTGATGAGCTGGTACGATAACGAATGGGGCTTCTCGAACCGCATGGTCGAAGCGACCGCCCTCGTCGGCAAATTGGGGTAGTGGAGCGGATTGGACATTCGCTCTAACGTGCCTGCCGGCTCCGAAGCGAATGTCAAATCCAAAGCTCCACGACAAACCTATAGTTGCTAGTGGTCTTTCGATTCCAACATTCGCAAACGCGCGTATTGCAACGGGATGCGAATGTTAGAATCGGACCACTAGTGCGCCGCGAGATCGTCATCCACTCGCTCGGCCACGCGCGAGTGGCGCTCGCAGCCGCCGCGGCGCGCGGCGTACCGGTGACCCTCGCCAGCGCGCCCGGCGCGGCCCTCCAAGCCGGACCGGCCTGGTTCAAAGCGGTGATCGATCAGGCCAGCGAGACCTATCCCCAGGTCGCGGTCACGGCGATCCTCGATTGCGGCGCCGCGCCGGGCGCGGCGATGGCCGCCTTGCGCGCCGAGGTGAGGCATTTGCGTTTCCATGGCGCCGCCGGGTTGCTGCCAAAGCTCGCCGAGATGGGCGCCGTCTTTGCGGCGCCCGCGGAAGAAGTGCTCGACCTGATCGATAGCGCGGAACCCGAGACCGCCTGCGCCGCGTTTCTGGGGAAAGACTAAGCCAGGCCAAGGCGGGCGCGGAGTGGCCGACAACGCCGGCTTCTGGTATATCGGCCACAACCAATCGAGGACCTTCGCCATGCAGCTCAGCGAGCGCGTCAGGACCATTCTCTCCTATTACGAAAGCGACAATCCCGGCACCAAGGCCAACCTTGCTCGCATCCTGATGCAGGGCAAACTCGGCGGCACCGGCAAGCTCGTCATCCTTCCGGTCGATCAGGGCGTCGAGCACGGTCCGGCGCGCAGCTTTGCGCCTAATCCGCCGGCTTACGATCCGCACTATTTTTTTCAGCTCGCGCTCGACGCCGGACTTTCGGCCTATGCTGCGCCACTTGGCTTCATCGAAGCGGGCGCCGCGACTTTCGCCGGTTCGCTCCCGCTGATCCTCAAGCTCAACTCCGCCAACAGCCTCGCCCGCGCGAAGGAAGCGCCGTCGCAAGCCGTGACCGCTGGCGTCAAGGACGCGCTGCGCCTCGGCTGCTCGGCGATCGGCTTCACCATTTATCCCGGCTCCGATGCCGCCTATGAGATGATGCACGAGATCGCCGAGCTGGCGCGCGAGGCGAAATCCTATGGCCTCGCGGTCGTCGTCTGGTCCTATCCGCGCGGCGGCAATCTCTCGAAGAACGGCGAGACCGCAATCGACATCTGCGCCTATGCCGCGCATATCGCCGCCCAGCTCGGCGCTCATATCATCAAGGTGAAGCCGCCGACCGAGTTCCTCGAGCTCGACGCGGCCAAGAAAGTCTACGAGCAGCAGAAGATCGACATTTCGACACCGGCGAAGCGCATCGCGCATGTCGTGCAATCCTGCTTCAATGGCAAGCGCATCGTCATCTTCTCAGGCGGCGAGGCGAAGGATCTCGACGGCGTCTACAACGAGGTGCGTGCGATCCAGGACGGCGGCGCCAACGGCTCGATCATCGGCCGCAACACCTTCCAGCGTCCGCGCGCCGAGGCGCTGAAGATGCTCGAACACATCATCCGCATCTATCGCGGCGAGGCGTGAGCGCGCGGCTTTATCTGATCACGCCGCCGGCCTTCGATCCGGCGGCGTTCGCGCCCAAGCTCGAAGCGGCGCTCGACGCCGGCGACGTCGCTTCGCTCCAGCTCCGCCTCAAGGACGTCGAGGACGACGTCATCCGCCGCGCCGCCGACGTGCTCCGTCCCATCGCCCAGGCGCGCGACGTCGCCTTCATTATGAACGACCGGCCCGATCTCGCGCTTACCACCGGCAGCGACGGCGTCCATGTCGGCCAGGAAGATGCGTCCTATACCGAGGCGCGGAGGCTCTTAGGGCCTGACAAGATCGTCGGCGTCACTTGCTACAACAGCCGTCATCTCGCCATCGAGGCCGCCGACGCCGGCGCCGATTACGTCGCGTTCGGCGGCTTCTTCCGCTCGACGACCAAGGACACGCGGCGCATCGCCGGCAACGATCCCGAGATCCTCACCTGGTGGAGCGAGATCATGACCGTGCCGTCCTGCGCCATCGGCGGCATCACGCCCGAGAATTGCGGCACGCTGGTCGAGGCTGGCGTCGATTTCCTCGCCGTGATCGCCGCCGTGTGGGATCACCCGCAAGGCCCGGCCGCGGCGGTCAAAGCCTTCAACGCGGCGATCCAGGCGGCAAGCTAGCGCGCCTAAACCACCGGCGCCCAGAGCACGTCGTCGATATGCGTCGCACCGGCGGCGAGCATCACCAGCCGATCGAAGCCGAGCGCGATGCCGGCGCTCTCGGGCATGCCATGCGCGAGCGCGGCGAGGAAATCCTCGTCGACCGGATAGGTCTCGCCATAAAGCGCGCGCTTCTTCGCCTGATCGGCGGCGAAGCGCCGGCGCTGCTCGGCGGCATCGGTCAGCTCGCCGAAGGCGTTGGCGAGCTCGAGGCCGCAGACATAAAGCTCGAACCGCTCGCAGAGCCGCGGATTGCCGGGCTTGGCGCGCGCCAGCGCGGCCATCGCGATCGGATAATCGTAGAGCACCGTCGGCGCGCCGATGCCGAGCTTCGGCTCGATCGCCGCGAGGAAAATGCGGAAGAACAGATCCTCCCAGCTATCGCCTTGATGCGGCGCGATTCCCAAGGGCTGTGCCGCCACGGCGAGCGCGCCCAAGTCCTCGATCGTCGCGAGGATGTCGATGCCGACATAGCGGCTGAAGGCTTCGGCGACGGTCAAGCGCTCCCAGGCCGCATGCGGATCGCACACCCGACCCTGCCAGGTCATCAACCGCGCGCCCGCGGCGCGCAGCAGCGCCTCGCCATCGGCGACGAGATCGAGATAGGACGCGCCGGCGCGATACCACTCGAGCATCGCGAATTCCGGCGAATGCGTCGCACCGCGCTCGGCGTTGCGGAAGCAATGCGCGAGCTGAAAGATGCGCGGCATTCCCGCGACCAGCAGCTTCTTCATCGCGAATTCCGGCGACGTGTGGAGGAAACGCGGCGCGGCGCTCTCGCCCGGCCCCTCCAGCGTCGTCGCGAAGGCCTTGAGATGCGGCTCAAGACCCGGGCTCACCTGCAGCGCCGGGGTCTCGACCTCGATGAAGCCGCGCGCGGCAAAGACCTTGCGCGTCGCAGCGAGGATACGGCCGCGGATCTCGAGATAGGGCCGCCGGCGGGCGAGGCTGTCGGGCCGCCACCACGCGTCGTCGGTCATCGGATCACCCCTTTCATAAGCGCGGTCAAGCTGCTAGGAACCTGCGCCAAATCCCCTGACTGCCGCAACTGCCGCGCCAAAGGAAGCGCCATGAAGATCAATGCCATCGATATCAGGCCGGGCTTCGTCCTCGAAAACGGAGGCAAGCTCATGCTCGTGCTGAAACGGGAAATCGTTCAGCCGGGCAAAGGCGGCGCTTTCACCCAGATCGAAATGCGCGACATCAAGACCGGTACCAAGACCATCGAGCGCTATCGCACGCAGGAAACCGTCGAACGCGCGCAGCTCGACGAAAAGGAAATGCAATTCCTCTACATGGACGGCAATCAGGCGACGTTCATGGACAGCGAGACCTTCGAGCAGATCACCGTCGATCGCGAGCTGATCGGCGAGGCCGCCGATTTCCTGCAAGAGAACATGATCTGCACCGTCCAGCTGCACGATGGCACCCCGCTGTCGGTTACCTTGCCGCAAAGCGTCACCCTCGAAGTGGTCGAGGCGGATCCGGTGGTGAAAGGCCAGACCGCCTCGTCCTCCTACAAGCCCGGCAAGCTCGAGAACGGCCGCCGCGTGATGATCCCGCCGCATATCGGCGCCGGCACGCGTATCGTCGTCAACACGGCCGACGGCTCCTATATCGAACGCGCCAAGGACTGATCTCAGCCCAATGACGACGCGGCGCTCGGCGCTGATCAACGTCATGGCCGCCGCCGCGCTCAAGGCGGCGCGCGGCCTGATCCGCGATTTCGGCGAGGTCGAGCAACTCCAGGTCTCGGTCAAAGGGCCGGGCGAGTTCGTCTCTTCGGCCGATCTCAAAGCGGAAAAAACGCTCCGCATCGAGCTCGCGAAGGCGCGGCCGGGCTATGGTTTCCTGATGGAGGAATCGGGCGCCCAGGCCGGCACCGACAGCCATCATCGCTGGATCGTCGATCCGCTCGACGGCACGACCAACTTCCTCCACGCCATCCCGCACTGGGCGATCTCGATCGCGCTCGAGCGCGACGGTGAGATCGTCGCCGGTCTGGTCTACGAGCCGATCCGGGACGAGGCGTTTTGGGCCGAGAAAGGCGTCGGCGCCTATGTCAACGACCGGCGGCTCCGGGTGTCGGCGCGCCGGCAGCTCGGCGAGGCGGTGATCGGCACCGGCATTCCGTTCCGCGAGCGCGGCGATCACGCCCGCTATCTGAAGGGACTCGCCGCCGTCATGGCGGCGACCAGCGGCGTGCGCCGGGCCGGCGCCGCTGCGCTCGACCTGGCCTATGTGGCGGCGGGGCGTCTCGAAGGCTTCTGGGAATTCGGGCTCTGCCCCTGGGACATCGCCGCCGGCATCCTCCTGGTGCGCGAAGCCGGCGGCTATGTCAGCGACATCGCCGGCGGCGGCAACATGATGGTGACCGGCGACGTGCTCGCCGCCAACGATCATCTGCACCAGCCCTTGGCTCGGCTGTTGAAGCAGGCAGTTCAGCCGTCCGCGCTCACGTGACGGTAGCGGCCACCACCCGCTTGGGGTAGGCTCGCCTAGCGCTTTCGCAATCAATGGGATTTTGTTGATGGTCCTTCGCCTTCCGCGATGCCCGAACCGCGGCCATGCCGGCCTCAGCGGTGGCGGCGGTCTTGTCGCGGTCGTGTTTCTGGGCGCCATCGCAGCGGCAACGATTGCGTCGAGTCACCGGGCGGACGCGCAAGTCGTCGTCGGAGAGACGAGGGTGCCCTCGGTTTCGGTCGATCTTGGCGTACTCGACCGCCTCGGCCCGGCGCCGACCCTGCCGCAATACTTCCTCGGCGGCCGCGCGCCGCAGCAATATGGGACGCGGCCCACACCGGCGGCGAACCGGCCTGAGACGAGACGTCCCACGCAGCCGCATCGGGTGGCCTCACACCGGCCGAAGCCGCGCGCCGAAGCGACCGCGCGTGCGAAAGTGGCATCGGCGGAAAAGTCTCGCTCGTCTGTAAATCAGGTCATCCATCTCACGCCGCCCGGGACGCATAGGGCGAACGCCGCGCCAGCGGCGCCGGCACCCGCGAGCCACGAGCAGAGCAAGACCACCGAGTCCAGCCGGCCGGCGGCCACCGCTCTCGCGGCGCCGGTGCCGAAACCGGCGCCAATGCCGCCGCTGCCGCAAAGCGGCGAGGTTCCGGCGTCGCCCGTCCTGCCGCCGCAACCCGCGCATGACGCTGCCCCGACGACGCCCGCGCCGCCGTCGCAAGACGCCACGGCAATGCCGGCGCCAACGGCAACGCCACCGGTACCGTCAACCCCGCCCGCCGCCACAGCTTCGGCGGCACCCGCACCCGCTCCAGTCCCGGCTGCACTTTCGACGGCGCCGAGGGCCGCGACTTCGACGCAGCCGCCAGCCGCCGCGACGGCACCGAGCGCATCCGGGCCGCCGGTGCAGATGGCCGCAGCGACGACCGTCGGCAGCGCCGCCAGTGCCGTCAAGTTCAACGCCGGCGCGACCGATCTGCCGCCCGGACCGCAGCCCGCGCTCGATATCCTCGTGGCGCGTCTTCTTGCCAACGACAATCTTCGCGTACAGGTCGTCGCCCATGCCACGGGCAAGGCCGATGACGCCATGGAAGCGCGCCGCATCTCGCTGGCGCGCGCGGTGGCGGTGCGCGCCTATCTCATCGATAAAGGCGTCCGGAGCCTGCGCATCGACGTGCGCGCCCTTGGCAATCGCGCCGATGATGGTCCGGTCGCCGATCAGGTCGATCTCATGGTCGTGAACCAATAGCGATAGACATCTTTCGCGCTACAGCAGCAATGAGGCCAAAACCGTGACTCGTCCGCGCCGATATCTCGTTCGGATGGCCATTTTCGTGCTCGCCGTGGCCGCGGGCGCCGGCTTGCTCGGCCGGCCTCTCGCGCAATATTTCATGGGCAATCCCGCCGTCAACGGCGTGATCCTCGGCATCCTGCTCGCCGGTATCTTCTATATCTTCCGCCAGGTGATGCAGCTCAATCCGGAAGTAACCTGGATCGAGCGCTACCGCCGCAGCCCCGACGCGCCGAATGCCGCGACGCCGCGGCTCGTCGCGCCGCTGGCGACGATGCTGGCGACGCGCCGCAGCGGCAAGGTGACTCTCTCCGCCTCGGCCCTGCGGACCTTGCTCGACGGCATCGGCACGCGGCTCGAAGAGACCCGCGAGACCGACCGCTATCTCATCGGGCTGCTGGTGTTCTTGGGCCTGCTCGGCACCTTCTACGGCCTGCTCGAGACGGTGCAGTCGGTCAAAGGCGTGATCGGCGGCCTGGCTGTCGGCACCGGCGACGTCGCGCAGGCCTTCAGCAACTTGCAAGCCCGATTGCAAACCCCGCTCGGCGGCATGAGTACGGCCTTCAGCGCCTCGCTCTTCGGCCTTGCGGGCTCGCTGATCCTCGGCTTCCTCGACCTGCAAGCAGGTCTCGCCTTCAACCGCTTCTACAACGATCTCGAGGAATGGCTGTCGGGCTGGACTCGGCTCACGGGCAGCACGGTTGCCGGCGTCGAGGGCGAGGCATCGGTTCCCGCCTTCATCGAGGCGCTGCTTGAGCAGACCGCCGACAATCTCGACAAGTTGCAGCGCACCCTGGGGCGCGGCGAGGAAAGCCGTATCGCCGCCAACAGCAACCTCGTTTCGCTCACCGAGCGTCTGGCGTTGCTCAGCGAGCAAATCCGCACCGAGCAGACGCTCCTGGTCAAGCTCGCCGAGCAGCATGTCGAGCTGAAGCCCGTGCTGCAGCGTCTTGCCGATGGCAACACCGTCTCCTCGATCGACGAGGAATCGCGGGCGCATCTGCGCAACATCGAGGTGCATCTGGTGCGTTTGACCGAAGAGCTGGCGCAAGGCCGCGGCGATTCGGTACAGGAGATCCGCAGCGAGATCCGGCTGCTCGCGCGCACTTTGGCGGCGCGCAACAAGGAAGCGGCGCCCGGCTGATGGCGGATCTAGTGATGGGAGCCGCTTGAGCCATGGCCTATATCTCGCGCCGCCCACGCCGCCCCGGCATCGACATCTGGCCGGGCTTCGTCGATGCGTTGTCGCAGCTCGTGATGGTGATCGTCTTCGTGCTGCTGCTTTTCACCGCCGGACAGTTCTACCTGACCGACGCGCTCTCGGGCCGCGACGCCGCGCTGCAGCGCCTGTCGCAACAGGTCAACCAGCTCGCCACCATGCTGTCGATGGCGCAAACCGGCAACACCGACCTCAAATCGCAGCTCGTCGCGGTCTCGCAGCAGCTTGCGGCCGCAAACCAAGCCTTGGCTGCGGTGCGCGACCAGAATGCGCAGCTCCAGCAGCAAGCGTCCTCGAGCGAGCAGCGCGCGACGACGGCGGAGACGACGGTCGATCAGCTCAATCAGAACATCGCCGCCCTGCGCGACCAGCTCCAACAGATCGCCGCCGCGCTCGATGCCTCCGAGGCCAAGGACAAGGATCAGGCGGCACAGATCGCCGATCTCGGCCAGCGCCTCAACCAGGCGCTGCTGAGTCAGGTGCAGCAGCTCGCGAAATACCGCTCGGAATTCTTCGGCCGGCTGCGCGACGCGCTCGGCAACCGGCCAGACATCCAGATCGTCGGCGACCGCTTCGTCTTCCAGTCCGAAGTGTTGTTCCCGCCGGCGAGCGCGCAGCTCGGCGATGAGGCGAAGCAACGCCTCGTCATTGTCGCGACCGCCCTGAAGGATATCGCCACCAAGATCCCAGACGACATACCCTGGGTGCTGGCGGTCAATGGCTATACCGATAAGCGGCCGATCAACACGCCGCAATTCCCGTCGAATTGGGAGCTGTCATCGGCGCGCGCAATCTCGGTGATCAACTACCTGATCGCGCAAGGCCTGCCGCCCGAACGCCTGGCAGCGGCCGGCTTCGCGCAATATGACCCGATCGACAACGGCGATAGCGAGGACGCCTATCGCAAGAACCGGCGCATCGAGCTGAAGTTGACCGAGCGCTGACAGGCGAAACCCCGCGTCGGCGTGCCCGCCGCCGCAGGTCGCAATCACATCAGGAAAGCCTCAGCGGCGGCCCTTGCGGCGAGCTTTCTTGGCCTTCTTTTTTGCCTTCTTGGCCTTCTTGGCCTTGCGCGCCGGGCGGCGAGCGGCGGCAGCTTTGCGCTTTTTCGCCTTCTTGGCCTTCGGTTTGGCTTTGGCCTTCGGTTTGGCTTTGGCCTTCGCTTTGGCCTTCGCTTTGCGCTTTGGCCGTGGCCGCGGCGCCGGTGCCGCTTCTTCGCGCTCGTAAGCCGGCGGCGTCATCGGCGCCGGCGGAATGGGCGGGTAGGACGGGCCGTTGCTGTCGTCTGTTCCGTCGATCATTTTCAACCCCCTCAACCTGAATCGGACGTAAAATTTTATGGGAGGCGTGGGCGAAAGTCGAACGGATTTGCACCGCTGCCGACGTAAAACGTCGCAAATTGCCGTGTCAGGGCCCGCATTGCGTCACCGCCGCAGCGCCGCTATAACGCTGCCGCCCCCAGGAGCGCGCGATGAAAGAAGGCATTCACCCCGATTACCACGAGATCACGGTCGTGATGACCGACGGGACGACCTACAAAACGCGCTCGACCTACGGCAAGGCCGGCGAAACGCTGCATCTCGACATCGACTCGAAGTCGCATCCCGCCTGGACCGGCGGCCAGCACCGGCTCCTCGATACCGGCGGCCAGCTCGCCCGCTTCAACAAGCGCTTCCAGGGCATCGGGCTCAAGAAATAGCCCGGATTTTCGCGCCGAATCAGGGGCTTTCGCCCCTTGAATCGACGGCGACCCAACCCATCTTGAAGCTATCCGGGCGCCGCTTGAGCGGGTCCGGATTTCTCAACCGACATGCTTGGCCATGGTGGCGGGCGTGTCATGGCTCCCACACTGCTCAATGGAGGATGTGGTCATGGACGGATTCGATTTTTCCCCGCTTTTTCGCTCGACCATCGGTTTCGACCGGCTGACGCGCCTGGTGGACGCGGCCGCCCAGGTCGATACCGGCTCTGCCTACCCGCCCTATAACATCGAAACGACCGCCGAGAACGCCTATCGCCTGACGATGGCGGTCGCGGGCTTCGGCGCGGATGACCTCGAGATCACCGCCAAGGAAGGCGCGCTGGTCGTGACGGGCAAAGCCCGCAAGGAAGACGAGGGCAAGCACTACCTGCATCGCGGCATCGCACGGCGCGCTTTCGAGCGTCGCTTCCAGCTTGCCGACCATATCCGGGTCGCGGGCGCGAGCCTCGACAACGGCTTGCTCCATGTCGACCTCGTGCGTGAGGTCCCCGAGGCGCTCAAGCCCCGCAAGATCGAGATCGCAAGCGGCGCTCAGCCGCAGGTTCTCGACCAGAAAGCGGCCTAACGGACGCGGGGGGCCCGCCTCAAGATCTGACGGGTTTTTGGAGACAACGGGCAGCTTCGGCTGCCCGTTGCGTTTTCGGCGCCTATTGCAGCGTTCGCCCGAGCGCGTTGGCAAGGACGAGATAGAGCTTGCCGACATCGGCGGTGACGAAGGTCGCGCCCATGACATCGGCGCGGTCGACGTTGCGCGCTTGCGCCAGCAGCTGCTCGAACTGGTCCATGTAGCGCAGCGTCTGCTCGCGGAAGGTCGAATCGCTCTCGAATTTCTCTTTGATCACGGCGCCGGTCTGACGCTCCTGGAGCTGGAGGATATAGCGGGCGAAAACGCCGCGCTCGCCGCCGTGAAAGCGTTTCCAGATCGTATCGGGAACCGGCTGCTCGAGGACGCGGGCGAGATCGACCGAGAGCGACTGCAAGGTCTCGATGATGAAGGTCGCCGATTTGAGAAACGCGTCCTGCTGGTTGCTCTGCGCCTGATCGCGCATGCGCTGCGCGAGCTCGGCCGCATCGCCGGCGGCCTTGAGGAAGGTCTGGGTCTGGGAGCGGAAGACCTCGCTCGCTTCCTTCGCCCGGCCGCCTGCCTGCTCGGCGGCGCCGACGAGACTCGCGGACTGGCCGTGATAGATCTCGGCGATATCGCGCAAGCGGTCGACGGCGAGATCGGTCGCGGCGTTGATCTCCGCCGCCTGCTCGCGTAACACCACGCGCGCGGTATCGAGGCGCGAATTTGCCTGCTCGACGAGGCCGTTGAATTCGAGGATCTGGCGATGGACGAGCTGCGCCGTTTCCTCGCGATGCCGGCTCATCGCATCGTTCGCTGCGGAGAAGGTCGTGATCTGGTAATGCGCCTCTTCGGCAAGCTCCTGGAGGCGCTTCGAGACCGTCGCCGTGGCGTCGGCGATCGCCCCGAAATGCTCGTTGAGGACGCCGCGCGCGCTCTGCACCCGCCCGACGGTCTGCTCGACCGCAGCCGAAAGGTCCTGCACCTGCTGCCGGAAGGCCGCGCCGACCTCGCGCATCGTCGTACCGGCGGCGTCGCCCGCCGCGCCGATCCCGATGCTGGTCTCGTCGAATTGCTTGGCCAGCTCGATCAGCTGCTCGCTTGCTTTCGCCGCCGCCTGATCGAGGAGACGCGTGCGGTCTTCGATAGCCCCTGCCTGCTCGACGATGCGTTGCACGGTCGCGACGCTCATTTCCTCGATGCCGCGGCTGCGGTCCGCATAGAGCCGCGAGATCTCCTCGGCGCGGCCGGCGGAGCGGTCCGCGGTGTCCTGCAGCGCGGCGGCGCCGGTCTGCAGCGTTGTCTCGATGGTCGCGCCCATCGCGGTCAGGTAGTCCGTCACCGTGCCCATCTCACCGAGCTGTTGCTGCAGCATCGCCGCCAAATTCTCCGATTGCGCCGCGACGCGCTGCGATGCCTCGTTGAGCCGGCCGACATGCCCGTCGAGCGTGCCGTTGGCGGCATTGGCGCGCTCAGCCGCCTCCGCGGAGACGCGCGCCAACAATTCCGATTGCTGCTGCAACAGCATGCGGGTCTCGCCGGTCTGGGTTTCGAGCGTGCCCCGCGCGGCATTGAAATGCGTAACCTCCTGGGCGAAGGCGTCGTGCAGCTGCTCGACTTGCGCCGCGACCTGGCCGCCGGTCTCGCGCAGCGCGGCAATCTCGCGCCCAAGCAGCTGGGCCGCGCCATCGAGTCGCGCCTTGGCCTCGTCGGAGACCTGCGCCAATTCGAGGATGCGGCCACGCACGGTATCGCCGGCGCGATCCATCTCCCCCGCGGCGGCGCTGGTCGCAGCTTGCAGCTCGGCGATGCGTGCGGTCGCGCCATCGCTCGCCGCCGAGATCGTCGCGCCGCTTTCGGCGAGCGCGTCCATCGCGGCGCGGACCTGCTGCGCCCCGCGGTTAGACGCCGCCGCGACCTCCTGGACGACTCCGCCGATTGCCTCGCGCACGCGCGCCGTGCGCGTTTCGACCGCGCCCGCCATCTCCTCGGCGCGCCGCGCCAGCTCGGTCGCGGTTTCGCCGGCGCGGCTTTCGATGCCGCCCATCGCTTCGCGCAGCCGCGTCGAGCCGATATCGGCAGCGAGCGCCGCGCTTTCTTCAAGACCGTGC
The DNA here is from genome assembly GCA_036501365.1 of Allostellaceae bacterium. Classification (GTDB taxonomy): domain Bacteria; phylum Pseudomonadota; class Alphaproteobacteria; order ATCC43930; family CGMCC-115725; genus CAIKMD01. The sequence continues at coordinate 26,666 of DASYAL010000079.1, read as the reverse complement.
ATTGCGTTGCGCAGGCGGCCGATGACCGTCTCTACCAGAGCCACGGTTTCGACCGCGCGCGCCTCAAAGCCGCCGAGCGCTTCGCCGATCCGGGCACGGCTGCCCTCCGCTGCGGTTGCCGCATGCTGCTCGATACCGGCGATCGCGCTTTGCAGCCCCTCGCCGAGCGCGTTCAGCGCCTGCTCGGTCGCGGCGGCTTGCGCGGCAAAATCGGCCATGATCTCGCGTACCCGGGCCGAGCCGCCCTCCGCCGCGGCCGCCGCGGATTCCTCGAGATTGCCCAGCGCGCCGCGCGCGCGGACGAAGCTCGCCTCGACCGCATCGGCCATGTCGGCGCCCCGGCGCGTCAGCGCCATTTGTGCCTCGGCCGCACTCTCCTCGAGCGTGCTCATGACGGCGCGGATGTCGGCCACGCCGCTCTCAGTCGCGGCGGCTGCGCGCTCGCCGATCCGGTCGACGATTTCCGTCAGCCGCGCGGCGCCGGCATCGACGGTCGCGACGATATCGGCGCTGCGCTGCGCCATCGTCTCGGCGACCGTGCCCACGCCCTGGCCGAGGGCCGCGATCGCGTCGCGGACACGGCCGGTGCCCGCTTCAACGCTGGATGCAGCCTGCTCGGTGGCGCCGCCGATCGACCCGATCTGCGCGCGCAGCAAGGCGCCGGCGCCGTCGATTTCTTCCCCGCTCTGCCGGACCGCCGACATCACCGCCTCGGCCTGGCTGGCGAAGCCGACTCCGACTTCATGCAGTTGCGTCAGCGATTCCCCCGCGATTCGCCCCAGCGCCTGCGCCTGCTCGATCAGCGTGGCATTGGCCAGATCGGTTTGGCGCAGCGTCGCCTGAGACTGTTCCGTGAAGCCCTGCGCTGCCTCGCTCAATCGCGCGCCGACGCCCTCCGCATGCGCGGTCGCATCGCTCGCCGCGGCGAGAAGCGCCGTCGCCTCGCCGCGCAACAGCGCGCTGGTGCGCTCGGACGCCGCCAAGGTTTCGCGCGCGACGGCGTCGAAGCGCGTGTCGGCATCGGCGAGCAGCCGCTCGATGACGGCACGCTGCGTCGCGAGACGCTCGATCGCGCTATCGCTCGCCGACGCGATCATGGTGCCGAGCGTTCCCGTTTGCGCCGCCATCCGCTCGGCGGCGGCGGCGACCTCGCGCGCGACCCGCTCGGCGGCGCCGTCGAATTGATTGGACGCAATAACAGCGGCACCTTCGATCGCGTTGCTAACCGCCTGGCCCAGCGCACCGGCGCGTTCGATGACGCGCACGCTCGAGGTCTCAATCGCCTTGTCGACCGCCTGCTGCACGGATGCCACATGAGCGCGCAAGCGATCGGTGGCGACGCCCAGATCGCGGCCCGCCGCGCGTTGAATCGCGGCGCATTCGTCGGCGAGAGTCTCGGTCAACTTCGACAACGGCTCGATCGCCGCGGCGATATCGCCGCGCACATATTCGGCGCGCGCTACCGCGTCGTTGACGCTCGCGACCGCCTCGGCGACGACCGCGCCGAGATTTTCGGTCGTGCTCTTCAATCGTGCCGCGGTGGAATCGCCGGCGTCGCGCAGCTCGTCGAGCTGGCGGCGGATAGCGAGCAGCGCATCCTGGGTGCGCTCGTCGATCGGCGGCGCGGCCATCCGCAGGCGATCGAGCTGTTGCGTGATGTGCGCCGACGTCCGCTCGAACTGCACGGCACGCTCACGCGCGGCGGCGATCGCCCAGACCGAGACAATCGGCAGCGCCACCGCCAATACGACGATCGCGATTTCGTGCGGCAGTAACGACGGCAGCACGTCCCAACCGACGAAAAACGTGATGTAGCCGATACACAGGAGAAGCCAGACCGTGCCGAAGACCGGTCCCGATATAAACCGACGCGACAAACGCAACGCCAAAACCGCTCCCCTCTCGGCGCCCCCGTGCAGAGTCGCCTATCGCTTGGAGCGCGTCAACGTTAAGCGAGAATCCGCGTGAGCGCGCGGCGCATCGACTCCGGCACCGGCACCGGCTTCCGAGTCGCGCGATCGACATAGACGTGAACGAAATGCCCCGCGGCCGCGGGCGCCGATTCGCCCTGGCGGAAGATCGCGATCTCATAGCGCACGCTGCTGTTACCGAGTCGCCCGACTCGCAGACCGGCTTCGAGGATGTCGGGAAAGGCCAGCGGCTTAAAGTAGCGGCAGAGAGTCTCGACGACGAGGCCGATGACCGGCCCCTTCTCGATGTCGAGACCACCGTCGCTGACGAGATACTGATTCACCACCGTGTCGAAGAACGAGTAATAGACGACGTTGTTGATATGGCCGTAGACGTCGTTATCCATCCAGCGCGTCGGGATCGGCAGGAAGTGCCGGTAATCCTCGCGCCGCGGCGGCGCCTTGTCGGCGGAAGATGCGCTCGAAGCCTCGCTGGTCAACGGTTGCCGCCTATCGCTTGAACAAGCTTTCGGCGCCGCCGCGCTGTTTGCGCTTGGTCGCGATCTCGCCCTCGACACGCAGTATCTCGGTGCGGAGCTCGCCGATATAGGCTTCGAGCTCGGCAACGGCGAGCGGCGCGAGATCGCGCAGCTTCGGCGTCTTGCGGCGCGGTTCCAGATCTTCCTCGTCCACGTCTCGCTCCTCCTTCCGCGGTTGCCAGTGTGGCGCGGCAGGGGTAGAGGTGCAATCCGCCGACCAGCCGAGAGCGAATGCGATGACGCTGCCCAGCACCATGACCGCGATCGAGATCGCAAATCCGGGCGGCCCCGAAGTCTTGCGCGCGGCGAGCCGGCCGATGCCCGCTCCCGGCACCGGCGAGGTGCTAATCCAAGTGGCGGCGGCTGGCATCAATCGCCCCGACATCATGCAGCGCCAGGGTCAATATCCGCCGCCGCCCGGCGCTTCCGACATCCCGGGACTCGAGATTGCCGGCAAGGTCGTCGCCGTTGGGCTCGGCGTCAATCATCTTCGCGTCGGCGACGAAGTTTGTGCGCTGGTTACCGGCGGCGGCTATGCGACCTATTGTGTCGCGCCCGAGCCGCAATGCCTGCCCGTGCCCAAGGGCTTCACCGTGGTCGAGGCCGCGGTCCTGCCCGAGACCTTCTTCACCGTTTGGCACAACGTTTTCGAGCGTGGGCGGCTGGTCGCCGGCGAGTCGATCCTGATCCATGGCGGCTCGTCGGGCATCGGTACGGTCGCGATCCAGCTTGCCAAGGTATTCAACGCCGGCGCGATCTTCGCCACCGCCGGCAGCCGCGACAAATGCCATGCTTGCGAGAAATTGGGCGCGAGCCGTGGCATCGATTACAAGCAGGAGGATTTTGTCGCGGTGATCAAGCAGGCGACCTCGAACCGCGGCGTCGATGTCGTGCTCGACATGATCGGCGGCGACTACATCCAGAAGAATTTGAGCATCCTCGCGGTCGAGGGCCGGCATGTCAGCATCGCCACCCAGCGCGGCGTGGTGGCGGAGGTGAATTTCGGCCCGATCATGGGCAAGCGCCTGACCCTGACGGGATCGGGCCTGCGGCCGCGCAGCGTTGCCGAGAAAGGCGCGATGGCGGCCTCGCTGCGCCTGAAGGTCTGGCCGCTGCTCGATGCCGGCAAGGTCAAGCCGGTGATTCACCACACCTTCCCGCTCGCCGAGGCGGGCGAGGCGCACCGGCTGCTCGAAACCTCGAGCCATATCGGCAAAATCGCACTGACTGTCTAGGGCCTTACGGGCCGCAAGAAGGCTAAATCTGGCGCCTCGGCCCTTCCCAGGCAGCGTTCCAGCGACTATATAGCGCCCACACCCCAATATGATGGCGTGACGCTTGAGCGACCTCGCGATCGAGGAGGAACGATGACTTTGCCGCTGATGCCCAAGGCGACTGCGGTGTGGCTAGTGGAAAACACGTCGCTGAGCTTCGACCAGATCGGCGAGTTCTGCGGCTTGCACGCGCTCGAGGTCCAGGCGATCGCCGACGGCGAGGTGGCGGTGCAGATGGTCGGCCTCGACCCCATCGCCAACGGCCAACTCACCCTCGAAGAGATCGAGCGCTGCCAGAAGGATCCTGCGGCACGGCTGCAGATCGCCAAGCAAGCGCATCCGGTCGAGCTGGTGAAGCGCAGCGGCCCGCGCTACACGCCGATCGCCAAGCGGCAGGACAAGCCCGATGCGATCGCCTGGCTGTTGAAGAATCATCCCGAGCTCAGCGACGGTCAGATTTCGAAGCTCGTCGGCACGACCAAGCCAACGATCCAAGCGGTGCGCGACCGCACGCATTGGAACTCGAGCAATATCAAGCCCCGCCATCCGGTGGCGCTGGGTCTCTGCACCATGGAGATGCTCGAAGCCGCCGTGACGCGCGCCAATCGCGGCAAGAAGCGCGCCGAGGGCGACGGCCCGCTGGTGAAGCCGCCGACGCTCGAAGACGTTGCCGGCGGCGAGGACGCCGCACCTTAGGTCACGTTTTCGCTTTCGCGAAGCCGGCGGCGGCGAGGCTCGCCGCAATCTCTTTGAGGATTGCCGGGTCGTCGATCGTCGCCGGCGTCTTGTAAGCCTCGCCATCGGCGATGGCGCGCATCGTGCCGCGCAAGATCTTGCCCGAGCGCGTCTTCGGCAACCGCTCCACCACGAGCGCGGTCTTGAAGCTCGCCACCGGACCGATGCGCTCGCGCACCAGCGCCACCACCTCCTCGGCGATGCCGGCGCGTTCTTTCTTGACCCCGGCTTTGAGCACGACGAGGCCCAAGGGCACCTGGCCCTTCAGCGTATCGGCGATACCGAAGACGGCGCATTCGGCGACATCGGGATGCGCGGCAACCACCTCCTCCATCGCGCCGGTCGAGAGACGATGGCCGGCGACGTTGATGATGTCGTCGGTGCGTGTCATCACGAAGACATAGCCGTCCTCGTCGATCGTGCCGGCATCGGCGGTGTGGTAGTGGCCGGGATAGTCGGTGAGATAGGCCTTCACGAAGCGGGCTTCGGCCTGCCACAGCGTCGGCGAAGAACCGGGCGGCAGCGGCAGCTTGACGCAGAGCGCGCCGATCTCGCCCGGCCTAGCGCGCGCGCCGTTCGAATCGAGCACGCTGAGGTCGTAGCCCGGCACCGGCCGGGTCGCCGAGCCGTGCTTCACCTTCTCGAGGCCAAGGCCGACGCAGTTGGCGACGATCGCCCAGCCGGTTTCGGTCTGCCACCAGTGGTCGATTACCGGCCGGTCGAGCTGGCGCTCAGCCCACTGGACCGTCGCCGGATCGGCGCGCTCGCCGGCGAGGAACAGCGTGCGAAACTTCGCGAGACTGTATTTGCGGATGAAGGTCCCATCGGGATCGTCGCGCCGGATCGCGCGGAATGCGGTCGGCGCGGTGAACATCGCCGCGACGCCATGCTCGGCGATGAGGCGCCAATAGGCGCCCGCATCGGGCGTGCCGACCGGCTTGCCCTCGAACAGCACGGTCGTGCAGCCATAGAGCAGCGGCGCGTAGACGATGTAGGAATGGCCGACCACCCAGCCGATATCGGAGGCGGCGAAGAACACCTCGCCCGGCTTCATGCCGTAGACATTCGCCATCGACCAATGGAGCGCGACGGCGTGGCCGCCATTGTCGCGCACGATGCCCTTGGGTTGGCCGGTCGTGCCCGACGTGTAAAGGATATAGAGCGGATCGGTCGCTTCGACCGGCACGCAGTCCACCGGCGCGGCCTTCGCCACTGTCTCCGTCCAGTCGTGGTCGCGGCCTGGCAGCAGCGCGCAAGGCTGTTGCGGCCGCTGCAGGATGAGGATCGCCGCCGGCTTGTGCTGTGCCAGCTCGATCGCTTGATCGAGCAGCGGCTTGTAGGCGACGATGCGGCCGGGCTCGATGCCGCACGAGGCCGACAGGATCGCTTTCGGCTTGGCGTCGTCGATGCGCGTCGCCAGCTCGGGGGCGGCGAAGCCGCCGAACACCACCGAATGGATCGCGCCGATGCGCGCGCAAGCGAGCATCGCCATCACCGCCTCCGGCACCAGCGGCATATAGATGATGACGCGGTCGCCGCGCGCGACGCCGAGCACGGTCAGCGCGCCGGCGAGCTTTGCGACCGCGTCGCGTAATTGGCGATAGGTGAAGCGCTCGACCTTGCCGGCGAGCGGGCTGTCATAGATCAGCGCAAGTTGCTCGCCGCGGCCGCGCGCGACATGGCGATCGAGCGCGTTCCAGCAGGTGTTGAGCCGGCCGCCGCTGAACCAGCGATAGAAGGGTGGGCGGCTACGGTCGAGCACGCTGTCCCAGCGCCGCTCCCACTCGATCGCGCCGGCGGCCTCGGCCCAAAAGCCCTCGGGATCAGCGAGCGAGCGCCGATGCTCTTCCTGCTGCCGGCTGCTCATCAGCCTCCCTCTCTCGTCGCCCCACGGTGTATCGTGTCCCAAAACCCGGCGCCTGCCAAGCCGCAGGCCGGTCTGGGAGGAGCAGGATGGGCAATCCCTACATAGTCGGTCTCGACCGAAACGCGGCCAATCACGTGTCGCTCTCGCCGCTCGGCTTCCTCGAGCGCGCGGCCGCCGTCCATCCCGATCACCCCGCGCTCGTGCACGGCGCGCAGCGCTTCACCTGGGCCGAGAGCTATGCGCGCTGCCGGCGTCTGGCCAGTGCGCTGCGGCGGCGCGGCATCGGCAAGAACGATACCGTTGCGGTGATGGCGCCGAATGTGCCGGCGCTGTTCGACGCGCATTTCGGCGTGCCGATGGCGGGCGCGGTGCTGAATGCGCTCAATACCAGGCTCGATGCCGCCACGATCGCCTTCATCCTCGATCATGGCGAGGCGAAGGTACTGATCACGGACCGCGAATTCTCGACGACAGTCGGCGCCGCGTTGGCGAAGCTCGAGACCAAACCGCTGGTGATCGACATCGACGATCCGCTCGCGCCGCCGGGCGAAAGACTTGGCGAAATCGAATATGAGGCGTTTCTGACGAGCGGCGATCCCGATTTCGCTTGGGACTATCCCGCCGACGAGTGGGATGCGATCGCGCTCAACTACACCTCGGGCACGACCGGCAATCCGAAAGGCGTCGTCTATCACCATCGCGGCGCCTACCTCAACGCGATCGGCAATCTCATGGTGTGGAGCATGCCGCGGCATCCAGTCTATCTCTGGACATTGCCGATGTTCCATTGCAACGGCTGGTGTTTTCCCTGGACCGTCACCGCCCTCGCCGGCACCCATGTCTGTCTGCGCCGCATCGAGGCTGGCGCGATCTTCGCTGCGATCGAGCGCGAGAAGGTCACGCATCTTTGCGGCGCGCCGATCGTCGTCAATCTGCTGCTCAACGCGCCCGCCGAGCAGCGTCGCGATTTAGGCCGCAGCATCGCGATGATGACGGCGGGCTCGGCGCCGCCTTCCGCGGTGCTGCAAGGCATCGAGGCGATGGGATTCGCCATGACGCATGTCTATGGCCTCACCGAGGTCTACGGGCCGTCCGTCGTCTCGGAATGGCATCGCGATTGGGATGCGCTGCCCGCCGAGCAGCGCGCGGCGCTCAAGGCGCGGCAGGGCGTGCGCTATCCCGTGCTCGAAGGGCTGATGGTCGCCGATCCGCACAGCCTCGAGCCAGTGCCGCGCGACGGCGCGACGATGGGCGAGATTTTCATGCGCGGGAACATCGTGATGAAGGGCTATCTCAAGAACGCCAGGGCGACGCGCGAGGCTTTCGCCGGCGACTGGTTCCACACCGGCGATCTCGCCGTCGCGCATCCCGACGGCTATATCGAGATCAAGGATCGCTCCAAGGACATCATCATCTCGGGCGGCGAGAACATCTCGACCATCGAGGTCGAGAGCGTGCTTTATCGCCATCCTGCGGTGCTCGAAGCCGCGGTCGTGGCGCGACCAGATCCGCATTGGGGGGAGACTCCTTGCGCGTTCGTGACCCTGAAATCAGGCGCACGCGCGAGCGCCGACGAGATCATCGTCTATTGCCGCGATCATCTCGCCCATTTCAAGGCGCCGAAAACCGTCGTCTTCGGGCCGCTGCCCAAGACGTCGACCGGCAAGGTCCAGAAATTTCAGCTCCGCGAGCAGGCGGCGCGCCTGCCCCTGAACGGCGCCGGCGGTCAGTGAGTCGTGTGCTCGAGTTGGGCTATTCGGTCTTTGATTCGCAGCTTTTGTCGCTTGAGGTCGGTGACAAGATCGGGGTTGGGCAGAGGTCGGTGGATTTCCTGATCGAGAGTGCTTTCCAGGCTGCGATGCTGGGCACGAAGCTCTTCGATATGGTCTTGCGACGACATGGCACCTCCTGTTGCAACCAGATGAGGCACGAGCGTCTCATGCTAACTCTGATTGGAGCGAGCCGCCAAGCAGGATATGCTGCCGTTCGATGACAAGGCCGTAACCACATCGAAAACCTGTATAATATGGCGGAACAACAACGAATCGTTGTGGGTATCAGCGGCGCCTCCGGGGTCATCTACGGCGTTCGGCTCCTGCAGCTTTTGCGCAATTTGCCGGTCGAGACTCATCTCGTGATGAGCAAATCGGCCGAGATCACGCTCGCCTACGAGACCGAGATGAAGGTCGCCGAGCTCCGCGTCCTCGCCGATCATTGCCACGCGATCGGCGACATGGCGGCACCGCTGTCCTCGGGCTCGTTCAAGACCCTCGGCATGATCGTCGCGCCCTGCTCGGTGCGCAGCGTCGCCGAGATTGCCTCGGGCGTCACCACGACACTGCTGACGCGGGCGGCGGATGTGATTCTCAAGGAGCGCCGCCGGCTGGTGTTGATGGTGCGCGAGACGCCGCTGCATCTCGGCCATTTGCGCAACATGGCGGCACTGACCGAGATGGGCGCGATCATCGCGCCGCCGGTGCCGGCTTTCTATAATCGGCCGAAGACGCTCGAGGATGCGATCGATCACAATCTCGGCCGGGTGCTCGATCTTTTCGGCCTCGATACCGGCAAGGTGAAACGCTGGGGCGAGACCGAAGGCAAGATGAGCTGACGCGCGACGCTCAGCCCGCCGCAACCTGAAAATCATTCGCCGCCATCGCCGCCAACGCATCGCGGATGGCCACGGCCGGCGCATCGCCGATGTAGAGCGCGAGATTGGCCAGCGCGTCGGCCAGCCGCTGCGCGGCGGCCGCGGCGCCATTTGCCGGCAGCGCTTGCTCGACCAGCCGACGCTGCAACAACCGCTCGGCCTCGAGCTCGACGCCCTTGGCTTTGGCGTAAAGCCCGTCGCTCTCGGGCAGAGCCGCGGCCTTGATCGCGCGCCGCGCGGCGCGGAATTTCTCGACCACGTCATGCCGCCAGCCAGCGATCGCGCGATCGGCGACGGCGAGCGAATCGTGATCCAGCCGACCACGCCCGCTGATACCGAGCCAGCAGCAATAGAGCACGAGATTGACGTCGCGGCCGTGCTCGTCCTGCAGCATGAGACAGGCCGACGCGACGCCGGGCCGCGCATAGATCGCCAGCGAAAAACGCCAGAATTCGGCCGCCGCATCGGACATCGCGAAGGTCACCGAATCTTGATATAATTCACGTTGACATGGACCTCGAGGTCGAAGCCGTCAAGCAGCGAATCGCGGCGCTCAAGGCCGAGCATCGCGATCTCGACGAAGCGATTGATCGACTCGCGGGCCAGGTGCCAGCCAGCAATCTCCATCTGCAGCGGCTGAAGAAGCGCAAGCTCTCGCTCAAGGACCTCATCGCCAAGCTCGAAAACTCGCTGCTCCCCGATATCATCGCGTAAGCGCGCGCGACGCTTGCCCCGACGGTCGCCCTTCCTATAATGCGCGCTTCTTTTTTGCCGGGAGCTACGATGGCGGCCAAGGGTGGCGCGAAGCCGTCCGTCGGAATCATCATGGGAAGCCAGTCCGACTGGAGCACCATGCGCCATGCCGCGGAGACGCTCGATCGTCTCGCCATTCCCTACGAGACACGTATCGTATCGGCGCATCGCACGCCGGCGCGGCTCTATGCCTACGCTAAGAAGGCGCGCGGCCGCGGCCTCAAGGTGATCATCGCCGGCGCCGGCGGCGCCGCGCATCTCCCGGGCATGACCGCATCGATGACGCCGCTGCCGGTGCTCGGCGTGCCCGTCGAGACCGCGGCGCTGAAAGGCGTCGACAGTTTCCTTTCGATCGTGCAGATGCCGGGCGGTGTCCCGGTCGGCACACTCGCGATCGGCCGCTCCGGCGCGATCAACGCAGCGCTACTCGCCGCCGCGATCCTCGCCCTCGGCGACAAGCGCCTCGCCGGCCGCCTCGACCGCTGGCGCGCGGCACAAACCAACAGCGTCGCGAAACGCCCCGCGAATTCATGATCGAACCGGGTGCGACGATCGGAATCCTCGGCGGCGGCCAGCTCGGCCGCATGACCGCGCTCGCAGCGATCGCGCTCGGTTATCGCTGTCACATCTTCTGCCCTGAGAAAGACAGTCCAGCCAAGCAGGCGACATCGCTCGCGACCACCGCCGCCTATGAGAACAAGCTGGCGCTCGGGCGCTTTGCCGGCTTGGTCGATGTCGTCACCTTCGAATTCGAGAATGTTCCCGCCGATACCGCCGAGTTCTTAGCCGCGCGCAAGCCGGTGCGGCCGGCGCCCGACGCGCTGCGCATCGCCCAGGATCGGATCAAGGAAAAGGATTTTCTCCGCGCGATCGGCGTCGCCACCGCGCCCTATCAGGCGATTGATAGCGAGGACGGCCTGCGCCGCGCCGTCGCGGATATCGGCCCGCGCGCGGTCCTCAAGACCACGCGCATGGGCTATGACGGCAAGGGCCAGGTCGGCATCCGCGGTGATAGCGATCTCGCCGTAATCTGGCACGGCTTCGGCACGAGCGATGGCATCCTCGAAGGCTTCGTCGAATTCGCCTGCGAGGTGTCGGTGATCATCGCGCGCGGCGAGACCGGCAAGACCGCGGCCTATGTGCCGGTCGAGAACCAGCACGTGAATCATATCCTCGACACCACGATCGCGCCGGCGCGGATCGGAGCCGAGACCGCGATGCGCGCCGAGGCGATCGCGCGACATATCGCCGAGAAGCTCGATCTCGTCGGCCTCCTGGCGGTCGAGATGTTCGTGACGCATGACGGCGCGGTGCTGGTCAACGAGCTGGCGCCGCGGCCGCATAATTCCGGGCATTGGACCATCGACGCCTGTTACACCAGCCAGTTCGAGCAGCTCGTGCGCGCGATCTGCGGCCTGCCCCTCGGCTCGCCCGAGCGCCATTCCGATGCGGTGATGAAGAATCTCATCGGCGCCGATGTCGAGAGATGGCGCGAGGCGATCAACGACCCGCTGCAGAAGATCCATCTCTACGGCAAGGACAAGGCGCTGCCCGGCCGCAAGATGGGGCATGTGACGAAGCTTATCCCGCGGCGCTGAACCGCTCGCGCGCGGCGCGCAACATGCGCAGCGGATTGAGACGCTCGACGCTGTCGCGCAGCTTCGGGATCGCCAGCACCTCGGCGAGGCGCCGGTCTAGGAAGGCCGCCGTCGCCGCGGTGCCTTCGGAGCGATCGTCGAGCCAGTAGAGCGTCGTCGCAGCATAGACGCCGGCGAGCAGGCCGCGCTTCGTATAAAAATTGAAATCGGTCGAGCGGTCGCCGGCCGCGTGCCAGAGCGTATCGACCGTGTCGTAGAGCAGCTTCGCGCCAAGCGGCAGATTGATCGGGCTGGCGAAGAGGCTTAGCGAGCGCCGCACCGCCTCGCGATGCGGCAAGAGGATCGCGAGCCGCGCGGAAACGCCGGCGGCGATGCGCTCGCGGATTTTCAGCGTGCCGATGCGCCGGCGCCTCAAGGCGCCGACGGTCTGGCGGTCGGCCCAGGCGCTGAACCACGCCGCGACGTCGCGCGGCCCACGCGGGAAGAGCAGCGGCAGCTCGGTCGGATCGATGCCTGCTTGCGCCGCGGCGGCGCGCATCGCCACCCGCGTCCAGCCGTCGAACGGCACGTTCGGCAGGATCGCCAACAGCACGGCATCCTTGCGCGCGGTCGCGGAAGCGCTCATGCCGGCGGGAGCTCGATCGGATAGCGCGCGCCTTCCTCGACGAACATGAGAAGGCGCATGTCGGTCATGCGCTGCGGATAGAGCACACCGTCGAGATGGTCGCATTCATGCTGCACGACGCGGGCATGGAAGCCCTCGACCGAGCGATCGATCGCGCTGCCGTCGGGAGCGAAGCCGCGATAGCGGATGCGGGCGAAGCGCGGCACCGCGCCCTTCAGCCCCGGCACCGAGAGGCAGCCCTCCCAGCCGAGCTCCTGCTCCTCGCCGAGCGGCTCGATCACCGGGTTGATCAGCGCCGTCAGAGGCAGCGCCTGGTCCTCCGGACGGCCGCTGAGGCGCTCCTCGGGCACCTGAAAGATAACCACCCGCAGCGGCACATGGACCTGCGGCGCCGCGAGCCCAGCCCCGCCGATATCGGCCAGGGTTTCGGCCATGTCGGCGAGCAGGCGGTGGATCTCGGGCGCGGTGGGATCGGCCACGGGATCGGCCCGGCGGCGCAGCACCGGGTGGCCCATACGGGCGATCTTGAGGATGGCCATGCGGTTAATATGAGGGACGGCCGGAAGCGGGTAAAGTCGGGGCGTGTCCCAGGCCGCTAGCGGCTCATCCGCTCAACCAATTCCCTCCCGTGAGCAGCGGCTAAAGAAGATTGCGAAGCAGAAGCCGAAAGACGAGGTGAAGCGCTAATGGGCTTTGTGTGGCTCGCGTTCGTAGACTTCGACCTTTTGCGCGATTTCTTCCCAATTCTCAGCTAGCCGGTACATCGTATCCCGCGCGTCGGGATCGCCCATTTCCTCAGCGATAGCTCGCGCTTCCTCGGCCCGAAACCGCCAATAGGCAGCATCGCACACTCGGGGCATCCCAGGGGCCTCCCATGACCAAGCTAGGTGCGTTAGGAGGCAACCGCACTCAACGCGCGAGTGTGGCATTAATTCGCCGAATTGGCTGGCAGTATCTTGTGGATAAGCCGATATGCGGCCAGCGAATCGTATTCCCCCAAGAACTTTATCGGTTCTAAATTTGGACACCACCTAAAGCCGGTCCGATTTGCCAATTCCAGCCGGTTGCCTTTTGTGGTATAAAATAGCCTTACCGGGCTGCCTCTTGCAGCCCGTTTTGGCGTGCCCCTGAAGGAGTTGGCCGCTCGTGCAGGTTCTCGTCCGTGACAACAATGTCGACCAGGCACTGCGCGCCCTCAAGAAGAAGATGCAGCGCGAAGGCGTGTTCCGCGAGATGAAGCTGCGCCGCAATTACGAGAAGCCCTCCGAGCGCCGCGCCCGCCAAAAGGCCGAAGCCGTTCGCCGCTACCGCAAGCTGCTCAGGAAGCGCATGGAGCGTGAAGGTTATTAGGCCGCGTAGCACAGCGGAGGGCCAATCCGGGTCCGACGCGTCGTGCGAAGCAAACCAGTAAGCCGCCCGGCCCTGCCGCGGCGGCTTTGATGTTTCTGGGACGCAAGCGATGACGAAGGAAAGCGCCGGGCTGTTGCTCTATCGCGTCAAGGAAGGCGCAACCGAAGTGTTCCTCGTCCACCCCGGCGGCCCGTTCTGGAAGAACAAAGACGCGGGCGCCTGGACGATCCCCAAAGGCGAGATCAATGAGGAGGAAACGCCGCTCGCCGCCGCGATCCGCGAATTCGCCGAGGAGACCGGTGCGTTCCTCGCCGGCGATTTCCGCGCCTTGCCGATAATCCGCCAGGCTGGCGGCAAGCTAGTGCATGCCTGGGCGATCGCCGGCGATCTCGATCCCGCGTCGCTCACCAGCAGCGAGTTCGAGATGGAATGGCCGCCGCGCTCGGGCAAGCGCGCGCGGTTTCCCGAGGTCGATCGCGGCGCCTGGTTCGCGCTCGATGAGGCGCGGCGGCGCATCAACCCGGGCCAGGCGCCACTGCTCGCTGCGCTGACCGCTCTGCTCAAGGCTTGACGCGCTCGCAACGAAGCCGAGCCCGCCCGCGTTCTATCACCAAGGTTCGGAACGGCTGGAGCGGGAGGCTCCGATGAACGATCATGTTTACAGTGTCACCGAAATCATCGGCAGTTCGGGCGGCAGTCTCGACGAAGCGATCCGCAACGGCGTCAACACGGCGGCGAAATCGCTGCGCAATCTCGAGTGGTTCGAGGTGACCGAGATCCGCGGCCACATCGTCGATGGCCGCGTCGGTCACTATCAGGTGCAGATGAAGCTCGGCCTGCGCTACGAGGCGAAGTAGCGTCTCAGGCGCCGAGCGCTTTGACGATCTGCTCGCACATCTTCTTGGCGTCGCCGAACAGCATCATCGTGTTGTCGCGGAAGAACAGCTCGTTATCGACGCCGGCATAGCCCGAGGCCATCGAGCGCTTCACGAACAGCACGGTCTTGGCCTTCTCGACATCGAGGATCGGCATGCCGTAGATCGGCGATTTGGGATCGGTCTTGGCCGCGGGATTGGTCACGTCGTTGGCGCCGATGACGAAAGCCACATCCGTCGAGGCGAAGTCGCGGTTGATCTCGTCGAGCTCCATCACGTCCTCGTACGGGACGTTGGCCTCGGCCAGCAGCACGTTCATATGGCCCGGCATGCGGCCGGCGACCGGATGGATCGCGTAATGCACCGTGGCGCCCTCTTTCTTGAGAAGGTCGGCCATCTCCTTGAGCGCGTGCTGGGCTTGCGCGACCGCCATGCCATAGCCCGGCACGATGATGATCGAGCTCGCATTCTTCATGATGAAGGCGGCATCCTCGGCGCTGCCCGACTTGACCGCGCGATCGCCCTGCGCGGCGGCGGTAGCCGCGCCGCCCTCGGTACCGAAGCCGCCGAGGATGACGTTGAAGATCGAGCGGTTCATCCCCTTGCACATGATGTAGCTGAGGATCGCGCCGGATGAGCCGACCAGCGCGCCGGTGATGATCAGCAGCGAATTGGCGAGGGTGAAGCCGATGCCGCAAGCCGCCCAGCCGGAATAGGAATTGAGCATCGAGATCACGACCGGCATGTCGGCGCCGCCGATCGGCAAGATCAGCAGGAAGCCCAAGAGGAATGAGAGGCCGACAATCCCCCAGAACGCCCAGACCGGCTGCGCTACGACGAACCAGACGAGCACGCCGAGGAGCACGATACCCAGCAGCGCATTGAGCGGATGCTGACCCGGGAATACCAGCGGCGCGCCGGTGATGAGACCTTGCAGCTTGCCGAAAGCGATGATCGAGCCGGTGAAGGTGACGGCGCCGATCGCGGTGCCGAGCCCCATCTCGATGAGGCTGCCCTGCTCGATCGCGCCTTCGGTGCCGATGCCGTAGGCCGAGGGCGCATAGAACGCCGCCGTCGCGACGCAGACCGCGGCGAGGCCGACGAGGCTATGGAAGGCGGCGACGAGCTGCGGCAGCGCCGTCATCTGGATGCGGAGCGCGATGAAGGTGCCGATCGCGCCGCCGATGACGATGCCGGCGAGGATCAGCCCGTAGCTCACGACATGCGGCGAGGCCAGCGTCGTGCCGACCGCGATCAGCATGCCGACGATGCCGAAGAGATTGCCGCCGCGCGCCGTCACCGGCGAGGACAGGCCGCGCAGCGCCATGATGAAGCAGATCGAGGCGACGAGATACAGCAGTGCCGACAGATTGGCGGTCAAAGACGTTCTCCCGTGCCCATTATTTCTGCTTCTTCTTGAACATTTGCAGCATGCGCTGCGTGACGATGAAGCCGCCGAAGATGTTGACCGACGCGAGGGCCACGGCGATGAAGCCCATGACCTTCGAGAAGCTCGCGCCCGCCGGGCCCGCGGCGATCAGCGCGCCGACGATGATCACCGAGGAGATGGCGTTGGTGACGCTCATCAACGGCGAGTGCAGCGCCGGCGTCACCCGCCAGACGACGTAGTAGCCGACGAAGACGGCGAGGACGAAGACGGTGAGGAAGAAAACGACGACGTCGGGCTGGTTGGCGGCTTCCATGGCTCAGGCTCCTGCCAATTGCGGATGAACCACCGCGCCGTCGCGGGTCAGCAGCGAGGCCTTCACGATCTCGTCGGCGGTGTCGATCTTGAGAGACTTGTCCTTGTCGATGATGAGGCCGAGGAATGCCAAAAGGTTCTTGGCGTAGAGCTGGCTGGCATCGACGGCGATATGCGAGGGTATGTTGAGCTGACCGAGGATGATGACGCCGTTCGCCGTCGTGACGTCCTTGCCCGACTCGCTGCCCTCGGCGTTGCCACCCTGCTCGACCGCAAGATCGACGACCACCGAGCCCGGGCGCATGACCGCGATCATCTCCTTGGTGATGAGCACCGGCGCCTTGCGGCCGGGGATCAGCGCGGTGCAGATCACGATGTCGATCTTCTTCATCGCTTCGGTAATGTGTTCGCGCTGGCGCTTGGCGAAGTCCTCGCCCATCTCGCGGGCATAGCCGCCGGCCGTCTCCATCTGCTTCATCGCCTCGATATCGACGACGAGAAAGGTGGCGCCGAGACTCTCGACCTGCTCTTTCGCGGCGAGTCGTACATCGGTCGCCGAGACGACCGCGCCGAGCCGGCGCGCGGTCGCGATCGCCTGGAGGCCCGCGACACCCGCGCCCATCACGAGGACCCGCGCCGGCGCGATCGTGCCCGCGGCCGTCATCATCATCGGAAAGGCGCGGCCGAACGCGACCGCGCCTTCGAGCACGGCACGATAGCCGGCGAGATTGGCCTGGGAGGAAAGCACGTCCATCGCCTGGGCGCGGGTGATGCGCGGCACTAGCTCCATCGCGAAGGCCGTGAGGCCGGCCGCGGCATAGGCCTTGACCTCGTCGGGATATTGCAGCGGCGACAGCATGCCGACGAGCACCGCGCCGCGCTTCATCGTGCCGATCTCTTGCGGCTCGGGGCGCTGCACTTTGAGCACGATGTCGGCGGCGCCAAGCGCTTCGGCCTCGCTCGCCGCGATCGACGCGCCGACCGCGCTATAGGCCGCATCGGGGAAAGCGGCGCCGGTGCCGGCGCCCGCTTCGACCACCACCTCGTGCCCCATGCCGATGAGCCGCTTGGCGGTATCGGGCGACGCCGCCACCCGGCGCTCTTGCGGGCGGCGCTCTTTCGGAATTGCTATGCGCATATCGTGGAAAATCCCCTCGGGCGAGAACGCGAGACAATGCCGCGCCGCAGCGACTTTGTGAAGCGCCAATGCCGCGCGTGCGCGCGCATCCGAGTCCGATGCTTCCCCGGCGGAGGCAAGGTGTTAAGATGGTTTAACTACCGGAAGCTGGGCCGTGGCCCGGGGATGCCGCCGGATGGCAGGCTCTTACCCGGAGATGGCACCAAGATTACAGGGAATAAATCTGATCACCCCTCGTTCTCATTCTGTCAGGCCGGCCGCAAGGCCGCCGTTCCGCTTCGGGACGGCACGATGAGCGTGTCGATCAGCGACCAGCTTATCGCCGTCCTGCCGCGGCTTCGGCGCTTTGCCCGCGGCCTGACCGGCTCCGCCGCCGAGGCCGACGATCTCGTTCAGGCGGCATGCGAGCGGGCTCTGACCCGGGCGCATCAGTTTCAGGAGGGGACGCGATTCGATAGCTGGATGTTCAGGATCGCGCAGACGATGTGGATCGATCTGCTGCGATCGCGGAATACCCGGAAGGAGGTCGCGGAGGACGAAGCTTTGCATGTCGGCAGCGATGAGCCCGGCCGACGCGTCGAGGCCCGTCTGGCGCTTCAGGAGGTGCGCGTCGCTCTGGCGCAAATTCCTGCCGAGCAGCGCGTGGCGCTGCTGCTCGTGACGGTGGATGGCATGAGTTACAAGCAGGCGGCGGAAGTCGCCGAGGTACCGGTCGGCACGATCATGAGCCGGCTGGCGCGGGCGCGGGTGGCGCTCCAGGCCAAACTCGAGGCCGGGGTCCACACGCGAAGGAGTAGGAACGATGCAGAAGCCGAATGACGAGACTCTGATCGCCTATCTCGATGGCGAACTCGACGCTGGCTTGCGCAGCGAGGTCGAATCCTGGCTCGAGAGTGACGCCGAGCTGCGCGACCGCGTCGCTGCGCTCGCGGCGAGCGCCGCGGCGCTGCGCGTGCTTTTCGAGCCCGTGCTGCACGAGCCGGTGCCGGAGCGTCTCCTCGCGGCGGCGCGCGGCCCGGTAGGGCCAGAGGTGATCGACTTCGCCGCGGCGCAGAAGACGCGGACGCCGCGCCGGCTGATCGAGCGGCGCTGGGTGCGCTGGGCCGCGGCGGCGGGCGTAGCGGGGCTGCTGATCGGCGGCGGTGCCGGCTATTTCGCCGGCGGCTACGACACCGATGTCCAGACTGCCGCCAATGTCGCTTCGGCCAATTGGCTCGACAACATCGCCGGCTATCACAAGCTGCTGATCAATGCCGGCGCCGACGATCAGGCGCTGGTCGACGTGCCGTCGAATTCGAACGATGCCGCGCGCAAAGTGGTGCAGAAGCTGCCCTCGGACTTCAAGCTGCCGAATCTCAAGCCTTGGGGCCTCGATTTCCAAGGCGCGCGCTATCTCGTCGTCGGCGGCCAGCCCGCGACGCAGCTCTTCTACACGACCGACAACAAGAAGCTCGGCCCGCTGACGGTTGTGATCGGCGCGACCAGCCAGCCTGATGCCGCCCCGACCTTCGACCGGCGCGGCGATCTCAACATGCTGTATTGGCGTCACCACGGCCACGCCTACGCCCTCGTCGGCACGGCCGATATCGGCTACCTTTGGAATATCTCCAACGATATCGAATACCAGCTCGACGCGATCTGAGCGCGAAGCTCTGCTATCATCGACGTTCCTGATATGGGACGCCGATGATGCCCAATCTGACGAACCAGCGTTTTCTCCTCGCCGAGCGGCCTGAAGGCCGCGCCGTCCGCGAAAGCGATTTCAAATTCGAGACCGCGCCGGTACCCGAGCCGGGCGACGGCCAGCTCGCGCTGAAGACGCTCTTCCTCTCGCTCGATCCCTATATGCGCGGCCGTATGAGCGCGGCACGCTCCTACGCGGCGCCGGCGGAGATCGGCAGCGTGATGACCGGCGAGGTCGTCGCCGAGGTGATCGCGTCGCGCGCGCCCGGCTTTACCTCCGGCGATATCGTCCTCGCCTATGCCGGCTGGCAGAGCCATGCGGTGCTGCCCGCCAAAGCCTGCGAGAAGATCGATCGCGCCAAGCTTGGCAGCCTGCCGCTCTCCTATCTCCTCGGTGTGCTCGGCATGCCCGGCGCCACGGCCTATTTCGCGCTCGATACGATCGGCAAGCCGAAATCCGGCGAGACGGCGCTGATATCGGCCGCCTCCGGCGCCGTCGGCCAGGTCGCGGGGCAGATCGCCAAGCTCAAAGGCTGCAAGGTGATCGCGACCGCCGGCGCGGACGACAAGCTCGACTTTGTCACGCGCGACCTCGGCTTCGATATCGGCATCAATTACAAGGGCAAGGACGCAGCGGCGCTCTCGGCCGAGCTGGCGCAGCACGTGCCGAACGGCATCGACGTGTTCTTCGACAATGTCGGCGGCGTGCTGCATGACGCGGTGATGATGAACCTCGCGCTCAATGCGCGCACCATCATCTGCGGCGCGATCTCGGCCTATGACCGGCTCGGCGGCAAAGCGGACACCGGACCGCGCTGGAACCGCCAGCTCCTGGTCAAACGCGCGTTGCTGCAGGGCTTCCTCGTCAGCGATCACCGTGCGCGCTGGGGCGAGTTCCGCGCCCAGATGAGCGAGTGGCTGGCGAGCGGCAAGATCAAATACCGCGAAGACATCGTCGACGGCATCGAAGCAACGCCGCGCGCCTTCATCGGTCTTTTGAGCGGCGCCAATCGCGGCAAGCTCCTCGTCCGCGTCGCGCGCTGACCGGCATGGTCGAGGCGGCGCCGAAGCCGACGCGCGATCTGCGCCTCGATTTCTTTCGCGGCCTGTCGCTGTTCTTCATCTTCATCGACCACATTCCCGAAAACGCGCTCGCCTATTTCACCTTGCGCTCGGTCGCCTTCAACGACGCCGCCGAGGTGTTCATCTTCATTTCGGGCTATACCGCCGCCCTCGTCTATGGCCGCTCGCTCGCCACGAACGGGCCGCTCTTCGCGACGGCGCAAATCTTTCGCCGCGTTTGGCAGCTCTATGTCGCGCATATCTTTCTGTTCGTGATCTTCACCGCCGAGGTCAGCTACGCGATCCTCGTGGTGCAGAACCCGCTTTATACCGAAGAAATGGGCGTCGCCGACTTCCTCCAGGAGCCGCATCTCGCGATCATCCGCGCGCTCATGCTCGCCTTCCAACCGATGTTTCTCGACATCCTGCCGCTCTACATCGTGCTGCTCGCGACTTTCCCGCTGGTGCTGATCCTGATGTCGCGCCAGCGCATGCTGCCGCTGCTGATTTCCGCCTGCATCTACGTGCTGACGCTGCGCCAGGGCTGGGCGTTCCATACGCGGCCTTCGCACGATGTCTGGTTCTTCAACCCGTTCGCCTGGCAATTCCTCTTCGTCATCGGCGGAACGGCAGGCTATGCACGCGTCACCGGCAAATGGCCGTTCCCCAGCGCCCCCTGGGTCGGCCAGGCAGCAATCGTGCTCGCCGCCGCGATCGCGGTCATCAATTTCAGCTGGACGCTGCATTGGATCTGGGATCCGTTCCCGCCGCTCTTCGCCAAGCAGCTTTGGAGCTATTCGCTCGACAAGACCAACCTCGCGCCGCTGCGGCTATTCAGCTTCCTCATCCTCGCGGTCGCGACCGTCCATGTCGTGCGGCCGGAGAGCCGCTTCCTGCAGCATCGCTGGGCATGGCCGGTGATCATCTGCGGCCAGCAATCGCTCTACATCTTCTGCCTCGGCATCGTGCTCTCGGTGCTCGGGCACTTCCTGCTCGCCGAATTCTCCGGCGGATTCGTGATGCAGATCAGCGTCAATCTCATCGGCATCGGCACGATGATCGCGGTCGCGCTGCTACTCAACTGGTTCAAAATCGCGTCGCGTCGTCCGCCGCGCGCCGCCTCTGCTTCCGTCCCTTCGGTACCTTCGGAGTGATCCCGATGCGCCTTCCCCTCCTTCTCATCGGTTTGTCGGCGCTCGCTCTCGCGCCCTGCTCAGGGTGGGCTGATGAGCCGACGGCGCAGCAACAGCCGGCGCCGCCAAGCAGCAGCAAATGCGCGGCGCCGGCGGAGCTCCTCCGGGACGATCCGCAGCTGCCGAAAGTCAGCGCGCAGCTGCGTCAGCATCAGCCGGTCGTGATCGTCGTGATCGGTGGCGCCTCAACCGCCGGCACGTCGCCGGACAGCTCGTACCCCTATTTCCTCGAAGCCGCGCTGCGGCAGCGCCATCCGGGCGAAGACATCACGGTTATCAATAAGGGTATCGCGGGGCAGACCACCGATCAGATGGCCACTCGATTCCCTAAGGACGTGTATCCTGCCAAGCCGAATCTCGTCATCTGGGAGACCGGCACAGTGGACGCGGTCCGCGGCGAGGACGTCGACGCCATGGCGGAGGCCGTGACCGGCGGGCTGGGCGACATCCAGCATCACGGCGCCGAGGCTATGCTGGTCGATATGCAATACAACCCGAGCACGGTTTCGGTTATAAATTTCGAACCCTATCTGGACGCCCTCCATCAGACGGCGGACCAGCAAAACGTCTATATGTTCAAGCGCTATGAGTTGATGAAGTATTGGATCGAGTCCGGCGAGTTCACCTTCATCAACGTGCCGAGAGAAAAAAGACTGTCGCTGGCAAGGGAGTTCTACGCGTGTCTCGGAGAAAGATTGGCGGACGCGATCGACTACGCCGCACGTTGACATGATCCAACCATCATCCGCTCTTTTCGGCCGCCGCTGGCGCCGCGGCCCGACAGCCGCCTTGTCGCTGCTCGGTTTCGCCGCCATCGCGATCGCCTTCCTCGCGCCGGTCACGCCGCGGGCCAATGCCGAAAGCGATCGTTGCGCCGCGCCGCTCACGGTCACGTCGCTCGCCGATCCCTTGCCGCATACCGCCCTGCGCCTCGCCGCCGGCAAGGGCCTCACCATCGTCGCGCTCGGCTCGTCCTCGACCTACGGCACCGGCGCGAGCAAGCCTGAATATTCCTATCCCAGCCGCCTCGCGACGCTGCTGCACGCGCGCTATCCGAACACCGAGATCCGCGTGATCAATCGCGGCGTCGGCGGCGAGGTGATCAGCGAGACGACGCAACGTATCGCCTCCGAGGTGATCGGCGACAAGCCCGATCTCGTGATCTGGCAAGTCGGCACCAATGACGTCCTGCAGGACGCCGATCCGGAAGCGGTGATGATCAGCGTGCGCGCCGGCATCACGCAGCTCCACCAAGCGGGCGCCGACGTCATCCTCATGGATCTGCAATATGCGCCGGCGGTGCTGACCCATCCGCAATACCGCGCCATGGAGCGCGCGCTCTGGGCGACCGCGAAGGCGACCGGAGTCGCCATGTTCCGCCGCTTTGCGCTCATGCGCGACTGGACCGAGCATCGCAACATGAAGATGTCGGCGATGGTCGCCGCCGATCATCTACACATGACCGATGCGAGCTACGATTGCCTGGCGCGGCAATTAAGCAGCAGCATCTTGCGCGATACCCACGTCGCGAGCGACATCGCCGCGAAAGGGTGATTTCCACCCGCTTCCGGGTTATAGAGGGCCGATGGCGGTTCTGGTCACCGGCGCGGCCGGTTTCATCGGCATGCACGTCAGCGCGGCGCTCCTGCAGCGCGGCGAGCCGGTCATCGGCATCGACAACCTCAACGATTATTATCGCGTCGCGCTGAAAGAGGCGCGGCTCGCGACGTTGACGAGCCAGCGTGGCTTCCGCTTCGAGCGCTTGGATCTCGCCGAGGCCGAAGCGCTTTTGCGCTTCACCAAAGCGCATCCCGAGATCGACCGTGTCGTCCATCTCGCGGCGCAGCCGGGCGTGCGCTATTCGGTCGAGAACCCGCGCGCCTACATCACCGCCAACCTCGTCGCTCAGCTCGAGGTGCTGGACGCCTGCCGGCATCTCCCCAAGCTCCGGCACCTGGTCTTCGCGAGCTCGTCCTCGGTCTATGGCGGCAACACCAAGCTGCCTTTCGCCATCGAGGATCCTGTCGATCAGCCGCAATCGCTTTACGCCGCGACCAAGAAATCCGACGAGCTGATGAGCTTTTGCTATGCGCATCTCTATGGCTTGCCGACCACGGGGCTGCGCTTCTTCACGGTGTACGGCCCCTGGGGCCGGCCCGATATGGCGCCGTGGCTCTTCACCGAAGCGATCATCGCGGGCAAGCCGATCAAGCTCTTCAATCACGGCAAGATGCGCCGCGATTTCACCTATATCGACGATATCGTCGCCGGCGTGATCGCCTGCCTCGACAAGCCGCCGCCGGCCGACGCCCAGCCGCCTTACCGCCTCTACAATATCGGCAACAGCAACAGCGAAGAACTCCTCCGCTTCGTCGCGATCCTCGAAGCGGCGATCGGCAAGCCGGCGATCGTCGAGCGCGTGCCGATGCCGCCGGGCGATATCGAGGCAACGTATGCCGATATCAGCGCGACGACGCGGGATTTCGGCTTCGTGCCGAAGACCGCCCTGGCCGAGGGCCTGCCGCGCTTCGTCCAGTGGTACCGCGACCACCACAAGGTCTAGGCTGGCTCGCTCGCTGCGAGCGGCGCGCTTCATTTGTGCTGCTGGCCGCGTTTGTTTTAGAGTTGCCGTCCACGTTCTTACTGGATACTCGTCTGGCCGGGAGGTGATTATGAAGTCTGCGCACGGACACGTCACACCCAAGGAAGACGTCACGCTGACCCATGTGGAAGCGGGCTCGCCGATGGGCGAACTCCTGCGCCGCTATTGGCAGCCGGTGGCGCTGTCGGACGAGCTCGGCGACTTGCCAAAACCAGTACGCATCTTCGGCGAGGACCTGGTCGTGTTCCGCACGAAAGAAGGCAAGGTCGGCTGCCTCGATCCGCATTGCGCGCATCGCGGCGCGTCGCTGGAATTCGGCCGCATCGAGCAGAACGGCATCCGTTGCTGCTATCACGGCTGGCTCTACGACACCGACGGGCGCGTCATCGACATGGCGTGCGAGGCGGCCGGTTTCTGCGAGAAGATGCAGGTCGAGCAGCCGGCCTATCCGACCCACGAGTTCGGCGGCCTCGTCTTCGTCTATATGGGACCGCCCCAGAACCAGCCGGCGTTCCCGCTCTACGACGTGTTCGCGCCGACCTCGCACGATGTCGTGTTGCGCGGCATGAAGATCTGGGGCGACTACTCGATCGGCTACGTCAAGGATTGCAACTGGCTGCAGCACTACGAGAATATCGTCGATCCCTGGCATCTCCTCATCCTGCACCAGGCGATCAGCGGCGAGCAGTTCAAGGGCGCGATGATGGGGGGGATGCCACGCATCGTGTTCGAGAAGACGACGCTCGGCGTGCGCTACAACCTGGTTCGCGATCTGCCGAACGGCAACCGCTTCATCCGCCATGCCGAAGCCGTGCTGCCGAATATCTTTCTCGTGCCGAATTTGCACGATCTGGGCACGCAGCCCAAGCGCAAGGACCGGTGCTCGGAAATGACGTGGTGCATGCCAATCGACAACGAGCACATTACCGCTTTCAGCATCGTCGCCTGGCCG
The DNA here is from genome assembly GCA_036501365.1 of Allostellaceae bacterium. Classification (GTDB taxonomy): domain Bacteria; phylum Pseudomonadota; class Alphaproteobacteria; order ATCC43930; family CGMCC-115725; genus CAIKMD01. Next base: position 2,158 of record DASYAL010000079.1, on the reverse strand, counting down.
GCCGAGAACGGCGCGCCCAAGAAGGACTGGCGGCCGCGTACCGATACCGTGCTCGACATCCGGCCGGCCACGATCAATCGGCCCTATGAAGAGCGCCAGCGCCGTCCGGACGATCTCGAAGCGCAGGAAAGTCAGCGCGCGATCGCCGTGCACGCGCTGGAGAATCTGGGCATGACGGACATTGGCATCGTGATGCTGCGGAAGTTGCTGCGCGACCAGCTGGCGCGGCTCGAGCAGGGCGAGGACCCTATCAACACCGTGCGCGGCGCCGCGGCGAAGCAGGCCATCGAAACGCACGCCTGGAACACGATCCTGTCACCTGAGGAGGCGGCGCGGCATCGCGACGAGGATTTATGACCGCGGCAGGGTAACGAAGCCTCGCCGCCGGCGCGCCGGTTAAACGGGATCAGAGTAGATTTAACTGAAGTAAATTTAACTGCCGCCCGTTGTCGCGTTCTCTCGGCGGTCGTCCCTTCGGCAGCGGCGCCGCGTGTCGCTTCAGCGTCCGAACGATCTTGCGCTTGAAGCCCACTCGCCGCCCATCGCCCAGCCGCCGTTCGCTGTGATGTGAATATCCTCGATGAATACTTCGCCAAGCGTGCAGCGGAACAGAGCAGGGTAGTCTTCCTGGCGCTCGGCGCTGCAGCCGAGCCGCAGCATGCGACGCCAGCCCGAAGCGAGCTGCGGCCACGCTAAGGGCACGCCGGGAGAAAATCAACTCTGACCCTGTTTTCCACCGTCACCTCCGCGAAAGCGGGCATTCAGCTCTCGTTTCTGGCCCCCGCTTTCGCGGGGGTGACGATTCAAAATGTTTCAACCCCATCGGATAACGGTCTAACGAAACACTGACGCAGGTAGGCCGGACGGCACTGCGCCGCTACCGGAAGGTCTAATTCGATTTCTCGTAGAGCGCATCGAGCGCCGCGCCGTAAACGGCGCGGATCTCGTGCCGGCGGATTTTCAGGGTCGGCGTCATCTGGCCGTTGGCAGTGGTGAAGGCTTCTTTCGCGAGGACGAAGCGCCGCACGCGCTCGATATTGGCGAGGCCCTGATTGACGCGCGCGACTACTGCGCCGATCGTCTTCTGCAACGCGGCTTCGTCGCCTTTCGCGCGGTCGAGCGCATCCTGCGCCGGCACGATCACCGCGACGAGATAGGGCCGGCGGTCGCCGAAGACCATCGCCTGTGCGATCTGCGGCTCCAAGGTCAGCGCGCCTTCGATCCGCGCCGGCGCGATCATGTCGCCGCCTGAATTCTTGATGAAATCCTTCTTGCGGTCGGTGATCCGGATATAGCCGTCGCGATCGATCTCGCCGACATCGCCGGTATGGAGCCATCCGCCCTCGAGCGTCTTTGCGGTCGCCTCGGGTTCCCGCCAATAGCCTTTCATCACCAGCGCGCCGCGCACCAGAACCTCGCCATCATCGGCGATCTTCACCTCGACGCCGTCGAGCGGCGGGCCGACCGTCGCCACTTTGATCTTGTTCGGAACGTTGGCGCTCACCACCGGCGATGTCTCGGTAAGCCCGTAGCCCTGATAGACAGGAATGCCCACGGCCCAGAAAAATTCCGCGATCTCGCGGGATAGCGGCCCGCCGCCTGAAATAAATGCGCGAAAGCGGCCGCCAATTCCGTCGCGAATTTTCGTGAAGACAATGCGGTCCGCGAAGCCCCACCGAAAATTCAGCAAATAGGAAGCGTCTTCGCCGTAGGCTTTCCAGCGCACAGATTCGCGCGCCACACCCATCGCCCAATCGAAAATCTTGCGTTTCAGCCCCGTAGCTTCGTGGCCCTTTTGCAGAATGTTCGCGTACAGCTTTTCAAAAACGCGCGGCACAGCCGCCGCCAGCGTGGGACGCACTTCCAGCAGAGCCTGCGGCAAATCTTCCATGCGCTCCACGTAAGAAATCGGCACCCCGTGAAACAGATACGCGTACGCAGTGACGCGCTCGTACACGAGCGAGAGCGGAAGAAAACTGACCGCCACATCCTCAGGACCCATGTGGTAGGGCTCGACTGAAGTTTCCTCGTTGGAGCTGAGATTGTTGTGCGTGAGCATCACGCCTTTAGGTTCGCCCGTTGTGCCAGAGGTGTAAATGATTGTGGCAACCTGATCGGGAGTGACGCGCGCGGCGCGCTGCCGGTATTCGGCGATCAA